>CAVWES010000040.1:0-89898 GCA_963754175.1 uncultured Gaiellaceae bacterium | reverse complement strand
GCCGTCGAACACCGGCGTCGCAACCGATCGCGGATCGGGCGCGTTGATCGGCGCCCGGGCGTTCACGGGATCGCCCTCGGCGAAGACGCCGTGCGCGGCCGCCCATCCGAGATGGGTCTCGAGGATCTGGCCGATGTTCATCCGGCTCGGGACTCCGAGCGGATTCAGCACGACGTCGACCGGCCGACCGTCCTCGAGGAACGGCATGTCCTCCTCGGGGACGATCTTCGAGATGACGCCCTTGTTCCCGTGGCGCCCGGCGAGCTTGTCGCCCTCGGCGATCTTGCGCTTCTTCGCGACGTAGACGCGAACGAGCTCGTTGACTCCCGGCGGCAGGTCGTCGCCGGCGTCGCGCGAGAACGTCTTGACGCCGATCACCTTCCCGCCCTCGCCGTTCGGGACCTTCAGTGACGTGTCGCGGACCTCGCGCGCCTTCTCCTTGAAGATCGCGCGGATCAGCTTCTCCTCGGCCGTGAGCTCGGTCTCGCCCTTCGGCGTGACCTTCCCGACCAGGAGATGCCCGGCGTCGACGTCGGCGCCGATGCGGACGACGCCGCGCTCGTCGAGATTCGCGAGCGACTCCTCCGAGCGGTTCGGGATGTCGCGCGTGATCTCCTCGTCGCCGAGCTTCGTCGAGCGGGCGTCGATCTCGTACTCGTGGATGTGGATCGAGCTGAGCACGTCGTCCTTGACGAGCCGCTCCGAGATGACGATCGCGTCCTCGAAGTTGAAGCCTTCCCACGGCATGAACGCGACGAGCAGGTTGGCGCCGAGCGCGAGCTCGCCGCCGTCCGTCGAAGAGCCGTCGGCGATGACCTCGCCGCGCTTCACCTTGTCGCCGAGGATGACCGCCGGCTTCTGGTGGATCAGCGTGCCCTGGTTCGAGCGCATGAACTTCGTCAGCGGGTACTCGTCGCGCGTCCCACGACCCTCGATGACGATGCGCTCCGCGTCCACGTCGACGACGGAGCCGTCGTTGTGTGCGAGGACGACGTCGCCGGTGTCGACCGCAGCCCGGAACTCGAGCCCGGTGCCGACGATCGGCGCCTGCGGGATCATCAGCGGCACAGCCTGCTTCTGCATGTTCGCGCCCATGAGCGCGCGGTTCGCGTCGTTGTGCTCGAGGAACGGGATGAGCGCCGTCGCGACCGACACGATCTGCGCCGGCGAGACGTCCATGTACTCGACGTCCTTCGGGAGCACCGCGACGGCCTCGCCCTCGCGCGAGCGGCACAGCACCTGCTCGTTCAGGAAGCGGCCGGTCTTCGGATCGACCGGCTCCGACGCCTGCGCGATCGTGAACTGTCGCTCCTCGGCGGCGTCGAGGTAGATGATCTCGTCCGTCACCTTGCTGCCCTTGACCACGCGGTACGGCGTCTGGACGAAGCCGAACTCCGAGACCGTGGCGAACGACGCGAGCGAGCCGATGAGTCCGATGTTCGGGCCTTCCGGCGTCTCGATCGGGCACATGCGCCCGTAGTGCGTCGGGTGCACGTCGCGCACCTCGATCGGCGCGCGCTCGCGGGTCAGGCCGCCCGCGCCGAGCGCGGAGAGCCGCCGCCGGTGCGTGAGCCCCGACAGCGTGTTCGTCTGATCCATGAACTGCGAGAGCTGCGACGAGCCGAAGAACTCCTTGAGCGCGGCCACGACCGGACGGATGTTGATGATCGTCTGCGGCGTGATCGTGTCGACGTCCTCCGTCGTCATGCGCTCGCGGACGACGCGCTCCATGCGGTAGAGCCCGACGCGGAACGCCTCCTGGATCAGCTCGCCGGTGGTGCGCAGGCGGCGGTTCCCGAAGTCCTCGTACTCGTCGAGCTCGCTGCGGATCGGGTCGCGCGAGAGGAGAGACGCCTCGGCGGCGTAGTCCTTCGCATCCTCGGGCACTCCGAGCATCGCCGGCATGTCGACCGAGTCGGCGGACGAGCGCGACGATGTCCTCGGTGGTGAGGACGCGGACATCCTCGGGGACCTGGACGCCGAGCCGCTGGTTGAGCTTGTAGCGACCGACCTTCGTCAGGTCGTAGCGCTTGGGATCGAAGAAGAGCGAGCGAAGGAGGTTCCTCGCGTTGTCGAGCGTCGGGGGCTCGCCCGGACGCTGCTTCTTGAAGACCTCGATGAGGGCCTCTTCCTCGCGTGTCGTCGGGTCCTTCTCGAGCGTGTTCGCGATGTAGACCGAGCCGCCGAAGAGCTCGAGGATCTTCTCGTTCGTGCTCGTGTCGAGCTGGAACCCCGTCGACGGAGTCCTCCGCGGGCAGCGCGCGCAGGAGCGTCGTGATCGGGAGCTTGCGCTTCCGGTCGATGCGTGCGAACACCAGTCCCTTCTTGTCGATCTCGACCTCGAGCCACGAGCCGCGCGACGGCATGAGGTTCGCCATGAAGACCTGCTTCGTGGCGTCCTTCGGCTCCATCAGGTAGGCGCCGGGGCTGCGGACGAGCTGCGTGACGATCACGCGCTCGGTTCCGTTGATGATGAACGTGCCCCACGGCGTCATCATCGGGAAGTCGCCCATGAAGACCCGCTGCTCGCGGATCTCGCCGGTGTCCTTGTTGACGAAGCGGACCGTGATGGAGAGCGGGACCTGGTAGGTCAGGTCCTTCTCGCGACACTCCTGGATTGTGAACTGCGGATCACCGAACTCGTATTCGGCGAACTCGACCGCAAGCGTCCCCGTGTAGTCCTCGATCGGCGAGATGTCGTCGATGGTCTCGCGAAGGCCGCCCTCCATGAACCAGTCGAAGGACGCCTTCTGGATGTCGATGAGGTCGGGGAGGTCGAGGACATGCTTCAGGCGCGAAAAGCTTTTGCGCGCGCGCGGCGCGACAGCAACGCTGCTCAAGTGTGACAGCCTCCCTTAGAAGCGTGCAGAGCGTGAGATGGATAGAGCGTGAACGGGCAGGGTTAGACGGACGACCTCGGCGGAACCGCAGAGGATAGCGCACGAGGGCACCCCTCCGCAACCGCATTTCCGCGGCGGTGGGTGCGTGCGATCCAGAATAGCGGACGGTGTCAAGGCTGCCGGTCGAGCCTTGGGCGAGCGCATTGACGTGCAGGGGTCAGACCCGCGGGTCTGACCCCTGCGAGCGGGGTACCGCGGCGTTGCCGGGTCGCCCGCGCTACTTCAGCTCGACGGAGGCGCCGGCCTCCTCGAGCTGCGCCTTGATCGACTCGGCCTCTTCCTTGGCGGCTCCCTCCTTGACGGCGCCCGGGGCGCTGTCGACGAGGTCCTTCGCCTCCTTGAGACCGAGGCCGGTGATCGCGCGGACGACCTTGATCACCTGGATCTTCTTGTCGCCGGCGCCGGTGAGGACGACGTCGAAGGAGTCCTTCTCCTCTTCCGCCGCCGCGCCGTCGCCGCCCGCGGCGGGTGCAGCCGCGACCGCCATCGGAGCGGCGGCGGTGACGCCCCACTCCTCCTCGATCGCGTTCTTGAGCTCGACGAGCTCGAGCACGGTCATCTTTCCGAGCGAGTCGAGGACGTTCTTCACATCAGTGGCCATTGTCTTCCTCCTCTTGCTGATCCTCAGTCTTGATTCGTCGTTTCCGTGTCTTCCGGTTCCGGGTCGGAAGCCTCGGCTGTCGCCGAGTCTTCCGGTGCGTCGTGCCTCGGCAGGCTCGGCCGCCGACAGGCCCTCGTCCGCAGCGGGCGGTGACTGCTCCGCCTCTTCGGTGGCCGGCTCCGCGGTCTCGACGGCGGCTTCCGCGACAGGCCCGACGACCTCGCCCTGCTCTTCGAGCTGCGCGATGCGTGCGTCGATGAGGCCGTGCAGATCGCGTAGAGGCGCGGAAACGAGCGCGAGAAGCTGCGTGATCGGTGCGACGATCGCACCGACGAGCTGCCCGCGCAGGATGTCGAGGGGCGGCAGCGTCGCCAGACGGTCGACCTCCTCGCCCGTGAGCGACTTGCCCTCGAGCATCCCCCCGCGCAGCGTGAGGACGTTCGTCTCCTTCGCGGTCGCGGCCAGCGCCTTCGCGACGGCAGCGGGATCGCCCGACGACTCGATGAACGCGATCGCGGTCGGGCCTTCGAGCATGACGAGCAGTGCGTCCGCGCCCGCCTGCTCCGCGGCCCGGCGCGTGAGCGTGTTCTTGACGATCCGGAATCGCGCACCGTGCGGGAGCAGCTGGTCGCGCAGCGCCTCGAGCTGCTTGTTCGTCAGCCCGCGATAGTCCGCGACGATGAGCGTCTCGGCGGAGCCGAGCTCCGCGGCGAGCTCCTCGACGATCCGTTCCTTGTCGGTTTTCAGCACGTCATTTCCTCCTGAACGACGAAACCCGCTCACGGCGGGCTCGGTCGGACGCTGGACGCGCTGACGGAACCTGCCTCGGTCGGACCTACGCTCGTGAAGAGCTGCCGACGGTCTTCGGCGGGAGTCGTTGGTAGCTAGGCCGAGACTGTAGCTGCCTCCAGCTCCTCGGCGATGTCGCGAGTGATGGTCGAATCGACGTGGATGCCCGGGCCCATCGTCGTCGTGAGCGTGATCTGCCGGATGTAGCGGCCCTTCGCGGCGGACGGCTTGGCCCGGACGATCTCCTCGACGAGGGCGGCGTAGTTCTCGAGCAACGCGCGCTCGTCGAAGCTCCGCTTGCCGATCGGGAGGTGGACGTTGGCGCCGCGGTCGGTGCGGTACTCCAGCTTGCCGGCCTTCGCGTCGGACACGGCCTTGGTCGACGTCCATGGTCACCGTGCCCGTCTTCGGGTTCGGCATGAGCCCGCGCGGGCCGAGCACGCGACCGAGCTTGCCCACCACGCTCATCTGGTCGGGTGTCGCGATCGCGACGTCGAAGTCGAGGAAGCCCTCCTCGATCTTCGTCGCGAGATCGGCCGAGCCGACGATGTCGGCTCCGGCGTCCTCCGCTTCGCGCGCCTTCTCGCCCTCTGCGAAGACGGCGACGCGCACGTCCTTGCCGATGCCGTGCGGGAGCATGATCGTCCCGCGCAGCTGCTCGTCCGCGTGGCGCACGTTGAGACCGAGGCGGAAGTGCACCTCGACCGTCTCGTCGAACTTCGCGGCGGGCGAATCCTTCAGGAGCCGCACTGCCGCGAGCGGCGTGTAGGCCTGCTCGCGATCGATCGACTCGCGTGCGGCGCGATAGCGCTTCCCGTGAGCGCTCATGTCTCGACCCCCATGCTCCGCGCCGTCCCGGCGATCACCTTCATCGCCTCGTCGACGTCGCGCGCGTTGAGGTCGGGCATCTTCGCCTCCGCGATCGAGCGGAGCTGCGCCTGCGAGAGCCGGCCGACCTTGTTGCGGTTCGGCTCGCCCGAGCCCGACTCGAGGCCGAGCGCCTCCTTGATGAGGACGGCAGCCGGGCGGCGTCTTCGTGATGAACGTGAACGACCGGTCCTCGAAGACCGTGATCTCGACCGGGATGATGCGGCCGTTCTCGTGCGCGGTCTGCGCGTTGTAGGCCTTGCAGAACTCCATGATGTTGACGCCGTGCTGGCCCAGTGCCGGGCCGACCGGCGGCGCCGGGTTGGCCTGGCCGCCCGGGATCTGGAGCTTGATCATCGTGAGGATTTTCTTCGCCATTCCTTCTCTTTTCCGAGGCCGACGTGCGGCCTAGTCGATCTTCTTCACCTGGTCGAAGCTGAGCTCGACAGGGACCTGGCGCTCGAAGATGTCGACGAGCACCTTCAACTTCTGCTGGTCGGCGTTGACGTCGACGATCTCGCCGTCGAAGTCCGACAGCGGGCCGGACGTCACCTTCACCGACTCGCCGAGCGAGAACTCGACCTGCGACTTCACCGCCGGCCCACCACCCGCGGGCGCTCCGTGGTGGAGGATCCGGTCGACCTCGGGCTGCGAGAGCGGGACGGGCTTGGTTCCCGCGCCGACGAAGCCGGTCACGCCGGGAGTGCCCTTGACCACGGTCCACGCCTCGTCGGACATGTTCATGTTGACGAGCACGTAGCCGGGGAGGACCCGCTTCTCGGTCTGCACCTTCTGGCCGTCCTTCGTCTCGATGACCTGCTCGGTCGGAACGACCACGCGCCGGAACGCCGGCTGCTGGTTCAACGAGACGATGCGGTGCTCGAGGTTGGTCTTCACCTTGTTCTCGTGCCCGGAGTAGGTGTTGATCACGTACCAGAGAAACATCAGTGGCCCCTTAGAGGAGAACGCGGTCGACGACGGGGCGGATGATCTGGTCGAGGCCCCACAGGTACGCACCGACGATAACGCAGGCGATGATCACGACGACGACGCCCTGAAACGTCTGATTGCGCGTCGGCCAGTCGACCTTCCGGAGCTCGGCGTAGGACTCGCGGATGAACTGACCGCGCTGCTTCTCGGTCTTGCGGCCGGTCTGCTGCTTGACGGGTTGCTGAGACGGCCGGACCTGCTGCGCGCGCGAGCGGCGCGAGGTCGGCGCGCCGTCGCCGGCGGCTGCGCGCGCGGCTCGCCGTTGCTTGCGGGTCTCACGGGCCACCTAGCGGGTCTCCCGGTGCATGGTGTGCGAGCCGCACCAGCGGCAGTACTTCTTGAACTCCACGCGGTCGGGGGAGTTTCGCTTGGACTTCTGCGTCTGATAGTTGCGCCGCTTGCACTCGGTGCAGGCGAGCGTGATCGCGACTCGGACTCCGGTTGCCATTGTTCTCTCGGTTCGGGTGGGACGAAAAAAGGGGTGTTCGAGTAGCGGCGGCAGGACTCGAACCTGCGACACGCGGATTATGATTCCGCTGCTCTAACCAACTGAGCTACGCCGCCGCGCGGGCGAGAGTGTAGCAGGGGTTGCGATGCCTTCCTCCGCACTCCGAACTGCCCGCCGACGGCCTCATTAGGATCGCCGCCGTGATCCGGATCCCTCCGCAGCGAGGTGGCTGGCTCGAGGTCATCTGCGGCCCGATGTTCAGCGGCAAGAGCGAGGAGATGATCCGCCGCCTGCGCCGCGCGGAGATCGCCGGGCAGCGGGTCGTCATCTTCAAGCCGCAGATCGACGACCGCTACGACGCCACCGACGTCGTGAGCCACGCAGGCGCGCGGATGCGCGCCGTTCCCGTCACCTCCGTCGCAGAGATCGCGGCGCACGCGCAGAGCTTCGACGTCGTCGGCATCGACGAGGCGCAGTTCCTCGGCGAGGGTGTCGTCGTCGATGCGCGCTCGACCTCGCGGACGCGCGGAACCCGCGTGATCGTCGCCGGGCTCGACCAGGACTTCCGCCGCCTTCCGTTCGGCCCGATGCCCGCGCTCCTCTCGCACGCCGAGTTCGTGGACAAGCTGCAGGCCGTCTGCCACCGCTGCGGCGGTCCGGCGACGACGACGCAGCGGCTCGTGGACGGCACGCCCGCGCCCTACTCGGGCGAGACGGTGGTCGTCGGAGCCGCGGAGCAGTACGAAGCGCGCTGCCGCGGCTGCCACGAGCCCGGCGTCGGCGCGGCTCTCGCCGCCGCGTAGTCAGCGACCGCGGGCCGCGCTCAGCGCCAGAGCGCCGAGGTAGACCGTCGCGGCGACGAGGACGATCGTCCCGCCCGGCGGCAGGTCCGCGTAGTACGAGATCGTCAGGCCGGCGAGCGCCGAGCCGAGCCCGATCGCCATGGAGAGCACGAGCGTCGAGCGCATGCTCCACGCGAGCCGGCCGGCGGCGCTCACGGGGAGCACCATCAGCGCGGCGACGAGCAGGATCCCGACGACGCGCATGGAGAGCGCGACGGTGACCGCAGCGAGCGCGGCGAGAGCGACGTTCAGCGAGCCGATCGGAACGCCTGCGACCCTGGCGCCCTCCTCGTCGACGATGACCGCGGCGAACGCTCGATAGAGCAGCGCGATGGTCGCGATCCCGACCGCCCCGAGCGCCGCGATCAGCGCGAGGTCGCTAGCGCGTGATGGTGAGGATCGAGCCGAAGAGGTACTGGAAGAGGTTGACGTTGAGCGCTCCGGCCTGCGCGACGAGCACCACCCCGAGCGCGATGCCCGTGTAGAAGACGAGCGCGAGCGCCTGATCGCCCGCCGCGCCGCCGCGCGAGCGGAGAAGCTCGATCGCGATCCCGCCGAGCACCGCGGCGACGAGCGCGGTGAGGACGGGCGAGACGTCGAGCAGGATCCCGGCGGCGACGCCGGCGAACGCGACGTGGCCGATGCCGTCCCCGACGAGCGACTGCCGCCGCTGCACGAGGAAGAAGCCCACGGCCGGCGCGAGCACGCCGACGATCGCGCCCGCGCCGAACGCGAGGCGCATGAACTCACTCTCGAACATGGACGTGCCCCGGGTCGTGCCAGACGCCGGGAAGATCGTGCGGCGAGCCGTCGAAGACGATCGTCCGCCGGACGAGCACGAGGCGCTCGACGTAGTGCTCGACCGCGCCGAACTCGTGCGAGACGTAGACGATCGTCACGCCGAGCTCGCCGTGGAGGTCGGCGAGGAGCTCGGCGAGCGACTCCTGCGACTCGGCGTCGACACCGGTCGTGGGCTCGTCGAGGACGAGCAGCGAGGGCTGCCCGGCGAGCGCCTTCGCGATGAACGCGCGCTGCTGCATCCCGCCGGAGAGCGTCCGGAGCGGCGCGTCCGCGACGGCGTCGAGCCCGACGCGGCCGATCGACTCGGCGACGAGCTCGCGATCCTCGCGGGCGAGCCGGCCGACCAGCCGACCGGTCGCGAGCCGGCCGGCCGAGACGACCTCGCGCACGGTCGCCGGCGCGTCGCCGCCGACCTCGGACCGCTGCGCGAGGTAGCCGAGCGCGCGGCGACCGGAGAACCGATGGGCCGGCTCGCCGAAGAGCAGCGCCGTGCCCTCGCCGGGTCGCTCGAGCCCGAGCAGGATGCGCATCAGCGTCGTCTTGCCCCCGCCGTTCGGGCCGGCGACCGCGACGAACTCGCCCTCGCCGAGCCCGAGGTCGACGTCCTCGAGCACGCGCTGGCCCGGCCGGTACCCGAACGAGACGCCGCTGAGCTCGACGGCTAGCGACATCCGAGCGCCTTCCGCAGCGCCGCGAGGTTGGCGCGCATCACGGACAGGTAGTCCTCGCCGGCGGCGAGGCGCTCCTGGCTCAGCCCCTCGATCGGATCGAGGATCGCCACCTCGACGTCCGCCTCGCGCGCGATCGTGTCGCCACGCGGCGCGAGACGAGCGGCTCGGCGAACACCGTGGTCGCGCCCGACGCACGAACCTCGTCGACCAGCTCCTCGAGCTCGCGGGGCCCGGGCTCGGCCTCGGGCGAGCGCCCCGCGAGCGAGAGCTGGGTCAGCCCGTACCGCCGGGCGAGGTGGCCGAACGCGGCGTGCGTCGTCACGATGACGCGGCGCTCGCAGTGCGCGAGTCCGCGCCGGTACTCCCGGTCGAGCTCCTTCAGCTCGACCAAGCTCGTCGTACGCCGAGCCGGCACCACCGACAGCTCGCGCGATCCGCTCGACGGCCTGCGCGAAGCGCACCGGGTCGAGCCAGATGTGCGGATCCTCTCCTGGCCGGAGAAGGTCGAGCGAGCGGCCGTCTCGCGACTCGACCGCATCCTCGAGCGCGGGCTGGAAGCCGCCGCCGATGTAGACGACGAGTTCGGCGTTGCGGATCGTCTCGACGTCGCTCGGCGACAGCTCGACGTCGTGGGGCTCGACACCGGGCGGCGTGAGGTTGACGACCTCGTGCGAGCCGCCCGCGACCTGCTCGGTCGCCCAGGCGAGTGGATAGAAGGAGGCGACGTAGACCCGCGGCTCGCGAGAGAGTCCTCGGCGTTCGATGCACAGCCGGCAAGCGCGAGCGTCGCAAGCAGAACGGGCAGTACGCAGGCAGGCCCCTCACCGCCGGGACGGTAGCACGTCTTTGAGAACGGGTATCATTATCAACATGAGCACGTGGACGCGACACGGCGCTCTGCCGCGGCTCCGCGAGGCGAGCGGACGCAGCGGCGGCGCGCGGCGGCTCGTCGTCGAGCTCCTCGGCGAGCAGGACTGCTGCCTCTCGGCGCAGGAGATCCACGACCGCGTGCGGGCAGGCGGCGCGCGGGTCGGGATCGCGAGCGTCTACCGGGCGCTCGACGGCCTGGACGAGCTCGGGCTCGTCCAGCGGGTCGACCTCGGCGACGGCGTCGCGCGGTTCGAGCCCGCTCACGTCGGCGGCGACCATCATCACCACCTCGTGTGTGACGACTGCGGCAAGGTCGAGCCGTTCGAGGACCCGTCGCTCGAGTCGGCGATCGAGCGCGTCGCGGACGGGCGCGGCTACGTCGTCGCCGCGCACGACGTCGTCCTGCGCGGCGCGTGCGAGGCGTGCCGCTCCGAACGCGACTGAGCGCGGCACCTCGAGCGTCGGCGCGCCGAGTCCCTAGAGTCCGCGCATGACCGTCGAGCTCACCGGCGCAGATCTCACGCTCGACGAGGTCGTCCGGGTGGCTCGCGCGAGAGAGACGGTCGCGCTCGCCGACGAGGCCCTCGTCCGCATGCGGGAGCGCCGCGCCGTCGTCGAGCGCGTCGCGCAGGACGGAACGCCGACGTACGGCGTCACGACCGGCGTCGGCATGCGTCGCGGCGCAACGGTGGACACGAAGGATGCGCGCGCGTTCAACCGCTCGGCGATCTTCGGCCATCTCGTCGGGCTCGGCGAGCCCGCACCCGATGATGTCGTCCGCGCGTCCCTGCTCCGACTGGCGAACGCCGTCGCATCGGGGCACCAGGGTGGACGGCCCGAGGTCGCCGACGCGCTGATCGAGGCGCTCAACGCAGGCGAGTCGCTCGTCGTGCGCTCGCTCGGCACGGTCGGCCAGGCGGATCTCGCGCAGAACGCCGACCTCGCCCACGGCGCGCTGCAGGACGTCCAGCTCGAGGCGGGCGAGGCGATCGCTCTCCTGGTCAGCAACGCCTTCTCGACCGGGCAGTCCGCGCTTGCGGTCGCCGACGCGCGTTCGCTGCTCGACTGGATCGACGTCGCCGCGGCGCTCGACTTCGAGGCGTTCCGCGCGAACGTCGGCGCGCTGCACTTCGAGGTCGCGGCCGCCCGCCCGTACCCGGGGATCGGCGAGACGCTCACACGGATGCACGATCTGCTCGACGGCAGCGCGCTCTGGGAACCCGGCGCCGCACGCTTCCTCCAGGACCCGCTCACCTTCCGCTGCGTGCCGCAGGTGCACGGAGCCGCACGCGATGCCCTCCGCTTCGTCCAGGAGCAGCTCGCGATCGAGCTGAACGCGCACCAGGGCAACCCACTCGTCGTGCTGGACGAGCAACGGCTCGTCTCGGTCGGGAACTTCGACTCGCAGCCGCTCGCGGCGGCACTCGACTTTCTCCGCATCGCGCTCGCTCCCGTGCTCACGGCCGCCGTCGAGCGAACGCTGAAGCACCTGAGCCCGCGCTTCAGCGGGCTGAGCGAAGGACTCGTCGCGAGCGAGGGCTCGTGGCAGGACGGGCTTTCCGAGCTCGGCGTGGCGGCGCAGGCCATCGCGGCCGAGGCGCGCCTCCTGGCGCAGCCGGTCTCCTTCGAGCTCGCGTCGACGATGCAGGAGTCGGGCGTCGAGGACCGCACGGCCCTGTCGTCGCTCGGCGCGCGGCGAGTGACCGAGATGCTCGACCTCGGGGCTCGGGTCACGGCCGTCGAGCTGACGGTCGCGGCGCAGGCGGTCGACCTCCGCGCGGTCGCGCGCCTCGGGACCGGAGCCGCCCTCGTGCACGGCTTCGTCCGCGAGCGCATCCCCCGGCTCGAGTCGTACGAGCAGATGCCGTTGCCGCTCGAGGACCTCGCCACCGAGGTTCGCACGCTGCCCGCACCCGCATGACGACGTACGACGTCCACCAGCATCTCTGGCCCGAGTCGTTCGTCGCCGCCCTGCGGGAGCGGACCGCGCCGCCGTTCCTCGACGGCGGCGAGCTCACGACCCTCGAAGGCCGCTTCCCGGTCGACCTCGGAGACCACGAGCTCGTGAGGCGGATCCGCACCCTCGACCGTGACGGGATCGGCGTCGCCGTGCTGTCGCTCCAGACCAGCCTCGGGCTCGAGTCGCTGCCGGACGAGGATCGGCACGGGCTCGAGGAGATCTGGGTGGGCGGCGTGCAGGAGATCGTGTCCACGGCTGACCGGCCGCTTCCTCGCGTTCTCACCGAGCCGCGTGCGCGACGGCTTCGTCGGCGTCTCCCTCGGCTCGTCGGCGTTCACCGACCTCGACGGAGTCGCCGACGTCCTGGATGCGGCAGCAGGCCGCCGGCACGGCCGTCTTCGTGCACCCGGATGCCGGCCGCGCCGCCAGGTCCCGGCCGCCCGGCGTGGTGGGACTGGGTCACCGGCTACCCGGCGCGGATGCAGGAGGCGTACCTCGCGTGGCTGGCGTTCGGACGCGAGCGCTGGCCGTCGCTCCGCGTGCTGTTCGCCATGCTCGCCGGCGGCGGGCCGTTCCAGCTCGAGCGCCTCGCACGCCGAGGCGTCGACGTCCGTTCCGCCCTGGATCCGAACACGTTCTTCGAGGTCTCCACGCATGGGCGGAGGGCGATCGAGCTCTGCGTCCAGACGTTCGGCGTCGGGCAGCTCGCGTACGGGAGCGACACACCGGTCGTCGATTCGGGCGCGACACTGGATGCCGTCCGCGGTTTCGGCGATGCTGTGACGCACGTTCTCCAGTCCGACACACCCGCGCGCATCCTGACGTGAGCAACGCTCGCCTGCGGCTCGCGTTCGCGGGGGAAACCGTGTTTCCCCCGCGTGCCCCCTTCTTCCTGAAAGCGTGGGGAACCTCCCGGTTCCCCACACCCCTCCACGCTCATACGGCCACCGGACGGTGGCATATGAGCGACCTCGCGACCTGGCTGCGTGAGCGGGTTCCGGCGGACACCGATCTCGACCGCCCCGCGATGCTGGACCTGGCCTCCGAGCTGGTCGCGACCGACCATCTCTGGCGGCCGTACGTCCGCCACGACGCGGACGCGCGCTTCTACCAGCAGCTCTATCGCGATCCGAATCTCGACGTCTGGCTCATCTGCTGGGTCGACGGCCAGAGCACGGGCTACCACGACCACGACCGCTCGTCCGGCGCGGTCTGCGTGTGCGAGGGAACGCTGTTCGAGGACTGGTTCCGCATCGAGGAGGACGGCTGGGTGCGCGAGCGGACGACGGAGCACGGCGCAGGCGGCCGCTTCGACTTCGACGCGGCGGACATCCACGGCGTTCGTCATCCCGGTCCAGGACGCCCCTCCCGCGACGTCGATCCACCTCTATTCGCCGGCGCTGTGGCGCATGGGCCACTACGAGCCGGGCCCGCGCGGAATGCGTCGCGTCGGCATGACGTACGCGGACGAGCTGCTCGGCGTCGCCTGAACGACGCAACGCGGAACGCCTTGACGAGAGCAGTGCGCGGCTGTCATAAACGGGCGAGCACCGGACGATGACGATTTCGAGAGAGAACGCGAAGCGGCGCCCGCCGTAGAGCACGCGACCGAAGGGAGACTCGGGGATGGACCGCGAGACCAGGAGGCTTGTCGAGGAGTTCCGCAGGAACGACGCGAGCCCGATCGAGAACAACCTCATCGACGAGCTCGTCGCAGGCGAGCTGGATCGTCCGGAGTTCCTCAGGCGCGCGGCCGTCTTCGGCCTCGGCGCGGGAACGATCGGGCTGCTCCTCAGGTACATCGGCGAAGAGCCCGCATTCGGCGGGACACTCGCCCCCGCGAAGGTCGGCGGAACCCTCCGCGTCGGCTCCGTCGCCTACAACTCGAGCCTCGAGCCGTACGGGCTCAGAGAAGCGGGGTCGCTCGGCCTTGCAGGCATTCCCGGTGAGTACCTCACGTACACGAACAACAAGCTCCAGGTGAGGCCGTGGCTCGCGACGAGCTGGAAGCCGAACAAGGCACTCACCGTCTGGACGTTCCAGATCCGGCGCGGCGTCAAGTTCCACAACGGCAAGACGCTGAACGCGGACGACGTCGTCGCCAGCTTCAGGCAGTACCTGATCGGTGAAGGATTCGCAGGCCCTCGGCGCGCTCCCGGCGTCGATGATCGGACCCGAGGGCGTCGTCAAGACCGGGCCCTACACCGTGCAGTTCCGGCTGAAGCCGCCGAACAACGCTTTCCCGTATCTCGCTCAGCCAGACGACGTACCAGGCGATCATCCAGCCGGCCGCGATCGCCGCGAAGCCGGGAACCTGGGTGTCGAGCGGCATGATCGGGACCGGCGCGTTCCGCCTGAAGAGCCAGAACAAGCAGCGCGCGGAGCTCGTGCGCTTCAACAACTACTGGGGCGGTAAGGCACCGCTCGACGCGGTCGTGATCACGTTCTACACCGACCCGGCGCCGATGGTGCTCGCGCTGCGCGGGGGCCAGCTCGACCTCGTCGTGCAGATGTCGCCGCAGCAGGCGCGCGCGTTCAAGAACAACAGCAAGTACCGGGTCTACACCGTGCCGGTCGTCGTCGCACAACATGTTCGGTATGCGGGTCGATCGCGACCCCTTCCGGGACGCCCGCGTACGCAGAGCGGTCGCGCTCACGCTCAACCGACCGGACATCATCAACCGGGTGCTCCTCGGCGCCGGCACGGTCGGCAACGACTCGCCGTTCTTCCCCGGCTTCCCGTCGACCGACCCGTCGATCAAGCAGCGCAAGCAGAACCTCGCGCTCGCCAAGGCGCTCCTCCAGGCTGCCGGCCAGTCCGAACCTGAAGTTCACGATCACGACCCACAACCAGTTCGACGTCCCGGATTTCGCGGCCGCGGTCCAGGCGTCCGGCCGGCAGGCGGGGATCAACATCGACCTCGACGTCATGACGTACGACGACTACTACTCGGCCGTCGGCGGCGGCGACTACAACGCGACGACGCCGTGGCTCAACGCGCCCGCGACGATCACGGAGTACGGCGCTTCGCGGTGTCCCGAACCTCTACCTCACCGCGGCCTACATGTCCAACGGCGTCTGGAACGCGTCGAAGTACGCGAACAACGCAGTTCGACTCGCAGGCTCGGGCGTACCTCGCGTCGGCCGATCTCGCGTCGCAGCGCAAGGCAACGAAGAAGATGGCGGGCCTCCTCCTCCGCGACACGCCGGTGATCACGGCGTACTTCCTGGCGTTCACGGGAGCATCGTCGTCGAAGGTGCGAGGGTACGCGGCCGATCCGATCTCGCACATCCGTGTCGCCAAGACCTCGCTCGCCTAGAGGAAGGACCGGGCGGCCGGAGCCTGACTCCGGCCGCCCGCGAACACGCGAGCACGATGGGCCGTTACATCGCGAAAGCGCCTCGGCCTCGCCGTGATCACGCTCGTGCTGTTGAGCATGATCATCTTCGGCGCGGCTCAGCTCCTGCCGGGGGACCTCGGTCGGTCCGTGCTCGGACGCGACGCGTCGGCCGAGGCAGTCGCCGAGTACAACCACGAGCACGGGACCGATCGCTCCGCCGTGGTGCAGTACCTCGACTGGGCGAGCGGTGTCGCGCGCGGCGACTTCGGCAACTCGCTCGTACCTCCCGAGCAGCCGGTATGGGACGTCATCCAGCCGGCGCTCCTGAACTCGCTGAAGCTCGCGCTCTTCGCTTTCGTGCTCGTCGTACCGTTCGGGATCCTCGGCGGCGTCCTCTCCGGCCTTCGAGTGGGCAAGGCGACCGATCGCGGCATCACGGTCGTCGGGCTCTCGCTCGCGGTCGTACCGGAGTTCGTCACGGGACTCGTGCTCATTCTCGTCTTCTCGATCTGGGCGGGGTGGCTGCCGGTCACCGCCCAGTGGGAGCCTGGCTCGGGGCCGCTTACGCAGGTGAAACACCTGACCCTTCCGGCGATCGCGCTCACGCTCGTACTGTTCGGCTACGTCGCTCGCATTACCCGCGCCGGCGTCGTCGAGGCCCTCGATGCCGACTACACGCGGACCGCAGTTCCTCAAGGGCCTGCCGCGCAAGACGGTCATCCGGCGCCATGTGCTCCGTAACGCGCATCCTCCCGACGATCGCCGTCGTCGCGACACAGGTCGGATACCTCCTCGGCGGGCTCGTCGCGATCGAGCTCCTCTTCAACTACCGCGGGATCGGGCTGACCACACTCGAAGCCGCACAGCTGAAGGACTACACCGTGCTCTCGGCGGGGGTGCTGATCATCGGGTTCACGTTACGTCGTCGTGACGCTCGTCGCCGATATCCTGTCCGCGCTTCTGAACCCGCGCATCCGTTTCGAGGCGTCCGAGTGAGCTCGGTCGCCGAACCGGCGAGCCGCTCGGAGGCGAGCGTCGCGCGGCGCGAGCGGCTACGCCTGCTCGTCAGGAGCCCGAGCTTCATCGTCGGCGCGACGGTCATCCTCTTCTGGGTCGTGTGTGCCGTCCTCGGCGACCACATCACGCCCTACGACCCGCGGTTCGACCAGACACCCGAGATCGGAGCGGCTCCGTCCGACGCAGCACTTCTTCGGTACGGACAGCCTCGGGCGGGACGTCTTCTCCAGGGTCCTCGCCGGCTCGCGGGACATCCTTCTCATCGCGCCGCTCGCGACGCTGCTCGCGACGCTCGTCGGAACGACCCTCGGGCTGATCACCGGCTACTTCAAGGGGATCGCGGACGACACGATCAGCCGGGTCATCGACGCACTCCTCGCGATCCCGCTCATCCTCCTCGCCGTCACCGTCGTCGCCGCGCTCGGGAGCCGCTCGACGTGGACGGTGATCATCGTCATCGCAGCCGTCTTCTCCCCCATCGTCGCGCGCACCGTGCGCGCGGCCGTGCTCGGCGAGGCGGATCTCGACTACGTCGAGGCGGCACGGCTGCGAGGGGAGCGCTCGCCGTACGTGATGTTCTCAGAGGTCCTGCCGAACGTCATGCCACCGATCCTCGTCGAGGCGACGATCCGGCTCGGGTACGCGATCTTCGCGGTCGCGACGCTCAGCTTCATCGGGTTCGGGCTGCAGCCACCGTCGCCCGACTGGGCCGTGCAGATCGCCGACAACTACCAGGACCTCGCGTTCGAGTGGTGGACGGTGCTCTTCCCGGCGCTCGCGATCGCGTCGCTCGTCGTCGCGGTCAACCTCGTGTCCGACTCGGTTCAGCAGGTACTCGAGCGATGAGCGAGCCGGCGCTCGAGCTGCGCGATGTCGACGTCGTCTACCGCGTGCGCGGCATCGACCGGCCCGTGCTGCGGGGAGTCTCGTTTCAGATCGGCCGAGGCGAGTCGTACGGGCTCGTCGGGGAGTCCGGCTGCGGGAAGTCGACGGCGGCGCTCGCCATCGTCCGCTACCTGGCGCGCAACGGGCGCGTGTCGGGCGGCTCGATCTCCGTCGCGGGACGGGATGTGCTCGCGCTCCGGGGCCCGGGGCTGCGCGAGTTCCGCGCACGCTCGGTGTCGATGGTCTACCAGAACCCCGGCGCGGCGCTGAACCCGTCGATGCGCGTCGGGGCGCAGGTCGCCGAGGCGTTCACGGTGCTCGGCGTACCGGCGAAGGAGGCCCAGGAGCGGGCACGCGACGCGCTCGTGCGCGTCCAGATCGCCGACCCGGGCTCGGTGATGGCGCCGCTACCCGCACCAGCTCTCCGGCGGGATGCAGCAACGTGTCGTGATCGCGATGGCGCTCGCGAAAGATCCCGCGCTGCTGATCCTCGACGAGCCGACGACAGGGCTCGACGCGACGGTGGAGGCCGAGGTCCTCGACCTCGTGTCGCAGCTCCAGGCCGAGCTGCACACGTCGGTGCTCTTCATCAGCCACAACCTCGGCGTCATCTCGAAGATGTGCACCCGGGTCGGCGTCCTCTACGCCGGTCGCCTCGTCGAGGAGGGACCGGTGGAGACCGTCCTCCAGGATCCGCGTCACCCGTACACGGTCGGCCTCCTCCGCTGCATCCCGCGCGGGGGCGTGCGGAAGGATCGCGGCAGGCTCGACACGATCGCCGGGCACCTCCCGAGCCTCGGCGCGGAGATCACGGGATGCGTGTTCGCCGACCGCTGCGCGCTCGCCGACGAGCGCTGCCGCCAGGAGGAGCCTCCGCTGATCGCCGTCGAGAGCGGCCACGACAGCCGCTGCTGGTACCACGAGCGCGCGCCCGCAGCTCCCACGCGAGGAGGCTGCGTATCTCGAGCTGCCTCCGGTCGACCGAGGCGGGACCGCCCGTCGTCGAGATCCAGGAGCTCACGAAGGTCTTCCGGCAGCGAGGACAAGACGTCCATGCGCTCACCGAGGTCAGCGCGGCGGTCTGGCCGGGCGAGACGCTGGGCCTCGTCGGCGAGTCCGGGAGCGGGAAGACGACGCTCGCGCGCACGCTGCTCGGCATCGTCCCGCCGACGGCCGGAACGGCGCTGCTCGAAGGCCGAGGAGCTTCCGACCCGCTACCAGAAGCGCTCGCGGGACGAGCTCCGCGCGCTCCAGATCGTCTTCCAGAACCCCGACTCGGCACTCAACCGGCGCCACTCGGTGCGACGCATCCTGCTGCGCTCGCTCAAGAAGCTCGCGGGACTGAGCGGCTCGGCGGCCGACGCGCGGATGCTCGACCTCGCCGAGCGCGTGCGCCTGACCGAACGGACCCTGACGCAGAAGCCCGTGCAGCTCTCGGGTGGGCTGAAGCAGCGCGTTGCGATCGCACGCGCCTTCGCCGGCGATCCGAAGCTCGTCGTGTGCGACGAGCCGACGTCCGCGCTCGACGTCTCGGTGCAGGCGGCGATCCTCAACCTCCTCGTCGAGCTGCAGGCGGAGAAGCGTGTCGCGTACCTCTTCATCTCCCACGACCTCGGCGTCGTCCGCTACATCTCGGATCGCATCGCCGTCCTCTACCTCGGGCGCGTCCAGGAGCTCGGGCCTGCGGACGTCGTGTTCGACGGCCCGCACCACCCGTACACCGAGGCACTCCTCTCCGCGGTGCCGACGATCGACGGCGGCGGCCGTGAGCGGATCCGCCTCGAAGGCGACATCCCGAGCGCGGCCTCTCCGCCATCGGGGTGCGTCTTCCACACGCGCTGCCCGCGGTTCCTCGGCCCGATCTGCGTCGAGCAGGAGCCGCCGCTCGTCGAGGTCGAAGGTGGCCATCTCATGCGCTGCCACATCCCGATCGAGGAGCTGCGCCGGCTGCAGGCGAAGGAGACGGCCACGGCGTGAGGATTCGGGGAGTCGTGCTGGAGGAGACGGGCGGTCCGCTCGTCGTGTCGGAGCTCGAGCTCGCAGCTCCGGGCCCCGAGGAGGTGCTCGTGCGCCTGCGCGCGAGCGGCGTCTGCCACTCCGACTGGAACGCCGTCGACGGAACGGCCGAGACGCGGTGCCCTGCCGTGCTCGGACACGAGGGCGCAGGCGTCGTCGAGGCCGTGGGAGAGCGGGTCTCGCGGGTTCGGGTCGGCGACCACGTCGCACTCTCCTGGGCGCCGTGGTGCGGCGAGTGCGACGAGTGCCGGCGCGACCTGCCGCAGCTCTGCTCGACGGTCTGGCCGGCGATGGGGACGGGCGGGCTGATGGACGGAACGCCACGGCTGTCGCGCGAGCGGCGAGCCCGTCTACCACTACTCCTTCCTCTCGACGTTCGCGGAGGCGTGCGTCGTGCCCGAGCGCTCGTGCATCCCCATCCCCGACGACGTGCCGTTCGACGTCGCCGCGCTCGTCGGCTGCGCGGTGACGACTGGCGTCGGAGCCGTCTGGCGAACCGCGGGCGTGCGGCCGGGTGACCGCGTCGCCATCGTCGGCTGCGGCGGCGTCGGCCTCTCCGCCCTGTTGGCCGCGGTGGCCGCGGGTGCGAATCCGGTGATCGCGGTCGATGCAGCTGCGGGCAAGCTCGACGTCGCGCGCGAGCTCGGCGCGACCGACGCCGTTCTCTGGCAGGGAAGCGCCGGCGGAGACCGCCGACGCGGTGCGCGAGGCCTCCGGCGGAGGTGTCGACTACGCGATCGAGGCGACCGGCCGGCCGGAGGCGATGGAGGCCGCGTTCCTCTCGACGCGCTCGCGCGGAGCGGCAGTGCTCATCGGCATTCCGCGCGCGGACGCCGTGCTGTCCCTCCCGGCAGCGACGATCCCGCGGATGGAGCGGCGCGTGCTCGGGTCGATCTACGGGTCATCGAAGCCCGAGCGCGACTTCCCGCACACGCTCGCGCTGTATCGCAGCGGGCGACTTCCGCTCGATCGACTCGTGTCGCATCGACTCCCGCTCGAGGAGGCAGAGCGTGGGTTCGAGCTCATGCAGTCGGGCGAGGCGCTGCGCGTGGTGCTCGAGCTGTGAGCCGCGATCTCGACGGCCGGATCGGCGAGGGCTGGAGCGGCGAGGCGCCGAACGGCTCGCACGTGAACGTCGTACTCGCACACCGCGGGAGCCCGACTGCGGCCGCCGCGATCTCCATGCTCGCGCACCCCGCTCCCGGCCACACCCCGGTGCTCGTGTGCGTCGGGCCGACACAGGCCGAGTACGAGCCGGTCTGGCCCCCGACGCTGATGATGAACAAGGCCACCGCGCTCGAGGAGAGCCACCAGACGATGACGTGGGGAGCCGCCCAGCTGGGGATCGGCCAGGGCGTGCTCGACGCAGTCGCGGACGGTCTCCTCGAGGCGACCGACGACGTGCTCGTCCTCGTCGCGGTGTGGGTCGACCCCGCGGCCGACGACGAGACGGCCGTGCGCGAGGCGAATCGCGCCGCGACGCGGAAGGCGCTCGGCGTGTGCGTCGAAGGGCGCGATCCGGCCGCGGCCGTCTCGCTCGTCGAGCGGCGCAACGCACTGCGCAACCCCTTCTACTCCGGCGAGTAGATGCGCATCGCGGCGATCGAGACGCGTCGCTACCGCTACCCGCTCGACCCGCCGTTCGTCGCAGCGTGGGATCCCGAGCCGCGCACGTTCCAGGAGGCGACCGTCGTGATCGTTCGGTCCGACGACGGAGTCGAGGGCTACGCGAGCGGCGACGACGTGCCCGATCGTGCGCTCCTCGACCGGCTGCTCGTCGGCCGCGACGTGTCGGACACCGACGCCGTGCACGGCGTCGTCGAGACGGTCGACTTCCACCACGGGCGCAACTGGATCGTCGAGGTCGCAGCGTGGGATCTCCTCGGGCGCGCTCGGGACGAGCCGGTGTGGAGGCTGCTCGGCGGGGACCGCCGTCGCATCCTCGCGTACGCGTCGAGCGGCGAGCTCGTCGACGCAGACGAGCGCGTCCGCCGCTGTGCCGCGCTCCGCGATGCAGGCGTGCGCGCAGTCAAGCTGCGCCTGCATTCGAGCGACTGGCGCGTCGACCTCCCGGTGATCCAGGCGGTGCGGGAGTCGCTACCCGACCTCGACGTCATGGTCGACGCGAACCAGGGCTGGCGCATGCCCGGCGACCTGACGCCGCGTTGGGACGTGTCGACGGCCACGAGCTTCGCGGACGAGCTGGAGCCCCTCGACGTCTACTGGCTCGAGGAGCCGCTTCCGACCTGGGACCTCGACGGCTACGCGGCCCTCGCCGGAAAGGACATTCGGATCGCAGCGGGCGAGATGGTTCGCTCGCTCGGCGAGGCATGCGCTCTCGTCGAGCGCGGCGGAGTGGACGTCGTCCAGCCCGACGTCGTCCTCTCCGGCGGCATGACCGGGGCGCGGCGCATCGTGGAGCACGCGGCAGCGTTCGGCCGCGCGTGGAGCCCGCACACGTGGTCGAACGGGTACGGCCTGCTCGCGAACCTGCATGCCGCGCTCGCCTTCTCGACCTGCCCGTACCTCGAGGTGCCGTTCGACCCGCCGGCGTGGTCGGCCGAGCGGCGCGACTGGCTGCTCCCTGTCACGCTCGAGATCGCCCCCGACGGGACGATCGGCCCACCCGAAGGGCCGGGCCTCGGCGTCGTCCCCGACTTCGACGCGCTCGAGCAGTACCGGATCGGCTGATGCGAGCCGCGCAGCAGTCCTGCGAGAGCCCGGAAGCCCTGGCCGAATACCGAGCTACTGGACGAGCTGCAGGAGCTTGAACATCGGCAGGTACATCGCGATCACGATGATCCCGATGATCGCGCCGACGCCGATCATCATGAGCGGCTCGATGATCGAGGTGAGCGAGGCGATCGAGGTGTCGACCTCGTCCTCGTAGAAGTCGGCGATCTTGTCGAGCATCTTCTCGAGCTCGCCCGTCTCCTCTCCGACCTTGACCATCTGCGAGACGAGCGGCGGGAACACGGGGTTCTCGATGAGCGGCTGGGCGATGGGCACGCCCTGGTGCACCTTCGCGCGGACGTCGGCGAGCGCGGACTCGACGACCCAGTTGCCCGCAGTCGTCCCCGAGATCTCGAGCGCCTTGATGATGTCGACGCCGGCCGCGACGAGCGTGGCGAGGGTGCGCGAGAAGCGCGCCATCGTCACCTTGAGCACGACCTTGCCGATGCCGGCGGGGGCGCGGAGCTTGAAGCGGTCCCATACCTGCCGGCCCGAGGGCGTCTTCTTCCAGCGCCGGAAGCCCCAGACGGACAGGCCCATCGCCGGGAAGAGGATGAACCAGTAGCCGCGGACGACGTTCGGAGGCGCGACGACGCCCTTCGTCAGCGTCGGCAGGTCGCCGCCGAGATCCGAGAAGATCTTCTGGAAGACCGGGACGAGGAACAGCAGCATCCCGATCAGGGTCAGGATCGCGAAGGTGAGGACGACGAGCGGGTAGATCATCGCCCCCTTCACGCGGCGGCGGATCTTCATCTCCTTCTCGATCTGGATCGCGACCCGGTCGAGGACCGTGTCGAGGATGCCCGCTGCCTCGCCGGCCTCGATCATCGCGATGTAGAGGCGGTCGAAGGCGTTCGGATGGCGCGCCATCGCCTGCGAGAGGAGCATGCCGCCCTCGACGTCTGAGCGCGACCTCCCTGATGACGAGCGCGAGCGCCTTGTCGTCGGTCTGCTGCTCCAGGATGACGAGCGCGCTCACGACGCTCAGCCCCGCGTCGATCATCGTCGCGAACTGCCGCGAGAAGACCTGGAGCGAGCGCGGCTTGACGCGCTTCTTGCGCTTCTCCGCCCCGCCCGCGGCGCCGACCTCGGACAGCGAGACCGGGCGCAGGCCCTTCTGGCGGAGCAGCTCGCGCGCGGCGTTCACGTCGGTAGCAGTGAGCTGACCGGCCGACTCGGCCCCGAGCGCGTTGATCGCGCTGTACGCGAACGCAGCCATACGTACTCGGCTATCGGCAGCGCTTCCGCGCGCTTGAGACGCGCTAGAAGTCGACGCCTGCAGTCGACACGACGCGGGCGAGCGTCGCGGTCGTGCCGGCCTTTCGGACGACGACCGTCACCTGCTTCACGGCCGTGCCTCCCGCGGGCGTCGTCCACACGATGTACGTGTCGACGCGGTACGAGCGGCCGTCTGGACCGGTCACCGTCTGCGAGGGCGTGCACGCCGCGACGAGCGGACTGCACGTCTGGCTCACCTGCGACGCGTTGTAGGCGCTGTCCGAGGTGTACGTCGAGTCGACGGCGGCGAGCGCGGTCGTATCGAGATAGATCGAGCTGAAGGCGAGTGCCCGGTAGCGCTCGAGCTGCTTGTCGGCAACCGCCGACGCCGTCGACGTGGTCGCCGCACGACGCAGCGTCGTCACGCCAGACGTGAGCGAGAGGAGAATCGCGAGCAGGCCGACGTTGATGACGACGATCGCGATGAGCATCTCGACGAGCGCGAACCCGCCTTCCTCGCGTGTGCGCGGGGTCATGGCTTCGGCGCGGGCTGGTCGGCCTCGCCGCTGCCGACGGAGACGAGCGAGATCTTGTAGCGAGCGCCCGTCGTCGTGTTCACGAGCGTGAGCGGCTTGCCGACCCTCAGCGTCGTCGTCTTGTGCGCCGCCCGCGTACGCGCCGCCGGCGATGCCGACGACGACCGACTTCGAGCCGGGCTTCTCCGCAACGAGGACGAAGAGCGGATCGCCGGCCGGGAACTTCATGCCCGGCTCGACGACCTGACGCGCGCCGTTGACGGTGACGATCGTGACCGCGGCCGCGGCCTGCTGCTCCGGTCGTGAACGTCGCCGACGGCGTCTGGGTCTTCTCGCCTCCGCCCTTCGCGGTCGTCGGAGCCGCGCCTCCGCGGCTCGCGTGAGCGCCGTTCTGCGTGACGACCTGCTGCACGAACGGATCCTTCGGAGCGAAGACGGTGAACGACGTGAGCTTCTCGGTGGTCGCCGCCGACGTCGGAGCCGCGACCGCACGACGGAGACGGGCGTCGTCGTGCCGGCCGGAGCCGGCGCCGCCTGCTCGGGCGTCGTCGTGTCCGTCGTCGTAGCGGCCGCGGCGGGCGACGAGCCGCCGAGGAGCTTCGGCAGCTGGATCGCGAGCAGCGCGACGAGGAAGAGCCCGCCCGACGACGACGAAGATCTTCTGCTTCCGCTCGCGTGCTGCGCGCGCGTCGGGGCGTCATGGCGTGCTCCGGGCAGCGGTCGCGCCGGTCGAGGTGCTCCTCGGTGTCCTGCGCTCCCGGAGGCGGAGTCTCCGGCACGATCGGCCCGTCGTAGACGTACGCGCTCGAGGGTGATGGTGGCGTCGAGGAACGGGAAGCCCTTCCTGTTCGACTCGGCGAGCTCGACGGCCTGCACGGTGAAGAGTCGGCCGGTCGCCCGGACCTCGCCTCCCCGCACCCTGACGAGGCCGCGGGTTCGCTGGAGAAAGCGAGTGATCTGCCGGTACGAGCCCGTCGATGGTGACGACGACCGGGATCGTCGTCGCGCCCACCGGCGCCGACGACCGCCTCGCTTGGAGTGATCGACCCGAGCGTGACGCCGCTCGCACGCGCGAGCCGGTCGAGCTCGAGCACGAGCCCGGCCTGGTCGGCGCTCGACGGCATGGCCTTCGCCAGCCGGAGCACGTCCGAGACCCGCGGACCCCCGTCGCATGCGGCCGTCTCTGCTGGAGCTGTGCATCGGCGAGCCGGAGCTCGGCCGCGATGACGTCCTCGGAGAGCGTCGCCGCCTCTGACCGCTTCGGCGGCGACCAGGAGGAACCAGACGCGACCGATGTACAGCAGCACCGCGCCGAGTGCGATCGCGATCAGCGCGCGCGTCGGGAGAGCGGCGACCCTGGCCTTCACGGTCCGCTCCCCGAGCGAAGGTTCGCGCCGATCGTGAACGTGACGACGGTCTTCTGCTTCTTCGTCTTCTTCTTGGCCGACGTCGTCTTCGAGCCCGCGGCCTGGTCGGTGCTGGGCTCGACCCGTGCGCTCGCCGTGAGACGGACCTGGTCGAGCGACGGGATCGCCGACAGGCGCGCGAGCACGCGTGCGACGGAGCGATGCGAATACGTCGCGCCCTGGATCGTCACGCCCTGCGCGGCCGTCGACGCGGCGGCCGGCGCCCCCGGGGGGAGGTCGCGCCGGCGTCCGTCGGAGCTGCAGCGGTGAGGCCGGTGAGCCACGCGTCCTCCGGGAGCACGAACGAGATCTCGCGCAGGAGCCGATCGAGTGGGACGCGCGCCGTCAACGCCGCGGAGAGCGCCGCGACCCGGTCGGTGCGCTCCTGCGCGATCGTGCCCGAGGCGACGGCCGGCTGGTTGGCCGCCGGGACCTGCGCGATCGACGCTTCCAGGGAATCGAGCTGCGAGCGTTGATCGGAGGCGGTGCTCGATGCCGACATGAACATGACGACAGCCGCAGCGGTGACGGCTGCGAATCCGCCGCCGGCGGCGAGGAGCGGTGCACGCCCGGCCTCGGACCGCGTCCGCTCGACGTCGCGTGGCAGGAGGTTGACGGCGCGCATCAGTCCTCGATCCCGAGCCCGATCGCGATCGCCACGGAGCCGTGCTGAGGTCGTCGGGCGACGTTCGGCCCGACCTTGACGCGCCTGAACGGATCGCCGAGGCGGACGGGCACTCCGACGAGCTCGCCGAACCGCGTCCGGCAAGCCGTCCATGTGCGCGGTGCCGCCCGTCAGCACGATCTCGCCGATCCCGAGCGCACCGGGCTGAGCCTGGTAGAACTGCAGCGAGGCGACGAGCTCGCGAGCGAACGCCGCGAGCGCGCGCTGGGCGCCGTCGCGGGCCTTGGCGGACCTGCTCCGGCGGTGAGCCCGTCGACGTCGGTCGCGTGTGCGAACGAGAGCTGGCGCTTGATCGACTCGACCTCGCTCGGCGCGCGGTCGAGCTCGCGGGCGATCGCGACGTTCAGCGACCAGCCGCCCCAGTCGAGCGACGCGTGCGAACTCGCAGTGACGCCCGGTCGAGACGGCGATCGTCGTGCGGTCGTGGCCGATCGCGACTCCGACGAGCGCCCCGGCACCGTTCTCGCGCTCGGCCGGCGCCTCGAGCGAGCGCAGCAGCGCGAACGCCTCGAGGTCGATGCCCGACGACCTGGAGGCCCGCCTTGCGACACGCCTGCAGGTACCGGTCGACGACCTCACGGTAGGCGACGACGAGGAGGATGCGCTTCCACTCGGACCCGTCGGCTCGCACCTGCTCGTCGAGCACGACGTAGTCGAGGACCGCCTCGTCCAGCGGGATCGGGAGGACCTCCTCCGCCCGGAAGCGAATGGCGTTCTCGAGCTGCTGCGGATCCGCGACGCCTTCGATCTCGAAGATCCGGACGCCGATGCGGTTGTTGGACACGCCGAGCCGGACGCCCTTCTTCGGCAGCTTGTGCAGCTCGAAGAACCGCTTGAGCGCGTCGCCGAGCGTCTCCGGGTCGCGGATCTCGCCCGATACCACGATGCCGGGCTCGAGCGGCTCGCGGAAGACCTCGAGGAGCTCCGGAGCGCCGTTGTTCGCGATCTGCGCAGCAGCGAGCTGCGATGCGCCGATCTTGAGCCCGACGAGCTTCTTCGCGCGCTTGTCCTTCCGCTCGTCGGCCGGGCGCGGCTTCTCGTCGCGACTTCGCCGCCGGCCGAAGCGGCGCTGTTCGGGCGCCGCCTCCTCGACCACCAGCGACGACGGGGCCGGAACCGTGGGCTCCGACCCCTCGTCCTCGACGGCGAACACCTCAGCTGGCTGCGCGTTCTCGACGACGTCCTGCTGGTCGAATCCGGTGTGGCGCACCGACTCGGGCTCGGCCTCCGGCCCGTGGCTGTAGGCGGCGAGCCGGTCGATGACGTCGGCGTCGATCGGCGCGGCCGGAACGTCGTCTCCGACCGGGTCCTCCTCGAAGTGCTCGGGCCGCAGCTCGTCCATCAGCCGCTCCCGGCGAGGCGCAGGCCGGCCGCGGAAGCGTCGAGCTCGCCCGTGGAGGGCGAGAAGGTGACGCCGCTCCGTTCGAGCATGCCGACGAGCTGCTCCTTCCGGCTCGAGACGGAGAGCGCCGCCTCGGGCGTCACGACGCGCTTGCGGATCAGCTCGGCGAGCCCGTGCTCCATCGTCTGCATGCCGCGCTGGGTCGAGGTCTGCATCACGGAGTAGATCTGCTCGACCTTGCCCTGGCGGATCAGGTTCCGGACGGCGTCGTCCGGGAAGAGGATCTCGAGGCACGCGACGCGGCCGAGCCCGTCCGCGGTGGGCAGAAGGGTCTGCGTGATCACGCCCTGGAGCGTGTTCGCGAGCTGCATGCGCACCTGCTCCTGCTGTGCCGGCGGGAAGACGTCGATGACGCGGTCGATCGTGCTCGGGGCGCTCTGTACTCCAACAGTGCTGGGGGCGCTCTGCGTGTGGAGGGTCGCGAGAACGAGGTGGCCCGTCTCGGCGGCGGTCAGCGCGGTCGCGATCGTCTCGAGGTCGCGCATCTCGCCGAGGAGGATCACGTCGGGGTCCTGGCGCAGCGCGGCGCGCAGAGCCTCGCCGAACGTCGGTGCGTCGGTGCCGATCTCGCGCTGCGTGACGACGCAGCGCTTGTGCCGGTGCACGAACTCGATCGGATCCTCGATCGTGAGGATGTGGTGCGGCTTCTGCCGGTTGACCTCGTCGACCATCGAGGCGAGCGTCGTCGACTTGCCCGAGCCGGTCGGGCCGGTGACGAGGACGAGGCCGCGCGGCCGCATCGCGAGCTCGCGCAGTGAAGGCGGCAGCCCGAGCTCCTCGAGCGTCCGCAGTTCCTCCGGGATGTGCCGGAACGCGGCCGCGAGCGAGTCGCGCTGGAAGTGGACGTTCACGCGAAAGCGCGCGAGGCCGGGAACGCCGTACGAGAAGTCGAGCTGCCGATTCACCTCGAGCTGCTTCTGCTGCTCGGTGGAGAGGATCCTGTAGAGGAGCGCCCGCGTGTCGTCCGGCATGACCTTCTCCGCGTCGGTGAAGGGAGCGAGATCGCCGTGGACGCGCATCGTCGGAGGGGCGCCCGGAACGAGGTGGAGATCCGACGCGCCGGCCGCAGTCGCGCGGGCGAGCAGGTCGTCGATGGAGGTGGGTGCCGCATCCATGGACATCTCGCGTATCGGCAGGGCTCAGGGGCGGCTTGAGCGAGCGCACGGCGCCCAGCGCAGGTCGTGTTGCCTCACCCGCAAATCACCCAAATTGGGGTAGGCCTCCCCCACCGCGCCGCCGATCTTTCGTCCGCATCCGCTCCACCCCCCATCGACTGCGGACTGCGGAAGGAGTTGCGGCAAATGTTCAAGCGGATTCGCTCCCGCCTCGACGGGAACTCCGAGCAGGGCTTCACCCTGATCGAGCTCCTCGTCGTGATCATCATCATCGGCATCCTGCTCGCGATCGCCGTCCCCTCGTACCTCGGGTTCCGCGATCGTGCGGCGAACAACGCAGCGAAGGCCAACCTCCGTGCGGCGCTGCCGGCGGCAGAGGCCTACTACTCGGACAACGCGACGTACGTCGGGATGACTCCGGCGACGCTCAAGCTCGATCGACTCGGGCGTGTCGGACACCCTCAAGGTGACGGCAGCCTCGACCACGGCCTACACGATGTGCGACGCCCCGAGCGGCAAGGCGTGGCAGGTCGTCGGCCCGGGCGCTGGCTCGGCCGACTACACGGCCATCGCGAGCTGCTACGTCAGTCTCACCTCGAGCTCGAAGCACGAAGAGGCGCGGGAGACCGCGCCTCTTCTCTTTTCTCCGCAGCGTCAAGCCATCCGCAAGCGCGTGCCGATACCGAGACCGTGAGCCTGACACTCAACCCGCCCACACGCGTCGCTGCTCTCGTCGGCGCGCTCGTTCTCACCGGGCTCGCAGCGGTCGTCTTCCTGCTCGGCCGCGGCGCTCTCGGAAGCGATTCGGCCCCGGCGGCCCCCGCCCCGGCCGTGACGTCGAAGCCGGCGCCGTCCACTGCGACGAGCACGAAGCCGCACCCGGCGGCCGAAGCCGGTGAAGCCGGCGCCGCGTCGCCAGCGGCTTCCCCGCGCGGATCGATCACGCCCTTCGCTACAGCCGCGTCGTCGTGGTGAGCGTCTCGATGCCCGGCGCGCGCCGTCGACCGGGTCGTGCGGAGCGAGGCACGCTCGGCGGCGAGGGCCTCGCGGGCGGGTTTCGTCGCGATCAGCGCGCTCAACGAACGCGCGATCGCCGGGCTCGTCGCGAAGACTGGTGTGCTGCCGGAGCCGGCGGTCGTGATCGTCAAGCGCCCCGGAGCGGTCGCGGCGACGTTCTCGGTCACCGACGCGGGAACGATCGCGCAGGCCGTCGCTCAGGCTGGGCTTGCGAGCGGCCGATGAGCGAAGCGGCGCTCCAGACGACCCACGGCCGCGAGCTCTACGTCCGGCATGCGCGCATCGACGGCAGGTCGATCGCACGTCTCCGCGCGGTCGACGAGGGCGATCACTGTGTCGTCGAGGCCGAAGTCTGGCCGAGCGAGACGACCGCGAGCCCCGTGCACGCCGGCCCGTACTCCTTCCCGAGCCCGGTCGAGGCAACGCGCTTCGTCACGCACGCGGTCGAAGCGTTCATCGCGCTCGGCTGCGAAGTCGCAGCCTCCTGAATCGGCCAACGATCAGTCGCAGCGACGCCGGGTGGCCGCGGCGGCCGCTCAGCGATCTTCGCGCGACCGGATCCGCGCTAGCGAGTTTCCGTCGCGCTAGGACAGCACGCGCGCGAGCTCTTCGATCGACGTGAGGCCGGATGCGACCTTCTCGACCCCGTCGTCCCAGAGCGACCGCATGCCGCTGGCGGCTGCGGCGCGGCCGATCTCGTCGCGGCTCGCGTGCTGCACGGCGAGTGCCGCGATCTCCTCGGTCATGCGCAGGAACTGGAAGACGCCGACACGGCCCCGGTACCCCGTGTGGTTACAGCGCGGGCAGCCCTTCTTGCGGTAGAAGACCGTCCCGTCGAGGGCGCCGAGCCGCTCGGGCGCAACGCGGAGTTCGGCGAGCTCGGCCTCGGTCGGCTGATACGCCTCGCAGCAGTGCGTGCAGAGCTTGCGCGCGAGGCGCTGCGCGAGCACGGCCGAGACCGCCGCACCGGTGAGGAACGGCTCCACGCCCATCTCGCCGAGGCGCGTGATCGTGGACGGCGCGTCGTTCGTGTGCAGTGTCGAGAGCACGAAGTGGCCCGTCAGCGCGGCCTCGATCGAGATCTTCGCCGTCTCGGCGTCGCGGATCTCGCCGACCATGACGACGTCGGGGTCCGAGCGGAGGATCGAGCGCAGCGCGGAGGCGAACGTCAGGCCCGCGCGGACGTTGATCTGCACCTGGTTCACGCCGCGCGAGCCGGTACTCGACCGGATCCTCGACCGTGATGACGTTGATCTCGGGCCGGTTGATCAGCGCCAGGCAGCCGTACAGCGTCGTCGACTTGCCCGACCCGGTCGGGCCGGTGACGATCAGCGCTCCGGTCGGCATCCGGACGATCGCCTCGAGGTCGGCGCGCATGGCGTCGGAGAGCCCGAGCTCGAGCATGGTCGGCGGCTTGCGCGACTTGTCGAGCAGGCGCATGACGACCTTCTCGCCCTCGACCGTCGGCAGCGTCGCCACCCTGATGTCGAGCGTGCGGCCGACGGCGGATGCAGAGAGCGTGATCCGGCCGTCCTGCGGCTTGCGGCGCTCGGCGATGTCGAGCTTCGCGAGCACCTTCAGGCGCGTCGTCACGCCGGCGGCCATCTTCTTCGGGATCCGCTGCACCTCGCGGAGGACGCCGTCGACGCGGAAGCGCACCGCGAGCGCGTCCTCCTGCGGCTCGAAATGGACGTCGGAGGCGTTCTCCTCCGCCGCCTGGAAGATGAGCGCGTTGACGAGGCGGACGAGCGGGCCGTCGGAGATCCCGTCGTCGGCTTCGAGGTCGTCGCCGTCGTCGTCGTGCCTCGTCCATGTCGACGCTCGACGACGGAACCGATCGCCTCCGCCGTTCGCACAGCCGCTGGAGCTCGGCCAGGATGTCGTCTCGGGAGGCGACGCCGAGATCGAGCGAATGCTTCGTCGCGAGGCGAAGCTCGTCGATGGCGTGCAGGTTCCCGGGATCGGCGACCGCGACCTTGAGGACGTCGCCCTCGAGCGCGTACGGCACCGCCACGGAGCGCTCGAGCGTCTGCACCGGGATCAGCTGCGCCGCGTCGACGGCGACCCCGACGGCATGGAGGTCGACGATCGGAAGGTGGTGCCGGACGGCCAGCATGCGGGCGACGCCGTCGGAGGTCGCGACGCCCTCGTCGATCAGCGCCTGCGTGACCGGCGTGCCGTGCGGCCGCCCGCCCACGGACGAGCGCGAGCGCGTCGGGCGCGACGAGAGCCGTGTGCTCGAGCAGATCGAGGATGAGCTCGGCCGTCTCGTCCACGCCGAACGGAGTCGCCAGCGAACGGCCTGTCGTCGCGCCGTCGCCGGTCGTCCGGCGCCGCTTCGTCGGTGCTCGATGGCGGTTCGAGTCTCATCGGCGGCTCCCTCGAACGGGTTATCGGCAGCGGTCGGCCGCGCTTGACGGCTGCGTCGCGCTCAGAACAGCGCCGAGATACGCGTCGAGGAGCGCGTCGCCGAAGAAGAGCGCGACCACGGCGCCGAGCGACGAGGAACGGCACGAGCGGCACTCCCATCTTCCGCGCCGACGGCGCCGTGCCTCGCGACGAGGATCGCAGCCGGAACGAGCGCGGCGAAGAGGCCGATCATGAGCGCGACCGTCGACCGACGCGCCGAGCACGGCGCCGAGCAGGAGCGCGAGCTTGACGTCTCCCATCCCGAGCCCCTTCGGATAGGCGAGCACGACGAGGAACAGCGCGCCGGCGGCGGCGAGCGACCACGCGAGCCACGCGAGGCTCGGGATCGATCGCCGTGTGCGCGACGAGCGCGACCGCGGCAGCGGGGAGCACGATCCGGTTCGGCACGATCCGGTGCCGCGCGTCGATCACCGAGAGCGTGACGAGCACGGCGCAGAAGCCGGCGGCGAGCGCGGCCTCAGGCGTCGGGCCGAAGACGGCGACGCAGGCGACGATGAGCGCGGCGGTCACGCCTCGACCAGCGGGTACACGGCGGAGATCGACGCCTCGCAGTGACGGCAGCGTGCCGCGCAGCAGGAGGTACGACAGCACCGGGATGTTGTCGCGCCAGAGGATCTCCGTCGCCGCAGCTGCCGCACGACGACGGCGGCCGCAGGATCGACCGCCGCGCAGGGACGCGGGCGACGACGACGTTCAGGAAGCTCCCCAGCGCCAGTGCCGGCGCGAGGACGAAGGCGGCGGCTGCGGCGTTCATCGCTCGCTAGCCCGCGTAGCTCCCCTGGACGACCTGGACCTTCGTCACCGTCTGCGTCGCAGCAGGCATGCCGTCCATCCACTGGATCGGGAACGGCGGGGCGTGGATCAACGCCGAGTTGTTGATCGTGGCCGACCGGGTGATCACCGGCCCCCACACCGTCGTGTTGTTGTCCATGTCGAAGTCGTTGACGATGTAGAGCGCGCCCTGGAAGTTCACGTGGTTGCCGATGTCGCCGCCGATCGGGTCGGTCGACGACCTGCGAGACGAGCGAGCCGGCGACGAAGACGAGGAGATCGACCCGCGGATCCCACGTCGCGTCGCACGCCGGAACGCCGCAGATGTCTGCGCGGTTCTTGATCCGGACCTGCCCCGAGCCGTAGATCACGGCCTTCCCGTCGTACTGGATCAGGTTGAGGTTCGACCAGGTCAGATGCCCGTCGAAGTAGATGACGCCCTTGATCGTCAGCGTTCCCGGCGAGCCCGGCTGCCCACGCGATCTGGGCGACGCGTTCCGGCCGAGCCGACGACCTTCCGGCAGTTGTACGCCGCGCCGGCGTGAGGTCGATCTCGCCGCGGCTCACGTTGAGCGTCGTGTCGTTGTCGAAGCCGCCGGGGAACGAGCCGGTCGTGCAGGCCGACTGCGGGCCGAGCTGCGCGTTCGTGTACCAGTAGCTGAGATCTGACAGTCGGCTTCGCGATGACCGGCGGGCTCGTCCCGACCGTGTCCGCGTACACATGACTCGGTGGACCGCACGACGTGACGGAGCCGCCGTAGGAGCACGTGCCGGTGCCGGCGAACTCTCCGATCGGGCTCCCGGCGGTCCGATCTGCGCACTGTTCTTGACCAGAGGTTCCCGAGGAGGTGCGACGGCCGGGCTCGAGATCTGCGAGTTGTTCTGTAAGGCAGAGGTTGCCGCGGACGTAGAGCGAGACGTCGAGGTGACGCTGTTCCCGAGCGTGATGCAGCCCGCGGGCTGATCGACGAAGAGGTAGTCCCACGGGCGCATGTCCGCCTGCGTCGTCGTCGTGATCTGCGCCTGCGTGCTCACGGTCCGGACGACGTTGCAGCCGCGTCCGGGCCCGAGGGGTTCGTGACCGTCCCGCTCGACGTCAGCGTCCAGGTCGTCCCCGAGAGCGAGCCGCTGTAGGTCGTCGTGCCGCCGGTGAGCGACACCGTCGTCGAGGGGACATTGTCGCGTTATACGGATCGGCTGCGTTGCTCAAGACGCGAGAGCGCATAGCTCAGACCGGTCTCGGCGAGGCCGTAGGCCCGCTGGTCCGCCTGGTCGCGGCTTCGCGGAGCCCTGGTTCGCCGTCACGTACGTGAAGATCCCGGCCGCGAGGGCCGAGAGCACCATCGTCACCCCGAGCGCCATCGGCAGCGCGATGCCGCGCTCGTCGCCGAGCGCGCGCCGAATGAAGGCTCAAGGGTCGAATCGGACACCGCAGCTCCTCGGGTCGGCAGATCCCCGACGCAGTGAACGCGGCGGACGCGCGCGGGCATGACCCGTCGAGGGGAGGCGGCTCATGCGCGTGCTGCGAGTTCCTCAGGACGATGTCGTCCGCCAGGTTGTAGGCCGGGAGCCCGCTTGCCGGGCTTCGTGTTGACGGGTAGCGTCACCGAGAGGATCGCGAGGCTCGTCGTCGACTGCGCTGCGAACGCGAACACCGTGCCGTGTCAGGTAGTCGACCGTCTTCCTTCCGGTCGTCGTGCACGTCGCGCCGACCTGCCGGTAGAGCGCGTACCGCGTCCCGGTGCCCGACGTGCACCAGCTCACGGTCGTGCCCCGCCGGCCGTTGGACAGCGGCTGCCGAGCGTGATCGTGATGCTCGACGCACGTGCCCGCGGAGTCACGGCGCTCGCGCAGTGGATCTCGCGGCGCAGCTGGTCGAGCGCGATCCGCGCGTTGATCTGGGACGCGAAGCGCCGGTTCATGTCCTCCTCGGCCTTGTTCGCCGCGACGAGCGCGGACGAGAGCGCCGTCACGTGATGACGAGCATGCCGATCACCGTGATCGAGCTCGATCGAGGGTGAAGCCGTCTCCTCGCGGCGGAGCCGCTCGGTGACGCGCACGCAGGAGCGCACGTCAGTCTCCGGCGACGCGCAGTGCGGGAACGCCGTCGTCCTTCGGCCGCTCGGGCTCGCCGCGGCCTGGGCTCGGAGGCGCCTCGACCTCGGCCTGCCGCCACCTTCTTCGCGAGCACGAGCTTCTCCGCCCGATCGAGCGCGATCTCGAAGTCGTGTCGGTTCGTCGCCGCGTTCGCCGCCGTCTCGCGATCGACGAGCGCCGCGAGCACGAGCTCGGATGAGCGCCTTCGAAACGTCTGCATCTCGAAGAACTCGCCGTCGTCGATCGCGTCCGGGATCTCGTCGGTGCGCGCTCGCGGATCAGCTCGGCGATGCGCGCGTTCGAGACCATCACCTCGACGGCGGGGATCCGTCCACCGCCGACGCGCGGGAGCAGCCGCTGGCTGATGACGCCTCGGAGGACGCCCGCGAGGATCGAGACCACCTGCGGCTGCTTCTCCGGCGGGAAGAACTCGACCATGCGCCCGATCGTCTCGGCGGCGTCGAGGGTGTGCAGCGTCGAGAAGACGAGGTGACCGGACTCGGCCGCCTGCAGCGCGACCTGGGCGGTCTCGGCGTCGCGGAGCTCCCCGATGAGGATGACGTCCGGATCCTGGCGGAGAACGCGACGCAGCGCCTGGTCGAAGCTCTCGGTGTCGAGGCCGACCTCGCGCTGGTTGACGATGCAGCTCGTGATCCGGATGAAGCACCTCGATCGGGTCCTCGATCGTCACGATGTGCTGCCGCCGTGTGCGGTTGATCTCGTCGAGCATCGCCGCGAGCGTCGTCGTCTTGCCCGACCCGGTCGCGCCCGTGACGAGGACGAGGCCGCGCTGCTCGCCCGCGAGCCGCGCGACGCCGGGCGGGCAGGTGGAGATCGCCGAAGCTCGGGATCTCGTTCGGGATCACGCGGAATGCGAACGAGATCGCGCCGCGCTGGCGGAATCCGTTGACGCGGAAGCGCGGAAGCCCCGGGTCGCGAGTAGGCGATGTCGAGGTCGCCGCTCTCGTCGAAGAGCTGACGGCGACGTGGGACGGCGCGCGTGACCTCGGTCGAGCACGGCCTCGAGCTCGGCGTCGCCGAGCAGGCGGAAGTCGGCTGCGGAGCCAGCTCGCCGTCGGTGCGGAAGACCGGCGGCTGGCCGACCTTCAAGTGGACGTCGCTGGCGCCGGCCGCGACGCGCGCCAGAGCACGGCATTGAGGTCCATGGACAGCTCGTGCATCGGCACCAGCCGAGACGTCGCTTTAGATCAGGCCGCGGGTGTCGCGTGCCGGGCGAGCCGCGAGAGGGCGCGGAGCGGCGGCCGCGCGAGCCGCCGCGCCTCGCTCGGATGGGCGAGCTCGCCGCGAGCAGGCCCGAGACGGCGCCGAAGACGCCCGGAGCGCGCAGCGCCCACAGGCACGCGCGCGGATAGCGATCGAGCGGCCCGCTTCGCCTTCCACGACGCCGCGCGCATGACGGTCGAGCGCCGCCGAGAGCGCGGGCTCGTACGCCTCGGCGTCCCCGCGAGGATGCGCCTCGGCGGCGAGTCTCGCGGAGACGAACGCCTCGTACATTCCGTCGCCGGAGAGCGGATCGACGAGACCGGCGGCGTCGCCGACGAGCGAGAACGCGGCCGCGCGCCGCCGGTGCGCCGAGCGCGCGCATCGGAAGCCGGTGCCCGCGAACGCTCGGCGGCGCGCGCGGCTCGACACCGTGCGCGCGCGCCAGCCGGTCGAGGTGGTCGCGGAGACGCGGCCCCTCCTCATCCACCCGCCGACGCCGAGGTTCGCGTGGTCGCCCTTCGGGAACACCCAGCCGTACCCGCCAGGCACGACGCCGAGCTCGACCCAGGCGGCGCTCGTACGGCGCTGCGCGGAGCGTCGTCCCAGCGCGACGTTCCCCTCGAGCGCGACGCCGCGAACGATCCCGCCGCCGAGCCCGGCGCGCCGCGCGACGACGCCGTTCGCGCCGTCGGCGCCGACGAGGAATGCAGCACGCACCGCGACCCGCCGATTCGTGCGACACGCCGTGTCGTCGAGCTCGACGCTCGTGACCTCGCCGTCGTCCCGGAAGTCTGCGCCCGCGCGGCGGCGCCTGCTCGGCGAGATGGAGGTCGAGCCGTCGGCGCTGGGTCATCGCGATGAGCGGCCCCGCTCGTGCCGCGCGACCTGTCCTCCGTAGCCGGCGCCGCATGCACCATCCGGTCGACGACGCGCTCGACGACGGGCTCGACGTCGCACGGAAGGTGCGCAGCGCGCGCCCGGTCAGCCCCCCGCCACACGGCTTGTCGCGCGGGAAGCGCGCCTTGTCGACGAGCAGCACGCGTGCCCCGGCGTGCGCGAGACGGATCGCCGTCGCCGATCCGGCAGGCCCCGCACCGACGACGAGGACATCGAAACGCTCCACCCGCGATCGTAGGCACCCGGGACGCGGCGCCACGAGGGCTCGGGCCGGACGCAACCGGCCGTGCGGCGACCCCCGTTCGGGTGACGTGGAGCCCACACGGTGCGCCGACGCCTCTTTGGTGCGCGCTGTCACATACCTCGCGCTTGCTGCGGGGGTCGCACTCCTGGCCGTAAGTATCGGTCTGGGCCTTCGCGACCGCGGAGAGAAGCAGCGCGCCAGCGATCATGCCCTGACGAGCAAGGCCGCCGACCAGGCCACCCGGCTCGAGGAGTACTTCGCCCGGGCACGATCGATCATGCTCATCACGGCGCAGAACCCTCGTTCCGTGCTTCTACTCCGATCCGGGCGATCGTCCGCGCGAAGTTCGTAAGCACACGCCGGCTGTCCGCGAGTCCGAGGAGGCGCTCGCCTATCTCGAGACGCTGTACCCGGCAAGCATCGGCGAGGCGTGCTTCATCGATCGTAGCGGCCCCGAGAACGCGCGCTACGTTCGGCGACAGTCAGCCGCGTTCGCGGATCTCTCGCCGGACGAGTCCGACTCCCCGTTCTTCGCGCCCACCTTCGCGCCTCAAGGCCGGCGAGGTGTCCGAGAGCGACGCCTTATGTCTCACTCGGACACAGGCGAGTGGGTGATCTCCAACTCGACGCCGCTTCCGGGTACCGGCTACCCGGCGGGCGCGATCGTCCACTTCGAGGTTACCGTCGACTCCTTTCGAGGCACTGCCGCGGAGATCGCGAAACAAGACGATGTCGCGGTCGTCGACGCGAAGACCGGGCCGGTCATGCTCGACAGCGGCTCCCGCAAAAGCTGGTGCCGGCCGCTCGGGCGGCCGTGCGACATGCGCTTTGCCGGCATCCTGTCCTCGGGCGCGGTCAGCGGCGACGGCACGATCGCCGAGCATCGCGTCGCGTTCCGGCGGCTTTCGCAGGCCGACCACAATGCCAACGACTGGTACGTCGTCGCCATGGCTCGCCAGCCCGTCGGCTCGCTCCTCGGGGCCGCAGGCTGGCGCCGCTCGGCATGGCTGCCGCCGCGTTCGCCCTCCTCGTGCTCGCCGGCCTGAGCTTCCGCAGCTCGCGGCGGCCACCGAGGAGGACGACCTGCGTGAGCGGCCGAGCAGCGGCGGACGGCTGACGAGCGCGACGCACCACGAGACACAGCGCGAGTTCACCGAGGTCATGCAGGTCACGCGCGACGAGAACGAGGCCTACCGTCTGCTCAAGCGGCACCTCGAGCGTTCGCTCGAGGGCAGCGACGTTCTCGTCCTGAACCGCAACAACAGCCACGACCGACTCGAGCCGATGACGGGCTCGACGGAGGCTCGCCGCTCGCCGCCCGCCTGACGGCTGCCGAGCCCGACTCGTGCCTTGCCGTGCGGCTCGGCAAGACCCACGCGCGCAGCGCCGACCACGAGCCGCTCCTGACCTGCGAGCTCTGCGGCGGACTTCGGCGAGCTCGACCTGCGTCCCGTCGCTCGTCGGCGGCGAGGTGATCGGATCGGTGCTCGTCCGACCCGGTGCGTCGCTGGACGCCGTGCAGGCGCGAGGGTCGAGGAGTCGATCACGCAGGCCTCGCCGGTGCTCGCGAACCTCCGTAACCTCGCGCTCTCCGAGGCGCGGGCGCTCACCGACGGCCTCACCGGCCTCCCGAACCGGCGCGCGATCGAGGACACGCTCAAGCGGATGACCGCCCACGCGGACCGCGACGGGCAGCCCGCTGGGCGTCGTCCTCTTCGACCTCGACCACTTCAAGCAGATCAACGACCTCTACGGGCACGAGAAGGGCGACGAGGTGCTCGCGGCCGTCGGCGTCGTGCTGCGCGAGCTGCGTGCCAGCGACTTCGCGGGCCGTTACGGCGGCGAGGAGTTCATCCTCCTGCTTCCGGACGCCGACCGTGACGGGTGCGCCGTGTCGCCGAGAGAGCTCCGCGTGCGCCGTCTCGCCGCTCGAGGTCGCGGGCGTCTCGCGACCGATCACCGCGAGTTTCGGAGTCGCCTCGATCCCGGAGACGCGACCGAGCCGACATTGCTCCTGCGAACCGCCGACCGCGCGCTGTACCTCGCGAAGGCGCACGGCCGCAATCGCGTCGAGACGCTCTCGTCGACGGACCCCGAGCCCGTCGGGCTCGCCCTCGCGTAGCGCGGGCCGTTTCTCGCGCCTCTACAATTGCGCGCCGCGCAGGGATTCCCGAGTGGCCAAAGGGGGCGGGCTGTAAACCCGCTGGCTCAGCCTTCGGAGGTTCGAATCCTCCTCCCTGCATTGCGCGCGACCGAAGGAACGCAACCGGATCGACGCGGGGGCTACACTCGCGCGACGCCCTCTTAGCTCAGTCGGTAGAGCACCTCCATGGTAAGGAGGGGGTCGACGGTTCGAGTCCGTCAGAGGGCTCTTCGGGATCCCGCATGGTTCCTGAGGTTGCTGCGAGGCGCGTGCGGCAGCGAAGAGGTCGGTTCGCCCGTTATGGAAACAGGATGGAAACGGGGGCGGGGTTGCTCCTCTGTGACGAGGCTCCCTGTGGCTTGAAACGCTTGATGCGCAGCCATATGGTCAGCTCAACGGGCAGGGAGTCGATCGGATGTCGAAACTGATCAGCCTCAGCAGCTGGCGGCTACGGCACGTGCTCTGACCATCAGACTCCGCTCGAACTTAGCGAGGATTCAGGCACTCGCGCTCGCTGCCGGACCGCGCTAAGGTCAGTGCAGTTACCGTGAAGAGGTCGTTTCTCGGTCTGGTTGTTCTCGCAGCGACGGCAGCTGCTCTGGTCGCGCCCCCGAGTCGCTCCGCGGCCCCGGATCGGTCGAGCTCATTCCCGCGAGCATGTTCCCCGGAGGAAGGTACTTCACGGTGGTCTGTGCATTCAGCCATCGCAACAACGACGACCCGATCATGCATTCGAGACACCCGGGGCTCTCGCACAACCACACGTACGCGGGAAACCGCTCCGTCGACGCATTCTCGACTTCGGCGTCACTCCGCAGCGGCTCGACGACCTGCGACTTCCCGCAGGACGCCTCTGGCTACTGGGCACCGACGCTGTACATGGGGCGAGAGCCGATCCAACCGATGGCAGTACTCGTCTACTACGTCAAGCGGACGACCGCCGACGTCGTTCCCTTTCCGGCCGATCTCGAGATCGTCGCCGGCGACGCGACGGCACGAAAGGCGCAGCGGAAAAGCGTCGTATCTTGGGGGTGCGACGGGTTCGGAGGGAGCAAGCGCTATGCGCTCATTCCCGCCTGCGCGACGGAGCGGACGCTCGACCTTCGTGTCCAGTTCCCCAACTGCTGGAACGGAAAGACGAGCGACAGCCCCGACCATAAGAGCCACATGGCCTATTCGACGGGAGGGAAGTGCCCGGCCTCACACCCTGTCGCAGTGCCGACAATGCTCCTGATCCTTCTCTACCTGCCCGTCCCAGAGGCGGCACAGGTCGCGTCCGGCCGCTTTGGGGCGCACGCGGACTTCATGAACGGCTGGGACCAGGACACGTTCTCGACCTTCGTCGCAGGGCTCAATTACTAGGAACGCGGCCATCGCTCGACCCTGACGGTGGAAGTGGGCGAGCGAGCCCTCCTCGTCCTCCGGCTCGTGCCGCGTCCAGCCCCGCCTAGCCCCAGAAACAAGCGCCGGCGAACTACGGTGATCGGTGGCGAAACGCCCAACCTCGAATGACCCTGTTTGCAGGCAAGTCGCGGTCAACGGCGCGATCAACAGCGACGCCGCTCGGGCACATGGAGGGGGTCGACGGTTCGAGTCCGTCAGAGGGCTCTGCGGGATCCGGCATGGTTCCTGGGGTTGTGGGATTGCCGGTAGGGGAGCGGGTGTTCGAGACGTCCGTTCTGGAAACGATTTGGAAACGCGGCCATCGCTCCAACGACGTCGGGCGGCGTACAGATAAGCCGTCGGTCAGATCCCTGCCTCAGCAAGATCAATCGTTGTAAAGCCCCGCAAACGTCGCGCAGAACGCGAAGTCAGGCGGTCGCTGCTTCATCGCTGAGCGCATAGGCGATGGCTTGCTGCAGCGTCATGACGTGCCCTTGCGCCCAAGCTGTTTCCGCTTGCAAGTCGGTGTCGGTTGATCCTCCCACCTCCTCTCTGAACAACAAACGCACCTGACGGTTTTCCTCGAGAGTCGCCAGCCCGAACCTCTCGAACAGAGCATCTGTAGCTCCCCAGAGCGTCGCGGCTCGCACGGCATTGCGTTTCGCGGCGGCAACCGCGGCCAGCTCCTCGATCCAGTGCGGGAGATCGAACTGAGGTGCTTGTTCGCGTCCCTCCATCAGGCTCGTCCTGAGCAAGGACTCCGCCTCGTCGATCTTCCCACGGAGGAGAGCGAGAAGACCTAGGTAGCGGTGAGCGACCGGTGTCCAAGTGGTTGTGCCGAGTTCGTCGAACAGCACAACGCTTTCGTTCAGGCGGCTCGCAGCCTGCTCGAAGTCGCCAGCCAACGCCTCGGAATAGCCGAGGCGCATGAGGCTCAGCGCCAGGCTCGGCTTCATACCTTCGGCTCGGAAAAACCGAGCTGCTTCTTCGAACATCTCTCGCGCGCGGTCGAAATCGCGTTCCTCGATAGCTGCCCAAGCGCCGTTGTAGAGCGCTCTCGCAAGACTTCGGCGGTCACCCGTACCGCGTGCAAGCTCCACGCCCTCGTTGAGCGCCGCAGTCGCTCCCGCGCTATCACCCGTGTCAGAGCGCGTGACCGATGAACCCGAGGCAACGACCCACTCCTTCTACATCGTTGAGCTTCCGCGAGAGCTCGGCAGCTTCTTCGAGGAGCGGGATCGCAGTCGGCCAGTCGGAGGGCCACGACGTAGCGCGAGCGGCTGCAACCAGTGCCTTCGCACGACAGTTGGGCGGGACGGCGCCATCGAGAGCCAGCGCCTGGTGGAGCCATGAACGCGCTTCGCCGTGCCGTGCACGGATTTCCCAGAATGGGTAAAGCGAAGCGGCAAGCCGGACGGCAATCTCCGCTTCCTCGCGCCGGATGGACGAGCCGAGTGCAGCCCTGAAGTTCGCTTCCTCGGGGTCGAGCCGCGGGAGCCAGACATCGGTGTGCTGTGCCCAAAGCTCAGGTTCTGCCGTCTCCGCGAGCTCGAGAAAGTGTTGTAGATGCTGCTGAGGCGAGGATTGCCTCGCTGCTCTTCGCCAAACGTGCACCCGCGTACTCCCGGATCGTCTCGAGCATCCAGTAGCGCTCGTTCGTGAAGCGCACGAGGCTCTTCTCGACGAGCGACTGCAGCATGTCGAGGTCGGCGGCGCAGACCTCCTCGGCCGCGCTCGAGCGTGCAGCCGCCAGCGAAGACGGAGAGGCGCGCGAAGAGCTGCTGCTCCTCGGTGACGAGCAGCTCGTAGCTCCACTCGATGGTCGCTCGGAGCGTCTGCTGGCGGGGGTCTGAGTCGCGTCCGCCCTTGAGCAGGTCGAGGCGCTGGGAGAGGCGCTCGAGGATCTGGGCGGGAGAGAGCGCCTTCGCCCGGGCGGCGGCGAGCTCGACGGCGAGCGGTAGCGAGTCGAGGCGGGCACATAGCTCGGCGATCTCCTCGCTGAGAGCGACCTGCGCCCGCTCGCAGAAGAGGGCGACGGCTTCCGGCTCGGCGAGCGGTGGGACCGGGTACTCGACCTCACCCGGGATGCGCATGAGCTCGCGGCTCGTTACGAGCAGCTGAGGTTGGGGCAGCCCCCGAGGAGCGACGAGAGCTCGGGCGCCGCCTCGATCACCTGCTCCAGGTTGTCGAGGAGGAGGAGCATCTCGCGCTCGCCGATGTGCTCGGCGAGACCGTCCTTCGCCCCGAGCGTCTGGGCGATCGTCTCGGTGACCAGAGCGGGGTCGCGGAGTGAGGCAAGCCCGACCCAGAAGACCCCCGCCTTGTACTTGGGCACGAGGGAGATGGCAGCCTCGAGCGCGAGCCGCGTCTTGCCGGTGCCGCCGGGACCGGTGAGGGTCACGAGGCGAGCGCCGCCCTCGATCCTCGTAGCACCTCCTCGAGCTCCGCCTCCCTGCCGACGAACGAGCTGGCGGGGCGGGGGAGATTCGTGTTCGAGATCGTCTTGAGCGGGGGGAAGGAGCCGTCCCCGAGCTGGAAGATCGGGATGGCTCCCTCGATGTCCTTCAAGCGGTGCTCACCGAGGTCGCGCAGCTCGAACGACTCCGGCTCGAGCAGCGAGACCGTCGAGGGCGAGAGCACCACCTGCCCGCCGTGCGCGGCGCTCATGATCCGCGCCGCCCGATGCACGTCCATCCCGACGTACTTGGGCGGGTCGAGAGCGGGCTCGCCGGTGTGGATGCCCACGCGGATGCGGATCGGACCAGTCTCCAACCCGACCATCGCCTCGCTCACCGCCGAGACCGCGGCCTGCGCGGTGGCGAACGCGTAGAAGAAGGCGTCCCCCTCGTAGTCGACTTCGTAGCCCTGATGGAGCGCGCAGGCCTCGCGGACGATCCGCCGGTGCTCACCGAGCGCGTCGCGATATCCGTCCGTGCCCAGCTCTTCGAGCAGCTTGGTCGAGCCCTCGACGTCCGTGAACACGAGGGTCACGGTCCCGGACGGCTGCGCGTCGCTCATCGAGCGCGATTGTCTCCCGATGGACATGACGACTGCAACGCCGCCCCCACGCCTGGCTTGCTCGGACGCGCCGACTTCCTCGCGAGAAGTCGTAGTTCGACCCACGCGGGACCGCGCGGGGCGCTCGACGGACGGTCGGTCGCGCGGGCGTGTGGGTAGCTGCGGCGGTGCGATCGTCCTCCAGCGCGATCGCTTACACAGAAGCACGTTCGACTAAGCGCCGATAATCCCGTCCCATGGCTCTCCAGAAGCTGATGGCGACGCTCGCAACGATGGTCCTCTTCGGGAGTGGAGCTGCTGCGGCGGCTCTTGCCGACTCTCCGCCGACGACGACTGAGCCAACGACGAGCACGGAGACAACGGCTACGACGGAGACGACGACTACGACGGAGACGACGACTACGACGGAGACGACGACCACGACGAGCACGGAGACGACGACTACCCCTGCGGAGACCACGACGACGGCGCCGCCGACGTCGACAACAACCGCCTCGTCACCGCCTCGGCGGGCGACTCGCGATAGCGCTCTCCCTTATGGGACGAGCGCGCCCGATGCTCCGTCCCCGAACGTGCCGCCGACGCGTCCGCATCGTAAGAAGCACCGGCACCGAGTCTCGAAGCCGCTCAAGGTCACACCGCCGCTAGGTCTAGGTGCGTACGTCTTTCCCGTCGTCGGTGTCTCGGGCTACGGCGATTCCTACGGCGCGTTCCGAGGCGACGTCCACGGGAAATGGCACCACGGCGACGACATCTTCGCCGCGCTCGGCGCCCCGGTCGTGGCGGTCGCGAACGGAACGATCAACCGCGTCGGCTGGCACAAGCGCGGCGGCTGGCGGCTCTGGGTGCGGGACGCGGCAGCCAACCAGTTCTACTATGCGCATCTCTCAGGCTATGCCCCGAGGGTGTTTCACACGAGGCACGTGAGGGCTGGAGACGTGCTCGGCTTCGTCGGCAACACCGGTGATGCCTTTGCCAGTCCGCCGCATCTCCATTTCGAGGTTCACCCGCATCAGCTGCTCCGCCTGAGATACGACGGGGCGGTCAATCCCACGACGTATCTCAACAGCTGGCCGCGCATGCGATCCGTCCACGCACCGTTCCCGGTGCATCCGCGACTTCCGAGGCACCCCAGGTTCCGCAGAGAAGCTCGCCAGGTGTTCCGTCAACTTCTCGTCGCTCGACACTTGATCGAGCAACCCACCACGCCGATCGAGCAGCCGGAGGTCGACCGGCCAGCGCGCCGGAGTGCCCCCTCGACGCCAGGGCTCCTGGCGTTGCGTGAAGAACCGGCGATGCCGACGGTGAGTGCGCGAAGCGCCACGCCCACAATTCCTCTGCTCTTCGCGCTGCTCGTCATCGCGGTCTTCGTGGCGACGCCGGCCCTTGCGGCGACGGTGCTCAGGCGTCTCGGGCGCAACAAGGTCTCTGGGGTCTCGTAGCCGCCTACCGTCAGAGGGCTCGCGCGGATGCCGCATGGCCGACCTGCGGCTAGTGCGACACAGCAGCGGCTGAAACGACATCGTGCCGATGGCTTTGGAAACGCTGTGGAAACCAGCGATAGCGACGCGCGGCGATCGTTGGCGAAGCGCTCGACGTCGAATGGATCGGTTTGCAGGGGTTGGCGATCAACGGCGACCAACCGCAACGCACCGAGGGCACATGGTAAGGAGGGGGTCGACGGTTCGAGTCGTCAGAGGGCTTCGTCACCCCTCCTGTCAGCCACGGCGGCGGGCCGGCGGAGGGCGACCCGCGGACTCAGCCCATCTCGGGCACGACCGGCACGCCCATCCGCCCCATCGTCCGCAGGTGCCGGAAGTGCGACCGAAGGGCTGCGCGCAGCGAATGCTGCGCCACGTAGCGGACTCCGTGCAGCTCGGCGTTGCGCTGGACGATCTCGGCGATCCGCGGGTAGTGCGTGTGCGGCACGCGAGGGAACAGATGGTGCTCGATCTGGTAGTTGAGGCCCCCCACCAGCCAGCTCAGGACGCGGTTGCGCGGGCAGAAGTTGACCGTGGTCTCGACCTCGTGCACCGCCCAGAGCCGCGGTTCGACCGCGAGCTCCTCCGGAGAGGCGAAGTCGGCCTCCTCGACGCAATGTGCGAGCTGGAAGGTCACGGCCATGATCAGGCTCACGACCATCGAGTAGGCGAGATAGGCGCAGAGAACGGCCCACCACGGGAACACGAGCAACGGCACGACGATCGCCCAGCAGATGAAGACCACCTTCCCGCCGATGAGACCGGCGAGGTCCCAGCGGCGGGGAAAACGCAGCGCACTCGTCCCGATGCGTCCTCGCGCGAACGCCGAGACATCACCGACGGTCTGCCACCGCAACCCCATGACGCAGTAGAGCGCCCAGATGTAGTAGTGCTGGAGGCGGTACCACGGGCGCGGCGCCTGCACGGGCATGAGCCGTGCGAACGGCACCTGGGTGATGTCCGCGTCGTAGCCGTCCACGTTGGTGTAGGTGTGATGGGCGACGTTGTGCTTCACGCGCCACGTGTAGCCCGAGAGCCCGAGCAGCGCATCGGCCGTCCAGCCCATCAGGTGGTTGAAGCGGCGCGTCCGGAAATACGCGCCGTGATTGGCGTCGTGCATCACGCAGAAGGCCGTCAACGACGTTCCGAGGATCAGTCCTCCGAAGGCGAGCAGACCGAGTAGCAACCCTGGGTGGGCGAATACGAGCGTCGCCCACGATAGGAGCAGCAGGACGAACGCGACTGACCCCTTTGGCGTAGAGCTCCATTCGGCCTCGCATGCGGATGTGTGGAGCCGACAGGTAGTCCTCGACCTCGCGGCGCGTCTGCCGGATGAAATCGCCTCCGTTGTCGAAGGAGAGCTTGCGCGGTTGGCTCATGCTCGGGTTCGCTACCTCGGCGATGACGCACTCCCTTCGCTCGGCCGTGAGATGACCGGAGCCCGTGATCGCCGGAGCGACGACGGGCTCCGCACCTCGCCTAGGCGACCGGGGCGACGTTGGTCGCCTCGGGACCCTTCTCGCCCTCGCGCTGCTCGAACTGCACGCGAGCACCCTCGCTCAGCGACTTGAAGCCGTCGCCGGCGATGTTGCTGTGATGGACGAAGAGATCCTTCGAACCTTCATCAGGAGTGATGAAGCCGTATCCCTTGTCATCGTTGAACCACTTCACGATTCCGTTAGCCATGAAAAACACCTCCCTTGATACGTCACGAACGCGTAAGGAAGGCGCTTGGCGCAAACCGGACTCGCTCTGAATTCAAGACCACAGTAGCAGCGCCACCGCCGCGGCACCCACGCGGTCGCCTACGATGCGGCGATGGCGAAGCGCTCAGAGAAGCCGAAGAAGTCACCGAAGCAGCAGCCACAGAAGACGCTCAAAGAGCGGCGCGCCGAGAAACGGGCGGCAAAGAAACACGCGTCCGGCTAGCGACCGCTGCTCGAAGGCACGGCTCGGCTGAGCCCGCCGCGTAACCCTTTTCGGCGATTGCTCGGAGTCGGATGCCCTCGTAGGTTCCGACGATGTCGGCGATGCCACGGATCGCGCGCATCTCGCTGCTCGTCCTTGTCGCACTGATCCCCGCGTCACTCGCGGAAGGCAGAGCGGTTCCCGGCGCGCCGTCGTGCCCGATGACGCCCGCCGACTCGTTCTGGCATGCGGACGTGTCCGCGCTGCCCGTGCATGCCCAATCGGCACCGTGGATCTCGAGCATCGGTGCGACCGCGGGGCTCAAGGCCGACTTTGGCGCGGGCCAGTGGAACGGCGGGCCGATCGGCATCCCGTACACGACGGTGCCCGGCACGCAGCCGAGGGTGCCCGTGTCGTTCGGCTACGCCGACGAGAGCGACCCCGGGCCGTATCCGGTCCCGCCGAACGCCCCGATCGAGGGAGGCTCGAGCTCGTCGGGCGACCGGCACGTCCTCGTCGTCGATCGCGATGCGTGCCGGCTGTGGGAGCTGTACAGCGCGTATCCGCAGAACGGCGGCGCTTCGTGGACGGCCGGATCCGGCGCGACCTGGAGCCTTACCTCGAACGCGATGCGCCCGCTCGGGTGGACGTCCGGTGACGCCGCGGGACTGCCGATCCTGCCCGGTCTCGTCCGCTACGACGAGGTCGCGGCGGGCGAGATCGACCACGTCATCCGCTTCACCGCCCCGAGGACGGCCGGTGCCTACGTCTGGCCGGCGAGCCACAAGGCCCAGACCGGCGGCGCCTCGGATCCGCCGATGGGCGCCTGGCTCCGGCTGAAGGCGAGCTACGACATCAGCGGCTACTCGGCCCATAACCAGGTGATCCTCCGGGCGCTCAAGAAGCACGGGATGGTGCTCGCCGACAACGGCTCGTCGCTCTTCATGAGCGGCGCCCCGGATCCCGGCTGGAACGACTCCGACCTCAACGCCCTGAGAGCGGTGCCTGGATCCGCGTTCGAGGCGGTCGACGTGTCGAGCCTGAAGGTTTCGAGCACGTCGTACGCGGTGTCCGGGGGAGCTCCACCACCACCACCACCACCACCACCACCACCACCACCACCACCACCGCCGCCGCCGCCGCCGCCGACCGAACTCGTCGCCAACCCCGGCTTCGAGACCGGCCTCGGCGGCTGGTCGGCTGGGAACAACCGGACGACGCTCGTGCGAACATGCCTCGCCGCGCACACCGGGTCGTGCTCGGCCAACCTCGGTCGTCAGAAGAACACCGGGGACGTGGTCCTCGACGACTCGCCCGAGACCGTCGGCTCCACGGTCGCGGGTGCCACATACCGAGCTGCGGCGTGGGTGCTCGCGCCGGCGGGACGCACGGTGCGGTTGCGCGTGCGGGAGCTGAACGGAAGTAACGTCGTTCGCTCCAGCGTGACGACCGCCACCGCCGACGGAAGCTGGCACCAGCTCGCGGTCGCGACGACCGCTGCCTCGGGGGGCACCCGGCTCAGCGTCGAGGTCGTTGCCTCACTGGCCAAGGGCTCGTCGGCGTACGCCGACGACGTCTCGCTGATTCGCAACTAGCTTCCGGTCGCGGGCGTGTAGCTCGCGTGGATCGCGCAACGGAGGTGTCCTCTCGCTGCGTTGTCGTTCGTCTAGACACGACAATCCCGAGTAGGAGGACACCATGAAGTACATGCTTCTCATCCACCAGGGCACGACGCCGGTCCCGGGATCGCCCGAGTGGGACGCTCTTTCCGAGGACGAGCGGAATGCCATCCCCGCCGACTACCAGGCGATCAACGAGACGCCCGGCGTGACCCCCGGTGTCTGGATGGAGGGCCCCGAGACGGCGACCACCGTCCGCGTCGAGGGGGGCAAGACACTGACCACCGACGGTCCGTTCGTCGCCGTCAAGGAAGCGCTCGGCGGCTACCTGTTCTACGAGGCGGACAACCTCGACGCTGCGATCGAGCTCGCCACACGCATCCCCGCGGCTCGCATGGGCGGTGCGATCGAGGTGCGCCCGCTGAAGGAGCAGTAGGCGATCCTGGAGGCGGCGGTTTGAGTGCCAATGGCTCCAGCGGCCGCGAAGCGGACGCCTTCAGGGGTTCGCGCGTCGACGATCCGCGAGCAAGCGGGTCCGCGACTGCGCAGCTCGCAGAGCTATTCCGCGAGGAGTGGGGACGCGTCCTCGCGAGCCTGATCGGCCTCCTCGGCGACTTCGACCTCGCCGAGGAGGCCGCGCAGGAGGCGTTCGCGATCGCCGCGGCGCGCTGGCCGGGCGACGGGACCCCTGTCAACCCGCGGGCGTGGCTCGTGACGACCGCCCGGAATCGCGCGGTCGACCGCATCCGCCGGGAGCGGACGCTCGCCGAGAAGACGCAGCTGCTCGACGTCCCGCTGCAGACCGAGATGGAGATCGACGACACGATGTTCAAGGACGAACGCCTGGAGCTTTTGTTCACCTGCTGCCACCCCGCCCTCGCGCTCGACGCACAGGTCGCGCTCACGCTCCGTGCTCTCGGCGGTCTCACCACGGAGGAGATCGCGCGGGCGTTCCTCGTCCCCGACGAGACGATGGCGAAGCGGCTCGTGCGCGCGAAGCGGAAGATCAAGGCGTCCGGCATCCCGTTCCGCGTGCCGCCGGCGCACCTGCTGCCGGACCGCCTCGACGCGGTGCTCGGCGTCGTCTACCTGATCTTCAACGAGGGCTACGGCGGGCGCGGGCCGCTGTCCGCCGAGGCGATCCGGCTCGGGCGAGCACTCGCCGAGCTGATGCCCGACGAACCGGAGGTGCATGGGCTCGTGGCGCTGATGCTGATCAACGACGCGCGGCGGGACGCACGGTTCGCCGACGGGTCGGTGGTGCTCCTGCGAGACCAGGACCGCTCGCTCTGGGATCTCGACCAGATCGCGCAAGGACGTACGGCCCTGGATCGGGCGCTGGCGCTCGATGGCAGCGGCCCGTACGTCATCCAGGCGGCACTCGCCGCGCTCCACGCCGACGAGCCGCAGGACTGGCCTCAGCTCGCCCTCCTGTACGGCGAGCTCGCTCGCCTCTCTGGATCCCCCGTCGTCGAGCTCAACCGTGCCGCGGCAATCGCCGAAGCGGGTGACGTCGAGGGAGCGCTCGAGCTCGTCGACGGCCTCGAGCTCGACGGCTACCACTACCTGCACGCGACCCGAGCAGAGCTGCTGCGGCGGCTCGGTCGTGTCGACGAGGCGCGAGCCGAGTACGACCGCGCACTCGAGCTCGTCCACTCCGACACCGAGCGTCGGTTCCTCGAGCAGCAGCTGGCGACGCTCGGAGCATGACGGCGCATGGGATGTTTGTCGTCTCCGTGCGGGGAGAACCACATCGCATGGCCTCGTATGCGGTCAACGAGAAAGCGGTCGCTCGCGCGCGCGAGCTGATCAGCAGCCGCCAGTACGTCCTCGACAGCGACTGGGGCGACGCCCAGCCGAAGGCGGACGACGAGAACGCGTTCCTCCACTCCCACTCGTGGGAGGAATACGCCGAGTGGCACCTCGGGCTGACGGAAGGCGCGGCGGACGAGACGAAGGCGCGCTACGCGTTCGTGTACGGCGACTTCCGTCGCGTCCATCGAACGGGGCTGATCGCGTGTCAGTACCGGGCGGCCGAGTGGCGCCACAAGGACGTCGAGCTCGTCGCGCACGAGCTGCTCCAGCTCCTCGACGCGAAGAGCGCGTGACCTACGCGGCGCTGGGCGACCTCACGTAGTCGATGTAACCGCGCACGTCCGCGGCCGGCTCGGAGTACGCGTCACCGAGCGCCGCTTCCATCGCGGCCATGTACTCGTCGGCCCAGGCCGGGAAGTCGTAGTCGATGACGCGGAGGAATTCGAGCGTCGCGGCGAAGCGCATGTCGGCGATCGACGGTGTGTCTCCGCCGATGAACGTCTTCCCGTCGAGGAACCACGCGCGGTAGACGTCGAGCGGTCCGGCGAGAGCTGCCTCCGCGTCCTCGCGCGCCTGCTCCTTCAGCTCGTCGGAGACGTCGGCGGTCGCGACCTCGCCCGCGTATTGCCCGAAGCCGAGCCTCGGATAGGTGGCACGCGCGACGAGCGGATACAGCGTGCCGATCAGGTAGAACATCGCGCTGTCCACCATCGCCCGCTCGCCCGGATCGGTCGGGTAGAAGCGATCGAGGCCGTGCTTGTTGCAGAGGTACTGCATGATCGCGCAGCTCTCCCAGAGCGCGCCCTTCGGCAGACCCGACTCCTCGAGGAGGGGCGTCAGGTCGGCCGGGTCCTTCGCGAGGAACTCGGGGGTCGTCTTCTTCCCCCAGACGTCCTCCTCCTCGAAGTCGAGCCCGGCGGCGCGGACGAAGATCCGCGTCGTGAGGTTGTTCACGCTCGGCTTGAGGATGCTCAGCGTCGTCGTGGCCATGGAGTCCTCCTTCGTCAGCGATAGGGGTTCTTCGGCGAGCGATCCGCGGAGAGCGACGCCTGGGACCGGGTGACGAGCCGCTCGATCGCATCGGCGAGATGCACGCGGTCGATGTTGGGGTCGCCTCGCTCGACGCGGAGCAGGTGCGCCTCCAGGAGCACGTCCGTGTGCGTGTGGCCGGCCGGTGGCTCGAAGCGATAGGACGCGAGCTCGATCAGGAGACCGAGCGGATCGTCGAAGTAGATCGAGTCCATGAAGCCGCGGTCCTTCACGCCCGAGTGCTGGATCCCGCGCTCGTCGAGACGTTCGACGGTCTGCGCGAACGTCGCCTGCGAGAGCGAGAACGCGAGGTGGTGCACGAAGCCGGGCTCACGAGGCGTGGGGTTGGGATCCGGCTCCCGCTCCTCGTTCGTGAACACGGTGATGAGCCGTCCGTCGCCGGGATCGAAGTAGAGATGGCTCTCCGAGGCGTTGTCGAGGTTCGGCTGCTCGAAGACGAACGGCATGCCGAGCACGCCCTCCCAGAAGTCGATCGCCGTCTGCCGGTTCGCGCCGTTGATCGTGATGTGGTGGACGCCCTGCGTCTGGATCTTCCGCATCGACGACGTCACCGATCCACGAGCTTCGACTTGTACTCACTTCGCGCCAGGCTTCCCCACGGTACGAGCTCCACCCGTGTCTGCACGACGAGCACGTCGCGCAGTCTCGCACGGATCTCCTCCTCGAACTCCGGATCCGACGCGGCTCCTCGGGCGAGCTCGACGGTCACCGGAAGCGGCGGCTCCTGCTTGACGCCGGCCGTCCGAGGCTGGACGAGGACGTGGCCGCTCACCCTCGGCGCGAAGGCTCCGACGACGTCGCGGATCGCCGTCGGGAAGACGTTCACGCCGCGCACGATGAGCATGTCGTCGGTGCGGCCGACGCAGCGCACCCGCGGGGCAGTCCGTCCACAGGGGCACGGGCTCGTGCGCACCTCGACGTGATCGCGTGTGCGGAATCGGACCACCGGAGCAGCCTGATGCCTGAGATGCGTCAGAACCAGCTCGCCTGATGCGCCGTCGCTCATAGGGCGAGACTCGCCCGAGGCGGGATCGATCAGCTCGGGGAACACGAAGCCGCGTGCGCCGAGGTGCATCCCGTCCTGCTCCTCGCACTCGCCCCAGAGCGAGATCCCGACGTCACCGATTCCCATCGCCTCGGTGACGCGAGCTCCCCAGCCCGCCTCGAGCCGCGCCCGGAAGGCAGGCTCGCCCCCTCCCGGCTCACCGGCGACGAGCACCCGCTCGATGCTGCACTCCCGGAGATCGACGCCGCGCTCGGCCGCCGCCTCGAGCAGATGGGCGGCATACGACGGAGTGAGCACCGCGGCTTCGGGCCGCAGAAGGCGGATCGCAAGGAGCAGGCGCTCGGTGTTGCCCGTGCCGATCGGGATGTGGCAGAGCCCGATCCGATCGAACGACGCGAGCGCAGCGCCGGCGACGAACGGGCCGGCGTTGTAGGTCGAGACGACTCGCTGGCCGGCCGCGATCCCGGACGCGGCGTAGCTTCGCGCCGAACCCGGTGACCCAGTCGTCGAGGTCGCGGCTCGTCAGCGGGATGTAGCTCGGAGCCCCGGTCGTGCCGCTCGTCGAATAGATGCGCACGATCTCGTCCGGCGCGGCGCACAGATGCGTGCCGATCGGGTCCTCCGACGTCGTCGTCGCCTTGAGCTCGCTCTTCTCGGTGAGCGGCAGCCCGGCGATGTCCGCGAGCCCTCCGGCGTCGCTCGCCGACTCGAGCCCCGCTTCGCCGAACTTGCGTCGGTAGAACGCGGAGCGTTCGAACAGGTAGCCGAGCTGCGAGCGGTAGCTTGCATCGTCGAGCGCGAGCTGCTCGTCCCACGACCGGCTCTCGACCTCCGGTTCGAGCATCAGTCGAGCGGAGGAGGCTCGTAGGCGATCGCTTCCTCCGCCTTCGCGGCCATCAGGAAGCCGAGCGGATTCTCCCGCTCCTCGGCCAGGTGCGCGAGCAGCCCCGCCGTGCGCGCGAGGATCGGAACGGCCTTCACGACCGCAGTGGAGTAGCCGAGATCGAGCATCACTGCCGCGATCGGCATCGCGACGTTCATCGGCAGCGGCCGTCCCCACTCCTCGGCGACCGCGTCGCCGAGCGCGCGGGCGAGCTCGACGTGCGGCCCGCTGACGCTCCGTTCGTCCGCGAGCACGAGGATCCGCTCGGCACGGGGATCGACGGGCGAGTGCACTGGATGGCCGAACCCCGGCACCTTCGCCGCGGATGCCCGAGCCGACCGGGCGACGTCATTGGCCACCGAGACAGGCGCAGCTCCTTCGGCCACCCGGCGTTGCCCGTCTTCGAGCAGGCGGGCGCACTCCTCGGACGTGCCGAGCACCACCGGGCCTGCCCCGAGGATCCCGGCGGCCACCGCCGCCTGGAGCGCGCCGGGGTCGGCAGCGAGCGTCATCCGCGCGGCAACGTTCGTCGGCATCATCCCGTGCTCCGCGATCGCGACGAGCAGGAGATCGAGGAAGAAGCGCTGGTCCTCCGTCGGCTCACGTCCCGTGAGCAGGAGGTGGAAGAGCTCCGTGAAAGTGAGCCTCCCCATCAGGTCGTCCGCGAGGTCGTGCCCTCGCACTTCGACCCGGTCGGGGTAGGCCTGCGAGATCGCGCTGACAGGGCGCCCGGGCTTCCCGATCTGCATCACGGCGGAACATATCGCCCCCTGCCGGAGCGATCAGCGAGCGTGCGCGGCCGGAGACTCCCTGCGGCCACCCGCTCGAGCGCCTCTTGTCCGTGGTTACTCGAGCACGAACGAGATGCGCAGCGTCACGCGGTACGCGACGATCTTTCCGTCCTCGACGTCGACCTTCTCCTCGGACACCCAGGCACCCTTGATGCCGCGGAGCGATTCGCCTGCTTTGTCGATCCCGCTCTTGATCGCATCTTCGAAGCTCGTCGGCGAGCTGGCCGAGACCTCGACGACCTTGGCGACGGACATCCTTCCCTCCTTGCTCCGGCAGGACGTGGACCTCGAGTCTAGTCTCGTTCCGACATGAGCACGGAGGTCGACCGGAGCGCGAGCTGGGGCCGCCGGGCACTGTGGATCGGCGCCGGTCTCGTCGTCCTCGTGATCGCGGTCCTCGGCGCGTCCGCGACCGTCCCGCGCTGGTGGGCGCACCGCGTCGGCGCCCAGGTCGACGGCAGCATCACCCAGGGAACGCTGCTCGGTCTCGTCTACGGGTTCGTGTTCACGTTCCTGCCGATCATCGTCTTCGTCCTGATCGTTCGCTGGCGACGGACCTGGAAAGCAGTGGTCTTCGCGCTGATCGTGGCGCTCCTCCTGGCAGCACCGAACCTGATGACGTTGAGCATCGTCGTCGGCACGGGGAACGCGGCCCATGCAGGAGACCGCGTGCTCGACGTCGAGGCGCCGGCCTTTCGCGGAGGCTCACTCGCGGGCGCGATGCTCGCGGGCCTGCTGCTCGCCGGCATCGCCTACCTCGTGATCTCGCGCGAGCGCGCGCACTCGAGTGCTCGCAGGGCCAGGACGGAGCGCGACGAGGTGATGGCGCCACCCGCCTCGCCCGACGAGCCCGACCGCTAGACGCGACCCTTGAAGGTGTCGCAGCTCTGCGGGCCCGAGCCCTCGATGCCACGGACGAACCAGCTCTGTCGCTGCTCGGCCGACCCGTGCGTCCACGACTCGGGAACGACCCGCCCCTGCGTGCGTTCCTGGATGCGGTCGTCACCGACTGCCGCGGCGGCGTCGAGCGCGTCGGCCACGTCCTGACGCGTCAGATCCTCGACGAAGCCTGTGTCGAGCGCGTGGCCGACCCACAGCCCGGCGAAGCAGTCCGCCTGCAGCTCGACGCGAACCTGGCCGCCCTGGGGTCCGGTGTCGCGATCGGCGCTGCCGAGGGTCCCGATCGAGGTCCTGAACGTGGTGCCCATACTCGTGCGCGAGGATGTACGCCTCGGCGAGCGGCCCGCCGCGAGCGCCGAGTTGCGACTGGAGCTGGTCGAAGAACCCGAGGTCGATGTAGACGTAGCGGTCGCGCGGACAGTAGAACGGGCCCGTCGCCGACGACGCAGGGCCGCATCCCGTCTGGATCCCGTCCTCGAAGAAGCGCGTCTTCGTCGGCTCGTAGCCCCGAAGCGTCGCTCGTTCCAGTACGTCTGCACGCTGTTGATGACAGCGACGATCCGGCAGTCCTCACGTTCGTTCGCATCGGCACCGGTCTGGCAGTTCGCGGCGAGCTCGCCCGAAGGCGTGCCCGTCCCGACCGTCTGGCCCGTGAGCGACCCGAGATCCCCCAGACCCGCCCCCGCCACCACTGAGGAAGAGGAACGCGAGCAGGATGACGATCCCGATGAGCCCTCCGCCGCCGCCCAACGTGACGGGAAGGCCGCCGGGCAGACCACCGGTCCTCTGGCCCCGGTAGTCCTCGACCTGCGACGGGTCGAGCCTTGCCCCCTTGCGAAACCGCATCGGCGGCGACTGTACCCCCGATACGCGCTACCGGAACCCGTCGGAGGGTTCCGGTAGCGCGGTGCTGCGGGTCAGGCCGCGGGCCCGAGCGCGGGCTCGCCCGCGTGTGCCTCCTGCTCCTGCACGTCGCGTCCGCGGATCATGAAGAGCGAGACGAGAACGCCCGAGAAGGCGATCGCCGCCCCGGCCCAGAACGCGGCCTGGAACCCGTCGGTCAACGCAACGGGTGTCGCGGTCCCGCTCGCCAGAGCGTCGTCGGTCTTCGTGACCGCGATCGTGGAGAGGATCGCGATGCCGACCGCTCCACCGATCTGCTGCGAGGTGTTGATGAGCCCCGACGCGAGACCGGCCTCCTCCCGCTTCGTCCCGGCGACGGCCGCGATCGTGACGGGCACGAAGGCGAACGGCAGTCCGAGGCCGATGATGAGGAAGCCCGGGAAGAGATCCGTCCAGTACGACCCGTCGACGGAGACCTGCGTGAAGTACAGCAGGCCAACGGTCATCATCGACATCCCGAACACGAGCGCCGACTTGACTCCGATCCGCGTGACGGCAGCCGCCGCGACGTTCGCCCAGATGATCGCCGTCCCGGCCACTGCGAGGTAGCCGAGCCCGGTCTTCAGGGGCGAGTACCCGAGCACCTGCTGCATGTACAGCGTGAGCATCAGGAACATCGCGAACAGCGCGGTTCCGAGGATGAAGCCGACGATGTTCGCCGCGGTCAGCGTCTGCAGCCGGAAGATCGAGAACGGCACGAGCGGATGCTCGACGCGCTGCTCCCACGCGACGAACGCGACGAGCAGCAGCGCGGAGGCGATGAACACGCCGATCGTCCGCCCGGAGGACCACCCCCACCCGTGACCCTGGGTGACGCCGAGGACGAGGAGCGACAGCCCGGAGGTGACGAGCACCGCGCCGGGGATGTCGAATCCCTGACCGTGCTTGTCGAGGCTCTCGGCGAGCAGGAACGGCGCCAGGATCAGGGCCGCGATGCCCACGGGGACGTTGACGAAGAAGATCCACTCCCACGACAGATAGTCCGTCAGGATCCCGCCGAACAGCACCCCGGCGGCGGCGCCGAAGCCACCGACGGCGCCCCACGCGCCCAGGGCGATGTTGCGCTCGCGCCCCTCGGCGAACATGGCGACGAGGATGGAGAGAGCAGCCGGCGTGATGAGAGCTGCGCCGAAGCCCTGGAACGCGCGCGCGGAGATCAGCGCGCCTTCACTCCACGCGAGGCCGCAGAGGAGCGAGCCGAGCGTGAAGATGATCGTCCCGGCGATGAAGATGCGTCGCCGGCCGAGCAAGTCCGCCGAGCGGCCGCCCAGCAAGAGGAAGCCGCCGAACACGAGCGCGTAGGCGCTGATCACCCACTGAAGGTTCTCCTGGGAGAAGCCGAGATCCACCTGGATCGACGGCAGGGCGACGTTCACGATCGCGACGTCGAGGATGACCATGAACTGCACCGCGAGGATGAGCGCTAACGCGAACCACTTCTTTCGATCCGAAGCAACCATGTGAACCCCTTCGACGTTTTTCATTCGAGACGAAGGAGCGATCGTACAAAAGACACTTTCGTTTTGCAAGTTAAGGCTTCCATTTTGGAAGAAGCTCGTCTAGAATCGGCAGCGTGAGCAAGAGCTACGACCAGTACTGCCCGATCGCGCACGCCCTCGACCTCGTGGGTGAGCGCTGGTCGCTGCTCGTCGTGCGCGAGCTGCTCCACGAGGGCCCGCTCCGCTACTCCGATCTCCACGGCCGACTCGACGGCTGCGGCACGAACATCCTGGCCGCCCGCCTGAAGGCCCTCGAGCAGGGCGGCGTCGTGCGGCGGCGGCGCCTCGATCCGCCGGCAGCGTCGTGGGTCTACGAGCTGACCGAGTACGGAGAAGGACTGCGCGAGGTACTGCACGTGCTCGCGCACTGGGGCGCGCGTTCCCTCCGGCCGCCTTCGGTCAGCGGCGATCTCCAGCCGGGTTGGCTGCCCGGCGCGCTGCGCATCGCTCTCCCGAGCAGCATGGTCGGAAGCATCGAGTTCCGCATCGGCGACGAGCTCGCCTCGATCGCCGACGGCAAGGTCGTCGAAGGCGCGATCGACGAGCCCGACGCAATCGTCGTCGGCGACCCTCCTGCCTTCTACTGCCTCATGGTCGACCGCGACCTCGACGCGGTCTCGGTCGAGGGTGACGTCGACGTCGTGCGATCGACCATCGCGTCGCTGCCTCCAGCGGCCCCCGCGGAAGTTCCCGCCTAGATCAGACCGCCGGGGTAGCTCCACGGCCCCGGCTCGAACTTGATCCCGCGCTTGCGGCAGAACTCGCGCACCGAGTCGAGCACCACGCCACCGCTCCCGTGCACGTGCCGGCCGAGGAGGTCGAGCACCGCGACGCCCTCGGGCGGCTCCCCGCGCATGTCGAGCGTCAGCACGACGGCGGGCGCGTCGACACCACCGCGGTAGCTCTGCGTGAACGCGACGCGCGTTCCTTCGACCTCGAAGCCGTCGTTCTCGATCGCCGAGACCGCGTGACCGCGGAGCGCGAGCAGCTCGTGGAGATCGTGGACGAACCGTCGCGCGAGCTCCAGTCGGCGCGCATCGGAGAGCTTGTGGCTCGAGCTCCCGGTCGCCTTCGCAGGAACGCCGATGGCGAACGCGCCCGCAGGGATCTCCCCCACGACGTACGAGTTCGACGCGACGATCGCCTCGGAGCCGATCCTCGCCCCGGCGTAGAGCACGGCGCCGAGCCCGACCTGTGAGCGGTCCTCGAGCACGACCGGGGCGAAGCGGTTCTCGAAGCCCTCGAGCACCGAGTGGCCGATGTTGTGCGTCACGATCAGCGACCGCATCGTGAGGAACACCTCGCGCCCGATGAGCACCGGCCGGCAGACGTTGACGAACGCCTCGTCGCCGACGAAGGCGAGGTCGCCGATCGCCAGCGTCGCCCACGGATCGCGATGGCCCCCGCCCCCGAAGCGGACGGAGCGCCCACCCCAGATCCCCGACCCGAGGTAGGCGCGGCGGCAGCGCAGCTCGAGATCGGCGCCGAACTGCGTGAGCGATCCGACGGTGAAAGCCTCCTCGCACACGATCGTCGCGCGCGGGCCCAGGCGGACCGCGTCCGAGATCACGATGCGAGGCGCGACGATGTACGAGCCCTCGCCGAGGTCGACGTCGTCACCCACGACGGCGCCGTACTCCCGAAGCCTCCGTACCTTCTCTGCCGAGGACAGCGCTCGGAACTCGGACTCGTCGCGGAGGAGCAGCTCGTAGGACGAGGGCTCCAGCGCACCCGAGGTCCCGTCCGGGTCGAACGTCAGCGGGAGGGAGACGCCGTCGGTCGAGACTCCGGCGAGCGCGGGGCCTGCCGCCGGCGCTCCGGACGCCTTCTGCGCGGCGATGAGCTCCTCGACGTCCTTCTCCGTGATGAAGCCGCGCTTCTCGATCGCCGAGAGGTCGATGCCGTGCAGCTCGGCGAGCTCGACGGCCTTCCGCGTCGCCTTGCGGTCGCCCGCGGCCGGCTTCGGCGCCGGCTTCTCCTCCCCCTTCGCGTCGAGCGCAGCGAGCTCGTCGGCCGACTCCGCGACGTACGCGATCGTCTTGCCGAGCTCCACCTCGACGTCCTCGCCGTACAGCTGCACGATCGTCCCCGCGCCCGGCGACTCGACCTCGACCGTCGCCTTCGTCGTCTCGACGACGCAGACCGGCTGACCGGCCGTCACGTCGGCGCGATCTTCGACGAGCCACTCCGCCAGGAGCGCGTACTCGGTGTTCGCGTCTTCGCGCGTGAGAACGATCTCGAGCATGTGCGGGCGCTAGCTTCGCACGCCCTCGAGCGCCATGACCGCCGCGACGACGTCCTCGACGCCCGGGAGCATCTCGTCCTCCAGCGGCCGCGCCGACGGGATGATCCCGTCGCGCGCCGCCACCCGCTGCACGGGCGCGCGGAGGTCGCTCCACGCCGCCTCCTGCACGCGCGCGGCGATCTCTGCGCCGAAGCCGCCCGTGAGGGTGCCCTCCTCCGCGGTCACCAGCGCTCCCGTGCGTGCGACGGACTCCAGTACCGCGTCGAGCTCCATCGGCACGAGCTGAGAGAGCGCGACGACCTCGCAGAAGAGCTCGTGCTCGAGCACGAGCTCGGTCACGGCGTCGAGCACGACCGGGACCATGCCGCCGTACGTGACGACGGTCGCCGAGCCCTCAGTGAAGTCCGTCGCCGAGAACGTCAGGGCCGGGTAGGCATCGCCGCTCTCGCGCACCGCGAGCTCGCCGATGTGGCCGTCCTCCGGCCGGCGGATCGGGCGGCCGTAGAGCAGCTTGTTCTCGATGAAGAACACCGGGCGCTCGTCCTCGACTGCGGCAGTGAGCAGCGCGCCGACGTCGTGGCACTCGCTGGCGGCGACGACGCAGATGTTCGGGATCCCGAGGAGGAGCTTCTCGAGCGACTGGCTGTGCGTCGGCCCGTACCCGCGCCGGCCGCCCATCGGCGCGCGCACGACCAGCGGCACCGTCACCTGGTCGTCGTACATCTCGCGGAACTTCGAGATCCCGTTCACGATCTGGTCGAGCCCGAGCGCGATGAAGTCCCCGAACATGATCTCGAGGATCGGCCTCTGGCCCCGCAGTGCCATCCCGGCGGCGACGCCGAAGAGCGACGCCTCGCTGATCGGGGTCGTGAGGACGCGATCGGGGTACGCGTCGCTGAGGCCCTGTGTGACCTTGAAGGCCCCCCCGTACGGGTCGAGGATGTCTTCGCCGAAGAGGACGACGTCGTCGCGCTCGGCGAAGATCGCGTGCAGGGTCTCGTTCAGCACCTGGACGCCGCGCTTCTGCTGCGTGGTGTTCATGCCGCCACTCCAGGCGTGGCCGCGGGTGCTGCGTCCGCCGCCTCGACCGTCTCGGCGAGCCGCTCCTCGCAGCGCGCCTCGATCGCCTTGCGCTCGTCGTCGGCCAGCCTCGCGGCCGCGACGAGCAGCGGGTCGCGCGTCCGCCGCTCCTCGATCTCCGCGGGGTCGCGCTGATCGTCCGACTTCGAGTGCGGGCTGAAGCGATAGGTGTTGAGGACGAGGAAGAAGGGCGCGCCCGTCTCGTGGATGCGAGAGACGGCTCGGCCTGCCGCTTCGTGGATCACCTCGACGTCCGTGGTGTCGAGCTCGTCCGTCTCGATACCGAACGCCGCCCCTCGCGCCGCGATCGAGCCCGCCAGCTCGAGCTCGACCGGCGTGGACTGGGCGTAGTAGTTGTTCTCGACGACGAAGAGCACCGGGAGCTCCCAGAGCGACGCGATGTTCAGCGATTCGTAGGTCACCCCCTCGCCGAGCGTGCCGTCGCCGAGGAACACCGTCGACACGGCACCGGTCCCTTTCCGCTTCTCCGCGAGCGCGATCCCGGTTGCGACGGGGACGATGCTCCCGAGGACGCCGTTCGAGTAGAAGTTGCCCTTGCACAGGTGCTGGCTGCCGCCCTTGCCGCCGCACACGCCCGGCGCCTTGCCCATCACCTCGCAGAGGAGCCCGAACGCGTCGTCGGTGAACGCGAGGTAGTGCCCGTGGCAGCGGTGGTTGGAGAAGACCGTGTCGACATCGGGATCGAGGTGGTCGATCACGCCGATCGCGTTCGCCTCCTGCCCGATGTACGTGTGTGTCGTCCCGACGAGCTTCCCGAGCGAGAAGAGGTCGAGGAGCGTCTCCTCGAAGCGGCGGATGAAGAACATCCGCTCGTAGAAGGTCGCGAGCTGGGTCATCGGTCTCCGGGACATTCGTGCCTGATTCGCCGCGAAACCGAGCAGGCCTGGACGCAGGGAGGCCGCATACCTGAGGGTATGTGGCCGTGAGGCGACGGCATGCGAGCGTTTGCAGCCGCGCGAAGCGGGTGTGCATGTCCCGGAGCGACCACTAGGTAGCCGAGGTCGGAGAGTCGCTGCGACGGTCGCCTCCCTGTGAGCTCGTGGCGCTCGGCGCTCTCGAGCTCGCGGAAGACGATCTCGCGGAGCTCGGGTGGCGCGTCCGTGCGCGGCGCGAGCTCGCGCGGGTCGACGTCGAGTCGATACGCCTCCTCCTCACCGCTGTCCACGTCGAGGATCAGCTTCCACGGCGGCTTGCGGACCGCGAGCTTCGTGAGCGACCCCATGTCGGTTCCGGCCACGATCGCCGTGCGGTCTCCCTGCTCGCGCCCGTCGACGAGCGGCAGCAGCGACTCCCCGTCCGTCTCGCGAGCGGGCAGACCTGCGAGCTCGAGCAGCGTCGGCATGAGGTCGACCGAGCGCACCTGCGAGTCGATCACGGCGGGCTCGAGGCGACCCGGTGCAGAGAGGATCAGCGGCACCTCGACGATCTCGTCGAAGAGCGTCGCGCCGTGCATGTGGTACACGCCCTTCACCTCGTCCTTCGAGGCGAACCGCTCACCCCACGACTCGCCGTGGTCGGAGAGGAACGCGAAGGTCGTGCTCTCGCGGAGCCCGAGCGCGTCGAGCTCCTCGAGGAACGAGGCGACGAGCACCTCCGACTGGCGCTCGACCGCCTTCCGGTAGCCCTCGCGCATCGACTCCAGCGCCGACGCGGAGTCGGACTGGATGCCCTCGATGATCTCCTGCTTCGCGGCCAGCCAGTTCTTGCGATCGGCATGGACGATGTCGTAGGGCATGTGCGCCGCCCAGTTGTGGACATAGAGAAAGAACGGTGTGTCGCGGTTCGCGCGGAGCCACTCGAATGCCCCGTCGAGCGTCTCGCTCGTCCCGAGGACGTTCGCCTCGGGCAGATCCTTGAACAGGTAGTTCGTGTCGAAGACGAAGCTCGCGACCTCGTAGCCGTGCGCGGAGAACGCGCGGAAGAACGTCTCGATCGAGGGGTCGAGCTCGGCGTCCCAGTGGAGGTAGCCGTGATGGTGCGCATACATGCCCGTGACGATCGAGGTCGTCGACGGCGCAGTCCACGGCGCGGCGCTGATCGCATGCGAGAACCGGGCGCCGCCCGCCGCCAGCTCGTCGATCGTGCTCGTGTTCACGTACCGGGCGCCGTAGCAGCCGAGGTGGTCCGTGCGCAGCGCATCGGAGACGTAGACGACGACGTTCACAGCGCGCCGGATTGTAGTGACGGGCTCCGTGAGCCTCCTACGATCAGTGGGCAGTGAGCGCGCTCCGGGAAATCGACGCGGCCATCGACCGCCTGGACGACTCACTCCGGTCGGCGGGGCTCCCGGGGCTCGAGCCGCCCGCCGACCACCGCGCCCTCGACGAGGTGGCAGAAGCCGTCGCCCCGTACGAGCTCCCGGCGGAGCTCAGGCGTTTCTGGGAACGGGTCGACGCCGAGCGCATGGAGCTGTACACGTTTCCGAGACTCGGCGGACCTGCGAATGCCTCCGCGCTTCGGCCCGATCTGCGCGAGAACGGCGCGCCGCCGGTGTTGCTTCCGGTCGACTACGCGAGCCACTGCTACGGCGTCGATCGAGCTCCGAAGCGAGTGGAGCGAAGGTGGGACGATCCTCGAATGGGACCTGGACGCGTTCCCGCTCGTCGCCCATAGCGTCGCCGACCGGATCGCGGTGCTCGCGGAGCTCGTCTCGGAGGGCCGGTTCGAGCGCGGCGACGGCTACGTCGTCCTCGATCATCCAGCCGAGCAGGCGAAGCGGCTCGCGAGCCTCGACGCGTTCGGCCCTCACCCGGTGTACGGCGACCTGCGCGCGATCCCGCACGAGCTCGAGGCGTGGCCGACCCACTGGCTCGTCACGAGCGGAATCGACCTCGGAGACCGCGAGCCGCTCGGCGCGACCCACACGATCGCCGAGCTCGTTGCCGCAGCCGCCGACGGCCGGGTCACGGGCCGGATCCACGGGGAGGTGACCCGGCTGATCGGGACTGGAGAAGGGACGCTGGTCGTCGTCGACGACGGGACGAGGGCCATCGACGTCTCGTGCCCGGCAGGTACGAGCCCCTGGGGACCGGTCCACGGACGGCGTTTCGAGTTCGAGGTCACCATCGAGGGCCCGGTCGACGCCCCGCCCGACCTCGACACGCTCCACGCTGAGATCTCGCGCGAAGCGCTTGCGGGAAATCTCGCAGCGGCTCAGGCGGCGGCGGAGCGGTTGGCACGCGCGGTGCAGGAACACCGGCCGGCAGCCGTCGCAAGCGACATCCGCCCGCTCGACTGAGTCTCGACAACTAGCGTGCCGACTCGATGAGGCGCGCACCGCTGTACGCGCTCTACGGCGCGGACGCGATCTCCTTGTCGGGCAATGCCGTGGCGCAGGTGGCGATCCCTTGGTTCGTGCTGACGACGACGGGGAGCGCGGCGCTGACGGGCCTCGTCGTGTTCTTCAACTTCCTGCCGATCGTGCTCGCCGCGTTCTTCGGCGGAGTCGTCGTCGACCGCCTCGGGTTCAGGGCGACGAGCGTGGTCGCGGATCTCGCCAGCTCCGGCGCCGTCGCCGCGATCCCGCTGCTGCACTCGACCGTCGGGCTCGAGCTCTGGCAACTCATGGCGCTCGTGTTCGTCGGTGCGCTGTCTGGACGCGCCCGGAGCGACGGCGCGGGCAGCGCTCTTCCCCGATGTCGTCGAGGCGGCCGGGGTGCCGATGGAGCGCGCCAGCGGCATCCGCGCGGGAATTCAGCAGGGCTCCACGCTCGTGGGTGCGCCGCTCGGAGGCGTGCTCGTGGCCACGCTCGGGGCGACGGGCGCCCTCTGGCTCGACGCGGCCAGCTTCCTGTTCTCGGCTGCGCTCGTCGTCCTCTTCGTGCCGCGGCCACACGCCGACCGGAGAGACGGAGGAGCGCGGCCGGTTCTTCGCGGAGCTGGCGGAGGGAATGCGGTTCATCTGGGATCAGCGGCTCACGCGCGCCCTCGTCGCGATGGTTCTGCTCACGAACCTGATCGAGGCGCCGGGCTCGGTCGTCCTGACCGTCTTCGCACGGGAGAAGTACGACAGCGCCACCGCTCTCGGCCTGATGCTCGGGGTCCTCGGCGGGACGGCGCTCGCGGGCGCGCTCGTCTACAGCGCGATCGGACACCGGCTGCCACGACGTCGCACGTTCCTCTTCTGCTTCGCCTTCGTGCCGGTGGGCTACCTCGCGCTGGCGACCCAGCCTCCGCTGCCGGTCGCCCTCGGAGCCCTGGCCGTCGCGGGGTTCGCCGCAGGGCCGATCAACCCGCTCCTCTTCACCGTCCAGACGGAGATCGTCCCGAGCCACCTGCGCGGCCGCGTCTTCGGCGCCGTACGAGCGGGTGCGTGGGCGGCGATCCCGCTCGGAATCCTGCTCGGGAGCGCCGCCGTCGCGGTGGCCGGAGTCGCCGTCACGTTTCTCGCGATGGGCGTGCTCCTGGCCGCGGTGGTCGGCTACGGGTACTTCAACCCGGCATTTCGTGAGATGGACAGATGAAGGCAGTGATCCTCGTCGAGGGAGTGAGCGACCAGCGCGCGCTCGAAGCGCTCGCGAGGCGTCGCGGTCGCGAGCTCGAGTCCGAGGGCGTCTCCGTGGTGCCGATCGGCGGCGCGCACGCCATCGGGCACTACCTCGAGCGGTTCGGCCCGAGCGGGCTCGACCTCCGGCTGGCAGGTCTCTGCGATGCGGGCGAGGAACGCGCGTTCGCGCGCGGTCTCGAGCGGGCGGGCCTCGGGAACGGATCTCGCGCGAGCAGAGATGGAGGCACTCGGCTTCTACGTGTGTGACTCCGACCTCGAGCACGAGCTCGTCCGGGCGGTCGGAGTCGACGCCGTCCTCCAGATCATCGATGACCAGGGCGAGCGAGGGCCATTCACGACGTTCCAGAAGCAGCCGGCGAAGCGAGCACTCGGCCTCGAGGAGCAACTCTGGCGCTTCATGTGGAACCGAAAGATCCGCTACGCGACGCTCCTCGTCGACGCGCTCGATCTCGACCGCGTCCCGCGTCCGTTGGACGGCGTCCTAGCGCACGTCTGAGCGCGCGAGCAGGCTCGATCCGCGCATGCCGGCAGGCTCCTCGATCTCGAGCACCTCGAGCACCGTCGGAGCGATGTCGAGCAGGTGCGCATCGTGCCGCCCGCTCGCCTCGATCCCAGGGCCGGCGACGATGTACAGCCCGTCCTGCGCGTGGTTCGCGTCGTCGGGGCCCGTGTCGTTCTCGAGCGTCTGGATTCCCTCGTCGCCGCCGATCGTCCCGACCGAGCGCCAGAGGAGATCACCGAAGACGACGATGAGATCGGGCGCGACCCCTTGCGGGTCGCCGTACAGCTCCTCCGGCGTGTACACCGCGGTCGGGATCGGGTTGCCGGCGTCGTCGGGGATCGCGGCGATCCGGCGCGCGAGGTCGTCGCGAACGGCCTCGTACTCCTCGGGCGCGATCGTCCCCTCGGGCTCGCGGCCGGCGACGTTGAGGAAGACGCGCGCGTAGTAGCCACCCTCGCCCCACGCCGTCGTCCGCGACCAGTCGACTCCGACGTCGCGGAGCGAGGACACGCCGTTCGGCTCGGCGAGGGTCGCGAGCAGGCCTTCGCGCCGGAGCCACTCGTTGATGCGGATGCCGCCGTCGAGCCGCTTCGCGCCGTGGTCGGAGAGGACGAAGACGACCGTGTCCTCGTCCGCGTGCTCGAGCAGCTTCGCGACCAGCCCGTCGACGTGGCGGTGGTAGTCGAGGATCGCGTTCTCGTACGGGTTGCCCGGCTCGTGCTTTCGGTGCTCGGGATCCATGTACTTCCAGAACCCGTGGTGCATGCGGTCGGGCCCCATCTCGACCATCGCGAAGAGCGACCACGGCTTCGTCGCGAGGAGGTGCTCGGCGAGCGCGAAGCGCCGGTCGGTCATCTCGTACACCTGCCGGAGGAGGTACTCCTTGTCGTCGGTGCGGAAGTCCTTCGTGTCGAAGAGGTACTCGCCGACGACCTCGGCGATCTCGTCCTTCAGCGCCGCCGGGTAGGTGTACTTCGAGTCGAGCGACGGCGTGAGGAAGCACCCCACCATGACGCCGTTGAGCGGCTTCGGCGGATAGCACCCGGGGACGGAGAGGACGATCGACGAGCCGCCCGCGCGGGTGACGAGATCCCAGAGCCGCGGCTCCTTGATCGCGGTCGACATGGCGATGAACCCGCCGTCGTAGGTGTGGTCCGAGCGGTTCCGGAAGCCGTAGACGCCGAGGTCCCCCGGCGTCTTCGACGACATCATGCAAGACCAGGCCGGAACCGTGATCGGCGGGATGACGGAGGTGAGCCGGCCGTAGGAGCCACGCTCCATGAGCCCCGAAAGCGTCGGCAGCTCGTCGCGCCAGCGCTCGAGGACGAGCGACGGCTCGGCGCAGTCGAGCCCGATGAGCATCACCTTCCGCGGCACGCGGCAACGATAGCCTCATGGCAGTGAGAATCCCGAGATGAGCACAGCGCCCGAGCCGTCGCGCGAGACCATCGTCATGAAGTTCGGCGGGTCGTCGGTGGCCGACCCCGACAAGATCCGGCACGTCGCGGAGCGGCTCGTCGAGGCGCGTGGTCGCGGGGTCCGCGTCGTGGCAACGGTCTCGGCCATGGGAGACACGACCGACGGCCTGCTCGAGCTGGCTCGCCAGGTATCGCCGGACCCGCATCCGCGGGAGCTCGACATGCTCCTCTCCACGGGCGAGCGGATCGCCTGCGCGCTCGTCGCGATGGCCGTGCACGACCTCGGCTACGAGGCCGTCTCGTTCACGGGCTCGCAGGCGGGCATCATCACCGACCCCGTCCACACGAAGGCGAAGATCCGCGAGATCACCCCGGGTCGCGTCGTCGAGGCGCTCGACCGCGGGCAGATCGTCCTCGTCGCCGGCTTCCAGGGCTTCTCGCGCGACACGATGGACGTGACCACGCTCGGCCGCGGCGGCACCGACGCGACGGCAGTCGCGCTCGCCGCCGCGCTCGGCGCGTCGTGCGAGATCTACTCCGACGTCCTCGGCGTGTTCACGGCGGACCCACGCATCGTTCCCGACGCCCGCAAGCTCGAGCGCGTCTCCTACGAGGAGATGCTCGAGATGTCTGCGGCGGGGGCGAAGGTGCTCATGCTCCGAGCCGTGGAGATCGCGCGCAACCAGGACGTGCCCGTCCACGCCCGCTCGACCTTCTCGGACGAGCCCGGAACCTGGGTGCAGGGCGCCGAAGGGCTCGAGCAGGCGATCGTCTCGGCCGTGACCCACTCCGAGGACGAGGTCCTCTTCGACCTCAGGGGCGTCCCCGACCGGCCCGGTTCGGCCGCGGCGATCTTCGAGGCCGTCGCCGCCGAGCACGTCAACGTCGACACGATCCTCCAGAACGTCGGTCACGAGTCGGCCGAGCTTTCCTTCTCGGTGCCGCAGGACGACGTGCAGGCGACCCGGCGCGCGCTCGCACGGGCCCAGGAGTCGATCGGCCCGATCGAGATCGACGAGGTCTCCGACCTCGGCAAGGTCGCCCTCGTCGGAGCGGGGATGCGCTCCCACCCGGGCGTCGCCGCGCGGATGTTTCGCACGCTCGCCGACGAGGAGATCAACCTCCGCCTCATCTCGACGTCGCCGATCAAGGTCACGTGCCTGATCCCTCGTGTGGACGTCCCGCGAGCCGTGCGGGCTCTGCACGAGGCGTTCTCGCTCGGCGCCGAGTAGCCTCGGAGCGCCGCGATGAGCACAGAGAGCGAAGCGCCCTCCGGCCCCGAGCCGAGCCGCGGACAGAGCCGTGGCCGCTCGGCTGCCGTCTGGATCGTCCTCGTCATCGCCGGCCTGCTGCTCTTCCTCTCCTCGTTCGCCATCTGGACCAACCGTGTCGCGCTGAACACGAGCGTCTTCGCGGACACGAGCAGCTCGCTCCTCGACGACCCGAAGATCCGGAGCGCCGTCGCCAACCGCGCCGTCGACGAGCTCTTCGCGAACGTCGACGTCCAGGCCGAGGTCCAGGCCCAGCTCCCGAAGGACTACAAGGGCCTGTCCGGCGCAGCGACGGCCGGACTGCGGCAAGCCTCGTATCAGATCGTCAATCGAGCGCTCGAGCAGCCGAGGTTCCAGCAGCTCTTCCAAGACGACGCTCGAGGAGACGCACAGGACGCTCGTCCAGGTGCTCGAAGGCGGCGGAAATCGCGTGTCCACCGAGGGCGGCGTGGTGACGCTCGACCTCAGACGATCATCCACGAGGCGGCCGACCGGATCGGGATCGGCGAGCAGGTCGCGGACAAGATCCCGGCGGACGCGGGGCGCATCGTGATCCTTCGCTCGGACGAGCTCGACACCGCACAGAACGCGTTCCAGCTCCTGAAGACGCTCGCGTGGGTGCTGCCGATCCTGACGCTCGCCGCCTTCGGCGCTCGCGGTCTGGCTCGCCCGCGATCGCCGCCGTGCCGTGCGCGGAGTCGGCGTGACGCTCGTCGTCGTCGGCCTCGTCGGTCTCGTCGCCGCGAAGCTGACCGGAAACTACGTCGTCGACTCGCTCGTCGCGCAGCGCGACGACCGCCAGGCGGCCAACAACGCGTGGAACATCCTCACCGACCTCATGCGCGGGTCGTTCCGCCTGATGATCGTCGTCGGGATCCTCTTCCTCGTCGCGGCCTGGCTCGCAGGCCCGGGCCGTCGGGCACTGACCGCGCGCGGATGGCTCGCTCCCGCGCTCCGCAATCGCGTGTGGGCGTACGTCGCGCTCGCGTCGTCGGGCTGTTCCTGCTCCTCAACGCCCAGGTGACCGACTTCACGCGGCTGCGTCTTCGTCCTGATCATCGTCGCGCTGGGAGCGACCTGGATCGAGATCACACGGACGCAGACGCTGCGCGAGTTCCCGGACACAGGCGGTCCGACGTTCGTCTCCGACGCGCGCGCGCGGGTGTCCGACTGGTGGGACGAGAGGCGGAGCGAGCGCGCCGCGCGGAGTGCGGCAGCGCCTCCGCGGCGCAGGACCGACTGTCGACAGCTCGCCTCGGCGCTCGCGGACCTGCACGCGAAGGGCGCGCTTGACCGACGAGGAGTACGCGGCGGCCAAGGCCAAGGTCCTCGCCGGGGAGTAGGCAAGGCAGGCAGACCGCGTCGCGCGCCGAACTCCGCGGCGTGGACAGCCACCTCGCAGAGGCGCTCGTCTCCGCCCTCGTCTGGGTGGCCGTGCTGGTCGGAGTGCGCTTCTCGCTCCGGTATGCCTTCGATCGCTACGAGAGCCGGCTGGCCGAGCGGGATCCGGCAGTCGCCGCCCGTCGGCGCACGACGTTCAGCTTCCTCCTCCGCGTCGTCATCGCGCTCGTCGCGCTCATCGGCGCCTGGAGCGTCCTGTCCGCGTTTCCGGCGACGGAGCAGGTCGCGAGCGCCTTCCTCGCCTCGAGCGCGGTGCTCGCCGTCATCGCCGGCCTCGCGCTCACGACGCCGCTCGGCAACCTCGGCTCGGGCGTCCTCCTCGCGTTCACGCAGCCCGTGCGGCTCGGCGACCGGATCACCGTCCAGGACCACACGGGCATCGTCGACGAGATCTCCCTGAGCTACACGGCCCTCGCGACCGACGAGGGCCGACGCATCTTCGTTCCGAACACGACGATGGTCTCGACCATCCTCGTGAACCGCTCGGTCGACGATCCGCGCCGCCTCGTCACGGTCGACGTCCCCGTCCGGCTCGGCACCTCGCTCGGCGAGGCGCAGGCGCATCACGATGGAGGCGGCGTCGAAGGTCCCGCAGGGAGACGACCTCGCGATCTACGTGCAGATCGGCGAGATGACGGAGAAGACGGCCTGGCTCCACATCGTCGCGTACGCGCCGTTCGGGGCCGACGTCTCGCACGTCGCGAGCGAGATCCGCGAGCAGACGGTCACGGCGCTCGCCTCCGCCGACCTGCTCCCGGCCTAGAACTCGGCGCTCTCGCCGGCGCGCAGCACGCGCACCTCGACCTCCGGCGCGGTCTCCTTCATCGCCGCGACGAACTCGAGCGGGGGCAGGTCGACGAACGCCGGGCGGCCGGTCAGACCGAGGTGGATCGGGAAGTACGTGCCCCAGTGGATCGGGATGACGAGACCGGGCTTGATGCGGGCGACGGCCTCCGCTGCCCCCTTCGGATCGAGGTGGCCACCGCCCAGCCCCGGCCCCCACCCCCAGATCGGAACGAGCCCGACGTCGACCGGCCCGAGCTCGCGCATCCCGTCGAAGAGATCGGTGTCGCCGGCGAAGTAGATCGACTTCGAGCCCTCGATGACGTAGCCGACCGGATCGGCGGACGCTCCGAACGGCCCCCGGCTGCGGTCGTGCTCGGCCGGCACGACGCGAATCTGGAGCGAGCCGATCGAGAACGTCTCGCCCACCTCGACCTCGAGAACGCTCTCGAACTTCCGCTTGCGAAGGAGACCGCCGAGCCCGCGGGGCAGCACGACCGGGAGCTTCTTCCCGAGCCGTTCGAGCGAAGGCAGGTCGAGATGGTCGTAGTGCGCATGGGAGACGAGCACCGCATCGACGCCGCGCAGCGACCGCGCGGCGACGGGCGTCGAGCGCCGGAGATGCGCGACGCGGTTCCGCAGCAGCGGGTCGGTCAGGAGGCGAACGCCGTCGAGATCGACGAAGACCGTGGCGTGGCCGACGTACTCGATTCGTGCCACGCAGGGAACGCTACTGCGCAAGGCGTCGAGACGTCGGCCTGACCGCTCGACCAGCGTCGTTACACGCAGTCCTTGAGGCCCTGGGCCTCCGGAAGCGACTCGAGCTTCTTCAGCGTGTTGTTCTCGATCTGACGGATGCGCTCGCGCGTCACGCCGAAGGCCTGCCCGACCTCCTCGAGCGTGCACGGCTGCGAGCCGTCGAGCCCGTAGCGGAGCTCGATCACGCGCCGCTCGCGGTCCGGGAGCGCGGACAGCGCGAGCTCGACGTCCTCGCGGCGGAGCGAGAGCGACGCCGTGTCGAACGGCGACTCGGCCGCCTCGTCGGGCACGAAGTCACCGAGCGAGGAGTCCTCCTCCTCGCCGATCGGCTTCTCGAGCGAGATGGGGAGCTGCGACATGCGCAGGATCTCGCGCACCTCCTCGACGTCGATCTCGAGCTCCTCGGCGATCTCCTCCGGCAGCGGCTCGCGACCGAGCCGCTGCACGAGCTGGCGCTCGATGTGCACGACCTTGTTGAGCTTCTCGACCATGTGCACCGGGATGCGGATCGTCCGCGCCTTGTCCGCGATCGCCCGCGTCACGGCCTGGCGGATCCACCACGTCGCGTACGTCGAGAACTTGAAGCCGCGGCGGTAGTCGAACTTCTCGACCGCGCGGATGAGGCCGAGCGAGCCCTCCTGGATGAGGTCGAGGAAGGAGAGCCCGCGCCCGAGATAGCCCTTCGCGATCGAGACGACGAGCCGGAGATTCGCCTCGATCATGTGCTGCTTCGCTCGCATGTCCCCCCGCTCGATGAGCTTCGCGAGCGACACCTCCTGATCGGCCGTCAGGAGCGGCACCTTCCCGATCTCGCGCAGATAGAGCCTCAGCGAGTCGAGCGACGGCTCGACCGAGAGATCGAGCTTCGGCTCGACCTTCTCCTCCTCCTGGACGGACCGGCTCCGCCAGCGGGAGGTCCTTGTGCTCGACCCCTTCGTGGAGCTCGATCGCGTGGTCGATGAGGTACGCGTAGAAGTCCTCGACCTGCTCCTTCGTGAGCTCGACGTCGTCGAGCCCGGCGACGATCTCGTCGTACGTGAGGAAGCCCTTCTCGAGCCCTTGCTCGACCAGGCGCTGGAGCTCCTCGACCTCGGGGAGGGCGATATCGACAGACAGCATGGGCTGGGCTTTCTCCTCTCGCGCTCGAACGGATACTGACCTTCCGACATGCATGAGCCGGCCCGCCTGCCGCCCCGGCTCCACCACCAAAGCGCGCGGATACTAGTCCGGAAAAGACGGTCTGTGAAGAGGACCACTTTGTTAACGCGTGGCGGCGGTCCGGTGAACGCGGAGCTCGCCGACGATCTCGCCGCGCGAGTTCTCGACCGGCGCGTCCGCGAGGTCGCCCGTCGCGAACCCGAGACGGGCGAGGAACGCAGCGAGCCCGGGGCGGATCGGCCGCTGCGCGCCGTCCTCGACCTTGAGTGCGATGCCGAGCCCGTCGCGGGCCGCGCAGAGGAGCCCTTCGGCTCCGCCCTTCGCCACCCAGCCGTCGCCGAGACGCATGAGCTCGGTGTCCGCGGCACCGTCGCCGCGGATCAGCTCCGGGTGAGCCCGCATCGCGTCGGCGGCACGCGCGCCGCCGTCGAGCGCCTCCAGCCGCGAGAAGGCGTGCGCCATGCGCTCGAGGGTCAGAGCGAACGTCACCACGCCGCACCCGTCGATGCCGGTCGGCATCGACTCGGGCCCACCTCCGCCGCGGCCGCGACCTCGGCGAGCATCGCCTGCTGGCACGGATGCGACGCGAGGCGGTACCCCTCGGTCGGCCAGCCGTGGACGCGGCAGAGCAGCAGCATCGCCGCGTGCTTGCCCGAGCAGTTGTGCTCGAGCCGGGTCGGCTCCGGTCCGCACTCGAGGTCGTCCTCGGTCGCGCCGGCCTTCGTCCAGCAGACGCCGCACGGGCTCGAGCTGGTCGGGGCGATGCAGATGCGACGCACACGCGATCGCGATCTCGGCGTCGTCGAGGTCCGGCCGCGCCCGCACCACCGGCAGCGCCTGGATCGGCTTCGCCGAGCTGCGGAAGAACGTGCCGGAGCTCGGGATCGCCGCACGACGCGACGATCGCGCCGTTCGACACGGCGACTGCGTGCACGTGGTGCCGAGCCTCCTCGTGCCCGCCTCTGAGGCTGACGACGGTGATCCGCTCCATCCGCGAGCAGCGTAGACGCCATGTTTGCGGCCGGTCGGCTCGGGTAGGAGGGCCGTAACGACAAGGCCGGACCCGGTCCGGTCGCCGTCAGGACCCACTAGAGGAGGGGAATCCATGCGACAAAGACGCATGCGCATCTCGGCCGTCGCGTTCTTCGCGGCGGTCGCCACGATGCTCGTAGCGTTCGTGCTGCCCGGAGCCGCCACTTCGGCGCCGCCGGGCTGCGCAAACCGCACCAACAACACCTATGACCAGCTCCTGGGGTGCGTGACGCTCGAGGGCGTCCGCGCGCACCAGGCGGCGCTCCAGGCGATCGCGACCGCAAACGGCGGCACGCGCGCAGCCGGTACGCCCGGCTACACCAAGAGCGTCGAGTACGTGTCCGGCCTGCTCGAGGACGCGGGCTACGAGGTGACGCTCAGACCCGTTCCAGTTCATCTTCGATCCTGCAACGGTGTTGCAGCAGCTCACGCCGGTCAACGCGACCTACGAGACCGGAGCGTTCACGGCGAGTGCCGTGGGCGACGTCACGAAAGCGGTGACCGCCGTCGACATCAACCTCGTGCCGCCGCGGGCGAGCACGAGCGGCTGCGAGGCGGCCGACTTCGTCGGGTTCCCGACCGGGAACATCGCGCTCATCCAGCGCGGGACGTGCACCTTCGCGGACAAGGCCGTGAACGCGCAGGCCGCGGGGGCCAGCGCTGTGATCATCTTCAACCAGGGCAACACGCCGGACCGCGAGCCGCTCATCGTCGGCACGCTCGTCCCGTCGTCCGCGCCGATCACGATCCCGGTCGTCGGTGCGAGCTTCGCGGACGGCGAGGCCTTGCCCAGGCCGGCTCGACGGCGCACGTCCAGGTCGAGTCGAGCGAGACCGACGATGAACGTCATCGCCGACCTGCCGGGCGTCGAACACGGAACAACGTCGTGATGGCCGGCGCCCACCTCGACTCGGTGCCCGAGGGCCCGGGCATCAACGACAACGGCTCCGGCTCCGCGGCGCTCCTCGAGATCGCCTGCAGATGGCCAAGCTCAAGCCGCAGAACACGATCCGCTTCGCGTGGTGGGGCGCCGAGGAGCTTGGCCTGATCGGCTCGACCGCCTACGTCGACGGCCTCTCGCAGGAGGAGCTCGACCGGATCGCGCTGTACCTGAACTACGACATGGTCGGCTCGCCGAACTACATCTGTTCGTCTACGACGCCGACCAGTCGACGTTCGAGGCGCCCGGTCGACGATCCCGGACGGCTCGACGGCGATCGAGGACGTGTACGAGTCGTACTACACGATGGTCAGCGAGCCGTACGACGACACCGCGTTCGACGGACGCTCCGACTACCAGGCGTTCATCGAAGCGGCATCCCGTCGGGCGGCCTGTTCACCGGCGCCGAGGAGGTCAAGACGGCGCAGCAGCAGGCCGATCTGGGGCGGCAACGACGGGTGACGCAGTTCGACCCGTGCTACCACCTCGCCTGCGACACGTTCGACAACAACGACGACCACGCGCTCGACGTCAACAGCGACCTGATCGCGTTCGCGCAGCTGACGTTCGCGTTCTCGACGCAGTCCGTCAACGGCGTGCCCGGCAAGCCGGTGCCCGGCTCGCCGTCGAGCCCGCTGCCGCCACCGCAGGGCCCGAAGGGACGTTCCCGGACGAGACGCCGTAGCGTCGCATCGTCCGCTCCTTCGATGTCGGGAGTCGGGCGCCAGCCCGGCTCCCGCATGCGCTCGGCTTGCGAATAGTCGGGATATCCCGTATGTTCCGGAATCATCGACCGATACCCGGACTACGAGCTCGACGACGTCCTCGTCGTCGAGGATCCGAAGCAGCACCGCGCCCTCGGTGACGCGCTCCGCGCGCGGATCGTCATGCTGCTCCGCGAGCGTGCCGCGAGCACGACCGAGCTCGCCGCCGTGCTCGAGACACCGAAGGGAACCGTCGGGCACCACCTCAAGGTTCTCGAGAGCGCCGGGCTCATACGCGTCGTGCGGACGAGGCAGGTCCGCGCCCTCACCGAGAAGTTCTACGGACGCGTCGCGCGCCTCTTCGTCCTGAAGGGCGACGACGCGCTGCCCGAGGACCTCCGAGGCGGCGTGCTCGCGGCCATGATGCTGCGCCAGGCCGCGGACGAGCTGGTGGCCGGCGGTGACGAGAAGGACACGTCCGCCCTCCTCCACGTCCGCCTCGATCCCGCCGCACGGCGCCGCTTCGAGCAGCGGCTGAACCGCCTCACCGCGGATCTCCAGCGCGCGGACGATCCCGAGGCGGGAGCTACGCGCTCGCATACGCCCTCTTCCGCGCACCGACGCCCCTTCCGCCGCGAGCCGACGATGCCTAGGTTCTGGCCGAGCGGCGGTCTCTGGCGCCACGGCGACTTCCTCAAGCTGTGGTCCGCGGAGACGATCAGCCAGTTCGGCTCGCAGGCGGGTCAGCTCGCGCTGCCGCTCGTCGCGATCCTCGTCCTCGACGCCAGCGCGTTCGAGGTCGCGGCGCTGGGAACGGTCGAGTTCCTCCCGTTCATCCTCTTCACGCTGCCCGCCGGCGTCTGGGTCGACCGCCTGCCGCGACGACCGATCCTCATCGTCGGCGACTTCGGACGGGCCGCGCTTCTGGCGACGATCCCGATCGCGTACGTCGCCGACGTCCTCACGCTCGGCCAGCTCTTCGTCGTCGGGTTCCTCGTCGGCGTCTGCAAGGTCTTCTTCGACGTCGCGTACCAGTCGTACCTCCCGTCGCTCGTCGAGCGCGAGCAGATCATCGAGGGCAACTCGAAGCTCGAGATCAGCCGCTCCGCCGCGCAGGTCGCGGGGCCGGGGTTCGGTGGCGCGCTGGTCCAGATCCTCACCGCGCCGTACGCGATCCTCGCCGACGCGCTCAGCTTCCTCGGCTCGGGCCTCTTCGTGCTCCGCATCCGCAAGGCGAGGACGCCGTCGAGGTGGCGACGGTCGACGGCCGCAAGGTCAGCATGTGGACCGAGCTGAAGGAGGGCCTCCGCTTCGTCCTCGGGAACCCGAACCTGCGCGCGCAGGCGGGCTGCACGGCGACGTCGAACTTCTTCTCGAGCCTCGCGTTCTCGATCTTCCTCGTGTTCGCGGTGCGCGAGCTGCACCTCTCCCCCGGGATGATCGGGCTGATCTTCTCCGTCGGGCTGCGGGCTCGCTCCTGGCTGCGTTCACCGCGATGCGGATCTCCGCCGCGGTTCGGGATCGGGCCGACCTCGATCGTGATGGCGGCGCTCTTCGGGCCGACGTTCCTGCTCGTCGCCGCTCGCGCCGGCCGGCAACGCCGCGATTCCGTTCTCGTGGCGCGCTCAGCTCGTGTTCGGATTCACGGTCGTCGTCTACAACATCGTGCAGGTCAGCTACCGGCAGGCGATCTGCCCGCCGCGCCTCCAGGGCCGGATGAACTCCGTGATGCGCTTCATGGTCTGGGGGACGATCCCGCTCGGCACGCTCGCCGGTGGCGCGCTCGCGACCTGGATCGGCCTGCGCGAGACGATCGTGGTCGGCGCGGTCGGCGGCGCGTCGGCGTTCCTCTGGTTCCTCTTCTCGCCGCAGCGGCACCTGCGCGAGATGCCCGAGCCCGTCGACGACTCGCGAGTCCCGGTCCGGCCGGCCACGCGATGCCCGAGCCCGCACGCGTCTAGGCGCTACCTCACGGGATGCCTGAGCTGCCCGGAGGTGGAGGCCTGGGTGCGCGAGCTCGATCCGCTCGTGTCGCGCGCGCCGATCGAGAAGGCCGGCCCCGCGCACATCGCGACGCTGAAGACCTTCGACCCGCCGCTCGCCGACGCTCGACGGCCGCGCTTCGAGGGCTCGCGGAGGCGCGGCAAGAACCTCCTGTTCCCGGTCGAGGACGACGATCTCGTCCTGCGCGTCCACCTGATGAGCGCCGGCCGGCTGCGCTACCTCACGCCCGGCGCGAAGGGGCCGAAGACGCCGATGTTCCGCTGCGCTTCCCCGACGGCGGCGAGCTCGTCCTCACCGAGGCGGGGAAGAAGAAGCGAGCCGGCGTGTGGCTCGTCACGCAGGCCAGCTCGACGAGGATCTCGCCCATCTCGGGCCCGATGCGCTCGACCTCGACGCGGCCGGGCTCGCCGAGATCCTGCACCGCGAGCGACGTCAGCTCCACCCGCTCCTCCGCGACCAGCGCGCGATCGCGGGCATCGGGCGCGCGCATGCGAACGAGATCCTCCTCCGCGCCCGGCTCTCGCCGTTCAAGGCCTCGACGGAGCTGTCGCCGGACGAGATCGCACCGTCTCGCCGCGGCGATCGCACGACGATCTCTCGCGCGCGCTCGAGCTGCGCGAGCAGGGCAAGGGCGACGCGGACGTCTACCTCGTCCACAACCGGCTCGGCGAGCCGTGCCCGCAGTGCGGCACTCCGATCGCGCGCGTCGACTTCGAGGAGCACACGATCTACTACTGCCCGAGCTGCCAGACGGGGGGCCGGCTGCTCAAGGATCGCCGGCTCTCTCGGCTGCTGCGCTGAGCGGCGACCTGGACGAGGAGCGTTCTGCCGGGTGCTACGGTGCCCGCGTGCCGAACGGCGTGAAGCTCGACGACGACCTCCAGGCCTCACCGCCCGAGATCGCGCTCGCGCTCTCGCGCGCCGGCGTGACCGGCGTGCAGAAGGCGGTTCGCATCCGCCGCGGCGACGCCGAGACCGTGATGGCGGCCGTCATCGACTGCACGGTCGACCTCGCCGCCGACCAGAAGGGCGTCCACATGTCGCGCTTCCCCGAGCTCTTCGAGGAGGCGATCGAGCTCGTCGTGGACGCGAGGCGCTGCTCGTCGAGGTGCTCGCGGAGCACATCGCGAGCCGCGTCGTCGAGCGCCAGCGAGCGCCTTCGCGCCGAGGTGTGGATCCGCGCGCAGTGGCCGATCCACCGCAGAACGCCGGTGACCGGGCTCGCGACGCAGGAGATGGTGACGCTCTGCGGCATCGCCGCCGCGTCCGAGTCGGGAACGCGCCGCGCCGTGGGCGTCGAGGCGACCGGGATCAACGCGTGCCCGTGCGCGCAGGGCCTCGTCCGCAACCGCGCGTCGGAGCGGCTGCTCGAGGCCGGCTTCGACGACGGGCGACGTCGAGCGGATCCTCGAGCTCGTCCCGATCGCGACGCACAACCAGCGCGGCCGCAGACCCTGTTCGTCGGAACGGAGCAGGACCTCGACGCGGAGGTCCTCGTCGACGTCGTCGAGCGCTCGATGAGCGCGCCGATCTACGACCTCCTGAAGCGGCCCGACGAGCTCTTCGTCGTCGAGCACGCCCACCTGCAGCCGCGCTTCGTCGAGGACTCCGTCCGCCATGCGCTTCGCGACGCGCTCGACGCGCTCCCGCAGCTCGACGACGACGACTTCCTGCTCTCGAAGCAGGTCAACTTCGAGACGATCCACGTCCACGACGTGGTCGCCGAGCGCTTCGGAACGGTCGGAGAGCTGCGCGGCGAGCTGGCGACGGGCGAGCCGAGCCCGCGCCAGACGACGCTCGCCGACTGGCTGGCGGGCTAGCGCCCGAGCTCGAACCGATGCTCGGTCCGGCCGCGAAGGCGCCGGATGTTCTCTCGATGCAGCACGATGACGGCCGCCGCGCCGGCGATTCCGAACGCGACGATCGGCCACGGGTAGTCGAGGACGACGACGAGGACCACGAGCGCGAGGGCGGTCACGATCGACGCGAGCGACGCATAGCGTGTCACGACGAAGACGACGAGCCACACCGCGATGCAGACGAACGCGGCGAGCGGCGCGAGCGCGACGAGCGCGCCACCCGCTGTCGCGACCATCTTCCCGCCCTTCTCGAACCGGAGGAACACGGGCCGCGCGTGCCCCAGCATCGCCGCAGCCGCGGCGAGCACGCCGAACAGCGCACCGCCCAGCCACAGCCCCAGAGATGCAGCGGCGAAGCCCTTCGCGAGGTCGAGGAGCGCGACCGGGACGCCGAGCGAGCGGCCGTAGACGCGGAAGACGTTCGAAGCGCCGACGTTGCCGCTCCCCTTCGTGCGGATGTCCTCGCCGCGGAAGAGCCGCGGCACCCAGTAGCCGAACGGCAGCGAACCGAGGAGATACCCGCCCAGGACGGCGAGTGCCTCGTTCATCCGCCTACTCGGTCGGGATGCGGTAGCTCGCGATCCAGCCGTTCACGACGCCCCAGTCGAGGTTCCGGAGGAACGCCTCGATGTAGGCCGCGCGGTCGGTCTGGTAGTCGAGGAAGTACGCGTGCTCGTAGACGTCGAGCGCGACGAGCGGCGTCGCGTTCCAGACCGGGAACGTGTTCTGCGCGTCGCCGACGTAGTTGAAGAGCCTTCCCTCGTCCCAGTCGTAGGCCGTCCACGCCCACCCGCGCCCGGCCATGCCCGTCGCCCTCAGGTCCGCGCGCCACGCATCCACCGAGCCGAAGTCACGCTCGACGAGCGCGCCGATCGGCCCGTCGGGATCGCCCCCGTCACCGCCCAGGTGCTCGAAGTAGATCTCGTGGTTCTTGATGCCGCCGATGGCGAACGTGAGGTCGACCTTGAGCGCCCGGACCTCCGAGTAGACCTGGTTCGCCGCTCCGAGGTCGACCTCGCGAGCCTCCCGAGGATCTCGTTGCGCTTGCCGACGTAGCCCTGGTAGAGCCGGTAGTGCGCCTCGATCGTCGTACGCGAGATGCCGTCCAGCTCGAGCAGCGCCGGCTTCAGCTCACGGGGCCTGATCTCGACGAAGTTCGACATCGTTTCCTCCAGCGGCGGGGCGGGAACGCGCGGAGCATATCCTTGCCCGGAACCGACCCGTATCGAGAGGAGAGCAGGCAATGGCGTACAGCGTTCCCGACCTCGCGTATGCGTTCGACGCGCTCGAGCCGCACATCGACGCGCGCACGATGGAGATCCACCACGACAAGCACCACGCGGCCTACGTGAACAACCTCAACGGGGCGCTCGAGGGCACCGAGTGGATGGACCGGCCGATCGACTCGGTGCTCGCGAGCCTCGACATCATCCCCGAGGACAAGCGCACGGCCGTCCGCAACAACGGCGGCGGGCATGCGAACCACACGCTGTTCTGGGAGATCATGGGGCCGAACGGCGGCGGCGAGCCGTCCGGCGCGCTGGGCGATGCGATCGCGGACGCGTTCGGCGGCTTCGCCGAGCTGAAGACCGCCGTGAACGACGCGCGGCGTGAAGCGCTTCGGATCGGGCTGGACGTGGCTCGTCTGGGACGGAACGGGGCTCGCGGTCAAGTCCACGCCGAACCAGGACACGCCGGTGATGGACGGCGACGTGCCCCTTCTCGGCATCGACGTGTGGGAGCACGCCTACTACCTCAACTACCAGAACCGCCGCCCCGACTACCTCGAGGCGTGGTGGAACGTCGTCGACTGGGACGCCGTCGCGGCGCGGTTCGACGCCCGCGGATGAGGACCGCGCCGTCGTGACGCCGCGTCACGCGGCAATCCGTCTCGGTCGCGGGCGCGTAGCAATCCACACATGACTGCGTCGCTCGCGATCCGGGTCGGTTCACGCCGTACGGGAACGGGAATCATGCAGCGCGTGGAGCTCCCCCAGCCGACCGACGGCCAGCTGATCGTCCGCATCGCGGGCGGTGACCGCGGTGCCTTCGACGAGCTGCACGGTCGCTACGCGCGGGCCGTGCTCGGGCTCGCACTGCGGCGCCTCGGCGATCGCGGGCGCGCCGAGGACGCGACGCAGGACGCCTTCGTCGCGATCTGGCGCTCGGCGCGCACGTACGACCCGTCGCGCGGCCGCGGCGCACCGTGGCTCTACGCGGTTGCGCGCAACGCGATCACCGACGGGCTGCAGACGCACACCCGAGCCGGTCGCCGAGCTCGAGGACGGCCCGGGGAGCGAGCCGGATCCGTCGGACGAGGCCGAGGCCTCGTGGACCGCATGGCGCGTCCACCGGGCACTCGAGGTCCTGCCCGCGCACGAGCGGCCGGTAATCGAGCTCGCCTACTGGAGCGGGCTCTCGCAGAGCGAGATCGCCGACCGGCTCGAGATCCCGCTCGGCACGGTGAAGACGCGCACGCGGAGCGCGCTCGCGCGCCTCGCCGACGAGCTCGACGAGGAGCTGGCGATGAGCCCCGACTTCGACGATCTCGTCGGCGCGACGTCGAGGCCGCGCGAGCGGGCGCGCCTGGAGCGCGTACACGACCTGCTCGTCGCGGCCGGCCCGCCGCCGGAGCTCGTCGTGGAGCAGCCGGTGCAGCTCCGCCCCCGGAGACGACGCGGCCTGCTGCTCGCGCTCGCGGCGACGCTCGCCGTCGCGTCGTTCGCGCTCGGCGCGGCAGTCGTCAACGAGTGGGGCGGCGACCGGAACGTCGACTTCACGCAGACGATGACCGGCACGGCCTCCGCGACGAATGCGACCGGCTCGCTCGTCGTGTTCGACGTCGACGCCGCCGGGAACTGGCCGATGGAGCTGACCGTCGACGGGCTCCCGCCGGCACCCGGCGGCAGGACCTTCGAGCTCTGGCTGACGCGAGACGGCAAGCTCGCGGCGCTCTGCGGGAGCTTCCTCACCGCGCCGACGGGTCGGCCGTCGTCCCGATGAACGCGCCGTACGACTTCGGCGAGTACGACGGCTGGGTCGTGGTCGAGAACGGGTCGGACGCGCCACTCCTGACGACCTGAGCCCGCCGGGCGAGCGGCTATCGTCGAGCTCGTGAGCGAGCGTCCGGTCCACACCCAGTACGAGGACTTCGTGCGCCACGTCCTCACGAGCGGCGTCCCGAAGGCGGACCGCACGGGCACCGGCACGGTCAGCGTGTTCGGCCACCAGATGCGCTTCGACCTGTCCGAGGGCTTCCCGCTCGTGACGACGAAGAAGGTGCACTTCCCGTCGGTCGCCTACGAGCTCCTCTGGTTCCTGCGCGGCGACTCGAACGTGCGCTGGCTGCAGGAGCACGGCGTGACGATCTGGGACGAGTGGGCGGACGCCGACGGCGAGCTCGGCCCGGTCTACGGCGTGCAGTGGCGCAGCTGGCCGACACCCGACGGCGGCCACGTCGACCAGATCGCGGAGGTCGTGCGGCTGCTCCGCGAGGACCCGGACTCGCGCCGGATCATCGTGAGCGCCTGGAACGTCGCAGACATTCCGCGCATGGCGCTCGCGCCCTGCCACGCGTTCTTCCAGTTCCACGTCGCGGGCGGCGAACGGCTCAGCTGCCAGATCTACCAGCGCAGCGCCGACGTCTTCCTCGGCGTGCCGTTCAACATCGCGAGCTACGCGCTGCTGACGCACATGCTCGCGCAGCAGTGCGACCTCGAGCCGGGCGACCTCGTCTGGACCGGCGGCGACTGCCACATCTACGACAACCACCGCGAGCAGGTCGAGACGCTGCTCGCGCGCGACCCGTTCCCGTATCCGTCGCTTCGGCTGCTGCGCCGAGCGCCGTCGATCTTCGACTACGCGTTCGAGGACTTCGAGGTCGTCGGGTACGAGCACCATCCGGCGATCCGCGCGCCGGTCGCCGTGTGACGGTCGCCCTCGTCGCCGCTGTCGCCCGCGACGGCGTGATCGGGCGCGACGGAGCGATCCCGTGGCGCATCCCGGAGGACGTCGCCCACTTCAAGGAGCTGACGACCGGGCATGCGGTCGTGATGGGCCGGCGGACGTGGGACTCGCTTCCCGATCGCTTCCGCCCGCTGCCGGACCGCCGCAACGTCGTCGTCACCCGGAATGCCCGACTGGCACGCCGAGCGGAGCGGAGCGGGCCGGCTCGCTCGAGGAGGCCCTCGAGCTCCTCCGCGACGTCGAGCGCGTCTTCGTGATCGGCGGTGCGGAGATCTACGCAGAGGCACTTCCGCTCGCCGACGAGCTGTTCCTCACGGAGATCGACGACGACGTCGCGGGCGACACGTTCTTCCCGGACTGGGATCGCGACGCGTTCGTGCAGGCCTCCCGCGACGAGCACGTGTCGCGACGACGGCGTGCCCTTCGCGTTCGTCACGTACCGCCGCCACTCGGCGCCGCGCCAGCTCGTCGCGCTCGCCGCGGTCGACGCACTCTTCGAGCGGGCTGGCCTCGCGTACTGGCTGTTCGGCGGCTGGGCGGTCGACTTCTACGCCGGCTCGATCACCCGACCCCACTCGGACGTCGACATCGCGGTCTGGCTCGACGACCTTCCGAGGATCGCGGCCCTGCTCGAGGGAGGACGGCTGGCACCATGCACCGGAGCCCGACGAGGACGGCGGGACGGGGTACGAGCGCGCCGGTGTCCGGCTCGAGCTCACCTTCCTCGTGCGCGGTCGACAGCGGACGCGTCGTCACGCCGCTGCGCGCATTCGAAGCCGTGTGGCCCGACGGCGCATTCGGCGAGGCGGTGCGTGAGCTCGAGGCTGTCCGCGCACACCTGATCGGGCTCGAGGCGCTCACCGTGGGAAAGTCGACACCGCGCGAAGATCCAGTCGAGGCGGACCGCGATCGCGCCGACTTCGACGTCCTGTCAGGTCTCTGAGGTGCTCGCTAGCATGCGCGCGTCGTGAGTACCGACCTGCACGTGACGCGCGAGAGCCTCGATGCGCGCCTGCCGCGAGCTCCGTGCGCTCGGGACCGACGAGGGCACGCTCGAGCTGATCGTCGTCCGGCCGAGCGAGGGTGAGCGGGAGACGCCCGACACGGCCGAGCTGACGATCGAGGACGGGCTGGTCGGCGACCGCTGGAGGCCGTACGTCGACGCCGAAGGGACCGCCCGCCGCGGCAACCAGCTCACGATCGCGTCGACGCGCCTCCTCGACCTCATCGCCGAAGAGGAGCGCTGGCCGCTCTCCGGCGACAACCTGCTCGTGGACATGGGCCTCGACAAGGCCGGCCTTCCGGCGGGCAGCGAGGCTCGCCATCGGCGACACCGTCGTCGTCCAGATCTCCGAGGAGCCCCACACGGGCTGCGCGAAGTTCTCCGCGCGCTTTGGCAGCGACGCGCTGAGGTTCATCAACTCGCCCGCCGGCCGTGAGCTTCGGTTGCGGGGCCTGAACGCGCACGTGATCGTGCCGGGCACGATCACGACCGGCGACGCCGTGCGTCGCGTCCGGATCTAGACGCGCTCTGCGACCTCGTGCGCGCTCGAGCCGGAGCGCCGGCTACCCACGGCGGATCGCGAGCACGCGGGCCTTCCACGAGCCGCTCGGCGCCTGAACGCTCACCACGTCACCGACCGCCGCGCCCATCAGAGCCGAGCCGAGCGGCGAGTCCGGCGAGACGCCCCCGACGGCGGAGATCTCGACCTCCATCGCGTCGCCGTCGCCGTCCTCGATCTCGACGATCGAACCGACGCCGACGTGCTCGTCCGTGTCGTGCTCGACCGTGACCGCGTGGTTGAGGCGCTCGCGCAGCGTGCGGATGCGCGCCTCGAGGAGCCCCTGCTCGTTCTTCGCAGCGTGGTACTCGAAGTTCTCGGAGAGGTCGCCGAACTCGCGCGCGGTCTTGATCGCCTGCACCGCCGCCTTGCGGCGCGGGCCCTCGAGCTCGGCGAGCTCCGCCTCCAGCGCCTGGCGCTGCTCGGCAGTCAGTTGCTCGATTCTCGGCTCGCCCACCAGCTCAGAGCCTAGTCGGCTCTCGGTCGCCCTGACTGCATTACGCTCCCGCACGACAACGCCGGGAGAGCAAAGGAGGAGCGGTGGCGACCGACCTGGAGCGCTTCGTCGAAGCGGACGGACGTGCGGATCGCGTGAAGGACGTCCGGACGGCGCATCGACGCCGAGGGGATCACGTACATCTACTACCAGTTCCCCTCCGTCACCGGCCGCATCATGGGCAAGGGCGTTCCGGCGCCGCACTGGGAGACGATCGCGCAGAAGGGCTTCCAGCTCGTCTACGGCGCCACCGCGAACCTCTTCACCGATCGCCACGGCAACTACATCGGCTACGGCCCCGAGGCCGCGGAGCTCGTCGGCGTCCCCGAGCCGGAGACGTTCCAGCCGCTCCCCTGGGACGCGAAGGTCGCCCGCGTCTGGTGCATGTGCTTCCGCAACCGCGAGGAGCGCGAGGAGCCGGCGGCGTTCCTCACCTCCGACTGCCGCGGGAACCTGAAGCGGATCCAGGCGGAGTTCGAGGAGCGCGACCGGCCTCCACCTCCGAGCCGGCACGGAGCCCGAGATGATGTGGCTCAAGCTGAACGACGACGGCACGCCCTCGGTCGAGGGCATGACGAAGCCCTACTGCTACCACATCGACCAGTTCTCCGAGCTCCAGCCGATCATCCACAAGATGGTCGAGTACGGGCAGAAGCTCGGGCTCGACATGATCCAGGGCGACCACGAGGACGCGCCCGGCCAGATCGAGCTCAACTTCGGCTTCGACCGCGCGGAGCGCACCGCCGACAACCTCTCGACGTTCCGCCAGATCGCAAAGCAGGTCGGCCGCGAGCTCGGCGCCTTCCCGTGCTTCATGCCGAAGCCGTTCATGGGCGTCTCGGCGAACGGCTGCCACCACGAACATCTCGCTGTGGAAGGGCGACGAGAACGCGTTCATGCCGGACGACGGACGACTCAGCAGAAGCCGAGCCAGATCGGGCTCTACGCGATCGGCGGCATCCTCGAGCACCTCGGCGCGCTGACCGCGCGTCACCGCCTCGACCGTCAACTCGTACCGGCGGCTCTGGGACACGGGCTTCTGGGCACCGGTCTTCGCCGACTGGGGCTACCAGAACCGCACGACCGCCCTCCGCGTCTCGTCGCCGGACCGCTTCGAGTACCGCTCGGTCGACTCCGCCGTGAACCCGTACTCTCGCATGGCCGCGCTGATCAAGGTGATGGACGACGGCATCGAGCGCAAGCTCGACCCCGGCGAGCCGGAGGAGCGGAACATCTACGAGGCGATCGAGGCCGGCAAGGAGGTCAAGCGCATCCCGATGACGTTCGGCGAGGCGCTCGAGGCGCTCGAGGCCGACGAGGTCGTGAAGAAGCGCGCTGCCAGGCGAGATGTACCGTGTCTTCATGCACTACAAGCGGGACGAGTGGGAGCGGTACTGCGCGACCGTCACCGACTGGGACGTGACGGAGTACCTGGACGTCCTTCCGTAGCGGAGGACATGAAGGCGAATGTGCGGAATCGCGGGGATCATCTACCGGGACGGGTCGCGAGCACGCGATCGGCGACGAGATGACGCGGATGCTCCAGTCGATGAAGCACCGCGGCCCGGACTCCACCGGCTACGCGCTGTACGGGAGCCCCGAGAACGGCAACCTCGTCATGCGCTACAAGCTCGCGGACGCGAACACGCCGCGTGACTTCGACTTCGCGGACCGCCTGCGGCGGCATCGCGTCGAGGTCGAGGCCCGGCTCGGCGCGCTCGGCGCGCGGAACCAGGAGTCGGAGGAGGAGACGCCGTACGCGTTCCGGGTCTCGTTCGAGTACGACGGCGACCTGAAGCACCTCGCCGACTTCGTCGAGGACATCCCCGAGGCCGAGGTGCTCTCGCTCGGCCGCTCGCTCGAGATCGTCAAGGACCTCGGCGACGCCGAGTCCGTCCACGAGCAGTACGGGCTCGCGAAGTTCACCGGCACGCACGCCATCGGCCACGTCCGCATGGCGACCGAGTCGGAGGTCGACATCGCGGGCGCGCACCCGTACTGGGCGTACCCGTACTCGGACGTCGCCGTCGTCCACAACGGGCAGCTGACGAACTACTTCATGTGGCGCCGCCGACTCGAGCGAGCCGGTCGCCGCTTCATGTCCGAGTGCGACTCCGAGATCATCGCCGTCTACCTCGCCGAGGAGATGTCGAAGGGCGCCTCGCTCGAGGAGTCGATGCACAAGTCGCTCGACGAGCTCGACGGCGTCTTCACGTACATCGCGGTGACGAAGGACGAGCTCGGCGTCGCGAAGGACGAGCTCGCCGCGAAGCCGCTCGTCCTCTACGAATCGGACGAGCTCGTCGCGCTCGCCTCCGAGGAGATCGCGATCCGCCAGCTGGTCGACCACGAGATCGACACCTACGACCCCTACGAGCGCGAGGTCCTGGTGTGGCAGGCGGTAGGCGAGCGGCAGATCTCGCTACGACGCGCGCGGGCCTCGCCGAGCCGCGTGGCGCGAGGCGCCCGCGCACGGCCGTCGTCGAGAACGGCGTCGCGACCTTCGACGCGCGCGACCTGACGACGCGGACGATCAACCTCGAGCTCCGCCGCCTCCTCTACGAGGAGGGCGTCGACGAGGTCGTCATCCAGAACCCGCAGGGCCGCCACTCGCTCGGCGTCGGGATCCTCCGCCGCTGCCGGATCCGCTTCGAGGGCTCGCTCGGCTACTTCGCCTGCGGGCTCATCGACGGGCCCGAGATCCACATCACCGGGCGCGTCGGCTGGTCCGCCTGCGAGAACATGATGTCGGGCGTCGTCGTCGTCGACGGGAACGGCGGCTCGCTCACGGGTGCGGCGATGCGCGGCGGCGACCTCGTCGTGAAGGGCCGCGTCGGCGCCCGCACGGGCGTCGATCAGAAGGGCGGCACGATCATCATCGGAGGCTCCGTCGGCTCGATGACCGGCTTCATGATGCAGCGCGGCCGGCAGATCATCTGCGGCGACGTCGGCCCCGGTCTCGGAGACTCCATGTACGACGGGACGATCTACGTCGCCGGCAAGGTCAAGTCGCTCGGCATCGACTGCGTCCCGGGCGAGTGGACGGACGCGGACACGGAGCTCATCGAGCGCAAGTTCCGGATCTACGGGCTCGGCTCGCCCCCCGAGTTCCAGAAGTTCGTCTGCGGGAAGGTCCTCTACAACTACGACTCGCTCGAGCCCTCCGAGAAGAAGCTGGTGATCTAGTGGCGACCGACAACGGAGCACCCGGAACCACGGACGTCCTCGGGCGCAGCCGCATCTTCACGCCCGACGTCATCAACGACATCCACGTGAAGGCCGAGCTCGGCCGCTACCGCATGCGCGGCTTCTCGATCTTCAAGCCGATCCCGCACTGGGACGAGCTCGTGTTCCTCCCGGGGACGCTGACGCGCTTCGTCATCGAGGGCTACCGCGAGAAGTGCGACACGACGACGGTGCTCGGCGCGCGCTTCGCGAAGAACCCGCTCGAGCTCGACATCCCGATCTACATCACGGGCATGTCGTTCGGCGCGCTCTCCCTGGAGGCCAAGATGGCGCTCGCGAAGGGCGCGTCCATGGCCGGGACGGCGACGTGCTCGGGCGAGGGCGGGATGATCCCGCCCGAACGCGACTACTCGACGAAGTGGTACTACCAGTGCATCCAGTCGCGGTACGGGTTCAACCCGCACCACCTGATGCTCGCCGACGCGTGCGAGTTCTTCATCGGGCAGGGCTGCAAGGTCGGTCTCGGCGGCCACCTCATGGGCCAGAAGGTCACCGAGCAGGTCGCGGAGATGCGCTCGCTGCCGGCCGGGATCGACCAGCGCTCCCCCGCGCGGCACCCCGACTGGCTCGGCCCCGACGACCTCTCGCTGAAGGTGCAGGAGATCCGCGAGGCGACCGACTACCGGATCCCGATCCAGCTGAAGCTCGGCGCGGCGCGCGTGTACGACGACGTGCGCATGGCGGCGAAGTGCGGCCCCGACATCATCTACCTCGACGGAGCGGAAGGCTCGACGGGCGCAGGCCCGCACATCGCGACCGAGGAGACGGGGATTCCCCTGATGGCCGCGATCCCCGAGGCGCGACGCGCGCTCGAGGACGTCGGCCTCGCGGACGAGATCGATCTCGTCGTCGCGGGCGGCATCCGCAACGGCGCGGACGTCGCGAAGTGCCTCGCGCTCGGCGCGAAGGCCGTCGCGATCGGCCACTCGGCGCTCATGGCGCTCAACTGCAACAAGGAGATCCCCGGCGTCACCGACTACGAGGGCACCGTCGGCGTCCCCGCCGGCCAGTGCTACCACTGCCACACGGGCCGCTGCCCGGTCGGGATCACGACGCAGGATCCGGAGCTCCGCAAGCGGCTCGTCGTCGAGGAGGCCTCCGAGCGCGTCTACAACTTCCTGACCGCGATGACCATGGAGCTGCAGATGCTCGCTCGGGCGTGCGGAAAGACGAACGTCCACTCGCTCGAGCCGGAGGATCTCGCCGCGCTCACGGTCGAGGCCTCGGCGATGGCGCGCGTGCCGCTCGCGGGCACGACCTACACCGTCGGCCAGACCGAGCGCGAGATCCTCGCCGAGGTGCAGCGCCTGCTCGCGATCAAGGCCGAGGAAGAGCTCGTCGCGAACCCGACCGCCCAGGTCACGGATCTCCACTCGGTGGACGCATGAGCTCCCACGATCTCGCCTACGCCGAGCCGGAGAAGATCAAGTCGATCGACGCGGAGTTCCTCGCGGGGCACCGCTTCCCCTACCAGGAGGACATCTCCCTCGTCGAGGACGTCGACCTCCTGGCGGCGACGCCGGGTGAGGACATCAACTGGCTCGAGGACATCGCGCTTCTCGAGGAGGACGGCATGCCGGCCGTCTTCGACCGCTACTCGAACGCCTTCCTGAAGATCTACTTCCCGATCCCCGAGGGCCGCGAGGACGAGATCGCGCGGAAGGTGCTGGTGAAGCACCTGACGAGCGGCAACTCCTACGGGATCCAGCTCAAGGAGCAGCACACGAAGTTCCCCCAGCCCGAGCTCGGCCCGTGGGTCGACGGCTCGAAG
>CAVWES010000039.1:0-94367 GCA_963754175.1 uncultured Gaiellaceae bacterium | reverse complement strand
CGGATCGGCGTAGACGTCTCGCGCTGTGGACGCGTCCGCACGGCACCCCGACCGCCCCGAGCCCCTCGAGCCAGTCCGCGACGGACCTCCGGTGAAGGCGTCCCGCGATCACGTCGTCAGCTCCTGCTTCACCGCGAGGAGGCCTGGTCCTCGGGGACGAGGTCGGGGCGTCGATCGTGGGTCGTCGCTCCGAAGAGGCTGAGGAAGGCGCGGCGCTGGGCGACGTTGAGGCACGCGACCGCGACGAACCCGTCGGGCGTCTCGTAGCAGCGGTAGTACGGGTTCATCGCGATCCCGCCGGCGATCTCGGCCGCGCGTGCCGTCGAGGTGGGCGCGATCGCCGACGCGCGGCGCGGCGCCGTCGGCCTCGCCCTCGAGCCAGACGAGTCCTGGAGCTGCACCGCCAGCGCCGCCGCGAGCAGCGACACGTCGACGAGCTCGCCCTCGCCGGTTCGCGCGCGCGAACGAGCGCGGCGAGCACCCCGCGTGCGAGGAGGAACCCGGCGGTGAGGTCGGCGATTGGGATCCCGCCGGCGCGCACGGGCACGGTGTCGCCAGGGGACGCGTGCGCCGTGAGCAACCCGGCGCGAGCCTGCGCGACAAGGTCGTAGGCGGGCGTCTCGGCGAGAGGGCCCGAGGTCCCCGAACGACGTCACGACGCCCGACCACGAGCGCGGCGGCTTCCAGTGTGAACGTCTTCCCAGTCGAGCCCGAACGCACGGCCCTGGGCGGGGAGTTGTGGAGAGCGATGTCCGCGCCTCGAGGAGTGCGGCGCTCCTCTTGCGCCCATCCTCGGCCTTGAGGTCGACGACGACCGACCGCTTGCCACGGTTCAGCGGGATGAAGTAGCGCCCGAGGCCCGCGGCGACGGGCATGACGTGGCGGTAGCCGTCGCCCGCCGGAGGCTCGACCTTGATCACCTCCGCGCCGAGATCGCCGAGGACCACGCCGCACAACGGCCCTGCGACGTACTGCGCGTACTCCACGACGCGCACTCCGGCGAGCGGGGAGCTCACGAGCCCGAGCCCGCGCCGCGCGATCACGAGCTGCTGGATCTCGGCCGTGCCGCCCGAGATGGTCGAGCCGACGGACGCGCGGTAGAGCGCTCCGACGCGGCCCTCGAGCGGCGCCGACGCGTCGCCGTCGACGAGCCCGTCGAGGCCCAGTAGCTCGACGCCCTCCCGCGCCACCCGCTGCGCGACCCTCGCCCCGGCGAGCTTCGCCATTGCCGAGGCCGCGGTCGCCGGGTCGCCGCGGTCGAGGAGATAGGCCGCACGGAACGAGAGGAGGCGGGCTGCCGCCAGCTCGCCGCGGAGCGAGGCGATCCGCGCAGCCGTCGCCTCGTCGAGCCGGTCCGTCTCGTCGAGCCGCGCCTCGAGCCGGTCGAGGAGCCAGCCAGCCCGCCGAGCTTCTCGGAGGTGATGCGCTCGAAGTCGAGCGTGTGCATCAGCACGTCCCAGCCGCGGTCGAGCTCGCCGACGAGGTTCTCGGCGGGGATCTCGACGCCGTCGAGGAAGACCTCGCAGAGGTAGCCGCCGCCGAGCGCCGGGAAACGGCGCACGTTGATCCCGGGCGTGTCGATCGGCGCGACGAGGACGGAGATGCCCTGGTGCCTCGGCTCGTCCGGATCCGTGCGCACCGCGAGGTAGATCCAGTCGGCGAGCTGGGCGCTCGACGTCCAGATCTTGTGCCCGTCGACGACGAAGCGATCGCCCTCGACGCACGGCCGCGTCGTCAGCGAGGCGAGGTCGCTCCCCGCCTCCGGCTCCGAGAAGCCCTGGCAGAAGTCGAGCTCCCCGCGCGCGATCGGCCCGAGCAGCTGCTCCTTCAGGTGCAGGCGCCGCGAACCGCTCGAGCGCGCAGCCGATCGTCTTGTACGAGAGGAGGTAGAGGGAGAGCGGCAGCCAGTGGTAGCCGAAGACGTCCTCGACGAGCGCCGCGTCGACGTTCGTGAGGCCACGGCCGCCCGACCTCCTCCGGCCACGTCATCCCGATCCAGCCCGCCCCCCCAGCGCGCGGGTCACGTCGCGCGAGTCGCCGTCGGAGAGCAGCCCCTGGCGCCGCCACTCGGGATCGTCGCGAGCATCGGGCGCAGGCTCTCGGCAGAACGCCGCGGCTTCGTCGCGGAGCGCGAGCTGCGCCTCTGTCGGCCGGAGGTCCACGCGCGGACGATCGTAGAGCGCCCTAGGATGGCCGCGCGTGGAGCACCGGCACGTCTGGATCGCGATGGAGGACGGCGTGCGGCTCGCGGCCCGTCTCTTCCTCCCGGACGAGCGCCCCGCCGCCGCGATCCTCGACGCGCTCCCGTACCGGATGGACGACCTCACCGCGTCGTACGCGAGCGAGTACGAGCGCCTCTGCGAGGAGGGCGGCTTCGCGGTCTGCCGGCTCGATCTCCGGGGCACGGGCTCCTCGGAGGGGATCGCGCTCGACGAGTACCACGCCCAGGAGCAGGCGGACATCTGCGAGGTGATCGCCTGGCTCGCCGCGCAGGACTGGTGCACGGGGAAGGTCGGCATGTACGGGACGTCGTGGGGGGGCTTCAACTCGCTCCAGGTCGCGATGGAGCGGCCGCCCGCGCTGCACGCGATCGTGCCGATCTACGCCTCGGACGACCGCTACACCGACGACGTCCACTACATGGGCGGCGCCCTCAAGGCGCTCGACCTCGTCGACTGGGTCATCTACATGGCCGCGTGCAACGTGCTCCCACCCGTGCCCGCCGTCTACGGGGACGGCTGGCGCGACGAGTGGCGCCGCCGGATCGAGGGCACGGAGCCGTGGCTGCTGCGCTGGCTCGAGGAGCAGGACGACGGGCCGTACTGGCGCCACGGATCGCTCCGCCCCGCGTACGACCGGATCGCGTGCCCGACGATGATCGTCGCCGGCTGGGCCGACGGGTACACGAACATCGCGCTCCGCGCCTACGAGGCGATGTCGTGCCCGCGGCGCGTGCTCATCGGGCCGTGGGCGCACATGTCCACGGCGACGTCGATCCCCGGGCCGCACATCGACCTCGTGCCCGAGCTCGTCCGCTGGTTCTCCCGCTGGCTCCGCGACGAGCGGAACGGGATCGACGAGGAGCCGCCGATCGCGGTGTTCGTACGGCGCTCGACGCGTCCGGCGCCCGATCTCGCCGAGCTCCGCGGCGAGTGGCGCTCGGAGCCCACCTGGCCGGCGGAGCGTCTCCGCCCGCACGTCCTCCGGCCGGAAGGCGACGACGCCGACCGCATCTCCGTGCGCGGCGACGTCGGCACGGCGGCGTGGATCTCGTGCGCCGGGAAGCCTCCCTGGACGCTGCCGGACGACCAGCGCGAGGACGACGCTCGCTCGCTCGTCTACGACTGGGCGCCGCTCGAGGACGAGCTCGAGCTCCTCGGGCACCCGCGAGCTCCGCCTCACGGTCACCTCTCCCCACCCCGTCGCGTTCCTCTCCGCGCGACTCTGCGACGTCTTTCCGGACGGCACGTCGGCGCTCGTGAGCCGCGGCGTGCTCAACCTCACGCACCGCGACGGGCACGCCGCGCCGAAGCCGCTCGAGCCGGGCGTCCCGGCATCGGTCGAGCTCGAGCTCGAGGCGACCTCGTGGATCTTCGAGGCAGGGCATCGCGTCCGCCTCGCGCTCGCGGGCTCGGACTGGCCGAACACCTGGCCGCCGCCTCACGCCGGCTCGCTCGACGTCGCGCGCGCGAGCGTCGAGCTCGAGCTCCCGGTGCTCGAGGGGCCGCCGGTCGCGGCGCCGCCCGAGTTCGCGCCGGCCCCGCCGCCGAGCACGGCCCCGACGACGCGGAGGAAGAGCAGCCCGCCGTCACGCGCCTGATCGACCGCGACGTGGTCGGGCGGCAGACGCGCATCGTCACCGGCTACGGATCGAGCTACGACGGGCCGTTCGGCGCGAAGATCGAGGAGCGCTACGACGGCGCGGTCGGCGTCGCCGCGAGCAATCCCGGACGGGCCTGGGCGAGCGCTCGCGCGCGCTACGACATCGCGTGGCCGGAGACCGCCGTGGCGACCGAGGCGCACCTGAGGCTCCGCTCCACCTCGACCTCGTACCACGTCGTCGTCGAGGTCGTCGCGTCGGAGGACGGCCCCGACGGCATCGGCCACGTCGAGCGACGCTTCGAGCGCACGATCCCGCGCCGCCTCCAGTAGAGAGGCGGCTAGGCGCGGATGCACGCCGCCCGGTGGTCGGGCTCGCCGGCTGCCGCGCGAAGCTCCGGGTCGGTCTCGCGGCAGGCATCGATCGCGATCGGGCAACGTGGATGGAACCTGCAGCCGACGGGAACCTCGATCGGGTTGGGCGTCTCGCCGCGCAGGATCTGAACAGCCGCGCGCTGCCGCGGATCCCTCCGCGGAACGACGGAGAGCAGCGCCTTCGTGTACGGATGCCGCGGGCTCTCGATCACCCGCCGGGCCGGCCCCTCCTCGACGATCCGGCCGAGGTACATGACGCAGATGCGGTCGGCGAAGCGGGCGGCCGTCGAGAGGTCGTGCGTGATCATGAGCACGGCGAGCCCGCTGGTCGCGCAGCTCGTCGAGGATGCCGAGGATCCCGGCGCGCACGGAGACGTCGAGCATGGACACCGGCTCGTCCGCGACGAGGAGCTCCGGCCCGAGGACGAGGCTCGCGGCGATCGCGACCCGCTGTCGCTGGCCGCCGGAGAGCTCGTGCGGGAACCGCTCCGCGAACAGCTCCGCAGGCGCGAGGCCCACCTGCTCGAGCGCACGGATGACGGCCTCGCTCCGCTCGGAGCGCGATCCGATCCGGTGGATGACGAGCGGCTCGGCGACCGTCGTCGACGACGCGGAAGCGCGGATCGAGCGACTCGTACGGATCCTGGTAGATGATCTGCATGCGCCGCCGCAGCGCTCGCAGGTCGGCCTGCGAGAGGCTCGTGACGTCGACGCCGTCGAAGGAGACGCTCCCCGAGTCCGCGTGGACCAGCCGCAGGATCGCCTGCGCGGTCGTGGTCTTGCCGCAACCGGACTCGCCCGACGAGCGCGACCATCTCTCCACGCCCGACCGTCAGCGAGACGCCGGACACCGCGTGCACGTACCGCTGCGGCCGACGCAGGATCGCTCCGCTGAGGCCGCGGGCGACGCGGTAGCGGACGACGAGATCGTCGACCTCGAGGAGCGGGCGGCCGTTCGCCTCGAACTCCGTCACGCCACGACCTCGACCGAGCTCGCGAAGTGACAGGCGCTGACGTGGCCGTCCCCGACGGCGAGGAGCTCGGGGCGCTCAGAGGTGCACCGCGACGCCGCGAGGTAGCAGCGCGGCGCGAACGGACATCCGTGCAGCTCCGCGTCGAGCCGCGGCGGCACGCCGGGGATCGAGAGCACTTCCTCGCGGGCGTCGAGATCCGGTGTCGCGGCCCACAGCATCCGGGTGTAGGGATGCCGCGTCTCGTGGTAGAGCGCCTCGGTCGGCCCCTGCTCGACGATCCTGCCCGCGTACATCACCGCGGCGCGCGTGCAGGTCTGGGCGACGATCGGCAGGTCGTGCGTGACGAAGACGAGCGCGAGCCCGAGCTCGTTCGAGAGGTACGTCAGCAGCTCGAGGACCTGCGCCTGCACCATGACGTCGAGCGCTGTCGTCGGCTCGTCGGCGAGCAGGACGCGCGGCGAGCACGCCAGCGCCATCGCGATCGCCGCGCGCTGGCGCATTCCCCCCGAGAGCTCGTGCGGGTAGCTCTTCGCTCGCGTCGGCGAGATGCCGACGGTCTCGAGCAGCTCCCGCACGCGGGCCGACGCCTCGCGGCCGGTCGCGAGCCCGTGCAGCTCCATCGGCTCGGCGATCTGCTCTCCGATGCGCTTCACGGGATCGAAGGCGTTCATGGCCCCCTGGAAGACCATCGCGATGTCCTTCCAGCGGTGCGGCGCGACGGTCTGCTCTCCCCGCTCGAGCACGTCCACCCCGTCGAGCAGCACCCGCCCCGAGACGGACGCGGTCGGCGGGAGCAGCCCCATGAGCGCGAGGATCGTGGTCGTCTTTCCGCACCCGGACTCGCCGACCATGCCGAGCCTCGTACCGGGCTCGACGGAGAAGGAGACGCCCTGGACGGCGTGGAGCTGTCGGCCGTTCGGCAGGTCGAACCAGACGTTGAGATCGTCGACCTCGAGCACCGCGGGCGCGGTCACGGCTGCTGCGTGCTCGGACGGGCGAAGCATCCGGAAGCGCCTCACGGACAGGTGCCCGGTGCGCAGACGCGGGTTGAGCGCGTCCTCCATCGTCTGACCGATGATCGTGCAGGCGAGGACGACGAGCATCACGCAGATGCCTGGCGGGAGCACGGCCCACCAGGCCTCGTTGATGATCGCGTCGTCCTTGAACGCGTTCTCGATCAGGCTCCCCCACGAGATCGTGCTCGGGTCGCCGAGCCCGAGGAAGGTGATGAAGGTCTCGGCGAAGATCGCATAAGCGATCAGGAGGACCGTGTTCGCGACGAGGAGCGGCGTCACCTGCGGCAGGACGTGGCGCACGACGAGGCGCGAGTTGCCGGCGCCGAGCGCCCGCGCTCGCTGCACGTAGACCCGCTCGCGGACGCTCTTCGTCTGCGCGCGCAGGAGGCGCGCGGTGAACGTCCAGTAGATGATCCCGATGATCACGATGATGTTCCAGGTGCTGCGGCCGAAGAGCGCGGCGATCACGATGATCAGCGGGACGTCCGGGATCACCAGGAAGTAGTCGGTCGTCCGCATGAGCACGGTGTCGGTCTTCCCGCCGAAGAAGCCGGAGAGGATCCCGACCGTGCCGCCGATGATCGCCGAGATCGCCGCGGCGCAGAACCCGATGAGGAGCGAGACCCTCGCGCCTGCGATGAGCAGGTCGAGCATGCTCGCGCCGCCGCCGTCCGTGCCGAGCCAGAACTCGCGGCTCGGCGGCTCGAAGACGTCCCCCACCTTCGCCTTCGGGTCGCCCGCGATCAGGAGTGGCCCGAAGATCGCGAGGAAGACGAAGAACGCGAGGATGCCGACCGCCACCAGCGCCGACTTGTTCCGCAGGACCGGCGCCGCGATCGCGCGCCACTTCAGGGAACGGGTGGGCGAGGGCGTCTCCTCGACGGGCGGCGCGCCCGTCTGGATGGGGCTCACCGGATCACTCCGCCACCTCATTCCGTCACTCGTGGATCGAGCTTGAAGTAGAGGAGGTCGGCGACGAGGTTGAAGAGGATCACCGAGAACGTCAGGAACAGGAACGCCGCCTGGAGCACCGGGTAGTCGCGCTGGTCGATCGCCTCGACGACGAGAAGCCCGATGCCCGGGTACGAGAAGACGTACTCGACCGTGATCGCGCCCCCGATGACGAACCCGAGCGAGAGCGCGACGAGCGTGATCACGGGCAGCATCGCGTTGCGGAAGCCGTGCTTCCAGACGGTCGACCAGTTCGAGAGGCCCTTCGCGCGCGAGGTGAGGATGTAGTCCTCGCCGAGCGTCTCCAGCATCGCCGAGCGGACGATGAGCGTGTACTCGCCGAAGAGGACGAGCCCGAGCGTGAGCGCGGGCAGGACCATGTGCTCGAGCCGGTCGACCAGCACCTCGATGAACCCCGGGTCGCTGAGGATGCCGAGCGTCGGGTCCTTCACGCCGGACGTCGGCAACCCGAGCCGCCCAGCGATGAAGAGCACGATGACGAGGCCGAGCCACTGCGGCGGCATCGAGTAGAAGCCGAGCCCGCCCCAGAGCGTCGCCTTGTCCGTCGCCGTCCCGCGTCGCCAGGCGGCGACGACGCCCGTCGCGACGCCGAGCACGATCGCGAACAAGGTCCCGAGCGCGACCATCGGAACCGTGTTCTTGATCGGCTCCCAGAGGACGCTCGTCACGGGCTCCGTGCTGCGCAGCGAGCGCCCCATGTCCCCGTGGGCGAGATCCTCAGAGGTAGATCTTGTACTGCTCCCACTTCGACTTGTCGAGGCCGAGCTCGCGGCGCTGGTACTCCTTGAAGTCCTGCGTGCACTGCCGGCACCGAAGGGCCGACACGGCGTCGCCCGAGATCGTCCGGAAGAGGACGAAGTTCAGCGTGATGGCGACGAAGACGGTCCCGAGCGCGAACAGCACCCTCTTGACGACGTAGTCCGTACCGCGCATGTCGTCTCGAGGGTGCCGTTCGCTCTTTCGACCTTGCTACCTCAGGTCAGCGCTTCTTGGGGCTCGTGTAGTACGTCTTCGCGTATGCGTTGAGCTGGTTCTTGAAGCCTGTCCACTTCGTGGACGTCGCATCCAGCGCGACGTGGTTCGTGAGCTGGGTGTAGACGAAGGCGTCGTACACCATCTTCTGCATCTTGTAGACGATGGCCCTCCGCTGCGCGGGGTTCACCGTCACGCCCTGCTTCTGGTAGAGACGGTCGTAGGCGGGGTTGTCCCAGCCTGTGTCGCTCCAGGAGCACCACTGGCCCTTCGTGACCACCGAGAGCTGGAAGTCCGGGTCCGGATACGCGATCCAGTCCCACATCGCGATGTCGAACTTCGAGTAGCCGACGCTCTTCGCGGCGTCGCACTTCGTGTCGGTCTCGATCGCGTACGCCGCGGTCGAGTCGCCTCCGACCTTCTGCGTCGCCTTGACGCCGAGCTTCGCGAAGCCCTCCTTCACGATCTCAGCCATCCGGTCGACGTTGAAGTCGGTCGAGGTCGGCGTCATGATGTCGTAGCTCATGGGATGGGCGCCCTGCGCGTACTTGCCCGTCGTCGCCGGAGCAACGCGGATGCCGTCCGAGCCTCGCTTGTAGCCGAGCGCGTCGAGCGCCTTGTTCGCGGCGGCGCAGTTGTACTTCGTCGGCCCGAGATTCGGGTTCTCGAGCGGCGAGATGTGCCCGACGAGGCTCTCGACCTTCGAGGCGTAGCCGCTGAAGACGACCTGGATCATCTTGTCGCGGTCGACGCACATCGAGAGCGCCTTCTTCACCCGCGGGTCGAGCAGCTCGCGGTTCTTGAGCTTCCGCGGGTTCGAGTTCCACGTGATGTTCGTGATCTCGGCGCCCGGCCACTCGTTGACCTTCACGCCCTTGCTCTTCTTGACCGCGTTCACGGCGTTGAAGGGCACCTGGTCGATCCAGTCGAGGTTGCCCTGCCGCAGGTCCGCGATCATCGCGTCTGCGTTCGTGTAGTACTGGAGCACGACCGCGTCGGCGTTGGACTTCGGCCCGTAGAAGTTCGGATCCGGGATGAACTGCGTCGAGCCCTTCTTCTCGTACTTCTTCACGGTGTAGGCGCCGCCCGTGACCATCGGCAGGTGGTCCTGCGGCCGGTACGTCTTGAGCGCCGCGCCCGCTTTCTCCTTCTTCTCGAGCGGCTCCCAGACGTGCCGGGGCACCATCGGGACCCCCGCCAGCTGGAACAGGGCGTTCGACACCGGTGCGGAGTAGGTCAGGACGAGCGTCGTCGAGCTCGGCGCGCTCGCGCGCTTCGCATGGTTCAGCGTACGCGGCCTGGACGGCGGTCGCCCCGGCCGCGTACTTGATCGTGGTGTTCATGGTCCATGCGGCGTCGTCGGCCGTCATCGCCCGACCGTCCGACCACTTCCCGTTCGAGCGAAGCTTGAAGGTCCACGTCTTACCGCCGTTGGACGCCTTCCACGACTTCGCCCAGTCCCCGACGATGACGTACCCCTCCTTGTTCGAGTAGTCGAGCTGGACGAGCAGCGGGTACGTCATGACCATCGCGTTCAGGCCCTGCCCCTCGATGTAGTTCCAGGGGTTGAACGAGTCGATGTAGTTCGTCGTGCCGATGCGCAGGATCCCGCTTCCCCCTGCCGTCGGCTTCGCCGAGGCGGCCTGGGCGGCACCCCCGCGCGAGCCGACCAGACCAATCGCGCTCGCGACGACGAGCGCGGACACCACCAACAGGACGAGCATGAGACGTCCCGACTGCCCTCTGTTCATGTCTCCTCACCTTCCCGAGTCATTGCCCCGGACGCTATGACGACATCGACACCATCGAAGTTGTGCCCGCCCGTGCCCTTCATCGTCGACACGCGACGATCCGCGGGAGCATAAACAGCACGCGGCCCGTCTGTACGCTCGCGGCGTGAGCGCACCTCAGCCCCGGGGCCCGCGGCTCCGCGACCTCGGCCTCCGGATCGGCCGCTTCGAGGCCGGCCCGGCGAATGCGATCACGGACGTCCGCAGCGTCACCGTAGGGCACGTCACAGTGTGGCGCGACGAGCCCGAGCTTCCCGATGGGCGTGGAATCTCGCGTACCGGCGTGACCGCCGTCGTGCCTGCACCGGTGGAGACGCTCCACGCCGCGCCCGTCCCCGCCGGGATGGCGGTGCTGAACGGAGCCGGGGAGCTGACCGGGTCGATGGTGATCGCGGACTGGGGGTGCATCGAGACGCCCGTGTACCTGACGTCCACCCACGCGGTCGGGCGCGTCTACGACGGTGCCGTCTCGGTCGCGGTGGCCGCCGACCCACTGGTCGGCAGCGAGGACTTCGTCATTCCGGTCGTGGGTGAATGCGACGACAGCTGGCTCTCCGAGGGACGCGTCGTCCAGGTCGAGGCGGAGGACGCCGGCCGAGCCGTCGCCGCTGCCGCACCAGGCGCCGTCGCGGAGGGAGCGGTCGGAGGCGGGACGGGGATGATGACGAAGGGCTACAAGGCCGGCATCGGCACCTCGAGCCGCGTCGCTCCGTCGATCGGCGCGGCGGTCGGCGTTCTCGTCCTGTCGAACTTCCACCCACCGCCGCCGCTCGTCATGGACGGCGTGCCGATCGGAGCGCTCCTCGGCGAGCCTCCCGAGACTCGCCGCACGAAGGCGGGAAGCTGCATCGCCGTCGTCGCCGTCGATGCGCCGCTCTCCTCGCATCAGCTCGAGCGCGTCGCGCGCAGAGCGGGCCTCGGGCTCGCGCGCTGCGGCTCCGTCGCACACCACGGGAGCGGCGAGATCTTCGTCGCTTTCGCGCCTCCCGCGCGCCGGCCGCCTGGCGAGGCGCCTGCCGCCACGGTTCCCGCGCACGACCTCAACGACGTGTTCGAAGCCGTCGTCGACGCGACCGAGGAGGCGGTGCTCAACGCGCTCTGGGCCGCACCCGAGGTCGTCGGCCGCGAGGGCCGCGTCGGCCCAGCGCTCCCGCACGACGACGTGCTCGAGCTCCTCGCCGCCCACGGACGACTCGACTGACCTCATCGTCGCGGCGAGGGCCGATTGTGCCGCGTGACCTGCGGGTACCTCCTTTTGGTGGACCGGGCCGTCACGCCCACGCTCGAGGGTCCATGCGGCCGGCGGTAGGCGCGGTCTCATACGATGGCGCGATGGCGACCTTCCTGCACACCATGGTTCGGATCACCGACCCCGAGCGGAGCCGCGGCTTCTACGAGGCGCTCGGCTTCCGCTTCTCCCGCGACATGGACATCGTCAGAAACGGCGAGCGCGAGGCGACGAACTACTTCTTCTCGCTCGGCGACGACGAGAACGTCCTCGAGCTGACCTACAACCACGACGGCCGCTCCTACGAGCTGGGCACCGCCTATGGGCACATCGCGATCGGCGTCGACGACCTCGACGGCACCCTCGCTGCGCTGAAGGACGGTCACGGCATCGAGCCCGAACGGCCTCCGTACCAGGTCTCGGAAGGCGGCTCGCGCATCTGCTTCGTCCGGGACCCGGACGACTACCGGATCGAGCTCATCGAGCGGCGCTAGTCGCGACGGCATGGCCGACGAGACCGTCACGCTCGCCTACACCGAGTGGACGCTCGTCGAGCTGGAGGGAGAGCCGGTCGAGGTCGGGCCGGACGAGCAGGTGCCCGAGCCTCGTCCTCGACCTCGAGGAGTCGCGCGTCTCGGGCTCGGGCGGCGTCAACCGGCTCATGGGAACGTTCGTCCTGAGCGAGGACGAGCTGCGCTTCGGCCCGCTCGCGACGACCATGATGGCCGGCCCCGAGGAAGCGATGCGCCGCGAGCGGGAGTTCCTGGCCGCGCTCGAGCGCGTCACGTCGTACGAGCTCGACGGTCGAACGCTCACGCTGCTCGCAGATGACGAGCCAGTCGTCAGGCTCATGGCCGGCGTCCCGGCGTGACCGAGCATGCGTGCGCTCCGGGAGAGGGCGGTACGCTGAGACGACTGTGGAGCACAGTCCCGAACGCGAGCTGAAGCTCGCCGCGACGCCCGACTTCCGTATGCCGAGCATCTACGGGCTCGTCGGCCCGACGGTGCGGCAGGCGCCCGCCGAGCGGAACGACACGACGTACTACGACACTGACGATCTTCGCCTCGCGCGGTGGGGCGCAAGCCTCCGCCACCGGCCCGGCGAGGGCTGGACGGTGAAGCTGCCCGCAGAGCGGGACGCGCCGTATCTCGTCCGCCCCGAGATCGTCTTCGAGGGCAACGGGAGCACGCCCCCGGCCGAGGCGGTGGCGCTCGTCCGCGGGTTCGTCCGCGGCGAGGAACTGCACGAGCGCGTCCGGATGACGACGATCCGGCGCCGGACGGAGGTCCACGACGTGAACGGCAAGCTCCTCGCGGGAGTCGTCGACGACGCAGTCTCGGTCGAGAACGGCGAGGGGTCACGGTCGGCGTTTCGCGAGGTCGAGGTGGAGATCGGCGACGAGACGACGCCGGGCCTCCTGGACGCCCTCGTCGAGCGGCTCCGCCAGGCGGGCGCCGGCCCGCCGGACAAGACGGCGAAGTACATCCGGGCGCTGGGCGCGGACGTGCCGCTCACGCCGGAGATCGCCGTCAACGACCTCGGCGCCGACGCGAGTGCAGGTGGCGCGGTGCAGCGCGCGCTTGCGCTGTCGGCGATCCGGCTCATCCGGCACGACGCGGTCATGCGGCTCGACGCCGATCCCGAGGGCGTGCACCAGGCGCGTGTCGCCACGCGGCGGCTTCGCTCCGACCTGCGCACGTTCCGCTCTCTCCTGGACGACGAGTTCGCGTCGTCGCTCCGGAGCGAGCTCGGGTGGCTGGCCGACATCCTCGGCGACGTGCGGGACGGCGACGTCCTCCTCGAGCGGCTTCGCCGACGGGCGGCCGAGCTGCCCGAGGCCGATCGGGACGCCGCAGCGCCGGTGCTCACCTCGCTCCAGGCCGACCGGGACGCGGCACATGCGGCGCTCCTCGAGGCGCTGGCGAGCCGGCGCTACCTCCGCCTGCTCGACCGGGTCGTGGCCGCCGCGAACGATCCCTCGCTCAGCGACGACGCGAGCGTGCCGGCGTCGGACGTCGTGCCCGGCCTCGTACGGCGGCCGTGGCACAAGCTCACCAAGCGTGTCGAGAAGCTCGACGAGAGCCCGTCCGACGATGACCTCCACCAGATCCGAATTCGCACGAAGCGTGCGCGCTATGCCGCGGAAGCCGCCGCGCCGATCGTCGGCAAGCCTGCGCGGGCTTTCGCACGCGCTGCCGCGGACCTGCAGGACGTCCTCGGTGACCTGAACGACGCGGTGGTCGCCGCGCGCCGGCTCGACGAGTGGGCGACACAGCACGGTGCGGAGAACACCCGGGGAGCGGAGGCGCTCTCAGCCCTGGAGCGCGCGGCGGCCGCGGAGCTCCACGGCCGCTGGCGCCCGGTGTGGGAGGAGCTCGCGGCGCCGAGGCTCCGAGCCTGGATGTGAGCGAGACGGTTCGCGCCGCAGGCGGGCTCGTCTGCCGTCGCCGCGAGGACGGCGCCCACGAGATCCTGCTCGTCCACCGCCCGGCCTACGACGACTGGTCGTTCCCGAAAGGGAAGCTCGAGCCCGGCGAACGCGAAGAGGACGCGGCGATCCGCGAGGTCGAGGAGGAGACCGGCCTGCGCTGCCGGCTGGAGGCGGAGGTGGCGACGACCCGGTACCGCGACGCGCGGGGTCGCGACAAGACCGTCCGCTACTGGCTCATGACGCCGGTCGCCGGGAAGCTCGAGGCCGCGAACGAGGTCGACGACGCCCGCTTCGTCCCGGTCGAGGATGCACGCGAGCTCCTCACGCTACGCGCACGACGCCGCGCTCCTCGCCGAGCTGCACGTGCCGTGACGGCGATCCACCTCATCCGCCACGCGAAGGCGAAGAACCGTCTCGAGTGGAGCGAGCCCGACGAGCTCCGCCCGCTGACGAAGCGCGGGCGCCGCGAGGCGCAGCGCCCTCGCCGAGAGGCTCGCCGGCGAGGAGCTCGCGCGGCTCGTCTCGAGCCCCTACGTGCGCTGCGTCCAGACGCTCGAGCCGCTCGCGGTGGCCGTCGACCTGCCGATCGAGACGACCGAGCTGCTCGCCGAAGGCGCGGACGGGAACGGTGCGGTCGACCTCCTCCTGTCGCTCGTCGGGGCTACGCCGGTCGCGTGCTGCACGCACGGAGACGTCCTCTTCGACGTCCTCGGCGATCGTCGCCGAGGGTGGGGTGCACCTCGACGGCCCTCGGGACGCACCGGTTGCGAGCGCGTGGATCCTCGAGGTCGAGGGCGGTCGGTTCGCGGGCGCGCGCTTCGTCGAGCAGCCGCCGCGCTAGCGGCTTCTCGGCGATGAAGCTCGCGGCACGCTCGGCGATCATCACCGTCGGCCAGTTCGTGTGACCGCGAGGGAGCTTCGGCATGACCGACGCGTCCGCGACGCGGAGGCCGTCGACTCCCCGGACCCGGAGCCGAGGATCGACGACCGACTCCGCGTCCGCCCCATGCGGCACGTGCCCGCCGGGTGGTACAGGGTCTGCGAGAGCGCGCGCAGGTGCGCGCGGAGGTCGTCGTCCGTCCGCGCGTCGTCGCCAGGGAGGATCTCACCGTCGACGAACGAGGCGAGCGGCTCCTGCGCGAGGACGCGTCGTGCGAGCCGGAGGCCGCGAAGGAGGGTCGCCTCGTCCTCGCCGCCGGGATCGGTGAGGTAGCGCGGGTCGATCGCAGGAGCAGCGAGCGGATCGGCCGAGCGGAGCAGCACGGTCCCGCTGCTCCGCGGCTCGAGGAGGACGACCGCCAGCGTCAGTCCGTGCTCGGTCGGTTGGGTGAGCCCCTCGTCTTCGAAGAGGACGGGCGCGAGGAGGAGCTCGAGGTCGGGTGCGGCGAGCCCCGGGCGCGAGCGCACGAATGCCACGGCCTCGCCGAGGTTCGACGTCAGCGGACCGCGGCCGCGTAGCGCCCAGCGCACGAGGTTCCGGAGCGACTCCGCCGAGGCCAGCGTCTCGACGCCCTTCGTGCGGACGAGCAGCCCGTTCGCCAGGTGGTCGAGCAGGTGCGCGCCCACCGCCGGAGCCTCGTGGACGACCGTGACGCCCGCCGCCTCGAGCGGTTCGCGCGGGCCGTAGCCGGAGAGCTGGAGGAGGTGCGGCGTGCCGATGGCTCCGGCGCAGAGCACGACCTCCGTCGTGACGAGCGCCTCCTCCTCTTCCGCGTCGCCGCCCGCGCGGTAGGCCACGCCGATCGCACGACCGTCCTCGAGCAGGACTCTCGTGACGAGCGCATCCGTGACGATCGTGAGGTTCGGGCGCCGGCGAGCCGGGGCGAGGTAGCCGTCGAGCACGCTGAATCGGCGGCCACGACGTTGTGAGACCGGCACGAAACCGACTCCCTCGTTGTCCGCCGCATTGAGGTCCTCGGCCCGCGAGATGCCCGCCGCCTGCGCCGCGTGGACGAACGCCTCGGCGAGGACGTGCTGCTCCGGAAGCGATGCGAGCGGGAACGCACCCTCCGCGCTGCGTGCGAACGACGGGCTCGACCTCCGCCCACGACCACCCCGCACAGCCGGCCGCGGCCCACGCGTCGTAGTCCGCGCGCTGACCGCGGAGCACCATCATCGCGTTCATCGCGGCCGACCCGCCGAGCATGCGCCCCCGCGGGAAGACGACCTCGCGGCCGTCGAGTCCCTCTTGCGGCGTCGTCGAGTCGCCCCAGTCGACGTCGGTGCGATAGAGCTTCGCGAACGCGGCCGGGATCTTGATCTCGAGCTTCCGCGAGCGACGTCCTGCCTCGATCAGGAGCACCGCGACGTCGGGATCCTCGGTGAGGCGCGCGGCGAGGACGCAGCCCGCCGTCCCGGCTCCGACGATGACGACGTCGTGCACCGCGCGAGGATAGGTCGTGACGTTCTCGGCACGAAGGCGTTCCCCACGTGTGACGGGTTGCCGCCTAGTCTCGCTCCATGACGACGGCGACCGCGAAGAGCCCTCCCAAGGCGCCGACTGCGGCAACTCCATGGGGCGCGGCTGTGCTCCTGGAAGAGGCGACGATCGCCCAGCGCGTCGGCGACAAGCGTTTCGCCGTCGTCGTCCAACTCCTCGAGGCGCCGGGCGGCGAGCGCCTCATCCGCTTCGCGTACACGACCGACGGGACCGCGCGGCGCGGCCCCGTCACGATGCGGGCGCGCGACCTCGAGCGGCTGCGGGCGGCGCTCGAGCGTGCGCCCGTGCTCAGGGACACGCTCTGTGCATAGAGGCGTGCGTCTCCGGGGATCCGGAGACGCGAAGACCCCTGAAGCGCGGCTGCTTCGCAGCCGCGATGCCGGTGTCTCCCGCGACGCTCGTCGAGGCTCGGTAGCTCTACGCCGTGACGAGCGCGTGCTCGGCGGCGGCGTCGACGAGAGCCGCGAGCAGGAGCCCGCCGTCCGCCGATCCGAGCAGCGGGTCGACGGCGTGCTCCGGGTGCGGCATGAGCCCCATCACGTTCCCGGCGTCGTTGATCACCCCCGCAACGCCTCCGAGCGCACCGTTCACGTCGTCCACGTAGCGCAGGACGATCCGCCCGCGGGCCGCGAGCTGGACGAACGTCCCCTCGTCCGCGTACCAGGCCCCTTCGCCGTGCTTGACCGGGATCACGAGCTCCTGCCCGACGGTACAGCGGCGCATGAACGGCGCATCGACGCTCTCGACCCGGACGCTCGCGTCCTGGCAGACGAACTCGAGCTGCCTGTTCGGCCGGAGGATCCCTGGAAGCAGGCGGGCCTCGCACAGGGTCTGGAATCCGTTGCAGATGCCGAGCACAGGCCCCCCGTTGGCGGCAAACGTCCGCACCGCCTCCATGACGGGCGCGACGCTCGCGATGGCGCCCGCGCGGAGATAGTCGCCGTACGAGAACCCACCCGGGAGCACGACCGCACCGGTCCCGGCCGGGAGCTCCGTCTGCTGGTGCCACACGAGCGCGGGCTCGGCTCCCATCGCGCCGAGGGCCCAGGCGGCGTCGTGGTCGTCGTTCGAGCCCGGGAAGACGACGACTGCGACGCGAGGCCGATCCGTCACGTCGCCTCCCCCGAGCCTGATCTCGAAGCTCTCGATGAGTGGATTCGCGAGGAGCTCGGCGCACATCCGCTGGATCTGCGCGGTCGCGTCCTCGGCTCCGTCCGCCTCGACCTCGAGATCGACGACCCGGCCGACGCGAACGGCGTCGACGTCGAAGCCGAGGTTGCGCAGGGAGTGCCCGACCGCCTCGCCCTGCGGGTCGAGGATGCCGTCCTTCGGCCGCACGAGCACGGTCGCCTTCACAGGACCACCTCGGGACGCGCGACGTAGTCGTCGAACGGGATCTCGGTCAAACGCTCGAACGCCTCGACGTAGCGCGATCGCGTCCCGGCGACGACGTCGTCGGGAAGCTCGGGTCCGGGCGCTTCCTTGTTCCAGCCGGTCCGCTCGCACCAGTCGCGGACGAACTGCTTGTCGAACGACGGCTGCGGCCCACCGGGCTGGTACGCGGACGCGGGCCAGAAGCGCGACGAGTCCGGCGTCAGCGCCTCGTCCGCGAGGACGACCGTCCCGTCGCGCGCGACGCCGAACTCGAACTTCGTGTCGGCGAGGATGATCCCCCTCGCCTCCGCGTGCGCCGCACCGAACCGATAGAGCGCGAGGGCGGCCTCCTTCGCCGCGAGGTACGCGCTCCTCGCCGCAGAGCGCCCGCGCGCGCCCCTCGTCGATGTTCTCGTCGTGGCCCTCGCTCGCCTTCGTCGCCGGCGTGAAGATCGGCTCGGGCAAGCGCGCGGACTCGGCGAGGCCGTCGGGCAACGTCGTGCCCGGACACCGCCCCGGTCTCGCGATAGTCCTTCCAGCCCGAGCCGGCGAGGTACCCGCGCACGACGCACTCGATCGGGAGCATCTCGAGGCGGCGGCAGATCATCGTGCGACCGTCGTCGCGAATCTCGAGCAGATGGTTCGGGACGATGTGGCGCGTTCGCGCGAACCAGAACGCCGACAGCCCGGTGAGCACGCGACCCTTGTCCGGGATCGGCGTCGGCAGGACGACGTCGAAGGTCGAGATCCGATCGCTCGCGACGAGGGCGAGCGTGTCGTCGTCGACCGCGTAGATCTCGCGGACCTTCCCGCTTGCGATGTGCGCTCCAGCGCTCACGCTTCGACCTCCTCGTGCACCTGTTCGGCGCGCATGCGATCGAAGACGACGTCGACGTGTCGCGATGTACGCGCGGAGATCGAACACGTCGTCGAGATCGACGCGCGCCGCGATCTCCGGATCGGCACGGACGAGCCCGCGAAAGTCGAGCCCCTCGTCCCACGCACGCATCGCGTGACGCTGCACCATCCGGTACGCGGCGTCGCGCTCCTGTCCGGACTGCACGAGAGCGAGCAGGAGCCGTTGACTGAAGAAGAGACCGCCCGTCGCCTCGAGATTCGCACGCATCCGTTCGGGCCGGATGACGAGGCCCTTCGACGAGCCAGGCGAAGCGGTCGAGCATGTAGTCGACCGCGAGGAATGCATCGGGCAAGACGACGCGCTCGTTCGAGGAGTGCGAGATGTCACGCTCGTGCCACAGGGCGACGTTCTCGAGCCCGACGAGCGCGTATCCGCGCACGAGTCGCGCGAGCCCGCAGATCCGCTCCGAGACGATCGGGTTGCGCTTGTGCGGCATCGCCGAAGAGCCCTTCTGACCCGCCGCGAACGGCTCCTCGACCTCACGCACCTCGGTCCGCGCGAGGTGCCGGATCTCGAGAGCGAAGCGGTCGAGCGAGGAGGCGAGGATCGAGAGAGCGGTCAGGAGCTCGGCGTGGCGGTCGCGCTGGAGGATCTGCGTCGAGCTGGGCGCGGGCTCGAGGCCCAGCGCCTCGCACGCGATGCGCTCGACATCCGGCGTCGTGGTCGCGTAGGTCCCGACCGCACCCGAGAGCTTGCCGACGCGCATTCCGGCGAGTGCGTGGTCGAGCCGGCCACGGTCGCGCTCGAGCTCGAACGCCCAGCCCAGCAGCTTGAGACCGAAGGTCGTCGGCTCGGCATGGACTCCGTGCGTCCGGCCGATCGTGATCGTGTCGCGGTGCTCCTGCGCGCGCGCGACGACCGCCTCGAACGCGCGGTCGATCCCATCGCGGATCAGCGCTCCCGCGTCCTGCACCGTGAGCGCGAGAGCGGTGTCGAGCACGTCCGACGAGGTGAGGCCGTAGTGGAACCAGCGGCCCTCCGGCCCGAGCTCCGACGAGACCGCGTCGACGAAGGCGGCGACGTCGTGGTTCGTCGTCCGCTCGAGCTCGGCGACGCGCTCGGGGCTCGGCACGCGCGCGCGCTCACGGACGGCACGCGCGCTGCTCGCGGGCACGGTCCCGACCTGCGCCCAGCGCATCGAGCGCGGCGAGCTCCACGTCCAGCCACCGCTCGAGCTTCGCCTCCTCCGACCAGACCCGGGTCATCGCAGGTCGGGCGTAGCGGGCGATCACCGATGCGATTCTAGTCGTCGGCCCTGCGGTCGCCTCTCGTCAGCGAGACTCGGCGGCAGTGTCCAGGCGTCGAGTCACGAGCGGCGGCCCGGACGCAGGCTCCCCTCGAGCACTCACGGCCGGCCGCCGCCGCGATGTCCGAGCGATGGCGCATGCCCGGCGAAGTCGATCGCTCCGACGCCTCGGTACGCCGCAGCGCGTGCGTCCGCGACGGTCTGGCCGAGCCCGGTGACGGCTGCGATCCGCCCCCCGTTCGTCACGAGCCGGTCCCCCTGCAGCGCGGTTCCCGCGTGGAACACGAGCGCTCCACTCGCCTCCGCCTCCTCGATGCCGGTGATCTCCCCACCCCGATCGCCGTCCTCCGGATAGCGCTCGGCGGCGAGCACGACCGTCACCGCGGCACCGTCGGCGAACGAGATGTCCTTCCCGCCCGCGTCGCCCTGCGCTGCCGCCGCCAGCACCGTCACGAGATCCGCCTCGACCAAGGGCAGGAGAGCCTGCGTCTCGGGGTCGCCGAACCGGCAGTTGAACTCGAGGACGCGCGGGCCGTCCGGCGTGAGCATCAGGCCGGCGTAGAGAAGGCCGGCGAAGGGCGCGCCTCTCCGCTCGAGCTCGAGGAGAACGGGCTCGTGGATCGTGGACGTCAGCTCGGCAGCGTCCGCCGCCCCGATTCCGGGCACCGGTGCATACGCGCCCATCCCTCCGGTATTCGGCCCTTCGTCGCCGTCGAACGCGCGCTTGAAGTCCTGGGCGGACAGGAGCGGTACCGCGCTCCGCCCGTCGCAGATCGCGAAGAGCGACACCTCGGGACCTTCGAGGAGCTCCTCGACGACGACGTCGCCGCCGATCCCGCTCAGCGAGCGCAGCGCCTCGTCGACCTCGGTCTGCGTCCGGCAGACGAAGACCCCCTTCCCGGCCGCAAGCCCGTCCGCCTTGATGACGCAGGGCGCACGCGCGATCGGCAGCCGACCTGCGGTCGCGACGCCGGCGGCGGCCATCACCTCCTTCGCGAACGCCTTCGAGCCTTCGATCCGCGCTGCAGCAGCGCTCGGCCCGAAGACCAGGAACCCGAACCGTCGAAGCGCGTCGGCGAGCCCGAGCACGAGCGGCAGCTCCGGCCCGACGACGACGAGCTCGACGCCGAGCGAGCGCGAGAGGCCGAGAATCCCCTCGGCGTCGTCGGCACGGATCGGATGGCATTCGGCGTGCTTCGCGATCCCAGGGTTGCCCGGTGCGGCGTGCAGCTCGGTCAGGCTCGGTGACTGGGCGAGCTTCCAGGCGAGCGCGTGCTCGCGACCTCCGGAGCCGACGATGAGGACTCGCACCGAGGGAGTCTACGAAGGGCGCACGCCGGTCATGCGTGCCGACGGTTCTCGCCGCGAAAGGCCATCCGCCCGTCAGCGGAGCGTGAGCACGTGCTCTCGCGCCGCGCCCGTGCCGACGAGCGTGACCGGCACGTCCAGCTCCCCCTCCACGAAGCGCACGTACTCGCGGGCGGCGCCCGGGAGATCGTCGTCGATCGGCGCCGTCCAGCCGGGGAGCACCTCGAAGACGGGTCGGCAGTGATGGAAGTCGGTCTGGTGTGCGGGGAAGTCCTCGGTCTCCGAGCCGTCCGGCAGGCGATACCGCAGGCACACCGGGAGCTCCGGGAACGCGGACAGCACGTCGAGCTTCGTCAGCGCGAGCGACGTGATGCCGTTCACGCGAACCGCGAAGCGCAGCGCGACGAGGTCGAGCCACCCGCAGCGCCGCTCGCGCCCCGTGACGGTGCCGAACTCGTGCCCGAGCTCCTGGACGCGCGCGTGGTCCGGCCCGACGATCTCGCTGGGGAAGGGCCCCTCGCCGACGCGCGTGACGTAGGCCTTCGCGACACCGAGCACCTCGTCGATGCGCTGCGGGCCGATACCGAAGCTCACGGCGGCCCCGGCTGCGATCGGGCTCGACGAGGTGACGAACGGGTACGTCCCGTGATCGAGATCGAGCAGCGTCCCCTGCGCGCCCTCGAACAGCACTCGCTCGCCGGCGCGGAGCGCGCGGTCGACGAGGAGCGACGTGTCGGCGACGTACGGCGCCAGCCGCTCCGCATACGCGAGCTGCGTCGAGACGACGTTCTCGACGTCGAACGGCTCGAGCTCGTAGACGCGCTCGAGCCAGACGTTCTTCTCGGCGACCGCGAGCTCGAGCTTCTGGCGGAGGATCTTCGGGTCGAGCAGGTCCTGGACGCGGATGCCGATACGCGTGGCCTTGTCGGCGTACGCCGGCCCGATCCCGCGGCGTGTCGTGCCGATCTGCAGCCGCCCGAGACGGCGCTCGCGGGCGCCGTCGAGCGCGACGTGCCACGGCATGACGAGGTGGGCGTTGCCGGAGACGAAGAGAAGCCCCTGCGTCGCGTGGCCGCGCGCCTCGATCTCGTCGAGCTCCTCGATCAGGACCGCGGGGTCGACGACGCAGCCCGCGCCGATGGCGCAGCGCTTCCCGGCGATCACGCCCGTCGGGATCTGGCGGATCTTGTACGTCTCGTCGCCGACGACGATCGTGTGCCCCGCGTTCGGGCCGCCCTGGTAGCGGCAGACGAGGTCGGAGTCCTGCGCGAGCAGGTCGACGATCTTCCCCTTCCCCTCGTCGCCCCACTGCGCGCCGACGATGACGGTCGCGGGCACGCGCGCCAGTCTTGCAGAGCCGCTGCGCTATCAGCTGGTACCGCAGTGAGCCGACCCGGGTCGAGATCCGTAACGTGCGGAATCGTGGCGACCCCGCGCTCGGTTCAGCGGACCTACTTCCTGCTTCTGTTCGGCAACACGCTCGCAGCGTCGCTGATCTGGGGAATCAACACCATCTTCCTGCTGGACGCAGGCCTCTCGAACTTCGAGGCGTTCGCGGCCAATGCCTTCTTCACCGCCGGGATGGTTCTCTTCGAGGTGCCGACCGGTATCGTCGCCGACACCGCCGGGCGAAGGGTCTCGTACCTGCTCGGCACGGTGACACTGTCGGTGTCCACCCTGCTCTACGTCGGCCTCTGGCAGATCGAAGCGCCGTTCTGGGCGTGGGCGCTCGTCTCGATCCTGATCGGTCTCGGCTTCACCTTCTTCTCCGGCGCGGTCGAGGCATGGCTCGTCGACGCGCTCACCGCGACGGCGTTCACAGGCACCGTCGAGTCGGTGTTCGCACGCGGTCAGATCGTCTCGGGCAGCGCGATGCTCGGCGGTTCCGTCGCGGGAGGATTCATCGCCGCGCAGACGAGCCTCGCCGTGCCCTTCGTGCTTCGCGGGGCGATCCTCGTCGTGATGTTCGTCGCGGCGTTCCGGCTCATGCATGACCTCGGGTTCACGCCGGAGAAGGGAGACTCCATCCCGCGCGAGGTGCGAAACGTCGCCTCCGCCTCGATCGACTACGGCTGGCGCGTGCCGGCGGTCAAATGGTTGATGCTCCAGTCCCTGGTGGCGGGCGGCGTGGGCATCTACGCCTTCTACGCGCTCCAGCCATACCTGCTGGAGCTGTACGGCGACCCGCAGGCGTACCAGATCGCCGGCCTCGTGGCGGCCATCGTCGCCGGCGCGCAGATCCTCGGTGGAGTGGCGGCACCTCGCATCCGGCAGCGCTTTCGCCGCCGCACGTCCGCGCTGATCCTCATTGCAGTGCTGAACGTCGTCACGCTCGGCTTGATCGGCCTCATCGAGAACTTCTGGGCGGTGCTGGCGTTGATCGTCGTCTGGGGCTTGCTGTTCGCAGCCGCGATGCCGATTCGGCAGGCCTATCTCAACGGCCTCATCCCGTCGCGCCAGCGCGCGACGATCCTCTCGTTCGACTCGCTCATGGGCTCGTCGGGCGGCGTTTGGACGCAGCCGCTGCTCGGCCGCGCCGCGGACGTGTGGGGCTATGCGCCGTCGTACGTCTTCGGCGCCGCGATCTCAGCGCTCGCCGTACCGTTCCTCGCACTGTCCAGACGGGAGAACACCCCCGCCGACTCCCTCGACCTGTCGGAATTGCAGGCGCCCCCGCCGGAGCCGGAGCTCGTTCTCTCCGTTCAGCATCCGAGCCGCCTGTGTGATCCTTCTCGCGCTGCCGGCGGCTACAGGGCCGCTGCGTCGCCGGCCACGAGCCGGCGCAGGGCGACGTGGGTCAGGCCGCCCGCCGCCCGACGAGCAGTCGATGAGCCGGTGACGAGTCCCGTCGTCGAATGCGGCCGCGCGGGAACTCCGACCGAGCAGCCGACCGGGAGCGAGGCGACGACGGCCGCGTCGGGAGGCAGCGGCGAGCCGCCGGGGCGGGACGGCATGAGCACGAGATCGTCGGGGCGCGCGATCGCCGCCACGGCGTCTCGCCGCGGGCGAGAGTCCACCACGAGCTCCGTGCCGTCGCCGACGAGGCGCGGCGACCTCGCGCGCCGACGCCTCGTCCGGGAGCGACGACGACAGCACGGCCCCGCGCGGCGGCTGCCGCGAGCCGACGCGACAGCGACCGCGAGGTCCGCGCTCGACCGCTCGCCCTCGCTCAGATCGGTCGAGTCGAGGGCCAGGAGCGACGCGGTCGTACCGCGTCGTGCGCCTGGAGCACTGCGAGCACCGGGGCGTCCGACGACCGCCACGAGGTCGATGTTCTGCCCGCCGAGGATGCACGTCCGCCGCGACTGCAGCCTTGTGCCAGCCCGTGACGACGAGCGTCACTCCACGCTCGGCGACGATCGCAGCGAGCCCGACGGTGGCCGACGTGTCGACGCGCACGATCGACTCGGCCTCCGCGCCCATCGCCGAAGCGATCTCCTCGGCCTCGCTGCGCACGGCGCCGCGCCGCGTCGAGTTGCTCGCCGGAGGCCGCCGCCACCGCCCCGACGAGCACGCTCCGCCCTTCGCCATCGCGAGTCGCGCGGCGAGGCGGACCACCGCAGGATCGTCGACGACGTCTACAGGAACGAGGACGGTCTCGGCGAGCCGCTCGCCCTGGACGGCCGGGGGGTCGATCTGCGCGGGTCGCGCTGCGGGTCACGATGCTCGACACGAGCACGGTGACGAGCACGACGACGAGCGTCGCGCTCAGGAGATCGTCGTCGAAGAGCCCGATCTCGACGCCGATCGTGACCGCGGCGAGCGTCGCCGCAGCCTGGGCCAGCGAGAGCCCGAACAGGAGCAGAACCTGCGGCCGAGAGAACGCGAGGATGCGGCCCGACAGGTACGCAGCTGCCGCCTTCCCCACGAACACGACGAGCAGCGACAAGCCTGCGATCGCGAGCACCCGGCGCTCCGTGAACTTCGCCGGATCGATGAGCATTCCGGTCGAGAGCAGGAAGAAGGGGATCAGCAGCACGCCGCCGACGAACTCGATCTGCTCCATCAGCCGGCTGCGCGCGGGGACGAGCCGATTCAATGCGAGACCGGCGAAGAAGGCGCCGACGATGCCCTCGATCCCGGCCCGATCCGCGACGAGCGCCGCCGACGTCAGCGCCACCAGCACGAAGAGGAAGCGCGCGCCGCGATGCTGGCCGACGCCGGCGAAGACCCACCGCGTCACGCGCGGCAGCACGAGGCCGCAGAACGCCGCGAGCACGATCAGACCCAGCACGACCTCGACCAGAAGAACGGACGGACGAGCGTCGCTCTCGACCGACCCGGCGACGACCGCGAGCACCGAGAGGGCGAGGGTGTCCGTCATCACCGTCCCGCCGCCGGCGACGCCCACCGCCCGATCGCGAAGGAGCCCGCGCTCCTGGACGATCGGATATGCGACGAGCGTGTGGGATGCCCAGAGCGACCCGAAGAGCAGCGCGGTCGCGAGCCCGTAGCCGAAGGGCAGCACGAGGAGGGCGCCCAGCGCGAACGGGATCGTGAACGTGAAGGCGCCGAAGGTGAGCGCGGCGCGCCGGTTCGCCTGGAACTCGTCGAGGTCGAGCTCGAGGCCGGCGAGGAACATGAGGACGAGGATCCCGAGGTCGCCGAGCGACTCGACGGCCCCGTCGCGCTCGATCCAGCCGAGGACGAACGGCCCGACGATCAGGCCACCGAGAATGACCCCGACGATCCCCGGAAGCCCGATCCGCTCGACCAGCAGAGGGCCGACGAGGATGACGAACGTCGCGACGAAGAACGTCCACTCGGCCGACGTGGGCGGGAACTCGACGGCGAGCGGCACGCGGCGAGTGTCTCGTCCGCGTCGGATGAACCCGAGAGTCAGGCAGCCGCGTGGCCGGCGTCGCCCGGCGCAGCCGGCTATGCCGCTGCGAGATCGGCGAACATACTTGGCAGCTGGCTATGCCGCTGCCAAGTCGGCAAATTTCGCGTAGCGCCGGAGCCAGGAGAGCTTGATCATGCCCGTCGGCCCGTTGCGGTGCTTGGCGAGGATGACCTCGGCGATTCCCTGCTGATCGGACTCCTCACCGACGTAGTACTCGTCGCGATAGATGAACATCACGAGATCGGCGTCCTGCTCGATCGAGCCCGAGTCGCGGAGGTCGGAGAGGATCGGCCGCTTGTCGTGGCGCTGCTCGACGGCACGCGAGAGCTGCGACATCGCGAGGATCGGCACCTCGAGCTCGCGCGCGAGCACCTTGAGTGCGCGCGAGATCTGCGAGACCTCCTGCACGCGGCTCTCGGCGTTCCGGTCGGAGACCATGAGCTGTAGGTAGTCGACGATGATGAGCCCGAGGTTCGGCTCGCGCGACTTCAGACGACGTGCCTTCGAGCGGAGCTCCATGATCGACGTCGAGCCTGCGTCGTCCACGTAGATGGGGGCCTTCATCAGCCGGTCGCACGCGGCCGTCAGCCGTGGCCAGTCGTCCGGCGCCAGGCGGCCGGTCCGCAGCCGCTGGGACTCCACCTTCGCCTCGCTGCACATCATCCGCTGCGTCACCTCGGACTTCGACATCTCGAGGGTGAAGAGCGCGACGGGGACCTGATGACGAACCCCGAGGTTCGCCGCCATGCACAAGCCGAGCCCGGACTTCCCCATCGAAGGCCGTGCCGCGAGGATTACGAGGTTGCCCGGCTGGAACCCCGACGTGAGCTGATCGAGCTCCCGGAAGCCGGCGGGGACTCCCGTGATCTCGACACCCGCCTCGTAGAGCTGCGTGATGCGCTCGAAACTCTCCTTGAGGAGCACCTGGATGTGCGCGAAGTCGCTCGTCGTCCGCTGCTGGCCGAGCTCGAAGACGATCTGCTCGGCGCGATCGACGAGGTCCGACACCTCGCCTCCGACGCCACCGGCATCGCGTTCCTGCCCGAGCCGCACGATCTCCTGACCTGCGCGGATGAGCCCCCGCAGCGTCGACATCTCCTTGACGATGCGCGCGTAGTGCTCGACGTTCGAGGTCGCAGGGACGAGCGCCGCGAGCTCCGCAACCCGCGACTGGCCGCCGGCCGCCTCGAGCTCGGCGCGCTCGTCGAGCTCGTTGGCGAGCGTGATCGCGTCCACCGGCTCGCCCTTCGACCAGAGCCCGAGGGCGGCGCGGTACATCTTCGCGTGGCTCTCGCGGTAGAAGTCGGAGGCATCGAGGATCTCGCTCACCGTCCCGACCGCGACGGGCGACAGGAGCATCGCGCCGAGGACCGACTCCTCGGCCTCGAGGTTCTGCGGCGGGACGACGGCGCTCAGCCGATCCCCGACCCGCTCGAGCTGGGCGTGACTCACGGGTCGGTTACCGGCCGTCAGGGTGAAGGACGGCAGGGCGCTTCCCCCTCCCGGGAAGGAGGCGGCACGTCCGGGAGACACGTTCCCCCACGTTCCGCGAGCCGGAGACGAGCGGTGATCACGGCGCGCAGTCAAGCCGTCCTCGCCGGCCGCGTCCATTCGAGCGCCGAGGGACGCGAGGCCCGTCCCCGTGCAGGAAGAACAGAACATACGTTCCGATGTTATCCCCGCCTGCGGACGGCCTGTCGACAGACCGCCCGAAGTTGTCAACCCGGAAACATCCGCTCCCAGCGGGAACTTCCGTCGGGTTATCGACATGCCTGTGGGACAGCTTCGCGGATCGCGAGGCTGCGCCGCGAGGACGAGCGGGCGCAGCAGGCGCGCGAGGCCCAGGGCTCCCGACGACGTGAGGTGCAGGCCGTCCTCCCGGAACCACGGCTTCCCTGCGGCTGTACGCGTTCCAGTCGGCGACGACGAGGCTCTTCCAGCGCCGCGCCGGCGCTCCGGATCCTCGCGTTCGAGCCGGCGTAGTTCGACGTCGCCGCCTCGCGCAGGGTGACCCAGATCACCGTGCGTGACGCCCGCGACCTCGCAGCGCCCGCATCACGCGGTCGACGTCGTACACGGCGGTCCAGTCGTTGTAGCCGACGTTGATCACGACGACCGGGCCGAGCGCGCGGACCTGTCGAGGCGATGAGCTCGAGCGCAGTGGCCGGCGTCGCGCCCTGGAACGCGCAGCTGGCGGCGACGAGCCGCCGGCAGACCGACGCGTCGGAGCGGAGGTCGAGACCCTTGCCGAGGTAGCGCCGCGCAGCTGGCACGTAGTCGAACGAGGCCATGACCGAGTCGCCGATCACCGTGACCCGCGGCTTCACCGGCGCGGCCGGCGGACGCCGGCGCGCCGCAGGCGAGCGCGAGCGCGGCCGCACCGCGGCGGTCAGCGCGAGCGCCGCCCGAATCGCGCGGGTGTCAGGCAGCAGTCGGCGACGGACTGCTCGTCGGATGCGGCGGGTGCATCGGGCGTCGGGGTCGCTCTTCGACGTCGTCACTCCGACGTCCTCTGCCTCGTCCGCTACCTCCTCCGTGAGCACCTCGGTGATCGCGGTCTCGGCTTCCACGTGCTCGGCCTCTGCCTCCGCGGCAGCCGCCGCGGCCTCGGCGGCCTCGGCGGCCTCGAGCGCCGCGAGCTCCTCCTCGGGCGGCAGCTCGCCGCCCTCGGGGACGACGAGCGTCTTCACTTCGACGTGCACGTCCTGGAAGAGCTCGATCGGCACGGAGAAGCGCCCGATCCGCTTGAGCGGGTCGATCGCGATCTTGCGCCGGTCGACGCGGATCTTGCGCGCGCGCCAGATCTCGTCGGCGACGTCGGAGGGCGTCACCGAGCCGAAGAGCGACCCGGTCGGCCCGGCCTTGACCTCGAAGCGCAGGACGGTCTTGCCGAGGGTCTCGGCGATCTCCTGCGCCTGCTCGGCCGTGCGCGCCTCGTGCTTCGCGCGCTCCGCTTCGACCCGGCGGATCTCCGCGACCCGAGCGGGCGTCGCGTTCTCGGCAAGCCGGCGCGGGAGGAGGTAGTTGCGCGCGTATCCACGCGCGACGTCGACGACCTCGCCACGCAGGCCGAGCTTCTCGACGTCCTGGAGGAGGATGACTTCCATCAGCCCACGTACGGAAGGAGGGCCATCTCGCGTGCGCGCTTCACCGCCACGGCGACCTGGATCTGGTGCCGGCGGCATGCGCCGGTGATCCGGCGGGAGCGGATCTTCCCCTTCTCGGAGATGTAGCGGCGGAGCTGCGCGAGGTTCTTGTAGTCGATGTGGTCGACCTTGTCCCGGCAGAAGTGGCAGCTCTTGCGCTTGCCGGGCGCGGTGGTCGGACCGGTTCGACGACGTGGTTGCTGTTTCTTCGGTGCCATTCAGTCGCTCCTAGAAAGGAATGTCGTCGTCGGCGGGCGAGGTCGGGAAGTCGTCGCCCGCACCGGCGGTCGCGCCGGCCGGCACGTAGGCGGATTCCCCGTCCTGGCGACCGCCCAGGAACTGGACGCTCTCGGCGACGACCTCGACGGCCTGCCGCTTCGTCCCGTCCTGCGCCTCCCACTCGCGCCACTCGAGGCGGCCGTCGATTGCGACCGGGCGCCCCTTGGAGAGGTACTGCGCGCAGTTCTCGCCCTGCTGGCCCCAGACCGTGATGTCGAAGTAGTTCGGCTTGTCGGTCCACTGTCCCGACTCGTCCTTGCGGCGCGTGTTCACCGCGAGCCGCAGCGAGCAGACCGGCGTCCCGGACGGCGTGTGCCTCAGCTCCGGATCCCTCGTCAGGTTCCCGACGAGCACGACGCGATTGATGTTGCCTGCCATCTCCTACTCCTCCTCTTCCTCGACGTCGGACGCGACCACTGCATCCTCGCGCGTCGGCACGGCGACCGCTACGGGCCGAACGGGACTCCCCTCGATTCGACGTGTCGCCATGTGGCGCATGACCCCGTCGTCGATCCGCAGCACCCGCGACACCTCGTCGAGCGTGCCGGCATCGGAGGTGAAGTGGAGCAGGTGGTAGCTCCCCTCGCCCTTGTGGTCGATCTCGTAGGCGAGCTTGCGTCGCCCCCAGACGTCGTGCAGGTCCCAGGTGCCGCCGGCCCGCTCGACGAGCTCGCGCGCACGCGCAACGACCTCGCCCTGGCGATCGTCGTCGAGCTCGGGGTCGAGCAGCAGCAGAATCTCGTACTCGTTCACGTTCCCTGAGTCTCCTTCCTTCGGTCTGAGTCGGCCTCGCCTGTCGAACGCGCCGCCGGGAACGGGCGGAGCTCCGTGCGAAGCAGGAAGCGGCGGCATGGTACCAGGAGCCTCGCGGCAGGAGGTGCGCCGACCGGTCGCATCGATCATCCGGGCGGGCGCGGTACCATCGCCTCCGTGCGCAAGCTCATCAAGATCGCCCTCGTCGTGCTCGGCATCCGGGCGCTCCTCCGCTGGTGGAAGCGGCGCCAGGCAGAGGCGCAGACCGCGAGCACGTCGCCGCCGGCGACCGACCCTGCGGACGAGCTGAGGCAGAAGCTCGCCGACTCGCGCGAGGAGACGCCCGAGCCCTCCGCGACTCCGGATGCAAGCGTGGAGGATCGCCGGACAGAGGTGCACGAGCAGGGTCGCGCCGCGCTGGACGAGATGAAGTCCTCCGACGAGGGCTGAGCGGGCGGCCATGGCGGACCCGTCCGAGACGACGCAGGTCTCACGCGAGCCCGCCGCAGAGGACGCGGAGGAGCTGCTCGGAGCCGTGCGCTCGCTCGCATCGCAGGTGGGTGGCCTCCAGTCCGAGATGCAGGCGCTGCGGCGAGAGGCAGGCAGCCTTCCCGCCGAGAACGGGGAGCGTCCCGGCTGGGACGAGGGCCGCCCCGTCGTCCGCGAGAGTCCCGCCTGGGTCCGCTCCGTCGACTCGCCGGGATCGAGAGGGCTCGCCGTCCCGTGGCTCCTGCTCGAGATCCTCTTCCTGGTCGCCGTCGCAGTCCTCGCGGCAGTCGCGGGACTGGACGCACTCGTGATCGCGGGCGTCATGGTCGTGGCGTGGCTCCTCGTTGCGGTCGCCGAGTGGGCCGCCGCTCGCAACTCGCTGCGCGAGCGAGCGCTCGTCTACGGCGGCTCGGCTCCGCAGACCGGAGTGCCGGACGACCCGTCATGGTTCGCTGCGAGCCGCGAGGAGACCGCGCTCGACCTGCCAGTCGACGATCGCGCGTCGACACGCTTGCCGCCACCGCAGCCGGAGTAGCGCGCCAGCGCGCCGCGGCCGACCCCGAGACGCGTGCTCTTCCCGACCGCCACCTTTGCGATCTTCTTCCTGCTCGTCCTGCCGCTCTCGTGGCTGCTCCAGCCGCACCCCGAGCGCTGGAAGCCGTTCATCATCGCGGCGAGCTTCGTCTTCTACGGCGCCTGGGACTGGCGTTTCTGCTTCCTCCTCGGATTCTCGATCGTCTGGAACCAGGTTCTCGCGGTCGCGATCCACCGGCGCACGGACGCCCGGACGCGCATGTGGCTCCTCGTCACGGCGCTCGTCGGAAACGTCGGGCTCCTGGGCTACTTCAAGTACTACGACTTCTTCGTCACGTCGACGAACAACCTCTTCGCACTGGGCGGCGTCGACCTCCCGCTCGAGGCGCGGTCGATCATCCTGCCGGTCGGGATCTCCTTCTTCACGTTCATGGGGATCAGCTACGTCGTCGATGTCTATCGGCGCGACTTCGAGCCCGTCGGGATCGGGACCTTCGCGGCGTACCTCTCCTTCTTCCCGCACCTGGTCGCAGGCCCCATCGTGCGGCCGGGCGAGTTGATTCCGCAGTTCCAGTCGCCTCGCGATCCGCGCTACGTCGACACCTCACGGGCGTTCTTCCTGATCGGCACCGGGCTGTTCATGAAGGTGGTGATCGCGAACCACCTCGCCGCGAACATCGTCGACGAGGTCTTCGGCGCCCCGAACCAGCACTCGTCGCTCGAGGTGCTCGTCGGGATCTACGCCTACTCGGTGCAGATCTACTCCGACTTCTTCGGCTACACGAACATCGCGATCGGGGTCGCGCTGCTCCTCGGCTTCACCTTTCCCCAGAACTTCGACGCGCCGTACTCGGCGACGTCGATCACCGACTTCTGGCGGCGCTGGCACATGACGCTGTCGCGCTGGCTGCGCGACTACCTCTACATCCCACTCGGCGGAAACCGCGGCGGCTCACTGCTCACGTACCGGAACCTCATGCTCACGATGCTCATCGGCGGCCTGTGGCACGGGGCCGGCTGGACGTTCGTCGTCTGGGGAGGAATCCACGGCACGGCGCTCGTCGTCGAGCGTTGGTGGCGCGGACGGCCGGGTTTCGTGGAGCGGCCCTGGACGCGGGGCCGTCGCGCCTGGCACCGGCTCGTGACCTTCCAGGTGGTCTGCTTCGCGTGGATCTTCTTCCGCGCCGACTCGTTCGCTGACGCGTGGGATCTCATCGAGCGCCTGTTCACCGCCTGGGGTGAGCCGTCGCCGCTCGTCACCTGGGGCGTGGTCGCCGCGATCGTGGTCGGGATCGGCTCGCAGTACCTGCCTCGCCACGTCCCGCTGCAGATCATGGCCCGCTTCTCGCGCCTGCCGATCCCCGCGCAGGCGACGGTCCTCGCGCTCGCGCTCCTCGTCATCCACGCGATGGGCCCGGAGGGCGTGGCACCGTTCATCTACTTCCAGTTCTGATGGAGACGAACGAGACACCGAGACGCCGCTCCAGACCCCGCCGCCGCACCGCGGAGGGAGGGCGACGCCTGCACTCGGCGGGGTCGGCGATCGTCGTCTCGCTGGTCGGGCTCGGGATCGCACTCCTCCTGAACGCCCCCGGCTTGCACAAGTCGGCGACCATCCAGCCAGAGGGGTGGAAGCGCGACGTCGCGCTCGGCGTCACCGGGCCACTCGAGAGCGTGAGTGACGCGCTCTTCCTCGACCGCCCGCGCCGCGCGCTCAAGGCAGCACTCGGACGTTCGGACGACGACGAGGTGGACACCGACGTCGCGGCACCCCAGCCGGAGCCCACGACTCCAGTCGTCGTTCCGGAGACACCCTCCGAGCGCGTGAAGTTCACGCCGAAGCGCAAGCTCGGCATCTGGATCGCCGGCGACTCGCTCGTCATCGTCCCGGGCGAGTCGCTCCTCCGCGCCGTCGCGGGGAACCGTGCGATTGGAGCCGTCGACGGCATCGACGGACGGATCGCGAGCGGGCTCGAGCGGCCCGACGTCTTCAACTGGTTCACGCACATCCGCGATGTCATGGAGAAAGAGAAGCCGCGCGCGGTCGTGCTCATGTTCGGCGGCAACGACGACCACGGGTTCATGACCGGGATCCCGGAGGGGAAGGAGGTCGGCACCTTCGGAAGTCCAACCTGGCGCGCCGAGTACCGCCGACGGGTGGCCGGGGTCATGGACACAGTGACGAGGAACGGGGCGTACCTCGTGTGGATCGGTCTGCCGATCACACGCGATGCGGAGCAGACGCTGCGCTTCGACGTCATCAACACGATCGTCCAGAGGGAAGCGACGAAACGGACAGGCCGTGTGTCGTACCTCGACACTTACTACTTCTTCGCCGGGCAGGACGGCGGTTATGCGCAGTACATCGAAGACTCCGCCGGGAAGCTCGTGAAGATGCGGGCGGACGACGGCGTCCACTTCGAGCGCCCAGCCGGAGACCTCATCGCCGCGAAGGTTCTCGAGCGCCTCGAGGAGCGCTACGACTTCACGTCGTGGCGGGGTGGCTAGCTGGACGAGCCGAACCGTCACAGGCGCGCGAAGGCGCAGCGCCCTGGTGCCGGACACAACGATCGCCTGGAACGTCAGCTTCATCCCCGAATAGCGCGCAGGCCACGTGATCGCCGCAGTCCGCTTTCCCCTGAACGCGATCCACGTACCGGCCTTCGCACCGGAGCATCGCACCAGCCCGGCCGCCTTCCAGCAACCGACGACGAGCGTCCGGAGCAGGATCTGCAGTCGGACCTTCGCGGCGACCGGCTTGCCCGCCTGATCCTTGACCGTGATCGTGTAGCGCCACGGAGTGTCGACGAGCGCAGTCGTCGAGCTCGTCAACATCGTTGCTCGCACGGGATCCGCGACAGCCGCGGTCGACGCGGTGAGGACCAGCGTGACGCCGAGGCCGAGCACGAGGACGAGCAGCCGCATGGGCCTTGATCTTAGGGCCGCGAGGGTGTCAACCGTTCGAGCCGATTTGCGGCATGCTCGCGCACCTCGCCGAAGCCGGCGGCGCGGGCGATGAGGAGGCCCACCCCGCCGATGAGCAGCACCGCGGCTGCAACGCCGACGACCGCCCGCGAGCCCGAGGGGACGACGAAGCCGGTGGATCGATCGTCACTGACTCTCCACGCCTCCACCAGGAGGCACAGTCAAGAGCTGCGCCGCGCGACCGCCCCGAGCGCCGCGCCCGCAACCGCGTCGAGCACGTAGTGGTTCGCGGTCCCGGCGACGACGGTCGCGACGAGCGGGGCGTAGGCGTGCGCGGCGGCCCTCAGTGCCCGCGACTCGGTTCGGCCGGCGAGCTCCGCGCCCGTGACGACCGCGAAGGCGACGTGCAGGCTCGGCATCGCGGCGACCGGGTTGTAGAGGCGCAGGAGGAACGGATGCTCGAGATCGAGCCCGCTCACCTCGGAGAGCGTGTCGACGAAGCCGTCGAGAACGCGCGGCGGAGCCGTCGGCAGGAGGAAGAACACGGGCTGGGCGCCGACGTGCACGAGCAGGCACGTGCGACGGAAGCGGTGGTAGCCGTCGTCGCGCCGTCGGTACAGAAGGATGAGCCAGCCGACGGTCAGCGTGACGTTGAACAGCCCGTACCCGACGTTGAGCGCCTGCACGAGCCTCGGGAACCGCAGGAGCGCACGCTGCACGACGGGCTCGAGATCGACACCGAGCCGCTTCTCGAGCGCCACGATCCGCTCGGCGTTCGTCTGAGCTCGGACCCGACCGCCGCGTCGCAGGACGAGCCGGCCGACGGCGAGGTACAGGGCGTACACGCCGAGGCCGAGCGCGATCTCGCGACGAAGCGAGAACGTCCTCATCCGAGTGTCCGCCCGGCGCTCGCGATCGTCAGGACGCTGATCGCAGCGGCGGCAATGAACCCGCGCCCCACGTGAGCGAGCGTACCGCGGGCACGAGCGCGAGAACGCGGCTAGCGTCCCGAGCGGAGCGGCATGGGCCCGGTGGCCCAGCGGGTCTTCAAAACTCGTGCGGTCGTGTAACCCACGGCTCGGTCGGTTCGACTCCGGCGCCGCTCCGCCAGCTGCTCACTTGCACACGGTGTGGCCGCGATCGCCCTCGGAGAAGGCGCTCCCACCGATGTGGATCGGCTCCTTCCACGGCAGGCATCCCTGGTTCTGTGCAGTCCCGGCGACGACCAGGATGCCGAGGAACACGGCGGTGACCACCAATGCGGTGAGGAAGTTCCTCATGCTCATACGCTGAATGTAATTCTGCTCGCGGTCGGACGACCCTCCCTCGTCCAGGGCACTAGGCTCTCGACCGATCGCGTTCGTCCTCGGTGCGGGCGTACTTCGACGAGCACGACCTCGGCTCGCACTGGCGCCACCACACCGGGCACGCCATCGGCCTGCGCTACCACGAAGGCCCGTTCCTCGACTCGGGCGATCACGCGGAGATCCGGCCGGGCATGGTGTTCACCGTCGAGCCGGGCCTCTACTCACCGCAGCTCGGCGGCTTTCGCCACTCCGACACCGTCCTCGTCACGGACGACGGAGCCGAGATCCTGACGTACTACCCGCGCGACCTCGCGAGCCTGATCATTCCTGCCTAGCAGCGGTACGCTAGGGCGAAAGAGCGGCGCAGGAGGCAGACATGAGTGCAGCAGTCACGACCGAGCTGAAGACGATCGGCCACTGGATCGGCGGCGAGACCATCGGGGGCGAGTCCGGTCGCAAGGGGCCGGTCTACAACCCCGCCACCGGCGAGCAGTCGGGAGAGGTCCACTTCGCCTCGGTCGAGGAGATCGACCACGCAGTCGCCACCGCCACCGCCGCGCATACGGCGTGGCGCCACTGGTCGCTCTCGAAGCGCGCGGAGCTCTTCTTCCGCATCTACCAGCTCGTCGACGAGCACCGCGAGGATCTCGCGCGCCTCCTCACGGCCGAGCACGGGAAGGTCCTGTCCGACGCGCTCGGCGAAGTACAGCGCGGCATCGAGGTGATCGAGTACGTCTGCGGCATCCCCGAGCTGCTCAAGGGCGACTACTCCGAGCAGGCCTCGACCGGGATCGACGTCTACTCCATCCGCCAGCCGCTCGGCGTCGTCGCCGGCATCACGCCGTTCAACTTTCCCGCGATGGTGCCCATGTGGATGTGGGCGCCCGCGATCGCCTGCGGCAACACGTTCATCCTGAAGCCGTCCGAAAAGGACCCGTCCGCGTCGATCCTGACCGCCGAGCTCCTCAAGGAGGCCGGCCTGCCGGACGGCGTCTTCAACGTCGTCCAGGGCGACAAGGTCGCGGTGGACGCGATCCTGCAGCACCCGGGGATCGCTGCCGTCTCGTTCGTCGGCTCGACGCCCATCGCGCGCTACGTCTACGAGACCGGCACGAAGGCGGGGAAGCGCGTCCAGGCGCTCGGCGGCGCGAAGAACCACATGATCGTGCTCCCCGACGCCGACATCGACATGGCCGCGGACGCCGCCGTGAGCGCAGGCTACGGCTCGGCCGGTGAGCGCTGCATGGCCATCTCGGTCGTCGTCGCCGTCGGCGATGCGGCCGACCCGCTCGTGGGCGCGATCAAGGAGCGGCTCCCGAAGGTGAAGGTCGGGGATGGCCTCGACCCGTCCTCGGAGATGGGCCCGCTCGTCACGCGCGAGCACCGAGACAAGGTCGCCTCCTACCTCGACTCCGGCCCGGCCCAGGGAGCGACGCTCGTCGCCGACGGCCGTGACGGCGCACCCGACAACGGCGGCTTCTTCCTCGGCGTCTCGCTCCTCGACGACGTGACCCCGGAGATGGACGCATACCGGGACGAGATCTTCGGGCCGGTGCTCTCGGTCGTCCGCGTCCCGACCTACGACGAGGCACTCCGCCTCGTGAACGAGAACCCCTACGGGAACGGCGTCGCGCTCTTCACGCGCGACGGCGGCGTCGCACGGCAGTTCCAGTTCGACGTGAACGTCGGCATGGTCGGGATCAACGTCCCGATCCCGGTTCCTGTCGCCTACTACTCGTTCGGTGGATGGAAGAGCTCGCTCTTCGGCGACCGGCACATCTACGGCCCCGAGGGCATCGACTTCTACACGCGGACGAAGGCGGTCACGAGCCGCTGGCCCGACCCGGCCACGAGCAGGGTCGACCTCGGCTTCCCGCAGACGCGCTAGCGCGTTGCCGCACATCCGGCTGATCGACGAGGGCGGGGCCGGCGACCGTGCGTCGGAATCGAGGACGAGCCCGAGTCGGCGTGAGCTAGTCCAACGCCGCCGAGATCCGCCGCTCCTGCGCTCGCGCGAGAGCCAGTGCGCGGTCGCGCCCGACACCCAGGGCGAGCACTCCGCCGAAGACGTGGCCGTGCCGCCAGAGCACGACAGCATGCCCCTGCGGCGACCAGAAGATGTGGCCTTCCGTGCCGATCGGTGCGCGAGCTCGCCGCTGGCCTGCGAGACCCGCCTTCTGCCACTCGAGATCGATCCAGGCGAGGAAGCCGCGCGCGCCGCCGACCGTCCGGAATACTTCCGCGCGCGCCTGGATCCGCGACGAGCCCCGCCGGAACATGGCCTGGTATCCGGTGAGCCGGCCGAACCGTCTGATGACGGGTCGAGCGTCCGGGTTCTCCCGCATCTCCTGCGCGTTCGTCCGGACGCCCGTGTCGTCGGGATCGATCCGGAAGCCACTCGGGACGTCGCCCTGGCGCAACGCGAGCACCGACGGATCGATGCGCGCGGCCGACGACGTCGCGGTGACCACCAGGGCTGCCGCGGAGATGAGGACGATCGCGCAGCGCACGTGCTCAGTGTGACCTGCTAGATGTCGAAAGCAATTGCGTCGGCGGCGCGACCTGGCACAAGGTGGGCCCGCTGAGGCTCCGTCACCGAGACTGCGTGCTCGTAGCCCGCTTCCGCAGGACGCGGCGCTCGCCGTCCCGACGGGTGAGCCCGTCCGCATCGAACCGCTCGAGCAGGAGTTGCGCGTCGCGGCGGCCGTGCCGAGGAGGTCGCGGAAGCGCGCCAGCGTGATGCCGTTCGCCGCGCGACACTCCGTGAGCAGCACGTCGGCGGCCACTCCGAACGCGTCAGCTCCGATCGCGTAGCCGTCGCCCAGCCGGACGAGACGCCCGTTCGCCTCGAGGAAGCGGGCGAGCTCGTCGTCCTCGACCTTCGTCGCCCGAACGCCGGCAGCGGCCAGCTCGTCCTCCAGCGCCATCGCATCCGCAGCGCGACCGCCCAGCGTCGGCACCGCGCCTGGGAGGTAGAGCTTCGAGCCACGTCGCTCGAAGGGCAAGCGCGGAACGATCTCCGCTGCCCATGGCTCCGCGGGGATGGGGACTGCCCGGGTCGATCTCGTCCGCGAGAGCGATCTGCGCGCGAAGCTCGGCCTCGAGCTCCGCAAGCCACGCCGCCGAGTAGACCCACGGCCCCGCACGCTCGAGCCCGTCGAGCTCACCTGTCACGACGAAGCGCAGCGAATCGAGCCGCACGGGTGCCGAGATCGTCGCGGCGATGTCACCTCGCTCGAGCTGGGCGAGCCGACCCTCGTCGCGATGCCTCGGCGGGTCGGGGTCGAGCACCGTTCCCCCGCCCAGCGTCGTCTCGCCGCGGAGGATGACGCGGTCGCCGCGCGCCGCGACCACGGGCGACGCGAGGCGGAGCTGGGCGAAGCGCTCGCCGATCCGTACGACCCGCGCGAGAGAGTGTTCCGTTCCGATGTGCACCTGAGCTCGCGCGCCGTCCTCGATCGGCGCGATCTCCTCGAGCACGACATCGAGCCGGTACGAGACCGGGTACGCGCCCGGCGCGACGAGCACGTCTCCCCGGACGACCTCCGCGCGCTCGACCCCCGGAAGGCTCACCGCGACCCGTTGACCCGGCTCGGCGCGATCGACGTCGCGGTCGTGCACCTGCACGCTGCGGACGCGCACGTCGCGGCCGGACGGCTCGAGCCGCAGCTGGTCTCCCGGCTCGATGCCCCCCGACCACAGTGTCCCGGTCACCACCGTGCCGAAGCCGGGCACGGAGAACGAACGGTCGACGTACATCCGCGTCGGCCCGTCCGCGCGGGCATGCTCGACGACGTTCGCCACGCGCTGCAGTGCGGCCCGGAGCTCGTCGAGGCCCTCGCCGGTGCGGGCGCTCACGCGCAGGACCTCGGCGCCGGGCACGAGCTCGCGAGCCTCCTCCGCCGCGAGCTCGACCACATCCGCGTCGACCGCGTCGACCTTCGTCAGCGCAACGACGCCGTTCTCGATGCCGAGCAGCCGCAGGATCGCGAGGTGCTCGTGGGTCTGGGGCCGCGCGCCCTCGCCGGCGTCGACCACGAGGAGGAAGAGGTCGATCCCGGTCGCGCCGGCGACCATCGTTCGGACGAACCGCTCGTGGCCCGGGACGTCGATCACGGAGAGCCGCCGGCCGTCGGGGAGCTCGAGCGGTGCGTAGCCGAGGTCGATCGAGATCCCGCGCCGCTGCTCCTCGGGCAGGCGGTCGGTGTCCTTCCCGGTCAGCGCCCGGACGAGCCACGTCTTCCCGTGGTCGATGTGCCCGGCGGTCCCGACCGTCAGGGGCATTCGTCCCAGCCTTCGGACAGCACCGGAAGCGGCCACGAGGGATCCGGTTTCCACTCCGGCCAGGGCTCGCTGAACGGTGGCTGGTTCCGTTCGGCTCGACGCGCGACCCGGAGGCCTTCTTCGCGGATCCGCTCCGCCACTGCCACGTCGATGACGCCCATGGCGACGAACGTGTCGAGCTCGTCCTCGTCTTTCCAGCGCCAGGAGCGATCGTTCCCGACGAGCACGTCGAGGGCGAGGTCCATGGTCGCGAACCCGATCGGCGTTCGACGCACGGGCTCCTGCAGATTGACGTACCAGCCCCACTGCGTCCCGTCATCGAGCCACGACACCCAGATCGCGTGCCAGTCACCGGGCCGCACGAGAACGAGCGTCGCGACCTCCCATTCCGCGTCTTCGAAGATCCACTCACGGAGTACCAGGCATTGCGCAAGGCGCTCACTGCGATGCGTGCGAAGTGGATGCGCAGGAGGCGGTTGGGCGCTTCCAGCCGGTGCCCTTGGGAACCACAGCACGACGAGATCCTCTTCGTCCTGCGCCACGATCATCGGACGCGCCGCCCACACGTCACCGTGCCAGATCTCGTGGTAGACGACACGCTCTCCCGGCGTTCGCCTCACTTTCTGGCGGCGGACACGTTCAACGGCATCGCGCTTCGATCAAGCCGTCCTCGATCGCCACCGGCTCGAACCCGGCACCCTCGAGCAACACCCGCCACTCCCCCTCCGTCCGCTCGCGGCCGCCCGCGAGCACGAGCATCAAGAGGTCGAGCCACTTCGCGCCGTTGCGGTCGTTCCCGGGCTGGATGACGTTCTCCGCGACCAAGAGTCGCGCACCAGGCCGCGCCGCCGAACGGATCGTGCGCAGGATCGCACTCGCGCGCTCGTCGTCCCAGTCGTGGAGGATCCCGGACAGCACGTACGCATCTCCCGCCGGCACGCGCTCGAAGAAGCTTCCGGCGACGAACTCCACGTTGTCGCCGAACGAGGCGTCGTCGCGGTCCGTCTCCGGCAGGTCGAACACGATCCCGTGCACGTCCGGCCTGCCGCCGAGCACCTCGAAGAGCAGCGTGCCGTTGCCACCACCGACGTCGACGACCGTCTCCCCCGCGTGCCACTCGACGTTCGACAGCCGTTCCGCCTTCCGCTCCTTCCCCTCCGCCATTGCGCGGTCGAAGACGGAGCGCTCTTCGGCTCGCGCACCGAGCCACGGCCAGAACTCCTCGCCGAAGGCTTCCGGGAACGTCTCGGAGCCCGTGCGAGCGGCCTGATCGAGGTCAGCGACGGACCGGTAGAAGACGCCGCCGAAGTGATGTGCGAAATGCCTTCCAGCCGGGGCGCAGGAGCAGCTCGGCGGGCTCGGTGAGCCGGAAGACGCCCGGCTCCTCCTCCGCGAACACACCGTCGCTCGCGAGGGCCCGAAGGAGGCGGAGGAGGGCATCGGGGTCAACCTCCGCCCCTCGTGCCAACTCGTCGACCGCCCGCGGACCGTCCGCGAGCGCCTCCGCGATGCCGAGGTCGGCGACGATCGCCAGCGCCTTCGTCATCATCGCGCCGCGCAAGAAGTCCCAGAGGACCTCCTCCGGCACTCGCTCGCTCATCGTGCTCGCGCCTCTGCGACCGCGGTCGCAACCTCGTCGACCTCGGCATCGGTCAGCGTCCGGCAGTCGAGGAGCGTGCGGCCGTCGCGGACGACGCGCGACGACGGGCGGCTCGCCCAGTCGGAGCGGCCCGGCCAGCTCCTCCTCGACGGCGCACGCGGCACTGGGGAGCTCCGCGAGCGGGAGCGCACCGCCGCCGACACGGGCGACCGTCTCCTCCACCTCGCCGCCGACGAGCTCCGCGAGCCGCGCCGCGCGAGCGCGTACGGCCTCCACCGGCTCGTGGAGCATCCGCAACACGGGAACGTCGTCGCGCGTTTCCGGGTCGAGCGCGAGCACGAGTGTCCCCTCGAGCGCCGCCAGCGTGAGCTTGTCGGCGCGCAGCGCGCGCTGCAGCGGGTGTCGACGCAGTCGCTCCACGAGGTCGGCGCGACCGACGACGACCCCGGCCTGCGGGCCGCCGAGGAGCTTGTCTCCCGAGAAGCACACGAGATCCGCTCCGGCGCGGAAGCTCTCCGCGGGCGTCGGCTCGTCGCCGACGCGCCCGAGCGCACCGGAGCCGAGATCGTCGACGAGAGGAAGATCGTGGGCGCGAGCGACAGCGGAGAGCTCGGTCAGCTGCGGGCGCTCGGAGAAGCCGACCACCCGGAAGTTCGACTGGTGCACGCGCAGAAGCACGGCCGTCTCCGGGCCGATCGCCCGCTCGTAGTCGTCTGCGCGAGTGCGATTCGTCGTTCCCACCTCGACGAGCCGCGCACCGGAGCGAGCGAGCACGTCGGGGATCCGAAAGCCGTCGCCGATCTCGATGAGCTCACCCCGTGAGACGACGACCTCCCTCCCCTCCGCCAGCGCCGCGAGCGCGAGCAGCACCGCGGCCGCGTTGTTGTTCACGACGAGCGCCGCCTCCGCGCCGGTGAGCCGGCCGAGCAGCGCGGCGAGATGATCCTGGCGCGAGCCGCGCTCGCCCCGCTCGAGGTCGTACTCGAGGTTCGAGTAACTCGCGCCGACCTCTGCCACGCGGGCGAGCGCGGCATCGGCGAGCGGTGCGCGGCCGAGATTCGTGTGCACGAGCACACCGGTCGCGTTGAGCACGCGTCGGAGCGAGGGACGGCGCGAGCGCTCGAGCTCGCGGAGGACTCCGTCGACGATCGGGCCTGGATCCGTGCCCTCCTGGATCTCCTCGCGCGCGCGCCCGAGGACCGTCCGCGCGGCGGCGAGCACGAGCTCGCGAGGCTCGCCGGCGAGCCGCTCGTCGCGGAGCAGCTCGTCGACCGAGGGAAGGTCGCGGAGCTTCACGCGGAGAGTGTAGGAACGAGCTCGCGCACGAGGGCCGTCACCGATCCCGCGGCTCGCGCGCCGACCTCGAGCACCGCCTCGTGATCGATCGCCTCCGGCGAGGACGCCGGCGGCCATGTTCGTCACGACCGAGATCCCCAGGACGCGGACGCCCATGTGCCGCGCCGCGATGACCTCCTGCACGGTCGACATCCCCGCGAGGTCGGCACCCACGGCCCGCATGAAGCGGATCTCGGCCGGCGTCTCGAACTGCGGCCCGAGCCACGCGCCGTAGACGCCTTCCGCGACCTCGATCCCCAGACGGGCCGCAGCCTCCCGCGCTCGAGCGCGCAACTCGGTGTCGTAGGCATCGCTCATGTCCGGGAAGCGCGGCCCGAGCGAGTCGTCGTTCGGGCCGACGAGCGCCGATGTGCCCTGCAGGTTGACGTGGTCGGAGATGAGGACGAGCAGTCCCGGCCGGTAGTCCGGATCGATCCCGCCTGCGGCGTTCGTCACGACGAGCGAGCGGATCCCGAGCCGGCCGAGCACCCGCACGCCGAAGGCGACGCGGTCGGCGCCGATCCCCTCGTACAGATGCGCCCGCCCGCGCATGACGGCGATCGGAACGCCTGCGATGGTCCCGAGCACGAGCACTCCCGCGTGACCGACGGCGGTGGACACGGGCCAGCCCGGGATCTCTGCATAGGGGATCTCGACGCGGTCCTCGAGCTCGTCGACGAGACTGCCGAGCCCGCTGCCGAGCACGACCCCCACCCGAGGCTCGAGGGCGGAGTCCTCGCGAATCCTTCCGACGGCCGCCTCGATGCTCACACCGAGCCCTCGGCGACACGCGTCTCGTACCGCGAGACGACCAGCTCGACCGCCTGCGCCGGCTCGTCGCAGACGAGGATCCCCGCGAAGTCCTCCGGTGTGATCAGCCCGTCGTCGAGCATCTCGTCCCGCACCCACTCGAGCATCTCTCCCCAGTAGTCCGAGTCGAAGAGCACGATCGGAAAGTCGCCGATCTTCCCCGTCTGCCGGAGCGTCAGCGCCTCCCACAGCTCGTCCTGCGTGCCGAAGCCGCCGGGGAAGTTCACGAAGCCCTCGGCAGCCTTCACGAACATGACCTTCCGCACGTGGAAGTGGTCGAAGGTCAGCGAGAGGTCGCACCACGGATTCATCCCCTGCTCGTGCGGGAGCGCGATGTTGAAGCCGACGGACAGCCCGCCCGCTTCCTTGCAGCCACGGTTCGCCGCCGCCATCACGCCCGGCCCGCCGCCCGTGACGACCGCGAAGCCCGCCTCCGCGAATGCGCGCGCGGTCTCACGCGCCTGCTCGTACGTGGCCGACTGCTCCGCGATGCGCGCCGATCCGAAGATCGAGACGGCGGGCCGGTCGATCTTCTCGACCAGTTGGAAGCCCGCGAGGAACTCCGAGGCGATCAGCGAGACGTCGGCGGCGAGCGGCTGCTGCGTATGCCGGAAGATCCGGCGAGGCGATCCCGCCGCGTTGGCCATCAGAACGTGCGCTCGACGTGCGAGGCGGACATCGCCACCCCGAGCACCGCGATGAGGCCGAGGTAGACCACGGCGACGGCCACCCGCTGTCCGACCGAGAGGCGGTAGTAGTCGCCGGCCTCGCCGCGCGACCGCCAGCGACTCCAGAGGTCGAGACCGCCGAGCACGACGATGATGACGAGCAGCGGGTTCGGGTTGACGACGACGAGCCCGACCATCATGAGCAACCCGACGAACCAGAGCGCCGGATGGAGCGCTCCGGCAGCCCGACCGCCGTCGAGAGGCACGATCGGGATCAGGTTGAAGAGATTCAGGAAGAAGCCGACGAAGGCGAGCGCGACCAGGAACTCGGAGCCCGTCGCCTCCCCTGCGATCCAGCACACGGCCGCGCCGGCGGATCCGAGGATCGGACCTGCGAGCGCGACCCGCGCCTCCTTCCAGGCGTCGTCCGGGAGCTGCTTCATCCCGACGACCGCGCCGAGGAACGGGATGAACAGCGGAGCGCTCGCAGGAATTCCCTGGCGCCGCAGCTCGAGAACGTGCCCGAGCTCGTGCACGAAGATCAGGAGGACGAACCCGATCGCGAACGGGAGCCCCCAGATCCAGGTGTACGCCGCGATCGAGACGAGCATGGACGCGCCCGTCGTGACCACCTTGAACTTGAGCAGGAGGCCTCCGAACTTGAGGATGAGGAGACCGAGCCCGACGAACGGCGCGGTCAGCCTCTTGAAGAGGTCTCCAAGTCCCGAGCGCGGACGCACGGGCTCGTAGCCTCGCTCTCCGTCGACGGAGTGGTCGGGCACGGGGAAGCTCGCAGCCTCCGGCGCGTCGACCGGCTCGTACCGCGGATCCGGCTCCTGCTCTACGACCCCTGGCCGATCCACTCTTCGCCTCCGACGTAGGTCTCCTTCTTCCACAGCGGCACTGACACCTTCAGCTCGTCGATCGCCTCTGCGCACGCGGCGAGCGCGGCGGCGCGATGCGGCGCGGACACGGCGATGACCACGCTCGTCTCGCCGATGTCGACGCGGCCGACGCGGTGGTGGATCGCGACCCGGCACAGCTCGTGTCGATCGAGGAGTTGTGCGGCCAGGTCGGCCATGACCTGCTCGGCCATGCCCTCGTAGGCCTCGTACTCGAGATGGAGGACGTCACGCCCGCGCGAGCGCGCCCGCGTCGCTCCGATGAACGTCGCGATCGCGCCGGCCGTGTCGTCTCGTACCTCGGCGACGGCCGCGTCGACGCGACAGAGGATCGGCCGAGAGCCGGAAGTCGCCGCCGGAGACCGGCGGGATGACCGCGACCTCGTCCCCGGGCTCGAGCGACTGGGCTCGATCGACGTACGCCCGATTACGCGCGTAGAGGAGCCCGGAGGGCTCGAGCCGAGGTCGAGCGCGGCCCAGACGTCACCGACCGTCGCGCCGTCCGCGAGCTCGACCTCGACGGCGCCCGCTCCGGCCCGCTCGCGGATCGCGGCGAACAACCTGACGTGCACCTTCATGTGGCGAACGGTATCCGTCGGTTGCCTCCAGGCCTCTGACATGTTAGGTCCAGCACATGCCGGCGACGCTCACCCGGGCGAACCTCAACGAGCGGGTCTACGAGGAGCTCCGCCAGCGCATCCTCACGCGCGGGGAGCCGTCGGGCGCGAAGCTCAGCCTGCATGCGCTCGCGGACGAGCTCGGCGTGTCCCGAAGCCCCGTGCATCACGCGCTCACGCGCCTCGTCTCCGAGGGCCTGCTCACCGTGCGGCCCGGCGCGGGTACTACGTCGCCCCCGTGACCGCGCGTGCCGTCGCGGAGGGATACGACGTGCGCCTGGCACTCGAGCTCCTCGCAGCGGAGCGCTCGGTCGGAGCACTCGAGGACTCTCAGCTCGCGCGCTTCGCGGATCTGCTCGCCGGGACGGACGCGGCCATCTCGCACGAGGAGTGGGACGCGGCCAATGCGGCGTTCCACGAGTTCCAGATCGACCTCGCCGGGAACGCGCTCCTCTCGCGGTTCTACCGCGAGCTGTCCGTGAACCTGATGATGCAGGTGATCCGCGGCGGCCACGTCGAGGGGCACGCGCATCTCGTCACCGAGCACCGCCGCATCGTCGACGCGTTCTCGTCCGGCGAGCTCTCGAGCGCGCAGCGGGCGATCCGCGAGCACATCGAGACCGGCCGCCGCATCGCTCTCGACGCGATCGAGCGCGCCGGCGGCGTCCTCTGACGTCGCCGGGCTCGAAGACCGTACGATCCGCGCATGGCGACCGCCGAGGACCGCCGGCTGACGGACTCCGGCATCGAGGTCAAGCCGGTCTACACAGCAGCGGACGTGACGAGCGCCGAGCTCGAGCCGCCTGGAACGTTCCCGTTCACCCGCGGCCCGTACGAGACGATGTACCGCGGGCGTCCGTGGACGATCCGGCAGTACGCCGGCTACGGGTCGGCGGAGGAGACGAACGCGCGGTTCCGCTACCTGCTCGACCGCGGGCAGACCGGGCTCTCGGTCGCATTCGACCTGCCGACGCAGCTCGGCTACGACTCCGACGACCCGCTCGCCGAGGGCGAGGTCGGACGCACCGGCGTCGCGATCGACTCGCTCGACGACATGGAGGCGCTCCTCGACGGGATCCCGCTCGGCCGGGTCTCCACGTCGATGACGATCAACGCGCCGGCGGCGCTCCTCCTCCTGCTCTACGAGCTCGTCGGCGAAGGGCAGGGCGTCTCCGGCGTGGAGCTTCGCGGCACCGTGCAGAACGACGTGCTCAAGGAGTACGTCGCGCGCGGCAACTACATCTTCCCGCCGCGGCCGTCGATGCGGCTCGCGACCGACCTCTTCGCGTACTGCGCCGAGCGGCTCCCGAGCTTCAACACGATCTCGATCTCGGGGTACCACATCCGCGAGGCAGGCGCGAGCGCGGCGCAGGAGCTCGCCTTCACGCTCGCGAACGGCATCGCGTACTGCGAGGCGGCCGTCGCGGCGGGGCTCTCACCGGACGACGTTCGGCGAGCGCCTGTCGTTCTTCTTCAACGCGCACAACCACTTCTTCCAGGAGGTCGCGAAGTTCCGGGCCGCCCGTCGCCTGTGGGCCGGGATCATGCGCGACCGCTTCGGTGCGACGAACCCGCGCGCGCTCGCACTCCGCTTCCACGCGCAGACGGGCGGCTCGACGCTCACGGCCCAGCAGCCCGAGAACAACATCGTGCGCGTCGCGATCCAGGCGCTCTCCGCGGTCAGCGGAGGCGCGCAGTCGCTCCACACGAACTCGTTCGACGAGGCGCTCGCGCTCCCGACCGAGCGCGCCGCGACGATCGCGCTTCGCACGCAGCAGATCCTCGCCGTGGAGGCGGGGACGACGGACACGGCGGATCCGTTCGGCGGCTCGTACTTCATCGAGGCGCTCACCGACGAGCTCGAGGAGCGCGCGCGCGAGCTCATCGCGCGCATCGACGAGCTCGGCGGCGCGGTCGCGGCGATCGAGCAGGGGTTCGTCCAGGCGGAGATCGAGGCCTCGGCGTTCCGCCACCAGAGCGACATCGAGTCGGGCGAGCGCGTCGTCGTCGGCGTGAACGCGTTCACCGACGAGGGCGCGGAGCGGGTCGAGCTCCTGCACGTCGACCCCGAGATCGAGCGCCGGCAGACGAGAGCGCACGGCGCGCGTGCGCGCAGAGCGAGACGCGGACGCCGTCGCGCGTGCGCTCGCCGAGGTGCGCGACACCGCGTCGACCGACGCGAACCTCCTCCCCGCGCATGCGCGAGGCGCTTCGCGCGCGCTGCACCGTCGGCGAGATCTGCGGCGTCCTGCGCGAGCTTTGGGGTACATATGACGCCCAGCATGCGTAGCGGATCCCGCATCGCGATCGCGGCCGTGTCCCTCGTCGCGCTCGCGGTTCCGATCGCAGCGCTCGCGATGGCGCGAGGCGACACGAGCGCCGGCGTGGCGGCTGCGGCTCCGAGCTTCACGAAGGACGTCGCGCCGATCATCGCGGAGAAGTGCGCGGGCTGTCATCGCGTCGGCGGGATCGCGCCCTTCCCCCTGCAGACGGCGCGACAGATCACGACGAACGCCGGCGCGATCGCCGGCGCGGTGCAGGCAGGGCTCATGCCGCCGTGGCCGCCGGGGAAGCGCTCGCCCGGCGTACGTCGGCCAGGACACGAGGGTGCTCAGCGCATCGCAGCGCGCGGCGATCCTCGCGTGGGCACGGTCGGGCGGGAAGGTCGACGGCCCCGCGCGCAAGCCCGCCGCGCCGAAGCGGCCCCGAGGTTCGCGCCGGCGAGAAGCTCCTGAACCTGCGGATGCAGGCGTCGTACGAGCCGTCGGCGCCGAAGGGTGTGACGGACGACTACCGCTGCTTCCTCCTCGATCCGGCGAACGCCGCGGACTCGTTCGTGACGTCGGCCCGCATCGAGCCGGGACAGCCGAAGATCGTGCACCACGTGATCCTCTTCCGCGTCGCCGTCCGACCAGGTCGCCTCCGCCAGGAGCCTCGACAGCGGCGATGCGGGACCGGGCTGGTCGTGCTTCGGCGGCACCGGTCTTCCGGCAGGCGACGGCGCAGGGATCGCCGACTCGCTGAACAACGCGAACTGGATCGCCGCCTGGGCGCCGGGCTGGGGCGGCAACCGCCTCCCGGACGGCACGGGCGTGTCGCTCCCCGCCGGAAGCCAGATCGTGATGCAGGTGCACTACAACCTGCTGAACGGACGTGCGCCGGATCGCTCGCGAGCGCTGCTCACCGTCGCGCCCGCGTCGGCGAAGCTCGAGCCGCTGCAGACCGTGCTGCTCCCGGGGCCGGTCGAGCTGGCATGCGCGAAGGGCGAGCACGGGAAGCTCTGCGACCGCAACGAGGCGCTCTTCGACCTGGCCAGGAAGTACGGCGACCGCGGCCGCGTTCACGCCTGCCGGCCTCCTCATCCTCTGCCGCGGGAGCGCCGCCAACCCGGCGGCCGAGCGCGGTCTCCACGTGCGAGCGGCGCATCACGACGCCGACCACGATCTACGTCGCCGCCGGCCACATGCACCTCCTCGGCTCGTCGATCCGGCTCGAGCTCAACCCGGGCACCTCGCGCGCGAAGGTGCTGCTCGACATCCCGCGCTGGGACTTCCACTGGCAGAACGCGTACACGCTCGCACGCCCGGTGCGAGGCAGAGCCCGGCGACGTCGTGCGGGTCACGTGCCGCCACGACGTGAGCAAGCGGACGCACGGCGGCCACGGCGTGCCTACGACGCCGCGCTACGTCCTCTGGGGCGAGGGAACGACCGACGAGATGTGCCTCGGGATCCTCCAGGTCACGCGCGGGTAGCGCTCCTGCGGATCCTCCTCGTCTCGCAGATGTACCCGGGCCCGCAGGATCCCGGACCTCGGGGTCTTCGTGGCCAACCTCGAGCGCGAGCTCGTCGCACGCGGACACGAGATCGAGCGCGCGGTCGTCGACTCGCGGGCCGGAGGACGACGGCGCCACCTCGCGCTCTTCCGCGACGCCGTGCGCGCAGCGAGGCGCTTCCGATCCCGACGTCGCCTACGCGCACTTCCTCGTCCCCGCGGGACTTGCGGCGGCGCTCGCGACGCGCGCGCCGCTCGTCGTCACCGCGCACGGCCAGGACGTCGCGAACATCGGCTCGACCCCGGGCGTTCGCGCTGCGACGCGACACGTCGTTCGGCGCGCGTCCTCCGTCATCGCCGTCTCGCGCTGGCTTCGCGACCGCCTCGAGCTGGCCGTGCCCGACGCCCGCGGAAAGACCGAGGTCGTCGACTGCGGCGTCGACCTCGAGCGCTTCGCGCCGCGCGACGCCGAGGAGGCCCGCCGCGACCTCGGCTGGAGCGGCGACGGCACGGCGTTCCTCTGCCTCGGCGGCCTCACGGAGCGCAAGAACGTCCTCCGCCTCGCGCGCGCCTTCGAGCACCGCGGCGAGGGCACGCTGACCTTCGTCGGCGACGGCCCGCTCCGCGCCGCGCTCGAAGGACGGGACGGCATCCGCGTCGTCGGCCGCGTCGGCACACGACGAGGTGCCCGACCTGGATCGCCGCATCCGACGTCGTCTGCCAGCCGAGCATCGTCGAGCCCTTCGGTCTCGCGACCCTCGAGGCGATGGCGTCGGCCCGCTCGGTCGTCGCCACGAGCGTCGGCGGGCCGCCCGAGTTCGTCACGCCCGAGGCCGGCGTCCTCGTCGACCCGGGCGACGACGACGCGCTCGGCTCGGCGCTCTCACAGGCCGCGGCGCTTCCCCGTCCCAACCTCGCCGCCCGCGAAGCAGCCGGCGATCACGACGTCAGGCTGCAGGCGGAACGGGTGGAGGAGATCCTCCTTCGCGCCGTTCGAGATCGGCGAGCCTGACCTCGACGAGCGGCCGGATCGCGTCCTCGAGCCCGGCCTCGCGCGCGACGGCGAGCGCCTCCTCGTAGGACGCGCGCACCTTCTCCGAGCGCGACGCCCTGCTTCAGCCGATTGTCGCCCGTGACGAGCAGCTTCTGGATGCGTTCGCGCGCGTCGTCGGCCACCGGAGGAGCGTAGCCCTCGCTGCTACCCTGACGCGCCCATGCCCTGGCTCCAGATCAGGCAGTCATTCAGGTTCTCCTCAGCGCGGCGCTCGTCACGCTCGTCCTCATGCACTCGGGGCGGGAGGCAGGCATGGGCGGCCTCGGCTTCACGCCGCACTCGCAGGGAGGCACCCACGTCGTCGAGCGGAACCTCACCCGCCTCACCGTCGTGGTCGCCACGGTGTTCGGAGTGAACACCATCCTGCTGTTCCACCTCCTCTAGAATCGTCGAAGCGCGCGCTGGTGGCGGAATTGGTAGACGCGCTAGGTTGAGGGCCTAGTGGCCACTTAGGCCGTGGAGGTTCAAGTCCTCTCCAGCGCATGCGACGAGAAGGCGGCTTCGGCCGCCTTCGTGCATTCTCGAGGCGCCGGATGCACATGTACTCCGACCTCGCGCCGTGGTTCCACCTCCTGACGCACCCGTCCGACTACTGGGACGAGGCGGCGTTCGTGACGCAGGGTCGTCGACCAGGCGGTGGACGGCCCGGCCGAGACGCTCCTCGAGCTCGGCTCGGGCGGCGGCAACAACGCGTCGCACCTGAAGGCGCGATTCACCTGCACGCTCACCGACCTCTCGCCCGACATGCTCGCGCTGAGCCGCACGCTCAACCCCGAGTGCGAGCACCTCGAGGGAGACATGCGAACGCTCCGGCTCGGCCGCACCTTCGACGTCGTGTTCATCCACGACGCGATCTCGTACCTGACGACGGAGGACGACCTCGCGCAGGCGATCCGAGACCGCTGCGCTCCACGTGCGGCCGGGCGGCGTCGTCATCCTCACGCCGGACGCCACGACGGAGATCTTCAGGCCGAAGACCGACCACGGTGGCCACGACGGCGACGACGGCCGCAGCCTCCGCTACCTCGAGTGGACGCACGCCCCGGAGCCGGCGGGCGCCTCGACGTACGTCGTCGACTACGCGATCGTCGCCCGCGGGCCCAGGTGACGAGCTGCGAGTCGTGCACGACCGGCACACGCTGGGACTGTTCCCGGAGGCGACCTGGAAGCGCCTCCTCACGGAGGCCGGCCTCGAGCTCGTCGACACGACCGTCCCCAACCCGTACGAGCTCGAGCAAGCGGCCTTCGTCGCACGCCGGCCGTCCGCTTGACGACGTCCGAAAGGATCTCTACCCTCCCTGTCGAACATACGTTCGTCCCGCCACCGACCTCGACACGGGAGAGCCCGATGCTGACGACGCGACAACAGGAGATCTGGCAGTTCCTCGCCGAGTACGTGGACGCGCACGGCTACCCGCCGACCGTACGGGAGATCGGCGACGCCGTCGGGCTCGCCTCCCCGTCGACCGTTCACGCACACCTCGCGAACCTCGAGCGCGCAGGCCTCCTGCGACGCGACCCGACGAAGCCTCGGGCGATCGAGCTCGTCGGCCGGCGCCGCGAGGAGGAGCCGGGCAGAGCCGCGCCGGCACCGACCCTTCCTCTCATCGGACGGATCGCTGCCGGTGGTCCGCTGCTCGCCGAGCAGGAGATCGAGGACGAGATCGCCGTCCCCGAGCCGCTCGGCCGGGACGCCGACTTCCTCCTCCGGGTGACCGGCGACTCGATGATCGAAGCCGGCATCCTCGACGGCGACATCGTCGTCGTCCGCAAGCAGGCCGACGCCCGCACGGGCGAGATCGTCGTCGCGCTCGTCGGCGACGACGAGGCGGCCGACGAGGCGACGGTCAAGACGTTCCACCGCGAGCGCGACGGGCGCATCCGCCTCCAGCCGGAGAACGCCGCCCTCGAGCCGCTCTTCCCCGAGCACGTCGAGATCCTCGGCAAGGTGACGGGTGTCTTCAGGAGCCTCGGGTGACCGTCGCTCCCCTCAACCGCTCGCTGGACCAGGAGCTCGCGGCGCTCGTGCGCGGCGTGAGCTTCGAGTGCCTCGTCTGCGGCGAGTTCGTCCTGCATGTGCGCGGCGCGCTCGCGTGCCCGGAGTGCAGGACGATCCTGGCCGAGAGCGAGGAGCGGATCGCCGAGATCGCGTTACCATCCGTCGTGCAGGCCGGGTGACCGCGGGCCTCCTCTGCTCCTAGAGCGTCGGAGGCTCGAGGAAAGTCCGGACACCGCAGGGCAAGGACGCTCGGGAGACCGAGGCGGCGAAAGCCGACGGAAAGTGGAACAGAAAGGAGACCGCCGGCCGAGGGCAACCGAGGTCGGTAAGGGTGAAACGGTGGGGTAAGAGCCCACCAGCGGCCGTGGCGACACGGTCGGCTTGCCAAACCCCGTCCGGTGCAAGGCGAAGCAGGCTCCGTTGACGCGGCCCGCCGAGGAGCCGGGTACGCCGCACAGAGAGATGGTCACCCTCGACAGAATCCGGCTTACAGGCCTGCTACAGAAAAGCCCCGCGCGAGCGGGGCTTTTCCAGTAGGCGTGTTCGCGTCTCTCAGCCCAGCGAGATCGCGACCTCCTCGAGGAGATCCATCGCGTCCTGCATGCCGTCCTCCATGCCGGAGTTGATGTGCGCGTCGCGGCCCTCCTTCGTCGGGTGCTCGACGAGGACGGTCATGAGCGTCCGATCGCCGTCCTCGGCCAGCGTGAGCGTGTCGAGCGCGGCCTTGGCATCCGCGTCCGGGATGCCCTCGTAGACCTCCGTCGAGACGAGCCGCTCGAACGGCTGGATCTCCCGATACTCCCCGTGGAAGCCGACCTCGCCGAACCCTTCGGCGTTCATGGCGTAGCGCCACGTCCCGCCGACGCGGAGATCGATCTCGCACACAGTCATCTCGCCTCGGTTCGCGTGCCACCACCGCCGAACGAGCTCCGGCGTCGTCCATGCCTTCCACACGAGCTCCCGCGGAGCCGTCGAACTCGCGCGTGATGAGGATCTGCGTGTCGCTAGGAAGCGACACCGTCGCCTTGCGGCTACCGGTCACGGTCATGTCCTTCCTCCTTCTCCTTGAGTTCGTCCAGTACGACATCGAGCTGGTCGAAACGTTCCGACCAGGTCCGCTCGTAGGCTCGTACCCAGTCGTGGATGGGCTTCAACGCCTGCCCGTTCAACCGGTAGAGCCTGCGACGACCGTCGCCTCTCACCTCGACGACGCCCACCTCGCGCAGCACCCGCAGGTGCTTCGACACCTGCGGCTGGCCGACTCCGAGCTGCGCGACCAGATCGTTGACCGGCCGCTCGCCACCGGCGAGCACGTCGACGATCTGGCGCCGGCGGGGCTCCGCGACGGCGTTGAACGCATCGGTGGTCGTCGCTGCTCTTGCCATGCAGCGATCATATATTCCAATATCGGAATATGTCAACCGCGTTACCATCGCGACGGTGGAACGAGGCGTTCACGACCGGGGCGGATGGCCGACCGACGCGCCGATCGACAGAAGCGAGCACGAGCTCGCCGATTGGGAGCTGCGCATGGACGCGATCGAGAACGTCCTCGAGAAGCGCGGCGTGATGAACACCGACGAGATGCGCCGCGGCATCGAGGGCATGCCCCTGGAGGCGTACGAAGCGGCGTCGTACTACGAGCGCTGGCTCTTCACGGTCGAGACGATCCTCGAGGAGAAGGGCGTCCTCGCGCCCGGCGAGGTCGATGCGAGGGTCGAGGGTTGACATTCGCGCCGGGTGACGGCGTGCGGGTCGCCGACCGCCCGCACGCGGGACACCATCGAACGCCGGGCTACCTCAAGGGCAAGGCGGGACGGATCGCCCGCGTTCACGGCACGTTCACGAACCCAGAGACACGGGCGTACGGAGAGGATGGGAACCCTCGGCTCCGGCTCTACCTCGTCGAGTTCGACGGACCAGATGTGTGGCCGGCGTCGACGAGCCGCGACCGCGTGTTCGCCGACCTGCTCGAGCACTGGTTGGAGCCTGCGTCGTGAGCCACCACCACGACCACGATCACCCGCACGATCCGATCGGCCGCGACGACGAGCCGGCAGCGGCCGCGCGCGTGCGCGCGCTCGAGGACCTGCTCGTCGAGAAGGGCGTCCTCACGCACGAGGAGGTACGCGCGCACATCGACTGGCTCGTCTCGCGCACGCCGGCGCACGGCGCGCGCCTGGTGGCCCGCGCGTGGATCGATCCGGCCTTCAGGGAGCGCGCGCTCGACGACGCGCGGAAGGCCGCCCTCGAGCTCGGTCTCGACCCCGGTGAGGCGCCGCAGGTGGTCGCCCTCGAGAACACAGCCAACGTGCACCACATGGTCGTGTGCACGCTCTGCTCCTGCTATCCCAAGGCGCTTCTCGGGCCGCCGCCCGACTGGTACAAGAGCCTCCCCTATCGCTCGCGTGCCGTCTCGGATCCTCGGGGCGTCCTCGAGGAGTTCGGCCTCGAGCTGGACGACAGGGTCGAGGTGCGCGTGGTCGACTCGACTGCCGACATCCGCTACATCGTGATCCCGCAGCGCCCGACGGGCAGCGACGATCTGGACGAGGACGCGCTCGCCGCGATCGTCACGCGCGACTCGATGATCGGAGTCGCGCAGCCGTCGGCTCCGCGCTGACGCGGACTAGGCCGGGCGGAGCACGACCTCGATCGCCGTCCCACGACCGCGCGACGCGAACGGAGCGTCAGCTGCGCCGTCGATCGCCTCGCGCGCGCACGCGCATGTTCTCGACACCCTGGCCCCCGACGACGGCGGACTCGTCGAAGCCGACGCCGTCGTCCGAGACGGTGACCACACGCCGTCCGGTCCGCTGCGAGATGGAGACGTCGACGTGGCTCGCCCCTGCATGGCGACGCGCATTGCCGAGCCCCTCCTGCACGATCCTGAAGACCTCGATCTGCTCGTCGGGCGCCAACCTCACCTGCGGGTCCACGTCGAGCTCGACATCCAGCTCGCCGTCTGCCGTGAGCACCTCGACGTAGCGGCGAAGAGCAGTAGTCGAACCGCGCCGATCCTCCGGCAGACGAGAGTGCGAGGACCGCAAAGCGCGCCTCCTGCTGCGCGGACGTCGCCGCGCGCTTGAGGCGAGGCAGCACCTCGTCGAGCGGCGGCACCGGCCTCGAGCATGCTCACCTGGGTGGAGATCGCGAAGAGGTACTGCGCGAGGCCGTCGTGGATCTCCCTCGCGACGCGCGCGCGCTCGTCCGCGACCGCACGGCCGAACTCGGCCTCGCTGATCGCGCGCCAGACGCCGACGAGGAGCACTCCGTACGCCACGACCCGGAGGAAGTCGCCCTGGAGCACGAGATCGCTCGAGACGACCGGCGTGAGCACGAGGTGCAGGTCCGCGAAGACGGCGAGCGTCGCGGCGAGGCACATCCAGCTGTCGAGGTCGCGACCGTACCGCCGGTAGCGGAGCGCGAAGCCGACGAGCGCGACGCACCACAGGGTCATGAGGAGCGCCGCGGCGAGCCGGACGTACGTGCCTTCGACCGCCCGAGCGTCGAGCCCGTTCCACGTCTGAGGCATGTTCACCGCACCCGCCGAGACGACGAGGAGGGCGGTCACCCCGACGCCGACCGAGACGAGTGAGCGGCGTCGCGCCGACATCCTGCCGTCGACGTAGGGCGCGATCGCGATGAGGCCCGCACCGAGCAGCCGCGCGCCGACGAGCTGCCAGGCGGCCGACGCGCCGAGCGACCCTCCGCCGAAGACGGGGACGAGGCCGAACGCGACCGTGCCGAGCGCGATGCTCCAGAAGCCGGCAGCGAGCAGAAGGTCGAGCGTGCGTCCTTCCACGAGGAAGCGAACGCTGGTGAGGACGCAGACGAAGGTCGCGACGACGGCGACGGCGGTGTCGAACGCGAGCCTCGCGTCGTGCAGCTCGTACGCGGACTTCAGCGAGTCGCTCGTCCAGAACAGCGCAGTTCCCGACGCGAGCAGACAGATGAGCAGGACCTCGCCGAGGAGCCAGGACCGATACGTCTGGGAAGGACCGTGATCCACGCTCCACTTGTCGGCAGTGCGCGGTCTGCCGATAAGAGAGGCGTGACCGAGCGCGTCCTCATCGTGGACGACCATCCCCTGACCCGAGACGCCCTCGCGGCCCTCCTCGCGCAGCAGGGGTTCGACGTCGTGGGCGAGGCCGCAGGACGGCGCCGAGGCCATCGCGGCAGCCGAGACGCTGAAGCCGGATCTCATCCTTCTCGACCTGACGATGCCCGGCATGGACGGTCTTACGGCCCTGCCACAGCTCCGCGAGCGGGCACCGACCTCCGAGGTCGTCGTGCTCACCGCGTCCGACGCGGAGGAGAACCTGCTTGCGGCGATCCGCGCGGGCGCCTCCGGATACCTGCTGAAGACCGAGCCGCCGGAGCAGATCGCGGCGTTCCTGCGTGGCGTGGCGCGCGGCGACGCGGCGCTCTCGGGAGGAGTCGCACGGCGCCTCCTCGACCGGGTGCGCGACGGCGGTCGCCTCGGCGGCGTGCCGGAGGAGGTCACGCGTCTCCTCTCGGCCCGCGAGGTCGAGGTGCTGCTGCTCCTCGACGAGCATCTCGGCACCGACGAGATCGCGCAGCGGCTGTTCATCTCGGAGCACACCGTGCGCTCCCACGTGAAGAGCCTCCTCAAGAAGCTGGGCGTCTCCTCACGCCGCGAGGCGCTCGAACGGCTCGAGTCGGCCCGAGCCGCCTAGCTTCGGTTCTCGAACCCCTCGAGCGCCGCCTCGACGAGACCGGGAAGCGTCTCCAGGTTGTAGCCGCCTTCGAGTACCGCAGCGACACGCGGTGCAAGTGCGGCGCAGCGCTGCGCCAGCTCGCGGAAGCCGTCGGCCGAGACCGCCATCTCGGCCAACGGGTCGTCCACGTGCGCGTCGAAGCCCGCGGCCACGATGACGAGCTCGGGCTCGAAGGCACGAACGGCGGGCTCGACGGTCTCGACGAACGCCGTTCGGTATTCGACGTCGCCCGAGCCGGCGACGAGCGGGACGTTGACGATGCCCTCGGCGTTCGAGCCCGGCCCGCCCGTTCCCGGCCAGAACGGCCACTGATGGAGCGAGACCGTGAGCACGCTCGGATCGTCGCGAAAGAGTGCTTCGGTCCCGTTCCCGTGGTGCACGTCGAAGTCCACGACGGCGACGCGGCCGATTCCGAGGGCGCGCTGTGCATGGCGCGCCGCGATCGCAACGTTCCCGAAGATGCAGAAGCCCATCGCAGCGGACTCGAGCGCATGGTGGCCAGGTGGTCGAACGAGCGCGAAACCGCCCTCCGCGACTGCGGCGATCGCACAGCCGGCAGCGAGTCGCGCAGCCTCACTCGTCGTCGCATTCGCGTACGTGTCCGGGTCGAGCCAGACGTCCTCCGAGATCGCGTCGATGGAGTCGACGTACTGGGGCGAGTGCACGAGCCGGATCGCGTCGGTCGCGGCCGGCTCGGCCACGACGTAGTCCGAGAACCGCTCGTGGAGGCAGACCAGGCGGCCCGGGTGCTCTGGGTTCCCGCGAGTCGCGGGCACGTGCAGGGTGGCGAAGCCCGGATGGCTGATCACGTCCACGTGAGCGCCTCCTCGAAGCGCCGCGCGACCTGCGGCAGGCCGAGCGCGTGGACGTGCTCGGCTGCTGCCCGCCAGTCGGGAGCGACGTCCGGCAACGGCGGAAGAGGAGCGTCGCGATCCATGGTCGCGATGCGGCGATAGAGGCGCAGCGCGTCCGCCTCGTTCGCGAACCGCCCGGCCTCGAGCATCTCCTCGAGGGAGGCGTACTGCTGCAGGAGCTCCGCGGCGCGCTTCTCGCCGATCCCGCGTGCGCCCGGGATCTTGTCCGACGGATCACCGCGCAGCGCGATGAAGTCCGGGACCTGCGCCGGATCGACGCCGTAGCGCTCGCGCACCTCGCTCGGCCCGATACGGGTTGGAGGAGCCCCACGAGTCGGCTGGAGCACGGTCACCTGGTTCGTCACGAGCTGGAATGCGTCGCGATCGGACGTGGCGACCAGCGCCTCGCCGCCCGCTTCCTCCTCCTTGGTGGCCGCGGAGGCGAGGAAGTCGTCCGCCTCGTAGCCCGCGGCTCTTGGCGGAGGCGAACCCCGCCGACTCGACGAGCGCGGGCAAGAGGTCGAGCTGTGTCGAGAAGCTCGTCCTCGAAGACGCGGCCGCTCTGGTAGGCCTCGAGCGCCTCGTGTCGGTAGGTCGGAACGTCGAGCGTGTCCCACGCAGCGAGCACTGTTCGTGGCCGCTCGTCGTGCCACAAACGCAGGAACATGTTCGTGAAGCCGATGAGCGCGTTCGCCAGGCCCGCCGTCCTGCCGGCGCATCGACTTCGGAAGCGCGTGGTAGGCCCGATGCGTGAACGAGTCACCGTCGATGACGAGCAGCGGTCTCAAGCGACCCGTTGCTCCAGCGCGCTGACGGCATCGGCGAGCCGGTCGGTCGCGATCCGTGCCGCCTCGCCCGTCGGCAGATCTGCAAGGTCGTCGACCTGGATCGGCGCGCCGTACGCGACGCGGAGCGGGCCGAGCCGCGCGAGTCGCTCCGTACCCGCGATGCCGGCGGGCACGAGCGGAACGCTGCGCCTCGAGCGCGATACGCGCAGCGCCCGTGCGCCAGCGTGCCTCGTGCTTCTTCCGCAGGCCTTTCCTGCGCCGGGTCCCTTCCGGGAACATCACGATCGCCTGGCCATCGCTGAGCGAGCGCGACCGCCGTCGCGATCGCCTCCTCGTCCTGCTCTCCGCGCCGAACCTGGAAGGCGCCTGCCGCCGTGATGATCGGCCCGAGCGGGAACCAGAACAGCTCCGCCTTCGCCATGAACCGGAAGAAGCGGCGTGGGAAGAACGGCATCGCGAGCGGCCACGGGTCGAAGTTCGACCAGTGGTTCGCGGCGAGGACGAAGCCGCCCGCGCTCGGCACGTTCTCGACGCCGGTCGCACGGTGCCGGAAGACGAGCTTGACCACGGGCCAGCTCAGCGCTCCGACGAGGAGGTAGAGCCAGCTCGGACGACGCGACGAGGCCACGCGGCGGAGTATCGCGCCCCTACGACCGTGGACACCGGCGCTAACGTGTTGCGCCGATGGGCAAGAGCCTCGTCATCGTCGAGTCGCCTGCGAAGGCGCGAACCATCGAGGGTTACCTCGGGAGCGACTACGCCGTCGGGTCGAGCGTCGGCCACGTTCGCGACCTTCCCGATCGCGCCCGAGACGTTCCCGAGGCTCAGCGCAAGCGGTTCGGCGCGCTCGGGGTCGACGTCACCAAGGACTTCGAGCCGTACTACGTCGTCGATCCCGGGAAGAAGAAGATCATCGCCGACCTCAAGAAGCGGCTCGCCAGCCGCGGACGAGCTCCTCCTCGCAACGGACGAGGACCGCGAAGGCGAGGCGATCGCCTGGCACCTCGTCCAGGTGCTGAAGCCCAAGGTGCCGGTGCGGCGCATGGTCTTCCACGAGATCACGAAGGACGCCATCACCCGCGCCCTCGAGGACACGCGCGACATCGACGACCGCCTCGTCGACGCACAGGAGACCCGCAGGATCCTCGATCGCCTGTACGGCTACGAGGTCTCGCCGGTGCTGTGGAAGAAGGTGACCCGCGGGCTCTCCGCGGGTCGCGTGCAGTCGGTGGCGACCCGCCTCGTCGTGCAGCGCGAGCGCGAGCGCATGGCATTCAGATCGGCCGAGTACTGGGACCTCCTCGCGACGTTCGAGCCAGGCCCCTTCGATGCTCGCCTCGTCGCCGTGGACGGCGCTCGAGTCGCGCAGGGGAAGGACTTCGTCCCCACGACGGGCGAGCTCCGCGAGAGCGACGTCGTCCGCCTCGACGAGCAGGGCGCCCGTTCGCTCGCCGCACGCCTCGAAGGCGCAGCGTTCGCCGTGCGCTCCGTCGACGAGCGCCCGTACCGACGCAAGCCCGCCGCGCCGTTCCGCACTGCGACGCTCCAGCAGGAGGCGAGCCGGAAGCTCCGCTTCTCGGCGCAGACGACGATGCGCGTCGCGCAGCGTCTCTACGAGAACGGCCACATCACGTACATGCGTACGGACTCCACGACGCTGTCCGAGTCCGCGCTCGAGGCTGCGCGTGTCCAGGTCCGCCAGCTCTTCGGCGACGACTACGTCCCCGAGAAGCCGAGGCAGTACGGGCGGGCGGTCGCAAACGCCCAGGAGGCGCACGAGGCGATCCGGCCGGCCGGCGACGAGTTCCGGACTCCGAAGGAGCTCGCGAGCGAGCTGAACCGCGACGAGCTCGCCCTGTACGACCTCGTCTGGAAGCGCACCCTCGCATCGCAGATGGAGGACGCGCGCGGCCAGACGGTCTCCCTGCGCATCGGCGCGTCGAGCTCCGGCGGCGAGGACGTGGAGTTCGGCGCCTCGGGCACGGTCATCACGTTCCGAGGCTTTCTGGCCGCCTATGAGCCAGGAAAGGACGAACCGTCGGACGACGACGAGGAACGCGTGCTCCCGCACCTGTCGGTCGGCCAGGAGGTATCCCTTGCGAACCTCGAGCCGGACGGCCACTCGACGGTCCCGCCTGCCAGGTACACGGAGCCGACGCTCGTCCGCGCGCTCGAGGAGCGCGGCATCGGCCGCCCCTCGACCTACGCCGCGATCCTCTCCACGATCGTCGACCGCGGCTACGTGTTCAAGAAGGGGACGGCGCTCGTTCCCGACGTTCGTCGCGTTCGCGGTCGTCAACCTGCTGGAGCGCCACTTCGAGCAGCTCGTCGACTACGACTTCACCGCGCGGATGGAGGACGACCTCGACCGCATCGCCGCGGGTGAGAGAGCTCGAGTCGAGTGGCTCGGACGGTTCTACTTCGGCGACGGGACCGACCCCGGGCTCCACCACCTCGTGACCGATCGCCTCGACGAGATCGACGCGCGGGCCGTGAACTCGATCGAGATCCCCGGCTCGCCGGTCGTCGTCCGCGTCGGGCGCTACGGCCCGTACCTCGAGAACGGCGACCAGCGCGCGAGCCTTCCGGCGGACATCGCACCCGACGAGCTGACACCCGAGAAGATCGACGAGCTTCTGTCGCAGCCCGACAACAAGCCACTCGGTGTCGACCCGGAGACACAGCAACGAGATCGTCGTCCGCTCGGGCCGGTACGGCCCATACGTCACGGAGGTCCTCACCGACGGCGCCGAGGAGAAACCACGAACCGCGTCGCTCCTCTCGTCGATGTCGCCCGAGACGGTGACGCTGGAGGAGGCTCTCCGCCTCCTGTCGCTCCCGAGGGTCGTCGGTGAGCTCGACGGCGAGCCGGTGAGCGCACAGAACGGCCGCTACGGGCCGTACATCAAGCGAGGCTCGGAGTCGCGCTCGCTGGAGAGCGAGGAGCAGCTCTTCACGGTCACGCTCGAGCAGGCGCAGGCTCTGCTCGCCGAGCCACCCCGCCGTCGAGGCCGCGCGTCGGCGCGCGGGCCGCTGAAGGAACTCGGCGCGGATCCGGCGAGCGGTCGCCCGATCGTGCTCCGCGACGGACGTTTCGGGCCGTACGTGACGGACGGCGAGACCAATGCCAGCCTTCGGCGCGGAGACACGCCCGACGGGCTCACCCACGAACGCGCGGTCGAGCTCCTCGCGGAAAGACGCGCTAAGAGCGAGTAAAGGCTGTCCGAAAGGGGTTTTCGGCGTCCGCTCGAGGGGTCATGATCTAACTTGCCTGAGGCCGGAGCGTCTCAGGTGGAGTGAGCCGAGCAGGCTCGTTGCGTTCGCCCTGATTCCGAACCGCTGGGGCTCCAGCGACGGAATACCAAGAGACGGCCCGAGCGTTTATGAGCTTGTGACACCGACGCCGCAACGGATTTTGCTGGAAATCGCCGAAAATACGCCATAAACTTCGTAAGTTTGTCGCACTTCTGGACGAGATCGAAAGGACTGAGACAGGACGTTGACGCAGAACCAGCTGATAGAGCTCTTTGAATCGGAGCACGTGAAGGCGCTCATGGAGCGCGCCGAGGAGCACGGAGGCCAGCTCGAGGCGCCCGAGCTCGAAGCGTTCGTGCTCGAGCACGACATCGGCGAGGAAGACGCCGAGCTGCTCCAGCGCGAGCTCGAGGCGCACAACATCGAGATCACGCAGCCCGACCTCGACGCCGAGAAGGAAGAGGCCGCCGAGAAGCAGTACGAGGCCGGCCCCGTCTCCGGCGCGGCCGACAGCCTCCAGCTGTTCCTCGCCGATGTCGGCCGCCACAAGCTGCTCACCGCTGCCGAAGAGGTGGCGCTCGCGAAGCGCATCGAGCGCGGCGATCCGGTCGCCAAGCGCGTGATGATCGAGTCGAACCTGCGCCTCGTGGTCTCCATCGCGAAGGGGTACCGCGGTCTGGGCGTGCCGTTCCTGGATCTCATCCAGGAGGGGACGCTCGGCCTGAACCGTGCGGTCGAGAAGTTCGACTGGCGGCGCGGCTTCAAGTTCTCGACGTACGCGACCTGGTGGATCCGCCAGTCGGTGCAGCGCGCCGTCGCGAACCACGCGCGGACGATCCGCGTGCCGGTGCACGTCGTCGAGCGTCAGCAGAAGCTCTCGCGCGCCGCTCGCCGGCTCGAGGTGGAGCTCGGGCGCGAGGCGACGAAGGAGGAGCTCGCCGAGGCGACGGGACTTCCGCTGCAGCACGTCGACGAGGCGCTCGGGGCAGCCCACGCGTCGGTCTCGCTGAACCAGACGGTCGGCGCGGACGACGAGGGCGAGCTCGGCGATCTCTTCGCCGACCGCGAGGCAGCCGATCCGTTCGACGAGGCGGAGGAGTCGCTCCGTCGCCAGAGCATCCGGCGGGCGCTCGATGCTCTTCCCGAGCGCGAGCGGCGCATTCTCGAGCTTCGCTTCGGGTTCGAGGGCGAGCCCTGGACGCTCGAGGCGATCGGCCATGAGCTCGATCTCACGCGCGAGCGGGTTCGCCAGCTCGAAGGCCAGGCGCTGAAGCGGCTCGAGGCGCTGCGTGATCTGGCAGGCCTTGCGGCCTGATCTAGATCTCGCAGGGCTTGCCTGACGTAGAGCCGGCAGCCGTCGCCGTCTGACGCAGACCTCGTTGTCCGACTACGCGTGGCACAAACCGTGATGCGGCCCCGAAACGGGGCCGCATTTCGTATGGCGGAGGGTCCCTATACTCGCGCCGTGGCGCCCAGCACATCGCGTGGTGACGAATGACGACGGCGGACGTGACGATGGAAATGGGCGCGGCGCCCCACGCGCCAGATCCTGAACCTTCTTCGTGCGCTGCAGGACGAGTTCAACCTCACGTACGTGTTCATCTCGCACGACCTGTCCGTCATGCGACAGATCTGCACGCGCATCGCCGTGATGTACCTCGGCCGCATCGTCGAGCTCGCCGAGTCGGAGACGATCTTCGAGCACCCGCGGCACCCGTACACGGCGCTGCTCATCTCGGCGGTGCCCAGGTTGTCCACGAACGGGAAGAAGCGCGAACGCGTCGTTGTCGGCGGCGACGTCCCGTCGCCGATCGATCCACCGAGCGGCTGCGTGTTTCACCCCCGGTGCCCACGTTTCCACGAAGGCCACTGCGATGTGGTGGAGCCCGAGCTCGCACCTGCGCCGGGCGATTCGAGTCACATCGCGGCCTGTTACTACCCGCTCGAATACGCCGGCCAGATCGAACGAGAGACGCTCGCCCCGTAGCCGAGACGTGCCTCCCGGAGAGCGCCGCTCCCTCGTTCGGGCGATACCCGCTCGCGTGACCTAAAGGGGTGCGGCCGGTCCGCCGATATCGGACACGTGGACGCTGCTGAGCGCAGGGAGATCCTGAACCGTTACCGCGATCACAGCCGCCGATTCGAGGCGGCCGCGGCAAGGCGCAGCTCGGGCCGTCGTGGCGCGGTCATTCCGTTCACGCCACCGGCGAGCCGCGAGGTCGGACAGGATCCGACGGCGCGTGAGATCGAAGTGCTCCAGCTCGTCGCCGACGGTCTCGTGAACCGCGAGATCGGTGAGCGACTCTTCCTGTCCGAAGAGACGGTCAAGTCGCACGTCCGCCATCTGCTGGCGAAGCTTCAGGCAAGAAGTCGAGCCCACGCCGTAGCGGTTGGCTTCCGGCGTGGGCTCATTCTGTAACAACAACATCCGTCAGCATCCCAATCTCCATCCGGGCCTTCCCCCTCGGGTTACACCCGAAAGAGGGATGCCCACCCCCGGTGGAGAACCGAGGATGCGACGGACTACCAGATCTTGTTGCCCCTGGCCATAGGCAATGACTCCTCAATTGGGAACTGACGGCAGACGGATCGTATACCCCATTCGAGGGATAGTGCAAGGCGCCCGCGAAATGAGAAGTCACCCGCAGCGGCGGACGGTGGCGTACGTGGCGACGCTCGTAGTACTCGCGTCGGGCCTAGCAGGAGCGCTCGTCCTCGCAGGGTTCACACTCGAGGCACCGTTTACCGTCTTCGCTCTCGCGGTTGCCGGGGCACTCACGGAGCGGATCAGTATCCGATTCACCGTCGCGCAGCGTGGGCTTACGCGAACGGAAGAACAGTCCATTCACCTGCTGCCCACGCTCTTCGCCGCCGTGCTGTTCGGACCGCTTGCGGCGGCGTTGGTTGGAGCGGCATCCATGCTGGGCGACCCGGAGCTCATCGCACGTCGAGATCCTGATCGCGCACCGAGACTCAAGTGGGCGACTTACACAAGCACGCGCTTCATCAGCGGCGCGGCGATGGGTTTCGCAGCGCAGGCGGCAATCTCCGCCATCTCGTCTGAGTTCGGTGAACTGGTAGCAGCCTCGCTCGTCGGCGCGATTGTTGGTGAGATCCTCGATGGGTTCTTCTCCGCGCTGACCGCGAGCGTCCGCGGACGCCCCATCCGAGACGCCATCGAGGCGATGGTGCCTCTAGTTCTCACATCAGTCCCTGTCTACACGCCGATCGTTGCGCTTCTCGCGTACATGTACGTGCGCGTCTCTCCATGGACGCTCGCGCTCTTCCTCATCCCTGCGTTAGCTGCTCAGCGCCTATACGGCCTTTACCAGGAGCAACGGCAGCTAGCGGTAGATCTCTCGGAAGCCAACGACACCCTCGAGCGGACCAACCTCCAGTTCGCCGCGGCGCTCATTGCAACGCTCGATGCGCGTGATCGCTACACAGCGGGTCACTCAGCCGCGGTCGCCATTTACTCACGCGATATAGCTCAGCGTATGGGCCTGCCGACCGAGATATGCGACCAGGCGTATCTGTGTGGTCTCGTTCACGACATCGGGAAGATCGGGTTGCCACCGGGGCTCCTCGAGAAGCCCGGTGCCCTCACACTCGACGAGCGCCGCCAAATGCAGGAGCACTCCGAAATCGGCGAGCGTATCCTGGCCCACGTCGACGAGTACTCGGAGATCTCGACGATCGTTCGACACCACCACGAGCGAATCGACGGCCAGGGTTACCCGGATGGACTCGAGGATGACTCAATCCCGCTGGTCTCAAGAATTATCGCGGTTGCTGACGCATATAACGCAATGACATCGGACCGACCGTATCGCGATGCGATGCCTAGCCGGGTCGCACGCCTACGGCTGGCTCAAGCCGTCGAGAGTCAGTTCGACACCACCGCCGTCGCCGCGTTCGAAGCCATTCTTGCAAGCGCAGAGGAGAACTACAGGCTTGCAAAGCGTCCCGACTTTACGAGCTTCGCGCAGAGTCACGAAGAGTCGTTCTCCGAAGACATCGAGTCCGTAGCTGAGGTCGCCTGAATGGAGCGTTCGAGGGCCGCTTGAACCGCTAAGGCGCTCCGCGAGTGAACGCCGAGCTTGTCGTAGATGCGATGCGTGTGCGCCTTGACCGTGGACTCCTCGATAAAGAGGAGCCTTCCGATTTCGCGGTTGGTCAAGCCCGTGCGTAGCAGCTCAAACACATCCGTCTCGCGACGAGAGAGCAGGAGACGTTTGTCATCGTTGACAGCAATCGGATGGCCGACAGCTTTCGCGAGATCCTCGTCGCCAACTCGCTCGACCAGCTCACGAAACCGCCGGCCCTCTGTCGCACGCAGGAGGATCGAGAGCAACTCAGGGCAGGCGCGATAGGTCGTGACCAGCAGATCTACTGCGCCTGTTTGAAATGCAGCGGACTCCAACGTCGTGACGCGCTCGACGACGTCGCTGGCGCCGCTCCGAAGCGCGCAGACGGCATCGACTGCCGGAGCGAGCACGACGAGCTCGACGGCAGTCGTTGTGCCTCGCACCTCGTCAACAAGCTCGATGGCATCGTCCAACCGGCCCGCGCAAGCGAGTAACAGTGCGCGCGAACAGGCGACCTCGCCGATCGAGGCCTTCAGGGCATATCGCATTCTTCCGAGATCGAGTTCGAACCCTGAGGCGAACCGTCCCTGCTGTGCGTAGAGCCGGAGCAGCACAGAGCAGCTGAGCAGTTCTGCGTGCACGTCTCGACTCGCACGCGACTTAGACAGCGCTTTCGAGGCCGCGACCTCAGCATCTTGCCAACGGCGCGAGCCCGTGTGCGCCATCGCGGCTGCACAAAGCCCGTACGGTAAGGCGAAGTCAAATCGGAACTGCTCCGCCGTGAGTTGTAGCGCTTCGGCCGCTGCGAGCGCTTCCTCATATCGTGCAGTGAGAGCAAGGGCATTCGCGTAGGCGCTCAGGAATGACGATTTGACGAGTGGGTCGCCCACAGTCGCAAGAATCTGGCTGGCGATGTCGGCGTCGTCGAGATCCAGGGCCCCTTGCCTGAGCTGAAAGTAGAGACCTTGATCCGCAGCTCGAACGAGCTCGCGTGGATCACCGAAACTGACGCCGTCTGCAAGCTCACGTAGCGCAGCCGCCGAGCTTGGGAGTTCCAGGTCGATTAGGCATCCAACCTGGCCCCACTTGGCGTCGCGGCGTTCACGTTCTGATGCGGCAACCTTCTCGGCGCGCTCGTACAGCGCGAGCGCGTACTCCTCGCGAGACGCAAGGTGAGCCGCCCTGCCAGCGAGCGATAATGCGCGGAATTCCAGCTGTGAACCGCCGAGCGCCGCGGACTCGGCGTGCGCGACAGCCTCGACGTAACGGCCCTCGCGCAGCATCATCTCTGCTCGTGTCAACGCGAAGACCGGTGCTTCGACCCCGGCGAACGCCGCAACATCGCACCACCGTTGCGTTGTCGCAAGTCGTGCGCCATCTAGGAGTTCATCGAGCGCGTCGTGCATCAAGTCCTCAAGCTCACCCACGACATCACTGCTAACGATGAGCTCGAAGGCCGCATCCCACTCGCGACGCTCTCGGTAGCTCTCAAGGCAAGTGCGTGTCGCGTCAGGTGCAGGTGTGAGCCCGAGTTGCGCACTCCGCTCTTCCAAGAACATTCGTGCGAGTGGATGTAGGTCGAGCTGCGCGTCACGCTCGACAAGCAAGCCGACGTCGAGCGCCGCTGCGCAGACCGTCTCGGCTGCGTCAGAGCCGAGAAGGGACACAGCCAGCTCACGGTCGAGCATCGGAGCGACAGCTAGGGTTGTCAACCCCTGCTGGACATCTGCACTGAGAGCACTGAAGACCTCGTCTGCAAAGAAGCGGTAGAACGATTCTGGGAGCTCCGCCCTCTCTTCGATCTCTGCCGACGAGACGCTTGCGAGACCGATGACTGCAGGCCATCCGTGCGCGAGGGAGACGAGGCCAGACGCTGAGCGGGCTGTTCGATCGACCAGCACATCCGCAGCCTCCGCATTGTCCATCGCCAATGCCGCCTGGTTCAGCTCGAGAACGTCGCCATACATGAGCTCCTTCGTCGAGACCCACGACGGGCGGACGCGGCTTGCGATGAGGAATTGGATCGGAGAGACGGACACGAGGGCGGCGACGAAGTCCTCGGCTCGCGGTTCCTGTGCGACCTCGTGGTAGTCGTCGATGACGAGCCACGCGTTCGACGGCCATTCGGCGAGGTCCTCGCCGAGGATCTCGGCGAGGGTCTCGACGTTCTCGGCAGGGGCGGGAAGCGCGCGCATGTGCTCGCGGAGTCGGACGTCACAGTCGGCGATGACCGACGTCGAGCTGCGGGCGAGCCCGAGCGCGAGAGCGGCGACATCCGTCGCAGACGAACGCGCGGTGAACCACGCACCGAACCTGCCTTCGCGGACGACCCACTGATCGGCGAGTGTCGTCTTCCCGTACCCGGCCGGCGCGATCAGCATCCGCACGCGCGCCTTCGACTCATCCAGGAGCGCGAACAAACGTGGCCGCTCGACGATCCTGCGCTTGCGAATCCGGACTTCGGAGGCTGTCGCCGTCGTCGCCCTCTCCTGACCGACGTCACCTGGATCGACGCATCGACCCTACCACTCTCGAACTCGGAAGGCGCTCGCGGCACGAGGCCGCGAGCGCCTCTGGGTCAGCGGGGGAGCCGAGCCGCAATCACGTAGCGGCGCCCCGCAGACAGCGGATCCTCTCCCGTGAGGAGTCGGAACGCGATCGGAATTTGACGGCGGCGGCGGACACCGAGCTTCTGTCGAAGCACGTCGCAATGCGCCTTCGCCGTCCTGGGGGAGATCCCGAGGCGCAGCCCGACCTCGTCGTTCGAGCAGCCCGCTGCGATCAACGCGACGACCTCACGCTGCCGAAGCGTGATGGGCGCCGTCTTCCTTTCGGTGGCCAGTTCGATCATGTCGGCAAGCTACTCCCTCGTTCGAGGGACGACCATCGGCCCGGAGGTGTAAGGGGCGGTGTAACCGCTAGCGCCGGCCGCTCGGGCCGCATTTGCCCGACGGAGCGATGCCAGGACGTGCACAGAGCACGTCCGACTACGGAGCACGGCCGATCGGCAGACTTCGGAGCATGGCCGCGATGAACCCACGCTCGACCGATCGCCCGGCGGGACGCACGGTCGTCATCGCGTTCGCGGTGGCGATCGGTGCAGCGGCAGCACTCGTCGCCGTCGCGCTCCTGCTCCGGAACGACTCGAGCACTCCGCCGCCGATCGGCGACGCCGGTCGTCGACCTGACCGGGATCCCGCAGCATGGCGCGGTGCTCGGGATCGCCGAACGCCGGGGTCACGCTCATCGAGTACGCCGATCCGCAGTGCCCTGGCTGCCGTGCCTACACCGAGAACTTCTTCCCGACGGTCGTCGACGCGTACGTCCGGCCCGGCAAGGTCGACACGGAATTCCGTGGATTTCCCTTCATCGGCTCCGACTCGGTCAAGGGCTATCGGTTCCTCCTGGCCGCAGCCGAGCAGAACAAGCTCTGGAACCTCCAGGAGGCGATGTACCGCAACCAGGGCGGCGAGAACAGCGGGTGGATCACCGACGACCTCATCCGAGAGCTCGCGTCGCAGATCCCCGGGCTCGACGTGGAGAAGCTCTTCGCCGACGCCGGGAGCGCGAAGATCACGCAGGAGGCCGAGGGCGCAAACGCAAAGGCGCAGGCCGCCGGTATCCAGGGCACGCCGACGTTGCTCATCAAGATCGGCGACCAGGCTCCCTACATGATCCAGGTCGCGACGGTCGAGCAGCTGCGAGCGGCCCTCGACGACGCGCTCGCGGGGTGAGCGACAGAGCGCTGCGCGGCGCCGCCGGGGCCGTCGCCCTCGCCGGAGCGATCGTCGCCGGCTACCTGACGTGGGTGCACTACGACGAGGCCGCCCTGGTCTGCGTCGCAGGCGGTGGCTGCGAGACGGTGCAGCAGTCCGCGTACGCGGAGATCGCCGGAATCCCGGTCGCACTCCTCGGACTCGTCTCGTACGTGGTCGTCGTCGGCCTCGTGGCCTGGGACACCTCGACCGCACGCCTCGCGGCAGCGATGATCGCCTTCGTCGGGCTGCTCTTCAGCCTGTACCTGCTGGCGTTACAGCTGTTCGTCATCGACGCGGTGTGCGCCTGGTGTCTCGCCAACGACGTCGTGATCGCGCCGGCCCTGGCCTTGCTGACCGCGCTGCGGCTCAGGTCATAGGCACCTGGCGAAGCACCTTCGGCGCGACGCGGTCGAGGATCTCCGAGAGGCTGTCGCCGGTGCAGGTGAGGCCGTGGTTCCGGAGCCCGATGACCGCGTGCGCGGGATCGGGCTCCAGCGCGACGAGATCGGCGACCGCGACGGCGAGCTGCTGCGTGCCGCACGGGTAGTTCACATCGGTTGCGGCGATGCCGTCCATCCAGGCATGGATGTGGAGGATCGCACCGACGTCGGGATGGGCCTGGTAGATCATCCAGTGCTCGATCGCGTCGACGGAGACGCGGCGCGGCTCGATCCCGGGCGGCACGCTCAGCACGATGACGCCGCGATCGTCGTCGAAGTCCTTGACCATGAGGATGTCGCGACCGACCGACTCGAGCTTGGACTTGTCGACACCGCTCGCGCTCATCCAGAAGCGCGTCTCGTCCTTGCGCGCCGAGAGGTTCCCGTACGAGAGGCCCCCGACCGAGTAGAGCCGCATGACGTGCCGAAGGTCCCGGCCGGAGAGGTACTCCTCGACGGGGAACGGGGACGGCAGGAGGTCCAGCTCGTCGAGGCGGCGTCCCGACTCGCTGATGTCGGCGGTCACCTCGTCGCCGTCCCACAGCTCGGGCTCGAGGTCCGGGATCCACTCGTTGTCGATGACGAGGCGCGACGTTGCGAGCGGCTCGAGCCGCTCGTAGATCGCCGCCGGATCCTCCGACACGTGGTACGTGCCCTGCTCCATCGTCGTGAACCAGACGCCCTCGCCGGGCACGCGGAGAAGGACGACGTTCGAGAGCGTGCGGACGAGCATCGGGTAGCTCGCCTTCAACGCGTCGTCAGGAGCCTCGGGCAGCTCGTAGAACGCGGCCGAGTAGGTGCCGCGTGACGCGCGCCGGAACGCCTTCGGATCCTCCGGATCGAACATGTTCAGGACGAAGTCGGCGTCCGCGATGTCGTCGACGCGCACGAAGTCGTCCGCCTCGAACTGACCACCGATCGACTGGACCCATTCCTCCTGCTCCGGAGAGGTCGCAGTGCCCCAGATCGCGTACTTCCGCACGGGCCGAGTCTAGCTTCGCTACCGGAACAGGTCGCGCTCGCGGGGCATGATCAGGTCCTTGCCGCGGCCGTCGCCCCGCAGCCGGAGCCCACGCACGACTGCGGCGGGGATGCCGTCGATCTTCCCCATCACGAGCTGCGCCGCGCCCGCGATCTCGTCGGCGACGGCGATCTGCGTCGCGTGGAGCTCGTAGCCCGCCGAGTCGTGCAGGCCGTCGAGATCGAGGACCGCGGTGATGCCGGCGACGCCGAGCGCGACGTCGGTCGTCCCGAGCCGCCACGCACGCCCGAACGAGTCCGACACGACGACGCCGACCTCGGCTCCGGTGAGCTCGTGCAGCCGCTCCCGAAGGCTCGCCGCCGACGCGTCGGGGTCGAGCGGAAGGAGCACGAGCGTGTCCGGACCCTTCGCGTTCGAGGCGTCCACCCCGGCCGAGGCGCAGACGAAGCCGTGACGCGTCTCGGCGATGACGAGTGGCGCCCTGGCCCGCACGATCTCACGGGCCTCGCGAAGGATCATCTCCGTTCGCCGGGCATCGCCGTCACCGGCGAGCTCGAGCGCCCGCTCCGACGCCTCGATGCCCTCGAGCTGAACGACGCGACCCTCGACCTTCGACACCGCCTTCTGCGCGACGACCACGACATCGTCCCGCTCGAGCCCACCCGCACGAGCGGCGGCGTCGGCCACGAGCGCACCCAGGTCGTCGCCCTCCTCGAGCTCCGGGATCCCGTGGAGCGGGATCACGCGCAGCTCCCCGGTCAAGCCAGTCCCGTGACCTTGATGCCCGCGTGACCCTTGTAGCGGCGGTTCATGTTCACGATGACCGCCGTGAGGCCTTCGAGCGCGCGCGCGCTCGCGAGCGGGCCGGCGTCGAGCGCGCGACCCGTGGTGAGGCGACCGGCGAGCTCGAGCCCGAGAGCCTTCGCGGCCGCGATCGTCACCGCAGACGAAGGCGTCCTCGTCAGGCGGATCGTCGGCTCCGAGGCTGGACGCGGCGAGCGAGTGGAGCCCCGCAACCACCGGCCCGGCGAGCTCGGCCTGGATTCGCTCCGCGAGCGAGAGGGCGTCCGGGGACGGGAAGACGCCTTCCTTCGTGAACCGGAGCTCCGACGCGACGGACAACACGGGTGTCGCTCCGATCGCGTCCCGAAGCTCGCGGGCGGTGTCGAGCGCGGCTTCGGCGTTGACGGCGAGGATGACGAAGTCCGCATCGGAGGACGCCTCGACGTTCGTCTCGCCGACGCAGTCGAGCTCGAGCGCAGTTGCAGCGGCACGCTCCGCGTCGCGCGAGCCGACGATGACGTCGATGCCCGACGCGTGGAGCCGCACCGCGAGCGCCTTGCCGAACGGCCCGGTCCCGCCCACGACCGCTACCCGCATGCTGCCTCCAGGACGAGCTCCGCGAGTCGCCGCTCGTCCTCGCGGTCTCGCATCAGCGTCCGCGTCGACGACGAGCTCGACCGGCGCCGTCGCAGGAGCGTCGCTCTCGTCGATCACGAGGGCGTCGATGAGACCCGCGTATCGATCAGCCACGTGAGCCGGCGTCGCGCCGCCTGCCATGCGCGTGAGCATACGGGCGGCCGGGCCCGTGACTGCCGCTCCTCCGACGAGGGGGCTGACGGCGACGCAGGACACGCGTCGGCGCTCGATCGCCGACCGGATCTCGCCCACTGCGAGGATCGGCCCGATCGAGAGGTACGGGTTGCTCGGCGCGAGGAGGATCGTGTCGGCCTCGGCGATCGCGTCGACGACGCCCGGTGCGGCGCGCGCTTCCTCGGCTCCCTCGTACACGACCGCGTCGACCTCGTCACGGTGGCCGCGGCCGACGAACCACTCCTGGAACGGGAACGTGCCGGCCGGCGTGACGACGCTGCGTCCGGAGGCGATCGTCGGTCGCGGGGACGATCCGTGTCGCCAGCCCGGCGCGGGCCGCGAAGCCGGCGGTGACCTCCGAGAGGGTCGTTCCCGCCCGGAGCGCGCTCGTCCGGACGAGGTGGAGGCCGAGGTCGCGGTCGCCGAGGCGGAACCAGTCCTCCCCACCCCAATGACGCTGCCGACTCGAGCGCGTTCCAGCTCTCGTCGGCCCGCCCCCAGCCGCGCTCCGTGTCGATCAGATCGCCGAGCGTGTAGAGCAGGCTGTCGAGGTCGGGCGAGACGTGGACGCCGAGGATCTCGACGTCGTCGCCGACGTTGCCGATCACGGTCAGCTCGCCCGGCTCGAGGATCCCCTGCAGGCCACGCGCGAAGCGGGCGCCGCCGCCCCCGCCCGAGAGCAGGACGACCCTCACGCCGGAACGGCGAGAAGTGCGCGCGTGCGCGGGCCGAGTCGCGCGCCGAGACGCTCGAGATCCGCATCCGAGTCGACGTCGGCCTCGAGCTCCGGGATGGAGACCGTCGCGAACGGCGCATGTGCGCGGAAGCGATCCGCGCTCCCCGGCCCGTAGAGCGGTGCGAACGAGCTCGGATTCGGGCAGCGAGAGCGCGTTCGTCGTCCCGTCGGGCGCCTCGACGAGCGCGAGGCCGGCCTCGGCGAGCTGCCGCAGTGCGTCGGGGGTGACGGCGGGGAGGTCCGCGTTGACGACGAGCGCGTGGCCCTCGACACGTGCGAGGCCCGACTGCCACCGCTGCGCCGAGCCCCTCCCCCGGATCGAGCACGATCTCGACTCCCGCCGGGACGACCGCGGCATCGTCGGTCACGACGACGACAGCGACCGACCTCGAGAGCGGCTTCGACGACGTCGCCGAGCATCGCGACCGCGAGCGCGGCGCGAAGCGGAGGGCGAGAGGCGGCGCTTCGCGTCTCCGCGGTACGGGATGACGATCGCCGGCACGCGGCGAAGCGTACTCAGGCGGCGTTGGACGAGGTGTCGGCGCCGGGGCCGGACGTCGCCCACTCGCGGACGTCGAACCAATGCGTGCCCCGGAGCGCCTCGGCGACGTCGGGATCGGTGTGGCCGGGGTTGAACACGTGGTGCTCGAGGTCGCAGCAGATCTCGACGTCGCCGAGCGAGACCTGCGACATGCGCGACAGCGTCTCCGACGGGAGCTGCGCCTCGGCCACGGTGTAGTGCTTGAACTGCAGGTCGGGGTCGAGCTCCATCAGCTGGGGCCAGTCCGGGCACGTGCGGGCGCTCACGGCCGGCCCCCGGCTCGTGAGCGTGGAGGGGTGTGGGGAACCGGGAGGTTCCCCACGCTCTCAGGAAGAAGGGGGCACGCGGGGGAAACATGGTTTCCCCCGCGACCGCGAGCCGAAGGCGAGCGGTGCTCATCGCGCTGCTGAGTTCTCCTCGAGCATCCACGTCCCTTCAAAGCGCACGACGCCGCCGACGTCATCCCCCGGATAGACGACGAAGACGAGCGCGTCGTCGAGCCAGTGGTAGACGTGGTCGCCGGCCTCGTCCGTGAGGCCGAGTCGCAGGTGGAAGCGGCCGTCGGCGAGCGGAAGCGCACCCATGTGGAAGCGCACGTCCCGGCTGCCGTTGGAGCTCGTCCAGCCGATGCTCCGGAGATCGACCGCATGCGCCGCGACGAGCGTGCCGGCGTCGTCTCGCAACTCCAGCTGGAGGCGAGGCGGCGGGAGGCCGTCGGCAGCGACGCTCAGTCGAAGCTCGAAGGGCTCGCCGGAGAGGAACTGCAGCCGATCCGACCCCTCCTGCCCGACGAGCGCGGCCGACGAGATGGACGCCTCGCCGGAGCCCCACTCGCGCAACCCGGCCCCGCGCTCGGCCGGGTCCACGTCGTCGGCGAGCGCGCGGCGGTAGCGAGCGACGGCCTCGCGTGTCGGGCCGTCGAACGCGACGTGCCCGCCCTCGAGGAAGACGGAGCGCTCGCAGAGCCGCTCGACGGCCGACGCGTCATGGGAGACGAAGACGATCGTCCCGCCGCGCTCCTTGAACGCGAAGATCCGCCCGAAGCACTTCCGCTGGAACGCCTCGTCGCCGACGGCGAAGACCTCGTCGAGGAGGAGGATGTCCGCGTCGAGGAAGGCGGCGATGGCGAAGCCGAGGCGCATCGTCATCCCCGACGAGTACGTCCGGACCGGCCGGTCGATCGCGTTCTCGAGCTCGGCGAACGCGACGATCTCGTCGAACCGGCGCCTGATCTCGGCCCGCGCGAGGCCCTGGATCGCGCCGTTCAGGAAGACGTTCTCGCGACCCGTGAAGTCCGTGTGGAACCCGGCACCGAGCTCGAGCAGCGAGCCGATGCGCCCCTCCGCGCTGACGCGACCCGCAGTCGGCTTGATGATCCCGGCGACGAGACGCAGCAGGGTCGTCTTCCCCGAGCCGTTGCGCCCGATGAGGCCGACCGCCTCTCCTCGCGCGACGTCGACGGAGACGTCGCGGAGCGCCCAGACGTCGGTGGCCTGAGTCTGCCCACGCTGGACGAAGAGATCCTTCAGCGTGCGCGCCTCGCGCCCGTGGATCCGGAAGCAGCGCGAGACGCCTTCGACCGAGATCTCGCCGACTTCCATGCGCGCCTAGAGTAGAGGCCAGCATGGAGCGAGTCGGCGAGCACCCCGTTCCCGTGGGGCCGCTCGCAGTCCGGTGGGTCGCCTACGAGCTCGCGGAGCAGCGCGCAGGCGTCGCGACGCGGGCGCGGCTGCGGCTCGAGAACGCAGGCTCCGCGCCCTGGCGCTCGCGCGGCCGGGAGGGCGTGCAGCTCGCCTACCACTGGCTCGATCCCCTCGGGAACGCGATCGTCTGGGACGGGAACCGGACTGCGCTTCCCGCGACGGTCCCGCCGGGCGAAGCCGTCGAGCTCGAGGCGACGGTGGTCGCGCCGCGGCCACCGGGCAGCTACCGCCTCGCGTTCGACCTCGTGGAGGAGCTTCGCTACTGGTTCGAGGAGCTCGGATCCTCGACGCTCGATCTCCCCGTGGAGGTCAGGCCGCGGATCGACGCACGCCGGCTGGCCGTACGGGTGCACGGCGCTCCCGATCCCGACGTCGCTGCTGCCCTTGCTGCGCAGGCCGAGCCGATCGTCGCCGACGACGCGGTCGCCGTCGCGCACCTCGTCCCCGGCGCGATTCCGGCGCCGGACTGGTCGCGCCTGCTGCTCGACGCACACGCGGAGGGGTACGGAGCGGTCGGAGGGGCGATCGAGGCGGAGTCGCGCGCCGATCGCCGCCGCTACGCGGCCTGGGCTCCGGGCGGCGGTCGCAACCCGCGCTTCGGCGAGCCGCTCCTCCTCCCGTCACTCCTCACGGGAGCCGAGCCGGAGACGTACGAAGGCCTCCCCGCCTACGCGGGCAGCGATGCGCTCTTCGACGGTCGCGCCGTGGTCAGACTTCGGTCGCGATCCGGTCGTCGGAGCGACTGAAGATCCACGCACCGACACCCAGCGCGACGAGCGCGGCGATCACCGTGTAGATCGTGTCCGCCGCGCCAGGCGTCTCGCCGTAGAAGAGCACCGCACGCATCGCCTCGATCGGCGGCGTGAGGAAGTTCACCCAGTGCAGGAAGAAGTCCGCCGCGGGGTATTCGTCCACGCCGGGAAGCTGGTCGAGGCTGTAGAGGACCGGAGTGAGGAAGAACCACGGCAGGAGCAGCGCCTGCAGGAGGTGCTCGACGTCTCGATAGAGCGCGTTGAGCGACGCCACCGCGAGCGCGAAGCCGGCGACGATGCACGCGAGCAGGGCGCCGAGCGGGAAGGCGAGCCAGACCGTTTCCCGCGCCTCGGGGATCCGCCAGAGGCTCAGCACGACGACGACGGCGAGCATCACGGCGAAGCTCACGAGGTTCGTGCCGACGATCGAGAGCGGCACGAGCTGCCGTGGGAAGCGCACCTTGCGGATGAGGTTCGCGTTCTCGAGCAGGCTCCGCGACGCCGCCTGCGACGCGGTCGCGAAGAACACCCAGGCAGGAAGCCCGCAGAGGAGGAAGAGCCAGTAGTCGTCGGACCCGACCTCGGCGACCCGCCAGAGCACCGAGAAGACGAGCAGGTACACGAGCATGAGCACGAGCGGGTGCAGGAGCGACCATCCGAGCCCGAGCACGGAGCCGCGGTACTTCGCGCGAATGTCGCGCCGGAACAGGCTTCCGAAGAGCTCGCGGTAGCGAATTACGTCGGCGTAAACGGACACCGGCAGAGTCTAGGGTGACGGGACGCTCGACTACCCTTTCCCGGTTGTGATTGCGATCGTCTCGATCGCCGCGTTCTCGGTCGCCGCCGCGGTTCTCTGGCTCCTCCTCCGCTCGCCCCTCGGCGCGCGCCTCGTCGCCGTCCCGTCGGACGAGCGCTGGCACGAGCAGCCGACGCCGACGTTCGGCGGCGTCGGCATCTTCGCGGGGTTCGTCGCCGGGATCGCGCTTGCGCTGGCGAGCGGCGCGGTCGAGTGGTCGGGCGAGCTCGGCGGGATCCTCGCCGGCGTCACGATCGTCTTCGTCGCCGGCCTCGTCGACGACCTCCGGCACCTGAGCCCCTTCGCGAAGCTCGCCGCACAGATCACCGCTGCCGTGGTCGTGCTGGCGAGCGGCCTGAACGTCGAGATCGTCGGCAACGACATCCTCGCGTGGGCGATCGGGCTGCTGTGGCTCGTCGGCATCACGAACGCGTTCAACCTGCTCGACAACATGGACGGTCTCGCGGCGACGCTCGCGATCGTCTCGTGCGGGTACTTCGCGATCGACGCGCTCACGGAGCACGAGAACGACACCGTCCTCGCGCTCGCGCTCGCGCTCGGACTCGCGTGCGCGGCATTCCTCCCGTTCAACCTCAGGCCGCAGCGCGGAGCCTCGGTGTTCATGGGCGATTCCGGCGCGCAGACGATCGGCTTCGGCCTCGCCTCGCTCGCGCTCGCCGCGAGCTGGACGGTCGCCGGAACGACGGTGGCCACCATCCTGCTCCCGCTGCTCGTGCTCGCGATCCCGATCCTCGACACGACGCTCGTCACGATCGCGCGGCTCGTCGAGAAGCGGCCGGTGACGCAGGGCGGCCGCGACCACACGTCGCATCGCCTCGTGTACTACGGCCTCTCCGAGACGAAGGCGGTGCTGCTGCTCGCCATCGTCTCGTCGGCGATCGGCGCGACCGCGCTCGCCTACAACGTCCTCGACAACGGCCGGCTGACCGCGATCGGCGTGCTCGTGACGTTCGTGCTGCTCGTGCAGTTCGGGAGCTTCCTGAGCGACCTCGAGGAGCGCTCGCGCCGCGGGGTCGAGGGGCCGGAGCCGTCGCTCTGGCGCGCGCTGATCTTCGAGCCGCGACGGCTGGTCGAGGTGCTCGCGGACTTCGTCATCATCTGCGCCTCGTTCCTCGCCGCGTACCTGCTCGCAGTGGGCGGGACCGGGACCGACTACGAGCGGTCGGTCTACCTGTCGGCGCTCCCGATCGTGCTCGGGACGCGGTACGTGTTCTTCGTCGCGCTCGGCGTCTACCGGCGGGTGTGGCGGTACGCGACCGCGCGGGACGTCGTTCCGATCTTCCTCGGGCTGCGTCGGATCGGCGCTCGTGGCGTTCGTGATCCTGATCGCGCTGCGGCCGATCGGCTCGTTCCCCGCCGTGCAGATCTTCGTCATCGACGCGGTCCTCTGCACCGTCCTCGTCGGTGCGTCCCGGCTCGTCCTGCGGCTTCTTCCGGAGACCGTCGGGCACCGCGGCGAGCGCACGCGCGTGCTGATCGTCGGCGCCGGGTCGCGCCGGTCGCAGCCTCGCGCGCGAGCTGCGGGAGGGGAGTGAGGCCCGGGTCGTCGGCTTCCTCGACGACAACCCACGCGTCCGCCGGCGCCGCATTCTCGGCGTCAGCGTCGTCGGGAGCCTCGACGAGGCGGCTCGCGCGATCGCGAGCACGCGCGCCGGCGAGGTCCTCGTGACGATCCCGGCAGCGCCGCAGGACCGCCTCGACGCCGTCCTCCACGCCGCAGCCGCTGCGGGCATTCCCTGCCGCCTCGTCCGGCGCCACGTCGAGCTGTCCGCGCGCGAACCGGTCGAAGCGGCCCGAACGTGAGCGATCGGACACGCGCGAGCGGCGAGCGCCGCCCGGACTTCCTGGACCGCTTCCTGTCCGCGATCCCGCTGCTCGCCGTCTACTTCGGCCTCGCGGCGCTCTATGCCTGGCAGGCGTCGCGACGTCCCGTACCCACGATCTTCACCGACGAGCTCGAGCTGACCCAGCTCGCCCGCGTCGATCGCCGACACGGGCGAGCCGGCGCGGCGGGGCGAGCCGTACGGCCTGGCGACGCTCGTCGCCTACGTCCTCGCACCCGTCTGGTGGCTCTCGTCGACGACCGCGGCGTGGGCGGCCGCGAAGCTCGTTCTCGTCCTCGCGATGACGGCAACCGTCTTCCCCGCGTACGCGCTCGCACGGATGGTCGCTCCCAAGTGGTACGCGCTCGCCGCCGCGGGGGCGGCCGTCGCGGTGCCCGCGCTCGCCTACTCCCCGATCCTCGTGGAGGAGCCGATCGCGTATCCCCTGTCGACGCTCGCGCTGTGGCTCATCGCCCGCACGCTCGTACGCCCGAGCTGGGGTCGTGGTGCAGCGGCGCTTGCAGTGTGCGCAGCCGCGGCGCTGACGCGGACGCAGCTCGCCGTCCTCTTCGCGGTGTTCGCGCTCGGTCTGCTCTGGCTCGCGTGGCAGTCCGCGGCCGGCAAGCGCTGGCGCTCCTCCTGGGGAACCTGGGACTGGGTCGGCCTGGCGGTCCTCGTGGTCGGCATCGCCTTCGCGTTCTCCGCGCTCATGGGCCACCTCTCGACGAGCTGGCGCGAGACGACCGGCTTCTACAAGGATCGGGTCTTCGACCACGGCGTCTGGGCGTTCGGGGCGCTCTCGATCGGGATCGGGATCCTCCCCGCGCTCCTCGGCATTGCCGCCCTCGCCCGCCCGAAGACGGAGTCGCGCTCGCCGGAGACCACGGGCTTCGTCGTCACGAGCGTCGCGGCTCTCGCGGCGTTCGTGTGGTACGCGGGGATCAAGGGCGCGTACATCCAGAACGTCTTCGCGACGGTCGTCGTGGAGCGAAACGTCATCTACCTCGCCCCGATCCTCTTCGCCTCGACGGCGATGGCCCTCTCGCGCGGCGTCGGGCGAGGATGGGCGATCGCCGCAGCCGCGGCGTTCACGGTGTTCGTCGTCGCGAGCACGCCGCTCCATCTCTCCCAGTACCCGTTCTACGAGGCACACGGCCTCTCGATCGCGGCCTTCGCGAACCGTGAGCTCGGCTGGTCGGAGGGCACGATCGAGGCCGCACTCGTCGTCGTGTGCATCGTCGCCCTCGCGGTCGTCGTCGCGCTGAAGCTCCTGCGCTCGCGGATCGACCGGCTTCGCCGCGGTCGCAGGCACCGCGGCGGTCGTCGTCGTGGCCTGGGGCCTGACGGGCCAGGTCTACGCGGCCGCGGGCGAGCGAGACCTCTCGGAGCAGATCGACCGAAACCTGCCGCGGCCGTACGACTGGGTCGACGAGGCGACCGGAGGCGGCTCGGTGGTCGTCATCGGGCAGCAGATCTCCGACCCGACGAACATCCAGCTGACCGAGTTCTTCAACCGGTCCGTGAAGAAGATGTGGAGCCTCGACGGAACGGCGCAGAGCGTCGGAGCCCCGATCCTGACGCCCGACCTCGAGGCCGTCGACGGGACGCTCACCCCTCCGCCCGGCACGGAGTACGCGCTCGCGGTCAACGGCGTCGAGCTCCAGGCCCCGGTCGTCGCACGACGGAAGGACGCGACGCTGTACCGGATCGACGGCGGGCCGCTGAAGCTCCAGGACGCGCTCGTCGGACGCCAGACGGACGGCTGGATGGTCGGCTCGAGCGACGATCCGGTCGCACGGGCCTCGTACACGCGGTACGACGTCTCGGCGGACGAGCCCGGCCTCGCCGTCGTACACCTCACGCGCGTCGGCTGGTGTCCGAAGCAGGGGCTGCGTGGCGTCGGAAAGGCGACCGTGCGGATCGGCCCGGTGGGGATCGGGCCGGACAAGCAGCCGCGGATCGACCACGTGACGGAGACGCGGAGATTCGACGTGCGCGACTGCAACGCGAACGGCACGACACTCAGTCCGCCCAACGTGCCGTGGCGCATGGAGATCACGGTCTCGCCCACCTTCATCCCGAAGGAGATCGACCCCTCGGAGAGCGAGAGCCGAAGGCTGGGCGCCGTGATCGTGAAGGCGGGGTTCCAGCCGCTCTTCGGCTAGCGCGACGCGGCCACGAGATACGTGAAGCGCACCCGGAGCGCGAGCCGTGCGAGCGGGCCGCTCCGCTCGAGCGCCTTCGCGGCGGCGAGGAGGGGGCCGGGAAGCGAGACCGTCTGCGGCACGAAGAACGGGTGCAGGAGGACCGTCGAGAGGCCGGCGGCACGCAGATCCGCGAGCACGTCCTCGACACGGTACTGGCGCGGGTTGAGGTCGAAGACGAGCTTCGTCTCCGTGAAGGCCGAGACGTGCCGGAAGAACGCGGCGCGGTCGCGCGCGTAGTAGATCGCGCGGAACACGGTCGTCGCCGCGACCGGGCGGGGAGGGACGTAGTCGTTCAGATCGCCGAGGTCGACCTCGGCGCGCGCGCCGAGTCGGCGCCGCGCGGCCTCGACCATCTCCGGGGTCGAGTCGACACCGCGGTAGCGAAGGCCTCGCCGAAGCAACGCCTCACCGAGGCCTGCAGTCGCCGCACGCGAGGTCGAGCACCTCGTCGCCGGGCTCGAGCCTCGCGCCCGAGCTCGGCGATCAGCTCCGCTCGGTGCTCGAGGTACGCCGTGACGTCCGCGTATGCGCGCTCCGTCCAGTCCTGCGCCTGCCGCGCGTACTGGTCCTCCTTCGCCGTCACAGCGCGAGCAGCCGCTCGGGATGCTTGCGGACGAAGCGCGCCATGCCGCGCGCGTGCCACAGCGTGTGGCGCGAGAGGAAGCGCTGGTCGATGACCGCCGCGTATGCGTGCGTCACGACCGCCTCGGGGACGTACCAGCGCTCCCAGCCCGCCTGCGCCGCGCGGTAGCAGAGGTCGATGTCCTCGCAGTAGTGCCGGAAGCCCGCGTCCCAGCCGCCGATCTCGTCGAGCATCGTCCGGCGCATGAGCAGGAAGGCGCCGAGCATCCAGTCGGCCTGGACGGGCTCGGTCGGCCGCTCGTCGAGCTCGTAGTGCTCGCGCTGCGTCTCGTACGGCGACCGGATGCGGCGGAGCGGCGTCCGGCGCACGATCGTTCCGCGGACGGTCGGAAACCGTCGGCGCGACGGCTGCCAGCTCCCGTCCGGCCAGCGCATCTGCGGGCCTGCGATCCCGCAGCGTGGATGCCCGTCGGCGAACGCGACGAGCGCTGCGACCGCCCCGGGCTCGGCGATCGCGTCCGGGATTCGACGTTCAGCACGTACTCACCCGCCGTCGCGGCGATCCCGAGGTTGACGTTCGCCGCCAGGGAGAGCGGCCGCGGGTTCTCGAGCACGCGGACGCCGTCGGGCACGCCCGTCGGCCGAGCCCGGAACGTTCGAGATCACGACCACCTCGTCGACCTGCGGGACGAGCGCGGGAAGCGACCTGGCGAGCTCGCCGGCGTGCCCGTGCGAGACGACGACCGCCGAGACCTTCATGCCCCGAGTATCTCCCGGTAGACGGCGAGCGTCCGCTCCGCGGTCGCGCGCCAGCTGAACGCGCGGGCGCGCTCGAGCCCCGCCGCGACGAGGCGGTCGCGCTCGGCGAGCGCGCGTGCGGATCCCGCTCGGCGAGATCGCCGCCGTCCGACGAACACCGCCGCCTCGCCGGCCACCTCGCGAAGGGCCGGATCGGCGACGGCGACGACCGGTGTCCCCGACGCCATCGCCTCGACCACGGGCAGCCCGAAGCCCTCGTACCGGCTCGACTGCACGAGGCACGCGGCGCCGCGGTACAGCTCGACGAGCCGCGTCGTCGTCGACGTAGCCCTCGAGCCTCGCGCCGCGCCGCCGGAGCTCGGCGGCGAGCGCGGCGTCCTTCTCCGGGCCGACGACGACGAGCGGCAGCCCGACCGCGACGGCTGCGTCGAGCGCCGCGAGCTGGTTCTTGCGGGCCTGGATCGCCCCGACCGAGAGGACGTAGTCGTGAGCGCCCCGGACCGGGCGTGAAGGCAGGATCGACGCCGTTGGGCGTGACGACGATCCGCTCGGCCGGGACGTCGTAGAGCTCGACGAGGTCGCGCTTCGTCCGCTCCGACACCGTGAGCACCCGCGCCGCTCGCTTCACCGCGTGCGGAACGACCCGACGGAAGACGGCTCGGTCCTTCCACCCCATCATCTCGGGCTCGCGTGCGAACGACACGTCGTGCACGGTCACGACGCACGGGCACGGCGAGCGCAGCGGCAGCGCGTGCTGCGTGTGACAGAGCGCCGCCCGGAGCGTGCGAAGCGCCCGCGGAAGCGACCAGGCCATGCGGACCTCCTGCGAGCGCGCTCGCAGCTCGAACGGCTCGATGCCGTCGGGCACGAGGTCGGTGCGGCGCGTGACGGCGACGAGCCGGATGCCCGCGGCGCTCACGAGCGCCCCCGAGCTCGCGCAGGAGGTTGAGCGCGTACGTCTCGTCACCCGTGCGCTGGCGACCGAGGACGTCCGCGTCGAAGACGACGACCTTCACGCGAGCTCCCGCCAGAGCTCGACGACGGCGTCCGCCGCGCGTTGCCACGTGAACGCACGGGCCCGCTCGAGGCCGAGCGGCACGAGCTCGTCGCGGCGCGCACGCGCCGCCCGGATCCCCTCCGCGATCGCGGAGACGTCGAGCGGGTCGACGAGGACCGCCGCCCCGCCCGCGACCTCCTCCATCGCCGTGCCGCGCGAGGTCACGACAGGCGTTCCGCACGCCATCGCCTCGAGCACGGGCAGACCGAAGCCCTCGTACAGCGACGGGTAGACGACGCAGCGCGCGCCGCGATAGAGCGCCGCGAGCTCGGCGTCGGGAATCTCGCCGACCCAGCCCTCGACGTCGACGCCGCCCCAGCCGCGAGCGCCGACGACGCGCAGCTCCACACCGGCCTCGCGTGCCGCCTCGACCGCGCGAACCAGGTTCTTCCGCGGCTCGAGCGTCGCGACGGCGAGGACGTAGTCGCCGTCGGCGCGCGGCCCGTCGGGCACGAACACGTCATCGACGCCGTTGGGCACGACGCGGATGCGCTCCGGTGCCGGACACCCGCGAGCTCGATCGTCTCGTCGCGGGTGAACTCGGAGACCGCGACGATCGCGTCGGCGGCCCGCAGCACGCGCGTGAGCCCGGCGCGGCCGTAGAGGCGATGCCAGCGCGGGAACGCCTCCGGCGCGCGCAGGATGGCGAGGTCGTGCACCGTGAGCACCGTCGGCACGCGCGTGCCGACCGGGCCGCGGAAGGTCGTGCAGTGGAGGACGTCGAGCGATCGGGCGCGGCGCCCGAGGCCGAGCGGGTACCAGAGCGCGTCCCGGGTCACGCTCGCCACTCGTCCCGGCCCGCCGAACGACAGCAGCTCGAGCTCGATCCCGGGGCGTCGCGCAGCGCACCGAGCAGCCCGCGCACGTGACGCGCCGTCCCCGCGCGGGTCTGGACGAGCGGCGAGGTGTCGACCCCGACCCTCACGGCGCTGCCGCGCGCGGCGCGAACGAGCGTCTTACGCGTCGTCTCGTAGGCCAGCAGGGCGAGCGGCCTCGTCGAGGTCGCACCAGCGATAGAGGTCGTGCTCGGCGTCGAGCGTCGGCTCCCAGCCCGCCGGCGCGTCCGCGACGAAGGCGTGGACGGTGACGGTCTCGACCCCGGGCGCGTAGCGCGCACGGATCGCAGGCGGGTCGTCGAGCAGCGAGTACGAGAGTGCGATCGGCAGGTCTCGGACCTCCGCGGCTCGAGGCCGGTCTCCTCGAGCAGCTCGCGCTGCGCCGCCTCCCGCGGCGTCTCCTCCGGCTCGAGCCCACCCGCGACGAGGCTCCAGTAGCCGAGCCGCTCGGGAGCGCGGCGCATGACGAGGAACTCGGCCCTCGCGTCGCACGACGACGACGATCTCCTGGTCGCCTCTCACCGCGCGCGCCTCCTCGTACCCGCGCGAGGAAGATCTCGCCGACCGCCCGCCAGGAGAATCGCCTCGCGTGCTCGAGGCCGAGCGCCGCGAGGCGCTCCCGCTCGGCCACGTGCCCGCTCGATCGCGGCGGCGAACGCGGCGGGGTCGTCCGGATCGGCGCGCAGCGCCGCATCGCCGCTCGCTTCGTCGAGCGACTCGTGCGACGAGACGACGACGGGGACGCCGCAGGCCATCGCCTCGATCACCGGGATCCCGAAGCCCTCGAAGCGGGAGGGATACGCGACGACGGCCGCACCGCGGTAGAGACGGGCGAGCTCGTCGTCCGAGACGAACCCGAGGCGACGGATGCCCGGCCCGTCGAGGAGCGGCTGCTCGCCCCAGCCCTCGGCGCCGACGACCGCGAGCTCGAGCTCGCCGCCGAGCAGGCGCTGCGCCTCGACGAGCACCTGCAGGTTCTTCCGCGGCTCGAGCGTCGCGACGGTGAGGACGTACGGCGCGCCGAGATCGGCCGCCGGCCCGTCCGCGCGGTAGACGTCCTTCGGCGCGGGATGCGCAACGCGAATCCGCTCGGCAGGAACGCCGAGGCGTCCGTCGTGACGTCACGTCCGGTGTACGCCGAGTTGCACGAAGACGACGTCGCAGGTCGCGGCGGCGTTCGCGTACTTCCGCCCGTGCATCGATCGCGTCCGGGCGGTCGTCCACTCGGGATGGTGGAGCGGGACGAGGTCGTGGATCGTCGTCGCCCGCACGCCCGCCGCGCTGCGGCGGATACATCCAGTCCGAGAAGTGAAGCGCGTCGAAGCGCGCCGAGGAGCCGCTCGGCCGACGGGTGCCCGACGCGGCTCCACGCGGTTCGAACGGCATGGGAGAGGGGCAGCGGCCAGGTGCGGAGCTCGACGTCGATTCCGGCGAGCGCGGCGCGGATCCGGTCCGGGCCGCGGATGCTCGTCGGGGCGAAGGCGACGATCTCGTGCGCGCCGCCCGCGAGCCTCGACGAGGCCGCCGACGAGACCCTGCGATGTAGTTCCCGATCCCGAGGAGCGGATGCGAGAGCGGGACGACGTCGAACGCGATCCTCACCGAGCCGGCCTGTAGACGAAGCGGTTGAAGTGCGCCCCGAGCTCGCGGTCGTCCGGGTTGGCGCCGCCCGTGACCTCCGCCGGAACGGCCGTCGGCGACACCGTGTAGACGACGCGGCACTCACTCGTGCCGGGCTCGGGCCTCACCGGAACACTCAGGACGGCGCGGCCCTCGAGGCGGCAGGCGGACCCGCCCCACGACGGCGCCGTTCGAGCGCGCGACGATCGTCTGCGGCTCGAGGAAGAGGCTCGGGTCGCTCGAGAGCGACGACGGCGAGCCGCCCCGGCTCGCAGCGCCGCCGAAGGTACGTCACCTCGCCGCCGGACCACGTGTCGTTCGGGTACAGGCCGTCGACCCGGACCGCCGAGACGAGCGGCGTCGCGACGCGCCAGAGCGTGATCCCCCAGCCCTTGTCGCTGCGCGATCGGCTCGCCGTCCGGCTCGAACGACGAGTCGGCGAGGAGGTACTCGTCCCGGACGGGCTCACCGTCGGGCAGCGTCACGCGCGCCGGTCTGCGGATCGATCCGCACCCGCGTCTCGGGCAGGCCGCCCGGTGTCGGATCGGTCGACGTAGTAGACCGGCCCGACCCCGCGGTTGAAGAACTCGTTCTGGTTCACCGTGAGCCGATCCGTGCGCCCGGTCCAGAGGAACGCAGCCTGCGTCCCCGGTGCGGAGCGCCTGATCGACCCAGTCCCGGTCGGCCGTGCGGATGCCCTGGAAGAGCGCGCCGCGCGAGAACCGCTCGAAGCCGTGCGTGCCCCACCAGATCGGCCTGATCGCGAGGATCCAGAGACCGAGCACGAGCAGTGGCAGCGCGAGGGCGTACCGGCGCGGCACGAAGAGGAACGCCGCGGCGAGGCCCGCGGCGAGCGCCGAGCGCCGCGAGCCGCGATCCAGTCCGTCGCCGATCCGGTCCTGGAGCGACCAGAACGGCAGCAGCATGAGCGTGTCCGTGATCGCGGACGTGGTGAGGAAGCGATCGAACGGGATCGCGACGACGAGGAGCGCGGAGACCACGGCGGCGACCGCCGCGAGCACACGCGGACGCGGCGCACCGCGCTCGACCCATGCGAGCAGCGCGATGCAGAGAAGCGGCGCGACGTAGAACATGTTCCGCTCCTCGATCCGGTCCGAGAACTCGGACGCGAACGTCGCGACCACGGGGACGACGCAGACCGTCAGCGCGACGGTCGCGGCGAGGAACGCCTGCAGCCGCGCGTCGAGCGAGCGGGCACGAGCGACGAGGACGATCAGTCGCCGCGAGCGGGATCGACGAGGACGTAGAGCGAGAGCTCGGCGACGTGCCACCACAGGTAGCGAAGCGCCTCGCCGACGTCGTACGACCGCTCGCCGACGGGCTCGTAGGCGCCGAGCAGTCCTGCGGCGACCGCCGGAGGCGAGCTGGACGACGAGCACGCGCGACGGCGGCGCCGGCGACGATGCCGTACAGCCAGCGGAACGCGCGAGATCGTCGCGCGCGAGGCCGCGCCGCTCGAACACCGCGAGCACGAGCGGCGCGAGGAGCACCGCCGGGCGCGATCGCGACCGCCTGCACGCGGGTCGCGAACGCGAGCCCGACGAGCGCGAGCAGCAGCACGACCCGACAGCGCGCGTCGGGCGCTCCAGCACGAGCACGAGCACGAGCGCGACGACGAGGAAGAGCGGGTAGAACGCGTTCTCCGTCATGACGGTGCCCGTGTACGCCAGGGACGGGATCGCGACCGCGATGAGCGCCGCGAGCAGCGCGAGGCCGTCGCGCACGACCCGCCGCGCGAGGAAGAACGCCGGCACGGCAGCGAGCGACATGACGAGCGCGTTGAGCGTCTTCACGCCCGCGTACGCGTCGGGCAGGCTGCTCGAACAGCGCGTAGACCGGGCTGATCAGCGAGCGGGTAGACGATGCTGTAGCCGGGATCCGGCTGGTCGCGGAGCAGCGGCTCGCCGGCGTCGGCGATCCCGCGCGCGACCTCCGACCAGATGATCTCGTCGACCATGATGAACGGCGCGACGATATCCCGCGCCGAGGAGCGCGCGGACGAGCGTCGAGCCGACCACGATCGCCGCGAGCCACGCCCAGGTCGGAATCCTGCGGAGCGCTCTACCCAAGCTCGACCTCGGCGAGGCGGCGGGCGATCTCCCTCGCCTCGGCCGTCTCCGCCGAGATCCCGACGTCCGCCGCAGCCTCGCTGACCTCGCGCAGCACCGCGTCGTCCACCGCCGGTCCGCCGACGGCGCTCTCGAGCGCGGCGCGTAGAGATCGGCGACGCGCCCGACGTCGTGCTCGCGCCGTGCGAGCTCGGCCGCGCCGCGCCCATCGCCTCGCGCACGTCGTCGCGCGACGCGAGCAGCTCGAGCGCAGCCGCCAGCGTCTCGACCTCGTCGTCGTCGGGCGGCGACCTTCAACGCGACGTCGTCCGGCAGCTCCGAGAACCAGCCGACGTCGCTCACGACGAGCGGCTTCCCGAGCGAGAGCCCGCGGATCGACGCTGCCCGACGTCTCGCCCATCGTCGGATGGCGGAGGTTCACGAGCACGTCGCTGCCGGCCATGAGCGCCCAGAGCCGTCGCTCGTCGACCCAGCCTTCGCGCAGCGAGCGCCGTCGTCGGCGAGGCCGAGGCGCTGGAGCCGCCGGTCGAGGTCGAACCCGGGCGACGTCGAGCCGACGAGGAGCAGCGTCAGCGTCGGGGTGCGCCTGCCGCACCTCCGCCGTCGCCCGGAGGAGCTCCGGGATCCGCTTGCTCGCGTTGACGACGCCGAAGCAGCCGACCACGGCCCGGCGCCGACGCGCTCGGGCTCGACGCGCCGGAGCCGGCCAGGCCGGATGCGGCACCACCGCAGATCGGGCCCTCGTACCCCGCCGCCCGCGCGCGATCGCGCACGTAGCGCGAGTGGACGATCAGCGCCGGTCGCGTGCTCGAGCACGAACGTCGCGAGCGGGAAGTCCTCGGGCCGCGACTCCCACAGCGGCGGGATCCGCTTGTCGAGGACGCCGTGGCCGAGGAGGCGGCCGACGACGCCGTGCTCGCGCTCCATCAGATCGAGGTAGCCGTGCCCGTCCCGCCGGCCGACGGTCATCCCCGCGACGAGGTGGTGGAGGACGAAGTCGTGGAGGACGACGACGCCCGGGCGCGCGGCGGAGCGCGTCGACGATCCACGCGTGCGCGTCCGGGTTGTTCCCGACGTGGTAGAGCGCGACGTCGGTGCCGCGAGGCGCGCTTTCGCGCGCCTCGCCGGACGACCGTCGACGTCGATGCGCTCCCGCAGCGCCGGCAGCAGCAGCGCGCTGTAGTCCGCGATGCCCGTCTGCTCGGGCGGCATCGGGCTGAAGTAGGCGACCCTCACGCGAGCAGCCTCCCGATCGCGCGATCCCACGTGACCTCGCTCGCGATCGCCTTCCCGGCCCGACCGAACGACGCAGCCTCGTCGCGGATGCTCGCGCAGCCAGCCGAGCGCGCGCGCGATCTCGGCGGCGTCGGGCGCGACGACGAGCCCGTGGCGCGGTCGGAGACGACCTCGAGCGGGCCGCCGGCGTCGGTCGTCGTCAGGACGGGCTTCTCCGAGAGGAACGCCTCGAGCGGCACCATCCCGTAGTCCTCGTCGACGGGCGCGTAGTACACGGCGAGGCAGCGCGCGTAGAGGTCGGCGAGCTCGTCCTCGCCGACCGCGGCCGGCGAACCGCGCGCGCCCGTTCAGGCCGCGGTCGTGCGCGAGCCGCTCGAGCCGCTCGCGGTCGGGCCCGTCGCCCGCGATCACGACCTCGAGCGACCGCGTCGCGCGCCGCGGCCTCGAGGAGGAGGTCGATCCGCTTCGCGCGATCGAGCCGGTTGACGGAGAGCACGAAGTCCCCGTAGCCCTCGCAGCGGTAGTCGAGCTCCTGCGGCGGGTGCGGGAGCACCTCGGCCGCGAGCCCGGTCGACGCCTCGAGCCGGCCGGCGACGTTCCGCGAGATCGTGAACAGCCGCGTGGCCTCGCAGAGAGCGACCCGATCGAGCTCCTGCACCTTGCGACGAAGCGCGCGATCCTCCGGCGAGTCGCCGAACTGCCCGAGCGGCGTTCCGTCGAGCTCGTAGGCCTGCCGGAACTGATGGACGAGCCAGACGCGCTTGTCGGAGTGGCGCACGAGGTACGACGGGAACTTCGTCGCGACGACGACGTCGATCCGCTTCCCGTCCGCCTCGTCGAGGTCGAGCATGCGCCAGAGGAAGGCCTGCGTGAGCACGCGCGCGCCCGGGTACCACTTGAACGGAACCGAGACGAGTTCGGCCTCGTGGCCTCGCGCGCGCAGCTCGTCGACGAGCTGGTCCGTGAAGATCTCGGCGCCGCCGCGAGCGAACGGCACCTGCGGCCGCAGGACCGCGATTCTCATTGCTGCCTGGCGCGCGTCGCCTCGAGCTCCGCCTGCAGGCGATCGACCTGGTCCTGGAGGTCGTCGATCAGGCGGAGCGCGGCGGCGTTGAACGAGCGCTGGTCGTACGCGAGCGGCTCCACGTACCAGCGCATCAGCTTGCGCAGCACCGCCTTGACCGGCGTTCCGATGCCCTCCACGCACGCCGGGACGGAGCCGAAGCGATCGATCGGCGGAGACCGGCCAGAGCCGTTCGGCCTCCGCCCGGGCGATGCGCCGCTCGTCCTCGTCGCCCGCGCCGGCGCCGGGATCCGCCCCCGACCGGCGGACCTCCTCGCGCAACGCGCGGAAGAGCTCCTCGACGTCGACCGGCGATTCGGCAGAAATCCCTGCAGAATCGCCGTTTTTGGCGTCGTCAGAGGGCATCGCGGCATTCTAGCCGGGTCACAGGATTGGCCAGTAGGCGGTGAGAGGTGATGCGCGTCGGCATCTCCCTCCTCACGCTCTCGCCCGGCGACCTCGGCGGCTCGGAGACGTATGCGCGCCAGCTCATCCGGTGCGCTGGCGCGCGTCGGGACGCACGAGTACACGGTGCTCGTGCCCGCGCGCGCGAAGGATGCGGCGGAAGGCCTGCCCGGCGATCGAGGTCAAGGATCCGCCGGTCGCCAAGCGCGGCCCGCTGCGCATCGCGATGATGGCGCTCGCAGGCGCGGCGCACGAAGGAGGTCGGCGATCAGGTCGCGAAGTTCGACGTCGTCCACTACCCGCTGACGGTCCCCTCGCCGGGAATCGCAGGCGCCGACGGTCGTCACGCTGCACGACATGCAGCATCGCGATCTGCCGGAGTTCTTCGGCCCGGCTCGCCGCTCGTTCCGACGCCTCGCCTACGACCGCGCGGCGCGCTCGGCCGCGGCGGTGATCGTGACGAGCGAGTTCGTGCGCGGACGCGCGCGTCGAGCCCTCGACCTCGACCCGACGCGCATGCACGTCGTCCCGCACGCGATCGACCACTCGGTCTTCCGGCCCGGCGACGAGGAGCGCGAGCCCATCCTCCTGTACCCGGCGCGCGGCCTGGCCGCACAAGAACCACGCGCGGCTGTTCGAGGCGTTCGCGACGCTTCGCGAGACGCGGCCGCAGCTCCGCCTCGTCCTCACCGGAGGAGGCCTCGACCGGCTCGAGCCGCTCCCCGAGGGCGTCGAGAACCTCGGGTTCCGTCCCGCCGACGCACCTCGCGTCGCTGTACCGCCGGGCGGCGTGCCTCGTCTATCCCAGCCTCTACGAGGGCTTCGGGCTGCCGCCGCTCGAGGCGATGGCGTGCGGCTGTCCCGTCGCCGCGTCGAACGCAGGCGCGATCCCGGAGGTCTGCGGCGACGCCGCCGTGCTCTTCGACCCGACCGACGTCGACGCGATGGCCGCGGCGATGCTCGAGGCGGACAGCCGCCGCGAGGAGCTCCGCGAGCTCGGGCTCGCTCGAGCCGCGCGCTACACGTGGGACGAGACGGCACGCGGGCACGAAGCGGTGTACCGGGGTGCGCTCAACGGAGCGCCCGCAGGTACGCCCACGACTGGGTGAGGCCGCGCGGCCGCACGAACAGCACGAGCAGCACGTAGAGGACGAGGCCCGCGCACGCGGACGCGAGCGACCCGAGGACGAGTGCGGGGGGCAGGAACGCGAGGAGCGTGAGACCTGCGATCCCGGCCGCCGCGAGCAGCAGCCCGCGCGCGCCGGCGCGGAGCGCTCCCAGCCCGTGAAGCAGGGCGGCGAGTACGAAGCTGGTGGACAACGCGAGCGCGACCGCGAGCCCGTCGAGCTCGAACGCCTCTGAGCCGAGCCAGGCAAGGAGCGCCTGGAGCACGAGCGCGCCGAGCCCGATCCACGGCAGCGCCCTGAGCCGCCCCGTGACGAACGCGAGCGGAAACGTCACGTTCACGCCGACCGCGACGACCATCCACGGAGCGAGCGCCACGATGAGCTGTGCGACCTCGGCGCCCGTCTCGTCACCGTACGCGTCCCCGAGAACGCCTCCGACCAGATCGGAGCCGACCAGCGCGAGCACGCCGACCGCTGCGCCGATGAGGGTGAGCGCGACCCACGCGGCCGCGATCACGTGACGCGCGCTCGTCGTCGCGTCGAGGCCGATCCGCGACAGCGGCACCGACGACACGAGCCCAATCGAGAACGCGGTCACGCCGACGAGCGTGGTCGCGGCGAGGTAGGCGTAGCCGAAGCTCGTCACGGCACCGGAACCGAGCCGGCCGGCGAACGGCACGGAGATGACGTAGGCGAGCTGGAGCGCGAGCGGGATCGCGGCGGCTGCGACGAACAGCGCGAGGCGGTCGCGCAGAGGATCTCCCGCAGGCCGAGCCGCCCTCGCCGGCATCGCTGTCCTGTGCGCACGCACGGCGAGCACCACGTACGGAACGAGGAGCGCGATCGACGCGCTGATCGCCATGCCCCGGGAGACCGCCACGATCCTGTCCTCGTCGACGCGCGCGAGGATGTACCCGAGGCCCGCGGCGCTCGCCACCGCATAGCCCACTGCCGGCGTCGCATAGTCGTCGAGCGCGGCGAGCGCGCTCGCGCCGAGCCCGACGAACAGGTGCGCCACGGCTGCGGGAACGATCCAGCGCAGGGCGCTCGCACAGGATTCCTGTGCTGCGGCAGATCCGTTCCCGGTCAGGACCTCCGCGAGCGGACCGGCTGCGAGCACGCTGACCGCGATCAGCGGAACGCCGACGACGAGCAGCGCAGTCGCGAACCCCGCGACCGTCGACGCCAACCGCCGCTCCTGCTGTGCACGAGCGAGCGGAGGCAGCACGGAGACGCGAATGGCCTGCGAGGCCGTGACGATCACGACGAACACGCCATATGCGGCGAAGAAGCCGTCGGTCTCCTCGGTCCACCGAACTCGTGTGCGATGACCACGCCGATCACCGCGGCGAACCCGCTGACCACGAGCAACGAGGTCGCCGTGAGCGCGGCACTCGCCAGAGAGCCCAGGCCGGGCGAGTCTGTACGCTTGCTCACCGACGCGGAAGCGTACGGACCATGCCGAACGACACTCTCTGGACAGGCCGCACGCTCGAGGACCTACGCCAGGAGTTCGGCGGGGTCTACGACGGCCGCACGGTGCTCGTCACCGGTGCGGACGGCTTCATGGGGTCGCACCTCACGGACGCGCTCGTCGAGCTCGGCGCGACCGTGCACGCGTTCGTGCGCGCGACCTCGAGTGGTGCGCTGAACAACATCGGGCACCTCCGCACTCGACTGAAGATCCACTTCGCGGATCTCACCGACCGCACGTCGGTGGACTACCTCGTGCGCGAGCTGGCAGCGACGGCGTCCGATCGGCCGTACGTCTTCCATCTCGGCGCGCAGGCCCACGTCGGCGAGTCGTGGCATCGGCCCTACGAGACGGTCGCCGCGAACGTGCTCGGCACGCTGAACCTCCTGCAGGCAGTCGTCGACGCCGGGCTCGAGCTCGAGAAGTTCGACACGGCCGGAACCTCCGAGGAGTACGGGAACATCCGCGACACCGTCAGCGAGCACCACGACTTCGACGCGGACGGAGGGCTGATCCTCCACGAGCGCTCGCCGATCAACCCGAAGTCGATCTACGCCACCGCGAAGGTCGCCGCGGACTTCCTGACGATGAACTACTTCGACGCCTTCGGCATGCCGGGCGTCGTCACCCGGATGTTCAACAACTACGGCCCGCGCCAGAACCCGCGGTACGTCACCGGGACGATCATCACGCAGGCGCTCACGCGCAGACGATCGAGCTCGGCGCGCTCGAGCCTCTGCGTGACTTCTGCTTCTGCACGGACGGCGTGCGTGGCCACCTCACCGTGGGAGCGCACGGCACGCTGGAGACGTCTACGTCTACGGCCAGGGCGAGAACATCTCGATGCGCGACTGGGT
>CAVWES010000038.1:0-23940 GCA_963754175.1 uncultured Gaiellaceae bacterium | reverse complement strand
GCGCTCGGGAAAGATAGGTAGCGCCGGCCCCGAACATGGGCGGTTTCCCGTACGGCCGCCCAGAACGCCGATGTTAGGATCGATGCCATGCCCCGATATCTGATCGAACGCAGCTACACCGTTGACATGGACTCGGTCCCGACCGTCGCGACGCGCTCGAAGGCCCTCCGGCACTACCACTACCCGGACATCACCTGGGAGCACAGCCACGTCGTCGTCGCCCCCGACGGAACGCCGAAGTCGTACTGCATCTACGCAGCACCGACCGAGGAGATGGTGGTCGCGCACGCGAACCAGCTCGGGGACCACGTCGTCGTGTCGATCTACGAGATCGCCGGCGACGTGACGCCGGACGACTTCCCGCTCACCGCGGATCCGGTGTAGCACCCTCCTCGTAGCCTCCGACGTCCGGGAGGTGGTACACCGCCTGGAGAGCGACCGCCAGGCGCGGCGTGATGTCGCGACGCCGTGCGTCGCCCTCCGCCAGGAGCCCGAGAGCCTCGCGGTAGAGGACGACCGCGCGTTGCTTCGCCCAGCCACGTCCTGCCTGGTCTGCCGCCGGCGCTCAGGTGCTCGACCGCGCGCTCCGGCTCGCCCGCCTCGCGCCAGTGGTAGGCGAGCGCCTCGTGAGACTGCCCGGACGACGTTGCCGCCTCGAGGAAGCGGGCGACCGCGGCGTGGCGCTCACGGCGGGCGGCTCGTGGCAGCGACTGGTAGGCGACCTCGTGGATGAGGCCATGCTTGAACGCGAACTGCTGATCTCCCTTGATGCGCGAGACCGCCTCGCGCTGGATGAGGTCGCGGCCTTCGAGCGAGCCGAGGAGCGCCGAGAGGCCGTCCCGTGCTGCGATCTCCGTCAACGCGCCGCGCCAGAACACCCGTCCGACGACGGACGCGTCGACGAGCACCGCGCGCTCGAGCGGGGAGCGCGTCCAGCCGCGCCGCGATGATCGCGCGGACGCTCGTCGGCAGCCGGCTCGCGTCCGCCGTGGACTTCTCCGAGAGCGACGCGGACAACTCCTCGATGAAGAGCGGGTTGCCCTCCGCGGTCTGGGCGATGGCCGCGCTCTCGCGCTCGCAGATGCGTCGTTCGTGAGGAGCTGCTCGGCGAGCTCTGCGCTCGAGCTCTCGGAGAGCGGCTCGAGCGCGCAGGGCGCGTGTAGGCGGGAAGGCCGCCGCCCCAACCGGGCCGCTCGGTCAGGAGCTCGGGGCGTGCGAGCGCGACGAACAGGACGGGCACGTCGCGGACACGGGCCGCGAGCGTCTCGAGAAGGTCGAGCAGGCTCGTGTCGGCCCAGTGGATGTCGTCGTACAGGAGGAGGGTCGGGCTTCGAAGCGCGAGCGACTCGACGAGCACGCGGGCGGAGAAGAAGAGCTGCTCGCGGTCGCCGATCTCGCTGTCGGTCCCGAGCCCGAGCAGAACCGCGAGATCGGGCGCGTGCTCCTCCGCCGCGCTCGGGCCGGCGATCGAGGCGATCGCGGCCGAGAGCTTCGCTTCCGCCTCCGTGTCGGTCGTCGCTGTCGAAGATCTGCGCGATCTGCTTCACCTGCTGGACGAACGCGCTGTACGGGCTGCTCGCGCCGTAGGGGGTGCAGCGGCCCCGGATCACCCGCGCGCCCTGGTCGGCGACGAGCTGGGCGAGCTCGAGCGCGATGCGCGACTTGCCGATCCCCGCCGGCCCCAGAACGGTCACGAAGTGGGCTCGCCCCTCGTCCACGACGCGCTCCCAGATGCCGGTGAGCACGGCGAGCTCGCGCTCGCGGCCGACCATCGGGACGTGCGTCGTCGCGCGCTCGCCGGCACCCGATGACGGGGTGGACCGAAGGCGAGCCACGCGTTGACGGGCAGCTCCTTTCCCTTCGCCACGATCGGTTGGGCGGGCCGGTACTCGATCGCACCGCGCGTGCTCGCGTGTGTCTCCTCGCCGACGAGGACGGCGCCCACCGGCGCATGCGGACTGCAGGCGGGCAGCGGTGTTCACAACGTCTCCCGCGACGAGCGCCTCACCGCGCTCCGGGCTCGGGCCTCGAGCTCGACGATCGCCTCGCCCGTGTTCACGGCGACGCGAAGCTCGAAGCCGTCGTGCTCGGCCCAGTCGCGAACTGCGAACGCCGCGCGCACTGCCCGCTCGGCATCGTCGCCGTATGTGACTGGGGCGCCGAACACGCCCATCACGGCGTCGCCGACGAACTTCTCGACGCTTGCCCCCATGGCTCTCGAGCTCGCCTCGGACTCGCTCGTAGTACGGGACGAGGAATGCTCGGACGTCCTCGGGATCCAGGCTTCTCCGGCGCGTCCGGTGAACCCGACGAGATCGACGAACAGGACGGAGACGAGGCGCCGCTCCTCGCCTGGCCCGCCGGGTCGCGGCGAGACGCGGCCCCGCACGCGTTGCAGAACTTCGCGCCGTCGGGGTTCTCCTCGCCGCATCGTGCGCAGGTGAGCACGAGCGCAAGACTAGAGTGCGCCCGTGTTCACGACGCGGCCTGAGCTCCGCGGGACCTTCGGGATGGTCGCGTCCACGCACTGGCTCGCTTCCCAGAGCGGGATGGCGGTGCTCGAGCGCGGCGGCAACGCGTTCGATGCGGCTGTCGCGACCGGGTTCGTCCTGCAGGTCGTCGAGCCGCACCTGAACGGGCCGGGCGGCGAGGTGCCCGCCGTCTTCTGGTCGGCCGAGCACGGTGAGCCGCTCGCGCTCTGCGGGCAGGGCGTCGCTCCGGCGGCTGCGACGATCGAGCGCTTCCACGAGCTCGGCCACGAGCTGATCCCGGGGACCGGGGTGCTCGCGGCGTGCGTCCCTGGGTCGTTCGGCGGCTGGCTCCTGCTTGCTCCGCGACTACGGCACGTGGCGACTCGCAGACGTGCTCGAGTTCGCGATCGGCTATGCGGAGCACGGCTACCCGTTGCATGAGCGGATCCGGGCGACGATCGAGCTCAACGAGGCGCTCATCGCCAGCTGGCCCGGCTCCCGCGATCTCTATTTCCCCGCCCCGGAGCCGGGCGCGCTCTTCCGCAACCCCGCCCTCGCGGCGACGTACCGACGCATCGTCGAAGAGAGTCGCGGCGGCTCACGCGAGGACGAGATCGAGAAGGCGCGCGGCGCGTACTACGAGGGCTTCGTCGCCGAGGAGATCGACCGGTTCTCCGCTGCGGAGGGCGGACTGCTCACGGGGGCGGACATGGCGGCGTGGCGCGCGACGATCGAGCCCGTCGTCAGCTTCGACTACCACGGGCTCACGGTGTGCAAGACGCAGCCGTGGGCCGCAGGCCCGGTTGGCCTCCAGCAGCTCGCGCTGCTCCAGGGCTTCGATCTCGCCGAGCTGTCGACGGCCGAGCTCGTCCACGTCGTCGTCGAGTGCGGAAAGCTCGCGTTCGCCGATCGCGACGCGCTCTACGGCGACGCGGAGGAGGTGCCGCTCGAGACGCTGCTCTCGCGGGAGTACAACGACGAGCGTCGACGGCTCGTCGGCGACGACGCCTCGGCGGAGTACCGGCCCGGGCGCGGGCGGCTGCCCTCGCTACGCGCCGCGGAGGCGACGATCGGCTCCGGCGAGCCGGGACGCGGCACCGTGCACCTCGATATCGCCGACCGCTTCGGGAACATGATCTCGGCGACGCCGAGCGGCGGCTGGCTCCACAGCTCGCCCGTCATTCCCGGCGCTCGGCTGGCCCCTCGGGACGCGCGCGCAGATGTTCTGGCTCGAGGAGGGGCTCGCCTCCTCCCTCCGGCCGGGAACACGTCCGCGCACGACGCTCTGTCCCGGGCTCGCGCTCCGGCAGGGCGAGCCGTACCTCGCGTGGGGAACGCCGGGCGGCGACCAGCAGGAGCAGTGGGCGCTCCACGCGTTCCTCCGGCACGTCGATCTCGGCATGAACCTCCAGGAGGCGATCGACGCGCCGGAGTTCCACTCCGACCACCTCATCTCGTCGTTCTTCCCGCGGGGCTTCGCGCCGAGGTCGCTCGCGCTCGAGTCGAGGTTCGACTCGCGGACCATCGCCGACCTCCAGCAGCGCGGTCACGACGTCTCGCTGTGGCCCGCCTGGTCGGCGGGCAGGGTCACCGCAGTCGCGCGCGAGCCGGACGGGCTTCTCCGCGCAGGGGCGAACGCCGCGCGGCATGCAGGGCTACGCGGTCGGTCGCTAGCGTCCCGCGGGTGACCGAGCGCACACGCACGTACTCGTGGGACGACCCGTTCGCCCTTCGCGACGCGATGGCTGGCACGTCGGGGCTCGAGCTCATGCAGCTGATGGCGTCGGGAGAGCTCTCCGCCGCCTCCGATCGCGCAGACGCTCGGATTCCGGCTCGTCGAGGCCGAGCGCGGTCACGCGGTCTTCGAGTGCGAGCCGGCGGAGTACCACTACAACCCGATCGGCGTCGTTCATGCCGGTCTCGCGATGACGCTGATGGACTCGGCCATGGGCCTCGCGTTCGTCACGACGCTCGACGAGCCGGTCGGCTGGACGACGCTCGAGGTGAAGTCGAACTTCACGCGCGCATTGACGATCGAGACCGGTCTCGTTCGCTGCACCGGGTCGGTCATCCACCCGGGTCGCCGCGTTGCCACCGCGGAGGCGCGGATCGAGGACGTGCAGGGACGCCTCTATGCCCACGGCACGAGCACGATCCTGATCCTCTGAGAGCGGCGCTACACGAAGACGATGAGCGCGTCGCGACCCGCCCGCTTCGCCTCGTACAGTGCCGCATCGGCCCGGGCGACGAGGTCCGCGTCGGACTCGCCCGACCACTCGGCGAGGCCGACCGAGCACGTCTGTCCCTCGGGCGTCAGCCCGCGCAGCCGCTCGAGCACCACCTCGGCTTCCTCGGACGAGCAGCCCGGGAGCACGACGGCGAACTCCTCCCCGCCATAGCGTGAGAGCGTGTCCGTCTTGCGCAGCGCCGTGCGCCATGCCGCGGCCGCTGATTTGAGGAGCCGGTCGCCCGCCTGGTGCCCGTGGCGATCGTTGTACCGCTTGAAGTGGTCGAGGTCGATGATCGCCACACAGAGAGGGCGACGCGTTCTCGTCGCGTAGCCGACTGCCCTGCGGATCGTGTGGTCCCACGAACGCCGGTTGGGTAGTCCCGTGAGCTCGTCCGTCTCGGCGAGGTCGCTCAGCCGTGCGAGGAAGTCGGCCCGCTCGATCGCGACTGCGGCTTCGACGGCGAGGAGCGCCACTGCCTGCGTCGTCTGCTCGTCGACTTCGCTCATGTGGTGAGCCCACCCGACGCTCAGGACTCCGATCGGCGCCCCGGAGCGGATGATCGGCTCGAACAGCATCGAGGTGATGCCGGCCTTGCGCAGCGCATCCTGCGGGAGGTTCGGGTCGCCCACGGCGTCGGCGACGAGATACCGCTCGCCGCTCGCGAACGCACGGGCCGTCCCGGACTCCTCTCCGCTCATGCGAAACCTCGACAATCCCGGATCAGAGCCCGCGCGACCTGTGATGACCAGCTCGCCCGGGCCGTCGGGCTCCCAGATCGCGGCGAAGCTTGCCTCGGCGAGCTCGAGCGTCGCACTGCAGATGTGCGTTCGCGCATCGGTCTCGGCCGTCAGAGCATGCGTGACATCCGCGATCGCGGCCATCGTCCGCTCGTGCTCGCGCGCCTGGCGCGTGTGCGCCCGCTGCTCGCGCATCAGTGACTCGACGGAGAAGCCGACGATGGCGGCGACGGCTGCCCACAGCACGGCGCGTTGCCAGTCGCTCGTCGTGTAGCTCTCGGGGTCGCCGACGATGAGCGGGAGGACGAACACGGAGGTGCCGACGGCGATGCCGATCGCGACCTGCGCTCGTCCGAGGTTCAACGCGATCCAGACGACGGGAAGCAGCGCGAGGGGGGCGTATCCCGATACGGAGCCGTCGCTCGCCTCACGCAGGAGCGCCACGACGACGAAGTACGCGAGCGGCGGAACGATGTACGTCCAGCGCGCCAGCCGTGACCAGGGAACGAGGATGCCGGTCGCCGCGATCACGAGCGTGAGAGCCGCGGCAAGCCAGACGTCCGTCCAGTCCTCGGGGCGGGGAGGAATGAGTGCCGTCAGCGGGGCGAGGAGCCCGACCAAGGCGAACGGGATGAATCTGCGCTGGATGTTCTGCTCGAGCGGGCGTTCCGTCGCCATCGTGCTGACATCGGCCGGGGCGGGATTCGCCTTGAGGTTCGCGCTACTCTGGGCCGATGCGCCGCGACTCCAGAGGATCGTCGTTGTCCCCGGTAGCCCTGCGGCGCCGCAGCGCATAGCTGACGAGCGCCGCGACCACTCCTCCCTAGACTCTCGCGCGATGGATCCGCGGTATGCACCCGAGGGCGTCGAGGCGCGCTGGCAGGAGGCGTGGGAGGCCGAGGGCCTGTACGCGGCCGGCGCCGGCGCGCGCGAGGACGAGACCTACGTCATCTGCGTTCCACCGCCGAACGTCACCGGCGGGTTGCACATGGGGCACGCGCTCAACGGCTCGATCCAGGACGTCCTCGTTCGCTGGCACCGGATGCGTGGCTTCGACACGCTCTGGCAGCCCGGCTACGACCACGCGGGCATCGCGACGCAGAACGTCGTCGAGAGGGCGCTCGCGGCGGAGGGCCTCACGCGTCAGGACATCGGGCGCGAGGCGTTCGTCGAGCGCACGTGGGAGTGGCTCGAGAAGACGGGGCGCACGATCATGGGCCAGTTCCGCCGGCTCGGCTGCTCGCTCGACTACTCGCGCGAGCGCTTCACGATGGACGACGACTACGTCCGCGCGGTGATGACCTTCTTCGTCCGGCTGTGGGATCGCGGGTGGATCTACCGGGCGAACCGCATCGTGAACTGGTGCCCGTTCCACCAGACCGCGATCTCCGACCTCGAGGTCGCCCACGAGGAGATGGACGACACGCTCTTCACCATCCGCTACCCGTTCGCGGACGGCGACGGCTCGGAGGGCGTCTCGATCGCGACGGTCCGGCCGGCCACGATCCTTGCCGACGTCGCCGTTGCCGTGCACCCGGACGATCCGCGCTACCGCGACGCGATCGGCCGCGAGGTCGTCGTGCCGTACATCGAGCAGCACGTGCCCGTCATCGCCGACGAGCGGATCGACCGCGAGTTCGGGACGGGAGCGCTGAAGGTCACGCCGGGCCACGATCCGCTCGACTTCGAGATCGGGCGCGACCACGGGCTCCCCGAGCCGATGGCAATCGGCTGGGACGGCCTGATGAGCGAGGCCGCAGGCGACCTCGCCGGGCTCACCCAGGACGAAGCCGGCGCGCGCGTGATCGCGTGGGCCGAGGAGCGCGGACTCCTCGAGAAGCGCGAGCCCTACCGGCACTCGGTCGGCACGTGCGAGCGCTGTCACTCGCGCATCGAGCCGCTCATCTCCCTGCAGTGGTGGTGCGCCATGCGCGAGCCGGCGGCGCCGGCGATCGCGGCGCTCCGCGAGCGTCGCGTCCGCTTCCATCCGGAGTCGCAGCACCGCTTCGCGATCGCCTCGCTCGAGGAGGCGCCGGACTGGTGCATCTCCAGGCAGCTGTGGTGGGGACACCAGCTGCCGATCTGGTACTGCCCCGACGGGCACGCGACGGTCCGCGTCGAGGCACCCACCGAGTGCGGCGAGTGCGGCTCGACCGAGCTGACGCGCGAGTCCGACGTGCTCGACACCTGGTTCTCCTCGGCGCTGTGGCCGTACGCGACGCTCGGCTGGCCCGACGACACGCCTGAGCTCGCGCGCTACTACCCGGGGAACGTCAACTCGACCGCACGCGAGATCATCCGCCTCTGGGAGAACCGGATGATCTGGACGGGGCTCGAGGCGCTCGGCGAGGTTCCGTTCACCGACGTGATCATCCACTCGACCGTCCTCGCCGTCGACGGCCGGCGCATGTCGAAGAGCCTCGGCACAGGCATCGACCCGATGGAGCCGATCGAGGAGTACGGAGCCGACGCGACGCGCTACGGGCTGCTGAAGATCTCCTCGACGCAGGACGTCCGCTTCTCCTACGGCGCGATCGAGGAGGGTCGGAAGCTGGCGATCAAGCTCTGGAACGTCGCCCGGCTCGTCCTCCAGAACGCGGCGGGCGTCGACGTCGCCGCATCACCGCAGAGCCTCGAGGAGCGCTGGATCCTCGCGCGCCTCGACGCCGCCCGGGCGGAGCTCGAGGACGCCTGGGGGCGGTTCGACTTCGCCGAGTCGACCGCAACGCTCTACCACCTCACGTTCGACGACTTCTGCGACTGGTACGCCGAGGCGATCAAGCCGCGGCTCTACGACCGTGACGAGGCGGCGATCTCGACGGCTCTCGCCGCGCTCGAGCGACTGCTCGCGCTCCTGCACCCGGTCATGCCGCACGTGACCGAGGAGATCTGGACGCAGCTTCCGACCCGCGAGGCACCGCCTGATCGTGTCCCCGTGGCCCGGCGAGGACGCACGCTTCGCCGCCGACGCAGGTGCGCTCGACCGCGTGCAGGAGGCCGCGCAGATCTTCCGCCGCAGCGGCGTCGAGGTCGAGCTCGGCTCGGACGACGAGCGCCGCATCTTCGCCGCGGTCGTCCGTCCGGACCGTGCACGGGTCGACGGCGACCGCGACGCGGAGGTGGAGCGGCTGCGCAAGGAGGTCTCGCGTGCGGAGGGGATGCTCGCGAACGAGCGCTTCGTGGCCAACGCACCGGCCGAGGTCGTCGCGGCAGAGCGCGAGAAGCTCGAGCGCTACCGCCGCGAGCTCGCCGCGCTCGAAGGCTAGGACCATGACGGCGGTCGAGTGGCTCGACGCGATGAGCCCGTGGCCGCGCGACGGCTTCGGGCTCGAGCGGATGCGCGCGCTGCTGGCCGTGCTCGGAGAGCCGCAAGCCTCGTACCCCGCGATCCACGTCGTCGGCACGAACGGCAAGTCGACGGCCACCGTCGGGATCGAGCAGCTCCTGCTCTCGGAGGGGCTCTCCGTGGGCTCGACGATCTCGCCACACGTCGCGTCGTGGAGCGAGCGGATCCGGGTGAACGGCACCGAGGCCGACTTCGAGGAGGCCGTGGCGCGGGTGCGCGTGCCCGCCGAGGAGCTCGAGGCGACGCAGTTCGAGATCGTCACCGCCGCGGCGCTCGCTGCATTCGCCCATGCGCGGGTGGACGTCGCCGTCGTCGAGGCCGGGCTGGGAGGACGCTACGACGCGACGAACGTCCTGGCGACCCGGGTCGTGCTCCTCACGAACGTCGGGCTCGAGCACACGGATGTCCTCGGCGACACGCTCGAGGCGATCGCGACCGAGAAGCTCGCCGTCGCGCCGGACGACGCGATCGTCGTCCTGCCCGACGGCACCTACGCCCACCTCGTCCCCGGACGCGACATCGTGCTCGGCGGCGCACGCGAGGCTGCCGAGGCCTTCGTCGGCCACACGATCGCGGCGGATCCGGTCGTCGTTCTGCCGGGGCGATTGGAGCGGCGCGGCGGCGAGGTCCGAGACGGTGCGCACAATCCCGACGGTGCGCGGCACCTCGTCGAACAGCTCGACGGCGACGACTACACGGTCGTGGCCTCGATCCTCGCCGACAAGGACGTCGACGCGATGCTTCGCATCCTTCGTCGCGTGGGTGCACGCTTCGTCGCCACGCGCTCGTCCTCGCCTCGTGCTCTCCCGGCCGACGACCTCGCCGAGGTCGCCCGTCGTCACTTCGACCGGGTGGAGGTCGTCGACGACCCGGTTGCGGCGGTCGCCCGTGCCCACGAGCTCGGTGAACCGGTGCTCGTGACGGGCTCGCTCTACCTCCTCGGCGATCTGGCGCAGGAGGAGCGACGTGCGGCATGGCGCGGGTAACGGAGCGGCTGGCCGTGCTCGCGTTCGCGGCGCTCATCGTCGCCGCGATCATCGGGATCGCCTTCGCGTTCGGGTACGGGATCGGCAAGCTTCTGCTATGACCATCGCCGTGCCGTGGCTCGCCGTCTCGCTCGACGACCCGAACTGGACGCTCATCCGCAACCTCGCGATCGGGCTGGTCGTCGTCCTCTGGCTGGCGACCGCGTACTGGACGTTCAAGGACGCGCGACGCCGGATCGCCGACCCGTGGCTCGTCGGGCTGGCGACGCTGGTGGGCCTCTTCCCACCGTTCCTCGGGCCGATCATCTACATGTTCTTCCGGCCGCCCGAGTACATCCAGGACGCGCGCGAGCGCGACCTCGAGATCAAGGCGATGGAGGAGCGGCTCGCGCAGCTCGACCAGCGCTGCCCGGTGTGTCGAGCCAGGATCGAGGGGTCGTACCTCGTCTGCCCGGTCTGCACCACGCGGCTTCGCTCGGCGTGCCCGTCGTGTGGGCAGCCGCTGGAGTCGCTCTGGCAGGTGTGCCCGTACTGCGCCACCGACATCCCTCCGGGGCTCCCCGCGCTCGAGGACGTCACGCGACCTCGCGGTCAGTCCCGAGGGGGCCTGAGCCCCAGCCACTAGACTCCGCGGCCGCATGGCCCGCGAAACGACACTCGTCCTCGTCAAGCCGGACGGAATGCGCCGTGCTCTCGCGGGGGAGATCGTCGCGCGCTTCGAGCGTCGCGGGCTGGAGCTCCGCGGCGCGCGGCTCCTGAAGATCCCGAAGCCGACGGCGCGCGAGCACTACGCCGAGCACAGGGGGAAGCCGTTCTTCGGCTCGCTCGTCGACTTCATCACCTCCGGGCCGGTGCTCGCGCTCGCCGTGAGCGGGGAGTCGGCGATCTCCGTCGTTCGGACGATGATGGGCGCCACGAACCCGCTCGACTCGGCGCCGGGAACGATTCGCGGCGATTTCGCGCTCGAGCTCTCCGAGAACATCGTCCATGGCTCGGACTCGAAGGCGAGCGCGCGTCGCGAGCTCGCCCTGTTCTTCCCCGACGGCCTTGTCTGAGCCCGAGTACGTCGCGCGCAACCGCGCGCTCTGGACGCAGACGAACGCCGAGTACACCGACGGCGCCGCCGAGCGCGCGTGGTCCGAACGAGGCCGTTCACGTGGGGCGTCTTCGGCGTACCCGAAGCCGAACGTCGGTGCGCTGGGTGACGTCGCGGGTCTCGATGTCGTCGAGCTCGGGTGCGGGACGGCCTACTGTCTCGGCGTGGCTCGCAAGACGGGAGCGCGGCCGGTCGGAGTCGACGTGACACCGGCGCAGCTCGACACGGCGCGTCGCATGCAGAGGGAGACCGGGCTGGTTTCCCGCTCGTCGAGGCGAACGCGCGAGGACGTGCCGCTACCCGACGCGAGCTTCGACCTCGCCGTCTCCGAGTACGGCGCGAGCCTCTGGTGCCGATCCCGCGCGCTGGATTCCCGAAGCTGCGCGGCTCCTGCGACCCGGATGGACGACTCGTCTTCCTCACGAACAGCACGCTCGCGACCCTCTGCTTCGCCGTGGCGGACCGGGCCCTGCCACCGAGAGCCTCCAGCGACCGCAGCGCGGGATGTACGCGATCAGGTGGCCGGAGTACGAGGACGGTCTCGAGTTCCACCTCGGCCACGGCGAACTCGATCGACATCCTCCGCGCCGAAGGACTTCGAGATCGAGCGCCTCGTGGAGCTGCATGCCCCGGACGATGCCGAGACGCATCCGTACTACGACACCGTCACGGCCGAGTGGGCGCGCAAGTGGCCGAGTGAAGACCTGTGGGTAGCTCGGAAGACCGGCTGACCTCGCGTCCACGACGCCCGCAGCGGCGGGCGATCCTCGAGCAGCTTGCGATCCCGTTCGACGTCGTCCCGCCCGACTTACGTCGAGGACGACCCGCCGGACGCGGAGCCGACCGAGCTCGTCCGCCGGCACGCGGTGGGAAAGGCCAGATCGGTGCACGCGGGCGGGCAGATCACGCTCGCCGTCGACACGACCGTCGCTCTCGACGGACGGGTCTACGGCAAGCCCGCGGACGACGCCGAAGCGGCGCGCATGCTCCACGAGCTGTCAGGTCGAACGCACACGGTCGTGTCGGGCCTCTGCCTGCTGGGGGCAGGGGACGACGTCGTCGCGCACGAGCTGACGGACGTCGCGTTCCGGCTCCTGACGCCCGAATCGGTCGCGGCCTACGTCGCGAGTGGGGAGTGGGAGGGGCGCGCGGGCGGCTATGCGATCCAGGGCCTCGGCGGGCGCCTCGTCGAGCGCATCGAAGGCGACTACCTCAACGTCGTCGGGCTCCCGGGCGCACTGCTCGTGTCGCTCTTGGAGCGCCACGCGCCCCAACTGCTGGTACTCCGCTAGGCAGTCGCTGCGGTCGCATCGCCGCAGGGCGATTTGGTCGCCCGGAGGCTCACTTCGAGAAATCCCTGCATAGCGGCAAGGAGGGGGCTCGTGGGGGAACCATGGGTTCCCCCACGCTGAAGGTAGACTGCGGCTCCCCATGAGCTGGTTCAAGTCGATGACCGGGTTCGGTGGCCGTGACATGGCGGTCGACCTCGGCACGGCCAACACGCTGGTCTACGTCCGTGGACGCGGCATCGTGCTCTCGGAGCCGTCGGTCGTCGCGATCGACCAGCGCACCGGCGAGGTGCACGCGGTCGGCGTCGAGGCAAAGCGGATGCTCGGGCGGACGCCCGGGACGATCTCTGCGATCCGCCCGTTGAAGGACGGCGTCATCGCCGACTTCGACGTCACGGAGCAGATGCTCCGCCACTTCATCCACAAGGTGCACCAGCACCGCTTCGCGCATCCGCGCGTGGTCGTCTGTGTGCCCTCGGGTGTCACGGGCGTCGAGAAGCGCGCGGTCGAGGAGGCGACGCTCTCGGCAGGCGCGCGCCAGGCGTACCTCATCGAGGAGCCGATGGCAGCCGCGATCGGCGCCGGGCTTCCCGTTGCCGAGCCGACCGGGAACATGATCGTGGACATCGGCGGCGGAACGACCGAGGTGGCCGTCATCTCGCTCGGCGGCATCGTCGTCTCCCAGAGCATGCGGGTCGGCGGCGACGAGATGGACGAGGCGATCGTCAACCACATCAAGAAGGAGTACAAGCTGCTCGTCGGCCAGCAGACCGCGGAGGAGATCAAGCTCGAGATCGGCTCGGCCTATCGGCTCCGCGAGGAGCTGCAGGCAGAAGTTCGCGGTCGCGACATGCTCACCGGGCTCCCGAAGACGGTGATCATCTCGTCCGAGGAGATTCGGCGCGCGCTCGACGAGCCCGGTCACGCAGATCATCGACGCGATGAAGTCGACGCTCGACAAGACGCCGCCCGAGCTCGCTGCGGACATCATGGACCGCGGCATCGTGCTCGCGGGCGGCGGTGCGCTCCTGCAGGGCCTCGACGAGCGCGTACGGCACGAGACGCAGATGCCCGTCCACCTCGCCGAGAGCCCCCTCACCTGTGTGGCGGTCGGCTCGGGCCGGAGCCTCGAGGAGTTCGACGTGATCCACCGCTCGAACCGCAGCCGCGCCGCGCGGCGTAACGGGCTGCTGCGCGCGTAGACCACGTCGCGGACGCGCCTGGGAACAGCGCGACCGCAAGGTCTGCGCACGTGGATTCGGTCTCGCGCAAAGCCGAGCTACACTGGCTCGCCATGTCCCGGCAGCGCAGCGCGCGATCGGCGGCGCTGGGCCTGACAGTCCGGCGTATCCCCACGACCATTCCCTCTCGCAACGCGGGGTCGCTCCGGCGTCGCCTCGTCGTCGGCATCCTCATCCTCGCGTCGCTCGTCCTCATCTCGCTCTCGTTCCGCTCCGACGACACCGGTCCGGTGAGCGGTGTCCAGTCGGCCGGCGCGACGGCGCTTCGCCCGTTCGCGGTCGGCCTCGAGCGCGTCGCGCAGCCGTTCCGCGACGTGTACGCCTGGGGCGACAGCCTCCTCACCGCGCGCAGCGACGCCGAGGAGCTCCGGACGGAGTTGCGCGAGCTTCGCCAGCGCTCGATCCAGAGCGATTTCGCGCTCCAGGAGAACGCGTACCTGCGCGAGCAGCTCGACTACATCGACGGCCCGCGCTTCCCCGCCGACTTCCGTTCGGTGGTCGCCGAGGTGATCGGTCGCCCCGGCGTGGCCTTCACGCAGGCGATCGTCATCGCGGCGGGCTCGGACAGCGGCGTCCGCCTCAACGACCCGGTCGTCACCGCGGACGGCCTCGTCGGCCGCGTGACGCGAGTCAGCCCCGATACGGCACGCATCCAGCTCCTCACGGACGAGGAGGCAGCCGCGTCGGCGATCGACCTGCGCACGGGCGCGACCGGGATCGTGCGGCACGCTCGCGGAACGCGTGAGACCCTCGTCCTCGACCGCGTCCGCAAGCAGGACGTCGTGCGCCGCGGTCACGAGATCGTCACCGCCGGCTGGCGCGCGGGGGCGCTGAGCTCGCTCTTCCCGAAGGGGATCCCGATCGGCAAGGTCACGAGCGTCGGCCAGACCGACACCGACCTCTTCCAGCAGGTCCAGGTCGATCCGTACGTCGACTTCGGTGCGCTCGACGCCGTCATCGTCCTCGTCCCCGCAACTCGCTCCGGATGACCGCCGCCGCCTCGCTTCGGGCGACCGCCGTCGTCTTCGTCGCAGCGCTCCTGCAGGTCGTCATCGTCTCGTCTCTCGTCATCGCGGGTGGCGCGCCCGACCTTCTGCTCGTCGTCGTCGTCGTGCTCGGGCTCTTGCGCGGCTCGATCCCCGGTGCGGTGCTCGGCTTCGTCGGCGGCCTGATCGTCGACCTCGTCACCCTCGGGACGCTCGGCGTCACCTCGCTCGTCTTGACGCTCGCCGGCTTCTGGGCCGGCCGCTACGGCGAGACGACCGGCCGCGGCCAGCGCTTCGCTCCCGTCGTCGCCGTCGGCGCGATCACGCTGCTTGCGGGTGCGTTCGGATACGTCCTCCACTACCTCCTGGACGAAGAGGTCGTCGCCAAGCACGCCCTCGTCACGGCGCTTGCGCCGGCCTTCGTCCTCAACCTGATCCTCGCGCTTCCGGTTCATCGGCTCGTCCGCGCGCTCGTGGGCGAGGAGCTCCGTGCCGAGCCGTCGGCAGAGGTCGAGGTCGTCCTCTGAGATGACCTCCGGGCCGTACCAGGAGCGACGGGCCCCCTCGGGTCGCTTCCTCCCGCCCGACCCGCGGGTGCGCGAGCCACACCGGCTCACGCCGCAACTCGCGCTGCGCGTGGCGATCCTCGGCGCGGTCGCGCTCGCGGTGTTCATCGTCCTCTTCTTCCGGCTCTGGTCCCTCCAGGTGCTCTCCGGCGACGAGTACCTGAACGCGGCCCAGAGCAACCAGCTGCGACTGATCCGCGTCGATGCGCCACGTGGGCCGCTTCTCGATCGGCGCGGCCGCGTCGTCGTCTCGAACGTCGCCGGGACCGCGGTGGAGCTCTGGGCCGGCGACATGCCCGACGAGGGCCGGTACGACCTCGTGCAGCCACCTCGCCCAGGTGCTGGACGTGTCGCCGCGCTCGCTCGCCCGTGAGGTCGACGAGCGTCGCTTCGATCCGCTGACCCCCGTCGTCGTGAAGACGGCTGTCGGCGAGGAGCAGGTCGACTACCTGTACGAGCACCAGGCGGAGTTCCCGGGAGTGAAGATCGTGCAGATCTACCTCCGCGACTACGAGTACGGGTCGCTCGCGGCCCAGATCCTCGGATACACGGGCGAAATCTCACCGGAAGAGCTGAAGCAGCTGCGCAAGGACGGCCGCTACCGCGCCGGCGACCCGATCGGGAAGACGGGTATCGAGGCCGCGTACGACTCGTACCTGCGCGGCCGGCCGGGGCTCGCCCAGATCCGTGTGGACTCCCTCGGCCGGCAGCAGTCGCCGGTCGAGCTCCGGCAGGAATCGACACCCGGCTACGCGCTCCGGCTCACGCTCGACATGCGCCTCCAGCGCGCCGCCGAGGACGCGCTCAAGTACGGCATCGATCTCGCGCATCAGAACGACCAGTGGGCTGCGGACGGAGGCGCGATCGTCGCGCTCGACCCCACTGACGGGGCGGTCCTCGCGATGGCGTCGGCGCCGACCTTCAAGCCGTCCGTGTTCGTCGGGCGGACCGATGCGAAGAAGCTCGAAGCTCTGTACTCGGACTCGCGCAATCCGCTCTTCAACCGCGCGACCGCGGGCCTCTATCCGCCGGGCTCGACCTGGAAGCCGGTGACCGCGCTCGCGGGCATGCAGGAGCACGTGTTCTCGGCCTACGACTCGATCCAGTGCACCGGCTCGGCGACCTACGGCCTCGACAAGCAGGTCTTCCGGAACTGGAACCCGTTCGTCAATCGTCCGATGACGCTGCCCGAGGCGCTCGCCGAGTCGTGCGACACCTACTTCTACGAGATCGGGAACCGCTTCTACAACGGCGGCTCCGAGAGCCGGGTGCGCATGCAGCAGTGGGCGAAGCGGTTCGGGTTCGGCGCGCCGACCGGCCTCGACATCGGGGGCGAGGCGGATGGCCTCGTGCCGACGCCCGAGTGGCGAAAGAAGACGTTCGAGAGCGATTGGGACCGCGCCTGGAACCCGGGCGACTCGATCCAGCTCGCGATCGGCCAGAAGGATCTCCTCGTGACGCCGCTCCAGATGGCGGCGTTCTACGCGATGGTGGCAAACGGCGGCCAGTTGGTCACGCCCTATCTCGTCTCCGACGTCGAGCAGCCCGGCGCAAAGGGCTCGCCGCGCGTCGTGCTGCGCCGCTTCGCGCCGGCGCCTCCTCGCTCGGCGCACGTCGACCCCGAGGCGCTCGCCGCTGTGCGCGACGGTCTGTACGCGGCGACGCACTCCGCGAACGGCACGTCGTCGGGCGTCTTCGGCAACTACCCGGTGTCGATCTCCGGGAAGACGGGCACCGCGGAGAAGGTCGTGCAGCTGCCGGGCTATCCGGCCGGCCACCTCGAGGACCAGTCGTGGTGGTGCGGCTGGGGGCCGTCGGACTCGGCGAAGCTCGTCGTCTGTGCCCTGATCGAGAACGGCGGGCACGGCTCGAGCGCCGCCGCTCCGGCAGCGCTCAGGGTCTTCGAGCGATTCTTCAACGTCGAGGCTCCGCAGGCGACCTTGGTGGACACGGACTGATGTCGGCGAGGCGTCCATGATCGAGGTCACCCAGCCTCGCCGCGCCAAGTCCTTCTCGGGCCGCGCCGAGCCTGCTCTCGTCGCGTTCCTCCGGAGCCTCGACTGGATCCTGCTCGCCGCGGCAGCGGGGCTCATCGGCTACGGCTTGTGGGTCGTCGGGGGCATCACGCGCTTCGACGTCCCGGGCGACCAGCAGTACTTCGTGGTTCGTCAGGGATTCGCCGCGGCGATCGGCGTGGTCGGGCTTCTCGTCGCCACCGTGGTCCCGGTCGACCTCTGGCGCCGCTACTGGAAGCTCGTGTACGGCGCGACACTCGGACTGATGGTCGTCGTCTTCGTCGCGGCGGAGACCGTCCGAGGCTCGAAGCGCTGGCTCGACCTCGGCGTCATCCAGTTCCAGCCGTCGGAGCTCGGGAAGGTCCTCTTCGTGCTCGCTCTCGCCGGCTTCGCCGTCGACCGCGTCGGGCCGACCGCCCGCTGGAAGACGATCTTCACGGTCATCGGGCTCGGTGCGGCTCCGATCCTCCTCGTGTTCATGCAGCCCGATCTCGGCACGGCGCTCGTGTACGCGGCGGCGCTCTTCGCCGTGCTGTTCTTCGTCGGCCTCCGCTGGCGGCAGCTCATCGTCCTGCTCGTCGCGGGGATCCTCGCGATCACCTCGGTTCTGTGGCTGCTGCCGGCGGCCGGCGTGCAGGTCCTGAAGCCGTATCAGGCGGCGCGGCTCACCCTCGATCCCGACGCCGATCCGGGCGGGATCACCTACAACCTCAACCAGTCCATCACCGCGGTCGGCTCCGGCGGGCTGACCGGGCGCGGCGTCGTCGACGCGAGCCAGACGAAGCTGGACTACCTCCCCGAGCACGCCACCGACTTCGCCTTCGCCTCGCTCGCGGAGCAGCGCGGATTCGTCGGATGCGCGATCCTGCTCCTCCTGTACCTCCTCGTCGTCTGGCGCGGGCTGCGCGTCATCACGGGCGCCCGTGACCTGTACGGCGTCGTCGTCGCAGGAGGGCTCGTCGTCGCGTTCCTCTTCCAGGTCTTCGTCAACGTCGGGATGACGATGGGCGTGGCGCCCGTCACCGGCATTCCGTTGCCTTTCGTCACCGTAGGGGGCTCGTCGATGGTCGCGAACCTCGTCCTCATCGGTGTCCTCCAGAGCATCCACGCCCGCGGAGAGCTCGGGCGGGGGGTGCCATGAAGGGCGTCGGCGTCGCGGCAATCCTGGGTGAGCTGAGAAGCCTCGGTCAGACCGTCCGCGAGGAGCTCGAGCCGCCGCGCGTGGGGCCGATCGTCGTGAGTGGCGTCCTCGCCGAGCAGCTCGCGAAGCAGCTCGGGGCCGGAGCCGCGTCCGGCTCGGTCACGGTCCTCGGCGGGCCGCCGCCGGCGAACACCTCGGCGCTGATTCATGTCATCGCGGGCGACCCGAGCGCCGACGACGTCGAGCTCGTGCGCGCGGCGACGACGAACGGCGTCGCGGTCGTCATCGTCGAGCTCTGGCCCCAGCAAGACTGGACACGGCCGTTCGTCCTTTCGCCGTTCGTGGTCGAATGCCGCGCGGGAGAGGGCTTCCCGATCCGGGAGATCGCCGATCGGATCGCCGAGGCCACGGAGGACTCGGCAGCACTCGCTGCTGCGGTTCCCGCGATCCGGGACGCAGCCTGGTCCGGCGTCGTCAAGCAGTCCGTGATCCGCTCGGCGCTGATCGGGCTGGCCGCCGACCGGTTCGGCGCGTCGCGACCGCTCATCTCGCTCGAGCAGGTGCGGATGACCGGCCGCTTGCGACGCATGTCGTCGGCAGACGAACTGGCGGACGATCGCGCGATGCTCGCCGGCACCGCAGCCGCCGTGATCGCGTCGGGATTCGCATTTCGGCACGTCGCGCGCGGCGCCCGGGGATTCCTTCCCGACCCGCTCGCCAACGCAGCCGTCGCCGCCGGCGGAACGTTGCTGCTCGCACGAGCGCTTCGCGTGCTCGAAGCACGCGAGCATCAGGGCTGACGGCGTCCGCCGCCGCGCTTCGGGATCTCCTCTTTCGCGCACGACCTGCTCCGTCCGGACCTGGTCCTAGGATGCGCCCGGACCGGATGGAAGGGATGATGGCGAACACCGAGCTGGCCGAGGAGCTCTTGCACCTCGAAGAAGCCGACGCGTGGTTCGAGTACCTCGAGTCGACGCGCGGCCAGTTGGAGACGCGGTACTCCGAGCTCGAGCCGTGGGCATGGGCGCGGCTGTCGCAGCGTCTGCGCGCGGTGCGGGCGAGACGTGCGCGCCTTCGGCCCGCCGCCGCGTGACGGCGCGGCCGGGGGAGGGCCAAGGGGTGCGGCTGGTAGCCTGTGCTCAGGTCGTGTTGACCGCAGTCTTGAACCCACGCAGCGCGAGGCCGGACGAGCCGATGGCTCCCCGGGGCCCGCGCGCGACCACACGAGGAGAACAACACTTTGGCACTACGCTGGTTTCGCTTCGCCAAGAAGCAGGAAGAGCAGGAAGCGCTCGAGGCGGCTACCCCGGAGGTAGCAGCACCGTCTGAGGCTCTGCAGGAGCCTCAGGCCACAGAGCAGGAGACGACGGAGCCCGCGGCGGACGAGTCGCCGGCAGGCCCGAGGAAGAGGCGCCGCCGCGGAAGTCGCGGGGGGCGCGGCAGGAAGAAGCCGTCGACGGCAGCGTCGTCAGACGCCGACGACGGGGCGGAGGAGCCGGCCGCGCCTGCGCCGTCTCCGGCGCGGACGAAGCAGGGCAAGGGTGACGGAGCAGGCAAGCCGGACGGCAAGCCCGATCGGAGGCAGCCGCGCGGCGGAGGCCGACGGCGCACACCCACGAAGCGCGCGCCGCTACCCGCCGCGAAGCGCGACCTGATGATCTCGGTCGACGTCGGCGAGCAGCGCGTCGCGATCCTCGAGGACGACCGGGTCGCGGAGGTGTATCTGGAGCGGCCGGAGCGCCGGTCGATCGCCGGGAACATCTACCTCGGGGTCGTCGACAACGTCCTCCCCGGTATGGAGGCGGCGTTCGTCGAGATCGGCCTCGAGAAGAACGGCTTCCTCTACGTCGACGAGATCGTCGGCCCCGAGCTCGAGGGCCGCAAGGGCGCGCGCAAGATCCAGGACCTGATCAAGCGCGGCCAGACGATCATGGTGCAGGCGGTCAAGGATCCGATGAAGTCGAAGGGCGCGCGCCTCACGACCGAGATCTCGCTCCCCGGACGGTTCCTCGTCTACGTGCCGAACGGCGACGGCTCGGGCGTCTCACGCCGCCTGGAGGACAACGAGCGCACGCGTCTGAAGGAGATCGTCAAGAACCTCGATCCGAAGGGCGGCGGGATCATCGTGCGCACAGCCGCCGAGGGGGCGTCGGCCGAGGACATCGAGCGCGATCTCGTCTTTCTCCAGCGTCTCTGGAAGACGATCCAGACGAAGGCGAAGGGCGCCACCGCGCCGATGCTCGTCTACGAGGAGGCCGAGCTTCCGCTCCGCATCGTGCGTGATCTCTTCGCCGGCGACTTCGTCGGCGCGCAGATCGACGACGATCGCACGCATCGGCGGATCGTGAGCTACCTCAAGAAGACCTCGCCCCACATGGTCGAGCGCGTCCACCGCTACCGCGAGAAGGCGCCGCTCTTCGAGGCATCCGGCGTCGACGCCGAGATCCGCTCGACACTCGATCGCCGGGTCGACCTCCCGTCCGGCGGCTACCTGGTCTTCGACTACGCGGAGGCGTTCACGGTCATCGACGTGAACACGGGACGGTTCGTCGGCTCCCGCGGCAAGAGCGCACAGGGCCGGCTCGAGGACACGATCGTGAAGAACAATCTCGAGGCCGTGAAGGAGGTCGTGCGCCAGCTCCGACTCCGCGACATCGGCGGGATCATCGTCATCGACTTCATCGACATGGCGAATCCCAAGAACCGCGAGACGGTCGAGGAGGCGCTGCGCAGCGAGCTCGAACGGGACCGGACGAAGACGTACGTGGTCGAGATCTCACCGCTCGGGCTCGTCGAGATGACGCGGCAGAACGTGACGGACGGGCCGCGTGAGATCCTCACGAACCGCTGTCCCGTCTGCGACGGGGACGGCGTCGTCGTGTCGGAGGCGACGCACGCGCTCGAGATCGAGCGCAGGCTCCGCGCGATCGCGAAGGGCTCGCGGGTCCAGGCGTTCAAGGTCGCCGTGCATCCGCGTGTGCTGACGCTCCTGGTCGGTGACGGAGGAGCGCGACTCGAGGCCGTCGAGGCGGCATCTCGGCGCCGCTTCTACCTCGTGCCGGCCGCCGCAAACGGTCATGTCCATCTCGACCACTTCGAGGTCGTCGCGCAAGGGAAGCTCGAGACGGTTCGACCCGACGCTCCGGTCGAGGAGGGCGCGACGATCGAGCTGAAGCTCGTCGAGCTCGGCCTCCACGACCCGACCACCGGCGTGGGCAAGCTCGACGGCGGCTACGAGGTCGTCGTCGCACATGCGTCGAAGCTCGTGGGCAAGAAGGTGAAGGTGACCGTCGGACGCGCGCTCGAGGGCGTTGCCTACGCGACCCTCGCCGACGACGCCGTCGCCGCACCGACGCCGATCACGTTCGAGGCGGAGGCGGAGAAGCCCATGCGCGCGTCGAGGAGCAAGAAGGACGTCGAGCCGGTCGAGGCCGACGAGCTCGACGAGCCCGACGAGCCCGAGGACGCAGACGCCGCGATCGAGGAAGACGAGGCCGAGCTGGCGCCGGGCGAGGTCGTCGTCGCCGACGCTGACGGTCAGCCCAAGAAGAAGCGGACGCGCCGAGGGACGCGCGGGGGGCGGAGCCGCAAGAAGCCGGCCGCCACCGCTGCTGCCTCGGCGGACGACGGCGTCGACGTCCCGGCGGACGAGAGCAACGGCCGTCCCGCGCCGAGGATCCACGTCCCGCCGAGCGACCTCGCCGCGACGGTCGTCGTGCCCGAACCGGCGACAGACACAGTCGCCGATGCGGCCGAGCCAAGAAGAGGCAGCCGCGGACGGGGCGGTCGGCGCGGACGAATTGCCGAAGCGCAAGCGCTCGCGACGTGGGTCGCGCGGCGGCAAGAAGCGCCGCAAGCCCGCCGCCGAGGGCACGGACGAGGTTGCGCCCGCGGACGAGGCCGGCGTCGAGCGCTCGAGCGGACGACGTCGAGCCTCCGGAGTACGTTCCGATGTCCGAGTGGATCGACGACTTCGACTCGCGTTCCCGCGTCTAGCCGCTATCATGCGGCGTCCCTGCGGGCCGCCAGCTCGCCACGACCTCACGAAGTAGCCATGACCTACGCGATCATCAAGGTTGCCGGAAAGCAGTACCGCGTCCGCGAGGGCGAGCGGCTCCTCGTCGACCGGCTCCACGAGGACGAAGGCGCGACGTTCGTGCCGACCGTCCTGCTCGTCGGCGGAGACGGTGCTCCCCAGCTCGAGCCGGGCGACGGCGCCGTGACCGCGAAGGTCCTCGGCGATGCGAAGGGGCCGAAGATCCGGATCGGGAAGTACAAGAAGCGCACCGGCTACCGGCGCCACACGGGCTTCCGCGCGTCGCTCACGCAGATCCAGATCGAGTCCATCGGTGGTGGCAAGCCAGCACGCGCGAGCTCGAAGCCGAAGGCGGAGTCGCCGCCGAAGGCAGCGCAGGCGTCGAAGCCTGCGAAGGCCGACAAGGCGCCTGCCGACGCTCCATCCGGCCTGCCGGCCGGCTTCGCGGACATGACGATCGCGGACATCAAGGCTGCGTCTGCGGACTGGGGCGTGCCTGCGATCGAGGCCGCACTTGCCTACGAGCAGGAGCACGGGAAACGCAAGGGCGCCATCGCCGCACTCGAGGCAGCGCGCGCGCAGCAGGGAGGTGAGTCCTAGTGGCACACAAGAAAGGTCTCGGCTCCTCGCGCAACGGGCGCGACTCCGAGGCGAAGCGACTCGGGGTCAAGATCTTCGCCGGGCAGCCCGTCAAGACGGGGATGATCATCGTGCGCCAGCGCGGCACGAAGTTTCGCCCAGGCCCCGGAGCAGGGCTCGGGCGCGACGACACGATCTTCGCGCTCCGCGACGGCACCGTCGAGTTCCGTCGCTCCGGCGAGAAGCGCTTCATCTCGGTCGCGGCTTCGGAGTAGCGCGGCGCCCTCGGCCTCGCCGGGAGCCATGTTCTACGACCGCGCACACATCCAGGTCGAGGCCGGGCGCGGGGGCGACGGTGGGCTGAGCTTCCGCCGCGAGAAGTACGTCCCGAAGGGCGGGCCTGACGGCGGCGACGGTGGCCGCGGGGGAGACGTGGTCGTGGCCGTGGATCCGACGCTCCGCGACCTTTCCGCGTTCCGACGCATCCGGCAGGTCAAGGCCGCGCGCGGCGGCAACGGGCGCGGGAGCAAGAAGCACGGAGCCGATGGCGAGTCTGCGGAGCTCCGTGTTCCCATCGGGACGCAGCTCGTCGATGTCGAGGGCCGGCTCGTCGCCGACCTCGCCGTGCGGGATGCGCGAGTCGTCGTCGCGCGCGGCGGGCAGGGTGGACGAGGAAACGCCCGGTTCGCGACTCCCACACGTCAGACGCCGCGCTTTGCGGAGACCGGCCTTCCCGGAGAAGAGCTCGAGCTCGAGCTTCGGCTCAAGCTCGTGGTCGATGCGGCGCTCGCCGGCTTCCCCAACGCAGGCAAGTCGTCGCTGCTCCGGCGCCTCTCGAACGCGAAGCCGAAGGTCGCCGACTATCCCTTCACGACGCTCGAGCCTGTCCTCGGCGTGGTCGACGGGCCGGAGGACCGGCAGCTCACGGTCGCCGACGTCCCCGGGCTCATCGAAGGCGCCGCCGACGGCGCGGGTCTCGGCCATCAGTTCCTCGCGCACCTCGAGCGCGCGCGGCTGCTCGTCCACGTGCTCGACGCCTCCGAGCCGGATCTCGAAGAGAGGTTCCGCACGATCGACCACGAGCTCGCCGCCTACGGAGCCGGGCTCGAGGTCAAGCCACAGCTCGTCGTCCTGAACAAGATCGACCTCCTCGAGGCTGTTCCGGCGTTCAAACCGGCCGACGAGCGGGTCGTACGCGTCGTCGCGACATCCTGCGCCAC
>CAVWES010000037.1:0-17775 GCA_963754175.1 uncultured Gaiellaceae bacterium | reverse complement strand
ATCCCCGCGCGCAGGAACGACGGTCCGATGCGCCTGTCGAGCCCGATGCCCTCGGCGACCGTCGTCACGTCCGCTCCCGTCGCCTCGCAGACGTTGGCGATCTCGTTGATGAAGGAGATCCTCGTGACGAGTGCGGCATTCGCGGCGAGCTTGATCATCTCCGCGGACGGAACGTCGCAGCGCACGACCGGGGCGTCGATGCCCTCGTGCAGCTTGGCGACGACGTCGCCATCGGCGACGTCGAACGCGCCGATGACGACGCGGTCGGGGTGCATGAAGTCCTGGATCGCGGTTCCTTCGGCGGTGAACTCCGGGTTCGAGACGTACCCGACGTTCGTGAGGCCCCGATCGTCGAGCCGGTGACGAACTGCGCGACCGGTCCCCACCGGCACCGTGCTCTTCATCGCGACGACGATTCGTCGCTCGACCCGTGGGAGCTCGTCGACGACGGTCCACACCGCAGACAGATCCGCGTCGCCCGAGTACAGCGGCGGCGTGCCGACCGCGATGTACACGATGTCGGCGCCGTCCACCGCCTCGCCGACGTCGGTCGTGAACGTCAGCCGTTCGCGGTTGCGCTCGAGCAGCTCCTCGAGACCGACCTCGTGGATCGGCACCTCACCCCGCTTCAATGCGGCGATCTTCGCCTCCACGACGTCGCGAACGACGACGTCGTGTCCCAGCTCGGCGAAGCACGCGCCGGTGACGAGGCCGACGTACCCGGCGCCGAAGACCGCGACTCGCACCGGCTAGCGCCTCTTCACGGAGCCGAGCGGCTTGAGACCCTTGGCGATCGCGAGCATCGTCTCGTTCGAGATCCGGTCGAGCAGGGTGTTGACCACCCAGTACCTCGCCTTCGAGGTGTTCAGGACGACCATGTGCAGCTTCGGGCCGTTGTAGTAGAGGTCGTAGACGCGACCGCCGATGCGGCGCGTGAGGCTCTTGTCGGCGAGCACGGGCGCGTCGTCCCAGTCGGTCATCTCGACGCCCCAGTACTCGTTCGACCCCATGTGGTAGATGAGGCGCACGGCCTTGTGCTTCTCGCCCGGGTCGATCCAGTACATGCGCGCGGGCATCGTCGAGTCCGTCCACGAGCTGCGCTCGATCACCGTCGGAACCATGAGCGGGAACGGCACGCGCGCGCGGCGCTCGCGGAGCAGGTCGATCGACGCGTTCGGCGCGTACGAGATGTTCGGGCGCTCGCGCTTCGGCGTCTGGTCGATCGGAGCGGAGGCGAGGCTGCCGTGGAAGGTCTGGCCGACGACGACCGTGAGCATCGCGCCGTTCGCGAGCTGCGAGATCTGCGCGGGCAGCCGCTTCACCTCCGCGGAGCCGAAGAGGTTCGCCACCTTCTGCGCCGCCTCTTTCGCGCCACGTCTGCGCCCGTCGTAGTTGACCTCGGTCCGGAAGTAGTTCCAGTTGGGAGCATTCGCGGGGAGCCCGTTCGGCGGCGTCCGGACCTGGTATCCCCGCTGACCGAGGAGGTAGCCCGCGGTCGACGCGGAGCCGTCGACCCCGTTGCCGTTCAGCACGGTGATCGTGGTCGCGCTCGGAGCCGGCGCGCGGCGCTTGACCTTCTCGCCGAGCGCGACGGCCGTCGCGTTCTCCGAGGACTCGACGTCGGGATGCGTGAAGGTCGTGACCGCCCGCGTGACGTTCGAGGAATCGGTGGTGAGGTCGTAGACCCCCTCGAGCCCCTCGATGCGTGTCTGGAACACTCTCCCCCGCGGGAGCCCGTAGGCGAAGAGCGCGTACGAGAGGACGGTGCGGCCGTCGACGTCGACGCCCCCACCCTGCGCGACCTCGACGTTGTGCGTGACCGCGTTGACGACCTTCGGGAGCGCAGTCGGCGCGAAGCTTTCCTGGATCTGACCCTTGAACGCCTTCACGAACTGCTGCTGCCGCGCGACGCGGTAGAGGTCGGAGTCGGTGTGCCGGTAGCGAACGTAGTCGAGCGTCTTGCGTCCGTCCAGCCGCTGGTAGCCGGGGAAGAGGTTGATCCGCGCGTACCCGCCCGGCCCACCGCGGTCGTTGAAGTAGCGCCGGTCGACGTCGATCCACGCGCCGCCGAGGCGGTCGACGATCTGCCGGAAGCCGCGGAAGTTCACCGTGATGAGGTAGTTGATCTGAACACCCGTCAAGGCCCTCACGGTCTGGAGCGAGCCCTGCGGCCCGCAGGTGGCGTACGCCGCGTTGATCTTGTCCGTGAACGGCGTCCTGCCCGGGCACCGGATCTCGACGCTCATGTCGCGTGGGAACGAGAGCAACGCGATCGAGTCGGTCGCTGGGTCGGCCCGCACGAGCATGAGCGTGTCGGAGCGACCGCTGGTGCCCTCTCCCTTGCGCGCGTCGTAGCCGATGACGAGCGCGACGGCGGGCTGACCCGGGAGCGCGACGTCGAGCTGGCGCGCCGCCTTGCGCACCTCGGGCGTCTTTGCCGCGACCGCGGCGACGGACTCGTGGAAGTAGAGATACGCGCCGCCAGCGGTCCCGGTCGCGACGACGAGGCACGCGATCCCGAGCCACATCGCGATGCGCCCGATCAGCGCGGTGCGCGAGCGGGGCGAGCGCTCCGGCTGCCGGTAGAACGTCACGGGGGAGGTCGAGCCGGGCGGAAATACCGCCTTCCCGTTTCCGTTCGGAGCGGCTCCGCGCCCCAGTCCTCGTTTCAGGGTGGTCCGCATGAAGAGTCCGGTTACGACGACGAGCGCCTCGCCGGCGCCCGCCGCCGGAGGATAGCTCAGCGACAGGCCGTGGTTCGGTCCGTGCCCCCTCGATCCCTACGAAGCTGCGCGATTGCTTAACGCGACCGTCATCGAGGCGATGTGCCGACGGGTGTGTCGAGCGCTGCGAGCGCCTCGCCGAGGAACGCGACCTCCTCGGGCGTGCCGGCCGTGATGCGGAGCGCATCCGCCGCGCCGAACGAGCCCATCGGACGGACGATCACGCCTCGTCGCAGGAGCTCCTCGTTGAGCCCCTCGGCGTCGCCGACGCGGACGAAGAAGAAGTTCGCGACGGCCGGGCCGGCCGGCTCGAGGGCGTGCTCCCGGAGCACGTCGTGGAGCAGAGCCATCGCCTCCTTGTTCGCAGCACGGCGTCGAGCGATCTCGGCCTCCTCGTGGATGCTCGCGAGGGCGGCCTCCTGGCCGACCGACGTCACGTCGAATGCGCGCCGTACCTTGCCGATCGCCGCTGATCACGTCCGCAGGCCCGATGCCGTACCCGACCCGCAACCCGGCGAGGCCGAAGATCTTCGAGAACGTGCGCAGCACGAGGACGCGGTGCCCGCGCAGCGAGGTACTCGGCGACGCCGTCGGGGTACGACGAGTCGTCCACGTACTCGAAGTACGCCTGGTCGAGCACCGTGAGGACGTGCGGCGGCACCCGCTCGAAGTACGCGTCGAGCTCCGCGCGGTCGTTCGTCGTGCCGGTCGGGTTGTTCGGTGCTGCGATGAACACGAGCTTGGTGCGCTCCGTGATCGCAGCGAGGATCGCGTCGAGGTCGATGCGCTCGTCCTCGAGCGGGACGCGTACGGGAACGCCGCCGAGCTTCAGCGGGTCGATGACGTAGCTCGCGAACGAGGGCCAGCCCGTCACGACCTCGTCCCCCGGGTCGACGGGTGCCAGGCAGACGTTGCCGACGACAGCGTCGGCACCGGCGCACACGGTCACCTCCTCGAAGCGCACGCCGTGCTTCTCGGCGAGGACGCTTCGAAGTCGCCACGCGCCGCCGTCCGGGTAGCGGTTCAGCTCGAGCGCCGCCCGGGCAATGGCTTCCTGCGCGGCCGGAAACGGTCCGTACGGCCCCTCGTTCGACGCGAGCTTGACGACGCGGTCGAGCCCGAGCTCGCGCTGAACCTCCTCCACCGGCTTGCCGGGCTCGTACGGAACGAGCCCGTCGAGCGCGGGGCGGACGAACGACCGGTCGCCGCCGGCGCGGCCCTGGCTCACGTCGCGGGAGCTGGTTCCGGAGCGGTGACGTACTCGCCGACGATCTCGTTGTCGCCGTCGAAGCTTGCTTCCTCCGCAACCTCTCCCGCCCGTCGCTTCAGCGCGATGGCGAGCGCCGCGGCGAGAATCCCGGCGGAGACGAGCCCGAGGCCGACATACGCGGCGACCTTGAAGCCGCTCCGGCGGCGACCGCGCTTCTTGTCGATCGACCGCTGCAGCGCCTTCAGCGTCAGGTAGCCGACGGCGGCGTTCCTTCTCGTGTAGATCTTCATCTCGGGCACGGTAGCGGACGCGGTTCCTACCTGCGCCGCGGCGGCAGGTGAATCGGCCGGCCGAGGGCGACGAGGCCCGCTTCCTTGAGCCCCTCCGAGAGCGTCGGGTGCGGCGCCATCCCGTCGGCGACCGTCTCGACCGTCGCCTCCGCGTCGAGCGCCACGACTGCAGCCTCGATCAGGTCCGTCGCGTGCGGGCCGACGATGACGACGCCGACGAGCTCGCCGTACGTCGTCTCGTGGATCGACTTGACCCAGCCCCCGGTCTCACCCGTCATGACTGCGCGGGCGTTGGCGACCCACGGGAACCTGCCGACCGCGATCTTCTCGGCGCCGTAGAGCTCGACCGCCTGCGCCTCGGTGAGCCCGACGCCGGCGATCTCCGGATCGGTGTAGATCGGCCTCGGAACGGCGGCGCCCTCGCGCATCTCGGCCTCGTGGCCGGTCGCGTTCTCGGCGGCGACCTCACCTTCGCGAAAGCCGGTGTGCGCGAGCTGCCAGTAGCCGGCGACGTCGCCCGCGGCGTAGATGTGCGCGACGGAGGTCCGCCGGTGGTCATCGGTCCCGATCCCGGCGCGGGGATCGAAGGTCACGCCCGCTGCCTCGAGGCCGATGCCGTCGACGAGCGGCACCCGCCCGACCGAGACGAGCATGAGGTCGCACTCGACCGTCTCCCCCTCGCCGAAGTGGACGGTCAGCCCGGCGCCCGTGTCCTCGACCTTCGTGCACTGCTTTCCGAGATGGACGACGATCCCGCGGCGTGCGAACGTCTTGCGGAGCTCGCTCGTCGCGTCCGAGTCCTCCTGCGGAATCAGCGTGTCGAGCATCTCGATCATCGTCACCTCGGTGCCGAAGCGCTCGAAGATCGATGCGAACTCGCAGCCGATGATCCCGCCGCCGAGCACGACGAGCCGCTTCGGGACCTCGGTCTGCTCCAGCAGGCCCGTCGAGTCGACGCAGCGCGGCGACTCGAGTCCCGGGATCGGCGGCGCGATCGGGTACGAGCCCGTCGCGACGATCGCACTGCGCGAAGCTGATGCCGATGTCGCCCTTGTCGAAGGTGATCGACCGCGCGTCTTCGAAGCGGCCGCTTCCCTGGAACCACGTCACGTTGTTCGCCTTGAAGAGGGACGCGACGCCGCCGGTCATCTGCTTGACGACCGCCGCCTTCCACTCGTTCGCCTGCGCGAAGTCGAGCGCGGGCTCTCCCGTGACGACGCCGAGCTTCGGGTCGATCTCGCGCGCCGCGTGGAGTGCGTGCGCGGTCGAGACCCAGGCCTTCGTCGGGATGCAGCCGACGCGGAGACAGGTGCCGCCGAGCTCCGCCTCCCGCTCGACGCATGCGACGCGCGCGCCCAGCTGCGCCGCCCGGATCGCCGCCGTGTAGCCCGCAGGGCCGCCACCCAGGACGGCAACGTCGAATTCCATGCGGCCGATCCTAGCGAGGCGTCTACAGCTGCCGACGCATCGTCACGCTCTGCTCGTCGCCACCGTCGACGACCGTGAATCCGTGCTCCTCGTAGAACGAGACGAGTGCATCGTTGTCGCGCGCCGCGCTGAGACTCAGCGCGTGGTAGCCGTCGGCGCGGGCGCGCTCGCACAGGGCCTCGAGGAGCGCCTCGCCGATCCCGCGTCCACGCCGGCTCGGCACGACGGCGATCGCGAGCTCCGGCGTCTCCTCGTCGACGAACCCGTATCCCGGCTGGTCGCGGCGGAAGAGGCGATACCACGCGGCACCGACCGGGAACGCGTCGTCGACGGCGATGAGAACGGTGTCGCCCGGTCTCCCCCAGCCCTTGACGTACCGCGCCGCCGGACCCGGCCCGTCGCCCGGCTGGCGCTCGCGCCAGTAGTAGGCATGGTGGAGCATGTCGCGGAGGAACCTGACGTCCTGCCGACCGCCCCGCCGGATGACCATGGACGGACTCTAGAGCGCCAGCGACGGCGACTCGACGAACGCCTTGACGTCGCGAAGGAACTCGGCGCCCTCGGAGCCGTCGATCGCGCGGTGGTCGCAGGTGAGCGTCATCGTCAGCGTCGGGACGATTGCGAACTCGCCGTCGATCGCCGTCGGCCGCTCCTCGATGGAGCCGACCGCGAGGATCGCCACCTGCGGCGGGTTGAGCACGGCGACGAACTGCTCGATGCCGTACATCCCGAGGTTCGAGATCGTGAACGTCCCGCCCTCGAGGTCGGCGAGCTGGAGCTTCCCGGCGCGAGCGCGAGACACGACGTCCGCACGATCGGCGGCGATCTGCTGCACCGACTTCCGATCGGCGTCGCGGATGACCGGGACGACGAGCCCACTCGGTGCCGCCACGGCGAGACCGATGTTGGCCGCGGTGAAGCGATGGAGCTTTCCGTCCACGAAGTTCGCGTTGACCGGGCGATGGCGCACGAGCGCCGACGCCACGAGTCGTGTCAGCACGTCGGAGACCGTCGGCTTCGTCTCGCCCTCCCGCAGAAGCTCCACCATGCGCTCGCGCGTCGCGACGAGCTCGGTCGCGTCCGCCGTGACGGTGAGCTGGAACACCGGCGCCTGCCACGCTTCGGTGAGGCGCCGCGCGATCGTGCGGCGCGTCGAGGTGAGCTCGACCACCTCGACGTCGCCGACCGGAGCGGGTGCGCTCCCCGCAACAGGCCCGACGGCCGCCTTCTCGACGTCCTCGGCGATCACTCGCCCCTCGGGACCGGTCCCGGCGAGCTGCGCGAGATCGACTCCTCGCTCGCGCGCGATGCGGCGCGCGAGTGGGCTCGCCTTCACGTGCTCGCCGGCCGCGCGAGAAGCCGCAGGAGCGGCCGGGGCAGGCGCAGGCTCGGCAGAGGCGGGAGCCTCCTCGACGCTCTCGGACCCTTGTGACGCCGTGTCCTCTGGGGCCGTCGCGCCGTCCTGCTCGGGCGCGGGCGCCGCCGGGGCGCCGCCGTTCTCGCCCTGCGCGTCCGCGAGGAGCGTCGCGACGTCCTCGTCCTGCGCCCCGATGATCGCGACGGTCGTGCCGACGTCGACCTCGCCGTCGGCGACGACGATCTTCAGGAGGACGCCGTCGGACTCCGCCTCGACCTCCTGCGTGACCTTGTCCGTGTCGAGCTCGTAGAGCGGCTCGCCCTTCGCGACCGCGTCGCCCTCGGTCTTGAGCCAGCGGACGATCGTCCCCGACTCCATGCCCTGGCCCAGGCGCGGGAGCTTGACCTCGGTCGCCATGGCTACGAGCGCGCCACCGTCCGGCGAATCGCATCGAGAACGTCGTCGGCATGCGGCACCGCCCACTGCTCCATGCTCGGAGCGAACGCGAGCGGAGCGAACGCCGCGCCGACGCGCTCGATCGGCGCGTCCAGCCAGTCGAAGGCGCCGTGCTGGATGACGGCCGCGAGCTCCGCCCCGAACCCGCCGCGGGTCACCGCCTCGTGCGCAGTCACGCAGCGTGTCGTCTTGCGCACGGAGCCGACGATGGCCTCCTCGTCGAGCGGGAGCAGCGTGCGCGGATCGACGACCTCGACGGAGATCCCCTCCTTCTCGGCCTCCTCCGCAGCGATCAGCGCCTCGTGGACGAGGCGCCCGGTGGCGACGACCGTGACGTCCTCTCCCTCGCGGTGGATTCGCGCCTTGCCGAGCGGGATCGGCTCGAGCTCGTCCGGCACCTCGCCCTTGATCGGGTAGAGCGTGCGGTGCTCGAAGAAGACGGTGGGGTTGTCGTCGTAGATCGCGGACCAGAGGAGCCCGCGGACGTCCTCGGGCGTCGACGCGAAGACGACCTTGAGGCCGGGCACATGGACGAACCAGGCCTCGAGCTGCTGCGCGTGCTGCGCTCCCGGAGACCAGCCCGCCCCGCCCTGCGTCCGGATCGTGAGCGGCACCTTCACCTGTCCGCCCGACATCGTCCGGTGCTTCGCAGCCTGGTTGACGAGCTGCTCCATCGAGATCGTCAGGAAGTCCTCGTACATGATCTCGACGATCGGGCGCATGCCCTGGATCGCTGCGCCGATGCCGCTGCCGACGATCGCCATCTCCGAGATCGGCGTGTTGCGCACCCGCCCGGGACCGAACTCGTCGAGCAGACCCTGGGTCACCGCCATCGAGCCGCCCATCTCGGCGATGTCCTCACCCATGATGAAGACGCTCTCGTCCTCGCGAAGCGCCTTGCCGAGCGCGTCGCGTACCGCCTCGCGATAGGTCAGCTCAGGCATAGACGTACTTGAGCGCGTCCTCGGGAGCCGGGTCGGTACCGGCCTTCGCGAACTCGACGGCCGCCTCGACCTCCGCGATGACCTCGGCGTCGAGCGCCGCGAACTCGTCGTCGACGATCTCCAGCCGGGCGCCGAGCAGCCGGATCGGGTCCTTCGACTCGCGTTCCTCCTTGAGGGCTTCCTTGTCGCGGTACACCTGCGGGTCGCCGACGAAGTGTCCCGTCAACCGGTGCGTGCGGAGGTGCAGGAAGACCGGGCCCTTGCCCGCCAGCGCGTACTCGCGAGCTGCGAGCGTCGCGAGGTAGACCGCCTCGACGTCCTGTCCGTCCGCCTCGATGAGCTTCATGCCGAACGCCGCCGCGCGCTTGCCGAGCTCGTCGACGGGAAGCGGAAGCTGCTGGCTCGCCGGCGTCGACTCCGCCCAGCCGTTGTTCTCGAGTACGAAGATCGCGGGCACCTTCCAGAGTTGCCCGAGGTTCAGCGACTCGTGGAACGTTCCCGTGTTCGTCGCGCCGTCACCGAAGAAAGCGACGGCGACACGCTTCTCGCCGCGCATCTGGAAGGCGAGCGCTGCGCCGACGATTCCCGGAAGCCCACCCCCCACGACAGCGTTCGCGCCAAGGTTGCCGACCGCGATGTCGTAGAGGTGCATCGAGCCCCCGTAGCCACCGCTGCACCCTTCGACCTTCCCGTACAGCTCGGCCATGATCCGCTCCACGGGCGTGCCCTTCGCGATCGCATGGCCGTGCGCGCGGTGGGTCGACGCGATGACGTCCTCGCGCGTGAGAGCCGCGCAGACGCCGGTCGCTGTCGCCTCCTGCCCGATCGCGACGTGCAGGAACCCGGGCAGCTCGCCCGCCCGGAAGCGATCCTCCACCTTCTCCTCGAAGCGGCGGATGAGGAGCATCTCGCGGAAGAAGCCGCGCAGCACTTCTTCGGAGACGCCTCGCCCCCCGGACCCGGCTCGCTCTTCGACGGTCGTCATCGAGCGGCAATTATGCTGATCCGCCGATGCGAGCTGCCGACCAGTGGGCACAGATCGAGGAGAGCCTCCCACCCGACTGGGTCGAGACGCAGCTCTCCTTCACGCCCGAGGGACCTGTCGCGGAAGCTGCGGCGATCCTCGGACCGCTGCAACCGGGCCGTGTCGGTGGCGAGCTGCGACTCCATGTCGCGCGGTCGGACGGAGGCCCGGAGCGCGCCAGAAACCTCTTCCGGCGGCTCGACCAGAGGCGGATCTGGGGAACGCTCGCACTCCTCGGGGTCGTCGCAGACGCGCACGCCGACTCTCCCGCTCCGGCTCTGCCATCGACGACGTCGCTCGTCGAGAGCTGGGACGAGGCTCTCTCCGAGCTCCCGCCCGATTGGAGCGATCTTCTGTGCGAGCTCGAGCTCGATTCGAGCGACCACCTTCCGCGCGCCGCGCTGCTCGGTGCACCCATGAATCCGACGCGCGTGGTCGATGCGAACGCGCTCCGCTTCCGGTGCTCCGGAAAGCAGGGCTACGGCGTGTCGCCCGGAATGGCGCGCCGGTGCTTCGAGCGCATGGACGCAGAGGGGATCACGGGGCGCGTAACCATCCTGCAGGTCCTTTCCGACACCGAGAACGCCGCCACGCAGGGCCCGATCTGGCGCCTCGCCGGGCGCTCCGTCTGAGCCGCGGAGGCTAAACGCGAGGTCGGCGGAGATCGGATTTCCTATGCGCGTAGCTCTGCCCCGAAGCGCTCGGCGAGGGCAGCGACGATGCGCTCGCGCGCTGCCGTCGCCTCCTCCTCGGTGAGCGTGCGCTCCGGCGACTGGAACGCGAGGTGGATCGCGACCGACTTGCGTCCCGCGCCAACCTGGTCGCCGCGATAGACGTCGAAGACACGCGCCTCGCGCAGGAGCTCGCCGGCCGCCTCGCGTGCGGCGTCCACGAGCGCGCCCACCTCGACCTCCTCGTCCACCGCGACGGCGATGTCCTGAAGGGTCGCCGGATACGTGACGACGTCCTCGTAGACGACGCGCTCCGACACCGCGTCGACGAGCGTCTCGAGATCGAGCTCGAACGCTCCCCAGGTGCCGTCGAGCAGAGCCGGGTGGAGCTCGCCGAGCCATCCCGCCTCCGCTTTGGCCGCCTTGCCCGGATGCAGTAGCGGATGCGAGCCGCGTTCGACCCGGAGCTCGAGACCGAGCGCGGCGTACAGCGTCTCGAGCACCCCTTTCACGACCCCGTACTCCCCCTGGACGACGCCAGCGACGTGCCAGTGCTCGATCGGGAGCTGTTCGCCGGAGGGGAGATAGACGCGGGCGATCTCGAACAGCGCGACGTGCTCCGCGCCGGCATCGACGCCCGTGCGCGCCGCCTCGATCAGGCCGGGCACGATCGTCGTCCGGAGGATCGCCTGGTCCGACGTCATCGGATTCGGCAGCCGAATGGCGTCGCGGCTCGGATCCTCGGCGACGAGGCTCCACGTGTACGCCTCCGACAGGCCGGCGCCCACGAGCGCGTCCTCGACGACCCGCCGCAGGCGTTGCTCCTTCGTGAGCCGGCCGTGGACGTGGCGCCTGAGCGGCAACGTGTGGGGGATGCGGTCGAGGAGCGGCCGGGCGATCTCCTCGATCAGGTCGACCTCGCGGGTCACGTCGCGCGCGCGCCAGGTCGGGACCGTCACGTCCCAGTCGTCCGAGACCTCGAACCCGAACCCCTGCAACTTCGCTCGCTGCTCGTCGTGGGGAACGTCGAGGCCGATGAGGCGCGACGCGCGCTCGGGACGGAAGTGGACGACGGGCTGCTCCGGGAGCCCCTGCTGGACGTCGACGTGCCCGGTCATCCGCGCTCCGGCGAGGTCGACGAGCAGACGGCTCGCAAGCACCGCTGCGTTCTCGGCGAGGTACGGGTCGACGCCCTTCTCCCACCGGTTCGACCCGGCGGTGCGGAGGGCGAGCCGCTCGGACGTGCGCAGGATCCCGAGCGGCTCGAAGTTCGCCGCCTCGAGCAGCACCTCGCGCGTGTCCTCCGTGACCTCGCTGTCCTCGCCGCCCATGATCGCCGCGAGCGCGACGGCGCGCTCGCCGTCGGTGATGAGCAGGTCGTCCGCGTCGAGGCGGCGAAGCGTCCCGTCGAGCGTGCGGAGCTCCTCGCCGGAGCGTGCGCGACGGACGACGATGCGGCCGTTCGCGAGCTTCGTGCGGTCGAACGCATGGAGCGGGCTGCCCCAGACGTGCATGACGTAGTTCGTGACGTCGACGACGTTCGAGATCGAGCGCATGTCGGCGAGGAAGAGACGCGACCGCAGCCACTGCGGCGACGGGCCGATCACGACGTCCCGGAACACGCGGCCGATGTAGCGCGGGCAGCCGTCGAAGTCCTCGACGGTGACGTCGACGTCCTCGCCGTCGACGATCTCGGGGTCGAGGGGCTCCGGCGGATGGAGCTCGCCGCCGAGGAGCGCAGCGATCTCGCGCGCGATGCCGACCATCGAGAGCAGGTCGACGCGATTGACGGTCGGCGTCACGTCGAGCACCTGGTCGCGGATCGGGAGCACGTCGACGAGAGGCGCGCCGGGCTCGAGATCCTCGGGCAGCACCATGATCCCCGCGTGGTCGTCCCCGAGCCCGACCTCGTCCTCGGCCAGGATCATCCCGCGCGAGGCCTGGCCTCGAAGCTCGCGCTCGTCGAGCGGCTGGTCGAAGATCGGGAGGAACGCACCGGGCAGCGCGACCGCGACGGTCGCGCCGGCCTCGAAGTTCCAGGCGCCGCAGACGATCTGGCGGGCGTCGCCCTCTCCCACGTCGACCTGGCAGACGCGGAGCCGGTCGGCGTTCGGGTGCGCGTCGACGGCGAGCACGCGGCCCACCAGGAACCTGCCGAGGTTGCCGTCGACGTCCGGAACGCCGACGTCGAATATCTCGTCCACCTGCAGCGCCGACGTGAACAAGCCGCTCGGCGATCTCATCCGTCGTCGCGTTCGACCGTGACGTACTCGCGGAGCCAGGACAGCGGTGCCCGCATCAGAACTGCCCGAGCAGTCGCGGGTCGTTGCGCCAGAGCTCGCGGAGGTCCGGGATCCCGTGGCGCAGGACGGCGATTCGCTCGAGGCCCCAGCCGAACGCGAAGCCCGTGTAGCGCTCCGGGTCGTAGCCGACGAACTCGAACAGGTTCGGGTCGACCATCCCCGAGCCCCCGACCTCGATCCAGCCGGAGTGGCGACACACGGGGCAGCCCGAGCCGTCGCAGATGTGGCACGAGACGAGGGCCTCGACCGACGGCTCGGTGAACGGGAAGTGGTGCGTGACGAACCGGCTCCGTCTGCTCTCGCCGAACAGGGCCTTCAGGAGGTAGTCGAGCGTGCCCTCGAGGTCGCCGAGCGTGATGCCTTCGTCGACCGCGAGCCCCTCGACCTGATGGAACGTCGGCGTGTGTGTCGCATCCGGGGTGTCGCGGCGGTAGACGCGGCCGAGCGAGACGATGTAGACCGGTGGCTCCTGCGCCTCCATCGTTCGGATCTGCGAGGGCGAGGTCTCCGTCCGGAGCACCGTCTCGTCGTCGAGGAACAGCGTCTGGAGCGGCGACCGCGTCGGATGGCCGGGCGGGAAGTTGAGCCCGTCGAAGTTGTAGTGCGTCGTCTCGACCTCGCGGCCGTCCACGACCGAGTACCCGAGGCCGAGGAAGATGTCCTCGACCTCGCGACGGATCTGCGTGATCAGGTGGAGATGCCCGCGCCGGATCGGCGTGCCGGGCATCGTGACGTCGATGCGCTCCTCCGTCAGGCGCCGGTCGAGCTCAGTCCGCGACAGCTCCGCCTCGCGCGTGTCGATCGCTGCCTCGAGCCGCTCCCGGAGCGCGTTCAGCGCCATCCCCGTCTCGCGGTCGCGCACCTCGCGCAGCGCGAGCTTGAGCTCGCTCTTCCGGCCGAGGTACTCGACGCGGACATGCTCGATCTCGTCAGCCGACGTGGCCGCCTCGACAGCTGCGAGGGCTGCGTTCTCGAGTGCCTGGGCGTCCACGGGAGCGCCGAGGTTACCGAACGGCTCGACGGCGCTTCGACCGCGCCTGCACCGCACGTTGCACCTTGTACCTTGGCGCCGTGAGCGGGCGTGACATGGACGTCTCGAGCTGATGGCGCTGTACGACGAGATCGCCGCGTTCTACGACCCGTGGAGCCGCTCGGTGACCGAGGACGTCTCCTTCTACGTCGAGGAGGCGCTCGCGTCCGGCGGCCCGGTCGTGGAGCTGGCCGTCGGAACGGGCCGCATCGCGGTGCCGATCGCGCGCGCGGGTGTCGACGTGATCGGCGTCGACTCCTCGCCCGGCATGCTGGCACTCGCGCGGGAAGCAGCGGAGGAGGCCGGCGTCCCGCAGCGCGTCGACCTCCGCCTGGGAGACCTCCGCGAGCCGCCCGTGGACGAGCGCGTGCCGCTCGTCATCTGCCCGTTCCGCTCGCTGCTGCACATGGAGAACGAGGACGAGAAGCTGCGCGCCCTCCGCGCCGCACGCGGCCTGCTCGAGCGTGAAGGCCGCTTCGTCTTCGACGTCTTCTCTCCGAGCCGCGAGGACATCGACGAGACGAACGGCCGCTGGCTCGAGCGCGAGCCGGGGATCTTCGAGCGCGCCGACTGGGACGAGGACGCGCGGACGCTCACGCTTTCGGTTCGCTCGGACGGGGCGCTGACGTCGTTCGGCCTGCACTGGCTCTCGGTCCCCGAGTGGCTTCGGCTCCTCGAAGCTGCCGGCTTCGCCGTCGAGGCCGTCTACGGGTGGTTCGACCGGCGACTCGCACGACGGCGAGGAGGACATGATCTTCGTCGCCCGCGCGACCGCGGTAGAGTCCGTCGCGCCGTGATCTGGCTCCTCGTCATCCTCGGGCTGATCGTCGTCGTCGCGCTGGTGCTCGTCGCGCTCTACAACCGGCTCGTCCGGCTGCGGAACCGCGTCGACAACGCCTGGGCGCAGATCGAGGTTCAGCTCAAGCGCCGCTGGGACCTCATCCCCAACCTTGTCGAGAGCGTCAAGGGGTATGCCGCCCACGAGCGCGAGACCTTCGAGGCCGTCACGCAGGCGCGTACCGCTGCCCAGAACGCGCAGGGCCCGGCCGAGGCCGCGCAGGCCGAGGGAATCCTGAGCCAGGCGCTGGGACGGCTCTTCGCCGTCGCCGAGGCATACCCGGAGCTCAGGGCCACCGAGAACTTCCAACAGCTCCAGGCCCAGCTCGCCGAGACCGAGAACAAGGTTGCCGTCAGCCGCCAGGTCTACAACGACACCGTGCTGACCTACCACAACGCGATCCAGACGTTCCCCGGCGCCGTCCTGGCCGGGCCCTTCGGGTTCACGACCCGCGAGTTCTTCGAGGTCGAGGACGAGGCACAACGGGAGGCACCGAAGGTCGCGTTTTGAGGGCTCGCGACCGGACATCTCGGCCGCGTCGTCTGCGCTTTCTCGTCGGAGCTCTCGCGCTCTCCCTCGGCGCCGCGCTCGCGCTGCCGGGGGCCGCGCGCGCAGACAGCTTCTCGCTCCTTCAGGCCGACGTCGCCGTCGACGTCCAGACGGACGGCTCGCTCGGAGTGAGCGAGCGGCTCGAGGTGGCCTTCTCCGGCGACTTCCACTTCGGGTACCGCGACATCCCACTCCGGGAAGGCGAGTCGCTCGTGAACCCGTCCGTCGCCGAACGCGGCGTCGCGTTCCGGCAGGGCAACCAGACGAGCCTCGAGCCGGGGAGCCCCGGAACGTTCGGCGTCGAGCGCCGCGGCGACACGATGCGGATCGTCTGGTATTTCAACGCGGTCGACCAGACGCGCGCGTTCACGGTCTCGTACACCCTGCGCGGGGTCGCGGTCGCCTACGACGACGTGGTCGACGTCAACCTCAAGGTCTGGGGCGACCAGTGGGACGCGCGCCTCTCGCGGCTGGTCGGGATCGAGACGTCCCCGGGGAAGATCCTGCGCGCGTGGGGCAAGCCCGTGTGGGTGCGCGGTGACGTGGAGCTCGTCGGGACGCGAGCCACCTTGCGAGCGGTCGACGTCCCTGCGCACCAGTTCGTCGAGCTGCGCACGCTCATACCGCGGACGGCGTTCACGTCGACGTCCGGAATGCGCGTGGAGCGCGGTGACGCATTCGACCGGATCGTGCAGGAGGAGCTCGCTGACGCAGAGCGCTACCAGACCGACCACGATCGCATCGACGCGCTGAAGGCGCATCCGATCCGGACCGGCCTCGTCGTGCTCGGCCTCGCGACCATCCCCGCGCTCCTCGTGATCGCAGGTGTGTTCTGGTTCCTCGGCCGCGAGCGCCGCACCGGCTACGACCGCGAGTACGAGCAGGAGCCGCCCACCGACGACGGAGCCTGCTCTCGTCCCGACGTTGCTCCGGCAAGGCGGCGAGGCCGGCTCGTACGAGTTCACGGCGACGCTCTTCGACCTGATCCGGCGCGGGGTCTACAAGGCGGTGCCGACGACGACCGAGCGCCCGATCTGGGGCGGCCTGCGACACCAGACGATCTCCGACCTCGAGGTGTCCGCAGGCGAGGACCGCGAGCTCCGCTCGTGGGAGCGCGACGTCGCGGACGTCGTCGACGGCGTGCTCGACGGCGGCAGCGAGCGGCTCTCCCGCTTCCGCGACCAGATCGAGGACGAGCGCGAGTCGATGCACGGCCGCTTCACGTCCTTCAAGAACGACGTGGCGGCCGAGGCCGACCGCCGCTCGTGGTTCCGGTCGCAGGGAGCCGTGCCGCTCGTCGTCGCCGTGGTCCTGTTCGCGCTCGCGGGAGGGGTGCTCGTCTTTCTCGCCGTTCGCCAGTGGCGCCCCGTGTACCCGCGCTACTCCGATGTCCTCCTCGTCGGCATCGGCGTCTGCCTGATCGTCAACGCGGCGCTCTGCCTCGGCACGCTCGTCTTCAACCGCCGCATGTGGCGACGGCGGACGCGCGCGGGCCAGGAGGAGGCCGAGCGCTGGGAGGCGTTCCGCCGCTACCTCGCCGACTTCCCGCGACTCCAGGAGGCACCGCCGGCGACGCTCGAGCTCTGGGAGCGCTACCTCGTCTACGGGATCGCGTTCGGGATCGCCGAACGCGTCCTCCAGGGCGCGCAGCTGCACATGCCCGAGGCGCTGCACGAGGCGAGCACGATCTACTGGATCTCACCGCAGGGAGACCTCGGCTCCGGCGCCTCCAGCCTGTCGATCGGCGACCTCGCCTCCGGGTTCGGCGACGCGCTCGCGCCGCCGAACTCGGGCTCGGGCGGAGGCGGCGGCGGCTTCTCCGGCGGTGGTGGCGGAGGCGGCGGGGGCGGAGGCGGCGGGTTCGGCTGAGTCGCTCGGGCGCCCGCTCCGCGGGCACGTCGCTGCGAGGCATCGCGCCGAACATGTCCACAAGTGCCATCTGGCGCTGCAGGCGCCGGCGTGACACCCTGAGCCGCACATACCTCGGACGACGCGGGCGACGCGAAGCGCTGCGCGACGACGTGTCCCGAGCCCGTAGCCCGCGTCCAGCTGTCGACGTCTCGACGCGGCGTGGCGGCGCCCGGTGGATCCCCCGTTGGGGGGTATCCCAACCGTACTCCGGGCCAACTGCGAGGACAAGCCAGTCATCCGAAGGGACGTGCGACTGTGTTCACCAAGGGAATACGCGCTACCTCGTTGTCGCAGCGACGGCGTTCGCCGGTCTCCTCGCCAGCCTCGGCGGGGGCTGGTTCGACGGCAGCTAGCGGCAGCCGAATCGAGACGATCGACCGGTCTCCCTCCACCGACGTGGCGGGAGACCGTGGTATGCCCGCGCGCGGCTAGACGTCGGCATCCTGCAGCGCGCGCGCCGCTCGCCGGTAGAGATCTGCCGCCTCGCGGTCGTTGCCGCGCCGGCTCTGGAGATCCCCTCGCGCCACCCACGCGTAGCTGCGATGCCCGGCCGAGCGCGCCTGCTCGAAGGTCGCCTCCGCGGCCGCGATCGCTGCTTCGGCGTCGTCCAGCCTGCCCTGGGCGGCCAGCGCGCGCCCGAGCGCCAGCTGCGCGGTGCCGACCTCCTGGAGATGGTCGATGCGGTCGCCGAGGAGCTCGAGCGCCTTGCGCGCCTGTGCCTCCGCCGGCTTCGGCTCGTCGCAGGCGAGCCGAATCTCCGCGAGCGACGCGCAGACGTAGCCCGCATCGACCGGAAGGTCCTCGTCGACGAAGATCTCGAAGGCTCGTTCGAGCAGGGCGATCGCACCGGACGCGTCGCCAAGAAGGTGATCGAGCCCGGCGAGGTTGTTCAACAGTCGAGCCGCCGTGGCTCGGTCTCCGAGCTCCTCGAAGAGCGCACGCGAGCGCTCAGCGTCCGTTCGAGCCCGCACCCAGCGCCCTTGGCGTTGAGCCACGAGCGAGGCCTGGAAGAGCGCGTCTGCAACGCGGCGCGTGTCGTCG
>CAVWES010000036.1:0-19695 GCA_963754175.1 uncultured Gaiellaceae bacterium | reverse complement strand
TGGGCGAAGCCGAGGGCTTCTGGGCCGGCGATCGCGAGGTCGTCTCGACCACGTCACGGCACCGACCGGGAGGCAGCGAGGTCATGGCACTTCGGGTCGGCCACGAGAAGCTCACCGCCGAGACCGGATGGCAGCCGCGCGTCTCGTGGGAGCAAGGCGTCCTCGACACCATCCGCTGGTACGCAGACAACCGCGAACGCTGGATCGGTCGCGTCGACTGGCTTCCGACCGGCGCGCCAGTCCTGCCCGGCTGAGGGCGCCAGTCAGCCCTGCGCGTCGAGCGTGCACAGCGCCATGAAGTCGCGTCCTGTGCCGCCGTAGGCTGGGCTGTCCCAGAGGAGCACGACCCGGCGTCGACGCTCGAGCCGGGATGCCACGTCCCCGGTGCCAACGGCCGTGTACGCGTCGTAGACGCGCTCGGCGTCGCTGTCCGAGCCGCCCAGCGCAACCGTGACCGCGTTTCCATCGACGGTCGTCCTCAGGGCACCGCGCCGGGCACTCAGAGCGACCGGATCTCCGACGACGGGCTCGAAGGGAGTGCTCCGCTCGGTCAGGCACGTCCGCACCATCTCGAGGTGCGACGGCTCGTCGGTGCTCAGTGCACGGCCGAGGCCGCCGAGCACCTGCACCAGGATCGCCGCGCCGACGACCGCGGCTCCGATCGCAACCCATCGTCGCTCGGCCCAGCGGCCGTCTGCGGTCCCGAGCGTGCTCACCAGACCAGGAACGGGAGCTCGGCGAGTGCGGAGGCGACGAGACGACACGCCGAGGACGAGGCCGACGGCTCGACGTCGTGACAAGCACGTCGACCGCGAAGCCGAAACAGAGCGCGAGAGCCGGTGCAGCCGCAAGCGCGTAGGTCCCCTTGATCGTGTCGCCGTCGGTCGAGGGATAGGCGACCGGAGGAAGAGGATCGAGGCGACGGCAGCAACGGGAGGCAACGCGACGACGAGCCTTGCCACATCCTCGCGCGGGCGTGTCACCGCGAGACCGAGAAGCGCCACGACTCCGACCAGCGCAAGAGCGGTCGGCAGATACCCCGAGCACGCTCTGACGGGCCAGCGTCGCGTCGATCGCATCCGTTCGGTCCCCTCGACCGGGCCCCCACGACCAGATGCCGAAGTAGTCGCCCCACGTCTCGGCGTAGAGCACCGGCCAGAAGCGGTCGTTGAACGCGTCCCGACCACGGGCTGCCGCACGACTTCCGGGAACCCGTGCGTCGACGTAGAACGCGAGCGGTCGGCGCGCGAGCAGGAACGTGTCCGGCTGCGAGCGGTTGAAGACCGGATTCGAATACCGCGTCGCCTGGTGCACGTACCACGGCGCGGGAACGAGCGCCGCAAGCACCATCACGACTGCGAGTCGCCGCCAGGCCGCCGCCTACGGAGCTCACGATCGGTCACCGCCACCACGCCGAGGACGACGACGGTGACCGCGGCCATCCAGAGCGACCATGCGCGAACGAGCTGGCCCAGGCCGAGGAGCAGCCCGAGCGAGACCGCGAGCCACCAGGAGTACCGGCGCGCGCGAACCATGTGTGCGAGGACGAGGAGCGCGCCCGCCGGCAGGAGCATCCCGAGCGGCTCGGGATGGAACATCGCCCCCGCTTTCACGACTGTCGGGAGGAAGGCGAAGAAGGCCGTGGCAGCCAGCCAGACGACCGGTCGCGCCGGCCAGAGCGTCCGTGCGAGGAGAAGAACGAGCAGGCAGCGGCCGTCACGGCGACCGCAGCTCACGAGCTGACCCGGATGACCCGGATCGTCGAGGTCGAGCGCCTCTCGCCGAGCTCGACCACCGCGCCCGCGACCGCCGGATATCCAGGAGGCGTGTGATAGACGCCGGTCCCCTCGGGGAGGATGCCGCGCGTCACGAGGTCGTGTGCGTACGTGATGTACTCCTGCGCGTCGTAGCCGCCGATCGACGGGTACGTCAGGGCGTTTCGAACGGTGACGACGCCGAGCAGGACGACGATCGCGAGCGAGCCGGCGACCGACATCCTCGAAGTCATCGGCCTCCGGCTACCTCTCGGCCTTGCTGGCTTCGCGGGGCTCGTCCGACCACGAGCCAACCCTAAACGGCGTCCGGGACCGCAGGGTGGCCGATCACTTCACGAGCGGCTTGTAGCCTGCTCCGCGGATGCGCGCGTTGGTCACCGGCGGCGGAGGGTTCCTCGGGTCGCACCTCGTCGAACGGCTCGAAGCCGACGGCCACGACGTCGTCGTCGCGCACAGCGCCGACTACGACCTCACCGCGATGGACGACACCGCCCGGATGTTCGGCGATGCGGATGCCGAGCTCGTGTTCCACCTCGCCGCCGAGGTCGGGGGAATCGGCGCCAATCGCGCGAATCCGGGCCGCTACTGGTTCGCGAACCTCGCGATGGGCGCGAACGTCCTCGAGCAGGCACGGCTCCACGAGACTCCGAAGCTCGTCATCGTCGGCACGGTGTGCGCGTATCCGAAGTTCGCCGCCGTTCCGTTCAGCGAGGACGACCTCTGGGAGGGCTATCCGGAGGAGACGAACGCCCCCTACGGCGTCGCGAAGAAGGCGGTTCTCGTCGGCGCGCAGGCGTATCGCGAGCAGTACGGGCTCGACGCGATCTTCCTGCTCCCGACGAACCTCTACGGGCCGCGCGACAACTTCGACCTCGAGACGTCGCACGTGATCCCCGCGCTCATCCGGAAGATGGTCGAGTCGGAGGACGAGGTCGTGCTGTGGGGCGACGGCTCGCCGACGCGGGAGTTCCTGTACGTCGACGACTGCGTCGAGGGCCTCGTGCTCGCCGCCGAGCGCTACGACGGCCCGGAGCCCGTCAACCTGGGCGCGGCCCGCGAGATCTCGATCAAGGAGCTCGCGCGAGCTGATCGCAGACGTCACCGGCTACGAGGGCCGCATCACGTGGGACGCGGAGAAGCCGAACGGCCAGCCGAGGCGCAGCGTCGACGGCCGCCGGGCCCGCGAGCTCTTCGGGTTCGAGGCCCGCACGCAGCTACGCGACGGGATCGAGCGGACCGTCGCCTGGTACCGCTCGGCGATCGCGGGTGTCGGTCGCCGCTAGCTCCGTCGCCGTCGCCCACGGGGTCGGCCGCACGGTGGATCGCCTGCTCGCACATCCGCGAGTCGTCGTGGGGACGCTCGTCGGCGCGCAGATCGCGCTGACGCTCGTCCTCGCCCTGTCCGTCGACCACAACGGCTGGGTCTGGTTCCAGGGCGGTGACCAGATCTGGATTACGACGACCGGATGGCTTCTCGGACAGGCGGAGCTGCCGCCGACCGAGATCGGCTACCTCTGGCCGGCCGCGCAGGCGCCCTTGACCTGGGGGACGGGACCGACGTACGTGCAGGCGCTTCCCGCGCTCGTCGTCGGTCCAGGTGCTCGTCCTCGGCCCGATCGCGCTGCTCTGCGTGTACGGCATCGCTGCGCAGATCGGCGGACGACTCCTCGCGTACTGGACCGCGTTCCTCTGGGTCATCGCGCCGTTCGTGGCGATCCCGCTCTTCGTCGACCGCTACCAGGAGCGCTGGAGCGAGCAGTTCCTCCCGCAGGCGCTCGGCCTGACCGCGATGGCCGACTTCCCGTCGATGGTGGTCGTCCTCGCGGGGGTGCTCTTCGTCGTCCGCTCCCTCTCGCCCGGCCGTGTCCCGGACGCGGTCATGGCCGGCTTGCTGATCGGCGCCGCCGGCGCCCTCAAGCCTCCGAACCTCCTCGTCGTGGCGGGTGTCGCTCTCGCCTACGTCGTAGCGCGCCGTTGGCGCGAGGGGCTCGCGTGCGGAGCCGCGATCGTGCCGGCGCTCCTCGTCCTCCTGCTCTGGAAGGTACGCGGGCTCGGCGAGATCCCGGCGTTCGCGCTCGGGCAGACACATTTGGCGGCGGGCTCGGTCCCGCCCGTCGCGGACCTGAACCTCGACCGCTACTTCGACCTCGACCTCGAGCACTGGCGGACGCAGATGGATCAGCTGCGCGAGTTCTTCTGGAGCGCGCGGCTGGTGCAGTGGGCTCCGTTCGCCGGACTCGTCGCCGTGCTGCGCGTGCGCCGCGGTGCGATCGCGGCGCTGCTCGGGGGCTGGCTCGCCGCGTTCATCCTCGTGAAGGGCTTCTCGATACGAGCGGACATCCAGGCGAACACGTTCTGGCGGCTGCTCATGCCGGCCTGGCCCGCATATCTCCTCCTCTTCGCGTCGATCCCGCTGCTCGTCCCGACGCTCGCGCGCCGTCTCGGCGAGCGGATACGCCCCCCGGAGAGCTCGAGCGTCTCGCTCCGCTGGATCGGGGTCGTCGCCGTCGTCACGGTCGTGATTCCCGGCGGTCGCGATCGCCGCGTCGACACCGCTCGAGCCGCCTCCAGACCCAGGCTGTCGTCCAGGGACTTCGCGGACGGGCAACATCCTCACGCCCGTCGACGACTCGCGTCGATCTCCGGGTCGAGCAAGCGGGCGCTGGTCGGCGGCTGACGTGGACGAGTGGAGGGCCGTGGCGCGCCGACGTCTTCTACCGCGTCTACCGCTACGACGGCACCGGGGACGACACCGTATGCCTCCGTCTCAGCGGGCGTGGCCTGGTACTGCCTCCTGCGCAGCGAGCCGATCGCGACCACGCGAGACCTCACCTTCGTCGACGAGTCGGCACCAGCGACGGCCACGTATCGCATCGGCGTCGGGACGAACTGGGTCGACGACCCCGAGGAGGGGGACGTGTTCGCGTTCAGCCTTCCGGTCGCTGCGGCCGGCTGAGCCGCTCCTCGAGCAGCGCGATGCGCTGGGCGAGGTCGACGTTCTCGTCCGTCAGCCTCGAGATCACCGTGGAGTAGTGCAGGAGCACGAGGAAGATGAAGAGCGTCGCGACGGCGAACAGGACGGCCGGTGGGTAGCTCGTGACGCCGAGCCAGCCCGCGATCGTGTTCAGGCCCTCGCGCCACACGGACAGCACGAGCAGGACGATTCCGGTCGCCAGCCACAGGAGCGCGTAGCGCTCCTTGAGGCGACGGCCCCGGACGAGCTCGACGACGACGAGGATGAGGATGATCGACGCGATCGCGCCGGCGACGGATGCGCGGATCGGCGTCATCGTCCCGCTGCTTCGAGCCGCGGGTAGCGGCGGAGGCTCGCGATGAGCAGGGCGAGCATGACCTTGACGATGTAGTAGAGCGAGCGGACGAACGTGATCGAGGACGTACCCGCCTGTCGTTCTCGCATGTCGACCTGAACCTGAGCGAGGCGCAAGCCGCTGCGAACCGCGACGAGTGTTGCCTCGACCTCCGGATAGTCGTGCGGGTACTCGACGGCGAACAGCTCGATGCCCGCCCGACTCAACGCGACGAAGCCGGACGTCGTGTCGGTGACCCGCTGCCCTCCGAGGACGGAGACGAGTCGCGCGAACACACGGATGCCGATGCGGCGAGCGAACGGCGGTCGGTACGTCCCGCCCGGATCGACGAACCGCGAGCCGATGACCAGGTCGGCACTTCCGGCGTACACCGGCGCGAGCAGCGTGCCGAGCTCCGATGCGTCGTGCTGGCCGTCGCCGTCGAGCCGAACCGCGACGTCGTACCCCTCGTCGCGCGCATAGCGGAAGCCCGTCTGGACGGCGCCGCCGATGCCGACGTTGAACGGAAGCCGGAGCACGGTTGCGCCGTGCGCTTCGGCCACGCCGGCGGTCTCGTCGCTGGACGCGTCGTCCACCACGACGATCGTGGCCGTCGGGTCGAAGGCACGAATCTCGTCGACGACGCGCCCGATCGCACCCTCCTCGTTCCATGCCGGGACGACGGCGACGAGCCGTGAGGTCACGCAAGGACCCCGGACTCGAGCCCGACCAGCTCGAGCAGCGTTCGTGCGCGGTGCGCGTACGTGTGCTCGTCGAGCACGCGCTCGCGCGCGCGACGCCCCATCTCCTCCGCCTGCGCCGGATCGGCGACGAGCTCCCGATACGTGGCCACAGCCTCGTCCGCACTCTCGACGACGACGAGCTCGCGCCCGGGCTCGAACCAGCGGTCGATGCCTTCATGCGGGTTCGAGACGATCGCAGCACCCGACGACGCGAGCTCGAACGGGCGCGCCGTCGACGAGCCGGCGACCGTCGCGTGCGGCCGTCGCGTCATGTTGAGGTTCACCCGGGCCGCCGAGATCGCTCGTGCGAAGGCGTTGAACGGGACGTCGCCGATGGCGCGCGCGGCCCCGGTGTCGCCCTGGAAGTCGAGCCCGCCGAGCGCGAAGTCCAGCTCGGGCGCGAGGCGCGAAGGCTCACCGACCATGGTCTTCATCCAGTCGCGCCGGAACTTGTCGCCGTATCCGTAGAAGAAGACGTCGACGTCCTTCTCGACGTGCTGCGGCGCGAAGAACTCGGGGTCCGCGCCCCAGTAGAGCGCCTCGGCCCGGCGCGCACCGAGCTCGAGCAGCCGCCCGATCCCGCCCTCGGAGTTGGAGACCACGAGGTCGTACTCCCAGGGATCCGCGCCGTGGTACGGATTGAACCCCGTGTCCATGCCACCGTACTCGGGAAGGCTCATCGGGACGTCGCCGTCGTAGAACACGATCGGGATCCCGAACCGCTCTCGCAGCGCGTCGGGAACGCCACGCAGGTGCGCCATCGGGATCGTGAAGACGACGACCGCGTCGGGCTTCTCGGTCTCGACGAGCCGCTCGAGATGGCGCTTCCAGCGCGGGGTGACCCAGCGCGCGATCGTCTCGCGCGTGAGCTTGTCGAGCGCGGACTCGTCGGGGCTCGACTCGGCACGGCGGAGGTAGCGATCGCCCTTGACGCGCGCCAGCACGTCGCGGACGGCCTGGTACGACTCACCTTCGCGATACGTGGGATTCGGGGCGGTTCGCCACCAGGGCGACTCGACCGGACGCCCGCGATAGGGCGTCACGACGAGGTCGACTCCGGCCTCGTACATCCCCTTCCAGAGCTGCCACCACGCAGGCGTGCAGCCATAGCGAAAGTCGAGGTCGATCGCGGAGGCCGCGGCCAGGATCCCTTCGGCGAAAAGCGCACGCAGGGAGGCCGCTACCCGAGGTATGCGACTGAGCGACCCCGTCGGCGACGCACCCCTCCGCGGTCACTGCGGGAATCGTCTTCGCGATGATCGAGATGTCGAGCCAGATCGACCAGTTCTCGAGGTACGTGAAGTCGAGGCGGACGAGGTCGTCGAACGAGAGCCCCGAGCGGCCCGAGATCTGCCAGAGGCCGGTCATCCCGGGCAGGACCCGATACCGGGCACGGTGCCAGTCCTCGAGCAACCGGTGGTCACGGAGCGGAAGCGGTCGCGGGCCGACGAGGCTCATCTCGCCCTTGACGACGTTGACGACCTGCGGGATCTCGTCGAGGGAGAAGCGGCGCAGGAACCGGCCGACGCGCGTGACCCGCGGATCGTCGCGGATCTTGAAGAGCGCCCCCTCCGCCTCGTTCACGTCCTCGAGCTTCGGCTGGAGCTCTGCCGCATCGGCGACCATCGTCCGGAACTTGAGCATCCCGAACTCGCGCTCCCCCACGCCGATGCGGCGATCGACGAAGAAGATCGGCCCGCGCGAGCCGATCTTGATCGCGAGCGCGATGAGCAGCCACAGCGGCAGCCCGATCACGATGAGGAGCACGCTGACGACGAGGTCGAATCCGCGCTTCAGCGCCCAGTCCCAACCGGTCAGGACGGGCGGGCGCAGCTCGAACAGCGGCGCGCCCTGGCCCGGCACGTACTCCCCTCGCTGCACGAGAAGCTCGGTCGTGTCGGGTGCGAGCCGCACCTTGACGCCCTGCTTGTGCGCCTGCTCCACGACCTCGAAGACGGTGTGCTCGTCGAAGTCGGCCTCGGTGAGGATCACCTCGTCCGGCCGAACCCGGTCGAGGACGACCGGGAGCTCCGCGTGCCCACCCAGCAGCCGGAAGCCGGGGACGGCGTCGGGCGCCACGACGCCCACGAACTCGTACGACAGCCCGCCCCGGGCAGATTCGAGGGAGGCCCGCAAGCGTACGAGGCTCTCTCCCGCGCCGACGAGGACGACCCGGCGGCGAATCCCCGCCGCGCGCATCACCTCGAGCGCCGCCGATTCGTACGCAGCCCGGAGCAGCCCGATCGTGACCGCCGAGAGGATCACCGACGTGGGGATCAGACCCGAGGTCGAGAAGTCGTAGCCCGTGCCGATCCCGAACGCGAGAACGATCAGCGCGACGACGATGAGGCACGCAAGGATCCGTCCGGCACCCGGACGCAGCTCCCGCCGGCGGTAGAGGCCCGCCTGCGCGAACACGAGCACCGTGATCGGCGCGGCGAACTTGAGCCACTCGGCCGGGCCCTCGCGCCACAGCAGGCTCCAGAGGACGTCGCCGTTGCCGGTGACGAGCTCACGAACGACGAGTGCGAGGTAGATCCCCAGCGCGAGCCCGGCGATGTCGAGAGCGACGAGCGCCGCGACGGAGAGCACGCGCCCGACGACGGACGACGATCGGCCCGCGCGAGAGGACGTAGAGGCGCGAGGCGCGAACGTCACGACCCGTTCCCGAAGGTGCCGGCGCAGGGCGTGAGGTCTCCGCCGGCGGAGCGACCTTGCCGGACATCCCGTGGATGTTAGAGCCGCGCCACGTCGTCCCACACGACGTGAGGCGCTGCGGGAAGCGTGCGAGCAGCGAGGGCATCGAGATCGGAGACACGAGCGCGGCGCGCAAGAAGTCGGAGAACGAGCCCGAGGAGGGCCCGCCGACGGCGATCGAGGAGGTCCGTGTCGTGGAAGTAGACGTGGACGAGGTCTGGGAACACGCGACGACGGAGGGCACGAGCGAGATCGCCGAGCGAGTGCGTCGTCGGAATCGCGCCCAGTGTCCGTCCCGACGGCAACTCGAGGACCGAAGGTGCGGTCAGCGACGCCCAACGCTCGCCGGGCGGTAGGTAGGGAGGCCGAGCGGCGCGTGGCGTGCAGTCGACGTACCCGAGCTCCGCACACGCCTCCGCGACCTCGACGTCGGCGTACCAGCCGCCTCCGCAGAACAGCCGCGGCGCGAGCCCGAGCTCGCGGAGCCGCGCGCCCTCGGCGAGGACGCGCTCACCGGGCGCACCGCTCGTGGGCCGAGCGTGGTCGGGAGCAGTCCAGTGTGTGTGGTGTCCGAGCGGCCCGTGTGCAGCGGCTTCGCCGGCACGCTCGAGCCACGCGGACTCGTCCTCCCCGAACGCGAGGTCCGCAGGCCGCATCAGCGCCGCGATCCGGAAGCCACCGGGACACCGGCGCTGCAGCGCCGAGAAGTGCGCCCAGACGGCGTCGTCGAGCGGTCGCTCCACGTGGCAGGAGACGACCGCGTACCGTTCCCGCGACGTGGCGCCCATCGTGCTCGAAGCTAGATGAAACGGTCGACGGGCGCACTCGTCGTCGTCCTCGTGGCGGCGGTGCCGCGGCTCCTCGTCCTCGCACGCGAGCGGGGGACCATCCTCGAGGAGTTCGTGGACAAGAGCGACCGCTTCGCGACGACATTGGTCGACCACGGCACGTTCGGCTTCCTCGCGGGTGTCCCGTCGGCGTACACACAACCGCTGTACGGCTGGTTCCTCGCGGGGATCTACCTCCCCTTCGGACGCTCGTGGCTCGCGGTCGGCATCGCACAGATCGTCGTCGCCGTCGCGACCGCCCTCGTCGTCTTCGCGATCGGCACTCGCCTGCAGTCGACCGGCGTCGGGCTCGTCGCCGCGATCGTCACGACGCTCCATCCATACGTCGTCTGGCACGACGTCCACCTGAACCGAGAGGTGCTCGACGGGCTCGCGCTCGCGCTGCTCGCACTCTGCGCGCTCGCCGCCTACGAGCGTCGATCGCTTCCCTGGGCGGCGGCGACAGGCGTCGTCGCGGGCCTGGCGATCCTCGGGAACGCGCGACTGATCCTCCTCCCCGTGGCCATCGCCGTCTACGTCGCGTGGCGCTCACCGCTCAGCCATGCCGTCACCGCCGCCGCGCTCGTGATCGGGATGGCGGCGCTGGTCGTCACGCCGTGGGTGATTCGGAACAAGGTGCAGGTCGGCTGCTACGCGATCACCACGGACTCCCGGGCGCTGTGGAAGGCGAACAACGAGAACACGCGCGAGGTGCTCGACCGGGGCGGCTGGATCGACGACGTGCCGAAGCTTCCCGGCGCACCGCCCTGGCCCGAGCTGGCCGCGGACCTGACGTTGTCGGGCACGCCGACGAGTGTGGACGAGTGCGCCCAGATGCGGCTCTACCGCGACGAGGTCGTCGACTTCTGGCGCGACCACCCGGGCGAGAAGGCACGCCTCGCCGTGCAGGCCACGAGGATGCTGTGGAGCCCCGTGCCGCGCGAGTCGGACGAGAGCGGCAGCGGAACGGCGCGACTTGCACGCAAGACGATCGAGCCGGCGTTCGTGATCGGCGCTCTACGTCCTCGCGATCGCCGGCTTCTTCGTCGCGCCGCCGCGCTTCGTGGGGCTGGCGGTGCTGATGCTCGCGTACAACACGCTCGCGGCGATGGTCTTCGCCGGGTCGGTGCGCTACCGGGCGCCGTGGGACTTCCTCCTCGCCCTCCTCGCCGCCTTCGCGCTCGCCTCGGTCTGGGAGCGTGTGCAGAGGCGGCGGCATCCGCACTACGTCGGCGCGGGCAGAAGCGCGCGAACGTAGAGCGCCTCCACCCGCTCGACGCAGCGCTCGGGCGTGAACTGCTCGAGGGCACGCTCGCGGCCTGCTTCCCCCATCGCCGCGGCGCGCGCGAGATCCCCTGCGAGCGAGACGATCGCCTCGGCGAGCGCCTCGGCGTCCGCGGGCGGGACGACGAACCCCGTCTCCCCGTCGGCGACGATCTCGGGAAGCCCGCCCACGGCGCTCGCGATGACCGGCCGCGCGCGCTCCATGGCCTCGAGCGCGACCATGCCGAACCCCTCGCCGAGCGAGGGCACGACGACGACCGCCGCGTCCTCGATCGCGGCCTGCACGGGCGACACGAAGCCGAGGAAGCGGACGGCGTCCTCCACCCCGACCTCACGCGCGTACGCCTTCAGCGCCGGCGCGAGCGGACCGCGTCCCGCGACGTCGAGGCGTGACGTCCGGCACCTGCGCGCGAGCCTGAGCGAGGGCGCGGAGCAGAACGAGGTGACCCTTGATCGGGATGAGCCGGCCGATGCAGAGGAGTCGCGGCTCCGATCCCGCGTATGGCGCAGCCTCACCGTCGGCCGCGATGCCGTAGTGGACGATCTCGAAGTCCTCCTCGTCGAACCCCTCCGTCTCGGCGAGGTACTGCGCGAGCCCCTGCGAGATGGCGATGTGGACGTGCGCGAGCGAGCCGACGGAGCGGTCGGCGAACCCGAACCAACGACCTTCCCGGAACTCGTTGAAGCCGTGCTTCGTCGAGAGCCGCAGCGGCACCCGGGTCACGGAGCCCGCGAGCTGCCCGTAGACGTCCGCGTGGACGAGATGGGTGTGGAGTATCCGGGGACGGACACGGCCGAGGTACGCCGTGATCTCGCCGAATGCGATCGGGTCGACGTCCGCTCGCAACCGAATGTCGTCGAGCGGGACGCCGCGCGCGCGGAGCGCGTCGGCGAACTCCCACGCCCCGGGCTCGTCCTCGTGGAGCATGAGGAAGCGGACGTCCCAGCCCCGCTCGCGCAGGTCCGGGAGGAGCTGCAGGAGGTGTGCCTCGGATCCCGAGATCCCCGCGACCTTCTGGGTGTGGAGCACGACGCCGTCGGTCATGACATCCGCGCTGCGTCGAGGATCCCACGCGCCCACGACTGGACCGAGTGCCCGGCCGCAACCCGTTCCCGCAGCCGCCGGCCGAGAGCTGCCCTCGCGTCGGAGCTCATCTCGGCCAGCGTGCGAATCCGGTCGGCGAGCGCGCTCGGATCCCAGCGCGGGAACCGTTGCCCGGGGTCGAGGAGCTCGTCGAAGATCGGGTTGGAGGCCAGCACCGGGCGACATGCGGCCGCCGCCTCGTACACCACCTTGTCCGGAGCACCCGCCCGCATGTTGTTCACGAGCGCGTCGTGCGCTGCCAGCAGCGCCGGGATCTCGCTTCGTGGAACGGCGTCCCCGATGGTGACGCGCCCGTCGAGCTCGAGCTCGCCGACGAGCTGCTCGAGCTCCGCTCGATGCGCACGCTCCTCGTCGTTGAGGGCCGGGCCGTAGACGTGCAGCTCCACGTCGGGTCCGGCGAGCGGAACTGCCGCGACCACGACGTCGAGCCCCTTCGCGGTCGAGTAGCGCCCGAGCGCGAGCAGCTGCGTCCCGCTCCCGTCTCGCGACGGGCGAGCACGGGAACTCCGCGAGGTCGATGCCGTGCCCGATCGCCCGGAGCTTGCTCGACGGGAACGGGAACGATCGGTCGTCGACCGTCGTGACCGCGGTCGATGCGCGCTCGGCGGCTCGCAGCAGCGAGCTCGTCCGCCAGTGCGTGAACCAGAGCACGAGCGGAATGCGGAGCGGCCGCACGAGCGGCGCGGCGAGCACTGCGTAGATCGGGCACATGTGCGCGACGACGGCTCCCCCGCGCAGGCCAGACAGCTCACGCGCGAGCGCCGTCTCGAAGCGCATGCCGCGCAGCACCTTGTGGCCGGCGCGAAAGGTACGCACGCGGCAATTCGCCGGAAGGCTGCCCTCGACCGCCGCGTCGGCGAGCACGACGACCTCGTCGACGAGCTCCGCGAGCGCCCGGATCTTCGGCACGGTCGCCGCGAGCGCCGGGTGGGCCGGGTCGACCTGCTGCGTGATGAAGACGAGCTTCGCCATCAGAAGAAGTCGAAGTCGCCGAGCGTGAAGTGCCACGCGCCGGCGCGCTCGTCGATGCGGACACCGTCGTGGAGCGCCTTGCCGATGAAGCGAAGCTTCTTGTTCGTCGGCGCGAAGCCTGCCCGGACGAGCGCCCGGCGATGCGCCGTCGAAGGCGGCGGCAGCAGGACGAGCGCATCAGCGCCTCCCTTCACCTCCCGGACGGCGCGAGCGACGAGCGCGCGGACGGTCGCACCGTCGTCGGGCGCCGCGACGAGGTCGGCGAGGAAGCCCGCGGAGACCCCGTGCTTGAACGTGTGGCCGACAACTCCGACGCCGACGAGGTCGCCTCCGCGATACGCGCCGAAGCAGCGGTAGTCGCGCGGGGAGTCGAGGTAGCGCCAGTTGAAGTACGCGGCGTCGCGGGAGAAGTGGCTGCCGTAGCCTGCCGCAGCGCGAGCCCCGAGCTCGTCCAGCTCGGGCCCGAAGCGGTCGACGGGCCGAACCTCGAGACCGTGCGCTTTGCGCGCTGTGGCGTCCGGAGGCCGCATGCCACCCTCGTCGCCGGCGCGCCCGAGCACGTAGCGAGCGACTCCCGAGGCGCGGAGGGGACGCGCCCACAGCCGGAGCCGCGGCAGGTCGATCCAGCCGAGCCTGCGGATGAAGATCGGGTACGAGTTGGCGTTCGGGAACGTCACCGTGAGCGGCGACCCGGAGGCGGCAGCCGCCTCCTCGTTCTCCTGCTCGAGTGTCGAGAAGACGCCCTGTCCGCGGTAGCGCGCGTCCGTGGCGACGTTCACCGGGATCGCCAGACGCGTTTCGACGCCGTCGAGCCGCGTCGTGAAGAAGCTCATCGCAGCGACCCCCACGACCTCCCCGTCGTCGACGGCGAGCGACACGATTCCCTCGCCTCCCGGATTGCGGTCGAACCACCAGGTGAACTCCTCGTCCGTGAGCTGCGTGGTGCCGACGCGGGCGAGGAGCGCGACGAGCGACGGCCGCCACTCCGGCGTGTACCGGACAGTCTCGAAGCTCATCGTGGTGGCGGTGCCGAGCACCTTGTTGAAGGCGCGGCGGGCGTAGGTACCGGGCACCGTGTCCTTCACCGAGATGAGGTCGCAGGCGCCGGCGAGCACGAGCTCGAACGTCCGCGGCGGGTACGGCTCGACGTTGTAGCGGCGGAGACGGTAGCGATCGCTCGTCGGGCCGTTCGCGCCGGAGACCGAGGTGAAGCCGAGCGTGTACCCGGCCTGCTGCACGAGGCTCACGTGCTCGGGGCGGTAGTCGGCGAGCGACCCCTTCACGAACGCGTACGCCTCGACCGGCCGCCCGAGCCGCTCCTCGAGCCTGAGCTTCGAGAGCGCGATCTCACGTGCTGCGTCGGCCGGCTCGAGCTCGGAGACGGGCCGGTGGCCGATCCCGTGCGACTCGACGCGGATGCCGCCTGCGTCGAGCGCCGCGAGCTCGTCCCAATCGACGGTTGGATTGCGGACGCCGAGTGCGCGCAGAGCTTCCTCGTGGGGAAGTGGGCGATCGCCGTCGAGGAAGCCGATCGGGACGAAGATCACGGCCGGGAAGCCGTGATCCTGGAGGATCGGCAGCGCGTTCGCGAGGTTGTCGCGGTAGCCGTCGTCGAAGGTGATGAGGACGGCACCGCGGCGGAAGCGTCGCGCCACCGACGTAGTGGTCGCGCACCTGCTCGAGCGAGACCGGCACGTAGCCGAGCTCGCCGAGGAGCGCCATCTGCTCCGCGAAGACCTTGGTCGGAACCGTGGTCGGGTTCGGCTGGACGTCGTTGACCTTGTGGTACATGAGCACGCGAAGCGTGCGCTCGGCTTCGCCGTCGAGCCCACCGGCGCCGCTCACCGTCTCGCCGATGGCGCGGTAGACGCCGTTCTTCAGGAGCTGCTTCGCCCTGTCCGCCCGCATCGCGTGAGTCTAGGCGCGCGTCCTCGTGACCTCGTCGACGAGCTCGCGGAGGCGGCGGGCGTACTCCTCCGGAGTCGCGAGCCACGGCTTCACCGCGTCGTGCGCCGCGGCGCCGAGGCGCTCCGCGAGGGTGCGATCGGAGAGCGCACGGACGAGAGCGTCGGCGAGCGCGTCGGCGTCGCCCGGCGGGACGAGCAGGCCGGTGCGTCCGTCGTCGACGATGTCGGGGATCCCACCGACCCGGCTCGCGACGACCCCTCGGCCGCGGCAGAACGCCTCGACGACGACGCGGCCGAGGCCTTCCGAGCGCGACGGGAGCACGAGAACCGTGGCTTCGTCGAGCGCGCTGGCGACCTCGGACGTCGTGAGCGACGCCGTCCAGCGCACCTGCTGTGGGAGCTCGGCGAGGAGCCGCTCGGGCACCTCGTGCAGCGTCCCGCGCCCGACGAGGTGGAGCGTCGCGTCGGGCACGCGCGGCGCCGCGCGCCGCCACGCATCGGCGAGCACGTCGACCGCCTTGTAGCGCTCGAGCACGCCGACGAAGAGCGCAAGCGGTCGCGTCGGGAGCGGCGCGGGTTCGGTCTCCGTGAAGGGCTCGAGGTCCATGAACGCCGCGAACTCGGCGGTCGGCTCGACCCCCGCCTCGCGCACGAGCCCTGACGTGTACGCCGAGATCGTCCGCACGCCGTCGCTTCGCCGGAGGCCGTAGCGGGCGAGCGCGTCGGCCAGCGGCGCGAGCGCTCTGCGGCTCGGGGAGCCGTACAACCGTGCCGGCGCGGCGGGATCGCCGTGGATGTCCGCGATCACGCGAGTCTGCACGCGCGCGAGCCTGCGGCCGAGGACGGCGAGCGCGGCCTCCTGCGCGCCCTGGGCCAGGACCGCGTCCGGACGGAAGGAACGGAGCTCGCGCGCGACGCGAAACGGCAGGAGCGCGTAGAACGAGAGCCCGTCGAGCGCACGCGGCCGCACGGGTCTCACGAGGTGGAAGCGCGAATCGGTCGCAGTGGCGCCACCACCGGCGCTCGCGAGCACCCGCACGTCGAGCTCGGCCGAGAGGGTGTCGAACTTCTGTGCGAGCGACGAGGAGAGCGGGAGCGAGTAACGCGAGCGCCCGACCATGAGCAGCCGCTTCTTCACGCGACCGCCCGTCGGAGCTCGGCCTCGATGGTCGTGAAGACCGCTTCTTCCGACAGGCCCTCCACCGATCCAGCCGCAGCCTCGGACAGCTTCGTGCGAAGGGCGTCGTCCCCGAAGAAGCGCCCGATCGCGTCGGCGAGCGCCACGGGGTCTCCCGGCGCGACGAGCAGGCCGTTCTCGCCGTCGTGCACGACCTCGGGCACACCGCCCACGGCCGTGGCGATGACCGGAGAGCCGACCGCCAGCGACTCGACGACCGTGTGGGGGAAGTTCTCCCAGGCGGACGGAAGCAGCGAGGCATCCGCCGGCACGGAACAGGCGCAGGACCCGCTCGCGCGGAACGCTCCCGAGGAAGCGGACGCGCCCGTCGAGCCCGAGCTCGCCCACACGGCGCTCGAGCGTCCCGCGCTCCGGCCCGTCGCCGGCGACGACGAAGGTCACGTCCGGACTGGCCGCGAGGGCCTGCAGCGCCACGCCGAGCGCCTTCTGCGGCCCGAGGCGACCCGCGAAGACGAGCACGTGCCCCTCGACCTCGAGCTCCTCGCGCAACTGCTCGCGGGAGAGGCATGGGCGGGATCTCGGGTGCGGGGTTCGGAAGAACCGAGACCCGCGCCGGATCGAGCCCCCAGCGGAGGGCGACGTCACGGAGGTACCCGCTCGGGCAGAAGACGTGTCGAGCACCTCTCAGCGCGATGTTCCGCGACATCCGCAGGAACCGCGTGCGCACTCCTCCGCTCTCTCGCTGGAACTCGTCCAGCGTGCCGGCGTACCGCCCGCTCCGCGTCGCGCGCTCGAACACCTCGTCGGAGACGAGCTTCACGACGAGCGGCCGACGCGCCAGCCGCGTGCCGATCGCGGCGCGCCGGATCATGCTCGTCGCGTAGACGACGTCGGCACGGCGTGCGGCCTCACGCACGAGCATCGCGGCCCGCACGTGCCGCAGCGGTGAACGACGCGGAGCCCAGCGCACGGGATACGACCGACGCGCCGGCTCGGCAGCGGCCGTCGTCACGACCTGGACGTCGTGTCCGCGCTCGGAGAGGAAGTCGGCCAGCGCCGGAGCATGGCTCGCCGGACCGCCGGGATCGGGAGGCCAGATTCCGGAGACGACGACCACCCTCACGGCTGGAACGCGGCCCCGCTCGCTCCCTCCGACGCGTGCACCTCGTCCCGCAGACGAGCGATCACGACGAGCCAGGCGAGGGCGAACACGACCGTCGAGACGAGGACGCCGATCGCCGCTCCCGTCGCCCCCCATTCGTCGCCGAGCAGCGCGACGAGCGGGATCGCGACGATCGTCTCGAGCCCATGCGTCACGATCCGCAGACGCGGCCGCCCGATGGTGACGGGTAGCGACTTCGTCCAACCGAGCGCGAAGTGGATCGCGGCGGCGATCAGGATCGACCCGCGCCGCGTGGACGGCGCCGTCGTACTCCGAGCCGAAGACGATCCGGATGAGCCACGGCATGGCCACGAAGAACACCGGTACCGCCACGACCATGATCCCTCCCGCCCACTTCGAGTAGCTGCGCACCCCGGCCAGCACACTCGAGCGCGCCCCCTTCTCCCAGTCGCGGGTCTGCTCCGTGAGCAGGACCGAGACGCGCGGGCGAGCTCGCCGCCGCGAGGCCGGTCTGCGGTGTCGTCGCGATGCGGAAGAGACCGACCTGCGTCGTGCCCGAGACGACGCCGAGGATCAACGGGATCAGCGTCGTGCGCAGCGAGATGACGCCCGTTGCGATGCTCGACTGCAGGACGAACCGACGAATCTCCGGCACGTCCTCGCCGAGCTCCGTCGCCGGCCCCGACGGGAACCGTCGGAGCGCGACGGCTCCGACGAACGAGATCACGACCGTCGAGATCGCCTGCGCGACGACGATCGCGACGAGCGCCTGCGTCACGCCGAGGGGCGCGGCGATCACGATCGCGACGAGGCGCAGCGCGGCCGAGCCCGCCTGGTAGACGCTCCGCAGGTCGTAGCGGCTGTGCAGGAGCAGCGCGGTCGCACCGACGTTCTCGGACGACTGGACGAGCGGGAGGAGCGCGGCCGCGAGGAGCGCCTGCCCGCACACCGTCGGCATCGAAGATCTCGTCGGCGAACGGCGCGAAGGCGACGACGAGAAGCGTCGCGAGCGCGCCCCCTACGACCTTGAGCAGCACCGCCTGCCGGAAGAGGCGGCGAAGACGCCCCCAGTCCTGACCCGTGACGTACCGGAAGCCGTACTTCGTGAGCGACTCCTCCACGGTGAGGTCGAGCAGCGACTGGAAGAAGCCCACGACGACGAGCGCCGTCATGAACACGCCGAAGTCGTCGAGCCCGAAGACGCGCGCCGCGACGATCGATCCGCGATGCCGCACGCGACAGCGGCGTAGATCCATGCAGCCGTCGCCGACCGGCGCCGGAGAACCCGGGAGGACATGCGGCAATCAGTGTAAGGAGGGCGTCCCTCGGATGGATCCGATGAGACCGCGCCGCCCTATAGTGGCGCGGTGACGACCGAGGCGCTCGACAGCACGCGCTCGTCGTCGCGACTCCGCAGCCTCGTCGAGCGGGCCACGCTCGGCGCCCTCGTGCTCACGGGAGCGATCCCGTTCCTCTTCGTGCACGAGCGCTACCAGCCCGATCTCGGAGTCGGATTGGGTGCGACGACCGTCGACGTCCGCCTGTCGGATGTCGCCGTGCTGGTCGTCGTGATCACCGCGGCGGTGGTCGCGACGAGAGACGGGCTCGCGCGCCTCCGCGCCGGGCGCTCGCTCTGGCTGGCCGGCGCCGCCCTCCTCGCCTGGCTCGCGTTCCAGACCTTCCGACCCGTCTCCCTCGACGACTCCCTCTTCGACGACCATCTCGTGAGCTTCCTGAAGCTCCTCGAGTACGGGCTTCTCGCACTGGCCGTGCCGCTGCTCGTGCGACGCGCCACGGACCTCACGATCGTGCTCGGCGGGCTCGTGCTGTGGGCCGCCGTCGCGGTCGCCGTCGCGCTCTGCAGTTCTTCGGCGTCGACATCTTCGGAGCGTGGAACGCCGGCTGGCGGCAGCCGTCCTTCCTCGGCCACCACGACCTCGCCGCGCTCGCAGCCGTTGCCCTCGCCCTCGCCGCCGCGGGGATCGCGGCGGGCAGACGCGCGCTCCCGGCGACGGCCTCTTCGTCGTCGCACTCGTCACGGGCGTCCTCGGCCTGATCCTCGCCGGGTCGGTCGCGGCGGCCGGCGGGCTCGCGCTCGGAGCGGTCGTCCTCTGGATCGCTGCGCGACGCCGCTTCGCGCCGGGCGGCCGCCAGACGCTCGCGCTCGTCGCCGTCGTCGCGGTGGTCGCCGGAGGAGTGGCAGCGGTGCGCGGAGACGCGCTCGCGGACTTCCTTCGCTTCGTCGGCGTGCGCGGAGACAACCCGCCCGTCGGCGTCGAGACGTACTCGCAGCGGGCCGTGCTCGCCTACATCGGCCTGCGCATCTTCGAGGATCACCCGTGCTCGGCGTCGGCTGGCAGCGCTCGTCGCGCCCGGAGGTCTTCGAGCCCTACGTCGACGATGCTCGCGCGCGCTTTCCCGGACGTCGTCGACCTCGCGTTCCCGGCCGAGGGTCGCGAATGGGGAGTCCAGAACCTCTACATCCAGATGCTCGCGGACGCCGGAGTGATCGGGCTCGCGCTCCTGCTGCTCGTCGGCGCCGCGGGCCTCGCGCTGGCCTGGCGCGCGGCGGCACGCGCACCCACGCCATGGGCCGCGGGCGCGGGTCTGCTCGTCCTCTGCGCGCTGCTCACGATCGCGGCGGAGTGGGCCTCGCTCGGCATCGTGGCGGGGATCCCGCTGCAGGCGGCGTCGTGCCTCCTGCTCGGGCTCGCGGCCGCGGGAGCGGCAACCGTCGAGGAAGCGCATGTCTGACCCGACGGCTCGATCCTCCGCGGTCCATGCCGACCTATGCGGTCCGCGCCCCGCTCGTCCGC
>CAVWES010000035.1:0-19973 GCA_963754175.1 uncultured Gaiellaceae bacterium | reverse complement strand
CGTCGGCGAAGCCGAGGGCTTCTGGGCCGGCGATCGCGAGGTCGTCTCGACCACGTCACGGCACCGACCGGGGGGCAGCGAGGTCATGGCACTTCGAGTCGGCCACGAGAAGCTCACCGCCGAGACGGGATGGCAGCCGCGCGTCTCGTGGGAGCAAGGCGTCCTCGAGACCATCCGCTGGTACGCGGACAACCGCGATCGCTGGATCGGTCGCGTCGACTGGCTTCCGACCGGCGCTCCAGTCCTGCCCGGCTGAGGGCGCTGCTCAGTCCTGCGCGTCGAGGGTGCACAGGATCATGAAGTCGCGTTGCGCCCCCGACGGCGGGGCGTCCCAGAGGAACACGACCTTCCGACGCCGCTCGAGCCGGGATGTCACGTCCGTCCCCACGGCTTCGTAGGCGTCGAACACACGCTCGGCGTCCTTCTCCGATCCGCCTAGCGCGACCGTAACGCCATTTCCTCCGATGCTCGTCCGCAACGCACCGCGCCCCGCGCTCAGGGCAACGGAGTCATCAACTACTGGATCGAACGGCGTCGAGCGCTCGGTGAGGCAGATCTCGACCTTCTCGAGATGCGACGGCTCGTTGGACATCATCTCTCGCACGACGCCCGCCAGCACCTGAGCGGCAAGGATTGCGGCCACGGCGACGAGGCAGGCGAACCCAGCGGCGCTCAGCCCGGCGGACTTCCGGCGTCTCGAGCGCGGTCACCAAATGAGGAACGGGAGCATGGCAACGGCGGATGCGACCAACACGAAAGCCAGGACGATGCCGACGATGCGTGATCGCGCAAGCCAATCGACGGCGAAGCCGAAGCAGAGACCGAACGCCGGCACGGCGGCAAGGGCATACGTCCCCTTGATCGTGTCGCCGTCGCTCGTCGGATACGCGACGGCCAGGTACAGGACGGACAAGAGTGCAAGTACGGGTGGCAACGCGGCGACCAACCGTGCGGGATCCTCGCGAGGACGTGCGATCGCGAGCCCGAGGAGCGCCAGCAGTCCGGTGAGCGCAAGGGCCGTGGGGATGAGGCCGAGCGCGGACTGACGCGCGAGCGAAGAGTCGATCTCATCGGTTCTGTCCCCTCGACCAGGACCCCACGACCAAATGCCAAAGTAGTCACCCCAGGTCTCGGCGTAGAAGACCGGAAGGAACCGGTCGTTGAAGCGCCCTGCCACGGTTGCCGGATGATGTCCGGGAAGCGAGCGTCCACGTAGAAGGCGAGAGGGCGCCGTGCAAGCAGGAACTCATCCTCCTGCGGACGGTCGAAGACCGGGTTCGAGTAGTGCGTCGCCTGGTGCACGTACCAGGGGGCGGGAACGATCGCCGCGAGCACCAGTGCGATAGCCGTCGCCCCCAGCGCCGACCTCCTCACGGAGCGATCGCCGAGCGCCGCGGCCACGAGGACGATGGTCGCCACTGCGACCATCCACAAAGACCATGCCCGAACGAGCTGGCCTGCCCCAAGCAACAGGCCCAGCGGCACGGCGAACTTCCACGAGTACGCCCGCGCCCGCACCATGTGCGCGAGCACCAGTAGTGCACTAGCGGTGATCAGCATTCCGAGCGGCTCGGGATGGAACATCGCACCCGTCTTCAGGACGGTGGGGAAGAATGCGAAGAATCCGACGGCTGCAAGCCATGTCACGGGCCGTGCAGGCCACAACGTACGCGCGAGCAACAGAACCAGGACTGCCGTGCCGACGACCGCTGAGGCGTTGAGTAGCTGGCCGAGGTGGTCAGGATCATGGACATCGAGCGCCCGGCCGAGGCTCCCGGCGATCCCTGCAAGTGCCATGTATCCAGGAGGCGTGTAATACGCTCCGACGCCCCCGGCAGGCAGCGCGCCATGCTCCACGAGATCGCGTGCGTAGGTGATGTACTCCTGCGCGTCGTACCCGCCGATTGAGGGGTACGTGAGCGCGTTCCAGACGGCCGCGGCGGCAAGCGCGAGGAGAATTGCGGTCGAGGCGAGGAGCGCGCTGCGAGAACTCAGCGCCCGGCTCGCTGTGTCGTCATGCGTGCTCACGTCGTCGCCAGCAGTGCAGGCTGAAGCCTAGGACTCCGAGCTGATGGCGCGAGCGGCTGTCCTGCAACGGCGACTTGTAGCCTTCTCCCGGATGCGCGCGTTAGTCACGGGAGGCGGAGGATTCCTGGGTACTCACCTGGTCGAGCGGCTCCGAGCTGAAGACCACGACGTCGTCGTGGCACGCAGCGCCGACTACGACCTCACCGCGATGGACGACACCGCCCGGATGTTCGGTGATGCGGATGCCGAGCTTGTGTTCCACCTCGCCGCCGAGGTCGGGGGAATCGGCGCCAACCGCGCGAATCCCGGCCGCTACTGGTTCGCGAACCTCGCGATGGGCGCGAACGTCCTCGAGCAGGCACGGCTCCACGAGACTCCGAAGCTCGTCATCGTCGGCACGGTGTGCGCGTACCCGAAGTTCGCCGCCGTTCCCTTCACCGAGGACGACCTCTGGGAGGGCTATCCGGAGGAGACGAACGCGCCCTACGGCGTCGCGAAGAAGGCCGTTCTCGTCGGCGCGCAGGCGTATCGCGAGCAGTACGGGCTCGACGCGATCTTCCTGCTCCCGACCAACCTCTACGGGCCGCGCGACAACTTCGACCTCGAGACGTCCCACGTGATCCCAGCACTCATCCGGAAGATGGTCGAGTCGGAGGACGAGGTCGTGCTGTGGGGCGACGGCTCGCCGACGCGGGAGTTCCTGTACGTCGACGACTGCGTCGAGGGGCTCGTGCTCGCCGCCGAGCGCTACTCCGGCCCGGAGCCCGTCAACCTGGGCGCAGCCCGCGAGATCTCGATCAAGGAGCTCGCGCAGCTGATCGCAGACGTCACCGGCTTCGAGGGCGGCATCACGTGGGACGAGGAGAAGCCCAACGGCCAGCCGAGGCGCAGCGTCGATGGGCGCCGGGCCCGCGAGCTCTTCGGGTTCGAGGCCCGCACGCAGCTACGCGACGGGATCGAGCGGACCGTCGCCTGGTACCGCTCGGCGATCGCGGGTGTCGGTCGCCGCTAGCTCCGTCGCCGTCGCCCACGGGGTCGGCCGCACAGTGGATCGCCTGCTCGCACATCCGCGAGTAGTCGTCGGGGCGCTCGTCGGCGCGCAGATCGCGCTGACGCTCGTCCTCGCCCTGTCCGTCGATCACAACGGCTGGGTCTGGTTCCAGGGCGGTGACCAGATCTGGATGACGACGACCGGGTGGCTCCTCGGACAGAGAGAGCTACCGCCGACCGAGATCGGCTACCTCTGGCCGGCCGCGCAGGCGCCGTTGACCTGGGGGACGGGACCGACGTACGTGCAGGCGCTTCCCGCGCTCGTATTGGGCCAGGTGCTCGTCCTCGGACCGATCGCCCTGCTCTGCGTGTACGGCATCGCCACGCGGATCGGCGGACGACTCCTCGCGTACTGGGCGTCGTTCCTCTGGGTGATCGCACCGTTCGCGGCGATCCCGCTCTTCGTCGATCGCTACCAGGAGCGCTGGAGCGAACAATTCCTGCCGCAGGCGCTCGGCCTCACCGCGATGGCCGACTTCCCGTCGCTGGTGGTCGTCCTCGCCGGGGTGCTCTTCGCGGTGCGCTCGCTCTCGCCCGGCAGTGTCCCGGATGCGGTGATGGGCGGCCTCCTGATCGGGGCGGCGGCAGCCCTGAAGCCACCGAACCTCCTCGTCGTCGCGGGCGTCGCTCTCGCGTACGTGGTAGCCCGCCGCTGGCGTGAGGGCGTCGCTTGCGGAGCCGCAATCGTGCCGGCGCTCCTCGTCCTCCTCCTCTGGAAGGTACGCGGGCTCGGCGAGATCCCGGCGTTCGCGCTCGGGCAGGCACGGTGGCGGCGGGCTCGGTCCCGCCCGTCGCGGACCTGAACCTCGGCCGCTACTTCGACCTCGACCTCGAGCACTGGCGGACGCAGATGGATCAGCTGCGCGAGTTCTTCTGGAGCGCACGGCTGGTGCAGTGGGCTCCGTTCGCCGGACTCGTCGCCGTGCTGCGCGTGCGCCGCGGTGCGATCGCGGCGCTGCTCGGGGGTTGGCTAGCCGCGTTCATCCTCGTGAAGGGGTTCTCGATACGAGCGGACATCCAGGCGAACACGTTCTGGCGTCTGCTCATGCCGGCCTGGCCCGCATATCTCCTCCTCTTCGCGTCGATCCCGCTGCTCGTCCCGACGCTCGCGCGTCGTCTCGGCGAGCGGATACGCCCCCCGGAGAGCGGGAGTGTGTCGCTCCGCTGGATCGGGGTCGTCGCAGTCGTCACGGTCGTGATTCCCGCCGTCACGATTGTCGCGTCGACACCGCTCGAACCGCCTCCAACCCAGGCTGTCGTCCAGGGGGACTTCGCGGAGGGCAACATTCTCACCCCCGTGGACAGCTCGGTCGAGCTCGAGGTCGTGCAAGCGGGCGCTGATCGACGGCTGACGTGGACGAGTGGAGGGCCGTGGCGCGCCGACGTGTTCTACCGCGTCTATCGCCACGACGGCACCGGGGAGGACACCGAATGCCTCCGCTCAGCGGGCGTGGCCTGGTACTGCCTCCTGCGCAGCGAGCCCATCGCGACCACGCGAGGCCTCACGTTCGTCGACGCGTCCGCGCCTGCCACGGCCACCTATCGGGTAGGAGTCGGAACGAACTGGGTCGATGACCCCGACGAGGGGGACGTGTTCGCGTTCAGCCTTCCGGTCGCTGCGGCCGGCTGAGCCGCTCCTCGAGCAGCGCGATGCGCTGGGCGAGGTCGACGTTCTCGTCCGTCAGCCTCGAGATCACCGTGGAGTAGTCTAGGAGCACGAGGAAGATGAAGAGCGTCGCCACGGCGAACAGGACGGCCGGTGGGTAGCTCGTGACGCCGAGCCAGCCCGCGATCATGTTCAGGCCCTCGCGCCACACGGACAGCACGAGCAGGACGATTCCGGTCGCCAGCCACAGGAGGGCGTAGCGCTCCTTGAGGCGACGGCCCCGGACGAGCTCGACGACGACGAGGATGAGGATGATCGACGCGATCGCGCCGGCAACGGATGCGCGGATCGGCGTCATCGTCCCGCCGCCTCGAGCCGCGGGTAGCGGCGGAGGCTCGCAATGAGCAGGGCGAGCATGACCTTGACGATGTAGTAGAGCGAGCGGACGAACGTGATCGAGGACGTACCCGCCTGTCGCTCTCGCATGTCGACCTGAACCTGAGCGAGGCGCAAGCCGCTGCGAACGCGACGAGCGTCGCCTCGACCTCCGGATAGTCGTGCGGGTACTCGACGGCGAACAGCTCGATGCCCGCCCGACTCACGCGACGAAGCCGGACGTCGTGTCCGTGACGCGCTGCCCTCCGAGGACGGAGACGAGTCGCGCGAACACACGGATGCCGATGCGGCGTGCGAACGGCGGTCGGTACGTCGCCGCCCGGATCGACAAATCGCGAGCCGATGACCAGGTCGGCACTGCCCGCGCTACACCGGCGCGAGCAGCTTGCCGAGCTCGCGATGCGTCGTGCTGGCCGTCGCCGTCGAGCCGAACGGCGACGTCGTACCCCTCGTCGCGCGCATAGCGGAAGCCCGTCTGGACGGCGCCGCCGATGCCGACGTTGAACGGAAGCCGGAGCACGATCGCGCCGTGAGCTTCGGCGACGGCCGCCGTCTCGTCGCTCGACGCGTCGTCCACGACCACGATCGTGGCCGTGGGGTCGAAGGCACGAATCTCGTCGACGACTCGCCCGATCGCACCCTCCTCGTTCCATGCCGGGACGACGGCGACGAGCCGCTCGGTCACGCAAGGACCCCGGACTCGAGCCCGACGAGCTCGAGCAGCCGACGTGCGCGGTGCGCGTACGTGTGCTCGTCGAGCACGCGCTCGCGTGCGCGGCGCCCCATCTCCTCCGCCTGGGCCGGATCGGCGACGAGCTCGCGATACGCGGCCACGGCCTCGTCCGCACTCTCGACGACGAGGAGCTCGCGCCCGGGCTCGAACCAGCGGTCGATGCCTTCGTGCGGGTTCGAGACGATCGCAGCACCCGATGACGCGAGCTCGAACGGACGCGCCGTCGACGAGCCGGCGACCGTCGCGTGCGGACGTCGCGTCATGTTGAGGTTCACCCGAGCCGCCGAGATCGCTCGTGCGAAGACGTTGAACGGGATGTCGCCGAGGGCGCGCGCAGCTCCGGTGTCGCCCTGGAAGTCGAGCCCGCCGAGCGCGAACTCGAGCTCGGGCGCGAGGCGCGAGGGCTCGCCGACCAGCGTCTTCATCCAGTCGCGCCGGAACTTGTCCCCGTACCCGTAGAAGAAGACGTCCGTGTCCTTCTCGACGGGCTGCGGTGCGAAGAACTCCGGGTCGGCGGCCCAGTAGAGCGCCTCAGCCCGTCGTGCACCGAGCTCGAGCAGCCTCCCGATCCCGCCCTCGGAGTTGGAGAGCACGAGGTCGTACTCCCACGGATCCGCACCGTGGTATGGGTTGAACCCCGTATCCATGCCGCCGTACTCGGGAAGGCTCATCGGGACGTCGCCGTCGTAGAACACGATGGGGATCCCGAAGCGCTCTCGCAGCGCGTCGGGAATGCCACGCAGGTGAGCCATCGGGATCGGTGAAGACGACGACCGCGTCCGGCTTCTCGGTCTCGACGAGCCGCTCGAGGTGGCGCTTCCAGCGCGGCGTCACCCAGCGGGCGATCGTCTCGCGCGTGAGCTTGTCGAGCGCGGACTCGTCCGGGCTCGACTCGTCGCGGCGCAGGTAGCGATCGCCCTTGACGCGCGCCAGCACGTCCCGTACGGCCTGGTACGACTCGCCCTCGCGGTACGTGGGGTTCGGCGCCGTGCGCCACCAGGGCGACTCGACGGGGCGGCCGCGATAGGGCGTGACGACGAGGTCGACGCCGGCCTCGTACATCCCCTTCCAGAGCTGCCACCACGCAGGGGTGCAGCCGTAGCGGAAGTCGAGGTCGACGGCGGAGGCGGCGGCGAGGATCTTCGGCGAGCGCATCTAGTACGCACCTCGTCGCGCGATCACCGCGGGAATCGTCTTCACGATGATCGAGATGTCGAGCCAGATCGACCAGTTCTCGATGTACGTGAAGTCGAGGCGGACGAGGTCGTCGAAGGAGAGCCCCGAGCGGCCCGAGATCTGCCAGAGGCCGGTCATCCCGGGCAAGACCCGTACCGGGGGCGATGCCAGTCCTCGAGGAGCTCGTGGTCGCGCAGCGGCAGCGGTCGCGGGCCGACCAGGCTCATCTCGCCCTTGAGCGACGTTGACGACCTGCGGGATCTCGTCGAGCGAGAAGCGGCGCAGGAACCTCCCGACGCGCGTGACCCGCGGGTCGTCGCGGATCTTGAAGAGCGCGCCCTCGGCCTCGTTCTCGTCCTCGAGCTCCGGCTGGAGCTCGGCTGCGCCCGCGACCATCGTGCGGAACTTCAGCATCCCGAACTCGCGCTCTCCGACGCCGATGCGCCGATCGACGAAGAGCACCGGGCCGCGCGAGTCGAGCTTGATCGCGAGCGCGACGAGCAGCCACAGCGGAAGCCCGACGACGACGACGAGCACGCTCACGACGAGGTCGAATCCGCGCTTCACCGCCCAGTCCCACCCGGTCAGGACGGGCGGGCGGAGCTCGAAGAGCGGCGCGCCCTGGCCCGGCACGTACTCCCCTCGCTGCACGAGCAGCTCGGTCGTGTCCGGCGCGAGCCGCACCTTGATGCCCTGCCGGTGCGCCTGCTCGACGACCTCGAGCACCGCGCGCTCGTCGAAGTCGCCCTCCGTGAGGATCACCTCGTCGGGCCGGACCTGGTCGAGCACGGCGGAAGCTCTGCGCGCCCACCGAGTAGCCGGAAGCCGGGAACGGCTCTCGGGCGCGACGACGCCCACGAACTCGTACGACGAGGCCGCTGCGCGCCGATTCGATCGACGCTCGCAGGCGCACGAGGCTCTCCCCCGCGCCGACGAGCACGACGCGCCGGCGAATCCCCGCCGCGCGCATCACCTCGAGCGACGCGGACTCGTACGCGGCCCGGAGCAGCCCGATCGTGACCGCCGACAGGACGACCGACGTGGGGATCAGGCCCGAGGTCGAGAAGTCGTAGCCCGTGCCGATCCCGAAGGCGAGGACGATGAGCGCGACGACGATCAGGCAGGCGAGGATCCGTCCTGCGCCCGGCCGCAGCTCGCGCTGGCGGTACAGGCCCGCCTGCGCGAAGACGAGCACCGTGATCGGCGCGGCGAACTTGAGCCACTCCGCCGGTCCCTCGCGCCAGAGGAGGCCCCAGAGGACGTCGCCGTCGCCGGTGACGAGCTCCGGACGACGAGCGCGAGGTAGATCCCGAGCGCGAGCCCCGCGACGTCGAGGACGACGAGCGCCACGACCGAGAGCACGCGCCGGACGACGGAGAGGATCGGCCCGCGCGAGAGGACGTAGAGGCGCGAGGCGCGGACGTCACGATCCGTTCCCGAGGGTGCCGGCGCAGGGCGTGAGGTCTCCGCCGGCGGAGCGACCTTGCCGGACATCCCGTGGATGTTAGAGCCGCGCCACGTCGTCCCACGCGACGTGTGGAGCTCCGGAGAGCGCACGCGCGGCGAGGGCGTCGAGGTCGGACGACCCGAGCTCGGCGCGCGAGCAGCGGCAACACGAGCCGGAGGAGCGCCCGCCGCCGGCGATCGAGGAGGTCCGTGTCGTGGAAGTAGACGTGGACGAGGTCGGGCAGCACGCGGCCACGGAGGGCACGTGCGAGATCGCCGAGCGAGTGCGTCGTCGGAACGGCGCCCAGCGTTCTTCCTGACGGCAGTTCGAGCAGGGAGGGCACGGCGAGCGTGGCCCAGCGCTCGCCAGGCGGAAGATATGGCGGTCGCACGCCGCGCGGCGTGCAGTCGACGTACCCGAGCTCCGCACACGCCGCCGCAACTTCGACGTCGGTGTACCACCCGCCTCCGCAGAAGAGCGTCGGCGCGAGGCCGAGATCGCGAAGCCGCGCTCCCTCGGCGGCGACCCGCTCTCCGGTCGCGCCGCCCGAGGGTCGCGCGTGGTCGGGCGCCGTCCAGTGCGTGTGGTGACCGAGCGGCCCGTGCGTGGCAGCGTCGCGTGCGCGCTCGACCCAGGCCGACTCGTTCTCGCCGAACGCCGGATCGGCCGGCCGCATCAGCGCCGCGACGCGAAAGCCGCCGGGACGGAGACGCCGAAGCGCCGACGAAGCGCGCCCAGACGGCGTCGTCGAGCGGTCGCTCCACGTGGCAGGAGACGACCGCGTACCGTTCTCGCGACGTGGCGCCCATCGTGCTCGAAGCTAGATGAAACGGTCGACGGGCGCACTCGTCGTGGTGCTCGTCGCGGCGGTGCCGCGGCTCCTCGTCCTCGCACGCGAGCGCGAGACGATCCTCGAGGAGTTCGTGGACAAGAGCGACCGCTTCGCGACGACGCTCGTCGACCACGGGACGTTCGGCTTCCTCGCAGGCGTCCCGTCCGCGTACACGCAACCGCTGTACGGCTGGTTCCTCGCGGCGATCTACCTCCCGTTCGGTCGGTCGTGGCTCGCCGTCGGCATCGCCCAGATCGCCGTCGCCGTCCTGACCGCGCTCGTCGTCTTCGAGATCGGGACGCGCCTGCGGTCGACCGGCGTCGGCCTCGTCGCGGCGATCGTCGCGACGCTCCATCCGTACGTCGTCTGGCACGACGTCCACTTGAACCGAGAGGTGCTCGACGGGCTCGCCGTCGCGCTGCTCGCGCTCTGCGCGCTCGCGGCTTACGAGCGTCGCTCGCTCCCCTGGGCGGCGGCCGCGGGGGTTGTCGCAGGCCTTGCGATTCTGGGGAATGCCCGCCTTGTCCTGCTCCCCGTGGCCATCGCGATCTACGTCGCCTGGCGCTCACCGCTCGGCCACGCGCTCACGGCCGCTGCGCTCGTGATCGGGATGGCCGCGGTGGTCGTCGCGCCCTGGGTCGTGCGAAACAAGGTCCAGGTCGGCTGCTTTGCGATCACGACGGACTCCCGGGCGCTGTGGAAGGCGAACAACCCGAAGACGCGCGAGGTGCTCGATCGAGGTGGCTGGATCGACGACGTGCCGGAGCTCCCCGGCGCGCCCCCCTGGCCGGAGCTGGCCGCAGACCTCACGTTGTCGGGCAAGCCGACGAGCGTGGACGAGTGTGCGCAGATGCGGCTCTACCGCCACGAGGTCGTCGACTTCTGGCGCGACCACCCAGGGGAGAAGGCACGCCTCGCCGCGCAGGCGACGAGGATGCTCTGGACCCCCGTGCCGCGCGAGTCGGACGAGAGTGGCAGCGGAACGGCGCGCCTGGCGCGTAAGACGGTCGAGCCGGCGTTCGTGCTCGCTCTCTACGTCCTGGCCATCGCCGGCTTCTTCGTCGCTCCGCCGCGCTTCGTCGGGCTCGCGGTGCTCATGCTCGCCTACAACACGCTCGCCGCGATGGTGTTCGCCGGATCGGTTCGCTACCGGGCTCCGTGGGACTTCCTCCTCGCACTCCTCGCCGCCTTCGCGCTCGCCTCGATCTGGGAGCGCGTGCGGCGACGGCGCCACGGGCACTACGTCGGCGCGGGTTCGAGCGCACGCGTGTAGAGCTCCTCGACGCGCTCGACACAAAGCTCGGGCGTGAACTCCCGGAGAGCGCGCTCACGGCCGGCACGTCCCATCGCTGCCGCTCGAGAGAGATCGCCCGCGAGGGCGACGATCGCCTCGGCGAGTGCTTCGGCGTCCGCGGGCGGGACGACGAGCCCCGTCTCTCCGTCGGCGACGATCTCGGGGAGCCCACCCACCGCGCTCGCGATCACTGGCCGCGCGCGCTCCATGGCTTCGAGCGCCACCATGCCGAACCCTTCGCCGAGGGACGGCACCACGACGACGGCCGCGTCCTCGATCGCACGCTGGACGGGCGAGACGAAGCCGAGGAAGCGGACGGCGTCGTCCACGCCGAGCTCGTGCGCATACGCCTTCAGCGCAGGCGCCAGCGGGCCGCGTCCCGCAACGTCGAGTACGACGTCCGGCACCTGCGCGCGGGCCTGTGCGAGAGCGCGGAGGAGGACGATGTGGCCTTTGATGGGAATGAGCCGCCCGATGCAGAGCAGCCGCGGCGCCGATCCCACATACGGAGGCGCCTCACCGTCCGCAGCGATCCCGTAGTGCACGATCTCGAAGGCCTCCTCGTCGAACCCCTCGGTCGCGGCGAGATACTGCGCGAGCCCTTGCGAGATCGCGATGTGGACGTGCGCGAGCGAGCCGACGGAGCGGTCCGCGAACCCGAACCAGCGGCCTTCCCGGAACTCGTTGAAGCCGTGCTTCGTCGAAAGGCGCAGCGGCACGCGCGTCACGGAGCCCGCGAGCTGCCCGTAGACGTCCGCATGGACGAGATGGGTGTGGAGGATGCGGGGCCGGACGCGGCCGACGTAGGCCGTGACCTCGCCGAACGCGATGGGATCGACGTCCGCCCGCAGTCGGATGTCGTCGAGCGGGACGCCGCGCTCGCGCAGCGCGTCCGCGAACTCCCATGCCCCGGCCTCGTCCTCGTGGAGCATGAGGAAGCGGATGTCCCAGCCCCGCTCGCGCAGGTCCGGGAGGAGCTGGAGGAGATGCGCCTCCGAGCCGGAGATCCCCGCCACCTTCTGGGTGTGGAGCACGACGCCACTCGTCATGACATGCCTGCCGCGTCGAGGATGCCGCGGGCCCACGACTGCACCGAGTGCCCCGCTGCGACACGTTCGCGCAACCGCTTGCCGAGCGCGGCCTTCTCGTCCGTGCTCTTCTCGGCGAGTGCCCGGATCCGGTCGGCGAGCGCGCTCGGATCCCAGCGCGGGAACCGTTGCTCGGATCGAGGAGCTCGTCGAAGATCGGGTTGGAGGCCAGCACCGGACGGCATGCCGCTGCGGCCTCGTACACGACCTTGTCCGGAGCACCGGCGCGCATGTTGTTCACCAGCGTGTCGTGGGCTGCCAGCAGCGCCGGGATCTCGCTTCGTGGAACGGCGTCTCCGATGGTGACGCGCTCCTCGAGCCCGAGCTCGCCGACGAGCTGCTCGAGCTCCGCTCGATGTGCCCGCTCCTCGTCGTTGAGAGCGCCGGGCCGCGGACGTGGAGCTCGACATCGGCTCCGGCGAGCGGCACGGCCGCGACCACCACGTCGAGCCCCTTCGCGGTGGAGTAGCGCCCGAGCGCGAGCAGCCGCGTCCCCTCCCCCTCGCGCGGGGGCGAGCACGGGAACTCCGCGAGATCGATCCCGTGCCCGATCGCCCGGAGCTTCTTCGACGGAAACGGGAACGAGCGGTAGTCCACCGTCGTCACTGCGGTCGAACCGCGCTCCGCGGCTCGCAGCAGCGAGCTCGTCCGCCAGTGCGTGAACCAGAGCACCAGCGGAATGCGGAGCGGTCGCACGAGCGGCGCGGCGAGCACCGCGTAGATCGGGCACATGTGCGCGACGACCGCTCCCCCGCGGAGACCGGGCAGCTCGCGCGCGAGCGCCGTCTCGAACCGCGCCCCGCGAAGCACCTTGTGCCCAGCGCGGAACGTGCGGACGCGGCAGTTCTCGGGGAGACTGCCCTCGACCGCCGCGTCCGCGAGCACGACGACCTCGTCGACGAGCTCCGCGAGCGCCCTGATCTTCGGCACCGTCGCCGCGAGCGCCGGGTGGGCGGGGTCGACCTGCTGTGTGATGAAGACGAGCTTCGCCATCAGAAGAAGTCGAAGTCGCCGAGCGTGAAGTGCCACGCGCCCGCGCGCTCGTCGATGCGGGCGCCGTCCTGGAGCGGCTTGCCGATGAACCGGAGCTTCTTGTTCGTCGGCGCGAAGCCTGCCCGGAGCAGCGCCCGACGGTGCGTCGTCGACGGCGGCGGGAGCAGGACGAGTGCATCCGCGCCTCCCTTCACCTCGCGGACTGCCCGCGAGACGAGCGCGCGAACAGCCGCGCCGTCCTCCGGCGGCGCCACGAGGTCGGCGAGGAAGCCCGCCGAGACCCCGTGCTTGAACGTGTGGCCGACGACGCCGACGCCGACGAGGTCACCTCCTCGATACGCGCCGAAGCAGCGGTAGTCGCGCGGGGAGTCGAGATACCGCCAGTTGAAGTACGCGGCGTCGCGTGAGAAGTGGCTGCCGTAACCGGCGGCAGCGCGGGCCCCGAGCTCGTCCAGCTCCGGCCCGAACCGCTCGACCGCCCGGACCTCGAGACCGTGCGCCTCGCGCGCGGCGGTGTCCGGCGGCCTCATGCCACCCTCGTCCCCGGCGCGCCCGAGCACGTAGCGGACGACTCCGGAGGCGCGTAACGGCCGCGCCCACAGCCTGAGCCTCGGCAGGTCGATCCACCCGAGCCTGCGGATGAAGATCGGGTACGACTTGGCGTTCGGGAACGTCACCGTGAGGGGCGACCCGGAGGCGGCGGCGGCCTGCTCGTTCTCCTGCTCGAGCGTCGAGAAGACACCCTGGCCGCGGTAGCGCGCGTCCGTCGCGACGTTCACCGGGATCGCCAGGCGCGTCTCGACGCCCCGGAGCACTGGTCGTGAAGAAGCTCATCGCCGCGACCCCCACGACCTCCCCCCGATCGACGGCGAGCGACACGATCCCCTCACCCCCCGGGTTCCGATCGAACCACCATGCGAACTCCTCGTCCGTGAGCTGGGTCGTGCCGACCCGTGCGAGCAGCGCAACGAGCGACGGCGCGCCACTCGGGCGTGTACCGGACCGTCTCGAAGCTCATCGAGTAGCGGTGCCGAGCACCTTGTTGAAGGCGCGGCGTGCGTACGTGCCGGGCACCGTGTCCTTCACCGAGATGAGGTCGCAGGCACCGGCGAGCACCAGCTCGAACGTGCGCGGCGGATACGGCTCGACGTTGTAGCGGCGGAGGCGGTAGCGGTCGCTCGTCGGGCCGTTCGCGCCGGAGACCGACGTGAAGCCGAGGGTGTAGCCGGCCTGCTGCACGAGGCTCACGTGCTCGGGCCGGTAGTCGGCGAGCGAGCCCTTCACGAAGGCGTACGCCTCGACCGGTCGCCCGAGCCGCTCTTCGAGCTTCAGCTTCGAGAGCGCGATCTCCCGCGCCGCGTCGGCCGGCTCGAGCTCGGAGACGGGCCGGTGCCCGATCCCGTGCGACTCGACGCGGATGCCGCCCGCCTCGAGCGCCGCGAGCTCGTCCCAGCTCACGGTCGGGTTGCGAACGCCGAGTGCGCGCAGAGCCTCCTCGTGGGGAAGCGGGCGATCGCCGTCGAGGAAGCCGATCGGGACGAAGATCACTGCGGGATAGCCGTGCCGCTGGAGGATCGGGAGGGCGTTCGCGAGGTTGTCGCGATAGCCGTCGTCGAACGTGATGAGCACGGCTCCACGAGGAAGCAACGTCGCCGTCGACGTAGTGGCCACGGACCTGCTCGAGCGAGACCGGTACGTAGCCGAGCTCGCCGAGGAGCGCCATCTGCTCTGCGAAGACCGCTGTCGGAACCGTCGTCGCGTTCGGCTGGAGGTCGTTCACCTTGTGGTACATGAGCACGCGGAGCGTGCGCTCCGCCTCGCCGTTCAGCCCTCCCGCGCCGCTCACGGTCTCGCCGATAGCGCGATAGACGCCGTTCTTCAGGAGCTGTTTCGCTCGGTCCGCCCGCATCGCGTGAGTCTAGGCGCGGGTCCCGGTGACCTCGTCGACGAGGCCGCGCAGCCGGCGGGCGTACTCCTCGGGAGTCGCGAGCCAGGGCCCCACGGCGACGTGCGCCGCGGCCCCGAGCCGCTCGGCGAGCGTGCGATCGGAGAGCGACGCGGACGAGAGCGTCGGCGAGCGCGTCGGCGTCGCCCGGCGGCACGAGCAGGCCGGTGCGGCCGTCCTCGACGAGATCCGGGATTCCCCCGACCCGGCTCGCGACGACACCCCGCCCGCGGCAGAACGCCTCGACGACGACGCGGCCGAGACCCTCCGAGCGCGAGGGGAGGACGAGGACGGTGGCCTCGTCGAGGGCGCTCGCGACCTCCGAAGTCGCCGAGCGACGCTGTCCAGCGCACCTGCTCCGGGAGCTCGGCAAGGAGACGTTCGGGCACCTCGTGCGAGCGTCCCGCGCCCGACGAGCTGCAGCGTCGCCTCGGGAACGCGCGGAGCCGCGCGCCGCCACGCCTCCGCGAGCACGTCGACCGCCTTGTAGCGCTCGAGCACGCCGACGAAGAGCGCGAGCGGCCGCGGCGGGAGCGGCGCGGGCTCGCTCTCCGTGAAGGGCTCGAGGTCCATGAAGGCGGCGAACTCGGCGGTCGGGCTCGACGCCCGCCTCGCGCACGAGCCTCGACGTGTACGCGGAGATCGTCCGTACGCCGTCGCTCCGCCGGAGGCCGTAGCGGGCGAGCGCGTCGCGCGATCGGCGCGAGCGCCTTGCGCGTCGGGGAGCCGTAGAGCCGCGTCGGCGCCGCCGGATCGCCGTGGATGTCCGCGATCACGCGCGTCGGCACGCGCGCGAGCTTGCGGCCGAGGACGGCGAGCGCCGCCTCCTGCGCGCCCTGCGCGAGCACCGCGTCGGGACGGAACGACGCGCAGCTCGCGCGCGACCCGGAACGGCAGCAGCGCGTAGAAGGCGGGCCCGTCGAGCGCGCGTGGCCGGATCGGTCGCACGAGCGGAAGCGCGGATCGCCCCGCGCCGCCGCCCCCGCGCTCGCGAGCACGCGCACGTCGAGCTCCGCCGAGAGCGCGTCGAACTTCCGCTCGAGCGACGGCGAGAGCGGCAGCGAGTAGCGCGTGCGGCCGACCATGAGCAGCCGCCTCTTCACGCAGCCGCCCGTTGCGAGCTCGCCCTCGATCGTCGTGAAGACCGCCTCCTCCGCGTAGCCCGCGACCGATGCGAGCCGCGGCTTCGGCCAGCCGCGCGCGGAGCGCGCCGTCCCCGAAGAAGCGCGCGATCGCCTCCGCGAGCGCCTCGGGATCGCCCGGCGGGACGAGCAGCCCGTTCTCGCCGTCGCGCACGACCTCGGGCACGCCGCCGACGGCCGTCGCGATGACGGGGCAGCCGACCGCGAGCGACTCGACGACCGTGTGCGGGAAGTTCTCCCAGGCCGACGGGAGCAGCGAGGCGTCGGCCGCACGGAAGAGGCGGAGCACGCGCTCCCGCGGAACGCTGCCGAGGAAGCGGACGCGCCCGGCGAGCCCGAGCTCGCCGACGCGCCGCTCGAGGGCGGCGCGCTCGGGCCCGTCGCCCGCGACCACGAGCGTCACGTCCGGGACGTCGCGAGCGCGTCGAAGCGCCACGCCGAGCGCCTTCTGCGGCCCGAGCCGACCGGCGAAGACGAGCACGTTCCCGTCGAAGCTCGAGCTCCGCGCGCAGCTCGCTCGCGGGACGGCAGCGGCGGCAGCTCCGGCGCGGGGTTCGGGAGCACGGAGACCCGCGCCGGGTCGAGCCCCCAGCGCAGCGCGACGTCGCGCAGGTAGCGCGCTCGGGCAGAAGACGTGGCGCGCGCTGCGCAGCGCCGCGTTCGCGCGACGCCGCAGGAACGCGCGTGCGCACGCCGCCGCTCGCTGCTGGAACTCGTCGAGCGTCCCCGCGTAGCGCCCGCTGCGCGTCGCTCGCTCGAACACCTCGTCGGAGACGAGCTTCACGACGAGCGGCCGGCGGGCCAAGCCGCGAGCCGATCGCGGCGCGCCGGATCATGCTCGTCGCGTAGACGACGTCGGCGCGCGCGTGCGGCCTCGCGAACGAGCAGCGCAGCGCCGCACGTGCCGAAGCGGCGAGCGCCGCGACGCCCAGTGCACGGGGTACGCCCGCGGGGCGGGCTCGGCATCCGCGGTCGTCACGACCTCGACGTCGTGCCCGCGCTCGGCGAGGAAGTCGGCGAGCGCGGGTGCGTGGCTCGCGGGGCCGCCGGGATCGGGCGGCCAGATGCCGGAGACGACGACGACCCTCACGGCTGCGCGGCCCCGCCCGACCCGGCTCGGAGGCGTCGCACCTCGTCCCGCAGCCGCACGATCACGACGAGCCACGCGAGCGGCGAACACGAGCGTCGAGACGAGCACGGCGACCGCCGCTCCCGTCGCGCCCCACTCGGCGCCGAGCACGGCGACGAGCGGGATCGCGACGATCGTCTCGAGCCCGTGCGTGACGATGCGCAGCCGCGGCCGGCCGATCGTGACGGGGAGCGACTTCGTCCAGCCGAGGGCGAACTGGATCGCAGCGGCGAGCAGGATCACGCGCGCCGCATCGACGGCGCCGTCGTACTCCGAGCCGAAGACGAGCTCGACGAGCCAGGGCATCGCGACGAAGAACACCGGCACGGCCACGAGCATAGCGCGCCGCGCCCACTTCGTAGTAGCTGCGGACCCCCGCGAGGACGCTCGTGCGCGCCCCCTTCTCCCAGTCGCGTGTCTGCTCGGTCAGCAGCATCGAGCCGGGCAGGCGAGCTCGCCGCCGCAAGTCCGGTCTGCGGCGTCTGGCGCGATGCGGAAGAGACCGACCTGCGTCGGCCCGAGACGACGCCGAGGACGAGCGGGATCGACGTCGTGCGCAGCGAGATGACGCCCGTCGCGATGCTCGACTGGAGGACGAACGAGCGGATCTCCGCGCACGTCCTCGCCGAGCCCGCTCGCGGCTCGCGCCCGGGAACCGGCGCAGCGCGACCACTGCCGACGACGAGATCACGACGTCGAGATCGCCTGCGCGACCACGATCGCGACGAGCGCCTCGGTCACGCCGATGCGGCGCGCGCGACCACGATCGCGAGGAGCCGAAGCGCCGGCCGATCCCGCCTGGTACACGCTCCGCAGGTCGTAGCGGCTGTGGAGGAGCAGCGCCGTCGCGCCGACGTTCTCGGGCGACTGGACCAGCGGGAGCAGCGCTGCGGCGAGGAGCGCCTGCTCCGACGCCGTCGGCTCGAAGATCTCGTCGGCGAACGGCGCGAGGGCGACGACGAGCAGCGTCGCGAGCGCGCCTCCGACGACCTTGAGCAGCAGCGCCTGCCGGAAGAGCCGGCGCAGACGCCCCCAGTCCTCGCCCGTGACGTAGCGGAAGCCGTACTTCGTGAGCGACTCCTCCACCGTCAGGTCGAGCAGGTCTGGAAGAAGCCGACGACGACGAGCGCGGTCGCGAACACGCCGAACTCGTCGAGCCCGAAGACCCGCGCGGCGACGATCGTCCCGAGCGATGCCGCACGCGACGGCGGCGTAGATCCACGCAGCCGTCGCCGACCGGCGCCGGAGGACCCGGAGGACATCGGCGGTCAGTGTAGGGAGGGCATCCCTCGGAAGGATCGGACGGCGTCGGCGACCTATAGTGGCGCCGTGGCGACCGAGCGCGCTCGACAGCCCGACGCTCGTCGTCGAGCACTCCGCAGCCTCGTCGATCGCGAGCCCGCTCGGAGCGCTCGTGCTCACGGTCGCGATCCCGTTCCTCTTCCTCCACGAGCGCTTTCAGCCGGAGCTCGCGAGTCGCCGCTCGGCTCGACGCTCGATCGACATTCGGCTCGTCGGACTGTGCGCCGTCCTCGTCGTCGTCGATCGCAGCCGCGCTCGTCACCTCGAGTTCGGCGCTGGCGCGCCTCCGCGCCGGCCGCTGGCTCTGGCTCGCCGGCGCAGCCCTCCTCGCCTGGCTCGCGTTCGCGGACGCTTCCGCCCGGTCTCGCTCGACGACGCGCAGTTCGACGACCATCTCGTGAGCTCCCTCAAGCTCGTCGAGTACGCGCTGCTCGCCGCTCGCCGTTCCGCTGCTCGTCCGGCGCGCCGCGGATCTGACGCTCGTCCTCGGCGCGGCTCGTGCTCTGGAGCGCCGTCGCAACGGCGTCGCGCTCGCTCCAGTTCTTCGGGCTCGACATCTTCGGCGCGTGGAATGCCGGGCTGGCGACAGCCGTCGTTCCTCGGCCACCACGATCTCGCCGCGCTCTCGGCGCTCGCCGCCGAGCTCTCGCCGTCGCGCGGGATCGTCACCGGTCGACGCGAGCTCCCGGCCACCGGCCTCTTCGCCGTCGGCTCTCGTCAGCGGGGTCCTCGGCCTCGTCGCTCGCCGGCTCCGTCGCGGCCGCTGGCGGCCTCGCAATCGGTGCGGTCGGCGCTCTGGATCGCCGCTCGGCATCGTTTCGCGCTCGTCGCGGCCGGCATACCTCGCGCTCGTGGCGGCTCGTCGCGATGGTCGCTGGCGGGCGTCGTCGCGGTCCGGGGCGACGCCCTCGAGGACTTTCTCCGCTTCGTCGGCCTTCGGGGGACGACCCGCCGCAGGGCGTCGAGACGTACTCGCAACGCACGGTGCTCGCGTACATCGGCCTTCGCATCTGCGCAGGACAATCCGATCGTCGGCGTGGGCTGGCAGCGCTCGTCGCGGCCCGAGGTCTTCGAGCCGTACGTCCCCGACGCACGCGAGCGCTTCCCCGACGTCGTCGACCTCGCCTTCCCGGCTGAGGGCCGCGAATGGGGCGTCCAGAACCTCTACATCCAGCTGCTGGCCGACGCCGGCGTGATCGGGCTCGCGCTCCTGCTCGCTCGTCGGGGCGGCGGGGCTCGTGCTCGCCTGGCGTACGGCGGTACGCGCACCCACACCGTGGGCTGCCGGCGCCGGGCTCGTCGTCCTCTGCGCGCTCCTCACCCTCGCGCGGGAGTGGGCGTCGCTCGGGATCGTCGCCGGCATCCCGCTGCAGGCTGCGACGTGCCTCCTCCTCGGCCTCGCCGCAGCGGGCGCGGCGACGGTCGAGGAGGAGACCAGATGTCTGACGCTTACCTCGACCCTCCGAGGTCGATGACGACCTACGCTGTCCGGGGGCCGCTCGTCCGCTGGCTGCGTGAGCAGGCGAGGACGCGCACAGCGCTCTCGGCCCGTACCGCGTGCTGGACGTCGGCTGCGGCGTGAAACCGTATGAGCCCCTCTTCGGCCCGTACGCGAGCGTCCTACGTCGGCGTCGATCCGGTCGACAACCCGCTCGCCGAGCTGCCCGCGGCTCGGTCGAGGCGCTCCCGGTCGAGGATCGCAGCTTCGACGTCGTTCTCTGCAACCAGGTGCTCGAGCACTGCGACGACCCGGCGCAGGCCGTCCCGCGAGCTCCGGCGGGTCACGGCGGCCGGTGGCCGCGTGCTCGTGAC
>CAVWES010000034.1:0-18410 GCA_963754175.1 uncultured Gaiellaceae bacterium | reverse complement strand
AGCGAAGCAGCACGGCCACGCGCCGCGCTTGGAAGTGCCCGAGAGGGGTATATGCTCACCCGAAGGGGGAGGAACCCCGGCACTGTGGCGACTGGGACTGACACGGCGGCCTCACGCGCACGCTTCCTGCGGCTCGGTGTCGCGGGCGCCGGGACGCTCACGCTCGGTGCGGTGCTCGCGGCCGGCGTGCCGCGACTCGGCCTCTCCGGCACGTCGCAGTCACGTGACGTCGAGATCCTCAACTACGCGCTGGTCCTTGAGGAGTTGACGGCGGCGTTCTACCGTCAGGCGCTCGCGCGGGCCGGGCTCTCCGGTGAGCTCCGCGAGTTCGCTCAGGTCGTCGCGGGTCACGAGCGCGAGCATGTGGCGCTCCTGCGGAAGGCGCTCGGACCGAACGCCCGCAAGGTGCCCCGGTTCGCCTTCGGGAAGGCGGTGTCGAGCCCAAGCGCTTCGCGGCGACCGCGATTGCGCTCGAGGAGCTCGCAGTGGCTGCGTACAACGGCCAGGCGGGGAACGTCTCCAAGCCGGTGCTCAAGGCGGCCGCGGGCATCGTCTCGGTCGATGCGCGCCACGCTGCGTGGATCCGCGCGATCCAGGACAAGCGGCCCGCGAGCCAGGCCACCGACGTGGCGAAGACACGACGGCAGGTGCTCCGAGAAGTCGACCGCACGGGATTCGTCCGGAGCTAGCGCATGCACCTCGACCTCGATCAGCTCGACCGCGACGGCGCTCTCCGGGAGTCGGCGGCCGCGCGTGCCGCGGCGAGACGCGCAAGGACTTCCTGCTGGGCACGCTCGCAGGCGGAGGTGCGGCGCTCGCCGCGCTGGTGCTCGCCGAGCCGGGCAAGGCGGCGTCGAAGACCGACGTCGACATCCTCAACTACGCCCTCACCCTCGAGTACCTGCAGGCGGCCTTCTACACCGAGGCCGAGCGACGCGGCGCGCTGCGCACGGCCGCTGGCCAAGGAGACGACCCGCGTGCTCGGCGCCGTCGAACGCGCCCATGTTCGTGCCCTGCGCGACGCGCTCGGCGCAGCCGCCGTCGCAAAGCCGTTCTTCGACTTCGGCGGAGTCACGGAGGACGAGGATGCCTTCATCAAGACCGCGGTCGCGTTCGAGGACCTGGGGACTGCGGCGTACAAGGGCCAGGCGTACCGGATCGACTCTCCCGCGCTGCTCGCCGCGGCGATCTCGATCCACTCGGTCGAAGCGCGGCATGCCGCCTGGATCAGGTACCTCGCCGGTGCGCCCCCGGCCTCCGCCGCGTTCGACGAGCCGAAGTCGATGCCCGAGGTGCGGAAGCTCGTGGCCTCGACCGGCTTCATCGTCCAGAAGCCGAGCACGCAGTCGCAGGAGGAGCCGCGATTCACCGGCTGACGCGTCGCCGTGTCCGCGCCGTGGGAGTGGTGGGGCTCGTCGGCGTCGTCGGGGTCGTGCTCTCGCTCGTCGACCGCGGTGCGGATGGCGAGGCGGCGGGGCGATCCGTCTCGCTCGCGGCGGCGGTTCCGGCGACGGACCCGCTCGGCCCTCCGCCGCGCCACGGCCTCGCAGTTCCGCGACCCCGGCCCGCTCTCCGCACGTGCTGACGCCGTCGCGTTGTGGGCGCCCGTCCTTCACTCCGTCGCGTTGCGGGAGACGCCGTCGGCGAATGGTCGAGTCGTCGGACGCGTGACCGTCTCGACTCCGGAGCGAACGGAGAACATCGTGCTCGTCACCGGGGCGACGCGAGCTCGAGGAGGGCTCTGGGTTCCGATTCGAGCTGCCGGAGGCGGCCGGCTGGGCTCCGCGGACGGCGCTCGGCGGATACGAAGCGGTCGCGACGCGCCTGCTCGTCGACACGCGGGCGTTCACCGCGACCTTGCGACGCGCCGACGGCGTCGTCTTCCGGGCGCCCATCGGCGTCGGGACCAGCGCCGCGCCGACCCCGACGGGCTCCTTCTTCGTCCGGAACGTGCTCACGCGCTACCGGAGCGCGTTCTACGGGCCGGTCGCGTTCGGTACGAGCGCGCGCTCGACGCTCACCGATTGGCCGGCCGGAGGGTTCGTCGGCATCCACGGGACGAATCGCCCCGACCTCATTCCCGGGCGGATCTCACACGGCTGTATCCGCATGCGGAACGAGGACATCCTCGCCCTTGCTCGCCTGATGCCGGTGGGAACCCCGGTGGAGATCACGTGACCCGCCTCGCGACACCGGTGGTCGCACGTGGTGGTCGGCCTCGCGTTCGCGACGCCGGCCACAGCGCAGGACGCCCCGACCGAGCTCTGGTCCGAGTACCCACTCGTGCCGAAGGTCGAACAGGCGGCCCCCTCGCCCGTCGGGCCGTTCCTGCCGCCGGGCGGCGTCGAGTCGCCGGTCACGGACGGGTCCTCGGGCACGGGGTACTGGCTGCCGCTGCTCGCGGTGGTCGGCGATCGCCTTGCTCGTCGCGGCGCGTTTCGCGCGACCGCTCGCGGCGACGGGCACGCACGTCGTCGGCAGGCGCGTCACCGCGCTCCGCGGTCGAACGACAGCTGCGGCCGCAGCCGACGAGACGACCGTCGAGTCGGTCGGCGAGAAGAACGCGCTCGTGGTCCGCTCGGTCGCCCGTCCAGTACGCACCCACCGCCGAGCCTGCGGCCGACGAGGTCGCGGTCGAGCCCTGAGGCGCGGTCGAGCCCGTGCCCTACATCACGCGGCGCTCCGGCCTCGTCCGTTCGACGGTACGTCGTGGTGACTGACGACGCGGGACGGCCGCTGCGACGATCGAAGGCGTTCTGGCGGATCGGAGGGGCGGCCGCGCAGCAACGCAGGGCGGAGGCGGCGTGGGACGATCTCGCCAACGGCCTTCGTGCGGACGGCTGGGAGCTCGACACCGCGGGCCGGTACGAGTACTACGTGCCGCTTCGGCGAGCGATCGTCGCGACGCTCGAGCCGTACACGCAGGCCAGGCCTGCCGATTCAGACGAAGCCTGAGCAGGGCACGACGACGCCTCGCCGTAGGATGCGGCCGTGCAGCAGGCTCTGACGTCGCCGCTCGTCGACCTCTTCCTCGAGCTCTGCGCCCTTCCGAGCCCGTCCGGGAGCGAGCGCGCCGTCGCAGATCGCGTCGCGCGCGTACCTCGACGACCTGGGGCTCGAGTGGGACGAGGACGACGCCGCCGGCCGCCTCGACGGCGACGCGGGGAACATCTACTGCCGCATCCCGCCGACGAACGGCGAGCACGGGACGCCGATCTTCCTCTGCGCGCACACGGACACGGTTCCGCCCGAGACGTCGATCGATCCGGTCGTCGATGAGGACGGCATCGTCCGCAATGCCGCCGGGACGATCCTCGGCTCGGACAACAAGGCGGCGGTCGTCGTCATGCTCGGGCCGCGGTTCGCCGCGTCGCTCGACGAGGGCCGTGAGCATGCCGGAATCGAGCTCCTCTTCACGCCGCAGGAGGAGGTCTCGCTCCGCGGGGCGGACGCGTTCGACCACACGCGCCTGGTCGCGACGACCGGCTTCGTGTACGACCAGGGCGCGCCGATCGGCGAGATCGTCCTCGGCTCCCCGCACGCACGGCTCCTCGACTTCCGGTTCCACGGCGCGGCTGCGCACGCGGGAATGCACCCGGAGGACGGCCGCTCCGCGATCGCCGCCGCGTCGCGAGCGATCGCGGACTTCCGCCTCGGCCGCGTGGACGAGGAGACGAGCGCGAACGTCGGCGTCATCGCGGGAGGAACCGCGCGCAACGTCGTCCCCGAGTGGTGCTCCTTCACGGCGGAGGTGCGCTCGCACGACGAGCGGAAGGCGGTCGCGCTCGCGCGGGAGATGCTCGAGAGCGCCGCGTTTGCCGCGAGCCTCGTCGACTGCGAGGTCGAGTCGGAGGTTCGTCCGAGCTTCCCCGGCTACCGCTTCCGCGAGAGCGACGCGCCCGTGCGGCTAGCCGCCACTGCGCTGGAGCGCGCCGGCTACACGCCGTCGTACGCCTTGAGCGGCGGCGGCGCGGACGCGAACGTCTTCAACGCCCGCGGCCTGCAGTGCGTGAACCTCGCGAACGGGATGATGGAGATCCACACGCCGGACGAGCACATCGCCGTCGCCGACCTCGAGGGCATGGTCGAGGTCACGCTCGCGCTTGTCGAAGCTGCGCTCCTCAGCTGACCGAGGCGACCACGTCGAGAGTCGAGATCTCGCCCGATTCGAGTAGCCGCCACATCGACGCCATCGCGTCCTGATAGGTCGGTGTGCTGCGGGCGGCCTCGATCTGCTCGGTGTTTCGCCAGCCCTCTCCGAAGCTGATGAAACGTTGTGGGTTGTCGTGATCGCGGAGAAGCCGGAAGCTCACATCGGGATACTCCAGCGAGACGCTGTCCGTGCTCTCCTGCCAGCGTCGCGCGAAGTCGTCCTCGCGGCCCTTCTTCACGATCCAAACGCCTGATGTGTACATGGGGGCTCCTTGTCGACCACCGAAGTCTGACCCACGCTGGGCTAGCGTGACGGCGATGGAGCAACGACGCCTCGGCCCCGTGATCGGTCTAGGCACGTACCGAACGTTCGACGGAGACGCCGCGACGGCAACCGCAGTGGTCGACGCCGCGACTCGCGTCCGGCGTGACGACGTTCGACTCGTCGCCGATGTACGGCGCGTGCGCAGGCGTCGCTCGGCGCAGCACTCGACTCGCGGCGCAACGGCACCACCGTCGCGACGAAGATCTGGACGCCGAGCGTCGAGGAGGGACGCGCGCAGTACGACGAGCAGCGCCGCTACTTCGGTCGCGTCGAGATCGAGCAGGTGCACAACCTCGTCGCCTGGGAGGAGCACCTCCCGTGGCTCGAGGAGGAGCGCTCGGCGGGGCGCATCGACCGCATCGGCGTGACGCACTGGAGCGCCGGCTCGTTCGGCGAGCTCGAGCAGGCGCTGCGGACGCGTCGCTTCGACGTCGTCCAGCTCCCGCTCAGCCCGCGGGAGCACGAGGCCGAGAAGCGCCTGCTCCCGCTCGCGGAGGAGCTCGGAGTCGCCGTCGTCGTCATGCGGCCGTTCGGAGGCACGGGCGCGCCACTCCTGCAGCATGCGCCGCCGGAGAAGGAGCTCGCTCCCCTTCGCGATCGGGGCATCAACACGTGGGCGCAGGCACTCCTGAAGTGGGTGCTGTCGGATCCGCGCGTCGACCTCGTCATCCCGGCGACCTCCCGTCCCGAGCGTGCGGAGGAGAACGCGGAGGCCGGCTCGCCCCCGTGGCTCGACGACGACGAGCGCGCCTACGTCGCGCGTCTGGCCCATTCGTGACCCGATATCGTCCCGCGCGCATGCGGATCGGGGTCGCGAAGGAGATCAAGCAGCAGGAGTACCGGGTCGCGCTGACACCCGCCGGTGCGCGCGAGCTCGTCCAGCGCGGGCACGACGTCCTCGTGGAGACGGGCGCAGGCGTCGGGAGCGCGTTCCTCGACGACGCGTACGAACGTGCCGGGGCGACGATCGCGTCGGTGGACGACGTCTGGTCGGGCGCCGATCTCCTGCTCAAGGTCAAGGAGCCGATCGCACCGGAGTACCCGCGGCTCCGTGAGGGCATGACGCTCTTCACGTACCTCCACATCGCCGCGGACGAGCCGCTCACGCGCGCGCTCGTCGACTCCGGGATCACCGCAATCGCCTACGAGACGGTCGAGACCGACGCGGGCGCATTGCCGCTGCTCGCGCCGATGAGCGAGATCGCCGGCCGGCTGGCCCCGCAGGCCGGCGCAGATCAGCTCGAGAAGCCGAAGGGCGGCCGCGGGATCCTCCTCGGAGGCGTCGCGGGCGTCGCCCCGGCGCGCGTGCTCGTGATCGGCGGCGGCATGGTCGGCTACAACGCCGCGGTCATCGCGCTCGGCATGGGCGCGCAGGTGACGATTCTCGAGCGCTCGGTCGATCGCATGCGCTTCCTCGAGCAGATCCTCTCCGGCCGCGTGCAGCTCCTCATGTCGTCGGCGCTCCAGCTCGAGGAGGCGATCAAGGATGCCGATCTCACGATCGGAGCGGTTCTCATCCCGGGAGCGCTCGCGCCGAAGCTCATCACCCGCGCGATGCTCGGCACGATGAAGGAGAGCTCCGTCTTCGTCGACGTCGCGATCGACCAGGGCGGCTGCGCCGAGACGTCGCAGGCCGACGACGCACGACGACCCCGTGTACACGGTCGACGGCGTCATCCACTACTGCGTCGCGAACATGCCCGGCGCCGTACCGATCACGTCGACGCGGGCCCTCACGAACGTAACGCTTCCATACGTCGAGCAGCTCGCCGATCTCGGCGCGATCGGCGCGGTGACGATGAATCCCGAGCTCGCGAGGGGAGTCAACGTCGTCGGCGGCAAGGTCACGTACGAAGCCGTGGCCGAGGCGCACGGCATGGCCTACACGCCGCTCGACGACGCACTCGCGGCCGGCGTCGCCTGAGCGGCCGTGGATCCGCAGGAGTACGCCGAGGCCGTCGAACGGCTCGAGCAGGACTACCTCGCCGGCGGCATGTCCGCGGACGAGTACATGCAGCGCAGGCGTGGGCTCGAGGATGCCGCGTCGACGGTGGAGGCTTCGGAGTCGCCCCCGGCGTGGGCTCCGATGCCGCCCGAGCCGACGCAGAGCGCGATCGCCGCGAGCGGTGACCCGGTGACGGGCGCGCCACTCGCGAGTTGGGGCAGGCGCGCGGGTGGATGGTTCGTCGACCTCGGGGTCTACGTCGCCGCCTTCGTCGCGACGTTCCTCCTTGCGGTCGCGACCGAGAACTCGGCGACGGGGGAGATCAGGGACGCGGTTGCGCTACTCGTCTTCTTCGTCTGGTTCCTCGGCCCGACCGTCTACGCGTGGCTCATGGTCGGGGCGTGGGGACAGACCCTCGGGAAGATGGCGGTCGGCATCAGGGTCGTCCGGAGTGCCGACGCGGGTCGCGTCTCCTACCTCCGGGCGCTCGGACGCGCAGTCTCCACGTGGCTCCTCGGCCTGCTCTTCGTCCCGATTCTCCTCGCCTACCTCTGGCCGCTGTGGGATCGGCGGAACCAGACGCTGTACGACAAGATGGCGGGCACAATCGTGGCGCACGGCCGCGGCGGAGCTCACTCGGTCGGCTGAGGAATCCTGGGCCGGAGCAGGAATACCATCCTGCCCGATGGATTCCGAGCCCTCGCAGGAGCACCGGCTCGACGACCTCGAGAAGCTCGTGAGGTCGCTCGTCGTGCGTGTGACCGAGCTCGAGCTCGGTCGGGAGCCGTCGCAGCGCACGGCGCCTTCCGAGCCACTCGCCAGCTCTGCCCCCGCCAGAAGTGCCCGGGCCGCCTCCAGCCGTGCCTCCGAGCGAGCCTACGCCGGCGCGCCGGCCCGTGTTGGCCGAGACGTCGTTCGAGGATCTGCTCGGCGGCCGGATCCTCGCGTGGCTCGGCGGGCTCGCGATCGTCGTCGGCGTCGTCCTGTTCCTCGTCATCGCCGTCGACCGCGGCTGGATCGGCGTCGAGGCCCGCATCGCGCTCGCGTTCGCCGGCTCGACGGTGCTCCTGGCCGTGGGGCTCTTCCTGTACGAGCGACGGGGCCAGACGGAAGCGGCTGTCGCCGCCGTCGCGAGCGCCCTCGCGGCGCTGTACGCCTCGCTCACCTACGCGACGGCGGTGAAGGGCGTCGTCGGGGAGGAGGCTGGCCTTCTCGTTGCGGCGCTCGTCGGGGCGGTCGGCGCGACCATCGCCGTCCGCTGGAGATCGCAGTTCGTGGCCGCCCTGGCCCTTCTCGGCGCGCTGGCCTCGCCGGTGCTCGTCGGCGGCGAGACGTCGGGCCTCGCCCTCGCGTTCATGGTCGTCGCGCTGGTCGCCACGGTCGCCGTGCTCGTCTGGCAGCGCTGGGGCTGGCTCGCCCTGGGCGCGTTCCTGATCAGCGCGCCGCAACTCGCGTTCTGGGCGTGGGATCGGGACGATCTCGCGGTCCCGCTCGCCGTCCTCGCGCTGTACTGGTGCCTCTTCGTCGCCGCCGCTATCGGCTACGAGCTTCGGGTTCCGACCTCGGTCGCTGCGCGTGTCCTCGGCGTCGGTTCTGCTGCTGAACGCCGGTCTCGTCAGTGCCCTCGGCTGGGGGTTGATCGACGACCGCGGCTCGTCCGAGGGAGCGACCCTGTGGGTGCTCGGAGTCACGGTCGCCTACGTGGCGCTCGGCGGCTTCGGCTTCCGCCAGCGGATGAGCGCCGAGATCGCCGCACTGCTCGTCGCGGTGGGTGTCGGGCTCTCCGGAGTGACCCTCGCACTCGCCGCTCGACGGGCCTGCACTGGTGGCCGGCTGGTCTGCGGAGGCAGCCATCCTCGCATGGGTCGCGGCACGGACCGGCGAGCGCAGGGCGCTCGCCTTCTCCTTCGCGTTCCTGGGACTCGCCGCGCTCCACACGCTCGTGGACGAGGCACCCCCGGACGCGCTCGTCGACGGCGTCGACGATCTTCCGCAGGCCCTGGCAGCGGTTCTGTGCGTCGGGATCTCCGCGTTCGTCGTGCGCCACTTCGTCGAGCGCGTCGACCTCCGGCTCGTGCTTCTCGGCGTCGGCTCGGTGGCGCTCGTGTATGCGGCGTCGCTCACGATCGTGGACGTCCTCCAGGGCGACGCGTCGGAGCCGTCCCAGACCGCACAGGTCGCGTTGAGCACGTTCTGGGGCGTCGTCGGGCTGGTCGCGATCGTCGTCGGGCTCGTGCGCGACGTCCGCGAGCTCCGGTACGCCGGTCTCGCGCTTCTCGGGCTCGGCGTCGCGAAGGTGTTCGCGTACGACCTCTCCGAGCTCGATCAGCTCTACCGCGTGCTCTCCTTCATCGCCGTCGGCATCGTGCTGCTCGTGGGCGCGTATGCGTACCAGCGCGTGCGAGCTGCGGGGACCCACGCGTGATCGTCGCGAGCGCGGTCGCTGCCGTCGTCCTCGCACTCGGCCTGGCAAGCGACGTCGACACCTCCGACTTCCGCTACACGAGGACGCTCACCGCGCCGGCCGGCGCGGCGGTGAGCTTCGAGCCCGACGGCGCGATGTACGCGCATGCGCGGGCGGACTTTCCCGATCTGCGGGTCGTCGACGCCGACGGCACACAGGTTCCCTGGCGCACGGAGCCGCTTCCTGCGGCGGTCTCGCAGGAGGTCGCGCTCGTCGCCCGCGGGCGGGTCGGCGATGTCGTGTCGGTGGTCGTGGACCGGGGCCCGGCGCCCGAGGTGATCGACAGGATCGACCTCGAGATCCCCGACCGCGACTTCGTCGGCTCCGTCGAGGTGCTGGGAAGCGCGACGGGCGCCGAGGCCTCGTACGCGACGCTCTCGACCACTCAGATCTACGCCGTGCGCGGCGCGGTGGACGCGCGCAGCACGACGGCGCTGTTCCCTCCGACCGACTACCGCTACCTCCTGGTGCGAGCACGAGGCGTGTCCGACATCACCGGCGCCACCGTGGCCCGCGACCCTCTCCAGCCGCGCCTCGAGCCGGTGAGCGCGCGTTCACGAGCGCGCGAGCGGGAGCGCGCCACCGTGGTCAGGCTGGATCTGGGGTTCGCCAATGTCCCGGTCGACGCGATCCGCGTGCGGTCGAGCACGAGCCGCTTCGTTCGCCCCGTGACCGTCGAAGGCTCCAACGACGGAGTGACCTTCGTGACCGTGGGAGCGGGGGAGATCGCCCGCTTCCGCGGAGTCGACCTCGACCGCCTTCCCGTGGACGCGCGTCACCGCTACCTCCGTGTCACCGTGACGAACGGCGACGACGCTCCGCTCGAGGCCCTCCGTGTGACCCCGCTCGCCGGGCCTCGCCCGCTCCTGCTCGCCGCGGGCCACCAGCCGCCCTTCGCCGTGTACTACGGGGCGGAGGACGTCGCTGCGCCGGCGTACGACTTCGCCCGGCTGCCCGCTGCCGCGACCGGGTTCGAACGGGCAGGCGTCGGCACGCTCGGCGCCGAGGCGGTCAACGACCTCTTCGAGCCTCCCGCGGACACGCGCACCTTCTTCGAGAGAAACCGCGGCGCCCTGAATGCGCTGCTGGTGCTGGCCGCGATCGTCGTCGCAGTCGGTGGCCTGCTGGCGCTTCGCAGGCGAGCCTGAGCCGGTCGCCGGGTCGCTAGGTCGCTTCGCGCTTCGCGCGCCGGAAGAGCCGTCCGGCGGCGCTCTCCTCGCCCCGCGTGCTCGATCCCGAGTCCGGGGTGTCCGGTTTCTTCGGGGTCCGCTCGGTCGGGAAGATCCTCACGACGGCGTACGTGATCGCCGCCGAGATGCCGAGGATCGAGAGGATGTAGAAGAGGAGGAGGAGTAGGCCGAGGGTTGCGTCCAAAGCCGCCGTAGAATAGCGCCGTGCCGCGGGCGTGCGTGATCGTGCTCGATGCCGTCGGCGCTGGAGAGTTGCCGGACGCAGGGGAGTACGGAGACGAAGGCTCGAACACCCTCGGCAACGTGGCCAGCGCGGTCGGAGGCCTCGACCTGCCCAATCTCGAGGCGCTCGGGCTCGGAAACGTCCTCCCGCTCGAGGGCTGCCCGCCACAGCCGGGCGCGCCCGCCGTCGCCGGCCGGCTCTTCGAGCGCTCGAAGGGGAAGGACACGACGACGGGCCACTGGGAGCACATGGGCATCGTGACTCCGACCGCGTTCCCGACCTATCCGCACGGCTTCCCCGACGAGGTCATCGACCCGTTCATGAACCAGACCGGCCGCGGCGTCCTCGGCAACAAGCCTGCGTCGGGCACGGAGATCATCCAGGAGCTCGGCGAGGAGCACCAGCAGACCGGGAAGTGGATCGTGTACACGTCCGCCGACTCGGTCTTCCAGGTCGCGGCCCACGAGGAGACGATCCCGCTCGAGGAGCTCTACGACGGCTGCCGCGTCGCACGCGAGATCCTCACCGGCCGCCACGCGGTGGGGCGCGTGATCGCCCGGCCGTTCGTCGGCGAGCCCGGAAACTACGAGCGCACGCCGAACCGGCACGACTTCTCCCTCGAGCCGCGGCGCCCGAACTACCTCTCGTCCCTCCGCGATGCCGGCAACACGGTCTACGGCGTCGGGAAGATCTCCGACATCTTCGCCGGCTGCGACATCGACGACTCGTTCCCGACGAAGTCGAACGTCGACGGCATCAACCGCACGATCGAGCTCCTCGAGAACATCGAAGCGGGGTTCGTCTTCGTGAACCTCGTCGAGACGGACATGCTCTGGGGCCATCGCAACGACCCCGTGAACTTCCATCGCTGCCTGCAGGACTTCGACCGTCGGCTCCCGGACATCCTCGAGGCGCTGCAGCAGGGCGATCTCCTCATCGTCACCTCGGACCACGGCTGCGACCCGACCACCGAGTCCACCGACCACTCCCGCGAGTACGCGCTGCTGCTCGCGTACGCCGCCGGCCGCAACGCCGCCGGGCGGATCCACGAGGAGGGCGAGTTCGCGGACGTCGGCGCGACGGTGAACGCCTGGCTCGGCGGCAAGGCGCCGGGCAAGCGTCTCCCCGGCCGCCCGATCGAGCTCTGACCTTCGCCGACCTGCGTCAGTCGACGCTCTCACGCGTGCGCGGCGTGACGAGGCCCGATTCGTATGCCGCAACGACGGCCTGCGTGCGATCCCGTACGCCCAGCTTGGTCAGAACGCGACTCACGTGCGTCTTGACCGTCTCGTCGCTCACGACGAGGCGCTCCGCGATCTCGCCGTTCGACAGGCCTTCGGCCACCAGCCGCAGCACCTCGGTCTCGCGTGGCGTGAGCTCGGCCAGCGCGTCGGGCCGGCTGGGCAACGTCGGTCGCAGGCGCGCGAACTCGCTCACGAGCCGGCGCGTGACGGCGGGCGCGAGGAGCGCGTCGCCCGCCGCGACGACCCGAACGGCGTCGAAGAGCGTGTCGGCGGTGACGTCCTTCAGCAGAAAGCCGCTCGCACCGGCCCCGAGCGCGTCGTAGACGTACTCGTCGAGGTCGAAGGTCGTGAGCACGATCACCCTGGGCGGACGCTTGCCGTTCGACGTCACGCGGCGCGTCGCCTCGATCCCGTCCATGACCGGCATGCGCACGTCCATCAGGACGACGTGCGGACGCTCCGTGCGGCACAGCTCGACGGCCTCTTCTCCATCAGCGGCGGTGCCCACCACCTGGAAATCCGCCTGCGTGCCGAGCAGCGCCGCGAAGCCTGCTCGGACGATCTCCTGGTCGTCGACCACGGCGACGCGGATCGTCATGCCGCTCCCTTGACCGGAAGCTCGGCCTCGACCGCGAACCCTCCACCGACCGCGGGGCCGGCGCTCAACGTCCCGCCGACCATGATCGCCCGCTCGCGCATCCCCAGGAGCCCATGGCCGTCGGGGTCCGGTGAGTCCGCCCCGGGGCCGTGGTCGCGGACGAGAAGGTGCACCGCGTCGGGCCCGCACTCGAGCTTCACCTCCACGGCTGCGCCGGGTGCATGCCGGCGGACGTTGGTGAGCGCCTCCTGGAGGATCCGGTACGCGCAGAGGTCGACGCCCGGCGGCAGCGTGTCGACGGCGCCCTCGAGCGTGAGCATGACCGGCGATCCGGCGGCGCGGGCCGTCTCCACGAGCTCGTTCAGGCCGGTAAGGCTCGGCTGCGGATCGCGAGTCGGCTCCGCGTTCGCGTCCTCGCGGAGGACGCCGAGCAACCGGCGCATCTCGGTCAGCGCGTCGCGCGCCGTCTGACCGATCGCCTCGAAGTGCGCACGTCCCTCCGCGGGGAGGCCCTCGATGGTCAGCCGCGCGCTCTCGGCCTGGACGGCGATCGCCGAGACGTGGTGCGCGACGACGTCGTGCAGGTCGCGGGCGATCCGGGCGCGCTCACCCATGGCCGCCTGGTCCTGCAGCGTGTCGACCATCGCCTGCCGTGTCTCGTCGAGCTCTGCGATCGCCTCGCCGCGTTGCCGTCGCGAGTCGCCGAGCGCCTCCGCCGCGACGACGACCACGAGCAGCAGCACGCCGGAGAACCCGGCGTCGTCGCCGGAGAACGGCTCGATCGCGTTGAAGAGAAACGGAAGTGCCGGCAGGACGGCCCAGCGCCGTCGGTAGGTCGAGGCGAACAGGTAGAGCGCGATCACGAGACCGACGAGGGCGGCGAGCGTCAGCGTGCCCCGTCGACGGAGATCGCGAACAGGACCCCGAAGACGATCGCTCCCGTCGCCCATGCGACGTGCTTGCGCGCGAGCGCGAGGGGGAGCGTCGCGAGCAGGTTCGCCACCATCGCAGGCCCGATCTCTTCCGCGTAGATCGTCACCTCCGCCATCGCGAGGAGGCCGAGCCCGAGCGCGAACGCGAGTGGCCCGTCCGGCCCCGCCAGGACGCGCCGGGCGTCCTTGGCCGTCCGCGTGGCGAAGTCGGCGAGCTCGTCGATCGGATCGCGCGAGGTCGTGCTCATCGATCCATTGTCGCGTCCTCAGGGTCGATTCGCGTCGCCGCGGCTCGTGAGATGGCCCGTCCCCTGCGAGGGTGACGACCAGCGCGTGCGTCACCGCTCCGAGTGGCGCGAAAGTCGGCTCTGGCGCGCGACGACATCGCGAGCCTGCCCTCGTACCGTGCTTCGGCATGACCACGGCCATCGAAGCGGACGGTCTCACGAAGCGCTACGGGCGCACCGTCGCCGTCGACGGCTTGTCGTTCCGGGTCGAGGCGGGCCGCGTTACGGGGTTCGTCGGACCGAACGGCGCCGGCAAGTCGACGACGATGCGTCTCGTCCTCGGGCTCGACGCGCCCGACTCGGGCGCGGTACGGATCGGTGGCAAGCGCTACCGCGAACTTCGGGCGCCGCTCTGCGAGGTGGGCGCACTGCTCGACGCCGGTGCTACGCACCCCGGTCGCCGCGCGCGCAACCATCTCCTCTGGCTCGCGAGGAGCAACCGCCTGCCTTCGAGTCGCGTGGACGAGGTTCTCGAGCTCGTCGGCCTCTCCGACGCCGGGCGCAAACGTACGGGTGGCTTCTCCCTCGGGATGGCGCAGCGGCTCGGTATCGCTGCAGCCATGCTCGGCGACCCGCCCGTGCTCATGTTCGACGAGCCCGTCAACGGACTCGATCCCGACGGCATCCGCTGGATCCGCGTCTTCCTGCGATCGCTCGCCGCCGAGGGGCGGGCCGTGCTCGTGTCGAGTCACCTGATGAGCGAGCTCGAGGACATCGCGGACGACCTCGTCGTGATCGGCCGTGGTCGACTGATCGCCAGCACGACCGTCGGAGAACTGCTCGCGTCCAGGTCGGACGGACGCGTCCACCTGCGGACACCGCAGGCCACCGAGGTGATGATCGTGCTGGCGGCGGCGGGCGGAACGGTGGCGTCGACCGGTTCGGACACCCTCACCGTCACGGGACTCGAGCCCGAGCAGATCGCCGACCTCGTGGCCGAGAGCGGGCTCCGACTGCACGAGCTGTACAGGCAGCGAGCCTCACTCGAGGACGCGTTCATCGACCTCACGCGCGACGCGGTCGAGTACGTGGCTGAGCATCCAGGGCGGCAGGGATCATGAGCACCACGGCGCTCGCCGGAGTCGTCGCGCGCGCCGGCGCGCCACAGGCGCTCCGCTCCGAGTGGGTGAAGCTGCGGACGGTGCGCAGCACGACCTGGTCGCTGCTCCTTCTCGCCGGCGTGTCCATCTTGCTCACGTCCATCCTGACCGGGGGGTCGAGCACCGAAGGCGGGAGCCCGGGGCACGGCGGCGACAACGACATCGTCCTCGACAGTCTTGCCGGCATGTGGTTCGGGCAGATCGCAGCGGCCGTGCTCGCCGTGCTGGCGATCACGTCCGAGTACAGCACGCGGATGATTCGCGTGACCTTCGCGGCGAATCCGCGGCGACGCACGGTGCTCGTGGCCAAGGCGATCGTGGTGACCTGCGTGGTCCTGGCGGTCGGACTGGCAACGAGCGCCGCCTGCTTCCAGGTAGGTCAATGGCTCCTCCGCGGGAACGGGTTCAACTACGAGGGCGGCTACCCGGCCGTGACGCTCGCCGACGGCGAGGCGCTCCGCGCGGTCGTCGGGAGCGGTGTGTACCTCGGCCTGCTCGCGCTGTTCTCGCTCGGTGTCGGTGCGATCGCACGGCACACAGCGGCGGCGATCACGGTGGTCCTCGCGGCTGTTCTCGCCCCCGTCATCGCGATCGGATTCCTGCCCGAGAACCTCGCCGAGCCTCTCGAGAAGTCGTCGCTGATGGCTGCGGGCCTGGCGATGCAGCAGACCGTCGAGCGCCCGGACAACATCCCGCTCGACCCCGCGGAGGGGCTGGCCGTCGTCTGCGCGTACGGCGTCGTCACGCTGCTCGTGGCCCTCTGGGTCATCGGGCGACGCGACGCCTGATCCGGCATCGCACTCCGCATTCGGGCATGATCGTCCGCGTGACGATTCGCGCAGCCGAGCTGATCGAGCGCAAGCGGAACGGCGGGGAGCTCTCCGACGACGAGATCGCGGAGCTCGTCCTCGGCTACACCCGCGGCGACGTTCCCGACTACCAGATGGCCGCGTGGTGCATGGCCGTCTACTTCAAGGGGCTCACGGGTCGCGAGACCCACGCGTTGACGGACGCGATGATCCGCTCCGGCGAGACGCTCGATCTCGCCGCCGCGCTCGGCCGTCGGGTCGTCGACAAGCACTCGACGGGAGGTGTCGGAGACAAGACGTCGCTCGCGGTCGGCCCGATCGTCGCCGCCTGCGGCGTCCCGCTCGGCAAGATGTCCGGGCGCGGACTCGGCCACACCGGAGGGACGCTCGACAAGCTCGAGTCGATCCCCGGCTTCCGCGTCGAGCTCACGATCGACGAGTTCGTCGAGCAGATCCGCGAGATCGGCGTCGCGATCATCGGACAGACGGGCGACCTCGTGCCGGCCGACAAGAAGCTCTACGCGCTCCGCGACGTCACGGCGACCGTGGACATCGTCCCGCTGATCGCCTCCTCGATCATGTCGAAGAAGCTCGCGGCCGGCGCGGAGGCGATCGTCCTCGACGTGAAGGTCGGCGACGGCGCGTTCATGAAGACGCTCGACGACGCGCGCATCCTCGCCGAGCAGATGGTCGACCTCGGGAAGCGAGCGGGGCGCGAGGTCGTGTGCCTCCTCACGGACATGGACCAGCCTCTCGGCGCGGCAGTCGGGAACGCCCTCGAGGTGCGCGAGGCGGCCGAGACGATCGTCGGGGAGGGGCCTCCGGACTTGACGGAGCTCGTCCTCGACGCGTGCGCGCGCCTGCTCGCGTTGTCGGATCTCGGCGTCGATGTCGAAGAGGGGCGCGAACGCGCCCAGCAGGCGATGGCGGACGGCTCGGCACGCGAGACCTACGAGCGCTGGATCCGGGCGCAGGGCGGCGATCCGGACCTCGCTGCGCTGCCCCGTGCACCGGTCGTGACCGAGGTTCGCGCGCCTCGGGCCGGGATCGTCACGCGCCTCGCCGCACGCCCGATCGGCATCGCGAGCCTGGAGCTCGGTGGCGGCCGGCGCACGAAGGAGGACACGATCGACCACGCGGTCGGCGTCGTCTGCAGCGCGAAGCGCGGTCAGACGGTCGAGGCCGGCCAGGTGCTCGCCGACGTGCACGCGCGCGACGAGGAGTCGGCTGCGCGAGCCGTCGAGGCCGTCGCCGAGGCGTACGAGATCGGAGACCGAGCATCCCCCGGTGCACGGGATCCTGCTCGACGTCGTCGCCTAGCACGTTGCCGGAGCTCCCCGAAGTCGAGACGATCCGGGCGCAGCTCGCGCCGCGTCTCGAGGGGAGGACGCTGGCGCGCGTCGAGATCCTCGATCCCCGCCTCACGCGACCGTACGACCTGTTCGAGGTGGCCGAGGAGCTCGAGGGCGATCGCGTCGTCTCGGTCGAGCGGCGCGGCAAGTACCTCCTCCTTCGGCTCGAGAGCGGGCTCGACCTCCTCGTCCACCTGCGGATGACGGGAGGCTTCCACTGGCAGCCGGTGACGCACGAGCGCGCCGTGCTCGAGCTCGACGACGGCACGCGGCTCGCGTACCGCGACGTGCGGCGCTTCGGCACGTGGCTCGTCCTCGAGGGAGCGGAGCTGGAGCCGTATCTCGCGACGAAGAACGGCCCGGAGCCTCTCGGGCCGAGGTTCACCTCGCGCTGGCTGGGCATGCAGCTCGCGCGCCGGCAGGGCGCCGCTGAAAGCGGTGCTCCTCGACCAGCGCGTCGTCGCCGGGCTCGGGAACATCTACGCCGACGAGGCACTCTGGCGCGCGCGGTTGAACCCGCTGCGGCCGGCGAACGGGCTCTCCGACGAGGAGGTCGGCCGGCTCGTCCGCGCGACTCCGGACGTCGCTCCGCACCGGAATCGAGCGCCAGGGCTCGACCCTTCGCGACTACGCCGCACCCGACGGCGCAGCGGGCTCGATGCAGGACGAGTTCCGCGTCTACGGCCGCGACGGCGAGCCGTGCCCGCGCTGCCGCACGACCATCGTGAAGACGCGCGTCGGCGGGCGCGGCACGTGGTACTGCCCGCACTGCCAGCCGTTCGAGAGCTGACGACCCAGGCCCCGGCGGGGTCAGCTGCGGCACGGCCTACACTGGCCAGGTGGGCCGCACGTACAAGACGGAGGCGGTCGTGCTGCGGTCGTTCCGCTTCGGGGAGGCCGACCGCGTCCTGCACCTGTACACGGCGGAGCGCGGCCGGATCGGCGCGATGGCCAAGGGCGTCCGCAAGACGAAGTCACGCTTCGGCGCGCGGCTCGAACCGTTCTCACACGTCGAGTTGCTCCTGCACCAGGGATCGGGCGAGCTGCACACGGTGACCGGCGTCTCGCTCGTCGACGCGCATCACCTCGCGCGCGAGGATCCGTACCGCCTCTCGGTCGGGCTCGTCGGCGCCGAGGCGATGCTGCGGCTCTTCGTCGAGGAGGAGCGCAACGAGCGCGCATTCGAGGCTCTGACGCGGTTCCTCTCTGCCGTGGATGGGATCCCGGCCGGCTCGCGCGGGCAGGCGTCGCTCGATCCGCTCGCGCTCGCGTTCCAGCTCAAGCTGCTCTGGCTGTCCGGCTACGTGCCGCACCTCGAGAGCTGCGTCGAGTGCGGAGGAGTCGACGGGCTCGTCGGGTACCTCCCACGATCCGGCGGGGCCGTGTGCTCGCCGTGTGCGCCCGACGAGACCGTCTTCCTCTCGCCGGATGGATTCCGTGGAATGCATGCGCTCATCTGGAGCGCGCTCTCCGATGCGCATGGGCTCGGACTGGGCGAACGCGCGTTGCGGGACGCACTCGCGGTGGTCGTCGCGTCGTACGAGTTCCATGGCGGCTTCCGCATGCGCACGCTGACTGCATGAGGCGCGACCTCGGCGACGGCTACGAGCTCGACGACGACCCGGGTCGGATCGATCGTGACGCGGTGCACGCGTACCTCGGCGGTGTGTCGTACTGGGCCAAGGGGCGCTCGCGCGCGACACAGGACGCGCTCATCGACGGCGCAGCGCGGGTAGTCGGCCTGTACCACGACGGCGAGCAGGTCGGCTTCTCCCGGACGCTCTCCGAC
>CAVWES010000033.1:0-17106 GCA_963754175.1 uncultured Gaiellaceae bacterium | reverse complement strand
GATCTACCCGCCCCCGGCGCAGGACGGAATGTCGCATCGTTGAGCGGTTGCCTGAGTCGTGCAAGTCGCGTCGTCTCGTTTCCGCCTCGGATCATGCGGGTACGCGGTCCCGCGTGAACCTCGTCATCGTGGTAGTGCTCGTCGTCGCCGCCATCGCTGTCGGCTGGTTTGTATGGGGGTCGAAGTGATGTCCGCCAACATCACTGCGGGCTCGTCGAGATCCACCCCTCCCGCGGGATCTCGACAGAGGGTCACCCTCTTTGGATGAGAGCCGGACCCGAGCCGGACCATTAGAGCCTCTCATCGTCCGACCACCAAACCTGATTCAAGGCCCACGCGAGATGGGCGTACAGTCGTCTTCTTGCGGGGCAGCCTGCCGCTAGCCCTCCGACCCCGCGGGGGTCCCGGCCGGCCGAGGGGCTCGTCGGGACCCCTCCCCCTAGTTCAACGATCCGCAGGTAGCGCGCGAACAACCACAGCGTCAGGGGGACGATCTCATCCCCGCGATCGTCTGATCAGGGGAGTTTCCGTGGTGCCGCTGTGCGGCAGTTTGCTGGACGCTGACGTCCACGAGCGAGAGAGGGGAGAGAGAATGGGCAAGAAGCGATTGGTCGCGAGTACGCTAGCCGCGGCAACGTTCAGCGTCATCGCCATGACTTCGGTGGCGTGGGCAGATCCAACGAGCAGCCACAGCGGAGGTGCAGATGCGGTGCAGACCGGTGTGGTCCGGATCGACCCCAACAACCCGCAGGTCGCCTATGTGACCGGCAACTACACGTGCCCCGCGGGGGATGCGCACCTGTTCGTCTCGGTGAAGCAGGTCGCGGACGGGCGCCCTGATCGAGACCTCAAACTCGAGGGCAGCAGCGCGATCTCGTCGGGATGGCTCGAGCGTCACCCCGGAGTGGACGAGTTCACCTGTGACGGAACGTGGCACACCGGCACCTGGCGGATCACCTCGGATCCCTCCGATCCGGGTTACGAGTACGGCTTCGGCGCACTCATTCCTGGCCAGGTGTACGTGCAGTTCTGCTGGGACGGCCCGGGCGACACCCCGGCTTGGCACGCGTACAGCGAGCAGTTCGCCCGCGCAAGCTAAGCGTCGTCCCGACTGTCGCGAACGCAGCGTCAGCAACGCGAAGCGGGGAAGTCGACCTCACTTGGCTTCCTCCGTTTCGCGGGCGCCGATCACGGGAGGGCGGTGCGTTGTGAGGACCGAGCTCCCGCTCCTCGATCCGCAGGTAGCCCGCGAGCACGCGCTTCGTCGCGCTCGGGTAGCGGATTCGCCGGGAATCTACACTCGGCTGCGTGCCCGGCCAGATCCTTGCGGGAGGAGGCCTCTTCCGCGGCAGCCGCTTCGACGACTACGTCCTCGAGCTGGGAGGACCGAAGATCTGCTCGGTTCCGACGGCCACTGCGTTTCCCGAGACGGCGCTGGTGTCCTTCTACGAATCCTTCGCGCACCGGGCGCAGGCGAGCCACGTCCTCTTCAACCCGTGGCCGCGCGACGACCTCCGCGCGCACGTTCTCGCGCAGGACGTGATCTACGTGGGCGGAGGGAACACGGCCAACATGCTCGCCGTGTGGCGCACGCACGGCTTCGACGCGATTCTCCGCGAGGCGTGGGATCGCGGTGCGCTTCTCTGCGGATGGAGCGCGGGCATGGTCTGCTGGTTCGAGGCGAGCGTGACGGACTCGTTCGGCCCGCAGCTCGAGGGAATGCGCGACGGGCTCGGCTTCCTGCCCGGAAGCGCATGTCCGCACTACGACAGCGAGGAGCGACGACGGCCGGTCTATCGTGATCTCGTCGACGACGGCTTCCCGTCGGGATATGCGGCGGACGACGGCGCGGCGCTCCACTTCGTCGGCACCGAGCTGCGCGAGGTGATCGGCGCACGCGCAGGCGCAGCCGCGTATCGCGTCGAGCCGGGCTCGGAGACACCGATCGCCGCTCGCCTGCTGTGATGTTCCTAAGGAGTCTGTAAGGGCTGCGAGTTGGAGCCGGCGACGGTACTAGCCTGACGAGAGTGCCCGCCGCCGTGCACGCGCGCAGAGTGCTCGCCTCGGTGGCCGTAGTCCTTCTGGGCGCGGTGGCGCTCGCCGGCGCAGCGTCTCCGTCGCCAGACCGCGTGATCACGGTTCGCGTCGACGCCCGCGACTTCTCGTTCGCGCTCTCGCGGCGCTCCGTGCCCGCCGGGTCGTCCGTGCGGTTCGTCGTCACGAACCGCGGTGGCACGACGCACGACTTCGTGGTGGGGAAGAAGCGGACGCGCATCCTGCGTCCCGGCCAGAGCCAGGCGATTACCGTCTCCTTCAAGCGCAAGGGCACGTACGGCTTCCTCTGCTCCGTCTCGGGCCATGCGCGCCTCGGCATGAAGGGCCTGTTCGGCGTGGCGGTCAAGCCGGCGCAGCCACGGCCGCCGGCGAAGCCTCCGATAGACACGTCCGACCTCGTCTCGCTGACTCGCGTCGGCACGTTCGACAGTCCCGTCCTGGTGACCGCTCCGCCGGATGACCGCGAGCGGGCTTTCGTCGTCGAGCAGACCGGAACCGTGCGTGTCGTGCGAAACGGCGACGTCGTCCCGGTGCCTGTTCCTGGACCTTCGCGACAAGGTGACCGACCAGGGCGAATCGGGCCTCCTCTCCATCGCATTCGCTCCGGACTACGCGCAGAGCGGGCTGCTCTACGCGATGTTCAACGCGCGTCAAGGCCCGTACGGAGATCTGCAGATCGCCGAGTTCCGCCGGGATCCGTTCGACCCCGATCGCGCCGACCCCTCGTACGAGCGCGTGGTGCTGACGATTCCGAAGCCGTACGAGAACCACAACGGCGGGATGCTGCAATTCGGCACCGACGGCGACCTGTACGCATCCGTGGGCGACGGCGACCCCGGCGTACTGAACATGGCCGGAGCCTTCGCCCAGCGGCTCGACGTCCTCCTCGGCCGCCTCATTCGCATCGACCCGCGCCGAGGCGATCCGTTCGCGGTTCCGACGGACAACCCCTTCGTTAACGTCCCGAACGCCCGACCGGAGATCTGGGCATACGGCCTCCGGAACCCGTGGCGCTTCTGGATCGATCCCGAGACGGACGTGCTGTACGTGCCCGACGTCGGGAGCACGTCGCGGGAGGAGATCAACGTCCTTCCGAACGGCGGCCGCGGCGCGAACTTCGGCTGGCCCTGCTTCGAGGGAACGCTCGTCTTCGACGCGAGTGCAATGTGCAAGCAGGCGGTCGCGCCCCTCGTTGATTACCCCCGCAAGGACGGAGAGTGCGCGGTCATCGGGGGCGTCGTCGCGCGGGACGGGCGCATCCCGGCGCTGGTCGGCAGATACCTCTACGGTGATCTCTGTGGGGGCCGAGTGACCTCTCTCCTCGTCGAGAACGGCCGCATCTCGGCGACCGGAGACCTCGGGATCCAGGTGCCCGAGCTGACGAGCTTCGGCGTGGACGGGCTCGACCGGATCTACGTCACGTCGCTTCAGGGCGGTGTGTACCGGCTCGATCCGAAGTAGTCGAGCTAGCGGCGAGCACGCGAGCGCAGCTCGGCGATCCACGCGGCGACCCTGAGCCCGAGCCAGATCGGCGTCAGCACGACGTAGAAGACGACGACGCCGGCGAACATGAGAAACCACCAGAACGCGAGCCAGCGCTTCGGGATCCAGCCCTTCTCGCGGAGGTCGCCGGTGCCGCCCGGCGGGGGACGGAACGGATTGCGTAGCGGCGGCTCGCCCGGCGCGCCGTACGGGCTCGGAGAGCGCTGCTCGTCGCTCATGCCGTGGCGGTCGTCCGCTTGCGCCGCTCCACGAGGCGGATGATCCGCATCGCGGTCTCCTCGACGGAGAGCTCCGTCACGTCGATGACCGGACACCGCAGCCTGCGGTGCAGCTTCGCGGCCTCCTCGAGCTCGTCGTACACGGCTTCGAGCTCCGCGTAGCGCTTCCGCGAGGCGCCCATGCTCTTCACGCGCGCCGTACGGATGTCGGCGAGGCGCTCCGCGCCGATCGTCAGCCCGACGATCTTCGCGGGATCGATCTCGAAGAGCTCCTCGGGCAGGTCGATGCCGCGGACGACGGGGACGTTCGCGGCCTTGTGTCCGAGATAGCCGAGGAAGATGGATAGCGGCGTCTTCGACGTACGCGACACGCCGACGAGCACCATGTCCGCCTCGTCGAGCCCCCTCCCCACGCCGTCGTCGTACTTCACCGCGAACTCGATCGCCTCGATCCGCTTGAAGTAGGTCGCGTCGAGCGGCGCACGGGCTCCCGGCTCCATGCGCGCGGCCACCCCCGCGACACGCGAGATGGAGTCGATCGGGTGGCCGAGCAGGTCGCAGTAGTGGACGCGTGCGCGACGACAGAGCTGTCGCATCGCGTCCCGGAGCTCGGTCGCGACGAGCGTGTACACCATCACCGCGGGCCGCCCTCGAGCCTGTTGCACGGCGATGTGGAGGTCGTCGACGTTCTCGACGCGGGGGTGCCGGACCTCCTCGAACGGCTGATCCGGGAACTGGGCCTCGAGCGCGAGCACGAGGCGCTGCGCCGTCTCGCCCGTCGAGTCCGAGACGATGTGGAGCTCGACCGGCACGCGGTCGCCGTCGTGGCCGCTCATGGAAGGAGGCTAGCGCCCGAGTCGTCCTATGATCAGCCGGTCGTCGACCGAAGGAGAGGCCATGGCATTCGCAGAGTTGAAGGCACGGCAGAGCGTGATGTGGGGCAACGGGCCGTACGAGCGCGTCACGAACACGCTCACCGACCTCCACGAGCTCGTCATCGAGCGGGCCGATCCGAAGCCGGGCGAGCGCGTGCTCGACGCCGCCACGGGCACGGGCGCGGTTGCGATCCTCATCGCCAAGCGCGGTGCCGACGTCGTCGGCATGGACCTCGCTCCGGTGCTCATCGACACGGCGCGCGAGCGCGCCGCCGAGGAAGGCGTGACCGTCCAGTGGGACGTCGGTGACGCCGAAGCGATGGATTACGAGGACGCGAGCTTCGACGTCGTCGTCTCGACGTGCGGCGTCATGTTCGCGCCCGACCACGCGGCGGTCGCGCACGAGCTTGCGAGAGTCACGAAGCCCGGCGGACGCCTCGTGCTGGCGTGCTGGACGCCGGAGGGCGGGCTCGGCCAGATGTTCGGGATGATGCGACCGTTCCTTCCACCGCCGCCGGAGGGCGCCGGCAGTCCCTTCACCTGGGGCACGGAGGATCACGTGCGCGAGCTCCTCGGAGAGTCGTTCGAGCTCGAGTTCGAGGAGCACGACTCGATCCTTCGCACCGCCGACGGTGAGGAGTATTGGGAGCTCTTCTCGACGTCGTACGGTCCGACGAAGAGCGCCGCCGAGGCACTCGACGACGAGCGCCGCGAGGAGTTCCACCAGACCTGGGTCGACTTCTTCGAGCAGCGGCGCGAGGGCGACGAGGTCGTGCACCACCGCGAGTGGCTGCTCACGCTCGGCTCGCGTCGCTGAGCCACTCGACGCGCGACGCCAGTAACGTCCCGGCGATGCCGGACGCCGTCACGATGGACAAGATCGTCTCGCTCGCGCGCCGGCGCGGGTTCGTCTTCCCGTCCTCCGAGATCTACGGAGGGCTTGGCTCGTCGTACGACTACGGCCATTACGGCGTCCTCCTCAAGGAGAACGTGAAGGCGCGCTGGTTCGAGGCGATGGTGCGCGAGCGCGACGACATCGTCGCCCTCGACTCGTCGATCATCCTTCACCCGGCCGTGTGGGAGGCTTCGGGGCACGTCGCCGGGTTCGCCGACCCGCTCGTCGACTGCCGCTTCTGCAAGCGCCGCTACCGCGCCGACCAGCTCGACCAGGCGCAGTGCGGACAGAAGCCGAGCAAACATCCGGGCGAGACGGACCAGTGCGACCTCACGGAGCCGCGGCAGTTCAACCTCATGTTCGAGACGAGGATCGGCCCGGTCGAGGAGACGGGGCTGGATGCATTCCTGCGCCCGGAGACCGCGCAGGGCATCTTCGTCAACTTCAAGAACGTCGCCCAGATCGCACGCCGCAAGCCGCCGTTCGGCATCGCGCAGATCGGCAAGGCGTTCCGCAACGAGATCACGCCCGGCAACTTCATCTTCCGCACCCTCGAGTTCGAGCAGATGGAGATGGAGTACTTCGTCCCGCCCGCCGAGGCCCAGGAGTGGTTCCGCTACTGGGTCGACCAGCGTGTCGGCTGGCACCTGCGCTACGGGCTCCGTGAGAGCCACCTGCGCGTCCGCCCGCACGACGCCGAGGAGCTCTCCCACTACTCCTCCGCCACGAGTGACCTCGAGTACCTGTTCCCGATCGGCTGGTCGGAGCTGGAGGGGATCGCGCACCGCGGCGACTTCGACCTCACCGCGCATACGCAGGCCTCCGGGACGAAGCTCGAGTGGGTGGACGGCGAGGAGCGCTATACGCCACACGTCGTCGAGCCCGCGCTCGGCGTGAACCGCTCGATGCTCGCGTTCATGGTCGACGCATACGACGAGGAGGTCGTGGCCGACCGTGAGCGGACGGTGCTACGCCTCCATCCCGCGCTCGCGCCCGTCAAGGCGGCGATCCTCCCGCTCGTCCCGCGGAACGAGGACATGGTCGCGAAGGCGCGGTCGCTGTACGAGGAGCTACGACGCGCCGTGGTCGCCGAGTACGACGACTCGGGCCAGATCGGCCGCCGCTACCGCCGGCAGGACGAGATCGGCACGCCCTATGCGCTGACGATCGACGACCAGACGCTCGAGGACGACACGGTCACGATTCGTGACCGCGACTCGCTCGCCCAGGAGCGCATCCCGATCTCGGGCGCGCGCGCGTTCGTGCTCGACAAGCTCGCGGCGGACTGGAAGACGCCGAAGGCGGACTAGGAGCTCCAGCGCTCGAGCACGCGCTCGCTCGGCTCCCCGAATCCGAACTTGCGGTAGAGGTCGTGCGCGTCGCGCGTGTGGAGGAACCACTTCGTGTGCGCGAGTGAGCCCTCGTCGACCGAGAAGCGCACGAGCTCGACGCCGAGCCCGCGACCTCTGTGCTCGTCGAGGACGTAGACATCCGCGAGGTACGACTGTGCGTGGCCGTCGGAGAGCGTCCGCGAGAAGCCGACCTGCTCGCCGTCGTGGTACAGGCCGACCACCCGCGCCGCGCCGTCGATGAGCGCGTCCTGTGTCGCGCGCGAGCGCCCCTTGGCCCAGTACGACACACCGCCGAGGTATGCGTGCACCGCGTCACGATCGATCCGACCCGGGTCGTCGTCGAGCTCGTAGCCGTCGCCGAGGTCGCGCCTCATGCAGTCAGCGTGCGCATGCGGAAGCCGCCGTGGAACTCGTACGACGCGACGACCACCGCGAGCGCGTCCCGCAACGCGCGCTCGCCCAGCCCGAGCCCGTGCGCATCGGAGAGCGCGCTCCAGATGAGCGCATGCATTCCACGGAATCCCTCCGGCGAGAGGAAGACGGTCTCGTCGGGCGCACACGGCGAGCACACGGCCCCGCCGGATCGTGGGAGGTACCCGACGAGCCCGTCGACTCCTCCGCACTCGACGCAGCTCTCGAGGTGCGGCACGTAGCCGGAGAGCCAGAGCAGCTTGAGCTGGAACGCGAGCGCGAGTGGATCGAGCGAGGCCTGCCCGCGCGAGCCGGCCGGGATCCCATCCACGGCCGAGAGGAACCGCGTCAGAGCCTCGAATGCGCGCTCGTTGCGCTCCTCCTCGACGAAGAGCCGCAGCATCGCCTCGGCGCCGACGAGCCCGACCGAGAGGCGGTACGGATCCTCGCGCGCGAGGTGATGCGCGTCGACGAGCGAGACGCCGGTGACGGTGTGCAGCTCGCCCGATCCCTGGTGCAGGAGCAACTCGACGTGCGAGAACGGCTCGAGCCGCGCGCCGAAGCGTGACTTCGTCTTGCGGACGCCCTTGGCCATCGCGCCGATCCGGCCGCGCTCCGCCGTGTACAGGTGAAGGACGCGGTCGGCCTCCCCGAAGCGGAACGACCGCAGCACGACCGCCTCCGTCTTGTACGTGCGGCCCACCTGGCCAGTGTAGGCCGTGCCGCAGCTGACCCCGCCGGGGCCTCGGTCGTCAGCTCTCGAACGGCTGGCAGTGCGGGCAGTACCACGTGCCGCGCCCGCCGACGCGCGTCTTCGCGATCGTGGTGCGGCAGCGCGGGCACGGCTCGCCGTCGCGGCCGTAGACGCGGAACTCGTCCTGCATCGAGCCCGCTGCGCCGTCGGGTGCGGCGTAGTCGCGAAGGGTCGAGCCCTGGCGCTCGATTCCGGTGCGGAGCGACGTGCGGAGCGCGCGGACGAGCCGGCCGACCTCCTCGTCGGAGAGCCCGTTCGCCGGCCGCAGCGGGTTCAACCGCGCGCGCCAGAGCGCCTCGTCGGCGTAGATGTTCCCGAGCCCGGCGACGACGCGCTGGTCGAGGAGCACCGCTTTCAGCGGCGCCCTGCGGCGCGCGAGCTGCATGCCCAGCCAGCGCGAGGTGAACCTCGGCCCGAGAGGCTCCGGGCCGTTCTTCGTCGCGAGATACGGCTCCAGCTCCGCTCCCTCGAGGACGAGCCACGTGCCGAAGCGCCGCACGTCGCGGTACGCGAGCCGCGTGCCGTCGTCGAGCTCGAGCACGGCGCGCTCGTGCGTCACCGGCAGCCAGTGGAAGCCTCCCGTCATCCGCAGGTGGACGAGGAGGTCGAGACCGCTCTCGAGCCGAAGCGAGGAGGTACTTGCCGCGCCGCTCGACCGAGACGACGCGATCGCCCTCGAGCTCCTCGGCCACCTCGAACAGGTCGTACGGTCGCGTGAGGCGGGGATCGAGGATCTCGACGCGCGCCAACGTCCTCCCCTCGAGTCGGGGCGCGAGCTGCGCCCGGATCGTCTCGACTTCGGGGAGCTCCGGCAACGTGCTAGGCGACGACGTCGAGCAGGATCCCGTGCACCGGCGGCTGCTCGTCTCCGATCTCGTACGCCTCGGCGACTGCGTCGACGGCGCGCGCAGCCGACTCCTCGTCGCGCGCGTGCACGTCGGCGAGCACCTGGCCGGCCTCGACCGTCTGACCGCGCTTCGCGCTGCAGACGACGCCGACCGCGTGGTCGATCGTGTCCTCCTTCGTGCGCCGGCCGCCACCGAGCTCCAGGCTTGCGATTCCGATCGGAAGTGCGCGCAAGGCGCGTGACGATGCCGGCCCGCGGCGCGCGAACCTCGCGTCACGACGGGTGCACGCGGGCAGCGCGTCGAGGTCGGGATCGCCGCCCTGCGCCCGGATCCAGCGCTCGTAGGTCTCGCGTCGCCGAGCCGTCCGCCATCGCCTGCTGCGCGCGTTCGCGCCCCTCCTCGACATCGACGCCGAGATCCGACAAGCGCGAGCAGTCGCGCGCACGCGTCGAGAACGAGCTCCGTGAAGTCCGGCGGGCCCTTCGCCGACGATCGTCTCGGCCGCCTCGCGCACCTCGAGTGCGTTCCCGACGGCCGCCCGAGTGGCTGATCCATGTCCGTCAGCAGGCAGACGACCGTCGCGTCCCGCACGTTCGTCCGAGGTCGACCATCTGCTCGGCGAGTATGCGCGCGTCGTCCACGGTCTTCATGAACGCCCCGTCGCCGACCTTCACGTCGAGGACGATCGCATCCGCTCCGGCCGCGAGCTTCTTCGACATGATCGAGGAGGCGATGAGCGGAACGATGTCCACCGTCGCAGTGACGTCGCGGAGGGCGTAGAGCTTCCTGTCCGCCGGCACGAGGTCGCCTGTCTGGCCGATGATCGCGACGCCGATCTCGCGCATCTGCTCGATGAACTCGTCGATCGCCGAGCTCGACGTCGAAGCCGGGGATCGACTCGAGCTTGTCGAGCGTCCCTCCCGTGTGGCCAAGCCCGCGCCCGGACATCTTGCCGAAGCGGGACGCCGCACGCGGCGACGATCGGGCCGACCGCGAGCGACGTCTTGTCCCCGACGCCGCCCGTCGAGTGCTTGTCGACGACCCGACGCCCGAGCGCGGCGGCGAGGTCGATCGTCTCGCCCGAACGGATCATCGCGTCCGTCAAAGCGTGCGTCTCGCGGCCCGAGAGGCCCTTGAAGTAGACGGCCATGCACCACGCGGCCATCTGGTAGTCGGCCACGTCGCCGCGCGTGTAGCCGAGCACGAGCTCCGCGATCTCCTCGTCGGAGAGCTCCCCCCCGTTCGCGCTTGCGCTCGATCAGCTCCGCTGCTCGAATCGTCACGCCGACGATGATGCCCGAATGCAGGCGTCGCGGACGTCGGAGTCAGGCGTCGCGCCGCCCGATGACCCAGAGGGCCACGAGCAGCGTGACGACGCCGTACGCGCAGACGACGGCCAGCCCCTCCGCGGGGTCGAGCGGGATGTTGTCCGGGCGCTCGACGGTCTGCTGCATCGCCAGGCCCGCAGCCATCAGCGACGACTTCTCGAGAGGCTCGGCGAGGTTCTCGGGCAGGAATCCGATCGCGATGACGGGCGCGAGAACCGCCGCGAGGACCACCGTGATCGCCGCCGCCGTGTGCCGTGCGATCGCACCGACACCGAGCGAGAACAGCGCGAGCAGGCCGAGGTACACCCCACTCCCGACGACCGCGCGGAGCGCCTCGCCGTCGGCGAGCGTCACGGCCGGGTAGCCGCCCTCGTAGTTGAACCCGTTCCCGCGGAGGAGCCATTGACCGACCTGGAAGCAGGCCGCGCTCGTTGCCAAGCCGACCACCAGGACCACGCAGGTCACCACGATCGCCTTGGCCACGAGCACCGTGCGTCGCCGCGGATTCGCCGCGAAGGTCGCGCGAATCATCCGCGTGCTGTACTCGGACGTGATCGCCAGCACGGCGAGCACGGCCGCTGCGATCTGCCCGAACCACATGCCGGCAAGACTGTCGAGGACGATGTCGTTGTCGCCGCCGTGCCCCGGGCTCCCGCCTTCGGTGCTCGACCCCCCGGTCAGGATCGCCGTGAGCAAGATGGACACGCCGACGAGAAGGAGCAGCGACCAGGTCGTGCTGCGCACCGTCCGCAGCTTCACCCACTCGGAGCGCAGCGCCTGTGGCGCGCCGGCGCGCGCGACGACTCCGGCGAGCGCCGTGGTGCTCATGATCCCTGCCGCCCTGGATGCTCAGCCACGTACTCGACCGCGTCGCGCGTGAGGTCGATGAACGCGTCCTCGAGTGAGGCTCGTTGCCTGTACAGCTCGTGCAGCCGGAGCCCGCTCTCGGCCACGAGGTCGGCGATCTGCTCGGGCTCGAGTCCCGTGACGATGAGCGTGTCCGAACCGGTCGACGCCACCGTTCCGCCCGCCGCCGCCAGCACGATCATCACCTCGGTGACCTGCGGTGTCCGCAGGTGGACGCGTCCGTCCGACCTGGACGCGAGAAGTTCCCCCACGGTCGTGCTGGCGATCAGGCGACCGCGGCCGATGACGACGAGGTCGTCCGCGATGTCCTCGAGCTCGCTCATCAGGTGACTCGACACGAGCACGGCCCGCCCCTCGGCGGCGAGCGATCGCAGGAAGACGCGGATCCAGCGGATGCCGTCGGGATCGAGCCCGTTGACGGGCTCGTCGAACATGAGCACGGGCGGGTCGCCGAGCATGGCTGCAGCGATACCGAGCCGCTGCTTCATCCCGAGGGAGAAGCCACCCGTACGTTTGCGCCCAGCGTCGGAGAGGCCGACGAGCTCGAGAACCTCGTCCACGCGACTCGACGGCAGGCGATTGCTCCTCGCGAGCCAGAGGAGATGGTTGCGCGCGCGGCGACCGGGATGCGTAGCACCTGCGTCGAGCAGTGCGCCCACCTCGCAGAGCGGCGCCCGAAGTTCGCGGTAGCGCTTGCCACCGATCCGTACCGCGCCCGAGTCGGGCGCGTCGAGCCCGAGGATGAGACGCATCGTCGTCGACTTGCCGGCGCCGTTCGGTCCGACGAAGCCCGTGACGCGGCCCGCCTCGACCCGGAACGACAAGCCGTCGACGGCGACGGTGCGCCCGTAGCGCTTCGTGAGACCGTCCGCTTCGATGGCCGTGGTCATGCCGAACACGGTACGAGGGCAGGCCCGCGCTGTCGTCGCGCGCCAGAGCCGACTTTCGCGCCACTCGGAGCGGTGACGCACGCGCTGGTCGTCACCCTCGCGGGGGACGCGCCATCTCCGAGCCGCGGCGACGCGAATCGGCCCTGTGGACGCGACAATGGATCGATGAGCACGACCCCGCGCGACCCGATCGACGAGCTCGCCGACTTCGCCACGCGGACGGCCAAGGACGCGCGCGCGCGTCCTGGCGGGGCCGGACGGGCCGCTGGCCTTCGCGCTCGGGCTCGGCCTCCTCGCGATGGCGGAGGTCACGATCTATGCGGACGAGATCGGGCCGGCGATGATCGCAAACCTGCTCGCGACGCTCCCGCTGGCGCTCGCGCGGAGGCACGTCGCATGGGCGACGGGAGCGATCGTCTTCGGGTCCTGCTCGCGATCGCCACCGACGGCAGCACGTTGACGATCGCCGCCGGTCACGGACGGGATCGAGGCGACGCGCCGGCTGCAGAACAGCGGATGCCGGGCGTGCGCTCCCCGTGCTCGTGGTGACGACCTTCCACCTCGACGAGTACGTGCACGAGGCGCTGCGCGCCGGCGCCGCCGGCTTCCTGCTGAAGGACCCCACCGCGCCCGACTCGCTCGTCGAGGCGGTCCGCACCGTCGCCTCCGGCGACGCGCTGCTCTCCCCCGCCGTCACGCGCCAGCTGATCGAGCCACTACGTGCAGCGCCCCCGACGCCCGACGCCGAGCTGACCGGCCGGCTGGCGGAGCTGACCCCGCGCGAGCTGGACGTCACGCGGCTCGTCGCCCGCGGCATGACGAACGCCGAGATCGCCGGCGAGCTGTTCCTCGTTTGCGAGGGCACGGTCAAGACGCACGTGACCCGCGATCCTCTCGAAGCTCGCGCTGCGCAACCGCACCCAGCCGTCGTCGCCGCCGTACGAATCCGCCTCGTCATGCCGCGCACCCGTAGACGTCGCTGCGCGGTCGGCGCAGGTCACAGCTCGATCGGGCGGCCCGGGAGCCTCTTCCCGGCGACTTGCCGCCGAGCCAGGCGTTCACCGTCGCGCCACGTCGGCGAACTCGCCCTCCTCGTGGATCCGCCCGGCGGCGTTCGCCCCGCCGCGTAGGCGAGCAGGAGCGCGTGCTCGCGGGAGTGATCCGTCGACTCGGTGGTCGGGTCGCAGCCGTGATCGGACGTGAGGATCAGGAGATCGCCCGCTCAGCGCCTCGAGGATGTCCGGGAGCCGACGGTCGAAGTCCTGCAGGCAGCGATGGAAGTTCACGGGGTCGTTGCGTGGCCCCAGAGCATGCCCGTCTCGACGAGGTTCACGAAGACGACCCCGCCGTCGATGTTCTCGAGGAGCTCGATCGTGCGGTTGATCCCGTCGACGTTCGACTTCGTCGGGAACGAGTCGTCGATGTCGCAGCCGGCGAAGATGTCGGAGATGTTCCCGACGCCGTAGACCGTGTTCCGGCGTCGCGGACCGACGAGAGGTAGTTCGGCCGACGGGGCTCGAGGGAGAAGTCATGCCGGTTCGGCGTCGCTCGTAGTTGCCGGGCTCACCGACGAACGGCCGCGCGATGACCCGGCCGACGGCGTGGCGGCCGGTGAGGATCTCGCGTGCGACGCGGCAGCCGTCGTAGAGCTCCTCGAGCGGGATCGTCTCCTCGTGGGCCGCGACCTGGAAGACCGAGTCGGCGGACGTGTACACGATCCACTTCCCGGTCTGCTGGTGCTCCTCGCCGAGTTCCTGGATGATCTCCGTGCCCGACGCCGGCTTGTTGCCGAGGACGCCGCGGCCGGTCTGGTTCATGAACGGGTCGATGACCTCGTCGGGGAAGCCGTGCGGATACGTCGGGAACGCGGTCGGAGTCACGATGCCCATGTGCTCCCAGTGGCCCGTCGTCGTGTCCTTCCCCTTCGAGCGCTCGAACAGCCGGCCGGCGACAGCGGGCGCGCCCGGCTGTGGCGGGCAGCCCTCGAGCGGGAGGACGTTTCCGAGCCCGAGCGCCTCGAGATTGGGCAGGTCGAGGCCTCCGACCGCGCTGGCGACGTTGCCGAGGGTGTTCGAGCCTTCGTCTCCGTACTCCCCTGCGTCCGGCAACTCTCCAGCGCCGACGGCATCGAGCACGATCACGCACGCCCGCGGCACGGCGCTATTCTACGGCGGCTTTGGACGCAACCCTCGGCCTACTCCTTCTCCTCTTCTACATCCTCTCGATCCTCGGCATCTCGGCGGCGATCACGTACGCCGTCGTGAGGATCTTCCCGACCGAGCGGACCCCGAAGAAGCCGGACACACCCGGACTCGGGATCGAGCACGCGAGGCGAGGAGAGCGCCGCCGGACGGCTCTTCCGGCGCGCGAAGCGCGAAGCGACCTAGCGACCCGGCTCGCCGACCGGCTCAGGCTCGTCTGCGAAGCGCGAGCAGGCCACCGACTGCGACGACGATCGCGGCCAGCACCAACAGCGCATTCAAGGCGCCGCGGTTTCTCTCGAAGAAGGTGCGCGTGTCCGTGGGAGGCTCGAAGAGGTCGTTGACCGCCTCGGCGCCGAGCGTGCCGACGCCTGCCCGTTCGAACCCGGTCGCGGCAGCGGGCAGCCGGGCGAAGTCGTACGCCGGCGCAGCGACGTCCTCCGCCCCGTAGTACACGGCGAAGGGCGGCTGGTGGCCCGCGGCGAGCAGGAGCGGGCGGGCTCCGGCGAGCGGGGTTACACGGAGCGCCTCGAGCGGAGCGTCGTCGCCGTTCGTCACGGTGACACGGAGGTAGCGGTGACGCGCGTCCACGGCAAGTCGGTCGAGGTCGACTCCGCGGAAGCGGGCGATCTCCCCTGCTCCCACGGTCACGAACGTCACTCCGTCGTTGGAGCCTTCGACGGTCACGGGGCGAACGAAACGGCTCGTGCTCGACCGCACGCGGATCGCGTCGACCGGGACATTGGCGAACCCCAGATCCAGCCTGACCACGGTGGCGCGCTCCTGTTCGCGCGCTCGTGAACGCGCGCTCACCGGCTCGAGGCGCGGCTGGAGAGGGTCGCGGGCCACCGTGCGCCGGTGATGTCGGACACGCCTCGTGCTCGCACCAGGAGGTAGCGGTAGTCGGTCGGAGGGAACAGCGCCGTCGTGCTGCGCGCGTCCACCGCGCCGCGCACGGCGTAGATCTGAGTGGTCGAGAGCGTCGCGTACGAGGCCTCGGCACCCGTCGCGCTTCCGAGCACCTCGACGGAGCCGACGAAGTCGCGGTCGGGGATCTCGAGGTCGATCCTGTCGATCACCTCCGGCGCCGGGCCCCGGTCTACGACCACCGACACGACATCGCCGACCCGCCCGCGGGCGACGAGCGCGACCTCCTGCGAGACCGCCGCAGGAAGCGGCTCCGTGCGCCAGGGAACCTGTGTGCCGTCGGCGTCGACGACCCGCAGATCGGGAAAGTCCGCCCGCGCGTGCGCGTACATCGCGCCGTCGGGCTCGAAGCTCACCGCTGCGCCGGGCAGCGCAGCGAGCGTCCTCGCGTAGCGAAAGTCGGAGGTATCGACGTCGCTTGCCAGGCCGAGTGCGAGGACGACAGCAGCGAAGCACGCTTGCGACCATCACGGGTGCCTCCCCGACTCGTACGCGCTGGTAGGCATAGGCGCCCCACGGCAGCACGACGCCGACGGCGATGAAGGAGAGCACGCGGTAGAGCTGATCGAGCTCGGAGAGGTCGTACGCGAACACCTTCGCGACGCCGAGCCCGAGAAGCGCGAAACCGGCATACCGGAGCTGGCGCACATCGCGCACGACCCGGCGACGATCGCGACCAGTCCGACGACCCCCCAGAACGTGCTCAATGCGACCTGTGCGGTCTGGGACGGTTCCGACGCGTCGCCCCGGAGGACGTCCACGATCGTGAGCGACGCCGCATACACGAGCGCCACCGAGCCGACGCCGAGAAGCACGAGCCGGAGATCGACGCGCTCGACGAAGTGGCGCACGACGAACGCGGAGGTCCCGACGCACAGAACCGCGGCCAGTGCCTGCGGAAGATAGTCGACGCCGTCGACGAGCGCGTCCGGGGGTGCCTGGTCCTCGAGCGTGTGGAGCGCGGCTAGGCCCAGGAACGCGAAGGAGAAGGCGAGCGCCCTGCGCTCACCAGTCCCGTACCGCGACCCATGCGAGGATGGCCGCCTCCGCAGACCAGCCGGCTACCAGTGCAGGCCCGTCGAACGGCGGTGCCGGAGTCTCACCCCGGAGAGCCCGACACCCACCGCCACGAGCAGTGCGGCGATCTCGGCGCTCATCCGCCGGCGGAAGCCAAACCGCCGAGGGCCACGTAGGCGATCGTGACTCCGAGCACCCACAGGGTCGCTCCCTCGGGCGAGCCGCGGTCGTCGATCAACCCCCAGCCGAGGGCACTGACGAGACCGGCATTCAGCAGCAGAACCGACGCCGAGGACACGCGCAGCACCGAAGTCGGGACCCGAAGCTCGTAGCCGATCGCGGCGACGACGAACAGGCACCAGTACAACGCGAGGACGGCGAGCGGGACCACGAGATCGTCCCGATCCCACGCCCAGAACGCGAGTTGCGGCGCGCTGATCAGGAACGCGCCCAGGGCGAGCCACCCCCAGCGCTGCCAGAGAAGCACGGCAACCGTGGCGACCAGCGCGACGACCATGAACGCGAGGGCGAGGTCCGACATTCTCGCCGCCGACGAGCACCGGCGAGGCCAACGCGCCGAGAAGGGCAAGGGCGGCCACGAACTGCGACCTCCACCGGACGGCGATCGTCGCGCCGACGGCGCCTACGAGCGCCGCAACGAAGGCCAAGGCCGGCCTCCTCCCCGACGACGCCCTTCACCGCCGTCGCGTAGGTGAGTGAGGCGTACAGCGCCGCGAGCGCGCTCCGCGGCCGCGGCGACAGCCGCTTCCGTCTGGCCCCGTCGCTCGTACAGGAAGAGCCCGACGGCCAGAAGCACCGTCGAGCCGGCGAACGCGAGCGCGATGCGGGCCTCGACGCCGATCCAGCCGCGGTCGACGGCGATGACGAGGAAGAGGACGACGCCGACGACGATCGCGAGCCCGCCGAGCCACGCGAGGATCCGGCCGCCGAGCAGATCCTCGAAC
>CAVWES010000032.1:0-25118 GCA_963754175.1 uncultured Gaiellaceae bacterium | reverse complement strand
CCGGGACGACGAGCCCGGACGACGCGCTCGAGCCCCTCTCCGAGCTGCCGTATCGCGACCTCGGGTTCGCCCGCGTCGACATGCATCGCGAGCTCCGCCAGGGCGCGCCGGAGGCGGTGCTCGCCGAGGGGAAGACGCCCGAGCAGGTCGCGGCGATCGTCGCCGCGCTGCTCGAGGGCGGGGCGGGCAGCGTGCTCGTCACGCGGGCCGACGACGCGGCGCGCGCGGCCGTCCGCGCGGTGGCCCCGGACGCCGAGGAGGATGCGCTCGCGCGCTGCATCTGGGTCGCGCGCGGCGTGCCGGAGCCGCGCGGCCTGGTCGTCATGGTCTCGGCGGGCACGTCGGACGGCCCGGTCCTGCACGAGGCGCGGATCCGCGCCGAGCTGCTCGGCACGAACGTCGTCGTGCACGAGGACGTCGGCGTCGCGGGCATCCACCGGCTCGCGCCGGCGCTGCCCGACCTCGAGCGCGCCGACTGCGTCGTCGTCGTCGCGGGCATGGACGGCGCGCTCGCGAGCGTCGTCGGCGGGCTCGCGCGCGGCCCCGTGATCGGCGTGCCGACGAGCGTCGGGTACGGCTCGGCGCACGGCGGGACGACGGCGCTGAACGCGATGCTCGCGCTCCTGCGCCGCCGGCCTCGCGGTCGTCGGGATCGACGACGGCTTCGGCGCCGGCACGATCGCGGCGCGGATCGCTCGAGGCCGAGACGTGAGCCGCGTCGCGTACCTCGACTGCGTCGGCGGGATCGCGGGCGACATGCTCCTTGCCGCGCTCCTCGACGCGGGCGCGGAGCTCGAGTCGCTCCGTCGCGTTCCGGTGGCGCTCGGCCTCGCGGCGTGGAGATCGGGGTCGAGCGCGTCGAGCGGCACGGGATCGGCGCGCTGCATCTCCGCATCGCCTCTCCCGACGATCACGCGCATCGCACGTACCGCGACATCCGCGCGCTCGTCGAGGCGGCCGACCTTCCCGAGCGCTGTGCGAGCGCGCTCGCTGGACGCGTTCGCGCGCCTCGCCGAGGTCGAGGGCGGCATCCACGGCGTCGCCCCCGAGGACGTCCACTTCCACGAGCTCGGCTCGCTCGACACGCTCGTCGACGTCTGCGGTGCGTTCGCTCTGCTCGACGAGCTCGGTGTCGAGCGCGTCGTCTCGTCGCCGCTTCCGTTCGCCCGCGGCTTCGTGACGGCCGCCCACGGTGTGCTCCCGCTGCCCGCGCCCGCGACGCTGGGGCTGCTCGAAGGAGCCGCACTCGTGGGCGTCGACACGGAGGCCGAGCTCGTGACTCCGACGGGCGCCGCGATCGCCGCGACGATCGTCGAGGAGTGGGGCGCGCTGCCGCCGCTGACACTCGAGGCCGTCGGCTACGGCGCGGGCACGAAGGACCTTCCCGACCGGCCGAACGTCGTGCGCGTCGTTCTCGGCGCCGAGTCGGCGCGTCCGACGGGCCGGGTCGTCCTGCTCGAGACGAACCTCGACGACTTCCCGCCCGAGCTCGTCCCGGATGCGCTCGAGCGCTGCTTCGAGGCGGGCGCGCTCGACGCCTGGACGGTGCCGGTGCAGATGAAGAAGGGTCGCCCGGGGTTCGTCGTGTCGGTCCTCGTCAGGCCCGAGGCGCAGGGCGAGGTCGCGCGCATCCTGCTCGAGGAGACGAGCGCGCTGGGCGTGCGCGTGTCGCACCTCGACCGCTACGAGCTCGAGCGCGAGGAACGCGAGGTCGAGGTCGCGGGAGGCACCGTCCGCGTGAAGGTCGGCCTCCTCGACGGGCGCGTCGTCAACCTCGCCCCGGAGCACGACGACTGCGCCGCGCTTGCCAGGTCGACCGGCCGCTCCGTAAAGTCGGTGTGGGCCGAGGCGCTCGCCCGCGCCCACACGCCATGACGACGACCGCAGAGCTCGAGACCAGGATCCGCTCGCTCGGGAGCTGCGTCGTCGCGTTCTCGGGCGGCGTCGACTCGTCGCTCGTCGCCGCGCTTGCAGCACGCGCCCTCGGCGACCGGGCGCTCGCGGTGACGGCCGTGTCACCCGCGCTCGCGACCGGCGAGCTCGACGGTGCGCGTGACGTCGCGCGCGCGATCGGGATCCGCCACGAGACGATCACGACCGCCGAGCTCGAGCGTGAGGGCTACCGCGCGAACGGCCGCGACCGCTGCTACCACTGCAAGACGGAGCTCTACGACGAGCTCGTCGCTCTCGCGGCACGGCGCCGGTATGCGGCCGTTCTCTCCGGCGCGAACGCGGACGACGTCGGCGACTGGCGCCCTGGGCTGACCGCTGCGGCCGAGCACGGCGTGATCCATCCCCTGCTCGAGGCCGGGGCCGGCAAGGAGGACGTCCGCCGCATGGCGCGCGAGCTCGGCGTGCCGAGCTCCGAGAAGCCGGCGTCGCCGTGCCTCGCCTCGCGCATCCCGTACGGAACGGCGGTAGATCCGGCCGTCCTCGCGCAGATCGACCGCGCCGAGCTCGCCGTGAAGGCGCTGGGCTATCGCGTGCTCCGCGTCCGCCACTACGGCCCCCGCGGGCGTGTCGAGCTCGCGGACGTCGACCTCGAAGCCGTCACCGCCGACGATCGCGACGCGATCGTCGCCGCCGTTGTGGCGGCGGGCTACGCCGAGGCCGAGATCGCGGACGAGCCGTTCCGCTCGGGCTCGCTCAACGCGTCCTTCACGAAGCGGCTCGCAGTGGCCTCCTACGGCGACCCGCGCGAGGCCTGCCTGGACCTCGGCCTCGGTCGGGCCGCCGTGCTCGAGCGCCCGGAAGGCCTCGATGACGGCACGCGGGTCGCGCCGATGGCGCTTCGCCGCCATCGTCAGCGGCTCGTGGAAGGCACCGCCGCAGTGCGCGCACGGCATCTGCAGCTGCGAGAGGAGCCGGGCGGCGTCCCCCTCGGGAAACATGCGCAGCAGCTCGACGATCGTCGTCGAGCCTCTGATCTCCCGCGACTCCGGAGCCTCCGCTGACGTGCCACGGGCGTCGAGACCCGGAACGGCGCGCTGCGTCAGTGGGCCAGCGCCTCCTCCGGATACCGCATCGGCGAGGCGTCCATCCGCACCACGTTCGCCGGCAGCTGGTAGCGCGCGTACGGCAGGACGATGACCTTCGCGTCGGGCCCGTGCCGCTCCAGCGCCGCCGCGAACGCCTCGTCGAGGGAGGTCGTCGCGTCGAGCCCGATGTCGGCCGCCATCTCCAGGTTCTCCTCGAGCGTGACGACCGTCAGGTGCTTGCGCGTCATGACCTCGTAGATCGGCACCCAGATGCACCCGGCCCACATCTGGATCGCCCGCGCGTGGATGTCCTTGAGCACCGACTGGTAGTTCTCCTGCGTCGCCGGCATGTACGGCTTCATGAGGTCCATGAGCGCGAAACCGGGAAAGTCGCCGATCGCGGTCGAGACACCCGGTGAGGGCGAGCAGTAGATGATCGAGCCGCCGTCCTTCACGACGAAATCGGCGGACATGCAGCCCCACCCGGTGTGGAAGAACAGGTGGTCGGTCGGGGCGAACACGCCGCAGATCGCGATGTCGGCCTGCGTTCCCGGGTGCTCGTAGGCGTAGATCTCGTTGAAGCGCTCGATCGCCTTGCGATGCGCGTCGGGGTGCGAGCCGAAGATGCACTCGACCACGCGGCCGTGCGTGTCGAGGACGACGTTCATCGTCGCGGAGAGGCCGCACATCGTCGCGACCTCGTCGATGTCCGAGCGCATCGGCCCCGCGTACGCGCCGTAGTGGGTCTGCGGCGAGGGCACGAAGGCGCAGTGGTTCGACTCGATGGTCTCGTCCGAGACGACCCCGGGGAGGATGAGCTTCCCGCCGCCGCCGGCGCCCCAGTGGTTCGACTGCGCCTGGCCGATCGTGATCTTCACGTCGCAGGCCGCGACCTCCCTGTGCAGCCACACCGGAGTCCCGCGCGACGACACGCCGACGTACTCGTAGTTGTCGGCGTTGCGCGGATCGTTCTGGTGGAACTCGATCCCGAGGCGCTCCATGCGCGCGAGGTTGTCCTTCCCGATCTTCTGATCGATGTCCGAGTCGGACATCGGGAAGACCTTCCCGTTCGCGCACACGATCACCGCCGGCTTCCCGGCGGCCTCGAGCGCGTCGAGCACGGGGGGCAGCAGCCGTGACTGCGGCGTCGGCCGGAACTGGTTGTCGATGATCACGCAGACCTTCGTCGCCGTCGCGATCAGCTCGCTGAAGCGCGGCCCCGAGACCGGGGACTCGAGTGCGGCCCGGGCGGCCTCGGTCGCGTCGCCGACGGGCGCCGGCTCGTCGGGGTAGATCGCGGCGAGGAGGTTCGCCGTCGGGATCTCGAGCGACAGCGTGTCGCGCGTGACCTTGTCCTCGTCACCCGACGCGCCGATCGTCAGCGGGTCGAGCGATTCGTAGGGGATCACCGCGGTGGTCGTGTCCGCCATCGTTCCTCCTCGGAGTTCGGGCTCGCGCAGGTCTCCGGCCAGGCTAAGCGTGGTGGAGGTCGGCAGTCAAGCCGACCGTTCCGCATTGAAAGCGCTCTCGCGACGTTGGTACGTTCGCGCTGCTGGTGGCCGAGCGAATCCGCGCCTGGGGAGTCGTCGGGACCGTGGCGCGCGGCGCCGCGGTCGCCGTTGTCGTGTTCGCGTTCCTGTACGTCCTCGTGATCGCGAATCCGCCGCCGGAAGTGGGGGGCAACTGGCGGACGACCAACACGGGATCCGCGCTGGACGATCCGAGCTCGTTCCTGGAGACCATCCTCGACGGTCTCACGTTCGCCGGGCTCCTGTTCATCGTCGCGAGCGGGTTCTCGCTCATCTTCGGGCTCATGCGCGTCGTCAACATGGCCCACGGCGCGTTCTACCTCCTCGGCGGCTACATCGCGTACGAGGTACAGCAGCGGATGACGGGCTCCGGGTTCTTCCTGTCCGGGCAGGAGGTGAACACGTTCGAGTGGGTGGTGCCGTGGCTCGTCGCGATGGCGTGCATCGCCGTGTTCGGGCTCGGTGTCCAACAGCTCCTGCTGCGCTGGAACCAGGGCCAGGACCTTCGCCAGGCGCTCATCACGATCGCCGTGTCCGTCATCGTCGCCGACCAGGTCGTCGCGCACTTTCCCCGCACGGTGCCGCTTGGAACGCAGAAGTACGGCGGCAACGCCGTGACCATCTCCTGGCCGGGCTGGACGAATCGCCTCGTCGATCTCCACATCGGGGGCGTCCACTACTCGCTCGCGCGGCTCGTCGTCCTCGCGCTCGGGGTCTCCGTCGGCATCGTCCTCTGGCTCTGGCTGCAGAAGACGCGGACCGGGATGGTGATCCGCGCGGGCGTCGACGACCGGCAGATGACCTCGGCGATCGGGATCAACATCCAGTGGACCTTCGCGATCGCGTTCATCGTCGGCTCCGCGCTCGCCGCGTTCGGTGCCGTCGTCAGCGGCTCGCAGTCGTCCGTCGCGCAGGGTCAGGACGGCCAGTGGCTCCTCTACTCGCTCGTGGTCGTGATCATCGGCGGCATGGGCTCGCTGGCGGGCGCGGCGGTCGGGGCCGTGCTCTACGGGCTCGTCTTCTCGTTCGCCGTGGCGTACCTTCCGATCACGGGCAACGACTGCTGCCAGCAGTACTCCGTCGTCCTCACGTTCGCGCTCATGGCGCTGGTGCTGGCGTTCCGCCCGCAGGGCCTGTTCGGAAGGGTCGCGTGACCTTCGAGCGGACGAAGGTCGCCACCGAGCGCGTCCTCGGCGTGGCGGGCCTCGTCGTCGCGATCCTCGCGCCGGCGATCTTCAGCACGTTCTGGCTCAACTCGATCCTCACCCAGGCGCTCATCCTCGGGATCGGCGCCGCGAGCCTCATCTTCCTCTCGGCGTACGGCGGGATGATCTCGCTCGCCCAGACCGGGCTCATGGGGATCGCGGGCTACGCGCTCGCGAACATGGTCACGCAGCGCGTTCCGGGCGGCGAGACGAAGGGTCTCCTCCTCGGCTGGGACCCGACGCTCGCGCTCATCGCCGCGATCCTGCTCACCGTCGGCATCGGGCTCGTGTTCGGCGCCGTGGCCTCGCGGAGCTACGGCATCTACTTCCTCATGCTGACGCTCACGTACACCGTGATCGCGTTCCTGTTCGTCGGCTCGGTCACGCTCATCGGAGGCTTCTCGCCGGTCGCCGGAGTCGATCAGTACACGCCTGGCTTCATCGGGAACATCGTCGAGGACCGGCAGCGCCTCTACTACATCGCGCTCATCTCGGCCGTGTTCGTGTACCTGTTGGTCCGGTACGTCGTCCGCACGCCGTTCGGCATCTCCTTCCAGGGCATTCGCGACGAGCCCACGCGCATGGCGTCGCTCGGCTACAACGTCGCGCTGCACCGGACGCTGGCGTTCGGGATCGGCGCCTTCATCGCCGCGATCGGCGGCGTCCTCTACGCCTGGTGGTTCGGGCAGCTCTCGCCGACGACGATGGGCCTCGACGCGACCATCCAGATGCTCGTCATCGCGGTCATCGGCGGCCTCCGGCGGATCGAGGGCGCCTGGATCGGCGCGATCGCGTTCCTCGCCATCAACAACGAGATCACGAATCGGATCCCGTCCTCCGGCCTGCCCGTCATCGGAGGAACCTTCAACACGGTGATCGGCTTCATCTTCCTCGCGATCGTCATCGTCTCGCCCGACGGCCTGATGGGGCTCTGGGACCGCGTCTGGGATGCGGCGCGACGGCGCGGCGGCCCGCCGCGCGAGGTCGAGGGCGGCGAGGCGACCGTGGGGGCGACCTCGTCATGAGAGGTGGAACCGCCAGACGACTTGACGTAGGCTCCTCAGTCAGTTCGATGCAGGCCCATCGTGCAGGCACGAGAAGGAGGGAAAATGAAGCTAGGTAAGTGGAAGCTCCTGCTTCCGCTGGCGCTCCTGGTAGTCGGCGCCACGATCGGAACGTCGGGTGCTCTCGCCAAGTCGGCGCAGAGCAGCGACGTGAAGGTCGCGATCATGACCGACTGCAAGGGTGCGTTCGCATTCGGCTACGAGGTCGACACGGCGGGGACGATCGCCGCGTTCTCTCAGTACGCCGGCGCGAAGCCGAAGAACAAGAAGAAGCCGTCTGCCGGGATGACCGGTGGAAGTGCAGGCGGGAAGAAGCTCAACATCGTCGGTATCGGCTGCGGCGACGAGACCCCGGCCCTTGCACTCAAGGAGACTCGGCGGCTCATGGTCCAGCTCGGCGGCGAGGTCATGATCGGCCCGCTGTCCGGCGACGAGTCGGTCTCGATCGCCAACTGGGCGAAGCAGAACCCACAGAAGACCGTGATCATCGGCACCGCCGGAGCGCAGGACCCGACGATGCAGATCGCGCCCAAGAACCTGTTCCGCTACCACGGCGACGGCGCTCAGTGGAACGCGGGCCTCGGGGAGATCGTCTACAAGAAGCTCGGCTGGCGTACGGCCGCGCTGATCGGCGACGACTACAGCTTCCCGTGGACCTCGGCCGCCGGCATCATCGCCGACTTCTGCGGCATCGGAGGCAAGATCACGAAGCGGGTGTGGACGCCGCCAGCCGGTGGTGACTACGCACCGTTCATCCGACAGCTGCCGGCACCCGACAAGGTCGACGGCTACTTCTGGCTCGTCGGAGGAGCGAACACGAGCGCTGCCCTCACCGCATTCGAGCAGGCCTACGGCCCGCTCAAGGCGAGCCAGCACTCGGGCAACCTGTTCCTCTACTTCCTCGGAGCGAACACCACGGTCGCCCCGCGCCTCGTGGGCTCGTACTTCGGGGGGTTCGGCACGTTCCAGACCGGCGGTCTGAAGACGAAGCAGGCCATCCAGTACGTGAAGAACGCGAACAAGTGGTTCACGGGCCAGAATGTGAACGACGGGTTCTTCTACAACTACTGGAACGCGGCCTGGGCGCTCGTCCAGGGCCTGAACAAGTCGGGCGGCCGGGTCGGCCCAGCGCTGCAGGCAGCGCTGCCCCGGACGCTTCGGCCTGGCTTCCAGGTCGCCAACAACGGCGTCCTCAGGCTCGACAGCCGCCGCCAGGCGGTCCAGGACCAGTACCAGCTGCAGATCACCAAGGCAGCGGGGTCCGGATCGGTGACGTCCACGATCGCGGGCTACATCGCGAACGTCGACCAGACCTTCGGCGGGTACTTCGGTCCCGAACAAGCCCGCGCCTGGTCGCAACTACCCGCCCTGCAAGAAGGCGAAGCTGCCGTGGCAGGGCAAGATCAAGGTCGTCAAGAACGGCGTCGTCACGAACCAGGTCATCAAGTAGGTCGGTGACCGAAGCAGCACCGTCCGTCGAACACGCCGAGCCGACCCTCCGCTTGCGGGGGGTCGGCCGGCGGTTCGGCGGGCTTCTCGCCGTCGACAAGGTCGACCTCGACGTCGTCCACGGCGAGCGCAGGGCAATCCTCGGCCCGAACGGCGCCGGGAAGACGACGCTCTTCAACGTCATCTGTGGCGACATCCCGGCGTCGTCGGGCACGGTCGAGCTCTTCGGCGAGGACGTCACGAAGACGGCCCGCCCGCTACCGGGCGAAGCTCGGCCTCGCGCGCACGTACCAGCAGTCGCGGCTCTTCAACGGGCTGACCGTCGAGGACTCCATCTACCTGTCCATCGTCGGTGTCGAAGGTGGCCGTCTGCGCCCGGTGCTCCTTCCGGGGAAGCGAGCGGGCCATCCGCGAGCGTGCTCGCGAAGCCGCAGGCAGGGTCGCGATCGCGCACAAGCTGGGAGAGCTCGTCGGGAACCTCTCCCACGGCGAGCACCGGCAGATCGCGATCGCGATGTCGCTGGCCGCGCAGCCGAAGGCGCTCATGCTCGACGAGCCCGCCTCGGGGCTCTCCCGCGGCGAGCGTCAGCTCCTCACGGAGCTCCTGCTCGGCCTCGACCGGGACATCACGCTCATCCTCATCGAGCACGACATGGACATCGCGCTCACTGTCGCCGAGCGGGTGACGATGATGCACGACGGTCGCGTCATCGTCGAGGGGACTCCCGCCGAGATCCGTGCCAACGAGACCGTTCACGATCTCTATCTCGGTCGGGGGTACGGCAATGAGTGAGCCGGCGCCCGCTCTCGAGGCGGCGAGCAGCCCGCTGCTCGAGATCACCGGTCTGAACGCGTACTACGGGAGCGCGCAGGCACTCGAAGACGTCACGTTCACGATGGGGCGCGAGCCGGTATCGATCGTCGGACGCAACGGGATGGGCAAGACGACGTTGTGCAACGCGATCATGGGCATCTCGCCGCCGCGGGCGGAGGGCTCGATTCGCTTTCAGGGCGATGAGCTCGTGGGCCTCGCGTCGCACAAGATCGCCCGCAAGGGGATCGGCTACGTCCCGCAGGGGCGGCGCCTCTTCCCGTCGCTCACGGTCGACCAGCACCTGAGGATCGCCGCTCGCGGCGCCAGCGGCGGAAGCGAGTGGACGCGGGAGCGCGTCTACGAGCTCTTCCCACGGCTCGGCGAGCGGAGGACGAACGGAGGCGCACAGCTCTCCGGCGGCGAGCAGCAGATGCTCGCGATCGGTCGTGCGCTCGTCACCAACCCGACGATCCTCGTCATGGACGAGCCGTCCGAAGGCCTCGCTCCGGCCGTCATCGAGAGCCTGATCGAGACGTTCAAGCTCCTCGAGGAGGAGGGCCTTGCGCTCCTTCTCATCGAGCAGAATCTCGGCGTCGCGACGTCGCTCGCCGAGCGGCAGCTCGTCATGATCGGCGGAAGCATCGCTGCCGAGACGACGTCGGCTCAGCTCGCCGGCGACCCGGAGCTCCAGCGCCGGTACCTCGGCGTCGAACCTCTCGCTCACTAGTCTTCGCCGGCCATGCATCGCCCGCTCGCGTTCCTCGTCGTGACCGCCGCTGTCGTGGCCTCCCTCGCGGGCTGCGGAGGAGGCGGCTCGAGCAGCGCGGACATCGCGTTCGTGAGCAGCCGCGACGGTGACTACGCGATCTACGTGATGAGCGCGGACGGGAAGGACGAGCGCCGTCTGACGCAAGAAGGACCAGGAGGGCGTGACCGAAGGCGACTCGGTCTTCTTCCAGATCGATCCTGCGTGGTCGCCCGACTGCGACGAAGATCGCGTACGCGAGCGTGCGAGCGGGCACGCCAGACATCTACGTCATGAACGCCGATGGGACGGGGAGACACCGCTCACGTCCGGCAAGACGAACGACACGCATCCCACCTGGTCGCCCGATGGGAAGTCGATCGCGTTCGTGCGCGACGGGGACATCTACGTCATGGGCTCGGACGGGTCGAGCCCGCGGCGTATCTCGGACATCAACGCGCAGGAGTCCGATCCGGCGTGGTCTCCGGACGGCGAGTGGATCGCGTACGTGCGTCGCACGCCGGGCACGCCCGTGCAGAACCTGTGGCTTATGCATCCCGACGGGTCGGCGCGGCATGCGCTCACGACGCAGACCGGACGCACGTTCACACCCGCGTGGTCGCCGGACAGCACGCGGATCGTGTTCTCGATGAACCGCGACGAGCTCTTCGAGCTCTTCACGATCGGCGTGGACGGGAAGGGTCTTCGCAGCGTCGTGCCCACGGCGAACGACAACTTCGAGCCGTCCTGGTCGCCCGACGGGTCGAAGATCGCCTACCAGGAGGACGGCGCGATCTTCACGATCGAGCTCGGCGGCACCGAGCGTCGAGAAGCTCACCGACAACGCGACCAACGACTCGTCGCCCGACCTGGAATCCTCAGCCACCGTCGGGCGGCGAGTAGCGCTCAGAAGGTGCCGTAGCGCTCGTACGCCTCGAGCGGCGCCATCCCGTCGCGCACGGCCGCGCGGATCTCGCTCTCGGTCGCGGCCTTCTCCTCGGCCTCGGCGAGCACGTCCTCGGCGATCGCGGCCGGGACGACCACGACGCCGTCGTCGTCGCCGACCACCCAGTCTCCCGGCTCGACCCGCACGTTGCCGATCGTCACCGGCACCTGCGTCGCCTCGAGCTCCCAGCGCCATGTGGAGTCCTCGGGCGTCACGAAGCGGGAGAACACCGGAAAGCCCTCGTCGAGGATGAAGCCGACGTCGCGACAGCCGCCGTCGAGGACGCAGCCGGCGACTCCGCGTGCCTTGAGCGACGTGACCGAGAGCTCGCCCAGGTGCGCGGAGACGTCCTGTTCGCACGCATACACGGCGACATGTCCCTCCGGGACGTCGCCGAGCATCGCGAGCACCTTCCGGATCGCCTCGTCGTACGCCGCGGTCATCGGGCTTCGACGCCGGGCGGCCCTCGACCGTGTACGCAGGGCCCGCCAGGCGCATGCCACGCTCGAGCGGCCGGATCGACGGAGGAAGCGTCTGCGCGTGGAAGCCGCGTGCGTCGAGGATGTCCGCGAGCGCAGCCGTGTAGATCGCGGCGAAGCGCTCTCTCACGGCTCCGGGATCCCGAGGTCGGAAGGCCGTTCGTCGCCGCGGCCCTCGACGAGCTCCGGGCGCCCGCTCCTCGAGCAGCCGCAGCACGAGCTCCGCGCGCCGCACGCGCTCGCGCCCGAGCTTCACCGCGAGCTCCTCGAGGTGGAGCCCGGACGGATAGATGTTCGGGGCGTTGCGCAGCCCGAGCTTCACGTAGACGGGGGCTGCGAGCCTCACGATCTCGGGCACCTCGTAGAAGCGCACGAACCCTCCCTGGTCGTCCGGCACCTCGACGTACACGTCGAGAGGCGCCGAGCACGCCGTCGCGGAGCTCGCCGAGCTCCGCCGGTGACAGGTCCGTCGACACGTTGATCGTCGTCGCGCCGAGCTCCTCGAGCGTCCGTGCGGTCGCAGGATTCGCGCACGGGAGCAGCACCGACGTCTTGAGGACGAGCGACGACGGGAGCTCGCCGCGGCGCCTGAGGTCGCCGAGCTCCTTCAGCACGCCGAGGTCGGCGACGAGGAACGAGCGGATGCCGAGGCGAACTCCGCGCCGCACCTCGGCGACGGACGCGTCGATCCCGGCTGTTCCGCGCGCGACCCCGCCGGCGGCCGAGGTCACCAGCGACTGACCGCCCGGGTCCCATGCTCCGCGCGGCCCGAGGAAGAGCGAGACCTCGACCCCGGCGTCTGCGCCGAGCCGTCGCCAGCTCGCGGATCTCCGCGTCGGTGAGCATCATCACGCCGCTTCCCTGCGAGACCCGCCGCACCGGCACCGAGCGCCGCTCGGCCTCGTCGAGAACGGCTTCGAGCACGCGCGGCCCCTCGACGGACGGGATCTCGATTCGGTAGCGAAGGCCGTCGGAGAACCGGGCGTCGCTCATCGCGCGGACACTACGCCCAGAAGGCTTCGAACGCGTCCGGGTCGCTCGGCAGCGCGAGCACGTCGCGGACGAGACCGTGCTCGATGCGGAAGAGCAGCACCTGGTCGAGCTCGAGCGTCCGCCCGTGCCGCGTTCCACGCGCGCGGTAGAGCGCGGCGGCGCGATCTTCGCTCGCGAGGACGTCGATCAGCTCCGAGCCGTACGTCCCCCCGGTCTCCCTCGGCAGCTTGGTCGAGGAAGCGGAAGATCGCCTCGCGTCCTCGGTAGGTGCCCGCCATGATGCCGCGGCCGGGCACCGACCACACGGCGTCCTCGTCGAAGAGGCCGCGGAGCGCGAGACCCTCCTTGCGCGCGAACGCGTCGAAGATCCGCCGGACGATCCGCTCGTTCTCAGCCGCCGGCACGGCCCTCCTCCCAGCGATCGATGAGACCGTCGACGTGGCGGCGCTGGGCATCGGTGAAGGGTGCGCGCTCGACGAGGCGGCGCACCTCGTCGGGATCGTCGTTCGCGATCGCCGCCTCCAGATGCTCGCGTTGCGGAGTCGGCTGCCGGAGCTGTCGTCGCAGCCAGCGCAACAGGCTCACGGCCGCCTGATCCGTCACGCGGCCCAGGCTATCCGGCTGTCGGTACGGGCGTTCCGGCGACCGTCAGGACTCGGCGTCCGCGTCCTGCTCTTCGTCGGCCGTCCCGTCGGACGCCTCGCCGGCGTCGTCGTCCGAGAGGCTGTACGCGCTGAGGCGGTTCGAGAGCCCGGCCATCCAGCTGACCTCCGTTGCCTCGTCGCCGGGCTCGGCCGGCTGGGTCGACCGCTTCGACGTGCCGGTCTGCGCCGGGTGGCCGCTTGCGCGCCGGGCGCTTCCCGTCTCGCGGAACCCGAGTCGGAGTCGCCGTCGTCGCGCGGGGTGGGGAACGCCGTCGTCGGCGGGAAGTAGATCCCGGCCGCGCCCGACCGTGGTGTCCGCCGGCGCTTCGGGGTCGACGTGACCTCGACCGGCGGAGGAGGCGGGACGATCTTCGGCGGCTCGGGTGCAGGACGTCGGAGCTCGGGCGGGATGCTCGGATCGATGACGTAGTCCGGAAGCGGGCCGAGATCCTCCTCCTCCTCCTCGCTCGGGCTCGACGCGGACAGGGGGCGGAGGCGGCTCCGGCGCGGACTCCGCCTCGACGACGAAGTCGGGGAGCGGGCCGAGCTCCGGCTCCGGCTCGGGCTCGGGGACGACGACCGGCGTGGTACATCCGACGCCTCGACGACGTAGTCCGGGAGCGTCTCGGGCTCCGCCATGACGGAGAACTCCGGCGTATGGGCGGGCTCGGGCTCGTGCTCGTCTCGGGCTCTGGACAGCACGACGAGCGCGGGCGGCTCCGGCTCCTCGCGCTCCGGCTCCGGATTCGGCTCTGGCTCGGGCTCGGGCTCCGCGACGAGCTCGACCTCGGCGAGCTCGGCTCGGCCTCGATCGCGTTCGACGGGCGCGGCCTCGGCCACGGGCTCCGGCTCGGGCCACGGGCTCCGGCTCGGGCTCGGGCTCGGGCTCGACGATCGGCGCGGGCCTCGACGACCGGCGCGACCTCGACGACTCCGCGACGAGCTCGGGCTCGACGACCGGAGCTCGAGCTCGACGACGGGAGCGACCTCCGCGACCGGCTCGAGCCTCGACGACGGGCGCGACCTCCGCGACGAGCTCGGGCTCGACGACGGGCGCGACCTCCGCGACCGGCTCGGGCTCCGGCTCCACGATGGGCTCCGGCTCGGCGCAGCGGGGCGGCCTCGATGCGGGAGGCGGGGCGCGGCTCCGGCGCGGGCTCCGGCTGCGCGGGCGGAGCGGGCTCGGGCTCCGGCTGCGGGATCGCCTCGGCGACGACGGCGGGCTCGGGTGCCGGCTCGTGGTAGACGAGCTCCCAGGTCGTCTCGGCGACCTGCTCGTCGGGCCGGGCGCGGCAGCGGGCGGCGCCACCGGCGGAGCGGCGGGTGGCGCGACGGCTGGGCAGCATCGGCGCCACCGGCGGAGCAGCGGCGGCAACGGACGGCGCGTCCAGCTCGGTCGTCGGTGGCATCTCCCAGAGCGGGCGTCCGCCGAGCGGCCGCTCGCGAAGCTCGTGGCGGCTCACCTTCCAGCCGACCGTGGGGAGCTCGTCGACGAAGACGATCTCGCGGGGTACCTGCTGGTTCGGGAGCATCTGCGCGACGTACTGGCGGAGCTCGGCCTCGAGCTGCTCCGAGCCTGGCTGCGCCGGCCTTCGGCACGACGAACGCGCGGACGAACTGCCCGCCGCGCTGCAGGTCGCGGATGCCGACGATCGCCGAGGTCGGCGATGGCCGGGTGTCCCGTGAGCACGCGCTCGACGTCGAACGGCCCGAACGTCCGGCCGCTGCTCGTGATGACGTCCTCCGCGCGGCCGACGAACGTGAAGAAGCCCTCCTCGTCCGCGTGCGCGACGTCACCGGTGAGGTACCAGTCGCCGAGGAACGCGGCCTTCGTCTCCTCGGGCTGCTCCCAGTACCCGGCGAACAGGGTGGGCGGGCGGCCACGGACGGCGAGATCGCCCTCGATCCCGGCAGGGAGCTCGTTGCCCTGGTCGTCGATGATCGCGACGTGATGGCCGGGCAGCGCACGGCCGAACGTGCCGGGCTTCGCGGCGCCGTCGGCGAGATCCGCGACGACGATGTTCGTCTCGGCCTGGCCGTAGCCGTCGTAGATGGTCATGCCCCATCGCTCCTCGAACACCGCGACGACCTCGGGATCGAGGAAGTCGCCGGTCGAGACGAGGCGGCGGAGGCGCGGGGAGCGGAATCGCTCGAGCTTCGGGTGCTCCGCGAGGATGCGGTACTCGGTCGGGGACTGGCAGAGAATGCTCGGGCCGAGCCGGAAGAGGAGGTCGAGGCGCTCGTCGGCGTCGAACTCGCCATGGTGGAGGACGACTTCCGCGCCGCGGGACCACGGCCCGATGACCGTGTTCCACATCGTCAGCGGGGAGGTGGCCTCCGAGGTGCACCACACTGCGTCGCCGCGCCCGACGTCGAGCCAGTGCTCGGCCTGGACGCGCGTGGCGAAGACGGAGCCATGCGTGTGCGCGACGTCCTTGCGCGGGCCTGCGGCACCCGACGTCGACACGATGAAGGCGAGGTCGCGCGAGGCGGTGTCGTGCGTCGGCACGTCGACGGGGACGTCCTTCGAGTTCCGCCGCACCCCTTCCGTGAAGAGCTGGACGTCGGGGGTGAAGCCCATCTTCTCGATCGTCGACTCGAAGGCGTTTTCCGCGACGACCAGCGCCGCATCCGTCGACGAGACGATCCGCTCGAGCTTCGCGGCGGACACCGAGGGCATGCACGGCACGACGACGGCTCCGGCCTTCAGGACACCGAGAACGGCCTCGAGCGAGTCGACGGTGCCGTCGGCCACGACGACGACGCGGTCGCCCACGCCGACGCTGCGCTCGCGCAGCGTCGTGGCCCAGACGGCCGCACCCTCGGAGATCTCCATGAACGATCGGGGCTCGATCACCCCGTCCTTGCCGAGGAACGTGAGCGCGCGTCGCTTCGGATCGCGGCCGAGCGCCTCGACGACGTCACGGGTGAAGTTGAAGCGGTCGGGCAGCTGCCAGCGCCCGTCGACGAGCGCAGGCCGGAGCGCGAGCTCCAGCGGCGAGCTGGGCAGCTCGTTCGAGCGCGCTCGGCGTCTGCCGATGCGAAGGCCTTTCACGACCACACCATTATCGACCCGAAGTGGCTAGAAGCTGAACCTGAATCTTGTGATTGTGGCGAAAGCGCCGGAGTTCCTCTAGAGACCGAGCTCGGCGGCGAACGGAGCATCCGCGGGAAGCCGCTCCGGAAGCCGGAAACCCCCTGCCTCCTCGAGCGCCGCGATGCGTGTGCGCGTCGGTGGATGCGTGTTGAACCAGCTCGTGAACTCGAGGACGCTTCCGCGCTCGGAGCCGATGCGATCCGTCGGGCTCTCCACCCACAGATGCGCCGTCGACGCCCCGGTGTAGCGCACCGTCGTCGTGTCGAGCTCGAGACGACGTAACGCGAGCGCCATCGCCTCGGGATCGCTGAGGATCTCCGCCGCGCCCGCGTCGGCGAGGAGCTCGCGGCGTCGCGAGAGGCTCAGGCGCAGGAGCAGCGCCGCGTACGGAGCGAGCACGAAGCCGACGATGGCGAGGACGACCGCGATCCCGCCTGCGCGGCGGTTGCGTCCACCGTACGCGAGCGTCCGGAACCCGATGTCCGCGACGAGCGCGATGACGCCGGCGAACACCGTCGCCATGGTCATGAGGTACGTGTCGCGGTTTCGGATGTGCGAGATCTCGTGCGCGAGCACCGCCTCGAGCTCGCGCTTCGGCATCGTGCGCAGGAGGCCGGTCGTGACGCCGACGTAGCTCGCGGTCGGCCGCAGGCCTGCGGCGAACGCGTTCGGAGCGTCGTCGTCGACGATCCGGACCTCCGGCGTCACCGGCGAGCCCGGCCGCGATGGAGACGTTCTCGACGAGCCGCCGGAGCGGGCGCAGCTCGTCGGCCCCGACCGGCTGCGCATGGGTGATTCCGGCGATCAGGCTCCGCGAGCGGAGCGTGGCGAAGATCGCGTAGACGGCGGCAATCACGAGCGCGATGACGCCGAGCGAGACGTCGAGCGCGAGCCCGACGAGCCCGGCGAGCACGAGCAGGAGCAGGACGAAGCCGACGACGACGATGCCGCTCCGCAGGCGGTTGCGGCGGATCTGCTGCTGGAGCGTCACGTCGCGGGCGTGAACGACACCTGCGGCGCGGCGGTGTCGCCCTCGGCGGAGAAGAACTCCTTCTCGCGGAAGCCGAGCGGCCGCGCGACGAGCACCCAGGGAAGGCTCTGGATGCCGGTGTTGTAGTGCATGACCGTCGAGTTGTAGTAGCGGCGGGCGGCGCTGATCTTGTCCTCGGTGTCCGTCAGGTCGTCCTGCAGGCGGAGGAAGTTCTCGGACGCCTTCAGGTCGGGATAGGCCTCGGCGACGGCGAAGAGACGCCCGAGCGCGGCGCTCAGGATGTCGTTCGCCTCGCCGGCCGCGGCGGGCGTCGCCGCCTGCGGAGCGCGCTCGCGCCTTCGTCACCTCCTCGAAGACGCCGCGCTCGTGGGCCGCGTATCCGCGCACCGCCTCGACGAGGTTCGGGATGAGGTCGCCGCGACGCTGGAGCTGGACGTCGATGTTCGCCCAGCCGGTGTTCGCCTCGTTGCGCAGCCGGACGAGGCGGTTGTAGCCGACCACCGCCAGCACGACGACGAGGGCGACGACGCCGAGGACGACCCAGAGCCAGAGCACGCTTCGCCGAGTCTAGAGGCGCTCGAGCGCGCGGCGCGAGCGCGCGCCCGCCGCCCGTACGACGGCTCGCCCGTGCGAGACGAGGATGCGTCGCACCGGGAGGTCGAGCAAGGGCCGTAGCGACGCTGCGAGATCGCGATGGGTCTTCGACTCCGGGAGCCACGACTCCGGGCACATCCGCGCGCCGCCCTTCCCGTCGCCGAGCAGAACGTCGCCGGGCACGAGCGCCGAGTGCTCGGGGATCCAGTAGACGACCTCGGCGGCGCGGGCGGTGCGGTAGGCCTCGAGCCCTCCGGGCAGGCTTCCGTCGAGCGTGAACGGGTCCGTGACCTCGCCTGCACGTCGCGCGACGGCCGCCTTGCCCGAGCTCGGCGCCCAGATGCGGGCGCCGTAGCGCTCGCGCATCGCAGCGGCGCTGCGCGTGTGCCAGAACACCGTGACGAAGACGTGAACGCGTCCCTTCGAGCGCTTCACGTCACGGTCGAGCGCCTTCCAGAAGCGCGCGGTGTCGTCCGCGGGGACGAGCGGGTCGATGAGCACCACCCCGTCCTCGGTCTCGACGAAGACGCAGCCGACGTCCTCCTTCCACTCCTCGTGGTAGGCGGTCCAGCGCCAGAGGCCGGGGGCGATCTCGAGCACGTCCACGGCGTGACTCTAGAGGGTCGGAATCGGCGGCGGTGCAGGTGCCGGGCCGTCTCCGTGGCTGCTCGGCGACGGGAGCTCGAACCGATCGGCGGTCGTCCACGTATCGTCGGGGCGAGCGACAAGGGAGGATTCCAGATGACACGCACACGCATCGGATTCGTGATCGGTCTCGCCCTGCTGGCTCTCGCCGTCGCGGGTTGCGGCGGGAGCGACAACGAGTCGTCGTCGACCACGACGGAGACCACGACGTCCACCGACGACGACGACGACGGCGTCGGGAACGACGCTGAGCGCGAGCGTCGGCCCGGGCTTCGACATCAGCCTCAAGGACGCCGACGGCGCCGACGTCACGACGCTCACCGCCGGGACGCTACACGATCGAGGTCGACGATCAGTCGGACATCCACAACTTCCACCTGAGCGGGCCGGGCGTCGACGAGGCGACCGAGGTGGGCACCACCGGGATGACGACCTGGGACGTGACGCTCGAGGCCGGCTCGTACCACTTCCAGTGCGATCCCCACGCGAGCCAGATGAACGGCGACTTCGAAGTCACCGGCTAGGGCCGCGCTACGGCCGACCCCGGTCTCCGCGGAGCCGAAGAGCGCCGCGATCGCGCGCGCCTGGCCGAGCGCGTCCTCGCGGCCGAGCAGGAGCGGCGCCGTCCCGGCGATCGCGTCGGCGAGATTCTCGAGCTCGAGCCGGTAGGAGTCGACCGGCTCGAGCTCGATGCGCTCGACGCCGTCGTCCCGGCGGAGCTCGATGACGGGCTCGTGGCAGTGCCACGGGTCGTCGAGGAAGAGCGACCCCTCGCTGCCGATCGCCTCGAGCTCGTCGCGCTCCGGCAGGCACGTGCCGCAGTCGAAGAGCGCGAGCACGTCTCCGGGAAACCGCATCGACGCCGTGAAGACCCAGTCGGTTCCGGTCGGGCCGATGTACGCCTGGCCGAGGACGGTCTCCGGCTCGCCGGCCAGCAGGCGTGAGCCGCTGACGCAGTAGCAGCCCACGTCCATCAGGCTGCCGCCCTCGACGTCGGTGCGCAGCCGGATGTTGTCCGCGTCGTAGAGCGAGTAGCTGAACGCGGAGCGCACGACGCGGAGCTCTCCGATCGCGCCTTCGCGGACGAGCTCGACGAGCCGCGTCGTCTGCGGGTTGTGCCGGTACATGAACGCCTCCGTGAGCAGGCGACCCGAGCGCTCCGCGGCGTCGAACGCCTCCTCGACGTCCTCGGGGCGACGGCTGAACGGCTTCTCGCAGATGACGTGCTTGCCCGCCTCGAGCGAGCGGATCGACCACTCGCGATGCAGCGTGTTGGGCAGCGAGATGTAGACGGCGTCGACGTCGGGGTCCTCGAGGAGCGCCTCGTACGAGCCGTAGGCGCGCTCGATCTCCCAGGTCTTCGCGTACTCCTCGGCGCGCCGCTGGTCGCGGCTCGCGACCGCGACGAGCTCGACCTTCTCCGAGGCGTGCGCTCCGGGGATCACCTTCCGGTTGATGTCCGCCGTCGAGACGAGGCCGAGTCTCATTCGTCCTCCATTCCGTGTTCCGGCAGCCGCCAGCACGTGCGGCGGTGGCTGCGGAGGATCGTCTGTTCCAGCATCGCTCGCCGCCACTGCCTCGGCGAGCGCCTCGAGGAACTCGGGCGAGAGCTCGAGATCCGGTCGCGCGCACCCAGCCGTCGACGTGGCGCGGGAGCCGTGCACCGACGATGGCCGCTGTCACTCCGGGCTGGGCGAGGGCCCAGGCGACCGCGAGCTCCGGGGAGCGTCGAACCGAGGCCGGAGGCGATCGGCCGGAGTCTCTCGACGAGGTCGAGGTTTCGTCCCAGCGCGGGCTCCCGGAACTGCGGGGACTCGCGGCGCCAGTCGCTGCGCATCGAGCCGTGCGATCCGGTCGCGATCGAAGCTGCCGGTGAGCAGGCCCGAGGCCATCGGCGAGTAGACGATCGCACCGGTGCCGTGCTCGGCAGCCCAGGGGAGGACGGTTGTGCGCGCTCCTCGCGTCAGGAGCGACAGCGGAGGCTGCACCGAGTCGACGTGCCTGATCGCCTCACAGCGAGCGAGTTGGTCCGTATCGAAGTTCGCGACGCCGATCCAGCGCACCTTGCCTTCCTCCACGAGCTCGACCATGGTTCCCCAGGAGTCCTCGAGCGCGGTTCCCGTCGTCCAGTCGGGCCAATGGAACTGGTACAGGTCGATCCGCTCGACGCCGAGCCGGCGCAGGCTCTGCTCGCATTCCTCGCGGATCGACTCGGGTCGCAGGTCGTTCTCGATCACGCCCTCGGGGCGGCCCTGCCAGCGCCGGCCGCACTTCGTGAAGATGAACACCTCTTCGCCGACGCGGTACGGCTCGAGCGCGCGTCCGACGACCTCCTCGGAGTGGCCGAGCCCGTACACGGCGGCGGTGTCGACCCAGTTGACTCCGAGCTCGACCGCATGCCGAATCGCGGCGATCGACTCGTCGTCGTCCACGGAGCCCCAGCCGAAGCGCCACGGTCCCCCGATCGCCCACGCGCCGAAGCCCACCCTCGAGAGCTCGGGCCCGGACGTGCCAAGGCGCCGCGTCTCACGTCCGCGACGCGCCCTTCGTCGTCCAGGTAGTCGCGCCACGATCGCGTCGGCGTCCAGCCGAGGAGGCGTCGGGCCTTGGCGCTCGAGACCGCCGAGGCGTCCTCTCGCTCGAGCGGCCGGAACTCGATCTCGCGCGCGCCGTAGTGCGTCTTCACCGTCTCCGACGAGCGGATGCCCGCCGATCGTGTCGGGCGAGGCGATGTAGAAGACCTCGTGTCCGGGAAGGTCGCGTCTCGATTGCGAGCACGACGGCGTCGCAGAGGTCGTAGACGTCGACGTACGAGCAGTAGTTCCCGACGAGGACCGACGGATCGCGGACGATCGGGCCGAGGTTTCGCTCGTAGCTCCCTTCGTCCTGAACCCAGCTCGGGCGAATCGACGTGCACCTGATGTCGGAGCGCTCGATCGCCCGGTCGCACAGCAGCTCGCCGAACCACTTCGCGGTCGCGTACGGATCCTGTGGCCGAACGGAGTGCTGTTCGTCGATCGGAAGGTACTCCGGCTCGAAGGGCCGCTGGGCGAAGATGAATCCCGGGACGGTCTCGCTCGAGAAGTTCACGAACCGCCGCGCGCCGGCGGCGATCGCGGCTTCGAGCATGTTGAACGTGCTCACGATGTTGTTGCCGAAGACGACGTGCGGCGGGTTGTGGATCGGCTGCGGTATAGCCGCCGTGTGCACGACGGCGTCGCAGTCGCGAGCGAGCGCATAGGTCGAGCCCGGCGTCGGTGAGGTCGGCCTGCCAGTAGTCCTCGGGCTCGTCGGCTGCCAGCCCGGTCCCAGGTGGGAACGGCGAGATCGGTCGCGCGCACCTCGTACCCCGCCTCCGCCAGCCGCGGGCACAGCGCGCGGCCGACCTTTCCTCGCGCTCCGGTGACGAGGACCCTCATCCCTCAGAGATACGTAACGGCGTCCTCCACCACCGCCGCCTTGCCACGGAGGAAGTCGAAGTCGCAGCCTTCGTTGGCCTGGAGGACGCGATCGGCATGAAGCTGCCGGTATCCGCGCTCGTCCTTGCGAGGCGGCGGCGTCCAGCTCGCTCGACGCGCTTCGAGCTCGGAAGGCTCGACGACGAGGTCGAGGCGTCGCTCCGCCACGTCGAGGCGGATCAGGTCACCGTCGTGCACGAGCGCCAGCGGGCCTCCGACCGCCGACTCCGGGCGCGACATGGAGGACGATCGCCCCGTACGAGGTGCCGCTCATCCGGGCATCGGAGATCCGGAGCAGGTCGCTGACGCCCTCCCTGAGGAGCTTCGCCGGGATCGGAAGGTGCCCCCATTCCGGCATGCCGGGGCGCGCCGATCGGTCCGGCGTTTCGAAGCACCATCACGCTCGACTCGTCGCAGTCGAGGCCCGGGTCGTCGACCCGCGCGGCGAGATCGTGGACGTCCTCGAAGACGACCGCCTTGCCCTCGTGCTGGAGGAGTCGCGGATCGGCGGCGGTGATCTTCATCACCGCGCCGTCAGGGCACAGGCTTCCGCGAAGCACGACGAGCGCGCCGCCGGCATCGAGGGGATCGTCGGCGGTGCCGGATGACCTCCGGGTTGATGATCTCCGCGCCCGCGATGTTCTCGCCCACCGTCCGGCCGCTGACCGTGATCGCGTCGAGATGCAGGAGATCGTCGATCTGCGCCATCACGGCCGGAACGCCGCCGGCGTAGAAGAAGTCCTCCATGAGGAAGCGGCCCGCGGGCTTCAGGTCGACGAGCCACGGCGTCGAGGCGCACAGCTCGTCGAACAGCTGGAGCGGCAAGTCGACCCCGACGCGCCCCGCGTACGCCAGGAGATGCAGGATCGCATTCGTCGATCCCGAGATCGCATGCAGCACGCGAATCGCGTTCTCGAACGCCTCGCGCGTGAGAATGTCGGATGGCTTCAGATCGGCGTCGACGAGCGCGACGATCTGGCGTCCGGCCGCCTCGGCGAGGTGATGCCTCCGCGAGTCGACTGCCGGGATGGCAGCACCGCCGGGAAGCGTCAGCCCCAGCGCCTCGGTGACGCACGCCATCGTCGACGCCGTTCCCATCGTCATGCAGTGGCCGTTCGACCGTGACATCGAGTTCTCGATCTCCACCCAGTCCGCCTCGGTGATCCGCCCCGCGCGGAGCTCCTCGTGGTAGTGCCAGCAGTCGCTGCACGACCCGATCTCGCGCCCGCGCCAGCGTCCGTTCAGCATCGGCCCGCCGGTCACGACGATCGCCGGGATGTCGGCGCTCGCAGCGCCCATGATGCTCGCGGGATTCGTCTTGTCACACCCGGTGAGGAGGACGACGCCGTCGAGCGGGTACGAGCGAATGGACTCCTCGACGTCCATCGCCATCAGGTTCCGGTACAGCATCGTCGTCGGCTTCATGAGCGACTCGCCCAGCGAGAGCACCGGGAACTCGAGCGGGAACCCGCCCGCCTGGAGCACGCCGCGCTTGACGGATTCGGCGAGACCGCGCAGGTGCACGTTGCAGTTGACGAGCTCGCTCCAGCAGTTGGAGATGCCGATGACGAGGGCGGCCGCGGAACGCCTCGTCCGTGACACCCGACGACTTGAGCCACGACCGGTGCAGGAAGCCGTCGAGATCGCGGCGCTCGAACCACTCGGCGCTGCGTCGTCCGCTGCTTGCCGTTCGAGGGGATGTTCCTCACCTGCTGCTCCTCGGGGTCGTGGGGTACAGAAGGCGTATCATATGATGATTGATGGTTGCGGCGTCTTCCCTCTGCGTTCGGGGCGATGCCTAGGATCCTCGCATGCGGCAGGCGGCCCGCGTGACGAGAAGTCTCACCTACCCTCGGCGCGGGTTGCACGGCGAGGTCGTGCACCTCATCGGCCTCCAGATCATGAGCGGCGAGCTGAAGCCGGGCGACCCGCTGCCTCCCGAGGACGAGCTCACCTCCAATCTCGCCGTCAGCCGCACGGTGCTGCGGGAGGCGGTGCGCGTGCTGGCAGCCAAGGGGCTCGTGGACGCGCGGCCCAAGGTCGGCACGCGCGTGCGGGCGCGCGCCGACTGGAACATCCTCGACCCCGACGTCCTCAGCTGGCGCGCCGAGGCATCCAACGACAGCAGGCTGTACGAGGAGACCACCGAGGTCCGGCTGGCGATCGAGCCCCTCGCCGCGCGCCTCGCCGCGACGAGGGCGACGGAGGACGAGACCTCCGGGATCGCCGAGGCGTACGCGGCCATGGAGGACGGCGTCGACGACCAGGTCGCATACCTCGCCGCCGACCTGCGCTTCCACGACCGGATTCTCGCCGCGTCGCCACAACGAGCTCCTCGGCCACCTCGGAGTCGTCCTGCGCGCCGTGCTTCGGACGACGTTCGAGCTCACGACGACGCCGAAGCGGTCGCGCCGCCGGGCGCTCCCCCTGCACAAGGCGATCCTCGACAACATCGTCGCGGGAGACGAGGAGGGGGCCGAGACGGCGACGCGCACGCTGATCGCCGACACCGCAGCCGACATCCGGCGCATCGCCCGCCGGGATGGACGTCGCCGCGCCTAGACCTCGAGCGCCTCGAAGCGCGCGGGAACGACGACATGGAGCCGCGCAGCTGCGGCGTCGACGACGGTCCCGGCGCCACGGTGTTCCCGGAGAAGCCGTCCCAGTGGTAGGGGACGAGCCGCGTCGCCCGGATGTCGAGCGCGAGCTCGACCGCCTCGGCGGCATCCATGTTCCCGACGATGCCTCGCGCCTCGCGCGCCGCGTCGCGCCCGTTGATCGGGAGCAGCGCCACGTCGACCCGGAGCGGCTCCAGGGCCGACGTGCAGCTCGTCCGTGACGATCGTGTCGCCGGCGTGATAGATCCTCGCCTCTGCCCCGAGGACGTAGCCGACGAAGCGGGGGCGACCGTCCGACCGCGCTTCCGTCGCCGTACGCGTCCTCCATCGTCACGCCGTGGAGCGCCGGCACGACGTCGACGCTCAGCCCACCGACGTCGATCGCGGTCGTGAGGGTTCACGGCGACGACCTGAGGCTCCGGCGACGACGTGCTCGACGAGAGGACCGAGCGCTTCGGGGATGACCACCGAGGCCGTGGGCGAGCGCTCGAGGATGACTCGCGAGGAACGGCAGATCGAGATGGTCGAGGTGCTCGTGGGTGATGAGGACGCAGTCGACGCCCTCGGCAGCCAGCGCGAGCGGCGGCGGCGGGATGAGCCGACTCTCGTGAGGGCTCGCCCAGGGGTCGACGACGAAGGAGGCCGCTCCGGCGTCGATCCGGAACCCGGCCTGGCCGAGCCACGTCAGTCGAGGCATGAGCCTCGATCGGCCGTCGCACTCACTCCCGAACGTCTCGGTGCGCGGGCAACAATCTTATGATATGAACGTATCGGGGTTGCCCTCCTTGCACCCCGGTTTGCCTGCACAAGCCGCTCCGGAGCCGTGTACGGCGCCGCGGCGGCTTGGCGCCTCGCTCTCGCCATCAGCT
>CAVWES010000031.1:0-17918 GCA_963754175.1 uncultured Gaiellaceae bacterium | reverse complement strand
CGCGATCCCGACCGCCCCGAGAGCCGCGATCAGCGCGAGGTCCGAGCGCGTGATGGTGAGGATCGAGCCGAAGAGATACTGGAAGAGATTGACGTTGAGCGCTCCGGCCTGCGCGACGAGCACCACCCCGAGCGCGATGCCCGTGTAGAAGACGAGTGCGAGCGCCTGATCGCCCGCGGCTCCACCGCGCGAGCGGAGAAGCTCGATCGCGATCCCGCCGACCACCGCGAAGACGAGCGCGGTGAGGACGGGCGAGACGTCGAGCAGGATCCCCGCGGCGACGCCGGCGAACGCGACATGGCCGATGCCGTCCCCGACGAGCGACTGCCGCCTCTGCACGAGGAAGAAGCCCACGGCCGGAGCGAGCACGCCGACGATCGCGCCCGCGCCGAACGCGAGGCGCATGAACTCACTCTCGAACATGGACGTGACCCGGGTCGTGCCAGACGCCCGGAAGATCGTGCGGCGACCCGTCGAAGACGATCGTTCGCCGAACGAGCACCAGGCGCTCGACGTAGTGCTCCACCGCGCCGAACTCGTGCGAGACGTAGACGATCGTCACGCCGAGCTCCCCGTGGAGGTCGGCCAGCAGCTCGGCGAGCGACTCCTGCGACTCCGCGTCGACACCGGTCGTGGGCTCGTCGAGGACGAGCAGCGAGGGCTGCCCGGCGAGCGCCTTGGCGATGAACGCGCGCTGCTGCATCCCACCGGAGAGCGTGCGGAGCGGAGCGTCTGCGACGGCATCGAGGCCGACGCGTCCGATCGACTCGGCGACGAGTGCGCGGTCCTCGCGGGACAGCCGGCCGATCAGCCGACCGGTGGCGAGACGGCCGGCCGAGACCACCTCGCGCACGGTCGCCGGCGCGTCCCCCCGACGACGGATCGCTGTGCGAGGTACCCGAGGGCGCGGCGACCGGAGAACCGGTGCGCAGGCTCACCGAACAGCAGCGCCGTGCCTGCTCCCGGCTTCTCGAGCCCGAGCAGGATGCGCATCAGGGTCGTCTTCCCCCCGCCGTTCGGGCCGGCGACCGCGACGAACTCGCCCTCGCCGAGCCGGAGGTCGACGTCCTCGAGCACGCGCTGCCCCGGGCGGTAGCCGAACGAGACTCCTTCGAGCTCGACGGCTAGCGGCACCCGAGCGCCTTCGTCAGGGCCTTGAGGTTGTCGAGCATCACCGATGCGTAGTCGTCGCCGGCGTCGAGACGCTCCGAGCTCAACCCCTCGAGTGGATCGAGGAACGACACGTCGACATCCGCCTCTCGCGCGACGGTTGCAGCGAGGTCCTTCGAGACGAGTGGCTCCGCGAACACCACGGGGGCACCCGACGCCTTTACCGCTGCGACGAGGCGCTCGATCTCCTTCGGCCCCGGCTCGGCCTCCGGTGTCCGGCCCGCGAGCGACAGCTGCGTGAGCCCGTACCTCTTCGCGAGATGCCCGAACGCGGCATGCGTCGTCACGAACGTGGTGCGCGAACAACCGCGGAGCGCGCGCCGGTAGCGCGTGTCGATCTCGGCGAGCGTTTGTTCGAGCTTGCGAGCGGCGGCCGGACGACCGAGGGCCCGCCCCACGTCGTGAGCCACCTGCGAGAACCGCACCGGATCGAGCCAGATGTGCGGATCGCTCTCCCCCGGACGAAGCACGTCGAGCGACGGACCCTCGCGCTGCGCCACCGCATCCTCGAGAGCGGGCTGGAAGCCTCCACCGACGTAGACGACCAGGTCGGCGTCCGAGACCTTCCGAACGTCACTCGGGGAGAGCTCGAGATCGTGAGGCTCGGCACCCGCAGGCGTGAGGTTGACGACGTGCGTGCCCGGGCCAGCGACCTGCTCGGCGACCCAGGCAAGGGGGTAGAAGCCGGCGACGATCGTCGGCGCTTCCGCCTTCTGATCCGAGGCGCCGCCACACCCCGCCGCAGCGATGGCGACGGCTGAGTGCAATGACCCCGACGGAGACCGTACGCACGCGAGGACGGTAGCACGTCTTTGAGAACGGGTATCATTATCGGTATGACCACGCCCTGGACCGACACGGCGCTCATGCGGCTACGCGATGCAAGCGGCCGCAGCGGCGGCGCACGACGGCGCGTCGTCGTGCTCCTCGGCGAGCAGGACTGCTGCCTGTCGGCGCAGGAGATCCACGACGCGGTTCGAGCGCAGGGTGAACGCGTGGGGATCGCGAGCGTGTACCGGGCGCTCGAAGGCATGGACGAGCTCGGGCTCGTGCAGCGGGTCGACCTCGGCGACGGGGTCGCACGCTTCGAGCCGGCTCATTCGGGCGGCGACCATCATCATCACCTCGTGTGCGACGACTGCGGCAAGGTCGAGCCGTTCGAGGACGCGAGCCTCGAGTCCGCGATCGAGCGCGTCGCGGACGGGCGCGGGTACTCGGTGGCCGCGCACGACGTGGTTCTTCGCGGTGCATGCGAGGATTGCCGTCACGACCGTGACTGACGGGGTGCCGCGGACAACGCTCGACGATCTCCTGCGGGAAGCCAGGAGCCGGCTCGCCCGGCTCGACCCGGCTGCTGCGCGCGAGGCACAGAGAGAAGGCGCCTTACTCATCGACACGCGATCCCACGACGAACGCTCACGGACCGGCGTGATTCCCGGTTCGCTCCACATCCCCCGCTCCGTGCTCGAGTGGCGGCTCGATCCTGCGGCCGACCCGGCCTTCCACAACCCGCATGTCGACGGGCTCGACCAGCGGATCGTGCTCGTGTGCGCGCACGGCTACTCGTCCAGCCTCGCCGCAGGGTCGCTTCAGGTGCTCGGGTTCTCGCGAGCGACCGATCTCGACGGTGGCTTCGTCGCCTGGCAGGCAGCCGGGCTTCCCGTGCGACCTGCACCGGACGTCGACCCGGGGGCCATACCGGGCATGGGCGACCCGGACTCGTAGAGTCTCGGGCATGACCGTCGAGCTGACCGGGCACGGCCTCACGCTCGACGCGGTCGTCCGGGTCGCACGTGCGAGCGAGCGAGTCGAGCTCTCGACCGGCGCGGTCGCACGCATGCGCGAGCGTCGCGTCGTCGTCGAGCGCGCGTCACGGGAGGGCACACCGACATACGGCGTGACCACGGGCGTCGGGATGCGTCGCGACGCCGACGTGAGCGCGAGAGACGCGACGGCGTTCAACCGCTCCGCGATCTCCGGTCACCTCGTCGGACTCGGTCCGCCGGCTGCCGACGAGATCGTGCGCGCAGCGCTCCTCTGTCATGCGAACGCTCTCGCCGCCGGCTACCAGGGAGCCCGGCCCGAGATTGCGCTGGCGTACGTCGGCGCGTTGAACGACAGCAATGTGCCGCGGGTCAGCTCGCTCGGGACGGTCGGTCAGTCCGACCTCGCATTGAACGCCGACCTTGCCCACGGCGTACTGGGCGAACTCGACCTCGAAGCGGGCGAGGCGCTTGCCCTCCTCAACGGGAACGCGTTCTCGACGGGACACGCCGCGCTCGCGGTCGCCGACGCGAGCGCGCTCATGCGCTGGATCGACGCGGCAGCTGCGCTCGACTTCGAGGCATTCCGCGGCAACGTCGGCGCGCTGCATCCGGAGATCGCGGTCGCGCGGCACTCGGACGGCCTCGGCGAGACGCTCGCGCGGCTCCACTCGCTGCTCGACGGGAGCGCGCTCTGGGAGCCCGGAGCGGCTCGCTTCCTCCAGGATCCGCTGACGTTCCGGTGCGTGCCGCAGGTGCACGGCGCCGCTCGCGACGCGCTGCGGTTCGTCGAGAGCCAGGTCGTCGTCGAGCTGAACGCGCACCAGGGGAATCCGCTGATCGTGCCCGCGGAAGGACGCCTCGTCTCGGTCGGCAACTTCGACTCGCAAGCGCTCGCGACCGCGCTCGACCTCGCGCGCCTCGCGCTCGCGCCGGTTCTCACAGCGGCGGTCGAGCGAACGCTGAAGCTCCTGAGCCCGCGATTCAGCGGCCTGACCGAGGGACTCGTCGCGAACGAAGGCTCGTGGCAGGACGGGCTCTCGGAGCTTGGCGTCGCCGCGCAGGCGGTCGCCGCCGAAGCGCGGCTTCTCGCCCAGCCCGTCTCGGTCGAGCTCGCTTCGACCATGCAGGAGTCGGGCGTCGAGGATCGCACGTCTCTCAGCTCGCTGGCTGCGCGGCGCCTCGCGGAGATGCTCGATCTCGGCGCACGCCTCGTCGCGGTCGAGCTCGTGGTCGCGTCGCAGGCGATCGACCTACGCGGCGACCTGACGCTCGGCAGCGGAGCAGCGACGGCCCATGCGTTCCTGCGCGAGCGCGTCCCGTTCCTCGACTCGCCCGAGCTGATGCCGCTTCCGCTCGAAGAGCTCGCGTCGACGATTCGCTCGGGCCCGGCTCCGGCATGACGACGTCGTACGACGTGCATCAGCATCTCTGGCCGGAGGCATTCGTCGCCGCGCTGCGCGCACGACGCACGCCACCGCTGCTCGACGGCGACGAGCTCGAGACGCGGGAGGGGCGCTTCGCAGTCGACCTCGCCGAGCACGGCCTCGACTCGCGCCTGCGCGCGCTCGATCGCGACGGGATCGACGTCGCCGTGCTCTCGCTGCAGCCGAGCCTCGCCCTCGAGGAGCTCGCCCCAGACGAGCGGGATGCGCTCGAGGGTGCATGGATCGAGGGAACGCGCGAGCTGATGTCGGGCGCGGCGGGAAGGCTCCTGGCCTTCTCCCCGTCGCATGTGCGTGACGGCTTCGTCGGCGTCTCGATCGGTTCGTCGGCGTTCATGGACTTCGATCGCAGCTCGGACACGCTCGACGCGGCGGCAACAGCAGGAACGGTCGTGTTCGTCCATCCGGACGCGGGCCTCGCCGCGAGCGCTTCGCGACCGGACTGGTGGGAGTGGGTGGTCGGCTACCCGGCGCGGATGCAGGAGGCGTACGTCGCCTGGCTCGCGTTCGGCCGCGAGCGCTGGCCAAATCTCCGCGTCCTCTTCGCGATGCTCGGCGGAGGCGGCCCGTTCCAGCTCGAGCGGCTCGCGCTGCGCGGCGTGGACGTCCGCTCGGCGCTCGACCCGAACACCTTCTTCGACGTGTCGACGCACGGCCGGCGGGCGATCGAGCTGTGCGTCCAGACGTTCGGCGTCGGGCAGCTCGTGTACGGCAGCGACACGCCTGTCGTGGACTCGGGTCCGACGCTTGCTGCCGTCCGCGGGTTCGGCGATGCTGTGACGCACGTTCTCCAGTCCGACACACCTTCTCGCCTCTTGACGTGACCGACCTCGCGACCTGGCTGCGTGAGCGGGTTCCGGCGGACACGGATCTCGATCGCCCGACGATGTCGAACCTGGCCGCCGAGCTCGTGACGGCGGACCATCTCTGGGGCTCGTACATCCGTCACGACGACGCGTCGCGCTTCTACCAGCAGCTCTATCGCGACCCGAACGTCGACGTCTGGCTCATCTGCTGGGTCGACGGGCAGAACACCGGCTACCACGACCACGACCGCTCGTCAGGCGCGGTCTGTATTGCGGACGGGATCCTGCACGAGGACTGGTTCCGGGTCGAGGAGGACGGCTGGGTGCGCGAGCACACGACGGTGCACGAAGCGGGTGGCCGGTTCGACTTCGACGCGTCCGACATCCACGGCGTGCGCCATCCCGGACCACAGGCGCCTCCGGCGACGTCGATCCACTTCTACTCGCCGGCGCTCTGGCGCATGGGCCACTACGAGCCCGGGCCGCGCGGGATGCGCCGCGTCGGCATGACGTACGCGGACGAGCTCCTCGGCGTAGCCTGAACCGGACGACATACAGTTCGGCGTCGAACGACAGTCCAGCGCCCGCGCGAGAACGCAAGGAGATCCCGATGACCACGATCGCGCAACTCGAGGCCCCTGAGGCACGCGACGCAGGCAGGCTCGCCGCGGAGCTCGACATCCGAACGCACGCATGGATCGACGGGAAGCCGGTCGAGGCGCTCAGCGGCGAGACCTTCCCGAGGATCAACCCGGCGACCGGCGCAGAGATCGCACAGGTGGCGGCCTGCGACGCCGCGGACGTCGACGCGGCGGTGCGCGGTGCGCGCGCCTCGTTCGAGGCCGGCGTCTGGGCGCACGCCGCTCCGCGCCAGCGCAAGAAGGTGCTCATGAGGTTCGCCGAGCTCATCGAGGAGAACGCCGACGAGCTCGCGCTGCTCGAGACGCTGGACATGGGCAAGCCGATTCGCGACGCGCGCAACGTCGACGTGCCGCTGGCAGCGCAGTGCATCTCGTACTACGGCGAGGCCGTGGACAAGGTGTACGACGAGGTCGCGCCGACGGATCGCAACTCCGTCGTGATGGTCGTGCGCGAGCCCCTCGGCGTGGTCGCGGCAGTCGTGCCGTGGAACTTCCCGCTGCTCATGGCGTCGTGGAAGATCGGCCCAGCGCTCGCGACGGGCAACTCGGTCGTGCTCAAGCCGGCCGAGCAGTCACCGCTCACCGCACTCCGGCTGGGAGAGCTCGCGGCAGAGGCGGGACTCCCGGACGGCGTGCTCCAGATCGTGCCCGGCTTCGGTGAGACCGCGGGACAGGCGCTCGGGCGTCACGGAGACGTCGACATGGTGACGTTCACGGGGTCGACCGAGGTCGGGAAGCTGTTCCTGCGCTACAGCGGCGAGACCAACATGAAGCGCGTCGCGCTCGAGTGCGGTGGGAAGTCACCTCATGTCGTTCTTCCCGACGCCGACCTCGACGCCGCGGCAACGGGTATCGCGTGGGGTGTCTTCTACAACCAGGGCGAGGTCTGCAACGCGGGCTCGCGCCTGCTCGTGCACGACGACGTGAAGGACGACCTGCTCGAGCGCGTCGTCAAGGTGTCCGAGCGGATCCAGCCCGGCGACCCGCTCAATCCGAAGACCCGCATGGGCGCGATCGTCGACCAGACGCAGCTCGACCGCGTGCTCGGCTACATCGAATCGGGTCGCAGCGAGGGAGCGGAGCTGCACCTCGGCGGCAGCCGCGTGCTCGAGGAGACGGGCGGCCTGTTCGTCGAGCCGACGATCTTCGACGCGGTCTCGAACGACATGACGATCGCCCGCGAGGAGATCTTCGGCCCGGTGCTCTCGACGATCGGCTTCAACGCGGAGGAAGACGCGCTCCGCATCGCCAACGACACCGTCTACGGCCTCGCCGCGGCCGTTTGGACGAACGACGTCGGCAAAGGCACACCGCTACGCGCGGGCCCTGCGCGCCGGAGTCGTCTGGGTCAACACGTTCGACGCCGGTGACATCACCTCGCCGTTCGGCGGCTTCAAGCAATCGGGATTCGGGCGGGACAAGTCGATCCACGCGCTCGACAAGTTCACCGACCTGAAGGCCATCTGGATCAACGTCGGCTAGGCGCCGACCGTCCGTCAGTCGAGGATCGGCGTAGCCTGAACACACCCTGAACTCGCTTGACGAGAGTAGGGCAGGGGTGTCATAAACGACCCAACCACCGGGACGTCGATTCACCAGCTCGACACAATCGGCGATCGCGAACAACGGGCGTGAGCGAAGGGAGAGAACGCGGAATGGATCGCGAGACGAGAAGGCTGGTCGAGGAGTTCCGGCGGAACGACGCCGGCGCCATCGAGAACAACCTCATCGACGAGCTGATCGAGGGAGACCTCGATCGGCACGAGTTCCTCCGACGCGCGAGCGTGTTCGGCCTCGGCGCCGGGACGATCGGCCTGCTTCTGCGCTACATCGGCGACGAGCCCGCGTTCGGTGCGCCCATGCCCGCGGCGAAGGTCGGCGGGACCCTCCGCATCGGAGCGGTCGCCTACGGCTCGGGGTCTCGAGCCGTATCAGCTGCAGGAGGCAGGATCGCTGGGACTGGCGGGGATTCCCGGCGAATACCTCACCTGGACGAACAACAAGTTCCAGGTGAAACCGTGGCTGGCGACGAGCTGGAAGCCCAACGCCGCCCTCACGGTGTGGACCTTCCAGATCCGCAAGGGCGTGAAGTTTCACAACGGCAAGACCCTGAACGCCGACGACGTCGTTGCCAGCTTCAGGCAGTACCTCAACCAGAAGACGTCGCAGATCCTGTCGGCGCTGCCGCCGACGATGATCGAGCCGTCGGGTGTCGTCAAGACGGGGCCGTACTCGGTGCAGTTCCGGCTCAAGGCGCCGAACAACGCGTTCCCGTTCCTCGTCAGCCAGACGACCTACCAGGCGATCATCCAGCCGGCCGCAATCGCAGCACGACCGGACACCTGGGTGTCGAGCGGGATGATCGGGACCGGCCCCTTCCGCCTGAAGAGCCAGAACAAGCAGCGCGCCGAGCTCGTTCGCAACAACACCTACTGGGGGGGCAAGCCCCCGCTCGACGGAGTCGTGATCACGTTCTACTCGGACCCCGCCCCGATGGTGCTCGCACTGCGAGCCGGGCAGCTCGACCTGGTGCAGCAGATGTCTCCCCAGCAGGCTCGAGCATTCAAGAACAACAGCAAGTACAAGGCGTACACCGTTCCGGTCTCGTCGCACAACATGTTCGGAATGCGGGTCGATCGCGACCCGTTCCGCGACGCCCGCGTGCGTCGAGCGATCGCGCTCACGCTCAACCGTCCGGACATCATCAACCGCGTCCTCCTCGGCGCAGGCGCGCTCGGGAACGACACGCCGTTCTTCCCGGGATTCGCGTCCACCGACCCGACGATCCACCAGCGAAAGCAGAACGTCGAGCTCGCGAAGGCGTTGTTGAAGGCAGCGGGCAAGGAAGACCTCAGGTTCACGATCACGACCCACAACCAGTTCGACGTCCCGGACTACGCGGCGGCAATTCAAGCCGCCGGCCGGCAGGCCGGGATCACAATCGACCTCGACGTGATGACGTACGACGACTACTACGCGGCCGTGGGCGGCGGCGACTACAACACCACGACTCCGTGGCTCAACAAGCCGGCGACCATCACCGAGTACGGCGCTCGCGGAGTCCCGAACCTGTACATGACGGCTGCGTACATGACGAACGGCATCTGGAACGCGTCCAAGTACTCGAACAGCCAGTTCGACTCGGCGGCCCGGACGTACCTCTCCTCGGCCGATCTCGCCGCGCAGCGCAAGGCGACGAAGACGAATGGCTGGGATCCTCCTCCGTGACACACCCGTGATCACGGCGTACTTCCTGGCCTTCACGGCAGCCGCATCGTCCAAGGTGCTGAACTACCAGGCGGATCCGATCTCGCAGATCCGTCTGGCGAAGACGTCGCTCGCGTAGAAGGAGGATCGGGCGGCCGAAGCCTCCGCTTCGGCCGCCCGACCACCGCAACAGGATGGTCCGCTATGTCGCCAAGCGCCTCGGCCTCGCGCTGATCACGCTCGTCCTCTTGAGCATGATCATCTTCGCGGCAGCGCAGCTCCTGCCCGGAGACCTCGGGCGATCCGTCCTCGGGACGGGACGCGACTGCTGAGGCGGTCGCCGAGTACAACCACGAGCACGGCACCGACCGCCCGGCCGTGGTGCAGTACCTCGACTGGGCGAGCGGTGTCGCGCGTGGAGACCTCGGGAACTCGCTCGTCCCGCCCGAGCAGCCCGTTTGGGACATCATCGGGCCGGCGCTCCGCAACTCGCTCAAGCTCGCCGTCTTCGCATTCGTCCTCGTCGTGCCGTTCGGGATCCTCGGCGGTGTCCTTTCCGGCCTTCGAGTGGGCAAGGCGACGGATCGCGGCATCACGGTCGTGGGGCTCTCGCTCGCGGTCGTCCCGGAGTTCGTCACGGGACTCGTCCTCATCCTCGTCTTCTCGATCTGGGCGGGGTGGCTGCCGGTCACCGCGCAGTGGGAGCCCGGCTCAGGACCGCTCACACAGGTGAAGCATCTGACGCTGCCTGCGATTGCTCTCACCCTCGTCCTCTTCGGGTATGTCGCGCGGATCACCCGCGCCGGCGTCGTGGAGGCACTCGATTCCGACTACACGCGGACGGCGTTCCTCAAGGGACTTCCACGCAAGACGGTCATCCGGCGGCACGTGCTCCGTAACGCGATCCTCCCCACGATCGCGGTCATCGCGACGCAGGTTGGATACCTCCTCGGCGGGCTCGTCGCGATCGAGCTCCTCTTCAACTACCGCGGTATCGGGCTGACCACGCTCGAAGCCGCACAAGCTGAAGGACTACACCGTGCTTGCAGCCGGTGTGCTGATCATCGGATTCACGCTTCGTGGTCGTCACCCTCGTCGCGGACGTCATCTCGGCGCTCCTCAATCCACGCATCCGCTTCGAGGCGTCCGAGTGAGCTCGGCGGCGGTGCCGACGGGCCGCTCGGAAGCGAGCGTCGCGCGGCGGGAGCGGCTACGCCTGCTCGTCAAGAGCCCGAGCTTCATCGTGGGCGCGACGGTCATCCTCTTCTGGGTCGCGTGCGCGATCCTCGGTGACCACATCACCCCGTACGACCCGCGGTTCGACCAGACGCCGGAGATCGGCGTCGCTCCGTCGGCGCAGCACTTCTTCGGCACCGACCGGCTCGGACGTGACGTTTTCTCCAGGGTCTTGGCCGGCTCGCGGGACATCCTTCTGATCGCGCCGCTCGCCACGCTGCTTGCGACCCTCCTCGGAACGACTCTCGGCCTCATCACCGGGTATTTCAAGGGAATCGCGGACGACACGATCAGCCGCGTGATCGACGCGCTGCTTGCGATCCCGCTGATCCTCCTCGCCGTCACCGTCGTCGCCGCGCTCGGCAGCCGCTCGACGTGGACGGTGATCATCGTCATCGCCGCGGTCTTCACTCCGATCATCGCGCGCACAGTGCGCGCCGCCGTGCTCGGGGAGGCCGATCTCGACTACGTCGAGGCGGCACGACTTCGGGGAGAGCGCGCTCCGTACGTGATGTTCTCGGAGGTGCTTCCGAACGTCATGCCGCCGATCCTCGTCGAGGCGACGATCCGCCTCGGGTACGCGATCTTCGCCGTCGCGACGCTCAGCTTCATCGGGTTCGGACTGCAGCCGCCGTCGCCGGACTGGGCCGTGCAGATCGCCGACAACTACCAGGATCTCGCGTTCGAGTGGTGGTCGGTGCTCTTCCCCGCGCTCGCGATCGCATCGCTCGTCGTCGCGGTCAACCTCGTCTCGGATTCGGTCCAGCAGGTGCTCGAGCGATGAGCGAAGTCGCCGCAGCCTCGAGCTCTCGCGACCTCGACGTCGTCTACACCGTCCGCGGGCGCGACCGGCAGGTTCTGCGCGGCGTCTCCTTCGAGATCGGCCGCGGAGAGTCGTACGGCCTTGTGGGCGAGTCGGGATGTGGGAAGTCGACTGCAGCGCTGGCGATCGTGCGCTACCTAGCGCGGAACGGGCGCGTCTCGGGGGGTCGATCTCGGTCGCCGGGCGCGATGTTCTCGCGCTTGGCGGTGGAGGGCTCCGCGAGTACCGCGCACGCTCGGTCTCGATGGTCTACCAGAACCCCGGCGCGGCCCTGAACCCGTCGATCAGAGTCGGAGCGCAGGTGGCCGAGGCGTTCACTGTCCTCGGCGCCTCGCAGAGTGAGGCGCGCGAACGGACGCTAGAGGCTCTGGCACGCGTCCAGATCGCAGATCCCGGTCGGTCATCTCCCGGTACCCGCACCAGCTCTCAGGGGGCATGCAGCAGCGCGTCGTGATCGCCATGGCGCTCGCGAAGGATCCTGCACTCCTAATCCTCGACGAGCCGACGACCGGGCTCGACGCGACGGTCGAGGCCGAGGTGCTCGACCTCGTCTCGCACCTGCAGTCGGAGCTCGACACCGCGGTCCTCTTCATCAGCCACAACCTCGGTGTCATCTCGAAGATGTGCTCGCCGCGTGGGCGTGCTCTACGCGGGGCGTCTCGTCGAGGAAGGCCCGGTCGAGACGGTGCTGCAGGATCCGCGCCACCCGTACACGGTCGGGCTCCTTCGCTGCATCCCCCGCGGCGGGGTCCGGAAGGATCACGGCCGGCTGGACACCATCCCGGGCTTCCTCCCGGCACTCGGTGCTGACCTCATCGGCTGCGTGTTCGCCGATCGCTGCGCGCTCGCCGACGAGCGCTGCCATGACGAGGAGCCGCCACTCGTGACCGTCGAGGGCGGCCACGAGAGCCGCTGTTGGTATCACGAGCGCGCCGCGACCTGCCGCGCGAGGAAGCCGCCGACATCGAGCTCCCCCGGTCGCGCGGGACGGACCGCCCGTCGTCGAGATCCGCGAGCTGTCCAAGATCTTCAAGCAGCGTGGCCACGAGGTACACGCGCTCACAGAGGTAAGCGCTGCCGTCTGGCCGGGTGAGACGCTTGGGCTCGTGGGCGAGTCGGGGAGCGGGAAGACGACGCTCGCGCGAACTCTCCTAGGCATCGTCCCGCCCACGACGGGCACGGCGCTCCTCGAGGGCCGCGAGCTGCCGACCCGGTACCAGAAGCGCTCGCGCGAGGAGTTGCGCGCGCTGCAGATCGTGTTCCAGAACCCCGATTCGGCGTTGAACCGCCGCCACTCCGTGCGCAGGATCCTGCTGCGGTCGATGAAGAAGCTCGCCGGCGTCAGCGGCTCGGCGGCCGAGGCTCGGGTGCTGGACCTCACCGCGCGCGTGCGCCTGACCGAGCGGACGCTCACGCAGAAGCCCGTCCAGCTTTCAGGCGGCCTGAAGCAGCGCGTCGCGATCGCACGCGCATTCGCTGGCGATCCGAAGCTCGTGGTGTGCGACGAGCCGACGTCGGCGCTCGACGTCTCGGTGCAGGCGGCGATCCTCAACCTCCTCGTCGAGCTCCAGGCGGAGAAGCGGGTCGCATACCTCTTTATCTCCCACGACCTCGGTGTCGTCCGCTACATCTCCGATCGGATCGCCGTGCTCTACCTCGGACGGGTGCAGGAGCTCGGCCCGGCCGACGTCGTCTTCAACGGTCCGCACCACCCGTACACCGAGGCGCTCCTGTCCGCCGTGCCGACGATCGACGGCGGAGGGCGAGACCGGATCAAGCTCGAGGGGGACATCCCGAGCGCCGCCGCGCTGCCCTCGGGATGTGTCTTCCACACGCGCTGTCCCCGCTTCCTCGGCCAGATCTGCATCGAGCAGGAGCCTCCGCTGGTCGAAGCCGAGGAAGGCCACCTCATGCGCTGCCACATCCCCATCGAGGAGCTTCGCCGGCTGCAAGCGAAGGACGCGGCGGCCGTATGAAGATCACCGGCGTCGTGCTCGAGCGGACAGGCGGCCCGCTCACCGTCTCGGAGCTCGAGCTTGCTCCACCGGGACCCGAGGAGGTGCTCGTCCGGCTCCGGGCGAGCGGCGTCTGCCACTCCGACTACAACGCCGTCGACGGAACGTCGGAGACGGTGTGTCCGGCCGTGCTCGGCCACGAGGGCGCCGGAGTCGTGGAGGAGATCGGCCCCGGGGTGACGCGCGTGGCCGTCGGCGACCACGTCGCGCTCTCCTGGACGCCGTGGTGTGGTGCGTGCGAGGAGTGCGCGCGGGACCTCCCGCAACTGTGCGCGACGGTGTGGCCGGCGATGGCAACCGGCGGCCTCATGGACGGCACGCCACGGCTCTCGCGCGACGGCGAACCGGTCTACCACTACTCCTTCCTCTCCACGTTCGCCGACGCCTGCGTCGTCCCCGAGCGCTCGTGCATTCCCATCCCCGACGACGTGCCGTTCGACGTCGCCGCGCTCGTGGGCTGCGCCGTGTCGACGGGCGTCGGCGCGGCGTGGCGCACGGCGGGGGTACGCGAAGGAGATCGCGTGGCGATCTTCGGTTGCGGCGGAGTCGGACTCTCGGCGCTGATGGCCGCGGTCGCCGTCGGAGCGGAGCCCGTCATCGCCGTCGACGCTGCGCCGCAGAAGCTCGACGTCGCGCGTTCGTTCGGCGCGACGGGCGAGGTCGCGTGGCAGGGAAGCGCAGAGGCGACCGCGGAGGCCGTGCGCGACGCGTCGAGCGGCGGAGTGGACTACGCGATCGAGGCGACCGGACGACCGGAAGCGATGGAGGCGGCGTTCCTCTCCACGAGGCCACGAGGCGCGGCCGTGCTCATCGGCATCCCGCGCGCGGACGCCGTGCTGTCCCTGCCGGCGACCACGATTCCGCGGATGGAACGCCGCATCCTCGGCTCGATCTACGGCTCGACGAAGCCCGAGCGGGACTTCCCGCACACGCTCGACCTCTATCGCGAGGGCCGCCTTCCGCTCGACCGCCTCATCACGCACCGGCTGCCGCTCGAGGAGGCCGAGCGCGGGTTCGAGCTCATGCACTCGGGAGACGCGATACGGGTGGTGCTCGAACTGTGAACCTGGACGAGCTGGACGGACGGATCGGCGAAGGTTGGAGCGGCGAAGCGCCGAACGGGTCGCACGTCAACGTCGTGCTGGCGCGCCGCGGCAGCCCCACGTTCGCCGCCGCGATCTCGATGTTCGCGCACCCGGCACCCGGCCATACACCCGTTCTCGTCTGCGTCGGAGAGACGCCCGGCGACTACGAGCCCGTGTGGCCGCCGACGCTGATGATGAACAAGGGAACCGCGACCGACGACCGCCACCAGACGATCACCTGGGGCGCAGCGCAGCTCGGAATCGCTCAGGGTGTCCTCGACGCGGTGGCTGACGGACTGCTCGAAACGTCCGGCGACCTGATCGTCCTCGTCGCCGTCTGGGTCGACCCCGGCGCCCACGACGAGACGGCCGTCCGTACCGCCAATCGCGCTTCGACGCGAAAGGCGATCGGCGTCTGCGTCGAGGGTCGCGACCCGGCCGCAGCGGCCGCTCTCGTCGAGCGGCGCGACGAGCTCCAGAGCCCCTTCTACAGCGGCGACTGATGCGCATCGCCTCGATCGAGACGCGGGTCTACCGCTATCCGCTCGACCCCCCGTTCCATGCGGCATGGGACCCGGTGCCGCGCACGCACCAGGACGCCACGATCGTCGTCGTCCGCTCGGACGACGGGGTCGAGGGATACGCGAGCGGTGACGGCGTCCCGGACCGAGAGCTGCTCGAGCGCTTGCTGATGGGCGCCGACGCGACGGACGCGGAGACCGTGCGCGGGATCCTGGAGACGGTCGACTTCCACCACGGGCGCAACTGGACACTCGAGATCGCGATCTGGGACCTCGTCGGCCGCTCGCGCGGCGAGGCGCTCTGGCGCATGCTCGGCGGCACGCGCGACCGCGTGACTGCCTACGCGTCGACCGGCGAGCTCGTCTCTGCCGACGAGCGCGTTCGGCGGTGCGTCGCGCTCAGGGATGCAGGGGTACGCGCGGTCAAGCTTCGCCTGCACTCGGCCGACTGGCGACTCGACCTCCCGGTCATCGCGGCCGTGCGGGACGGAGTTGGCAGCGACCTCGAGATCATGGTGGACGCGAACCAGGGCTGGCGCATGCCCGGAGACATGACCCCGCGCTGGGATCGGCGCACGGCCGCGGAGTTCGTCCACGAGCTCGAGCGACTGAACGTCTACTGGCTCGAGGAGCCGCTCCCGACGGACGATCTCGAAGGCTACGCCGCGCTGAGCCGCAACGGGCTTCGCATCGCCGCCGGAGAGATGGTGCGCACCGTCGCGGCGGCCCGCGACCTGATCGTCCGCGGCGGAGTCGACATCGTGCAGGCGGACGTCGTCCTCGCGGGCGGAATCGAGGGCTGCCGCCATGTCTCGGAGATCGCAGCCGGAGCCGGCCGGTCGTGGGCCCCGCACACCTGGTCGAACGGCTACGGCCTTCTCGCGAACCTCCACGCCGCGCTCGCGTTCTCAACGTGCCCGTACCTCGAAGTGCCGTACGACCCGCCGGCCTGGTCCGCCGAGCGCCGAGACTGGCTCCTCCCCGTCACGCTCGAGATCGCCGCGGACGGATCGATCGCGCCGCCCGACGGCCCCGGGCTCGGCGTCGTACCCGACTTCGACGCGCTCGAGCGCTACCGAGTCGGCTGATGCGCATCCGCGCGGCAGTCCTGCGCGAGCCCGGTCATCCGGTCGCGGTCGAGGAGGTCGAGCTCGATCCACCCAAGGCAGATGAGGTCCTCGTCCGGATCGCGGCGGTCGGCGTGTGCCACTCCGACGTCCGGCTCGCCGACGGCGACCTGGGGCCTGGTCGCTGGCCCGCCGTGCTGGGCCACGAGGGCGCGGGCGTGGTCGAGTCGGTCGGAGACGGCATCACGCACGTCCGCCCGGGAGACCACGTCGCACTCTGCTTCGTCCCGGCGTGCCGCGCCTGCGCGTATTGCCTCGCCGGCAAGCCGAACCTCTGTCTCGTCGTCGCCGAAGCGGGCGCGCGCGGCACGCTGCTCGACGGCACGAGCAGGCTTCATCTGCCTGACGGGACGACCCTGCAGCACGGGCTGAGGACTGCCTGCTTCGCCGACTTCGCAGTGGTCGCGAGAGGAGGCGCCGTTGCGATCCCGCGCGAGCTGCCGCTCTGGCAGGCCGCGCTCCTCGGTTGCGGCGTCGTGACGGGGATGGGCGCGGTGCGTAACGCCGCCCGGGTGCAGCCGGGCGACGCGGCGGCAGTCATCGGATGCGGAGGCGTCGGCCTGCAGGTCGTCGCGGGCCTCCGGCTCGCGGGCGCCGACCCGATCGTGGCGCTCGACCGCGTTCCCGAGAAGCTCGAGCTGGCGCTTGCGCAGGGTGCGACGCATACGATCGCGACGTCGGCAGAGCCCGACCCCGTAGCGGCGCTCCAACAGCTCACGGACGGTGGCGTCGACTTCGCGTTCGAGGTCGTCGGGCGACCGGAGACGATCCGCCTTGCGTGGGACTTGACTCGCCCGGGCGGCACCGCCGTCGTCGTCGGGCTTGCGCCGGACGGTGTCGAGGCGAGCGTTCCGGCGATCGAGTTCCTGAACGACAAATCGCTCCGAGGCACGTATTACGGTTCGGGCGACCCCGCTGCGGAGCTGCCTCGCCTCGCGGCCATGGCGCTCGCGGGCGAGCTCGACCTCGCGGGCGTCGTCACGAGTGTCGGGCCGCTCGAGGGGGTGAACGACGCGCTCGACCGCCTCCGCCATGGCGAAGGTGCCCGCACGGTTCTCATCGTCGACCCGGCGCTGGCGGGCTACGAAGCGACCGCTTGACGGTCGCCCGCGCGATCTACTGCACGAGCTGCAGGAGCTTGAACATCGGCAGGTACATCGCGATCACGATGATCCCGATGATCGCGCCGACGCCCATCATCATGAGCGGCTCGATGATCGACGTGAGCGAGGCGATCGAGGTGTCGACCTCGTCCTCGTAGAAGTCCGCGATCTTGTCGAGCATCTTCTGGAGCTCGCCGGTCTCCTCGCCGATCTTGACCATCTGCGAGACGAGCGGCGGGAAGACGGGATTCTCGATCAGCGGCTCGGCGATGGGGACGCCCTGGTGCACCTTCGCGCGCACCTCGGCGAGCGCGGACTCGACGACCCAGTTGCCCGACGTGGTCCCAGAGATCTCGAGCGCCTTGATGATGTCGACACCGGCTGCGACGAGCGTCGCGAGCGTGCGCGAGAAGCGCGCCATCGTCACCTTCAAGACGACCTTTCCGATGCCTCCGGGCACGCGCAGCTTGAAGCGGTCCCACGCCTGCCGGCCCGCCGGCGTCTTCTTCCAGCGGCGGAACCCCCAGATCGGAGAGGCCCATCGCCGGAAAGAGGATGAACCAGTAGCCGCGAACGAAATTCGGAGGCTGCGACGACGACCTTCGTCAGCGTGGGCAGGTCGCCTCCCAGGTCGGAGAAGATCTTCTCGAACACCGGGACGAGGAAGAGGAGCATCCCGATCAGCGTGAGGATCGCGAAGCGTGCAGGACGACGAGCGGGTAGATCATCGCCCCCTTCACGCGGCGGCGGATCTTCATCTCCTTCTCGATCTGGATCGCGACCCGGTCGAGGACGGTGTCGAGGATGCCGGCTGCCTCGCCGGCCTCGATCATCGAGATGTAGAGGCGGTCGAAGGCGTTCGGGTGGCGCGCCATCGCCTGCGAGAGGAGCATGCCGCCCTCGACGTCCGAGCGCACCTCGCGGATGACGGCGGCGAGCGCCTTGTCGTCGGTCTGCTGCTCGAGGATGACGAGCG
>CAVWES010000030.1:0-17514 GCA_963754175.1 uncultured Gaiellaceae bacterium | reverse complement strand
CGCCGAGTACCGCCTTGCGCGAGCGCATCCTTGCCGATGTCCGCGCCGAGCCGCGCCAGAACGTCGTCGCGTTCGAGCCGCGACGGCGCCGCGTGGCGCCCGTTCTCGGCGCCGTTGCCGCGGTTGCGGCCGTCGTCGCGCTCGCGATCGGCCTCTGGGCGTCGAGCCTCTCGAGCCAACTCGACGAGACCAAGGCGGCACTCGCGCGCCAGCAAGCAGCCGCGCAGGTTCTCGGCGACCGGCGACGCACAGAGCGTCGCCTTGCAGGCGGGCGATGGTCGCCTCGTGGTGGGTGCGGACGGAAAAGCAGTGCTCGTGCTCGACGGGCTCGATCCGGCCCCAGCGGGCAAGACGTACGAGATGTGGATCGCGCCCGGCGGAGACATCGGAGCAGCGAACCGAGCGGGCACGTTCTCGGGTCGCGAGGGCCTCGAGGCCGAGCTCGTGGACGGCACCGTGTCGAGCGGTGACGTCGTCGCCGTGACGATCGAGAAGGCCGGCGGCGTCGACGCCCCGACGACGCAACCGATCGCAGCGTCCGACCCCGTCTGAACCGTCCCTTTGCCGGGAGCGCTCGCCCCCGGAGCTAGAATCCCACCCCTTGCGGGTTCGGAGAGAGAAGGGGACGCCGCGTCCACGGCGCCGGGTTCGCAAGCGTCGTCTTGCGGCGCTGCTGGCCGTCCTCGTCGTGGCCGCCGGCATCTCCTTCACGTTCGGGCTCGTGCGTGCGGTCGCGAGCGAGATCCCTGCGCTCGACCCCGCTGCGCAGCACTCGGACGTGGACACGGTGGTCTACGCGTCGAACGGACGGACCGTTCTCGCCGTGCTGCGTGGCAACGAGAGCCGCGTTCTCGTCGGCACCGACGACATCGCGCCGATCATGCGGCAGGCGATCGTCTCGGTCGAGGATCAGCGCTTCTTCGAGCACAACGGCATCGACGTTCGCGGCGTCGTGCGCGCCCTCTGGCAGGACGTACGTCAGCAGGGGATCGTCGAGGGCGGCTCCACGATCACGCAGCAGTTCGTCAAGAACGCCTACATCCGGAACGAGCGGACGCTCGCCCGCAAGGTTCGCGAAGCGGCGCTCGCCTGGCAGCTCGAGCAGCGCTGGAGCAAGGATCGGATCCTCACCGCGTACCTGAACACCATCTACTTCGGGCACGGCGCGTACGGCATTCAGCAGGCCGCGCGTGCGTACTTCAAGAAGAGCGCGAAGGAGCTCACGCTGGCGGAGGCCGCGCTCCTCGCCGGGGTCCCGTCGGACCCCTCCCTCTACGACCCGGCGACGAGCCCGCGGAACGCCATTCTCCGACGGCGTCACGTCCTCGAGATGATGCTCGAGCAGGGGAAGATCACCCAGCGCCAGTACGAGCGGGCCGACAAGGCCGAGCTTCCCGTGCCGACTGACGTTCGCGTGCCCGGCACTCGAGCGCCGTACTTCGTCAACTACGTCAAGGACGAGCTCGTGGCGCGCTACGGAGCGGGTCGTGTCTTCGGCGGCGGGCTCAAGGTCAGGACGACGATCGACCTCGATCTCCAGCTGAAGGCCCGCGCCGCGATCGAGAAGGTGCTCGGTAACCCGGACGGCCCGGCCGCCGCACTCGTCGCGATCGACCCCCAGTCCGGCGCCGTGAAGGCGATGTTCGGTGGGCGGAACTTCCGGCACAGCCAGTTCAACCTCGCAGCGCAGGCGAAGCGGCAGCCCGGCTCGGCCTTCAAGCCGATCGTGCTCGCTGCGGCGATGAACGAGGGGATCTCTCCGATCACCGAGCTCGAGTCGCACCCCGTCTCGATCGACGCCGGCGACCGCATCTGGAAGGTCACGAACTACGACCACACGTACCTCGGCCGCGTGAGCCTGTCGCGCGCGCTCGTGTCGTCGGACAACACCGTCTACGCGCAACTCACCGACCTCGTCGGTCCACGGGCGATCGTGAAGACGGCGCACAGCCTCGGCATCCAGAGCCGCCTCGCACCGTACTTCTCGATCGGGCTCGGGTCCGGTGCGGTCAGCCCGCTCGAGATGGCCCGCGCGTACGCGACGATCGCGAACGACGGGCGGCGGGTCGACGGGTCGGAGTTCGAGAATCGCCCGCGCGTCGTCGAGAAGGTCGAGCGCTTCCGGTCGAGCCGCGTCGACACGAACTCGCCCATCCCGACGCAGGTCATGGACGAGGGACACGCGGAGCTCCTCACGGACATCCTCGAGGACGTGGTCCGACTCGGGACGGGCAAGCGAGCCGCGATCCCGGGCCGCCAGATCGCCGGCAAGACGGGCACGACCGACAACTACGGGGACGCCTGGTTCGTCGGGTACACGCCGGAGCTCGTCGTCGCCGTCTGGGTCGGCTACCCGGACGCGCTGAAGCCGATGCTCACGGAGTTCAACGGCGAGCCGGTCGCCGGCGGAACGCTCCCGGCCATGATCTGGAAGGCGTTCATGGAGAAGGTCCCCGAGGACGGATCGAAGTCGTTCAACTCTCCGCCGTATCTCGGCGGTGCGTCGACGTGGGTCGTACGGCGCGACGGCAAGTGGCAGCTCGACAACGGGTATTGCCGCGGGTCGAGGCTCGTCGCGTACTTCTCGGGCGAGGGGCCGGACGGCGAGGCCGACTGCAAGCCGAACGAGGTGTCGGTGCCGCTCGTGCTCGGAATGACCGAGGCCGGCGCCGAGGCGACGCTCGCCGCGCAGCCGCTGGGTGCCAAGGTCGTCTACCGGCCGGCGAAGGCCGGAGCCCTTCCCGGCCTCGTCGTCGACCAGGATCCCCGGCGCGGCGGGCTCTCCGCGAACGACGAGGTCACGGTCGTGGTCTCGAAGGCGCGATTCGGGATGCTCCCGAACTTCGTCGGCTCGAGCGTCGCGGACGCCCAGCACGAGGCGATCCGTCTCAAGATCAGGCTCCGTGCGAAGACGGCGCCAGGACCCGCCGCCGCGATCCTCAGGCAGTCGCCGGCGCCGGGAGTCGCGATCGCGCCCGGGATGCGCGTCAGGCTCGTGGTCGGGGACGGCTCACGAACGTAGAGCCCGCGAGCGAGTAGCGCCAGGGCTGCTCGGTCGCCCGCGTGATGCCGACGCGCGGTGAGGCGACGACGGCGACCGGCCGCCCGGGCGGCACGAGCGCGAACGGCTCGCGTCCGAGGTCGAGGCCGTCGTGCTCGGCCGAGATCGCGAGCGCCTGGGTGAGCCTTCCAGGGCCCGAGGCGAGGAGCCGGGCGTCCTCCACCCCACGTCGGGAGCGCATCTCCGCGAGCCCGTCGGTGGGCTCGAGCGCCCGCAGGAGCACGGCCGCGGCGATGCCCTCGTCGGCGCACACGACGTTCGCACACCAGTGGACGCCGTACGAGCGGTAGACGTAGAGGCGCCCGGGCGGGCCGAACATCGTGGCATTGCGGCGCGTCGGGCCGCCGTAGGCGTGGCTTGCGGGATCGTCGGGTGCGTACGCCTCGGTCTCGACGATCACGCCCCCGACGCCGTCGACGAGAAGCGTCCAGCCGACGAGGGCGCGCGCGACTCCCCAGACGTCCCTCTCGAGGAGCGCCGCGAGCGCGCTCAGAAGAGCGGCTCGGCCTCGGCTGGACGTGCCGTGGCCGCGAGGAGCCGCCGCGCGCGACGCCCCAGGTCGTTGAGGTCGACGCGGCCCTCCTCCGCCGCAGAGGCGAGCCGCTCCGCGAGGTCGAGCGCGCCGTCGAGCGAGCACCGTGTCCCCCGCCTCGTGGCCCATGTCGTGCAGGATCGTCCGCTCCGTCCGCGAGGCCACGAGTGGCTCCGCGACGCCCTCCACCCAGACGCGCGTGCGCCGTCCGCCGCCGCGATCGTCGCCCGTGATCGGCTCGAGCGCGTAGATCTTGTCGGCGCGCGCGTACTTCCCGAAGCCGAGGAAGACCATGCTCGACGTCATGCGGCGGAGTATGACGTGCGCTTGTTCTCGCGGAGAAGGACGAATCGCAGTCGCCACGGCGAGCGCCACGACGACGAGCCAGATCGGCTTCGCCGAGGGCAGGATCGCGGACGGAATGCTCGCGTCCGTCCAGCCGCGCTTGACGAGCTGCTCGTTCCAGGCGTCCTGCACGCAGTTGACGGCGCCGTAGGCGAACATGGCGCCGAGGTACGAGAAGAGCACGACCCGCAGCACGCGACCGTCGATCGAGACGCGCGAGAGCAGCAGCGCCGTGAGTACCAGCAGCGCCCCGTCGAGGCCGTGGTGATGGCCGAGATGAACCGCTGCGATGAGCGTGCCGTCCTTCTCCCGTCCGAGCTCCTCGCCCATGAAGAGGTCGCCGGGGAAGTGGAAGCCCAGGTCTGCCGTGATCCACGGGAGCGAGAGGAGGAGAACGGCCGTGGCGAGTACGAGCCGGCCGACATCCCAGGGGCGCCTCGGCGCGAACGCTGCTCCCGCCCGACGCGTCGCCGCAACGGTCAGTACGGCTGCGGCGACCACCCCGAGCGCGGGCACGGCATTCCCCCAGTGCGCGTCGAGGTTGCTCTGGTGGACGAACACGGGAACGGTCGCGCACAGCGCAATAGCGGGCGCCGCCGCCCACCACGCGCGCGGCGGCAGCGCCGCAACCGCGACGAGGACGAGCGCGATCGCGACGAGCGCGATCGGGAAGTTCACGAGCGTGACGCTCCGGCTGAGTCCGCCCGCGAGCCCCTCGCGGGAGACGTGGTACGTCTCGGCCGGATCGAGCCGGCTGTACGTCACCAGCACGACCGCCGTGATAAGTCCCCAGAGCGCCCAGGTCGCGAGCGCCTCGCCTTGCGAAGGGCCCCGAGCCACTACCCGAGCGCTTCGCGCAGCGACTCCACGACGTACTCCTGGTCGTCGGCCGAGAGCCGCGCGTGGAACGGGAGCGCCAGCGTGCGCGACGCCATCTCCTCGGCCACGGGACAGAGGCCCACGCGGTAGCCGAACCGCTGCTGCATGTACGGCTGGAGGTGGATACACGGGAGGTAGCGCGCGGTCTGCACGCCGCGCTCCGCGAGCGTCCGGATGACGTCCTCGCGAATACTCTCGGCCGGGAGCGCGACGACGTAGACGAACCACGAGCGCTCGTGCTCGGCATCGTCGTCGCACGGCAGCTCGAGGCCCGGGACGGAGGACAGGAGCGAGGAGTACCGCGCGGCGACGGCAGATCGCGCCGAGAGGATCTCGTCGAGCTTCTCCAGCTGCCCGAGCCCGATGGCGGCGCTGACGTCGTCCATCCGGTAGTTGAAGCCGAGGCGAGCGTGCTCGAGCCAGCCGCCGGAGTCCGCGCGCCCCTGGTTGCGCAGGCTTCGCAGGAGGAGCCACTCGCGCTCCGAGTGGGTCGTGACCATCCCGCCCTCGCCCGTCGTGATCTGCTTGTTGGGGTAGAACGCGAACACGGCCGACGGCCCGTGCGAGCCGATCCGCTCGCCCTTGTAGCGCGCGCCGAGTGCCTCGCAGGAGTCGTCGATGAAGGCGACCCCCCGCGAGTCGCACAGGGCGCGAAGCTCGTCGAGCTCGCAGGGGTAGCCGTAGATGTCGACCGCGACGACCGCGCGCGTACGGTCGGTGAGCGCAGCCTCGACCGCCGCGGGAGTGAGGTTCAGCGTCCGCGGGTCGATGTCGGCGAACACCGGCGTCGCCCCTTCGTAGATCGCGCAGTTGGCCGACGCGACGAAGGAGTACGGGGACGTGACGACCTCGTCGCCGGGACCGACTCCGGCTGCGACGCAGAGCAGGTGAAGCCCCGCCGTGCCGCTCGAGACGGCGGCTGCGTACGGGGCGCCGACCGCCTCGGCGAACGCCTCCTCGAAACGGTCGATCGTCGGGCCGAGCGAGAGGCGACCTGGACCCGAGCACCTCGGAGACGAGCTCGGTCTCCCGCTCGTCGAGCCACGGGCTCGAGAGCGGGATCGTCCGGACGGACGCCATGCGAAGAGCTATGCCGCCGAGGGCGACATCTCGACGACGTCGAGCCAGTGGCTCCAGCGCTCGGTCCGTCCCTCGACCGTGTCGAGGTACGCCTGCTGCAGCTCGCGCGTCACGGGGCCGACGCCGATCTCGCGATCGTCGACGGCTCGCACCGGGGCCACCTCGGTCGCGGTCCCGACCATGAACACCTCGTCGGCGAGGTAGAGGTCGGTGCGGATGAGCAGCGTCTCCTCGACGCGATGGCCGAGATCCTGGGCGATCTGGATGATCGTGTCGCGCGTGATCCCGGGGAGGATCGACATCGCGAGCGGCGGCGTGTACAGCACGCCGTCCTTCACCACGAAGATGTTCTCTCCCGGGCCGTCGGCGATGTAGCCGTCGTGGGAGAGCATGATCGCCTCGTCGTAGCCCCCGCGCCTCGCCTCCATGGTCGCGAGCATCGAGTTCAGGTAGATCCCGGTCGCCTTCGCGACGTGCGGGATGACGTTGGGGCCGACGCGCTCCCAGGTCGAGATCTTCGTCGTGATGCCGGCGGTCTGGCTCTCCTCACCGAGGTACGCACCCCACGGAAAGCTGATGACCACGACGTCGACCGGGTTTCCGACCGAGGAGACCCCGAGCTCGCCGTAGCCGTAGAACGCGAGCGGGCGGAGATAGCACGACGCGATCCCGTTCGTCGCGACGACGTCGTGGACGGCGGAGCGGAGCTCCTCGACCGTGAACGGCAGGTCCATGTAGAGGACCTTCGCCGAGTTCTCGAGGCGCACGAGGTGATCGGTGAGGCGGAAGACCGAGGGGCCGCGCGGCGTGTCGTAGCAGCGCATTCCCTCGAACACGCCGGAGCCGTAGTTCAGCCCGTGCGAAGCGACGTGGATCTTCGCGTCGTCCCAGTCGACGAGCTCGCCGTTCATCCAGATCTTCTCGGTCGCTTGCATCGCGTCAGCTCTCCTTCGGTTCTCGAAATATCCTAGGTTCGATCCTGCACGACGTCCATCGGCCTGGCGCGGGCGAGCCGCGCGAGCTCGGAGGGCGCGATGCCGAGCATGTGCGAGTCCGACCCGGCGCCCGCCCACACCAGCGAGTGGCGGTAGAGCGCGGGATCCATCAGCACCGTCTCCACCTTCGGGAGTGGGAACGGCGCCACCGCCCCCGGCGGGAAGCCGGTCGCATCCTCGACCTCCTGTGCCTTCGCGACGCGTGCCGAGGTCGCCTCCAGCGCTCGGGCGACCTTGTCCGGGTCGCAACGCCGATCGCCCGGGACGAGCGCCACGACCGGTCGCTCGTCGCAGACGAGCACGAGCGACTTCACGATCTGCTCGAGCTCGCAGCCGGCGGCCTCGGCCGCAGCCTCGGCCGTCGGCGTTCCCTCGGGGAACTCCTGGATGCGGGACTCGACACCCGACGCGCGCAGGAACGACGAAACCCGCTCCACGGGCTCTGGCCAGGCCGACGCCATGGCGCGGAGCGTACCCTCCCGGATCCTCAGTAGAGATACGGGACGAGGCGGTAGCGCACCCGCTCGCAGTACGCACCGTATGCCGGGTAGCGAGCGCGCAGGAAGCGCTCCTCGACACGCGACTTGAGCGCCCAGGTGACGCCGAGCAGGCCGGTCCCGACGAGCGCCAATGGAGAGAGGGCGAGCGGGATGCCGCCGAAGACGAGGAGCCCGCCCGAGTAGACGGGGTGGCGTACGATGGCGTACGGCCCGTCGTCGACGAGCCGACCCTGACCGGACCGGTCGCGGGAAGGGCGTGAGGCTCGAGCCGAGCGCGCGTGCGGCGAGGAAGACGACTGCGACGCCGGCCAGGAACAGGACCGCTCCGAGGACGGATCTCCAGCTCGAGCCTCCGTCAGGCCGACGCGACGACGAAGGCGACGATCGCGACCATCAGGACGAACTGCAGGACGACCCAGCCTCCGCCCCGCTCTCCGAGCTGCGGGACGTCAGCCAAGCTCGATGAAGCGCACGTCGTCGAAGCCGGACGCCTCGACGCGCTCGCACGAGCTCGGGCGGAGCGGGAGAGTCGATCGAGAAGGCCATCAGCGCCGTTCCCCCCTCGGTCGTCCTCGAGACGGCCATGTTCGCGATGTTCACGCCCGCCTCGCCGAACATCGTGCCGACCTTCCCGATCACGCCCGGCAGGTCGGCGTAGGAGAGGAAGGCCATGTGCGCCGCGAGCTCGATGTCGATCGAGAAGCCGCGCGCCGCGGCGAGGAAGAGCCTGTGCTCGGGGCCGACGGTCGTGCCCGCGACGTCGATCTCCTCGTCGCCGGCGGTGACGACCACCCGCACGAGATTCGTGTAGTGCCGGGAGGCAGCCAGACGCTGCTCGGCGACCTCGATCCCGCGCTCGGCCGCGATCGCGGGTGCGTTGACGTCGTTCACGGTCTCGTCGATCCGGCCCTGGAAGATGCCGTTCAAGGCGGCGACCGTGAGCAATCGCGTGTCGTGCTCCGAGAGCGGCCCGTGGACGGCGACGGTCACGCGCGAAGGCCACCCGGCAGCGAGCGCGACGGCCAGCCTGCCGAGCTTGGCCGCGAGGGGGACGAACGGCCCGAGCACCTCGAGCTCGCGCGGGTCGACGACCGGGATGTTGACCGCCGTGCGCACGACCTCGCCGTCGAGCGCCGCAGCGACCTGCTCCGCGATCACGACGCCGGCGCGATCCTGCGCCTCCGCCGTCGATCCGGCCAGGTGCGGAGTGACGACGACCTGCGGCAGCCCGAGCAGCGGTCCATCGTACGGCTCGGTCTCGAACACGTCGAGCGCGGCTCCGGCGACCTTGCCCGAGTCGATCGCGGCGACGAGCGCGTCCTCGTCGACGAGCCCGCCCCGCGCCGCGTTGACGATCCGCACGCCGTCCTTCATCAGCTCGAACGCATGCGCGCCGACGAGGCCGCGCGTCTCGTCGTTGAGCGGCAGGTGGAGCGTGATGACGTCCGCGACCGCGTAGATCTCCTCCGGAGAGGCGGCCGCGTCGACCCCGAGCTCGCGGAAGCGGTCCTCCGCGACGAACGGGTCGTAGGCGACCACGTGCATCCCGAGGCCGAGCGCGCGATGAGCGACCTGGCGGCCGATGCGCCCCAACCCGAGAACGCCGAGCGTCTTCCCTGCGAGCTCGATGCCCGTGAAGCGCTGCCGGTCCCACGTGCCCGACGTCAGAGCAGCGTGCGCCTGCGGGACGTTGCGGGCGAGCGCGAGGAGAAGGGCGATCGCGTGCTCGGCTGCGGAGTCCACCGTCGACTCGGCTGCGTTCGCGACGACGATCCCGCGCCGAGTGGCGGCGTCGACGTCCACGTTGTCGACTCCGACTCCCGCGCGGCCGATGACCTTGAGCCGCCCCGCACGGTCGATGAGATCTGCGTCGAGGGTCGTGGCGGACCGGATCACGATCGCGTCGAACTCGCCGATGATCGAGCCGAGCTCCGAGTCGGAATCCTCGACGACGTCGAAGCGGTCGCGGAGGAGCTCCAGCCCCGCATCGGCGATCGACTCGCGGACGAGGACGCGCGGGCGATCAGACACGCGCGGCGTCGTGATAGGCCTCGAGCGCGCGGGCTGTCGCAACCCCGCGCTCGATCTCCGCTCCACGCTCGACGAGCAACGTCTCGACCGCGGTCAGGGATGTCGTGATGTCGAGGACGTCGTAGTAGCCGATGTGCCCGATGCGGAACATCCGCGACCCGAGCTCGCCGTGCGCTCCGGCGACGGTTATGCCGAAGCGGTCGCGGAGCTCGAGCACGAGCTCCTTCGCGTCGACGCCGTCGGGCGTGAGGATCGCGGTCACGACTGCCGAGCGCTCCTCGTCCGGCGAGAAGAGCTCCAGGCCCATCGCCTTCGCGCCTTCGCGGCACGCGCGGCCGAGCGCGGCGTGACGGGCGAACGCCGCGTCCAGGCCCTCCTCGAGCAGCAGCCCGAGCGCGGCGTCGAGGGCGGCGACGAGCGTGACCGCCGGCGTGAACGGCGTGGACCCTCCCTCGAGGGCAGCCTGCATGCGCGCCCAGTCGAAGTAGAACCGCGGCATCGTGGACCGCTTCGAGCGCTCCCAAGCGGCTTCGGACACGGTCGCGAGCGACAGTCCGGGCGGCGTCATCAGCGCCTTCTGCGAGCCTGCAACGACGACGTCGAGCCCCCAGGCGTCGGTCTCGAGCGGCACCGCGCCGAGGCTCGACACGGCGTCGACGACCACGAGCGCCCCGGCCTCCCGCGTGACGCGGGCGAGCGCCTGCACATCGGCGACCACGCCGGTCGAGGTCTCGGAGTGCACGACGACGACGACCTCCGCGCCGGACTCGTCGAGACGCAGGCGAAGGTCGTCCGGCTGCGGCGTCTCGCCCCAGGAGTACCGGAGCTCGTGGACCTCCGCGCCGTACGCTCGCGCGAGCGCGCACCATCGATCGCCGAACGCGCCAGCTGTCGCGACGAGCACGCGCTCGCCCGGCGAGAGGAGGTTGACGACCGCCGACTCGAAGGCCCCCGAGCCGGACGCGGTGAAGAGCAGCACGTCGTTCTCGGTGCGGCAGACCTCCCGCAGGCGAGCGAGCGTTCGCAGCATCAGCTCGCGAAAGTCCGGCCCACGGTGATGGATGACGGGAGCCGCGCCCGCCGCGAGCACCTCCGGTGGAACCGGCGTCGGGCCGGGCGCCATCGAGGTAGCGCTTCTTCACGCGCCGAGCGTAGCTACCGCTGGCGATGGCCCGAGAACGTCATCAGCTGCTGGAACGTCGGCCTGTTCGTCCAGCGCATCGTGTCCGTGAGCACGCCCGACGTGAACTGGATGCGCTCGACCGTCGCGTCCGCACGCCACGACGACGGGGCCGGCCCCTGTGTCTTCTCGAGCTCCGCCGCAGCCTCGTCGAGCGCCGCCCAGAGCCCCTGGCGGCACGTCTCGAGAACACCGGCCCCGCAGTAGCGCCGCGAGTACGGGCCGCGGACCTCGCGACCGAGGAGGGTGCGCAGATCCTTGTCCACGTACCCGTACCAGCCCGAGATGTACGAGGAGCCGCCCGGGCCCGCGTCGTCGCTGCGCCCGTGCAGGGCGGCGAGTCGCGCGGTGAGTGGTCCGAGCACTGTCCCCATGACGGCGTCCGCGAGTCGCGGCCATGCGGCGTCCATGACGGCGGCGCCGGGATCGTCGATCTTCCCGTCGAGACCGCGGTCGAGTCGGCTCGAGCCGTTCGTCCGCCACGTATCGATGAGACCTTCGCCGCTTCTGCCCTCGCGCTCGGCGCAGGCCCGGTCTGCAGCACGGCGCGGATGATCGGCCAGACGCGGACGACGCGCAGGTCCTGGGTCGCGGCCTTGTTCATCGCGCCCGTGAGCGTCGCGAGGGAGTGCTTCTTGCGCGCCGAGACGGCAGCGCGGAGCAGATCGACGCGGTGCACCGAGCCGTAGGAGAAGTTCGAGTCCGCTGCGCCGACGCTCGCTGCAGGCCGGTTGTTCCAGTTCAGGATCGTGCCCGACGGAGGGTCGATCGCCCGTGCGTGCCCGGCGAACGGGACGAAGCCGCGCCAGTCGTAGTTTCCGTTTCCGATCGTCGGCAGGGCCGGATCAGTGTCCGCGGCGCGGAGCGGGAGCCGTCCGCTCGAGAACAGCGCGATGTCCCGGTCGTCCGCGTAGAACCAGTTGAAGCTGAACTCGACGCCGTTCATCGTCGAGAGGAAGGTCTTCGCGGACGTGACCCGGCCGGTGTTCAGCTCGTAGAATGCGCGCGTCGAGAGAAGCTCACGACCGCGTGTCGAGCGCTGGAGCGAGATCGCGACGCGCTTCCCCTTGACCGTCGCGTAGCCCACCACCGGTCCGTGGGACGTCTCGTAGTAGGAGACCTCCTGGTCGGGCTGACCCTGTGCCTTGAGCGTGCCGGCGAAGAAGCGGCGCATCGGCTCGCACTGGCCGCGGTAGAGATAGTGCGTGTCGTCGTCGCACAACGTCTCGACGAAGAGGTCGAGATTGTCCGCCTGTGACGACGACGCGCTCCACGCGAAGTCGGGCCCGCGTCCGACGAGAACGAGTGGAACGCCCGGGAAGACGGCGCCTCGAACCGCGAAGCCGGCACCCGAGAGCTCCATCTCCGCGAAGAACTCGGGGAAGAAGTACCCGACCTGCGGGCCTGCGACGAAGAGCGGGTGCCCGGTCTCGGATCGCTTCGCGCTGACGAGGAGAGCGTTGGAGGCGAAGGCAGGCGCGGAGAGCGCCGTCCCGGTGAAGCTGCCGTCGTCGAGCACGACGCTTCCGGGCGATGTCGCCGACGGAAGCTCCTGCGCGAAGCTCCCGGGAACGCTCACCGGCGACTCGGGGTCGTTCGCCTCCCGGAGATCCGCGAACACGCGCCGCGCGTCGGCGTCTCCGAAGCGCTTCTCGAGCGCGTCGAGGAACATCGCGTTTCCGACCTCTTGCCCACCGTTCGTCCCGAAGCGGGTCGGCGATGAGCGCAGCCGACGCGACGACGTCGTTCGCCGTGAAGGGGCTCGCCGGGATCCCCTTCGCCCGGTAGTAGCCGTTGATCCCGGCCGCGTACGCGTTGACGAGCGCGAGGATCCTCGGGCCGACGCCGCGCTGCGAGCGGACCGCGTCGAGCTGGTTGGCGAGGAAGGCCTCGGCCTCGGCGCTCGGCACGAAGCTCTTCCCGGAGAGGGCGAGCGCGAGCGGGTCGAGGCCAGGGACGTCGAGGGCTGCGATCCGCGCCGGGCCGCGAATCAGCTGCAGCAGCAGCCCGCGATCGGCAGCGGTCACCCAGCCGGCGCCGAACGCCACGTCGGCCTCCGTCTTGCCGGTCACGTGCGCGACGCCGTATGCGTCGCGAACGATCGTCACTCCGCTCCGCGGCTGCTCCCGTTTTCCGCCGGGAACCGCGGCGCCGAGCGGTGCGGGCTTGAAGGTCCGGCGGATGTCTCGCGCGCTCACGTCCCCGAACAGCGGCGTCAGGGCGTCGTAGAGCAATGCCTGGTCGCGGGTGTTGCGATCGAACGTGAGGCTCCCGTTCTCCCCCGGCGGCAGGATCGTCCACGCGGCCGCGGCGTAGTCGACCCTGGGTGCCGCATCGCCCGGCGCGAGGACGACCGCCGACGCTGCGACGAGCGTCGCCAGCAGCGCGGCGAGGCGGCGGAGCACGGGCGAGATGGTACAGCCGTGCCAACGGAATACAGTCCTCGTCGTGGATGCGCTCCTGGCGTTCGGCGCGACGCTGATCGCGCTCCGGCTCTCGGGCGATCTCGTCCGCCGCTGGCGGTCCCGCAAGGCTCCCGAGCTCGCCGCCTGGGCGGGCGGGCTCGCCGCGTACGCGGTCGCAGCCGGCGCGCTCGCGTGGAGCTACGGCCGCCGGCTGGAGCGATGCCGCGTTTCGCGTCTACTACCTCGGCGGCGCGCTCCTCACGGCCGCGTTGCTCGGAGCCGGCTCGCTGCTCCTCGTCCGCCGTCGCTGGGCTGGACCGTTGGCGCTCGTGTACACGGGGCTCGCCATCGGGGTCGCCCTCGCGGTCCCGCTGCACGTCGACCTTTCGGGAACGGAGATCCCGGACGCCCAGGACGTGCTCGACCTCTGGCCCGCGCGGATCCTCGCGATCCTCGGAAACTCCCTGGGCACGCTCGCGATCGTCGCCGTCGCCGTCGGGACGTTCCGCGCACGCCCCGTCGGGAATCTGCTCATCCTCGCCGGCATCGCCGTGGCGGGAATCGGAAGCGGGCTGGCCGGGCTCGGGGTCGGAGCGCTAGCGCCTGCGATCGTCGTCGCGGCGCTTCTTCTGTACGCGGGGTTCGTCGCCCCCGCGTCGCTCCCGAAGCCACACCGCCCCGAGCACGACGATCACGAGCAGGGCGAGCGACGACTCGACGATCGCGCCGGGAACCCCTCCGTGCGCCACTAACCACGCGAGAGGAGCCATAGCCCTCCTACCGTGTAGAGCACCATCAGCGCGAGCATCGGGTACTGGGAGCGCAGAGCGGCTCGGCGGTCCTCGAAGATGGTGACGGCTCGATCGTGGGCGATCGCGAGCCCTGCGACGTGGCCGACGACGAGCGACCCGACCTGGACGTACCACACCGTGTCCGGGCTCACGATCGCGAGGTTGGGCGCGAAGTCGACGGTCCCGAACAGGTCCCACCCACGGCCGAACGGGTCCGACGCGAGCGTGATGATGAACTGTCCCTGGATCAGGAACAGCGAGAAGTAGTGGGCGACGAGGTACGCGGCGGCGATCGGGACGAGCGGGAGGACGAAGTCGGGGACGAGTGACCGCCCCGCCCCGGTGAGCGCGCGAGCGGCCAGCACCGCCGCGAGATACGTCGACGCGACGCCGAGAACGAAGAGCGCCAGCCCGGACACGTTCGTCAGCGTCGTCGCGAGATCGACCGTTCGCTGTGGGGAGTCGGCGAGATCCGCCCGGATGTTCCCGATGAGGTTCTGCCACATCGAGGTCCTCGAGAAGCCGTCGAAGCTCGTCGACCCGAGGAGGACGGCCACGAAGACGAGGGTGCCGCGCACCCGCTCGTCGCCACCGAGGCCGGTGAACGGCCAGCGGACGACGATCCTCCCGTCGCGCACCGCGAAGGGCGCGATGCGAGAGAGGAGCTCGAACGCGACGGCGAACCCCTCCCCGTGACGGGTCCACGCCTCGCGCCCGTAGATCGCCATCCCAGCAAGGGCCCAGTACGAGTAGAGCGCCGTCGCGATCGCGAGCGTCCGCGGGTACGCCGGACGCGGATTCGCGAGCTCGAGCGCGACGAACGAGAAGAGGGCCACGGCACCGGGGTACCTCCCCCAGCGACCCGTCCAGTCGAGAACCGGCCTGGCCTCGCGTCCCGTCCACTCCAGCACCCAGACCGTCCCGTCCGCGATCGCTCGCCACGGGCTGAGCGCACGCCACACGTTCCCGAACAGGATCGAGAGCAGCGGGATGCCGAGCCAGAAGATGACGTAGATGAAGGTCGGCGCGAAGTTGAGGAGCTCGATCGTCGTTCCGAAGAGCGCCGTCGCGAGCGTCACGACGAGGAGCCCCACCGAGATCAGCTGGAGGACGACCCGCAGCGGGCGGGAGAGGAAGAACGCGCTGACGAACTGCGGGAGCTTCCGGCCCGCCGCGTTCGCCTCGAGGAGTGGTCGCTTCCAGAGCAGCCCGAGCAGGACGAACGAGACGACGAGGACGATCGCCGCGGTCGTGAAGAAGAACGACTCCGGGACCGGCAGGTCGCGAACCCCGCCGATCCCGTGAGCCAGGAAGATCATCCGTTGACGGTCAGATCGGCGATCTGCACGCCTCGCGACTCCAGCTCGACCTCGAAGCGGCCGGGAAGCGTCGCGGTGAACGGCAGCCTCGCGGTTCCACCGGCCGTGACGTCGCGCGAGAGGTCGTACCCGTGCAGGTGGATCTCGTCCGCGACGTCGGACTTCACGACGAGCACGACGCGGTCGCCCTTGTTCACGGTCTGTCGCACGATGCCGCCCTGCGGCGCCGCGTTCACGACCACGATGTTCACGACCGTCGGCTTCTCGGCCGCGGTCGTCGTCGTGTCCGTCGTGGTGGTCTCGTCGGTCGTAGTGGTCTCGGTCGTCGTCTCCGTCGACGACGCCGTCGTGCTGTCGTCCGAGCCGCAGCCGGCGATCGCCGTCGCTGCGAGCAGGCACGCACACGCGAGCATCAGCTTCTTCACGGTCTCCTCCATCGATTCGTGCTGCCCGAGGGGCAGCAGAGTGGTCAACAGGACGGGAGGAGCAGCTCCGGCGGGCCGCGACCCGGCCGTATCGCGACGTCGATCGCAGCGAGCACCGAGATCGGGTCGACGACGCGCGCGAGGACGATACGCACGCGAGGCGGCGTTCGCAGACGGCCCTCGCGCACCGCGGCGAGCAACCAGCGGGCGAGCGCCCACGCGACGAGCGCGACGGGAATCTGCAGCGCGAGCCCGAGGAGGAACGCCGGCGACGTCAGCAGGAACGGCACACCGCCGCCGTGCACGAGCCGCTCGAGGTGCTCCTGGAGAACGAACGTCGCGAGCCCGACGAGCGGGAACGCTCGCGTGGGAGGCGCGTCCACTCGCGCCGTGACGGCCGCGAGGATCACCCCGGCAAGGGCGAGCAGGAGAAGCACCTGCGGTGCGTGCTCGAGGTAGCCGTGGAACGGATCGGTCGGCGTCGACGTCAGCCGGTAGGCGAGCCAGTGCGCCGTCAGCACCCCGGCCGCGACGACCGGGGACACGACGAGCCACACCCGGGTGCGGTTCACGGTCGGATGATACGTCGGAGATCCGCTAGGAACGTGCGAGAGCTGCCCGCGCGACGGGTGCCCAACGAACCGAGAACGCAGGGTTCAGCTCGAGCGCCTTCGCGTACCACCCGCGCATCGCGTCTCGATTCCCGGCGCAGCCCTCCGCGTAGCCGCGATGGAAGTACAACAGCGGATCCTGCGTCCCGAGGCGAAGCGCCCGGGTTGCGAGCGGCAGCGCCTCCGCACACCGGCCGGCGCGGGCGAGTGCCCAGGCGAGCGCGTCGTCGCCGTAGATCGACGGGCGGGCGGCCCGTGCGCGGCGTGCGAGCTCGACCGTCCGGGACGGAGAGACACGATTGTCGGCGCGGAAGACGGACGCTTCGACGTCCACCTGGACGCCGTTGGCCTCGAGCAGCCGGTCGATCACTGCGACGGTGGCGCGCTGACGGCGTGCCTCGGCCCGCTGGCCCGTGCGCTCGAGCAGGTCGGCGAGCAGCCCGACTGCCTGTGGGGTGGGAATCGCGTCGACGGCGCGGCGTGCCTCACGCGTCGCGGCGGCGAGTCGACCCTCGGCCGCGTCGATCCGCGCGAGCTCGATCCGCGCGCTCGGGTATCCGGGAAGGGCGGCGAGCGCGGCGCGCACGTGCCGGCGCGCAGCGGCCGGTCGCCCGAGCCCGAGCTGGAGCTTTGCGAGCTCGACGTGCGACCACGCCGTCGGCTCGGGCTGTCCCGCAGCCGAGCCGAGCGCGAGCTCCATCGCGCCGACCGCGCCCTTGCGGTCGCCCACGAGCTCGCGCGCATACGCGACGCGCGAGTAGGACGCGAGGCTCGGGCGCAGCGAGATCATGCGCTCGAAGGCGGCGAACGCCTCGTCGTAGCGACCGAGCTCGACGAGGGCAGTCACCGATGACGCCGTAGGGCCGCGACGAACCCGGCAGCAGGCGCTCCGCACGATGCCCGTAGCGCAGCGCCTCCGCGAACTGGTGCCGGATCAGCGCGAGCGACCCGAGCCCGAGCACGGCGCCCGAGTCCTCGACTCCGAAGCGCTCCGCCCTGCGCAGCGCGGCCTCGGAGCGCGGGAGGTACGACGGATCGGCCGTCTCCCGCCAGCGCAGCTGGTACGCGAACCCGAGCTGCGTTAGCAGCGCCGGATCGCGGGGCCGGGCACGAACCTCGGCTTCGAGGCTCGAGACGGCGGAGGTGGAGATCCCGCCGGCTGCTCCCGCGAGCGCCCGATCGGCGAGCGCAACGGGAGCAGCCGGCGCTGATGCGAGGGAGCGAGACTCGGCAACGACGCCACCCACCAGTCCGCCGAGAGCGAGCGCGGCCGCAATCGCGCCGCCCACGAGCAGTGAGGTCCTGCGTCTCATGCCGAGCCTCCTCCCACCGTCCTACTTGTGCCCCGTGTGGGCGTAGC
>CAVWES010000029.1:0-52934 GCA_963754175.1 uncultured Gaiellaceae bacterium | reverse complement strand
CGAGCACTGCGACGCACGGCTGGAAGCTCGCGCCGGGGTTGCAGAGCACGCCGGATCCGCCCGTCGTGAACGGCCCTGGTTCGACGTCGTTCACGAAGTGTCCCCAGGCCCACCGCGTGTTTCGTGACATGTCGAGGTCGGGAGGAGGCTCGTTCCCGGTGCCGTTCGATCAGGTCCCCGTCGTTTCCGTCATCGCACGGATCCTCGGGCTTGCCCCGTTCTTCCAGCCGCCGTTCAGGGTCTCTCCGTAGCCCGTGACGTAGAAGTTCCCGAATCCGACGATCGGGAAGATCTCGTTCCCCGTGCTCGTGAACGAGTCGTACGTCGTGAAGAACAGCGTCACGAGACGAGGATCGTCGTCCTTCAGCGTATTCCCCTTGAGAGCGCCCCGTGATCCGGGCGGGCCTGTGCCGTCCCACGCGAACGTGTCGGCGTCGTACATGTTGTTCATGCGATGCCAGTAGTTCCGTCCCGAACGTAGCTGGTCGCGTCGCCTCGGGGCAGTGGGGGTTGTTGGTACACGTGAAGATCCGCTCGTTGAAGCCCTGGATCACCTGGCTCGAGTTCCCGGTCTGCGTGAGCACGCAGCGGAAGGGCGGCCAGTTGTCGAACGGCGCAGCCTTGGGCGTAGAGAGAACGCCGAGCTCCCGGGCAGAGGGGGCTCGTGTTGAACTTGTTCGCGGCGTACGCCGGCGTCTGGCAGCCGGAGACGATCTCGGCCTTGAGGTTCGAGATGATCGGATCGCAGTCGATGTATGCGCGCTGGCTCGAGGTGTCGCCGAGGTTGAAGGCGATGGGCGGCTCGTCCTGATCCCGCGCGAGCCCGCCGGCGACGCCCAGGTCCACGATGTAGCACCGCGTCGAGCCCACAGGTTGGCTTGCGGCGTCCATCGTCCAGCACGTAGTCGTGCCCGATGATCCTGTCGTCGAAGTCGGGATCGCAGCCGGTGTCCTGGGTCAGCCGAACCCACTTCACGGGACCCGTCCGGTCGAGGTCGCCCATGAACGACCGCTGGATCGGTTCGTCGAGGATCTCCGTAGCGGTGGGTCGCACGCTGTCGCCCGCGAAGCCGTTGCCCGTGAGGAAGAACCGGCACGAAGGGCTGAACGAGTTGAGCTTGCACGCCGGGAATCCGGTCACCGCCGTGTTGCGGAGCTCGCACCTGAAGCGCGAATGCGTTCCCTCGGGACCCGAGTGGGATCTGCGGATGCTTCCCGGTGACGCTCACGCATTCGATGTCACCCGCGCTCCCGCTGCAGCTCATCTGCTGGGCGACGCTGAACTGCGACGCGCAGATATCCCCCGTCTGCCCCGTATGGACCTGGCAGTACTCGACCTGAATGCTGTTCGGCGAGGCCGTGGTTCGTGTCTCGACGGGCGGCGTCGTTGCCGGGTCGTCGAAGCACAGCCCGGGCCCACGCATGCACGAGCCGGCGTCTAGCTCGATGTCGAGCTCGACCTCGCAAGAGCCGGGGATCGAGTTGAAGTAGCCGTTCGCCGGGCAGGTGCCCGGGCCGAGCCAGGCGCCGCGGAACTCGGGCCAGTTCGAGCCCGCTGGAACGCTCCCTGTCGGGTGGCCGAGAAGGAAGTGGACTCCCTCGGAGACAGTCTGCCCGGCCCCGTGCCGGCAGCGTCGAAGCAGCGCACCGTGTTGCTCGCTTGCCGGCAGAAGCTGTCGATGGACTGTCCTATCCAGGCGGGGACCGGGGTCATGTCCATGCACGGCGGCACGGCGGGAGGTGTCCCCGCTCCGCAGAGTGGACGAACGCTCGTCGCGATGACGACACCCGTCCTGCGCGGCAACGTGGACGCTCGCGTACGTGGCGCTCGGATCGGCGGGATCCGGCTCGGTCGTCCACTGTCCGAGGCTGGGCGGAGCCCCGATGATGCAGGTCGGCTCGAAGTCGGTGCACATCGGCCGGAGATGGCTGGACGGCGAAGGATCGCCTTCGTCGGACTCGACTCGTCGTAGAAGACGGCCGGCGGCGCTCAGTGGTTGTGGGAGCCGAACCGCGATGGGGAGAAGGCCGGTGAGGCCGGAGACCTCCTCGATCCGCACGCGGGCCTTGCGCTTGATGTCGGGGAACAGTGGGATCAGCTTCCAGAGCGGCGACACGTCCCGCTCCCGCCGCTTTCACGTCGAGGATCTTCGACTCGCATACAGATCCCACCGGATCGGAGAAGTCCGGAGCGGAAAAGCCTCCGCTCCACCACTGGGCCTGATTCAGGCCGACGTAGATCCGGTCGCCGCCCACTCCGCCGACTTGAGGGTTGTTTGGGCTGCTGACGCTTGTGAGGTCTGCCGCGGTGTGGATCCGAAGTACAGCCGAGCCTGCGCCTCGATCTTGGCGTCGACATCCGCACCGCACGGGAATCCCCAGACGAGCCTCCGGCGAACGCAGCAGCATCCACCTTCGTCTGCAGGTTCTTCGCATGCACGACCCAATTGCCGATCCCGACGACGATCGCCCCCATGGCGAGGAGCATCGGAATCAGCAGACCGAAGAGCACGGCGACCTGGCCCTGCTCGCCGGACGACTGTCGGCCGCGCCTCGAACTCCCCGTTTCCCCCTTCATTCCGTCCTCCCCAGGACGAATCCCTTCCGCATTCTGGACCTGTTTAGCCCGAATGGGAAGTGCGGGCACCGCCGGAGCCCCCGGCTACCATCGGACGAGGATGCAGCTCACACCGCGTAAGCGCGAGATCCTGCGGCGCGTCATCGAGGAGCACGTCGCGACGGGCCAGCCGGTGGGCTCGCGCATGCTCGTCGAGCGCTCGGGCCTGGGAGTCTCGCCGTCCACCGTCCGGGGCGAGCTCGCCGAGCTCGAGACGCTCGGGCTCCTGATGCACCCGCACACCTCGGCGGGTCGGGTGCCCACGGAGACCGGCTACCGCGTGTACGCAGAGGAGCTCGTGGACGCGGTGGAAGGCCGCCCCGACGAGCTCGGTGTCGACCTCCGCTCGATGCGCGACGAGATCGAGCAGGCCCTGCGCACGACGACCGAGATGCTCTCCGACGCGACGCGCCTGCTCGCCCTCGTGTCGGCGCCGTCGCTCGAGACCGCGTCGATCCGGCACATCGAGGTGCTGAGGCTGCAGCCGTCGAGCGTCATGGTCGTCGTGATCACCTCCACGGGAGGCGTGACGAAGCGCGTGTTCAGGGTCGACGAGCCCGTCGACCCCGGCCTCGTCGCCTGGGCGGGCGAGTACCTGGAGGATCAGCTCGTCGGCGAGCGGCTGGGCTCGCGGACGGTGCGTCGTCGCCTCGAGGCGCCCGAGCTCGACCCGCGCGAGCGTGCGTTCCTCGCGCTCATCGGGCAGACGCTCCTCGAGGTGGGTGCCGAGACCGGCCCACAGGTCTTCGTCGGCGGGACAGCGGGTCTCGTCGGCGGCGCGCGTCTCGAGGAGCTCGAGGCGACGATGCGGCTCGTCGAGCTGCTCGAACGGCGCGCCGCCGTCCTCGAGCTCGTCAGCGAAGCGCTCGAGCCGCAGCGACCGGTCGTCCACGTCGGCCCCGCAGTGGCCGGCGCCGAGCTGCACTCCGTCTCGCTCGTCGGCGCGACCTACGGGATCCGGTCGACCGCACTCGGTGCAGTCGGCCTCGTCGGCCCGCTGCGCATGGACTACGAGAAGGCAATCCGGACCGTCCGCGCCGCCGCGTTCGAGCTCTCGCGGTTCGTCGAGGACGTCTACGAGGACGGGTGAGAGGCGATGGCGACGACGGAGAGCGACTACTACGAGCTGTTGGGCGTCTCGCGCTCGGCGAGCGACGCCGAGATCAAGCGCGCCTTCCGGACACTCGCGCGCGAGCTCCACCCGGACGTCTCGACCGCACCCGATGCCGACCTCAGGTTCCGTGACGTCGCCGAGGCGTACGAGGTGCTCTCCGATCCCGAGCGCCGGTCGACGTATGACCGCTTCGGGAAGGCAGGCCTCAAGCGAGGCGGCTACGAGCCGGTGTTCGCGGATTTCGGGAGCCTGTCCGACGTGTTCGCCGCGTTCTTCGGCGAGGACTTGCTCGGCGGGGGCGGAGCGAGGCAGCGCGCACAGCGCGGAGGCGATGTCCAGGCCGTCGTCGAGATCGACCTCGAGGAGGCGTTCGCCGGCGCGTCGGTGTCGGTATCCCTCGACGTGGCGCTTCCGTGCGAGCGCTGTGGCACGAGCGGCGCCGAGCCGGGCACGTCGACGCGGTCGTGCCCGACGTGCGGCGGAGCCGGCGTCGTACGCAGTGTCTCGCAGAACATCTTCGGCCAGTTCGTGCAGCAGCGGACCTGCCCGGACTGCGGTGGCGGCGGCGAGGTGCTCGAGCAGCCGTGCGGCGAGTGCAAGGGAGAAGGTCGAGTGCTGACGCGGCGGCAGCTCGACGTGGACATCCCGAAGGGCATCCACGACGGTCAGCAGATCCGCGCCCGGGGCGAGGGGCACGCAGGATTCCGGACCGCCGAGCGCGGCAACGCGTTCGTCGTCGTCCGCGTCAAGCCCGACCCGCGCTTCGTGCGGGACGGAGACGACCTGCACACCGCGCTCCGGCTGACGATGACGGACGCCGCGCTCGGGACGAAGGCGACGGTGTCCTCGCTCTCCGGCGATGTCGAGCTGGAGGTGCCGCCGGGCACGCAGCCGGGGGAGGTCCGGGTGCTGAAGGGCGAGGGGATGCCGGCACTGCGCGGCTCCGGGCGCGGCTCCCTCTACGTCCGCCTCGACGTGGCAGTGCCGACCGCGCTCGACGACGAGCAGCGTCAGCTCCTCGAGCAGCTCGACGAGAAGCTCGGCGACGAGGCCTACGCGTCGCGTGACGACGAGGGCGAGGGGTTCTTCAGCCGCTTGAAGAGCGCGCTTCGCTGAGCGGCATCCGTCGCGTCTCCATCCTCGTTCCTTCCGCCGACGCCGAGATTGCGCGGGCGTGGGTCATCGAGCGCTTCCCCGCAGGGTTCGAGGAGCGCGACGCAGATGCATCGCTGGAGCTCGCCGTGTACACGGACACCGCAGGCGAGGCGGAGATCCGTGCCGCGTTTCCGCAGGCGCTCACCGAGCCCGTCGAGGCCGGCTGGGAGGACCGGTGGAAGGCATTCCACCGCCCCGCACGGGCAGGTGGGCTCTGGATCGGGCCGCCGTGGGAACCTCCTCCTGCAGGCGAGCCCACGGTCGTCGTCGACCCCGGCCGCGCGTTCGGAACGGGTGCGCATCCGACGACACGCGCGTGCATCGAGCTCCTCGCGCGGCTCGAGCGCGGGAGCCTGCTGGACGCCGGCTGCGGGTCGGGCGTTCTCGCCGTCGCCGCGGCCAGGCTCGGGTTCGCGCCCGTCTTCGCCGTGGACGCCGACCCGGTGGCGGTCGAGGTCTGCGCCGAGACCGTCCGCTCGAACGGCGTCCACGTCGAGGTCGCCAGCGCCGACGTGCTGCGTGACGAGCTCCACCGGACGGACGTCGCCGTCGCCAACATCGAGCTCGGCGTCGTCGAGGCGCTGCTCGTCCGCATGCCGGCGCCCACTGCGATCACCTCCGGCTATCTGGAGTCGGAGACGCCGCGCGTTCCCGGCTGGGAGCCGGTCGACCGACTCGAGCTCGAGGGCTGGGCTGCAGACGTCCTCGCCAGGCGGCACTAAGCTAGTTCCCTCGATGGCGACGTTCTCGGTGCGCTTCCTCGGCTGCAAGGTCTCGTACGCGGACGCCCAGTCCGTGCGCGAGCGCCTGCTCGCCGACGGCCACAGCGAGTCCGCGAACGGCGCCGACGTCGCCGTCGTGAACACGTGCTGCGTCACGCACGAGGCGATCTCGAAGTCGCGGCAGGCCGTGTCGCGCGCGGCGCGGACGCACGGGCGTGTCTACGTGACCGGGTGCGGCGCGAACCTCGACGGCGCATTCGAGGGCGCGGCGCGGAACGTGACGGTCGTCGCGCGACCGAGCGAGGAGACGCCCGCAGCGGTCGCCGGCGATGTCGGCGCGATCGGCTGCGTGCAGGCCGACGCCCGGCTCGAGCGGCTGCGCGCCTTCGTGAAGATCCAGGACGGCTGCTCCTTCTCGTGTTCGTTCTGCGTCATTCCGCTCGTCCGTGGAGGCACGCGGAGCCGGCGCGCCCGTGCAGTGCTCGGCGAGATCGAGCGCCGCGTCGCGCAGGGCCATCGCGAGATCGTCCTCACCGGTGTCAACCTCGGGTGCTTCCGCGATCGGGAGGCGGGCTACTCGCTGCCGCGACTGATCCGCGAGGCAGGCTCCCTGCCGGGCGTCGAGCGCCTGCGGCTCTCGTCGATCGAGGTCAACCATCTCACGCACGACCTCGTTGCCGCGCTGCGCGAGACGGGCGTCGCGTCGCCTCATCTCCACGTTCCGTTGCAGTCCGGAGACGATGGGGTCCTCCGCGCGATGGGCCGCCGGTACTCGGCGGCGCAGTACGTGCAGAAGCTCGAGCCGCTCGCCGACTTCAACCTCACCGCGGACGTGATCGTCGGGTTCCCCGGCGAGGACGAGGGCGCTTTCGCGCGCACGCTCGACGTCGTCGAGCACGCACGCCTCACGCGCGTCCACGTCTTTCCGTACTCCCCGCGACCCGGGACGAAGACCGCGGCGGCGGACACGGTGCCCGCAGCGGTGAAGAAGGAGCGAAGCGCGAGGCTGCGTGCGCTCTCCGACGAGCTCTCGCGCCGGCGCTGGGCGTCGAAGGTCGGCACCACCGATCGCGTCCTCGTCGATCGGCCGGGCCGCGGGTACGCGAACGACTACACGCCGTGGCTCGTCGCGGGAGAGGTGGGCCAACTCCTGGATGCGCGCGCCGTCGGAGTGTCCGAGGAGGGCATCGTTGCCGTCGCCGCCTGAGGACTGTCTGTTCTGCCGACTCGTTGCCGAGGGCGACCACGTGCATGCCGCGGACGGCTTCGTCGCGATCCGCGACATCAACCCGATCGCCGAGACGCATCTCCTCGTGCTCCCTGTGCGGCACGTCGACACGTTCAGGAACGTCGACGCGTTCCCGGACGAGGAGGCCGGCCGGATGTTGCGCTTCGTCGCGGACACGGCGGCGGCCGCCGGGCTCGACGACTACAAGGTGCTCGTCAACGTCGGTCCGGGCGGCGGGCAGACGATCTTCCACCTGCACTGGCACGTCCTCGGCGGACGCTTCGACACGGGCAAGCTCGCGCGCGTGCTCGAGCTGGAGACAGCGTGACGCTCATCGCTCGCATCGAGGAGGAGCTGAAGGCGGCACGCCTCGCCCGCGACGAAGATCGTCGCGATGCGTTGAGCCTCGTCCTGCACTCGTTGCAGGCGGCGCAGAAGGAGCTTCAGCGTCCGCTCTCGGACGACGAGGAGCTGCAGGTGCTCCAGCGCGAGCGCAAGCGACGCGTCGAGGCAGCAGAGGCCTTTCGGTCCGGGGGTCGCGAGGAGCAGGCCGAGGACGAGGAGTACGAGCTCGAGGTCCTCGAGGAGTTCATGCCCGAGCCGATGTCCGAGGAGGAGATCGAGGAGATCATCGACGACGTCATCTCCGAGGTCGGCGCGACGAACATCCGCGACATGGGCAGGGTCATGGCAGGGGTCATGCATCAGGTCTCCGGTCGAGCCGACGGCTCGATGGTCTCCCAGCTCGTCAAGGAGAAGCTGGCCTGACGTGGCGGACCTCCCGAGGGTGGAGGCGTACCTCGAGGGCAAGAACGACGACGCGCGTGATCACGCACCGCATCCGGGTCACCGAGGCTGATCAGCTCGACCATTCGCTCGAAGCCCTCGCGGTCGAGGCGTCCGAGGACGTCGGGCCTGGCTTTCGCGGCAGGTGACGTCCCTACACTGAGCCGCGTGCAACAGGTGCTCGACGTCTCGAACGAGGTGGCCGCAGAGCTCGCGGGAGTGGAGGACGGCGTCCTCGACGCCCTCCGGGAGCGGCTCGCCTGCACGATCGCGCTCCGAGGCAACCGGCTCACGCTCGGAGGCGACGACGAGAACGTCACGGCCGCGCGCGCCGTCGTCGACGAGCTCGTCGACCTCGTCGAGGGCGGTCACCAGATCGGCCCGGATACGGTCGGCGCGGTGCTCGCCGCGCTCGATCAGGCCGAGGACGTGCGCGAGGTCTTCGAGGACGTCGTCTGGCGTCATCGTGGCAAGAACATCACGCCCAAGACCGTCAACCAGAAGCGGTACGTCGACGCGATCCGCGGAGCGACCGTCACGTTCGGGATCGGCCCTGCCGGAACGGGCAAGACGTACCTCGCGATGGCGCTCGCCGTGTCCGCGCTCTCCGAGGGCGCAGTGGGGCGCGTGATCCTCACCCGCCCGGCGGTCGAGGCGGGCGAGCGGCTCGGGTTCCTTCCCGGCGACATGCTCGCGAAGGTCGACCCGTACCTGCGACCGCTGTACGACGCGCTCTACGACATGCTCGATCCGGAGCGGCTGGCCGGGTACATGGAGCGCGGGACGATCGAGGTGGCGCCGCTCGCGTTCATGCGCGGTCGGACGCTCAACGACTCGTTCATCGTGCTCGACGAGGCCCAGAACACGACGCCCGAGCAGATGCAGATGTTCCTGACGCGGCTCGGGTTCGGCTCGAAGATGGTCGTCACGGGAGACGTCACGCAGATCGACCTCCCGCGCGAGCAGGCGTCCGGGCTCATCCAGGTGCGCGACATCCTCGCCGGGATCGACGCCATCGGGTTCGTCGAGTTCGGCAACGAGGACGTCGTCCGGCACAAGCTCGTGCAGCGGATCGTCGAGGCGTACAAGCGCCACGCCGAGGAGACCGGCACGGCGCGACGCCGGTGATCGTCGTCGAGACGACGAATCGAAGTGGCGTGGCAGTGGAGGAGGACGCGGCCGACGAGCTCGCGCGGCGCGTGCTCGAGGCGGAGAGGGTCGTCGACGGAGAGCTCGGGATCGCATTCGTCGGGCCGGACGAGATGCGCGACCTGAAACGCGAGCACCTCGGCGTCGACGAGACGACGGACGTTCTCTCGTTCCCGCTCGACGGGCGGGACGAGCTGCCCGACGGCGTTCCGCGCGCGCTCGGAGACGTCGTGCTCTGTCCCCAGGTCGTGGGCGCGGAGTGGCAGCGGCCGCTCGTCCACGGACTTCTGCACCTCCTCGGCTACGAGCACGGCCACGAGATGGAGGAGCGGGAGGAGGTGCACGCGAGCCGGTGAGCCGTCAGCCCAGCCAGTCGCTCTTCCAGAGCTTCAACTACGCGGCGGAAGGGATCGTCCACGCGGTCCGGACGCAGCGGAACCTCTGGGTCCACTTCGCGATCGCAGCGGCTGTTCTCGTCGCGGCGGTCGGCTTCGGCGCGAGCAAGCTCGAGCTCGCGGTTCTTCTTCTCGCGATCACGTTCGTGCTCGTGGCGGAGCTCGTGAACACCGCAGTCGAAGCGGCCGTCGACGTTGCGTCGACGTCCTTCGACCCGATGGCCAAGATCGCGAAGGACATCGCCGCCGGGGCGGTGCTGATCGCTGCGCTCAACGCCGTGGCCGTCGGCTACCTCGTGTTCTCGGGCGAGGTCGCCACCCGGAGCTCGCGCTTCCTGACACGCCTCTCCGACGCGCCTGCCGAGCTCACACTCGTGGCGCTCGCGGTCACGGTCATCCTCGTCATCGCCGTGAAGGCCTACACCGGGCGCGGGACGCCGCTGCGCGGGGGGCTCCCATCGGGGCATGCCGCCGTCGCGTTTGCGGGCTGGATGGCGGTGACGCTCGTCCTCGAGGACTCGCCGCGCCGCTTCCTGATCTCGTCCGTGACGTTCATCATGGCGTTGCTCGTGGCGCAGACCCGCGTGGAGACCGGCGTGCACTCGTCCTCGGAGGTCGCGAGTGGAGCCGTGCTCGGCGCGCTCGTCACGCTGCTTCTCTTCCAGGCGTTCGGATGAGCACGCCGTTGTCCGACGCCGAGCTGCTCGCTGCCGCCGACGCCGTGTCCGCTCGGGCGTACGCCCCGTACTCGAACTTCCACGTGGGATGTGCGGTGCTGGCCCGCGACGGTCGCGTGATCGAGGGCGTGAACGTCGAGAACGCGGCCTATCCGCTCGGCGTGTGCGCGGAGCGGACGGCTCTCTCGCGGGCCGTTGCGGAAGGGTACGGGCCGGGTGACTTCGCGGTCGCCGCGATCACGGCGTCGCCGTGCGGCGGGTGCCGGCAGTGGCTGCTCGAGATGGGGATCGACCGGGTCGTGTTCCGCAACGAGGGTCGCGTCGTCACGATGACGCCGGGCGAGCTGCTCCCCGAGGCGTTCGACAGCACGGACCTCCGGTGAGGCAGGAATTGCCTGCGATATCGGCTCGATTTCGGCACGGTCCCGTATCCCCTGTGTGCGGACTTCCTCGTTATGCTCGCAGTGGGTGGTGGGCCGGGGTGCCCCAGAGGAAGGCGCCCGTGAAAAGCGGCTTCGTCGCCGTCGCAGGCAGGCCGAACGTGGGCAAGTCGACGCTCGTCAACGCCCTCTGCGGCGAGAAGATCGCCATCACCTCGACTGTCCCCAACACGACGCGTCGCCGCCTCTTCGGTGTCGCGCACGGGCCCGACTATCAGCTCGCGCTCGTCGATCTCCCGGGCTTCCAACGTCCGATCGACGCGCTCACCGAGCGCATGCAGCAGACGGTCGACGCGTCCTTCGACGACGTGGACGTCGTCCTCCTCGTCGTCGACGCGCGCGCACGCATCGGCGCCGGCGACCGCTTCGTGGCGCGCCGCGTGTTCGGCCTCGGCACAACCCGTCGTCATCGCGCTCAACAAGGTCGACCGGCTGAAGCCCGCGCACATCGCCTCGCAGATGAAGGCGGCCGCTGCCCTGGGCGACTTCCACGCCCTCCATCCGGTGAGCGCGAAGACGAAGGAGGGCGTCGGCGAGCTCCGGGGCGATCTCGTCTCGCTTCTCCCGGAGGGCCCGGCGTATTTCCCGAGCGAGCAGACGACCGACCTCTCGCTCGACGAGCGAGTCGCCGAGGTGATTCGCGAGAAGGCGCTCCACCTCACCCGTGAGGAGGTCCCGCACGCGACGACGGTCGAGGTCGAAGAGATCGAGGAGCGGCGGCTCAAGGCCGTGATCTACGTCGAGACCGAGTCCCAGAAGGGCATCCTCGTCGGGAAGAAGGGGTCGATGGTGCGCGAGATCGGCGTGCGTGCTCGACCCGAGGTGGAAGCTCTCGTCGGTCGTCCGCTGTTTCTCGAGCTCCAGGTCAAGGTGCGGCCGAAATGGCGCCGCGATCCGAGGATGCTCGAGCGCCTGGGTCTCTGACGGGGACTACACTCGAAAGCGTGGCCATGGCACCCGCACTCGTGGGCGGTTTCGAGCTCCCGTCCGGCCCGCGGCTCCCGCGCATCGGGTCGGTCGACGCCGTTGCGCTGGAGGAGCGAGCCGCGACGCTCGCGAAGCGCTCGATCAAGCGCGAGTCGAAGGTGCAGGCGCTCCAGCTCGCAGTGCGCATGATGGATCTCACGACGCTCGAGGGGCAGGACACGCCGGGGAAGGTGGCTGCGCTCTGCTCGAAGGCGATACGGCCCGATCCCGTCGACCGCTCCGTGCCGTCGGTCGCCGCGATCTGCGTCTACCCGAGCCTCGTCGGCGTTGCAAAGGAGCGCCTCGCAGGAAGTGACGTGAAGGTCGCCTCGGTCGCGACTGCGTTTCCCTCCGGGCAGTCACCGACGGAGATCAAGATCGCCGAGACGAGAGCCGTCGTCGAGCTCGGGGCGGACGAGGTCGACATGGTCATCGACCGCGGCGCGTTTCTCTCCGGGCGCTACGCGAAGGTCTTCGACGAGATCGTGCGCGTGAAGGAGGCATGTGGCGAGGCGCACCTCAAGGTCATCCTCGAAACAGGGGAGCTCGGCACCTACGACAACGTGCGGCGCGCTTCGCTCATCGCGATCGCAGCCGGCGCCGACTTCATCAAGACCTCGACCGGGAAGGTGAGCCCCGCCGCGACCCTGCCGGTGACGCTCTGCATGATGGAGGTGGTCCGCGACGTCTACGTCGAGACCGGGCACGTCGTCGGCATCAAGCCCGCGGGCGGGATCCGCGCCTCGAAGCAGGCGATCCAGTACCTGGTCACGCTCTACGAGACGCTCGGGCCGGAGTGGATGACGCCCGATCTCTTCCGCTTCGGAGCGTCGTCGCTGCTCAACGACGTCCTCATGCAGCTCCGCAAGGAGAAGACGGGGCGCTACCAGTCTCCGGACTACTTCACCATCGACTGATGGCCCAGGTCGAGAAGCGCACCGCGAGCCTTCCCGCGACCTTCGAGTGGGAGTACGCGCCCGCGCCCGAGGCGCGCGACATCGTCTCGATCCGCGAGCGGTACGGGCTGTTCGTCGGCGGCGAGGAGGTCGAGCCGCGGACGGGAGAGTGGTTCGAGTCGATCTCACCCTCGACCGAGGAGCCGCTCTTCGAGGTGGCACTCGCGGGCGAGGAGGACGTCGCTCTCGCGGTCGGAGCCGCACGCGACGCCTTCGAGGACGGTTGGTCGGCGCTCGCCCCCTCCGAGCGGGCCAAGTACCTGTTCCGGCTCGCACGGCTGATCCAGGAGCGCTCGCGCGAGCTCGCCGTCGCCGAGTCGCTCGACGGCGGAAAGCCGATCCGCGAGTCACGCGACGTCGACATCCCGCTCGCCGCGGCGCACTTCTTCTACTACGCCGGGTGGGCCGACAAGCTCGAATACGCATTCCCCGGACGCACCCCGCGACCGCTCGGTGTCGCCGCTCAGATCATCCCGTGGAACTTCCCGCTGCTGATGCTCTCGTGGAAGATCGCGCCGGCGCTCGCGTGCGGGAACACGGTCGTGCTGAAGCCGGCGGAGACGACGCCGCTGACCGCGCTCATCTTCGCCGACATCTGCCGTCAGGCCGAGCTGCCGCCGGGCGTGGTCAACCTCGTGACGGGCGACGGGACGACCGGCGCGCACCTCGTGCGCAGCGACGGCATCGACAAGCTCGCGTTCACGGGCTCGACCGAGGTCGGGAAGCTCATCATGCGCGAGCTCGCGGGCCGCGACGTACGGCTCACGCTCGAGCTCGGCGGCAAGGCGGCGAACATCGTCTTCGACGACGCGGCACTCGACCAGGCGGTCGAAGGCATCGTGAACGGCATCTACTTCAACCAGGGCCACGTGTGCTGCGCCGGCTCGCGGCTGCTCGTGCAGGAGTCGATCTACGAGCCGCTGCTCGACAAGCTCAAGCGCAGGCTCTCGACGCTGCGCGTCGGCGATCCGCTCGACAAGAACACCGACGTCGGCGCGATCAACTCGAAGGCGCAGCTCGAGAAGATCCGTGAGCTCGTCGCGAGCGGGGAGGACGAGGGCGCGGAGATCTTCCAGCCCGAGTGCCAGCTCCCGGAGCGCGGCTACTGGTTCGTGCCGACGCTCTTCACCAACGTCGCGCAGAGCTACCGGATCGCGCAGGAGGAGATCTTCGGGCCGGTGCTGTCCGTGCTGACGTTCCGAACGCCCGAGGAGGCGGTCGAGAAGGCGAACAACACACCGTTCGGGCTGTCGGCCGGCGTGTGGACGGAGAAGGGCTCGCGGATCCTGTGGATGGTCGAGCGTCTGCGCGCCGGGGTCGTGTGGGCGAACACGTTCAACCGCTTCGACCCGACCTCGCCGTTCGGCGGCTACAAGGAGTCGGGCTTCGGCCGCGAGGGCGGTCGGCATGGGCTCGCGCCGTACCTGAGGTTCGACGAGTGACGCGCGCGTCGAGCGCTCCATCGCGCCCTTCCCCACCCTGGGTGGGGAGGTGGGCCACCCTCCACCCGGCGTCGAGCCTAGCGGCCGAGTGGCGACAGGAGGAGCACGCCTCTGCGCCGAGTTCGCGCCGATCGATCCACAGTGGCTCCGACGAAGGCGCGGCCCGATGACGAGGCTCTCCGTCGAGAAGACGTACAAGCTCTACATCGGCGGTGCGTTCCCTCGCTCCGAGTCGGGGCGGACGTTCGAGGCGGAGGGGCACAACGTCGCCCGCGCGTCGCGCAAGGACGCCCGCGACGCGGTGCGGGCTGCTCGCGCGGCCGTCCCCGCCTGGGCGGGCATGACCGCCTACAACCGCGGCCAGGTGCTCTACCGGCTCGCCGAGATGATGGAGGCGCGCGCGACCGATCTCGAGCACGCGTGCACCGGCCGCGCCGAGGTCGAGGCGGCCATCGATCGCACGGTCTGGTACGCAGGCTGGGCCGACAAGCTCGCCCAGATCCTCGGGAGCTCGAACCCCGTCGCGGGGCCGTACTTCGACTTCACGGTTCCCGAGCCCACGGGGGTCGTGGCGATCCTCGCGCCCGCGGAGCCTCCGCTCCTCGGGCTCGTCTCGCGCGCTGCTACCCGCCCTCGCCGGTGGGAACACGGTCGTCGCGGTCGCGTCGGGCGCGCACCCGGTGGCCGCGGTCGAGCTCGCCGAGGCAGTCGCGACCGCCGACTTCCCGAGCGGTGCGGTCAACATCCTCACCGGCTTCGTCGACGAGCTCGCCCCCTGGCTCGCCGGCCACATGGACGTGAACGCCGATCGACCTCACCGGCGTCGACGGAGACGTCGCGGAGCTCGAGCGCGCCGCGGCCGAGAACGTGAAGCGCGTCGTGCGCTCCTCGGCCGACGTCCAGAGCCCGTGGGAGATCGAATCGTTCCTCGAGCTCAAGACCGTCTGGCACCCGATCGGCCTCTGACGCGTCGACTGGTAGTCGCTCAGCCGCGCGTGGCGTACACGGCTTCGCGGAAGGCACCGTTGACCGGCGTCAAGGCGAGCACCCACACGACGAGCGGTCGTCCACTCGAGAAGTGGACCGAGATGTAGTCCCCGAGCATGCGTCCGGAGGTCGTTCGCGCCATCGACGGCAATGCCGACGCCTCCGCCGACAGCCTCCGCGGCGCGCCGAAGCCGCTCGCCGCGCCCTGTGAGACCACGAGCTCGACGTCTACGCCGTTCGCGCCCGACCGCATGTAGGCGATCGCGACGCGACCCGTACCGGCATCGATCCCGATCGCCGGCAGCACCGCGTTGCGGTTGCGGGTCACCGCGGCCGCCGCCGTCCAGGTTGCCCCGTCGGCCGAGGTCGCGACGTAGACGGCGTTGGACGAGCCTCCCGGCACGCAGTCGTGCCACGTCGCCCAGACGCGCCCGTTGCGGTCGACGTCGGCAGACGGGAGCGGGAACGCGCGGAAGCCGGAGACCGCACACGAGTTCCTCACGTCGGCAATACGAACCGGCGCATCCCACGTCGCGCCGCCGTCGCTCGAACGCGATGCGGCGATCGCGGCCTGGCCGACTTCCCAGAGGTAGACGACGACGAGCTCACCCGTCGGCCGGATCGCCGGGAACACACCGACCGCCGGCCGCGCGCCGATGTCGGCGGCGGCGGACCACGTCAGACCGCCGTCGTCCGACCAACTCACGGCGAGCATGTCGCGGTCGGACGAGTGCGTGAAGACGAGGTAGCAGCGCCCGAAGTGCGGCGACGTCGCGGTGTTGTCGCATCCGACCCAGTTCTTGTCGAAGGCGATGCCCTCGCCGACCTGCTCCTCGAGCGGCTGCGAGCGCGGTTCCCCAGGTCGATCCGTCGGACGAGCGGTTGATCGTGAGGCGGCTGGTCGCGCCGGCCAGCGCGAGCGTCGAGATCAGCCACGTCTGGTGAGCCGCGTCGAAGGCGACGACCGGATCGCTCGCGCGTTGATTCGGTCCGGCCGGAACGCTCGCGACGGTCAGGCCGGGCAGGAGGCCGCTGCGCCACGTCGCGCCGTCGTCGGTCGTCACCGCGTAGCCGACGTTCGTCGCCGCTCCGTCGACGCGTCGGCCGACCTGGAACGTCGCGACCGTCGTCCGCCCGAACGTGAAGCTGTCCGGCTCGACCTCGGTCTCGTGCTGCGCGTCCGTGCTCCGGTACGGGTCGCGGGAGAGCCGGCGGCCGACGAGCTCGCAGTCGCGTGCGACGGCGTCGGTCAGGTCCGCGTTGACGACGTCGAGCCCCGATCCGCACCGGGTGGTGTCGCGCGCCCCGTCGTACGACACCGCGACGAGGTCGCCGCCCGCGCCGGCGTCGACCGTGTCGCGACCGGGACCGCCCTGGAGGAAGTCGGCGCCGCCGCGTCCGAGAAGCTGGTCGTTTCCCGCGAGGCCACGGATGACGTCCGCGCTCGGCGTCCCGACGAGCCGGTCGTTCCGGGCCGTGCCCGTCACGACGCGCGCCCCGGCGGCAGCGGCGGCGATCAGGGCGAGGAGGATGCCGAGGGCGACGAGGCGCACTGAATGAGTAGGACGCGCTGCTGTGACCCACGGTTTGCACGTCGCCGACTACGATCCCGTGTCGTGAGCAAGCTGAGCCAGGCGATCGCCGAGGGCGACGGGATCTCGTTCATCGTCGAGGTCGCCGACGGGCCGAGCGCGCGCTCGGCGGAGACGCAGGGCGCGGACGGGCTCGCGGCCATCGAGAGCGTCAACGCCGTGCGCATGTCGTCGCAGCTCCCGCTGCTGCACCTGGGCAGGATGTTCGACGCGAGAGGAGCCGATGCCGACGCGGTCGTGATCAAGCCCGACCTCGCGATGTGGGACGAGGCGCACTCGCTCGGGCTCGAGTGCGTCGTCAGGGTCTCGGAGTCGACCGACCTCGAGCGCGCACTCCACTACTTCGATCCGGAGGTCTTCCTGCTCTCGGTCGGGGAGGAGGCGGACGAAGACCCTCTGACCGTCCTGCTCGGGCTCCTGCACGACGTGCCTGCGGGGAAGCTCGCGATCGCCGAGCTGCACGACGCGACTCCCGAGGACGTCTCCGAGCTCGAGCGCTCCGGCGTGGACGCAGTGCTCGTCTCGCCGGGCGGTCTCGAGGCGTTGATCCAGGCCGGTCCGCCGGACGTCTGAGCGAAGCGTCGGCATGCGGATCGGAATTCTGACGGGCGGCGGCGACTGTCCGGGTCTGAATGCCGTGATCCGTGCCGTCGTCAGGCTCTCCACCGACCGCGGGCACGAGATGATCGCCGTTCGCGACGGCTGGAAGGGCCTGACGGAGGGAATCTTCGCTCCCCTCGGGCGCCGTGAGGTGTCCGGGATCCTCCCGCGCGGAGGAACGATCCTCGGGACGACGCGGACGAACCCGTACAAGGTCGACGGCGGAGTCGACGCGGTCCTGCAGCACTTCCGCGAGGAACGCCTCGACGCGCTCGTCGCGATCGGGGGTGAGGACACGCTCGGTGTGGCCGCTCGCCTCCATCGCGAGCAGGCCTTTCCGGTGGTCGGCGTCCCGAAGACCATCGACAACGACCTTTCGGGCACGGACTACACGTTCGGATTCGACACCGCCATGACGATCGCGACCGAGGCGATCGACCGGCTCCACTCGACCGCGGAGTCGCACAACCGCGTGATGGTCGTCGAGGTCATGGGCCGGCACACGGGCTGGATCGCGATCATGAGCGGGATCGCCGGCGGCGCGGACGTGATCCTCATCCCCGAGCAGCCGATCACGGTCGAGCAGGCGTGCAAGGAGCTCGTGAAGCGCCACGAGGGGGGAAAGGACTTCTCCATCGTCGTCGTGAGCGAGGGCTACGAGCTCACCTACGAATCGGGCGAGCGCCGGCTCGTCGCGGGCGACGCGCGAGAGACCGACCAGTTCGGCCACCTCGTCCTCGGCGGCGTCGGCGGTGCGCTGGCGCGGGAGATCGAGCAGCGAACCGGATTCGAGACGCGCGTCTCCGTGCTCGGACACGTTCAGCGGGGCGGGACGCCCACGCCTCGCGATCGCATCCTGGCGACCCGGTTCGGCCTGAAGGCGGCCGATCTCGCCCACGAGGGCCGGTACGGCCGCATGGCCGCGCTGCACGGCGACGCGATCGTGGACGTCTCCCTCGAGGAGGCGACGAGAGAGGTGAAGACGGTCCCGCCCGAGTGGTACGAGGTAGCGCGCGCGTTCTTCGGATAGGCGCGCGGTCAGTCGGCTCTACCGACCTTGACGATCGGGCAGTTGAGCCGGATGGAGGTCGCCCGCTCGGAGAGCACGCCTTGCGTCTCGAGGTGGTCGATCTGCGTGTCGCTCGTGATGAGAACGGGGCTCGGCGCTCGCCTTCCAGCTCAACATCGTCTCTTTCCAGATCGGCGAGTACGTCGGCTCGCCAGGCTCGGAACCGAAGACGGCGAGTTGTCCACGGGCGGTCTTGCCTTCGACGAGATAGATCTCCGGTGCCGAGCGGAGTGGCACGGTCTTGAGAACCGGCGCGTAGTTGATGTGCATTGCTCTCGCTTGAGCCTTGTCCGAGACGTCCGTGTTCAGGTACGTGTCCTTGTGCCCGTCGTAATAGCCTTCGAACGCCTTCCGGCTGATCATGGCCGGCGTTCCCATCCCCATGCCGGGGTCCATTCCCCGCGACGCGGGATATGCGCCGCTCGCGGCGCCTAGAACCGCAACTGCAAGGGGTGCAGCGAGTAGGAGAGTGCGGAGCATCGTGTCACCTCCGTGTTCGAATGGCGGCTTCGCGCCAGCTTGGCCGCTGCCGCACCGAACACGGGATCGGCCGATCGGACGATCGCGAGGACCACTCCGCCCCCAGCAGTCCCTTCGGGCCGTGGCGCTCATGCCGGAGGTGGGGGTCGAACCCACACGTCCCGAAGGACACGGGATTTTGAGTCCCGCGCGTCTGCCAGTTCCGCCACTCCGGCTCGGACGCCGATCGTACCGCCGAGTGCACGCGGTGCTTCCGAGGCCGGAGGCGGGCTGTGCCCGCCGGGAGGCCTGCAAGCGTTCTCGGTGCACGCGGCAAGGAAGGGGGCTCGCGGGGGAAACATCGTTTTCCCCCGCGAATCCGTCTCTACACTGCTGCCGTGAAAGCCGCTGCTCTCGCGCTCGTTCTGGTGGTGCTCGGTGCCCTCGCGGTCGTCGTCGCGGGAGTCGCCATCGCGAATCGCGGCTCCGACGAGAGCACGGCTGCGGTCGAGTCGGCGCAGGCGGACACCGAGGGCTGCGCATACCTCGCGGGGTGGCGCAAGCTCGCCGACCGGATCGACGCACCCGTGTACTGCCCGGGCTGGATACCGACGCCGCTCACGGCGCAGATCGGCGGACCCTGGAACAACATCGCCTCCGTCGATGCGGATCGCAGCTACCTCATGGGCTTCGTGTGGCAGGAGACGGGGTTCGGAGGAAAGGTGTCCGAGGTGCACGTGAACTTCCGCGGCCAGCCGGGCAACACCCGGATCCCGACCTGCCAGGACGTGTCGACGGTCGCGGGCGTCACCCATCGCAAGAACATCCCGTGCTTCCAGGAGCCCGCCGGCACGGTGCGCTCGGCGAACGGGATCGTCGCGACGAAGTACACCGTCAACCACGGCGCCGACTCGTGGCACGTGCTGCTCGCCTGGCGCCGCGGAGGCGGGCTCTACACGCTGAGCGAGCACGTCGCGCCGCCGCTGACCTACGCGCAGGTGCTCGAGAACCTGCAGCACATGCTCGACCGGCTCGTGCTCGTGCGTCCGCGCTCGTGAAGACCACCAGACGGGGCGTCGTCGTCGGCGCTGCCGGGGCCGTCGCCGGCGCGGCCGGCCTCTACGGGCTCGTCGAGCGCCTGACGGACGCTCCGAGCCGCCCGCAGGCAGCGACGGCGCCGGGTCGCGAGCAGCACCTGCTCGACGGGATCGCGATCCAGGAGGACAACGGCGTAGAGGTGCTCGTGCCCCCGCTCCATCACGAGCTCGTCACGGCGCGCGTCTCCGTCGACGCGGCCGACGCCCGAGACGCCGCGCTCGCACTCGAGCAATCGCTTGCGTCGCTCGAGACGGCGTATCCCGTCACGCCGGCCGGCCTCGGTGTGACGGTCGGCTGGGGGCTTCCCTACTTCCACCGTCTCGTCGCTCCGCAGTGGGAGCGGCTGCGGCCCATGGATCGGCGAGCCGAGCGTCCGGCGCTGCTGGACGCCATTCGCTTTCCGTCCGACCCCGACGACGTGCTGCTGGAGGACCACGACGCGGTCGTGCTGCTGCGCAGCGACAGCCTCGACCACATCGCGCACGCGGAGGACGTCCTCTTCGGCGATGCGGGGATCCTGGAGCGCACGACGGTACGCAAGGGGTTCGCGGGGGGCGGGCTGCCGCGCAAGATGGCGCTGGCGGCCGGAGTCTCTGCCGCGGAGCTGATTCCCGAGCAGGCGGAGCTCTTCCTCGGCTTCACCTCGACGCTCGCGCACAACCTCGGTCCGGGGCGCATCGCGAACCTCGAGACCCTCGGTCTCGTCGAGATCCCGGACGGCTACTTCGTCGGCGGGACGCACATGCACGTCTCGCACATCTACGAGAACCTCGAGGGCTGGTACGTGAACATCGACCACGACGCCCGCGTGCACACGACGTTCCGGCCCGGGCTCACCGTGCCCGCCGGGACGCTCACGGTTCCACAGGATCCGGAGGACGCGGCGGGCGTCGCCGAGCTCTCGCGCGACTACCACGCGCACGGCGCGATCGGGCACAGCGCATCCGTTCAGCCCGCGTCGCGGCTCCAGCACCGCTACGTCGGTCCCGGACGGAGCGGTGTACGCGAAGGGCACCGCGATCCCGCAGCGCGCCGACTTCAACACGCTCGACAACCCCGTGTTCTGGAGCGCGGACGGATCGCATTCCGACGAGCCGGCGACCGGCGTGCACTTCGTCGTGTTCAACCCGTCGAGCGACGACTTCCGCCGCGTCCGGCTCGCGATGGACGGGGTCATGCCGGACGGGACCGTGCTCGAGTTCGCTCCGCGAGCCGAGGGCCAGGGCTTCAACTCGGTGCTCCGGACGAGTCGGCGGCAGAACTTCCTCGTCCCGCCGCGGGCGCATCGATCGTTCCCGCTCGCCGAGCTCGCGGGCCGGTAGAGGCCGCGACGCTCTCGGTTGCGCATCCGACCCCGAGCACAGATACTTGCCCCACGCCGGCGGTGCCGGCGCCAGTTCGGTCATCCGAGGTGAGGAGGAAGAGGTTGACTGTGAAGAAGAGCTTGCTCGCCGCGTTCGGGCTGCTGGTGGCCGCGTTGGCGCTGGTCGCATCAGGCTGCGGCGGCGGAGATGGCGGCGGTGAGGTGACGGCGCTGCCGTCGTCCTCGTGCACCGCGCTCGAGTACGAGGGTGACGGGGACCCCGACTACATCCTCGCATCGGACTTCCCGCTCCAGGGATCGTCGCGGACGCAGACAGAGCAGATCGTGGCGGCGATCAGGTTCCAGCTCCAGCAGCAGGATTGGAAGGCCGGCGACTACAACATCGCCTACCAGTCGTGTGACGACTCGACCGCGCAGGCGGGCAGCTGGGACTCGGGCAAAGTGTTCGGCGAACGCCAACGCCTACGCCGCGAACGATGCCGTCATCGGCGTCATCGGCACCTTCAACTCGGGGTGCGCGGCCATCGAGATCCCGGTCCTCAACCAGGCACCGGACGGCGGCATCCCGATGCTGTCTCCGGCGAACACGTACGTGTGCCTCACGGCGGCTGCGCCGTCGTGCGACTCGACCGAGCCCGACAAGTACTACCCGTCGGGCACCCGCAACTACCTGCGGGTGGTCGCGAACGACGCGTACCAGGGCTCGGCGGACGCGGAGTTCGCTCAGAGCGAAGGTGTGAAGAGCGTCTACATCCTCAACGACAAGCAGGCCTACGGCCTCGGCGTGGCGACGAACTTCCGCGACGCCGCGAAGTCGCTCGGGATCAAGATCGCGGGCTTCGCAGCCTGGGATTCGAAGGCGACGAGCTACACGTCGACCTACGACAAGATCAAGCAGACGGACGCCGATGCCGTCTTCCTCGGCGGGCTCATCTGCGAGAACGGCGCCCAGTTGATCAAGGACAAGGTCGCCGTGCTCGGGCCCGAACGACGGCGCCGTGAAGCTCATCGCGCCGGACGGCTTCACGACGCAGGCGACGATCGACGAGGCGGGCTCGGCATCGGCGGGCATGTACCTGTCCGTCGCCGGCCAGCCGATCGACGCGTTCAAGGGTAAGGCGAAGGAGTTCGTCGACGGCCTGCTCGCCGGGCCGCTCTCGGGCAAGCCGATCGACCCGTACGCGATCTACGGCGGACAGGCCGCCCAGGTGATGCTCGACGCGATCGCCGCTTCGGACGGCTCGCGCTCGGACGTCATCTCGAAGCTGTTCGCGTCCGACGTGCAGGACGGCCTGCTCGGCACGTTCACGTTCAGCGAGGACGGCGACCCGGTCGCGAGCGCGAGGCGCGACGGACGGCGCATCACGATGTACAAGGCGAAGGACAAGCTCGTGACCGAGACGACGATCGCTCCGAAGCAGACGACCGTCGACGCCGCGCTCGGCAAGTAGTAGCCCTGCGTCGTCTGCAATTCGCGGGAGGGCATTGCCCTCCCGCGAATTGCGGTTTAGAGTCGCACCGCACATGGCGTCGACGGGGACGAGTGTGCTACGCGCGCTGCGCTCACCGAAGGTGGTGAACGGGCTCGGCTTCGGCTTCGTCGCGCGTGATCGTCCTGTGGCTCGCGCGTCAACTTCGTCAAGGACCCGACGTACTTCGTCAACATCGGCCTCGACGGGCTGACGCGCGGCACGATCTACGGAGTCGTCGCGCTCGGCTACACGCTCGTCTACGGCATCCTCCAGCTCATCAACTTCGCGCACGGCGACGTGTTCGCGCTGTCGGGGCTCGTCGCGAGCACGGTGATGCTCTCGCTGCTGAACATCACGCCGTCGTCGAGCAACGCCGCCGTTGCCGGAGCGGTCGTCGTCGCGCTGCTGATCACGGTCCCGCTGTTCGCCCTCTTCAACGGCTTGATCGAGCGGGTCGCCTACCGGCCGCTGCGCAACGCACCACGCCTGGCACCGCTCATCACCGCCGTCGGGATGTCGCTTCATCGTGTTCAACATCTCGCTCGCGCTCTACGGCGTGGACTACGAGAGCGGGTCCGAGCTCATCCCGCAGGGCACGGCGTTCTCGATCGGCGACATCAGGTTCACGTGGAAGCTCGATGATCGCGCTCGCGATCATCGTGCCGACGCTCGTCGTGCTGAGCTGGTTCGTGAGCTCGACGCGGCAGGGGAAGGCGATGCGTGCCGTCTCCCAGGACACCGAGGCCTCGGCGATGATGGGCATCAACGTCAACCGGACGATCTCCGTGACCTTCTTCCTCGCGGGGTCGCTCGCGGCCGTGGCGGGGCTCGTGTTCTTCCTCGAGTACCAGGTGCGCTTCGACAGCGGCTTCCAGCTCGGGCTCATCGCCTTTACCGCGGCCGTGCTCGGAGGTATCGGCAACCTCACGGGGGCCGTGCTCGGCGCGCTCCTCATCGGCTTCATCCAGTCGTTCAACGAGGGCCTCCTCTGGTACGCGCCGGGAAGCGCCTGGACGCGATCGATCGTGTTCGCGATCCTCATCGCGACGCTCGTCTTCCGGCCGGAGGGACTGCTCGGGGAGCGGACGCCGGAGGGCGCGTGACCTCGATCGCCGACCGCGCTCGAGGCGTTCTCGGCGGGCGACGCGAGCGCTGGCTCGTCCCGACGCTGTCCTCGTGGGTCTTCTCTATCCGTGGTACGAGGACACGCTCAAGTCGCTTCCGCTGATCGGCGACTTCGTCCCGTCGACCGAGTCGATGGTCGTGATGGTGGCGTTCACGATGATGGCGCTCGGGTTGAACATCGTCGTGGGCTACGCGGGGCTGCTCGACCTCGGCTACGTCGCCTTCTATGCCGTCGGCGCCTACACCGCCGGCTGGTTCGCGTCGCAGCAGTTCGACCAGGTCACGCTTCCACTTCCTCTCGTCGGTCCCGAACGACCCAGCCCGGCATCCACGTCACGATGTGGATCGTCCTCGTCGCCGCCGGCCTGCTCACGCTGCTCGCGGGGATCCTCATCGGCCTTCCGACCCTACGCCTGCGCGGCGACTACCTCGCCATCGTCACGCTCGGGTTCGGCGAGATCGTTCCGCAGGTCGTGCAAAACGGCGACGACCTCGGCGGGTTCGACCTCACGCACGGGACGTTCGGGATCGCACCGATCGACTCCGTGGGCTTCCCGATCCTGAACTTCACGGGCTGCCCGGAGAACTTCCAGACCTCGTCGAACCGGGCGCTCTGGTTCTACGTCGTCGCGTTCGGGCTCCTCCTGATCACGGTCTTCTGCACCGTCCGCCTTCGCGACTCGCGCCTCGGGCGCGCCTGGATCGCGATCCGCGAGGACGAGACCGCCGCCGCGGCGATGGGCGTCCCGCTGATGCGCACGAAGACGTGGTCGTACGCGATCGGGGCGTTCTTCGGCGGCGTCGCCGGCGCGTACTACGCGAGCTTCAAGGGCGGCGCCTTCCCCGCGGACTTCTACTTCAACATCTCGGTCTTCCTCCTCTGCATGGTCATCCTCGGCGGGATGGGGAGCGTCTGGGGCGTCATCGCCGGCGGGATGATCCTCTCGTACCTCAACATCGAGGGTCTCTCGACGATCGGCTCGAAGATCCAGGATGCCGGCCTCAACTTCGACCCGACGAAGTACCAGTTCGGGATCTACGGGGCCATCATCGTCGCGATGATGCTGCTGCGGCCGGCCGGGCTGATCCCCGAACGGCGGCACCGCATCGAGCTCGAGGAGGGCGTCCACGACACGCCGTTCTACGACGTCGAGCACGAGGGCACGCTCACCGACCGCGACCGGAGCGACGACTGATGGCGGAGCCGGACAACCTCGTCGTCGCGACCAAGGTGCGGAAGGAGTTCGGCGGGCTCGTCGCCACCGACAACGTCGACTTCACGATCCCGCGCGGCGCGATCGTGCTCGCTCATCGGCCCGAACGGCGCCGGCAAGACGACGTTCTTCAACCAGCTCACCGGTGTCTACAAGCCCGACGTCCGGGTCGATCGTGTTCGACGGGACCGAGGTCTCGTACCTTCCGCCGCACACCATCACGAAGCTCGGCATCGGCCGCACGTTCCAGAACATCCGCCTGTTCCCGCAGATGAGCGCCATCGAGAACGTCCTCGTCGGCATGCACTGCCGCATGCACGCCGGGATCCTCGGCGCGATCGTGCGCACGCCGAAGGTGAAGCGCGAGGAGGCGGAGTCACGGGACAAGGCGCGCGAGCTCCTCATCTACTGCGGGCTGCCGCGCCGTCACGAGGAGCGCTCCGGCGCGCTCCCGTACGGCGATCAGCGGCGGCTCGAGGTCGCACGCGCGCTCGCCACGGATCCGAAGCTCCTGCTCCTCGACGAGCCGACCGCGGGCATGAACCCGCAGGAGACGCCGAGTTCACGGCGTTCGTCCAGAAGGTCCGCGACGACAAGGCTGTGACCGTGCTCCTCATCGAGCACGACATGAAGGTGATCATGGGCGTCTCGGAGCGGATCACGGTGCTCGAGTACGGCGCGAAGATCGCGGAAGGCACGCCGGCCGAGATCAGGTCGGACGAGCGCGTCATCGAGGCCTACCTCGGCAAGGGCGCGACCGAGTGAGCGAGCAGGCGCCTACTGGCGACGTCCTCGAGCTCGACGACGTCCACGTCTACTACGGGGCGATCCACGCGCTGAAGGGCGTCTCGCTCCGCGTCAAGACGGCGAGATCGTCACGCTGATCGGCGCGAACGGCGCCGGGAAGTCGACGACGCTCCGTGCGATCAACGGCCTGAACCGACCACGGCAGGGGACGATCCGCTTCCAGGGCGAGGACATCACGCAGTCGTCGCCTCACGAGATCGTGAAGAGCGGGGTCGCGCAGAGCCCGGAGGGTCGGCGCCTCTTCCCGCGCATGTCGGTGTCGGAGAACCTCGAGATGGGCGCGTTCCAGCGCTCCGACAAGGCGAACTTCGCCGAGGACATGGATCGCGTGTTCGAGCTCTTCCCGCGGCTCCACGAGCGCAGGACGCAGAAGGCCGGGACGATGTCCGGGGGCGAGCAACAGATGTGCGCGATCGGACGCGCGCTCATGGCGCGGCCGAAGCTCCTCCTGCTCGACGAGCCGTCGATGGGCCTCGCGCCGATCTTCGTCGACCGCATCTTCGAGACCATCGTCGAGGTGAACAAGCAGGGCACGCCGGTGCTCCTCGTGGAGCAGAACGCGCTCATGGCGCTCGACGTCGCGCAGCGCGCCTACGTCATGGAGACCGGCCGCATCGCGCTCGAGGGCCCCGCATCCGATCTCAAGACGAACGAGCAGGTGCGCAAGACCTATCTCGGCGAGAGCTAGCTAGGCCGGGCCGACCAGGAGCGGCGCGTAGGGCGGCGCGAGCAGGACGCCGACGCGCGCCCGTCCGCCGCTCACGCCGTGGGCCATCTCGAGGGCGCTCGCGACCGAGTGGCTCGGCACGAACCCGAGGGCGCGCGCCGCGACCGCGTCGCGGCTGCCGGCGACGATGACGCGACCGAGGCGCGACAGGGCCGGGCCGCAGCCGGCCCAGTCGGCGTAGGGGAGGAGCGGGTGGCAGGTTCGGCCGGCACGGTAGGCGGCGACCGCGCGCGTGTCCGCCGCCGCGGCGCGCTCCGACTCGGAGACGGCCGAGACGTCCTCGGTTTCGAGCGCGTCGAGGAGCCGCCGGTACGGGTCCTTCGGGCCGTGCGAGAACGAGCGCGTCAGCGAGTGGACGAGGACGAGCGTTCCACCGTCGCGGACCGGGAACGCGTCACGCCAGAGCCGGAGCGCGAGCCCGAGCGACATCGACGCAGAGGTGATCGGATTCAGCGGCTCCCGCGGTGCGTGCGGCCCGATCCAGGGGACGCCCACGGCGAGCGCGTCGAGCGGCTCGGCGAGCCGCACTGCACGAAGCTCGACCGCACGGAGGAGCGCTTCGGAGTGCGCGACCGAGGGCGTTCCGGCGAAGGCGGCGGTCGCAGCGATCGCCCTGGCCTGATCGCGGAGAATGGTCCGGCGCACACCGCCCGGGAGGAGCGAGTACAGGCGCCTGAACGGCGAGCTCGAGACGTGGCGGAGCGAGGCGGGCTCGTGCGGGTAGTCCGCGGAACCGGCCCGTGAGGCGGGGATGGTCGAGCACGAGCGAGACGCTCGTCAGCGCGACCTTCGAGGAGACGGCGCGCTCGACGGCGAGCGCGAGCTCCCACGCCGGCTCTCCCGCTGCTTGCAGGAGCGAGCTCGCCGCCGCGGCGCGTCGAACGGTGGTGGCGTCGGACGCGGAGAGGAGCGCACCGGGGCCGCCGTGCAGGATCGTCTCGGCCGCTGACACGACGACGACGAGATCCGTCTCGACGAGCGCACGATGGATGCGCGCATCGGTGTCGTCCGAGAGCGAGACAGGGACGAGATCTTCTGCCGCCGCGTCGTGGACGAGCACGCGACCGCGGTACTCGCGTGCCTCGGGAGGCGGCAGCAACCGCTCGAGGTCGCGCTGGCCGAGCTTCCGGGCGAGGCCACCCGCGACGAGGATGGTCTGGCGGTCGTCGGTCACGCCGAGTGCCGTGAGCTCGGTCGAGCACCGTCGCGAGCGCCTCCTGCCGAGGGTCGATCTGCGCTCCCGGAATCGGGAGCGCAGGCGGCTCGACCACGACGGTGACGCGGGCCCCTCGCCGGGCGAGGTCGGACAGGGGCGCGCCGGCGAGTGGAAAGCGAAGCGCATCGCGAACGGCAGCGGCGACGTCGACGGCGTACGAGGGCGGCGGAGGTCGGAGGACGACGTCCTCGTCGTCGATCGGGACGTGGACGATCCGCGAGCCCGAGAGCAGAGGAACACGGCGCATTCCTGGAGTCAACCATCCACCTGCGAGACGTCTCGCAGGTGCCGCCGCATAAACTCGATCGAGTGCCGAAGACGCTGACGGGAGAGGAGCTTCAGCTCGACGACGCGCCCGCGCGCGACGCAGAGCTCTTCCTCGTCGACGGCAACAACCTGGCGTACCGGGGCTTCTTCGCGCTGCCCGAGGAGCTGCAGACGACCGACGGGCAGCCGACGAACGCGCTCCTCGGCTTCGCGAACATGCTCTTCAAGCTCCTCTCCGACTACCGGCCGCGCGGTGTCGCGGTCGCCTGGGACACGAGACCGGTGCACCGCAAGGAGATCGACGCCGAGTACAAGGCCGAGCGTCGTCCGATGCCCGACCTCCTCCGCGAGCAGTTTCCGCACTTCCGTCCGATCGTCGAGGCGTTCGGGTACCAGAACCTCGAGTTCGAGGGCTGGGAGGCCGACGACGTGATCGCGACGCTCGCCACCAGCGCGGACGAGGCGGGCGTCAAGACGTGCGTCGTCTCGACCGACCGCGACGCGTTCCAGCTCGTGTCGGAGAACGTCTGCCTGATGATGACGCCACGCGGCGTCGCGGACGTGCAGGTGTACACCCCCGAGCGGGTCGAGGCCCGGTACGGGATCCGCCCCGACCAGATTCCGGACTTCATCGGTCTCAAGGGCGACACGAGCGACAACATCCCGGGGATCCCCGGGATCGGGGACAAGACCGCAGGCCAGCTGATCTCGCAGTACGGCTCGCTCGAGGAGGTCGTCGAGCATGCGGCCGAGCTGTCACCCGCGCGCTCGAAGGCGATCGCCGAGAACGCGGAGCAGGCTCGGGCCTCCAAGCTCCTCGCAACGATGCGGCGGGACCTCGACCTCGGTGTCGACCCCGCCGGGCTCGTGCTGCAGCCACCCGACAGGTCCGAGTTGAAGGAGATCTTCCGGCGCTTCGAGTTCCGGGCGCTGCTCGGCCGCGTCGACACGCTCGACGAGGCGCTGCCGGCGGCCGAGCGCCCCGTGGCCGAGTCCGAGACCGTGCGCTGGCGCGAGGGCGACTCGGCCGGCATCGCGGGCAGGTGGGCGTCGCCGTCGACAGCGAGCGGATCGCGTACGCGACCGGGAGCGAAGTGGTCGTCGCCCCGCGCCCCCGCGTGACGCGCTGTCACGAGGCGAGTCTCGCCCTCCTCGTGCACGACGCGAAGCCGTTGCGGCTCGGCGAGCCCGTTGCCGAGGACACGATGCTCCTCGCCTACCTGATCGACCCGGGCCGCGCCGAGTACGAGCTCGACGACCTCATGGCCGAGTACGCGGTCGAGCTCGAGCCCGATCCGCCGGCGGAGGAGGAGACGGCCGCGCTCGTCCGCCACGCCGAGGCCGCTCGCCGCCTCGCCGAGCCGCTCCTCGCGAAGGTCACCGAGCGCGGGTCGGAGCGCCTGTATCGCGAGATCGAGCTCCCGCTCACGGTCGTCCTCGCGGCGATGGAGGACGCCGGCGTGCGCATCGACACGTACCGCATGGGGGAGATCACCGCCCGCCTGAACGACCGGATCGAGGAGCTCGAGGCGCGTGCCTACGACCTCGCGGGCGAGGAATTCGTCCTCGGATCGCCGCAGCAGCTGGGCCGGATCCTCTTCGAGAAGCTCGAGCTCACGCCCGGCCGCAAGGGGAAGACCGGCTACTCGACCGACTCGAAGGTGCTCCGCGCGATTCGCTCCGACCACGAGATCGTTCCCGTGATCGAGGAGTGGCGCGAGCTGACGAAGCTCGTGAACACGTACCTCGGCCCGCTGCCGACCCTGATCGGCGACGACGGGCGCCTCCACACGACGATCAACCAGACCGTGGCAGCGACCGGGCGCCTCTCGACGTCGAGCCCCAACCTGCAGGCGATCCCGATCCGCACCGAGCTCGGCCGCGAGATCCGCTCCGCCTTCGTCGCGGAGCCCGGGCACCGCCTGCTCTCCGCGGACTACTCGCAGATCGAGCTGCGCATCCTCGCGCACGTCTCCGGCGAGCCGAAGCTGCGCGAGGCGTTCGCGCGCGGCGAGGACATCCACACGGCGACGGCAGCCGAGGTGCTCGGGAAGGATCCGGCGACGCTCACGAAGGACGAGCGGAACGTCGCGAAGATGATCAACTTCGGGATCGTCTACGGGATCTCCGCCTTCGGGCTGTCCGAGAACCTCGACATCCCGAAGGAGCAGGCGCAGGCCTACATCGACGCGTACCTCGCGCGCTTCCCGCTCGTGCAGGCGTTCATCGCGCGCACGATCGTCCAGGCGTCCGAGGACGGCTACGTGACGAGCCTCCTGGGCCGCCGGACGACCCGTCCCCGAGCTCCGCGCGTCGAACCGGCAGACGCGCGGATTCGGCGAGCGCGTCGCCGTGAACTTCGTCATGCAGGGCTCGAACGCGGACATCATCAAGGTCGCGATGGTCTCGATCCACGAGCGCCTGCGCGCGGAGGGGAGAGGCGCGCGCCTCGTCCTCCAGGTCCACGACGAGCTCCTGCTCGAGGTTCCGGAGACCGAGGTCTCGAAGGTCCGCGAGCTCGTCCGCGAGGAGATGGTCGGCGCCTATCCGCTCGATCCCGCCGCTCGCCGTCGACATCGGCGTCGGCGACGACTGGGCCGAAGCGAAGTCCTGACGTCGCGCTCGGAGTGGGTAGGGCCGGCGACGGCGCCGGCCCTACCCCTCGAATCGATGCGACCTACGGAATCGGGACGATACGAGTCAACGGCGGAACCGCGATCCCCGCCGGCTCCTTCGCCCCGAAGTAGGAGACGAGCGCGTCGAGGTCGACGGCGCCACCGAGTGGATCCGTGCCCTCGTTGAAGACGGTAAAGCCGTCGCCGCCGGTGGCGAGGAAGTTGTTCATCGTCACCCGGAACGTCGCGTTTGCCGTCACCTCGACGCCGTTCACCCACATCCTCCCGATCTTCGCGTCGCACGTCGCGGCAGCGGGATTCGACTCGTACTGGAACGTCGACGAGATTTGCAGCACGCGCCCGCCTGCAGGGGCGGTGCCGCCGTTGCAAGGCGCACCGTTGGCCTGGAACTGCTGCTGAAGCAGGCGCCGGATCATGTCTCCGGTCATCGTCTTCGTGACGAGGGTATTGCCGAACGGCTGCACGGTGAACGCCTCGCCGTAGGTCACCTCACCGGGGCCCTCCGTTCCGGCCATCTGGCCGTTGACGAGGAAGCCGACACCCCCGCGAATGCCGCCCGGGTTCATGAACGCGACCTTCGCCTCCCCGAAGCCGACCGCTGCGGTCGCGGCGAGCTGCGCGTCGGCGATCACGTCCCCGACGGTCGATTCGCCGAGCGTGTTCTGTGTCGGAGTCAGATCTCCCTGGATCCTGCCGATGACGCGGTTCGCGAGCGGCGCTGCGTCCGCGACGTACCGAGTGACGAGCGCCTGGACCTGCGGGTCGGCCAGCGAGAGGTCGGGCGCGCGGACGACGCCTGCTCCCGGTGCGTTCGTCGCGTTGCGGATCAGGATGTTGTTCGCAGCAACGGCGAGGAGCTTGTCGTTCTTCTCGTCGATCGTCAGCGTGAGGTCGCTGAGGACGCGCCCGAACGACGACGCGCTCGTGACGAGCCGCGTCACGCCCCCGGCTGTGATGGTGCAGCGGTACTCCGCATGCGTGTGGGCCGAGACGATCACCTTGATCGACGGGTCGAGTCGGCTCGCGATCTCGGCGACGTCACTGCCCGCGAGATTGCCCGCGCAGCCGTTCACCGCGGTGGGTGCGGGACTCTGGAAGCCGCCCTGGTGCACGATGAGGATCGGGATCTTGACGCCCTTGTCTGCGAGCTCGGCCGCGGCGCGGTTCGCCGCGTCCGCCTCGTCCACGAACTTCAAGCCCGCGACGCCTGACGGCGTCACGATCGTCGGCGTCGCCTCCAGGGTCTCGCCGATGAATCCGACCTTGTACTTGCGCTTGCCGTCCGTCGGAGCTGAACTGCTTGACGGCGTAGGCCGGGAACAACGGCTTGCCGGTCGCGGTCACGACGACGTTCGCGGACAGGTACTGGAAGTCGGCACCGGGGTAGACGTTCGTCGTCCCGCCGCTCGCCAGCGCGTACGGGGCCGCTTGGCAGCCGTCCGTGGGATGGCAGCCGCCGTTCTGAACGCGGAGGAGTTCGGCGGAGCCTTCGTCGAACTCGTGGTTTCCCACCGAAGCGACGTCGACGTGCATCAGGTTTGAGGCGACGACGGTGGGCTCGTCGTGGAAGAGTGCGCTCGCGAGCGGGCTCGCGCCGATGTTGTCGCCTGCGAAGATCGTCGCCTGGTACGGGCCGTACGTCGCCTGGAGGTCTTTGACCTTCTTGGCCAGGAACGCGGCGCCGCCGGCGAACTGGCCGTACAGCGTCTGGGTGCCCGGGTCGAGCGTGCCGTGCAGATCGTTGAACGCCAGGAGATGCACGTCCTTCGCCGTGTGGCCCGGCGGAAGCTTCTGGTAGCCAATGGACAGTTGATCCGACATCGAGCGTGCGCCCGCGATGACGACGTCCGCCGACGCCCTGTTCGGCGACGCCAGAGGCGCTGCGAGCACCACCGCCAGCGCGACAGCTACGAGAGCGAGCTGTGTCTTCCAGCTCGCGAGACCTCGACGAATCATTCAGACCCCTCCCTTGATCGACCTTCGAGCTAGCGCACGCCATCTTGGACCTAGCGGCGTCTCGTTTCGGTGAACCGGCCGCACCGGTTCAGTAACCGGTCGGAGTCCCGCGTAAACGTGCTCGTTCCGAGTGAACGGCCGCACATCGACCAGGCACCCCCGGTAGCCGTTGTGCGGTAGCGCGAAAGCGTTACAGCGTCACCGTCTCGCCGTCCGCCGGGTCACGACGGCGGGCACGGCGGCGCGAGAGCCGCCCGCGTGAGGAAGCAGTGGTTGAGCGCCTCCATGTGCACCGCCACGACCGTCGGCACGCGCGCGACCACCTCCCGGACGTCGTCGATTCCCATGACGATGAGCCCGCCCTCGGAGAACTCCGCCCCGCCGGCGTTCACGATCGCGACGCGCGGCCGGTGGCGCTCGATCGTCTCGGCGACGGCCTCGTACCAGACGGTGTCGCCGGCGAGGTAGACGTCGTCGAGCACGAAGCCGCTGACGGGCGCGAGCAGCTCGGCCATCCGGCCCGATCCGTGCCGCGCGGGCGTTCGCGTGATCCGGAGCCCGTCCCACTCGAGCGTCTCCACCACCGGCCGCGCCGCGAGACCGAGCGTGCGAAGTGCCTCCTCGTCCTCCGGCTGGCAGAAGACCGGGACGTCGCGTGGAAGGAGCTCCTCCGCCCGTCCGTCGAGGTGGTCGCGATGCCGGTGCGTCACGAGGACGGCGTCGATCCCGCGCACGACCTCCTCGGCCGGGAACGGCAACGGCACGGTCGGGTTGGCGACCTGGTTCCGCGTCCCCTCGATCGGTGGCCGCGCGCCCGCGTCGTCCAGCATCGGGTCGACGAGGATCCGGCGGCCCGCGAGCTCGAGGATGACGGTCGCGCTGCGGACGAGAGTGAGTCGCACGCTGGGGTTCTAGCCGATGCGCGCCCCTACTTCGGCCGCACCGACGCTTGACCGGAATTTTCGCTGCATCCGGCTATACTCCGCGATCCGATGGCGAACGACATCGCCGAAAAGCCCGCTGCCGCCGAAGAAGGTGTCTGGATCGACAGGCCCGGACGGGGAGCTCGTCCCCGACTACGACGCTGCCTTCCCGGAGATCAACGAGGGCGAGGTCGTGCACGGAACGGTCGTGCGGGTCGACAAGGACGAGGTGCTCGTCGACATCGGCTACAAGTCCGAGGGCGTCATCCCCGTCGCCGAGCTGACGATCCGCCGCTCGGTCAACCCGGCCGACGAGGTGTCGGTCGGCGAGGAGATCGACGCGCTCGTCCTCACGAAGGAGGACACCGAGGGACGGCTCATCCTCTCGAAGAAGCGCGCGCGCTTCGAGCTCGCGTGGAAGCGCATCGAGGCGGCCGCGGAGTCCGGCGAGCCCGTCACGGGCAAGGTCATCGAGGTCGTCAAGGGCGGCCTCATCCTCGATCTCGGCGTGCGCGGCTTCCTGCCCGCGTCGCTGGTCGACATCCGTCGCGTCCAGGATCTCGACGAGTTCCTCGGCAAGGAGCTCCGCTGCAAGGTCATCGAGCTCAACCGCTCGCGGAACAACGTCGTGCTCTCGCGCCGCGCCGTCCTCGAGGACGAGCGCAAGGAGATGCGCCAGGCGATCCTCGACCGCCTGAGCCCGGGCGACGTCATCGAGGGCCAGATCTCGAACATCGTCGACTTCGGCGCGTTCGTCGACCTCGACGGCATGGACGGCCTCATCCACATCTCCGAGCTCAGCTGGAGCCACGTGAACCATCCCTCCGAGGTGCTCGACATCGGCCAGACGGTCAAGGTCAAGGTGCTCGACATCGACCGCGACCGCCAGCGCATCTCGCTCGGCCTGAAGCAGACGCAGACGGATCCGTGGCAGCAGGTGGTCGACTCGTACCGCGAGGACGACGTCGTCGAGGGCCGCGTGGCGAAGGTCGTCACGTTCGGCGCCTTCGTCGAGATCCTTCCGGGTGTCGAGGGGCTCGTGCACATCTCCGAGCTCGCGGCGCACCACGTCGAGAACCCGCGCGAGGTCGTCTCGCAGGGTGACGCGGTGAACGTGCGCATCCTCGAGATCGACGGCGAGCGCCGCCGGCTCTCGCTCTCGCTCAAGCGCGTGGAGGAGGGCGACGTGCCCGTCCCGCGCGCCGACGGCGCCGAGTCGGTGCACACGACGCCCGACCTGAGGCTCTCCGAGGAGGCGTTCCCGACGACGTCCGCCGCCGTCACGCTCGTCGACGAGGACGTCGCGGAGGCCGAGGCAGGCGAGGAAGCCGAAGAAGCCGAGGAGATCGAAGAGGCCGATGAAGCCGAGAGGTCGCGACGTCGACGGAGCCGAGACGCCGAGGCGGAGGAGATTGCGGAAGAGGTCGTCGCCGAGGTCGAGCTCGACGAGGTCGAGCCCGAGGCGGAGCCGTCGGAGGATCCGGCCGAGGAGGCCGCGCTCGAGGTCGGCTCCGAGCAGTCGGACGCCGACTAGCACCGCGTCTCTTGACCCGCCCGCTCGCGGTCGCCATCACCGGAGGGATCGGCGCCGGCAAGTCGACGGCGCTCGAGAGCTTCCGCCGCCATGGCGCGGCGACGGTCTCGAGCGACGAGATCGTCCATCACCTGCTCGCGACCGACCCCGAGGTCAAGAGCAGCGCTCGTCGAGCGCCTGGGCGAGGAGATCCTCGGCGAGGACGGAGCTCCCGACCGCGAGCGGATCGCGTTCCGGGTGTTCCGCGATCGCGAGGCGCTCGACTTCCTCGAGAAGCTCCTGCACCCACTCGTCTCGCGCGAGTACATGGCCTGGCGCGAGCAGCTCGCGAAGCTGCCGAATCCGCCGCAGGTGTGCGTGACCGAGGTGCCCCTGCTGTACGAGGTCGGTGCGGAGACGCGGTTCGACAAGGTCGTCGTGATCACGGCGCCGACGAAGCTCCGCGAGGCGCGGCGTGGCGGGTGGAAGGACGATCGCGAGGCGCGGCTGGTTCCCGACCGCGAGAAGGCGAAGCGCGCCGACTTCACGTACGTGAACACGGGAACGCCCGACGAGCTCGACGCCTGGGTGGCTGAGGTCATGGCTACCCTGACCCGGGCGTCCTGACGCTCGTCGTCTCGTGCGGTACCTCGTCGCGATCTCCCTTGCGCTGCTCGCGTTCGCGGGTGCCGCCGCGTGGGTCGTCGACGCCGAGCCGGACTGGTACCTCCGCACGCGCTACCCGCTCGAGTACGAGCACATCGTCCGGGCGCACGCGCGAAACTACGACCTCGACCCGACGCTCCTCGCGGCGGTCATCTACGCCGAGAGCCGCTTCGACCCGAACGTCGAGTCCGCCGCCGGCGCGGTCGGGCTGATGCAGCTGCTTCCGGAGACGGCCAAGGGCATCGCGCTCCGCACGGGCGGGACGCGGTTCGTCGTCGCCGATCTCCGCGATCCGGAGATCAACGTGCGCTATGGCTCCTGGTACCTCGACCACCTGCGCGACCACTACGACGGCGACCTGAGGCTCACGCTCGCCGCCTACCACGCGGGCCAGGGGAACGTCGACCGCTGGCTCGCGGAGGGCAGTGGGATCGCCTTCCCGGAGACGAGGGCGTACGTCGACGAGGTCGAGCGCGTCAGGCGCGTGTACGCGAAGGCGTACCCCGACGAGCTCGGGGGCCGATAGCGTCGTCCAAGAGCGAGAGCACGAGCTCCGTGCTCGGAAGCTCGTCGTCGCCGGCACGCTGCAGAGCGAGGCCGTTGAGCACGAGATTGACGAACGTGCCGAGTCTTTCGGGGCGATGTCGTCGCGGAACTCGCCGTTCCGCTGTGCCTCCTCGATGCGGGCACGGTTCGCCGGAGCGAACTCCTTCTGCCGTTCCTCGATGCGCCCGCGGAAGCCCGGGTCGGTGCGCACGCGGCGGAACAGCTCGAGGTAGACGGAGAGCCAGGCCGGGTCGAGCTCCACGACCTCCCGCACCACCCCCTCGAGGCCGTCGTTCACCCACACCTCCGACATCCGCGCGTTGTCGCGCACCGCGAGCTCGACGAAGAGATCCTCCTTCGATGGGAAGTAGTTGAAGATCGCGCCCCGGGAGAGACCGATTTCGCGCTCGAGCCGCACGACGGTCGCGCCTTCGTAGCCGTGCTCGGCGAAGCAGCGCCGCGCGCCTTCGAGGATCTGCTCGCGGCGCTCCGTCCTGCGTTCGTCGGAGATCTTGGGCATCGGGCCGGTCGTACTTTACAAAACCGTACAGACGTTTTATTATCGTCGGGCCATGGTCGACTCGGCGGCGACGGGAGTGAAGAAGACAGCGGTCTCCGCGCTCGTCGCCGCCGAGACGATCTCCGTCCTCGGGACGCGCATGACCTATCTCGCGCTGCCCGTGGTTCGTCCTCGTCACGACGGGATCGCCCGGGAAGATGAGCTTCGTCCTCGCAGCAGAGATCCTGCCGATGGCGATCCTCGGGATCCCGAGCGGCGGCGTCGTCCAGCGGCTCGGATCGCGCACGACGATGCTGATCGCGGACGCCGCGCGCGCACCGATCCTCGCCTCGATCCCCCTGCTCTACGCCGCAGACGTGCTCAGCTTCGGCCTCCTGCTCGGGATCGTCGCGCTGCTGGGCTGCTTCATGCCGCCGTACTTCGCGTCGCAGCGGACGATCCTGCCCGAGCTCGTCGGCGAGGACGAGACGCGCATGTCGCAGGCGAACAGCGCGATCGAGGGCGGGAGCGCCTTCGCCGCGCTCGTCGGGCCCGCCCTCGCAGGAGCGCTGATCCCGTTCATCGGGGCGTCGAACGTCCTGTACGTCGACGCGGCGACCTACCTCGTCGCGTTCGCCCTCGTTCTGGCGTTCGTCCCGCGACGGAAGCCGGTCGCAGCCGCGGTGCAACACGGCGTCATGGCCGGGCTTGCGCTTCCTCCGCCGCGACGCGCTCCTGGCGCCGATGGCCGCGACGGTCGTCGTCTTCGGGTTCCTGAGCGCCGGGATGTCTGCGGGCCTGCCGGTGTACGCGTTCGACGCATTCGACGGGAGGTCGGGGATCGCCGGGCTGTTCTACTCGGCTCTCGGCGCCGGCGCGCTCGCCGGAAGCCTCGTCGCGGTCGTGTTCGTGAAGAGGTTCCCGCCGCTGCGGCTCGCGGCGTTCGGCGTCCTCGCGTTCTCGATCCCGCTTTGGGTGCTTCCGTTCCTGCCGCCGTGGCCGGTCGTCTTCGGTGCGCTCTTCCTGGCGACGTTCTTCACGCCGCTGATCAACGGGCCGACGCTCGCGGTGCTCACGGCCCGGACGCCGCCGGACCTGCGTCCCAGGGTGATGACGGCGGTGATCTCGGCGAATACCCTCGCGGCGCCGCTCGGGTACATCGTCGCCGGCCAGGTGCTCGAACGCTGGGGCATCGTCCCGCTGTTCACCGCCGTCGTGATCGGGATCACGTTCAGCGCGATCCTCTTCGCCGGCATCACGTGGCGGTACGACGACGGCGAGCCCGCAGGCGAGCTCGCCGTGACGTAGACCGACCGCCGGCGCGGGGACGGAGTCCGCGCCGGCGATTCGGTCGTCCCTCCCCCTACTCGAGCCCGATCCTCAGCTCTGGAGCGCAGCAGTCCATCTGACCTCGCCCGATGAGCACCGAAAGTGGGTGGCCTGGTAGTTGAACTCGTAGTTCATGAGGACTGTTCCGGTCGTCGAGTTCGTGGTCTCGAATCGAGCCCGCGATCTTCCCATCCCAGTGCGTCAGCTCGAAGTCTCCGCTCACACTGGAACCGGTCCAATTGCCCTCGGCGGCGAACTTGCCGTCATCGCCGATCGTGAAGGTGCTGTCGCCGAAGTCCTCGCCACCAGGCAGCGTTCCTCCGGGCTCGCACGGATCCGGCAGGTCGTTCACCCGGAAGCCGGTGACGGTCCGGGCGGACGTGACGGTGAAGAAGACGTAGTTGCCGTTTTGCGTCGCGCCTTTGTACGAGCCGGCGGTGACGGGTGCGACTGGGGGAGGGGGCGGCTGCGTGGGGCGGCGGCGGCGGCGGAGGCTCTGCCGAAGGAACGCCCTTGACGATCTCGCAGTCCGTGTTGATCTTGTCCTGCACGTCGCCGCGAGCCGTGTCCTTGCCCGGGCCACACGTCAGGCTGTCGGCTCCCGCGCCGCCGACGAGCAGGTCGTTGCCGGCTCCGCCGAGCAGGACGTCGCTCCCCGCTGCACCGAAGAGCTTGTCGTTGCCGCCCTTTCCGTCGAGCCTGTCCGCCTTGGCGCCTCCGCGAAGCGTGTCGTTTCCCACGGTGCCCCTGATCGTCGCGGCGCCGACGGTCGCGGTCACGACCATGAGCGCGACGCACGCGAGGGAGACGGTCACTGTCGAACGCTTCATGCCAGCCATTGCCGAACCTCACTTCCTGCGCCGGCCTCGTTTCAGGGTCGACGCGTTGCAGGTACGCCCGGACACTCGTGAAACGCGCTCAAGAACCGCTCAAGGCGAATGCGGGTGACGTGGCGAGCCGCGAGCTGCACGAGGCAAGGCGCTATGTCGCGGCAAGCCGCACGCAGCTCTCTGCGCTCGAGTTCCCCGCAGGCGATGCGCGACGGCCGGCCCCGAGCGTGTGCTCCGCTCAAGAACGGTCGAGCCTGCGGTGCTGCGCCCCGACGCCGCCGGAGCGGATGCGACGACGAGCAGTGCCAGAGCGGCGACACCGACGATCGCGCCACTCCCGAACGTCCTACGAATGCCGAACATCGGTGCCTCCTCGGTGATTGACGAGGGCACCGTGTCCGGCGGCTCTCAAGAACAACGTCAAGGATTTCGGCCGCCCGTCAGCGCTCCACGAACTGGATCGCCGCGCGGCTCGAGAGGATCAGGCGCCCGCCGTCGTACCAGCGCCCGGTGAAGTCGTGCCAGCCGACGGGAAGACCCGTCGGGAAACTCGGCGATGTTCGTCTTCCGCACCGGTAGTCCGGCGTCCGTGTGCACCTCGGTGAGCATCGAGACGGGCTCTCCGTCCACGTCGAGCTCGAACCGCGTGCTCGGCTCGTCGAGGGCCGATCCACCCTCCGGATCGGCCGCGAATCCGTAGCCCACCCAGAACGGCGTGCTCGGCCGGGTACATCGTCGGCGTCGCTCCCCCCGGGAAGATCCCGATCCGCCTCTCCCGGTCTCCCATTCCGTTCGCGGGCGAGACGGTGACGACGAGGGCAGCCATGAGAACCTCCTTGGTCGTGGATTTCGCATGGCCGCAGCGTGCGGCGCGGCCTCTCAAGAACGGCTCAAAGCGGGATGGAAATCGGCTCCGCGACCGTGAGAAAGTGCGAGCGCACACCAGATCGAGGGGACGACTGCATGGACGGAGCGAGCGGGGCAGGCACCCCAGAGCTCGAGGTACGCCTCCTCGGCCCGATCGAGGCTGACCGGGACGGCGTGCCCGTCGCGCTCGGCGGGCCGAAGCCGCGCGCGCTCCTCGCGGTGCTCGCGCTCGAGCCCGGCCGCGTCGTCTCCGTCGACCGGCTCGTCGAGGCGCTCTGGCCCGGCGAGCCTCCCGACACGGCGGCGCACGCCGTCCAGGTCTACGTCTCGCAGCTCCGCAAGGCGCTCGGCCCGGTCATCGCGACGCGCGCGCCGGGCTACGAGCTCGAGCTCGAGCCCGACCGCGTCGACGTCCACCGCTTCGTCCGTCTCACGCAGGAGGGACGGGCGGCGCTCGAGGGAGGCGATCCCGACTGCCGCCGAGGGCGCGCTGCGCGACGGCGCTCGCGCTCTGGCGCGGCCCGGCGCTCGCCGACTTCCTCTACGAGCCGTTCGCGCAGACCGAGATCGCCCGGCTCGAGGAGCTGCGCACCGTCACGCTCGAGGAGCGGATCGAGGCCGACCTCGCGCTCGGGCGCCACGCGGAGCTCGTCTCCGAGCTCGAGGCGCTCGTCGCCGCGCAGCCACTCCGCGAGCGGCCGCGCGCGCAGCTCATGCTCGCGCTCTACCGCTCCGGCAGGCAGGCCGACGCGCTCGCCGCCTACCGCACCGCGCGCGAGACCCTCGTCGAGGAGCTCGGCATCGACCCCGGCCCGGAGCTCCGCGAGCTCGAGGCCGCGATCCTCCGCCAGGACGAGTCGCTCCTGCTCGAGGAGACACCGCTCGCGCGGCCGGCGATGCAGTTCCGGCGGCTCGTCACGATCCTCTTCGTCGACGTCGTCGAGTCGATGGCGCTCGCGGACGCCCTCGACCCGGAGGCGCTCGGGCGCGTTCTGCAGAGCTACTTCGAGACGGTGTCGGCGGCGATCACGCGACACGGCGGCACCGTGGAGAAGTACGCGGGCGACGCGGTCATGGCCGCCTTCGGCATCCCCGTCTCGCACGAGGACGACGCGCTCCGAGCCGCGCGCGCCGCGCTCGACATCCGCGTCGGGATCGCGGCGCTCAACGAGCAGCTCGCGTCAGCAGCACGAGGTCGGACTCGAGATCCGCATCGGGATCGAGACCGGCGAGGTCGTCGCGACGCCGACGGATGCGCGGCAGCGCCTCGTCACCGGCGAGGCCGTCGGGATCGCGGCGAAGCTCGAGGCAGCGGCCGACGCGGACACGATCGTCGTCGGCGAGCTCGCGGGTCGCCTGATCGACCACGTCGCGACGCTCGAGCCGCTCGGGCCGCTCGAGATCAAGGGCAAGCGCGACCCGGTGCTCAGGCGTATCGCCTGCTCGAGCTCGCGCCCGGTCGCGCCCGCATTCGAGCAGCGCCAGGACGCGCGCCTCGTCGGGCGCAAGCGCGAGCTCGCCGCGCTCCGCCGAACGCTCAAGCGCTCGGTCGACGGCGCGGCCGTGCGCGTCGCTGTCGTCGTCGGATCGCCGGGCGTCGGGAAGTCGCGGCTCGCCGCCGAGCTGACCCGCCGCGCGAAGGGCGTCACGACGCTCTGGGGCCGCTGCCTCTCCTACGGGGAGGGCATCACGTACTGGCCGCTTCGCGAGGTGCTCGAGCAGGCGGACGAGAGCGCCGAGCGCGACGCGGTCCTCGCCGCGCTCGACGCCGAGACGCCGCCTCCCGCGCCCGAGCTCGCCTGGCTCTTCCGCCAGTTCTGCGAGGCGAGCGCGCGCGGAGCGGCCGCTCGTCCTCGTCTTCGACGACGTCCACTGGGCCGAGCCGACGTTCCTCGAGCTCGTCGAGCATCTCGCGGACAAGGGGACGGGACCGATCTCCGTCGTCTGCCTCGCGCGCGAGGAGCTGCTCGAGGATCGCGCCGCGTTCCTCGAAGGACGGGCGAACGCGGATCGGATCATGCTCGACGCGCTCTCCGGCGAGGAGACCGACGCGCTGCTCGATGGTCTGGGCGGCACGGTGCTCGAGTCGGATCAGCGCGCCCGCATCGTCGAGACCGCGGAGGGGAACCCGCTCTTCCTCGAGCAGCTCCTCGCGCTCGCGCTCGAGGGCGGCCTCGCCGAGCGCCCGCTACCGGAGACGATCCAGGCGCTGCTCGCCGCGCGCCTCGACCGGCTCGGCCCCGGCGAGCGCGCGGTGCTCGAGCGCGGGGCGGTCGTCGGGAAGGAGTTCAGCGGCGGACGACGTCGTCGCGCTGCTGGATGCCGGACGCCGCGCCGACGGCCGACGCGCACCTGCGAGTCGCTCGCCGGATCGCGGCTTCGTGCGGCCGCGCGGGGACGGCGCTGTTCGGCTTCCGCCACGTGCTCGTGCAGGAGGCCGTCTACCGCTCGGCGCCGAAGCGGCTGCGCGCGGAGCTGCACGAGCGCTTCGCCGACCGCCTCGACGCAGACGTCGCCGGAGCTCGCCGAGCTCGACGAGTTCGTCGGCTACCACCTCGAGCAGGCGCACACGTTGCGGACGGAGCTCGGGGAGAGCGACCGCCGGACGGAGCGGCTTGGCGAGGACGGGGGGACGCGTCTCGGCGACGCCGGAATTCGGGCCATCAAGCGTGGCGACATGCCGGCGACGATCAGCCTCCTCGACCGTGCCGTGCGCTTGCTTCCGCTTGATGACGAATCGCGCGTACGAGCTGATGTGCGAGCTCGGGATCGCGTACATGAGCGTGGGCGACATGGATGCCTGCAACACACAATTCCACGAGGCGGCGGCGAGTGCTGCGGCGTACGGTCATCGCCGCGTCGAGCTGCGGGCGACGGTCGAAGCTGCTTACGCGCGCCTCATGATCGAGCCGGAGGGCGCGGCGACGGAGCTGCTTGCAGTCGCCGAGGGAGCGATTCCGGCGTTCGAGGCCTTCGAGGACGACAGATCGCTCGCGAGGGCCTGGATGCTGACGGGATACGTCGTTGGTGGCATGCGCGGACATCACGCTGCATGGGAAGACGCCGAGGAACGCGCACTCGCGTACTACCGGCGGACGGCGTTTCCAACCGCCACGTGCCTCGGCCAGATTGCGGGCGCCATCTACTGGGGGCCGACTCCGGTGCCCTTGGGAATCTCCCGCTGTACCGCGCTGAGCGCCGACGAGACGATTGGCATCTTCGGACGGGCGTCCATCCTCCCGCTCGTCGGGGGTCTCCATGCCCAGACTCGGCGAGTTCGCAAGCAGCGCGGGAATTCATCGACGAGGCTGAGTACGAGCTCACCGAGCTCGGCGCGTTCGCCGCGGTAGCAATCTTTTGCGGAGCCGCGCGGTCGGACGTGGAGCTCCTGGCCGGCGACCTCGAGGCGGCTGAGGCGACGCTTCGGGATCAGTGCGAGTACCTCGAGCGCGTTCGAAATCCCATCACGCTGGCAGCCAGGGCCGCGAAGCTCGCGGAGACCTTGTACAGACAGGGGCGCTTGGACGATGCCGAGCACTGGGCGGCTGTATCGCGGGCGAACATTGCGAGCGATGACACGAGCGAGGAGCTGCTCCTCCTACCCGTCGAGGCGAAGCTTCGTGCGCGAAAGGGCTCGCTGTCCGATGCGCTTCAGCTCGCAAACGCTGCCGTACGGCTTGCCGACGACACCGACGGGCTGAACGTGATCGCATCCACGCGATTGGCGCGCGCCGCTGTGCTGCGTCTGGCGGATCTCGAAGGCGAGGCCGAGACAGCGATTCGCGAGGCGATCGCATTGTTCGAGCTGAAAGGGAACGTCGTAGCCGCGGCACGGGCGCGAGATCTGCTCCACATCGAGGTCGTTGCATAGCGAAGGGCCCGTGAGCGGGCCCTTCGCTCCATCGGATGACGGTCGCTCAGTGACCCGTAGGCAGGCCGCCGTCGGCGTATGCGACGAGCGGAGCTGCGAGTGCGAGCAGACCGACTGCGAGCACGACGAGCGTGCGGTGCAGTGAGGTGACCTGGCGCATGGTTCCCTCCTCTCGGGATTCGTGTGTGCACCGGTCACGCTCGATCCGACCCCTAACCGCCCAACCACAAGCGGCTAACGAGTCACTAATCGTCTTGCAATTCCGACGCTAGAGTTCCATGCGTCGGATGTTGAAATGTCACGATCTATTCGACCTCGGAATAGATCCGATTTATCGTCAGAGAAATCATGATCTTGAAGCGGTGAGGACTAGGGAAATTCGCTACGCGACGTCCGGGCTGAGCCGGAACGCGAAGCGCTTGCTCAGCACGAAAGTGAGCGCACGAGCAGCGTGAGCGCGAGTGCGCGGCCGAGGTGCGGGCCGAGCCCCAAGACTGTTGAGAGCCACGTCAACTCGATCTTCTGGAAGCTCGGCTTCCTGCCGGCGCCGGACGAGCACCGCCGCGTGCTGGCGGTGCTCGTGTGCCTACGTGCGTGATCGCTAGCTGTTCGGCGCGTAGACGGCGATCTCGCGCCACCCCACCCACGAGCAGCTGCTCGTCGTTTCGACTCTGATGTAGCGCACGTGCGTCGGCGTGGCGGCGACGTAGCGCAGGATCTGCTGATCGACGGTGAAGGCACTGAACTCGCTCAAGACGCCGTACTCCTCCGACGTCGTCGCTCGGCCGGACACTCGATGAGCGGTCGCGCAGTCGGGGAGCTGCGTGATTCCGAGGTCGATCTCACCGATGGTCTGTACCGCGCCGAGGTCGACCTCGATCCAGGCCGGCGGGAAGTTGCCGGAGCTCCAATACGACCACCAGTCGCCGTCGACCGCGAGCGATGCGAGGTTCCCCGGGTACTCGCCGGACGCCGTCACCGGCTTCCCGAGCGCGAGGTTCTGCCGCTGGAAGTCGACGGTCACCGATCGAGTGAGGACGTCGACGGGTGCGTTGGGCGTGTCGCATCGGCTTGTGTACGTGCCTCCCTGAGCGGCTAGGCGACACGGGCCGATCCAGTGCCCCGTGAACGTGTGTACCCCGCGCATCCCCGCAGGGAAGTTGAAAACCCAGCCGCGGTTGAGAACCGGGTAGTCGAAGGTCGTCGTCGGAGCGGGATCGGTGCTTCGAGTGACGAAGTCGGCCGGGCGCGTGACGCCGTCCAGCTCGAGCCGAAACCTCCAGAGACCTGCCTGCTCCGGGACATCCGTCGCGCCGATTCCCCACCCGTGCCGGATGTGGAAGGGCCGACCCGCCGGGAACGTGGTCGGCGTCCCGCGGTGGACGTCGATGCGGTCTCCGACCGCCGCAGGTGGGTCCGCGGGAGCCGCACCGGCGGAGACCAGTGCCGCGATCGCGCAGAGCAGGACGACGGGCCAGGCGACGTTGACGATTCGTTGAGCTGTCATCGAGAGACCCCCGATCGTGTGGTCAGTGCGTGCTCGTCTCGACCCGCCAGCCAGCACCTTTGCGGTCGATAGCGAGCTGCTCGTTCATCGAGGGGAGCGTCCCAAGCGGCGCTCAAGATCGGCTCAAGCCACGCGGTCCTGCGAGCAACGCGGCGCCGCACGCAAGTCCGGCGATCGTCGTCACGGGCATCTCCCAATCCCAGTCCAGGGCCGCGTGGACGAGGAAGACCGAGTACGCCGCCGCCGCCGTCGCGACGACGCCCGGGCGGTCACCCGCACCCACAGCTGCCACGACCGGCGCCGCGAGCGCACAGAGGAGGAGCGCCAGACCGACGACTCCGAGCTCGGCGGCGGTCTCGAGATAGAGGCTGTGTGCATCTCGGACGTACGCGGGCTTCGGCCGTCGCTCGAGCCAGACGTCGTCGAAGCTGCCGGCGCCCGACCCGAGCAGGGCGTGATCCGATGCGTCCGAGATCGCCACGCGCCAGTACGCGGGCCGATCGCCGAAGGAGACGCGCGGGGCGACGACGAGTGCCGCTATCGCCGCAGTCACGGCGATAGCAGCGACGGCGCGCGCTGACCGCATGCGATACGCGAGGAGGACGCCGAGGCCGACGAAGGCCGCAAGCCAGGCGCCACGGCTCGACGTGAGCAGAAGCGCGACTGCCGAGACTCCCGCGGCTCCGGCGAGCGCGAAGCGCTTGACAGGAGCGGTCTCCTCGAGCATCAGGCCGACAGCCAGGACGAGCCCGAGCGCCATGAGCATCCCGAGGGCGTTCGCGTACCCGACGGGCTCCTTGAGCAGCGATCCCTGGTACGGATCGAGCGCGGGCGTAACGAGGATGCGCTCCCCGAGCGCGAAGAGCGCGAGGGTCGCGGCTCCAGCGAGGACGCCGACCAGAAGCGCGCGACTCGTCGAAGGGCGCGCGATCAAGAGAAGAGCAGCGAGCCCGGCGACGTAGACGGCGCAGCGCTCCGCCTCGCGGGTCGCCTCCGTGCCGTCCATGCCCCACGACGCCGAGAGCAGCATCCACGCGCCGAGACACCCCAGCGCAGCGAGTGCATGTAGTCCTAGCCGCGTCGGAACGGCGGCTCGACGAAGCAGGAGCTGGATGCCGGCAACGGCACCGAGGGCGAGCCCAGCCCAGCCCCACGTGCTCGCGTAGTAGCCGCCGTCGCTGAAAGCGAGGAGCACGACCGCCCCGAACCCGAGCGCGCAGGCCGCCGACCGTTGGTCGGCGGCCACGCGGTGCCATCGGACGAGACCCTGGAGGCCGACGGCCGATTGGCTCATGGTCCGTACTGGTACTGACCGCCCGGCGGGCATCCGTTCGGCCCTCCCGGCGTCCCGTTGTTTCCACCCGGGCCGCCGTACTGGCTCCCCGGGGATCCGTACTGGTGCCCCGGCGGGCTCGGCGGCTGGGCGGTACCGGCGGATTCGGCGGGCCTCCGTACTGTCCGCCGGGTGGCCCGTACTGTCCGCCCGGCGGCCCGCCGCCGACTCCCGGCGGTGGCCCTTGCCCGCAGCCTCCCGCTGGATTCCCGTTCGGTGGGCTTGCGATTGCCAACGCCGCGAGCGATGCAAAGAGAACGATCGCCATCATCATCGCGAGCATCGTCCGTACGATCGACATGGACCTCCTCCTTCGTTCGGTTGGCCGGATGCTGCGAGACGGCGCTCAAGATCGGCTCAAGCTGGGCACGACTCGGCAGCGAGCGATCGCGGCGACGCGTGTCAGTGCAGCTGTTCGACGTCGAGCGCGCTGGCCGTGGCGACCATCCCCGTCGGCTGCCGATCTTCCATCGCGAGCTCCGCACGCCACTTCGGCTCGCAGGCGAGCTCGCGGAAGAGATCGACCGCCGCGAGGTAGCGGCCGACCTCCTCCATGAGCTTGTCCGCGTTCGACGGCTCCAACATGTCGGCAGCGTCCACGACGTCGCTCAAGGAGTGCTCAAGCCGATCGGGAAGCGGGCGCGCGACGCGTTGCCGCGGCTGTCCGAGACTGCGAGCTCGGCCAGGTGCAGGCCTCCTCGTAGGTCGGCAAGCGAGCGCGTGAGCACGAGGCGGTAGTGGCCCGCGGCACGGACGTGGTTCTGCGTCGTCCCCTGTGCCCAGATCTCGTCGAACGCGGAGGCGGGTGGGATCGTGAGTCGGAAGTCGACCACCGTCTCCCAGCCGCGAACGACGTCGCCGCGCTCATCGAGCAGTCGCCACCGCACGAGCGCGGGCATGACGGGGAGGTCCTGCCACGGGCGCGGGACGGCGAGCGGGGTCTCGTCGTAGGCCTCTGCGACGAGTGCCCCGGCAACGACGCCCACGGAGCGCGTCGTCGGTCGCGTGCTGTCCTCGTACGGGCCCAGCGCGCCAGGCCGCAGTGGGTTGAGGTAGCGGCCTCGGCGCGCTTCCGAGAAGTGCACGTGCCCGTACGGCTCCTCGATGTGGCCGATGACGGTGCGGTAGGCGACGACACGCTGTCCGCTCCGCACGGACGGGACGACGTGCCAGTAGCTGAACTCGACTCCCTCGTTTCCGTCGATCAGGATCGTCGTCTCGTGGAGCGGGTGAATGGAGGCCGTGCCCGTGAGCGTCGCGTAGACGGCCGTGCCGTTCGGGGCGGAGATGTCGATGCCGAAGTGGAACTGGCGCGACTCGCCGTCGTTCGCGATGCGGGGGTCGCCGAAGAAGCCGCGAACGGGATGCTGCTGACGGAACGGCTTGACCGGCCAGGCGTACGCGTACTTCTCCGTCGTGGCCGCGCGTGTGCCGTCGTGTGCCTGCGCCTTGCGGGCGACCGTGGCGTGTGCGGCCTGAGTCGGGCCGACGCCCGCCGAGGACGAACGTCACAGCGGCGATCGCCGCCAGGGTTGAGGTGATGCGCGAAGTGGTCATGGCCGGCACGGTCGGAGGGGCCTCCAACCGGCCGGCAACGGGCGACCAACAGCTCGCTAACCGGGCTTTGAGCGGGTCTTGAGCGCGTTCGAGTGATCTGTGTCCCGGATGCTGGACACAGCCCAGCCCGGCGTTCTAAGGTCGCGCGTGACGCTCGAATTCCGGATACTCGGACCGCTCGAGGTCTCCGACGAGACCGGGCACGTCGCGCTCGGGGGGCCCAAGCAGCGCGGGCTCCTCGCGATTCTCGTGCTCGAGGCTGGGCGGGTCGTTGCGACCGACCGGCTCATCGATCTCCTGTGGGGGGAGGAGGCGCCGAAGACGGCCACCGCCTCGCTGCAGAACGCCGTCGGCCGCTTGCGCCGCGCGCTGGGCGCGGACGTCCTCGAGACCCGTGCGCCCGGATACGTCCTCAGCGTGAGCCCGGATCAGATCGACGCACGCCGCGTCGAGCGGACGCTCCTCGAAGGCAGGCGCCTCCCGGCGGACGAGCGGCGCGAGCGGCTGCAGGCCGCGCTCGCGCTCTGGCGCGGTCCTGCGCTCGCCGAGTTCGCCTTCGACGACTTCGCGCAGGCGGAGATTCGGAGGCTCGACGAGCTGCGGCTCGTCGTCATCGAGGAGAGGATCGACGCCGATCTCGAGCTCGGACGACACGGCGACGTGACGAGCGAGCTCGAGTCGCTCGTCCGCGACCACCCGCTGCGCGAGACGTTCCGGAGACAGTTGATGCTCGCGCTGTATCGTGCGGGCCGGCAGGCAGAAGCCCTGGAGGTGTACCAGGATGCACGCGCCCGCTTCGTCGACGAGCTCGGGATCGAGCCCGGCCCAGAGCTCAAGCGACTCCAGTCGGAGATTCTCCGCCACGAGGCGGGGCTTGCCGTGTCCGACGCGCCGGTTCCCACGGACGAGGAAGGCGAGATCGTCAAGGCCATGCTCGCCGGCCGGGTCGTGCCCGTGATCGGTCTCGACGGCGCGGGCGACCTCGCGGAGCACCTCGCCAAGGCGTTCTCGGTGCCGGACGATCGGCCGGTCGATCTCACCCGCATCTCCCAGTACGTCGCGACGATGCAGGGGTCAGGGCCGCTCTACGACGAGCTCCACACGCGGTTCGAAGCGGCCGTCGAGCCGAGCCCGCTTCATCGGTTCCTCGCGCGTCTACCGGCCTTGCTCCGCGAGCGCGGTGCGCCTCACCAGCTCATCGTCACCACCAACTACGACCTCGCGCTCGAGCGCGCCTTCGAGGAGGTGGGCGAGGAGCTCGACATCGTCTCGTACGTCGCAACCGGCACGCATCGCGGGCGCTTCTGGCACAGACCCCCAGGCGAGCCGCCCCGACCGATCGACGTCCCCAACACGTACGCGACGGAACTGAGTCTCGACCGGCGCACGATCCTGCTGAAGCTGCACGGCGCCGTCGACCCTCTCCCCGAGCGCGAATGGGAGAGCTTCGTGATCACGGAGGACGACTACATCGACTACCTCGGCCACTCGGAGCTGACCGCGGTCGTGCCCGTCGCGCTCGCCGCGAGGCTGCGCCGGAGCCACTTCCTCTTCCTCGGCTACGACATGGCCGACTGGAACCTGAGGCTCATCCTCAACCGCATCTGGGGCGAGCGGCCCGTGGGCTACCGCTCCTGGGCCGTACAGAGCTCGCTGAGCCCTCTGGCTCAGGCCTTCTGGCGGAGGTACGAGGTCACGCCGCTCGACGTCGAGCCGACGTCCTACGTCGAGCTGCTCGAGCGGCGGCTCGAAGCGGCATGAGCGAGCAGCCCGAGTCCCCGTACAAGGGCCTCAACGCCTTCGAGGACACCGAGCTCGACGCTCTTCTCTTCTTCGGGCGCGAACGCGAGACGGAGATCGTCGTCGCGAACCTCATCGCGTCTCGGCTCACCGTCCTGTACGGGCCGAGCGGCGTGGGGAAGTCGTCGCTCCTGCGCGCCGCCGTGGCGCGCTCGCTCCGTGCGCTGCCCGAGGAGCCGATCGTCGTCGTCTTCTCGAGCTGGAGCGACGACCCGAACGTCGCGCTCGCCGAGGCCGTGGGCGAAGCGGCCGGAACGGCGGTCGACGGCTCCGCCGTCGCCGCGCTCGAGCAGGCGCAGTCCGGACGCGACGTCTACCTCGTCCTCGACCAGGCCGAGGAGTACTTCCTCTACCACGCCGACGACGGCGGTCCCGGGTCCTTCGCGGAGGCGCTGCCCACCGTCGTCGGATCGCTGGCGAGGGTCAACGTGCTGATCTCGCTGCGCGAGGACTCCCTGGCGAAGCTCGACCGCTTCACCGGGCGCGTTCCCGGCCTGTTTTCGAACACGCTTCGTCTTGACCGGCTCGACCGCAGGTCGGCCGGTGCCGCCATCTTGCGGCCGGTCGAGCGCTACGCAGACCTCACGGGCGAGTCGATCGCGGTCGAGCCGGAGCTCGTCGAGCGCGTCCTCGACGAGGTGGGCGCCGGCCAGATCGAGCCTGCGCTCGGCGGGCTCGGCGCAGTCGAAGGCGTCGAGTCGGCGGCGCGGATCGAGGCGCCGTACCTCCAGCTCGTGATGCAGCGCATCTGGGAGGAGGAGCGCGCCGCGGGCTCCAGCGAGCTGCGGGCTGCGACGCTCGAGCGTCTCGGGGGTGCTCAGCACATCGTCGAAGAGCATCTCGAAGGCGCCATGGCGGAGCTCACGGAGGACGAGAAAGACATCGCAGCCAGGCTCTTCAACCACCTCGTGACACCGTCGGGGACCAAGATCGCGCACGACACCGCCGACCTCGCCGAGTTCGGCGACGTCCCGGTGTCGAAGGTGGAGCCTGTGCTCCTCCAGCTGACGCGCCGCCGAATCCTCCGCTCCCTCGAGGAGGGCGGTCAGGTCCGGTACGAGATCTTCCACGACGTGCTCGCGCAGCCGGTGCTCGCGTGGCGGGCCGAGCACGAGGCCGCGCGGGAGCTCGAAGCCCAGAAACGCGCGTCCGACCGCCGCCATCGCCAGCTGCTGGCGATCATCGGAGCCGGCGCCGTGCTCCTCGCAATCATGGGAGCCGTCACGGTCTACGCGGTCACCCAACGGAGCGAGGCGCGCCAGCAGGCTCGTCATGCGCGAGCGAACGAGCTCGTCGCGACCGCTGACTCCGAGCTCGGACGCGACCCGGAGCTGAGTCTTCTCCTCGCGTCCGAAGCTGCGGGTCTCGTCCCTGGCGACAATGCGGAGCGCTCGCTGCGCCAGGCGTTGCTCGGCTCACGCGTGCGAGCCGTCGTCGATACCGGCGAGCCCCTGCTCGAGGCTCGGGCGCAAGGCGACCGGCTTGTCGCCGTGTCCAAGAGCGGCGACCTCATCTTCTCCGAATCCAGCGACCGGTGACGTCGTGCGACGCGTATCGACGAAGACCCCTGCGAGCGACGCATCGTTTTCCGATCGCGGCTCGGCTCTGGTCACGGGAACAGATGGTCGCGTCCGGATCGTCTCGCGCGACGGCGACGTCCGACTCGTCGCAGGCGTCGAGGACGCGGACCGCGCCACGATCTCGGCGGACGGCACACTCGCGCTCGTGATCGGGAAGGGCGGCGTTCGCCTCCTCGACCTTCCATCCGGGAGGGTGCGCGAGACATATCCGCACCCCGGTGCGGAGTCTGCGGCGATCTCCTTCGACAACCGCCGGGTGGTGACGGGCGGCGCAGATCAGCGTCTCCTCGTGTGGTCGGGTCAGAGCGGACGCCGCATCCACTCGTTGATAGGGCAATTCGGACATCCGACGGAGATCGCCTTCAGTCCCGACGGAACGCTGGTCGCGAGCGCGAGCTCCGACGGCATCGCGCGCGTCTGGCGAACGTCCGACTGGGGACTGCAGTCGGTCCTCCCGGGAGGCGAGAACGCACTGACTGGAATTGCGTTCGGCGCGGACAGCGAGCAGGTTGTGACGTCCGGACGAGACGGCACCGCCCGCGTCTTCGATGCGAAAACGGGCTCGCACCTCTTCACGCTGACCGGCCACGACGACTGGGTCACGTCGGCGGCGTTCACCGGCGGTGTCGGCTCGTCCGTCGTGACGTCGAGCCTGGACGGCACCGTCCGCCTCTGGGACGCCGTCTTCCAGCCCCTCCTCGAGGAGCTCGCCGACGTCGGAGCCCCCGTCGTGTCGGTGGCGTTCGGCGACGACGGGCGCCTGCGGGTCGGCGACGACCGACAAGCGCATACATGTGCTCGATCCCACGACGGGCGACGAGTTGAGCGTCGAGCCCGGCGTCATCTGGCGCCGGCGCGTGGTGGGCCCGGATGGGTCGGTCGCGACCATTCGGGGCAAGAAGTCATCTTGAGATCTGCCGGTCGCCGGACCGTCCTCCGCGGATTTCGCGATCGCGTGACCTCCGTTTCCTTCTCGCGTTTCGGGGGGCTTCTCGCCACAGCGAGCATCGATCACGACGTCCGGGTCTGGAACGTCGCCACCGGGAAGCGGGTCCGCCTCTACCAGGCCAGGACGGCCGTGCACGATGCACAGTTCAGCCAGGACGGACGCTGGTTGATCTCGGCGGCGAACAAGGCGGCGCTCTGGGACCTGGGCACGGACGGCGGGGAACCGATCCTGCGTCTCCGTGGACACGCGGGCACCACGACGGCCGCGACCTTCGACCCGAGCGGAAGACGGATCGTCACCGGAGGCGTCGACGGCACGGTACGGACGTACGCGTGCGACATCTGCGGCGGCATCGACCATCTGCTGACGCTCGCGGGCCAGCGACTCGCTGCCACGCGCCGCGAGCTGACCGCCGAGGAGCGGGAGCAGTACCTCCGCTGACGCCGGATCGCTACGGCCGCTTGCAGTAGCTGCGGGGAAGCGAGCCCGCCGCGCACAGCTCGGGCTCAGGGGCGCGAATCGCGAACGCGCTCCGCAGGTCGCGCGTGAACCAGACGTGCAGCATCTCGCTCGCGCCCTGGGTGAGACGCGCACCGGGCGGGCACGTGCCGCCCGCGGGAGGCTTCAGGCCGCGCTTGCTCCCCTCCTTGCAGACGACGTGCGAGTGCCAGCGGAGGATCGCGCCGGCGGGCGTCGGGCCGACGCTCGCCGTCGCGCGTGCTCCACATCGCGCCCACGAGGACGAGCGGGCGTCCCGGCGCGTTCGCGTAGATGAGCGCCTTCGGCCGGGTGAAGTCGAAGATCGATCGGCCGCGCGGCTCCTGATTGCGCTCGGCGTGGAAGTAGTGCACGCGAGATGTCGCCGGTCTTTCGAGGGGCCGTGCGTGTGTCGAAGCCCGCGCGCTCGGCGGAGGCGGTCCTGCGCCAGCCTTCTCGTGCGGCCGACGCCTCGAGCTGATCGAGGATGC
>CAVWES010000028.1:0-103007 GCA_963754175.1 uncultured Gaiellaceae bacterium | reverse complement strand
GACGCCCAGCTTCGAGAGGATGTGCTGGATGTGGGTCGCGACGGTCTTCGAGCTGATGACGAGCGCCGTCGCGATCTGACCCTGGGTGCGCCCTTCGGCCAGGAGTGAGAGGATCTGGCGCTCGCGCGGACTGAGATTCGCATCGTCTCGGTGACCGTTGCCGTTGCCATTGCCGTTCGTTACCGGAGGCGAGCGCCGCAGCGAGCGCTTGACGCGCGCGAGGAGCTCGCCGCCGTCGAGCGGCTTCGAGAGGTAGTCATCTGCCCCGAGCATGAGGCCGGCGGCTCGGTCGAACGCGTCGACTCGCACGGCCGAGACGAGGATGACGGGGAGGTCGCCGCCGAATTCGTCGTGCAGCTGGCGCATCACCTCGAGCCCGTTCACCTGCCCCGGCAGCTCGACCTCGACGATCGCGAGAGCGGGGCGGTCCCGCCCGAGTCGCTCGAGCAGCTCGTCGGCCGTCGGAGTGGGGCGGGCGTCGTAGCCGAGCCGGACCGCGACCTGGACCGCCGTCAGGCGGGACGCGTCGTCGGAGTCGACGATCAAGATCGAGCAGCAACCCTTCATACCCCAGCCTCTCGTACTTCTCCGGCTGCAGATCATGCGCCGGAAATCCCTGGAAATGTGCCCTTCGCCGTAGGGCGATTGCTGCACATCGATTACGGCATCCGCCGCTAGGCGTTCGGCCAGCGCCGGAGAAGCTACTTCTCGTACATGCGGTGGGCCTGCGGTGGCTCCCGAGGGGGGAGCCGGCGTCGACCCAGAGGAGGGGGGACTCACTCGCCCAACTGGTGGGAGGATGGAATGACAGAACGAGTTCTCGGTGAGAAGGGGAGTAAGAAGCGGACCCGCATTTTGCTCCTACCCGTTCTCGCCACGATCATGGTTTCGCTCTTCTGGATCTCCGGCGCGTCGGCGATCCATGACCTGACCTTGTTCCAGCTCGACCGCAACGCGCAAGATGTGGGCGGTCGGTGATGATACTGGAATACACCGCCGATCCCAACCGGAAGCGCCGCGCAGTGTTCACCGGCATCCTCGCGGACTCCGCGTCGTCTCCAGGTGATCAGTTCCAGGGCGGAGGCTCCAAGGACAACAATGACCTCGGCGATTGGCTCTACAAGGCGGGCGAGCCGCTCGACAAGGACGACATCACGAACGCGTACGCGGCTGGTTACGTCATACCAGCCGGTGGCCGTATGCCGACAACGAACCGGGCGACTTCGTCGTCTTCTTCGGCCTCGACCGCTTCTCCGTTGACGGGTCGCTCAGGTCGGCTTCTGGTTCTTCAAGAACCACATCAGCCAAACTACGGACGCGGCTGGAGGTGGCTTCAAGTTCGGTGGGACGCATGCGATCGGTGACGTGCTCGTCCAGAGCAACTTCTCGAACGGTGGCGTCATCTCGAACATCAGCGTCTTCGAGTGGGTCGGAGTGAACGGTTCGAATGGCTCTCTGAACCTCTTGTTCTCGGGGTCCGATTGTGTGGGTCCGCTCCGTGTTGGCCGGAAACGATCCTGCTTGCGCGACGGTCAACCAGGCCGGCACGCCGGCGCCGTGGTCGTACACCCCGAAGAGCGGGCCTGCGGGCACATTCCCGACGAGCGCCTTCTTCGAGGGCGGCATCAACCTCACGCGCCTCGTGCCCGACATCGGCTGCGTCTCGAGCTTCATGGCCGAGACCCGGAGCTCGACGCCGTTCGACTCGAGGCTCAAGGACCTCAAGTTCGGTAATTTCAACACGTGCCGCGTCTCGGTCGACACCAACGCGACGCCGACCGGCACCAACGTTCTGCCCGGGGCGTCAGTGAGCGACACGGCGATCGTCACCGGCACGTCGCTTACTGGCGGCACGGCTCCGACGCCGACCGGCACCCTCGACTTCTTCCTGTGTCAGCCGGCTGCCGTCACGGCGGCAGGTTGTCCGGTCGGAAGCGGAGACAAGGTCGGCGCCACCAAGACGCTTGGTACCGGTACTTGTCTTGCGGCTGGGTGTCCGTCCGATTCGACGACGAACACCACGACCATCGGAAAGTACTGCTGGCGGGCCCATTACACCCCGGCCACAGGCAGTCCGTACTCGGAGGCCGACTTCACGAACGCGGGCGACGAGTGCTTCACGACGGTCGCCCAGCCGACGGCGATGACGACGAGGCAGTTCGTGGTTCCACAGGACAAGGTCGTGATCACCGCAACCAGCGGCGGCGCCCTAGCGGGTAACGTCAGGTTCACGCTGCACGACGACGCGACCGAGTGTGCGAACCGCACGGACATCAAGTACGACTCGGGGAACATCGCGATCGCCGGTAACTCGCCGCAACCCGCGACGACGAGCAACACCTATCGCATCCTCAACGGGACGACGCACTACTGGAACGTCAGCTACGCATCGACCAATCCGGGACAGCTCGGCAGTTCGAGCGTGTGCACGGAGACCACGAGCGTGACGTTCGCCGGCAACGACGCGGGAATCTCGATCCCGTAGACCTGCCACTCGTTCCGCGAACCATAAGAGAGGCCCCGGCAACCCCGGGGCCTCTCTATTGCGGACGCGTGGACCAAACACACCGAGAGGGCGGCTGGTGGCCGCCCTCTCGCTTCGACGCGTCTGTTTCTTTCGGACGTCTAGCCGATTCTTTCGGACGTCTAGCCGACGGTGAGGACCGTCGATGCCTTGAGGACCGATCCCTTCCGTCTCGGACTGGTACACCTTGATCGTGTACGTGCCCGGTTCAGCGGTGTGGAACGTCGTAGTGTTGAGGCAACCCGGGTTCCAGACGGTGACCATGAACGCTTCTGTGTAGCCCGCCGAGTGCACGACATGAACCTCGGCAGGCTGCCACATGTCATAGCCACAGCCAGTGAGGTCAAACGGGGGCTCCGTTGGCCGCCGCGGGGTTCGGCGACGCGCTCACCGACGCGCTGGTAGCGCCACCGCCGCCTCCGCCCGGCTTGCCGCCGCCTCCCCCGCTGGAGTTGCCGCCCTTCGCGGCAAATCCGGCAGCCGGGACGAGAGCGAGTGCGAGGACAGCGAGGCTCAGGACGAACAACATTGCGGCTGGTTTTCTGTTCACAGCGGTACTCCTGACGGTTTTCGCAGGCGTTGGCGCGCCCGCTTGGCTACTGGTGATGATCGGCACAGGCGCGGACGGAGTAACCCCAAATGGAGTGAAATCCCCCTTCGCCACCCGTCCCCCGACGATTTCGGTTCGCGACCCTACAGCCCATCTCCGGCCAGTCGGTAAGAAAACTGTTCGGAAGTGAGCCCCAGTACCGCTCTTTGCAGGAAAACCGTGCCGTCGCCGTCACGACTCGAGTGAGGGATACGATCCCGCGGCGTGTCGAAGCACCAGCTCACCGAGCTCGCGACGGGCGAGCGCGTCATCTCCGAGCGCGTTCCCGGCGTGCGTTCGGTCGCGCTCGGGTTCTGGATCGGCGCCGGCTCGCGCGACGAGACGGACGCGCGCGCAGGCGTGTCGCACTTCATCGAGCACCTGCTCTTCAAGGGCTCGTCGCGGTACTCGGCGCAGGAGATCGCGGAGATCTTCGACGAGCTCGGCGGCGAGCTGAACGCGGCGACCTCGCGCGAGACGACCGTCGTCTACTCGCGGATCCCGGACGATCGTCTCGAGCGCGCGCTCGACGTCATGGCGGACATGGTGTATCGACCGGTCTTCGCCGACGTCGACTCGGAGCGGGAAGTCGTCCTCGAGGAGATCGCGATGGTCGAGGACACGCCGAACGACCTCGTCCACGACATCGCGGCCGAGGCGGTCTTCGGCTCGCACCCGCTCGGTCGACCCGTCATCGGCAGCGCGGACGTGATCTCGAGCGTCTCACGGCGCGCGCTCGCCGGCTACCACCGGCGTGCCTACCAGGGACGAAACGTCGTGCTCGCCGCGGCCGGGAACGTGCGCCACGAGGACCTCGTCGCACTCCTCGAGGAGAGGCGAAACGGTGCATCCTCCGGTCCCGGGCCTCGCCGCGAGAAAACCCGCGCGCGCGAACGGCAAGCCGGGCGTTCTCTTCCAGCGCAAGGACACGGAGCAGTACCACGTGTGCCTCAGCGCACCGGGGATCTCACGTCTCGACGAGCGCCGCTTCGCTGCGTCGCTCATGGACGCGATCGTCGGCGGCTCCGCATCGTCCCGGCTCTTTCAGGAGATCCGCGAGAAGCGCGGGATGGCGTATTCGGTCTACAGCTACTCGTCCCAGTACGCCGAGACGGGTCAGATCGGCGTCTACGTCGGCACGCGCGAGGACAACCTCGCCGAGTGCCTCGAGATCGCCGTCGCCGAGCTCTCGGACATCGCCGGAGGCAACGTGCGAGCCGACGAGCTCGCACGGGCGAAGGAGAACCTGAAGGGCCGCATCCTGCTGTCGCTGGAGTCGACCTCCGCGCGCATGACGCGGCTCGGGAAGTCGACCATCACCGAGACGCCCTTGCTGACGCCCGAGGCGATCGTGCGGCGCCTCGAGGCCGTGACCGCAGGCGAGGTCGCCGAGCTCGCGGACGCACTGCTCGCGCCGCAGCGCCTCTCGGTGGCGGGAATCGGGCCCGACGAAAGCCGGTTCACGGAGGCGGTGAAGCGCGTCAACCCCGGGCTGCTCGAGAAGGCAGCCTGATGCGGGTCGCGCTGTATGGCGCGGGCGGGAAGGTCGGAGCGGTGCTCCTGCCCGCGCTCGTCGAGGCGGGGCACGAGGTCGTCGACGCGCGCTCGGCAGGGCCGGAGGGGTGCGACGTCGCGATCGACTTCACGCGACCGGATGCGGTCGGCGCGAACGTCGATGCGTGCCTCGCGGCAGGCACTCCCAGTCGTGATCGGCACGAGCGGGTTCGACATCGAGGCCGTGGACGCGGCTGCGCGCGGCGCCGGCGTGCCGTGCTTCCACGCCCCGAACTTCGCGCTCGGGGCCGCCCTGATGATGCGGTTCGCCGAGGAGGCCGCGAAGGTGTTCCCCCGTGCCGAGATCGTCGAGCTGCACGCCGAGACGAAGCTCGATGCGCCGTCCGGGACGGCGAAGGCGACGGCAGCGCGGATGGGGACCGAGCCGGCGATCCACTCCGTGCGCCTGCCCGGCCTCGTCGCGCACCAGGAGGTCGTCTTCGGCGGACTGGGGGAGACGCTCACGATTCGGCACGACACGACCTCGCGCGAAGCGTTCGTCCCCGGCGTCCTGCGGGCGGTCGAGAAGGTACGTGACCTTCCTGCGGGATTGACCGTCGGGCTCGACGCGATCCTCTAGCGCTTCAGTCCTTCGAGCGCCGCGAGCAGCTCACGGTGGCGCCGCTCCTCGTCAGTGAGCTCCGCCTCGGCCGGGGTGGTCAAGCGCGCCTTGAGCGCATTCACCGGCTTCACGACGAAGAAGAAGATCGCCGCAGCAGTCGTCACGAAGGTGATGGCTGCCGTGATGAAGGCGCCGTACCGGAACACGGCATCGTTGATCGTGAAGGTGAGGTCGCTGAAGTCGGGCTTGCCGATGATCATCGCCACGATCGGCATGATCAGGCCGTCGACGAACGACGTGACGAGCGCGGCGAACGCGAGACCCAGCACGAAGGCGACCGCGAGCTCGATGAGGTTGCCACGCATGAGGAAGTCTCGGAATTCCTTGAGCATGGAGGTACCTGCCTTTCGGTCTCGTAGAATCCTGACGTGCTCGGCGAGATCCTGACCGCGATCGTCACGCCATTCAAGGCGGACGGATCGGTCGACATCCAGGCATTTCGGGCGCTCGCGGCGCACCTGGTCGCGAACGGCTCGGACGGGCTCGTCGTGACCGGGACGACGGGCGAGTCGCCGACGCTCTCGGACGAGGAGCGCTTCCAGCTGTACGAAGCCGCAGTGGACGAGGTCGGCGATCGGGCGACGGTGGTCGCGGGCACGGGAACGTACGCGACCGCGCACTCGGTGCACCTGACGGCGCGGGCGCACGAGCTCGGCGTCCACGGCTTCCTCGTGGTGACGCCGTACTACAACAAGCCACCGGTGCGCGGGATCGTCCGGCACTTCGAGGAGATCGCGTCCGTGACCGACCGCCCGATCGTCGCCTACAACATCCCTGGACGCGTCGTGCTCAACCTCGAGACGGACGCGATCGCCGAACTCGCGGAGATTCCGAACGTTCGCGCGGTGAAGCAGGCCAATCCCGACCTCGCGCAGGCGCGTGCGATCGTCGACCTCGGCCTCGACCTCTATGCGGGCGACGACGATCTCGTCTTCCCGTTCCTCGAGGTCGGCGGCACCGGCGGCGTCTGCGTCCACACGCACGTCGTCGGCCCGCAGGTGAGGGAGATGGTGCGCCTCTATCGCGAGGGCGACGTCGATGGTGCACGCGCGCTCGACCAGGAGCTCGCGCCGTCGATCGACCTCCTCCGCGTCGTCGGGAATCCGATCGCGATCAAGTGCGCGCTCAACCTGCTCGGTCACGATGTCGGCGGACTCAGGCTTCCGCTCGTCGAGGCCACCGACGAGGAGCGCGACGCGGTGCGCGGCTGCCTCGAGCGGCTCGGCCTGCTCGCCCCGGTCCCCGCGTAGATGGCACGGCACGACGAGATGCTCTCGGCACTGGCCGTCGGAGGCGCGATACCGGGAGTCATGGGCGTCGGGCCGGGCAGGACGTGGGACGCCGTCGTCTCCACGCACGCCGGCGACCTCACCGGCGACGCCGTGACGTTCGTCGCGCTCGAGGACGGAACGTTGATCGTGTTCGAGGACGTGCCCGACGGCTCCCTCGGACCGATCGCCGACGCGCTCGAGGAGATGGTCCCACCCCCGTATCGAGGCGCCGCGGCGAAGAACGAGGGCGACGTGTGGACCGCCGTCGCCGAGTCGGTCTCGATCGCGGAGCTACCGAACGTCCGGGGCGACACCGCCGACCTGAGCCTCGTCGGCGGCGTGCGCGAGCTGACCGTCGACGGCGAGTCGGAGACGGGCCCGGTGCCCGCGCTCGACGACCTGGCCGAGGGCAGGGGCGACGTCGCACTGCATGCCGAGCGCGTCGACGGCGACCTGTTCGCCGTCGACGTCTTCCCGCTCTAGGCTCCTGGCTCGTCGGGCCGACGCCCGTAGACTCAGCCCATGAGCGACACGCTGCGGATCATTCCGCTCGGCGGCCTCGGCGAGGTCGGCAAGAACATGACCGTCTACGAGTTCGGCGACGAGATCATCGTCGTGGACGCCGGTCTCGCGTTCCCGCGCGACGAGCACCTCGGTGTCGACCTCCTGCTGCCGGACATCGGCTACCTCGAGGGGCGCCGCGTCCGCGCCGTCGTGCTCACGCACGGGCACGAGGACCACGTCGGCGGGCTGCCGTACCTCCTGCGGGAGGTCGACGTCGACGCCGGTGATCGCGACGCCGCTGACGCTCGCGCTCGTGAAGTCCAAGCTCGACGAGCACGGGCTCGGACAGAAGTCGGAGCTCGTCCCGGCCGAGCCCGGTGACGAGCCGCTGCAGCTCGGACCGTTCCGCGTCGAGCTCGTGCGCGTGGCGCACTCGATCCCGGACTCCGCCGCGCTCGTCATCGAGACCGCCGCCGGACGGGTCGTGCACACCGGAGACTGGAAGCTCGACCACACGCCCGTCGACGGGCTCAAGACGGACGTCGGCACGCTCGCCGAGATCGGCAACCGCGGCGTCGACCTCCTCCTCGGCGACTCGACGAACGCCGAGCGACCCGGAAACACGGGCTCCGAGCGGCTCGTCGGGCGAGGCGTTCCGCGCGATCTTCCCGCTGCGACGCGGGAAGATCCTCGTCGCGTCGTTCGCGTCGAACATCCACCGCATGCAGCAGGCCGCGGACGTGGCCGTCGAGTGCGGGCGCAAGGTCGTCGTCGTCGGGCGCTCGATGCGGAAGAACCTCAACATCGCGCGCAACCTCGGCTACGTCTCGTTCCCGGAGGACGCGATCGTGAACCCCGACGAGGCCGCCGAGCTGCCGCCCGAACGCGTGCTCGTCCTCTGCACGGGGAGCCAGGGCGAGCCGATGTCGGCCCTGACGAGGATCGCGTACGGCGACCACAAGGCCGTCTCGGTGGAGCCCGGCGACACCGTGATCATCTCCGCGAAGCCGGTGCCGGGGAACGAGCTGCGCGTCCACGACTCGATCAACCAGCTCGCGCGCGCGGGCGCCGAGGTGCTCCACGAGGAGATCGCGCCGGTGCACGTCTCCGGCCACGCGTGCCAGGAGGAGCTCCGGACGATGCTCTCGCTGCTCCGGCCGCGCCACGTCATGCCGATCCACGGCGAGTACCGGATGCTCGCGGCGCACGCGAAGCTCGCGCGCGACGCGGGCGTCCCCGAGGAGCGCATCCTGATCGCCGAGAACGGGTCGGTGGTCGAGCTCGCTCGCGGCGGCGCGCGGATCGTCGACAAGGTCGACGCTGGAGTCACGTTCGTCGACGGCCTGCGCGTGGGCGACGTCCAGGACGTCGCCCTTCGCGACCGGCGCAAGCTCGCGGACGACGGCGTGCTCATCGTCGTGACGACGCTGGCCTCGTCCGACGGAGGAGAGATCGCGCCGCCCGAGCTCATCGCGCGTGGCTTCGTCGATTCGGAAGACCTACTGGACGAGCTGCGCCTCGAAGCCGATCGTGTGGTGCGTGAGCTCGCAGCGGAGCACGTGGTCGAGATCAAGCTCCTGCAGGAGCACATCCACGACGCGGTGGGCCAGATCGTCTACGACCGAACGAGGCGACGGCCGATGGTGCTCCCGGTGGTCATAGAGGTATGAGCAACGCTCGCCATCGGCTCGCGTTCGCGGGGGAAACCATGTTTCCCCCGCGTGCCCCTTTCTTCCTGAGATCGTGGGGAACCTCCCGGTTCCCCACACCCCTCCCCGCTCATCGCACAACCAAGGTTGCACGATGAGCACCGGCTGGGTCTCCGTGATCGAGAGCAACGCCGCGAGCGAGCTCACCGCGCGGCGCCTCGTCGCGCAGCTCCGCGCGTGCGAGGCGGCGTCGCTCGCGTTCTGCCGGCTCCTCGAGCGCTGGGGGAGAGGGGATGCGATGCCGGCGACTCCTGGCGGCAGGCAGGCTGCTCTCCGTCGCGCGGCCGACCGGGTCGAGACGGCGCTCGCCGGTCTCGAGCGGCCGCTGTCGCAGTACCTGATCGAGCTCGAGCCCGAGCGCGCGGAGGGCAAGTCGTGGTACGCAGGGCCCGGGGCAGGGGAGCTCGTCGAGTGGCGCCCGGTACTCGATCGCGCCGGTGTTCGTGCCTGCCCGAACCGTGTCGCTGCCGTCTACCTCGAGCTCGCGGTGCTGGTGCGCGCGCTCGAAGGGCTCACGACCGCGGCGAGCCTCGACGCCGCGCCGGACCGCTCGTCGCTCTGGGCCGGCCTCTTCGATCTGCGGGACACGCTGCTCGGGTCGACGGTCGACGACCTCCGCGCACTCGCCGCTTGAGCCTACGGATCGCGGTCGTCGGGTCGATCAACCTCGACCTCGTCGCACGCTGCGAGCGGCTCCCAAGGCCGGGAGAGACGGTCACCGGCGCGACCTTCGCCCGGTACCCGGGAGGAAAGGGCGCGAACCAGGCCGTGGCGTGCGCTCGCCTCGGCGCGGAGGTGACGATGATCGGCGCCGTCGGCTCCGATCCCGTTCGCCGAGGAGGCGCTCGCAGGGCTGCGGGAGGCCGGCGTGCAGCTTCAGCTCCAGGAGTCGGAGGGACCGACCGGGATCGCCGTGATCCTCGTCGACGCGGACGGCGAGACCCAGATCGTCGTCGCGCCGGGTGCGAACGCCGACGTCGGCGCCGTCAGCGCTCCCCGAGCACGACGCCGTGCTCTGCCAGCTCGAAGTGCCGGACGTCGCGGTCGAGAGCGCGTGGGAGGCAGCGACGGGCGTCTTCTGCCTCAACGCCGCGCCCGCCCGGCCGATCGCCGTCGACCCGGACCTGACCGTCGTCAACCGCTACGAGCTCGAGGAGCTCTCGCGCCGGGACGGCCTCGTCGCGGTGACGCTCGGAGCCGAGGGCGCGCTGCTGCTCGAGGACGGAGAGGAGGTCGCGCGCGCCGAGCCGCCGACGGTGGATGCGGTCGACGGCACGGCCGCGGGCGACGCGTTCACGGCCTGCCTCCTCGTCTCGCTGCTCGAGGGACGCGAGTACGGCGACGCCCTGCAGCGAGCATGTGCGGCGGGCGCGCTCGCCGCCTCGCGCCACGGTGCGCAGCCGTCGCTGCCCACGGCGGCCGAGATCGACGCGCTCCTCAGCGACTGAGCGCGTCGAGCTCCGCGACGAGCCGCTTCGGCGCGACGATCCGGTAGCTCTCCTCGACCCAGTCGCGCAGCACGCCGAGCGACACGCCCGGCCCACGCACGGGGACGGTCACCCATCCGGCCTTGCCGAGGCCGTACCCCGTCGGCTCGGCGCCGTCGATCGCCAGCGCGTGTGCGTGCGACTCCGCGAGCTTCACGGAGATCCTCCTCGAGCCGGAGACGCCGACGAAGACGAAGATCTTCCCGCGCACCTTCACGACGTCCTCGCCCCACGGGTGCTCCTCGACGGTCTCGGGCAGCGACAGGGCGAATGCGAGGACCTTCTCCCGTGCGGCGCCTGCCACGAGGCCGGACGATAGCCTCACTCCATGTCCGAGCACGTCGTCGTCTTCGTGGAGGTTCCGTCCGGCTCGCGGAACAAGTACGAGCTCGACGAGGAGCTCGGTGCCATCGTCCTCGATCGGCGCCTGTTCACCTCCATGGCGTATCCGGCGGACTACGGGTTCATCGAGGGCACCATCGGCGGCGACGGCGACCCGCTCGACGCGCTCGTCCTCGTGGGCGAGCCGACGTTCCCCGGCTGCCGCATCCGTGGCCGCGTCGTCGGCGTGTTCCACATGGCCGACGAGAAGGGCCCGGACGAGAAGATCATCTGCGTCCCGCTGAAGGACACCGCCTGGATGCGCGTGAGCGACGTCCACGACATCCCGGCGGAGCTCCGGAACGAGATCGAGCACTTCTTCCAGGTCTACAAGGATCTCGAGGAGGCGAAGGTGGAGACGCGCGGCTACGGCAACCGCGCCGAGGCGATGGCGATCATCGCGGCGTCGCGGCTGCCGCCGAGCTGACGCGTACGCGCGGCGCGGCAACCGGAGGAGCCGCGCGTCGCACGTCGAATCGGCCGAGCATGGCTGCTCGGAGGAAGAAGCGGCCGCTTCGTCCACGCGTCCCTTCGCGCGTGAAGAAGCGGACGAGACGCTCGCGCTCGCAACACGAGAACGAGCTCCTCGGCCTCGCGCTGCTCGCACTCGGTCTCGTCCTCTCGGCCATCCTCTATCTCGGGCTCGACGGCGGCGCCGTCGGCTCGTGGCTCGCCGACGTGCTGACGGAGATCATCGGAGACGCCGCGTACGTCCTGCCCGTCGCACTCCTCGGCCTGGGCGGACTGCTGCTCGCGCGGAGCGACCTCCTCGACGTCCGTCCGTTCCGGCTCGGGGTGGGGGTGAGCTTCCTCGGGCTCATGACGCTGCTCGGCAAGGACTCCGGCGGCTTCATCGGGATGGCGATCGGCGGCACGCTCGCCGCGCTGATCGGCCAGACGGGCGCCGCGATCATCGGCGGTGCCGTGCTCCTCGGCGGCCTTCTGCTCGTGACGGGCGCCTCGACCGGCGCGATTCTCCGCCGCACCGGCCACGTCGTGAAGCGCGCCGGCTCGGGCGCGCGGCGTGCGTTCGAGTGGCCGTCGAGCGAGACGCAGACGGAGGAGGACGTGGACGTCCCGGAGCACCGCGCGGCGCCGATCGTGACGCAGCATCGCCTGCTCGACGGTGCCGAGGCGTACCCCGACGTCGTCGGCACCTCGGCGCACTCCGAGGAGTCGGCGCTGCTCGTCGACGAGCCCGAGCCGGAGCTCGAGAGCGTCGAGTCGGTCTTCGAGACGTCGTCCGAGCACCCCGAGTACCGGCTTCCCGACCGAACGCTGCTCCGCGCATCGCCGGCCGGGCCGGCGACGAACGGCGACGCGAGCGCGAAGACCGCCGATCTGCTCGTGCGCACGCTGTCGGAGTTCGGCGTGGAGGCGACCGTCACGGGCCAGATCTCGGGCCCGCGGGTGACGCGGTACGAGCTCCAGCTCGCACCCGGGACCGAAGGTGTCGAAGGTCGCCGGCCTGAAGGACGATCTCTCCTACGCGCTCGCGACCACCGAGATCAGGATCCTCGCGCCGATCCCGGGCAAGCAGGCCGTCGGCGTCGAGGTCCCGAACCTCTCGCCGAAGCTCGTCACGCTCGGCGACATCTTCGGCGACCTGCCGGCGACGGCGAGCCCGCTGTCGGTCTGGCTCGGCAAGGACATCTCCGGCAACGCGATCTGGACCGACCTCGCCCGCATGCCGCACCTCCTCATCGCCGGGACGACGGGATCGGGCAAGTCGGGCTGCATCAACACGATCCTCACCTCGACGCTACTGCGCTCGACGCCGGACGAGGTGCGGATGATCCTCATCGACCCGAAGCGCATCGAGCTCGGCTACTACGAGTCGATCCCGCACCTCCTGACGCCGGTCGTGTCGAGCCCGAAGGAGGCGGCGGTCGTGCTCATGAACGTCGTCGCCGAGATGGAGCGGCGCTACGAGCGGCTCTCCTTCGTCCGCGCGCGCAGCCTTCCCGAGGCGAACCGTGCGCTCCGCGCCCGTGGCGAGGCGCCGCTTCCGTATCTCCTCGTCGTCATCGACGAGCTCGCCGACCTCATGATGGTGTCGCCGCAGGCGGTCGAGGACTGCGTCATCCGGCTCGCGCAGAAGTCGCGCGCGGTCGGGATCCATCTCGTCCTCGCGACGCAGCGGCCGTCGGTCGACGTCATCACGGGGATGATCAAGGCGAACGTGCCCTCGCGGATCGCCTTCGCCGTCTCGAGCCAGACCGACTCGCGCGTCATCCTCGACGGCGCGGGAGCCGAGAGCCTCCTCGGCCAGGGAGACATGCTCTTCAAGCCGCTCGGGACGTCGCGGCTGCAACGCCTTCAGGGCGCGTACGTCAGCGAGGAGGAGGTCGCGCTCGTCGTCGAGCAGTGCCGCTCGCAGCGCGGCCAGGACCTCGACGAGTCGCTGCTCGAGGCACCGGAGGCGGCCTACGAGGAGTCGGACGAGGACGGGGACTTCGACCCCGACGAGGACCCGCTGCTCGACAAGGCGATCGAGATCGTCGTGCAGACGCAGACCGCCTCCGTCTCGCTCCTCCAGCGCCGGCTACGGGTCGGATACACCCGCGCTGGACGCCTGATCGACATGCTCGAGCGGCGGGGCATCATCTCCGGCTACGAGGGCTCCAAGCCACGCCGCGTGCTCGTCTCCGAGAACGAGCCTCACACGGTCTGAGCGCGCGCTGGCGCGGTAGTCTTCCCGCCGCATTGACGGCGTCTTTACGGACTTGTGAAGACGCCAAACTTGCGGTTAGATCAAGCGTCCAATCAGGGCGGCAGGCTTACTCGTAAGGAGGGCACGTGAGGAACAGATCCATCAAGGCTGGTGTGGTGCTCGCTGCGGCGATCACGGCGCTGGCCGCACTCGCCGCGGGCTCGGTCGGCTCGGCGGCGACGAGCCAGGGAACCTTCCAGGCCGCGTTTGTCACTGATACCAACGGCCTGAACGACAAGAGCTTCAACCACCTCGGCAACATCGGGCGCTTGAAAGCTCAGAAGGACCTCGGCATCCAGACCAAGGTGTACGTGTCTGCGTCCGAAGCGGACTACCTGCCGAATGCTGTTGCAGCCTCGCAGTGGGGTGCCAAGGCCGTCGTCATGAACGGATTCCTGCTCGCCGACGCCACGAACACGGCGGCGAAGCAGTTTCCGAACATGAAGTGGGCGATCACCGACTTCCCGCGCGTTGCGTTGGCCGATCAGCCGAGCGAACGCGTACGGGCTGACGTTCAAGTCGGAGCAGTCCGGGTTCCTCGTCGGTTACCTCGCGGCCCAGATGGCGAAGGCCAAGATCGGCCCGTTCGGCAAGACGAAGGGCAAGCTCGTGCTCGGCGCGGTCGGCGGCAAGAAGATCCCGTCGGTCGACAACTGGATCGCGGGCTACCAAGCCGGCGCCAAGGCGGTCGACAAGCGGTTCAAGGTGCTCATCGACTACTCGGGAGACTTCCCCAACTCGGTCGCCCCGAAGTGCAAGGAGCTCGCGCTCAAGCACATCTCGCAGGGCTCGCAGGCGGAGTTCCAGGTCGCCGGCGGTTGCGGTCTCGGCGCGTTGCAGGCCGCGAGGCAGCAGAAGGTCTGGGGCATCGGCGTCGACGCCGACCAGGCGTACCTCGGCTCGCACATCCTGACGAGCGGCGTGAAGCGGGTCGACACGGCCGTCTACACCTTCTACAAGCTCGCGAAGGCAGGCAAGCTCGGCGCTGGCAAGGACCTCGTCTTCGACCTGAAGAACAAGGGTCAGGACGTCGGCAAGATCAGCCCGCGCGTTCCCGGCGCGTTCATCACCAAGATGAACGCCCAGAAGGCGCTCATCATCAAGGGCAAGATCAAGCCTCCGGCGACGCTCTAGCTCGTCGAGGACAGTTCCAGAGGGGGGCGCTTCGCGCCCCCCTCGTCTTTGCACGTCGTAGAATCGCGCACCATGGCCGCCGCTCCGCCCGTCCTGGAACTGCGCGGCATCACGAAGCGCTTTCCGGGGATCGTCGCGAACGACCGGATCGACCTGGAACTGAGACGCGGGGAGGTCCACGCCCTGCTGGGTGAGAACGGCGCCGGTAAGTCGACGCTGATGAACGTCGTCTACGGCATCTACAAGCCGGACGAGGGTGAGATCCTCGTCAAGGGCGCGCCGATCACGATGCACTCGGCGCAGGACGCCATCCAGCACGGGATCGGGATGGTGCACCAGCACTTCATGCTCATCCCGGTGATGACGGTCGCCGAGAACATCGTGCTCGGGACCGAGCCCAACACGGCGGGTATCTTCCTCGATCACCGTTCCGCGGACCGCCGCGTCCGTGAGCTCGCGCAGAGCTTCAACTTCGCGATCGATCCCGACTCCCGCGTGCAGGACATCACGGTCGGCCAGCAGCAGCGCGTCGAGATCCTGAAGGCGCTCTACCGACGCGCCGACATTCTCATCCTCGACGAGCCCACGGCGGTGCTGACACCGGGCGAGGCGAACGACCTCTTCGCGATCCTGAAATCGCTGACGCGCGAGGGAATGTCGGTGATCTTCATCAGCCACAAGCTGCACGAGGTGCTCGAGATCGCCGACCGGATCAGCGTGCTCCGTCGCGGGAAGCTCGTCGACACGGTGCCGCGGGAGGGGGCGACCGAGCAGGGCCTCGCCCGCTTGATGGTGGGGCGCGAGGTCGTTCTGCAGGTGGACAAGGAGCCGGCGAGTCCGGGCGAGACGCTCCTCGAGGTCGAGGGGCTCACGGTCGAGGACGACCGCGGTCTCCCGGCGGTACGCGGCGTGAGCTTCAACGTGCGCGCCGGCGAGATCGTGGGAATCGCCGGCGTCGACGGCAATGGACAGACGGAGCTCGTCGAGGCTCTGACCGGACTCAGGCGCGCGACGGAGGGCCGGGTGAGGCTGGTCGACACCGAGATAACGAAGGGCAGCGCGCGGGACCGGCTCGAATCCGGCCTCGGCCACATCCCGGAGGATCGACTACGGCGCGGCATCATCCCCGACTTCTCGCTCGCCGAGAACCTGTCGCTCCACGACTACAGGCACGAGCCGAACTCGCATCTGGGCTGGCTCCGCCCGAGCCGAATGGTCGCCAGCGCGCGAGAGCTCATCTCGGAGTTCGACGTGCGCGGGGGGACGCCCTCGTCGAAGGCAGCGGAGCTCTCCGGCGGCAACCAGCAGAAGCTCGTCGTCGCCAGAGAGGTGTCGCGCGATCCGAGGGTCCTGATCGCCGCGCAGCCGACGCGAGGGCTGGACGTCGGCGCCATCGCTTTCCTGCACAGCCGCCTCGTCGCCGAGCGCGATGAGGGGCGTGCGATTCTGCTCGTCTCCCTCGAGCTCGAAGAGATCCTGTCCCTCTCCGATCGCATTCTCGTCATGTACGAGGGGCGGATCGTCGGCGAGTTCGGCCCCGGCGTCGACGCCGAGACACTCGGAATCGCGATGATCGGCGGCGGGGACGGGAAGGAGGTCGCCGCGTGAGCGACCCGGCCGCAGGCGGCTCGGCGCAGCCGCCTCAGGGGGAGCCGGGCGGATACGCCCCGAGCGTCGCAGAGCGCTTCTCCGCCTTCCAGCGGGCAGGAGGACTCGTAGTTCCGCTGATCACGATACTGCTGGCGTTCCTCATCGCTGGCCTCGTCGTGCTCGTCACGACGGGGCACAACCCGCTCTCCACGTACCGGGCGATCTTCAACGGGACGGGCCTCGTGTGGTTCTTCCATCCCGGGAACTACAGCATCGGCATCCCGTTCACGGAGGCGACCGTCTGGTTCCCATGGGACACGAACAGCCTCGAGTCGCGCGACGCGTACGCACTGCAGCAGACCCTTCTGCTGACCACCACGCTGATCTTCACCGGCCTCGCGGTCGCGTTCGCCTTCCGGTGCGGGCTCTTCAACATCGGGGGTCAGGGCCAGTACATCGCGGGCTCGCTCGCCGCCGTCTGGGTCGGATCGTCGTTCGCGAGCATGGCCCAGTTCCCGCACGTCGTCCTGGGCATCGCGGCCGCCGCACTCGCCGGTGCGTTCCTCGCGGGAATCGCCGGCTTCCTGAAGGCGACCGTGGGCGCGCACGAGGTGGTGGTCACGATCATGCTGAACTGGATCATGTTCTGGACGGGCCAATGGCTGCTCGGCTCGGACGGTCCCCTGAACGCCAACATCGCAACGTCGACGTCCGAGGACGTGGCGGACTCGGGCAAGCTCCCGACCTTCTGGGGACTCGGTGTTCTCCAGGGAGCGCACGTGGGAATCTTTCTCGGCATCGCCGCCCTGGTCGTCTACGCAATCGTGCTCAACAGGACGACGCTGGGATACGAGGTCCGCGCGGTGGGGCACAGCCCGGATGCGGCTCGCTACGGCGGGATCAGCGTCGGCGCGGAGCTACTTCCTCGCCATGGCGATCGCCGGGGCCTTCGCAGGGATCGGCGGCTCGATGGACGTCCTCGGCTGGGAGTACCGGGTCGCAGCGAGCACGATCTCTCTGTCGACGATCGGGTTCCTCGGGATCGCCGTCGCCCTCCTCGGCCGGAACACCGCGATCGGCACGGGCCTCGCGGCTCTCCTCTTCGGCGCCTTACTCACGGGAACGTCCCAGCGCAACCTCGACCCGGAGATCTTCAAGCCGGAGCTCGCGAGCAACCTGACCCTCATGATCCAGGGGCTCGTCGTGCTCTTCGTCGGCGCCGACCTCCTGATCCTGTACGCCTGGAACGCGCGGAAGAAGGTCAGGCGTGGGGAAGCACCGCCCCCGACAACCCATCCGGAGCCGGCGTCGTGAGCGCGCTCGCCGTCGCATCTCGCCCGGTGACGCGTCTGACGACACCCCGCGCGATCGGCGTCCTCGGAATCGCCCTCGGGCTGATCTCGTGCTGGCTCGCGCTCCCCCCGATCCATGCGCGCGGATTCGGGTGGCCGGCGGTATTCGGGATCCTCGCGCTGGCCGCGGCCATCACGTCGATCACACGTGGCGGGGGACGAGTCGGTTGGGGGGCGGTGGCCGTCGCCATCATCGGCATGAGCCTCGGAATCGCAGCTCAGCAGTCCGGTCTCGGCAACCTCGACCTCGTCTTCGCCTGGTCGGTGCTGCTCGGAGCAACGCTTCGCTACGCGACGCCGCTCGCGTTCGCAGCCATGGGCGGCCTCTTCTCCGAGCGAAGCGGTGTCGTGAATATCGGCCTCGAAGGGATGATGTTGATGGGGGCGTTCTTCGGGTTCTATGCAGCCGACAAATTCGGCTCTTGGTCGCTTGGGCTCGTCGCCGCCATGCTTGCCGGGGCGGCGCTCGCCGCCGTCCACGCCTTCTTCTGCATCCACCTGCGTGCCGACCAGATCGTCGTCGGCACGGGCATAAACTTCCTGGCCCTCGGCATCACCGGGTACGCGTTCGTCGACCTCTACGGTGATCAGGGCTCGCCGACGGACGTATCGGCACCGGGGAGTCCCTCACTCGACTTCGTCGGCCACATCCCGGATGTCTCCATCGGGCCAGTCGAGTTCGGCGGCACCTTCCTGCAATCCGTCTTCGGTGACCTGAACTGGATGATCTGGTTGAGCTTTCTCGTCCTGATCCTGACGTACGTCGTCCTCTTCAGGACGTCGCTCGGCCTTCGAATCAGAGCCGTCGGAGAACACCCGCGAGCCGCTGACACCGTCGGGATCTCGGTCTACGCAATCCGCTACGGCGCGGTCATCACCTCCGGCGCGCTCGCTGCTCTCGGTGGCGCGTATCTCTCGGTCGCGGATGTCGGCCTCTTCGACCAGAACCTCACGGGAGGGCGCGGGTTCATCGCGATCGCCGCAATCATCTTCGGCAACTGGCGGCCGTTCGGCGCGTACGCTGCATGCCTGCTGTTCGGGTTCTCGAGCGCTCTCGGCGACCGCCTGCCCGCGTACTTCGCCCAGGGCAGCGCCACGCCGCTCCTCTTCAACACGCTGCCGTACGTGCTCACGCTCATCGCGGTCGCGGGCGTCATCGGCCGGTCGATCCCACCGGCTTCCATCGGCCGCCCATACGTCAAGCAGTAGCGTGCGGTCGGGAGGTCGAGCCGCCTGGGGATCGGTCGTCGCCGGGGCTCGCCTCCGTCGCGGCGCTGCCGGTGGCGATCTACCTCACGCGCTTCAGCGACAGCTACGACCTTCTGCACGCGGCGTTCGTCATCCCGGTCGCCGCCGGCCTCGGACTGGTCGCGATCCTGCTCGCGCGCACGGCGCGGCGCCGTTCGATCCGTCTCGCTCGCAGTCGACGGAGGTCGGGTCGCGCTCGTCGGGCCGCGTCCTCGGGATCGTCGGGCTCTGCATGGCGGCGTCGGCGCTCGTCGCGCTCGGCGTGTACGGCCTGCTCGAGTACGTCGGCTCTCGCGAGCTGAGCGCGTTCGACGCCAGACCGTCTACAATCCCGCGTTCATGTTCGACATCGGCTCCAGCCTCCGCGAGGCCCGTCTCCGTCAGGAGATCGATTTCCCCGAGCTGGAGGAGCGGACGAAGATCCGTCCGAAGTACCTCCGCGCGCTCGAGGACGAGCGCTTCGACATCCTCCCGGCACCGACGTACGTGCGCGGCTTCCTGCGCTCGTACGCGGAGGCGCTCGGCCTCGACGGCCAGCCGTTCGTCGACGAGTACAACTCCCGCTTCACCGTCGGCGAGGACGACGCGCCGTTGCGCGCACGGCGCGCGCCGATGCCACGACGAGAGCGTGGCCCGCGCGAGTCGCGGATGGCCGTCGTCGCGCTGTTCGCGATCGCAGTCGTCACGGCGCTCGTCATCGCCGCCTGGAAGTTCGGCGGCCCGGAGGGAGAGACGGTTCCCGGGCTCACGGCCGGGTCGGGCTCGCCGACCTCGACCGCGAAGGCGAAGGGCACGCGCACGCCTCGTCGTGCGGGCGACGCAGGGAAGCTCCTGGATGGAGGTCCGCGAAGCGTCGACCTCCGGGAAGCTCCTGTACAGCGGGACGCTCGAGCGGGGCCAGCACAAGTCGTTCGACGGGCGGAGCCTGCAGCTCGCGCTCGCGAAGCCGCAGAACGTCGTCGGTCAGGCTGAACGGCAACCGTGTCGACCTTCCGCAGGGGACGACCTTCCTGGTGACGTCGCAGAGGATCACTCGGGCGACCTCTTGAGCCGCCCGCGCGCGGCGATCGTCGTCACCGGCTCCGAGCTCGTCAGGGGCGAGCGGGAGGACCGCAATGGACCGTTTCTCGCCGCCGAGGCGGTGCGCCTGGGGCTCGAGCCGGCGTCGATCGCGATCGTCGGAGATCGCGCCGAGGACCTCGAGCACGCGTTCCGGGAGGGATTCGACGCGGATCTCTGCCTCGTCTCGGGCGGCCTCGGCCCGACGCACGACGACCGGACGGTCGAGCTCGTCGCGCGCGTCGCCGGGAAGGAGCTGGTTCTCGACGAGCGAGCTCGAGGAGCAGATCGGCTCGGTCTCGCGAACGATCGCGGACCGGCTCGGCCGGCCGTACGTGGACTTCGCGCCCGGCGTGCGCAAGCAGGCGACGCGGCCGGAGGGCTCGCTGTCGCTCGGGCTCGCCGGAACGGCACCGGGCCTCGTGCTCGATCTCGGCTGCCGTGGTCGTCGTCGTCCTCCCGGGCCCGCCGCGCGAGCTCCAGCGGCTCTGGCCGAGGGCGCTCGAGACCGAGGCTGTTCGCCGCGTGCTCGCGCAGAGCTGCCTGCGCGCGAGCACCGGGTGCTCCGCTTCTTCGGGACGCCCGAGTCGGCCGTCGCCGAGGCGCTCGCGGCGGCGGGCGGGGAGGGCGACGGCGTCGAGGTGACGATCTGCGCCCGCGAGTTCGAGATCCACGTCGACCTGTTCGTCGATCCCGGCGCGCAGGAGCGACGGCGCTCGGGTCGCCGACTCGCTGCGTGCGACGCTCGGCCGGTACCTCTTCGGGGAGGACGAGCGCTCGATCGCCGAGATCGTCCTCGGCCTCTGCCGCGAGCGTGGGCTGACGCTCGCGACCGCGGAGTCCTGCACGGGAGGCATGGTCGCCGCGCGCCTCACGGCCGTTCCCGGCGCGAGCGAGGTCTTCCTGGGCTCGGTCGTCGCGTACGCGAACGCGGTCAAGGAAGCCGGCCTCGGCGTGCCACGCGTCGGTCCTCGCCGAGCACGGAGCGGTCTCCGCGGAGGCGGCCGCGGCGATGGCGCACGGCGCCCGGGAGCGGCTCGGTGCCGACGTCGGGGTCGCGGTCACCGGTGTCGCCGGGCCGGGCGGGGGCTCGGAGGAGAAGCCCGTCGGGCTCGTCTTCGCCCATGCCGTCGGCCCGGACGGCGAGAAGACGGTGCGCACCGAGCTGCCCGGCGATCGGGAGATGATCCGCGGGCGTGCGACCGCGGCGTCGCTGCATCTCGTGCGTCGATTGTTGGAGACTCGGCACACATCGGCGTGACGTCGCCGGGTACCGTCGAGGGCGATGACCGGATCAGGCTCTTCCTCGCGCTCGAGCTCCCGGAGGACGTCGTCGTCGACCTCGTGGCCTGGGGCAAGGAGCACCTTGCGCGCGGGCGGCCCGTCGAGAGCTTCCACGTCACCCTCGCGTTCCTCGGCGCGCGGCCTCGCGGCGAGCTCGAGCGGATCGTGGCCGTGCTCCGCCGGGAGGCGGCTGCAACCGAGCCGTTCCTGCTGGAGCCCGTGCGCTACCGCGAGACGCGCTCGGTCGGCATGCTCGTCCTCGACGATCCGAGCGGCCGAGCGACGTCCCTCGCCGAGCGCGTGCAGCTCGGTCTCGAGCGCCTCGGCGTCTACGAGCGGGAGCGTCGCGGCCTGGCTGCCTCACGTCACGGTCCTGCGCTTCCGCGAGCGCCCGCGGCTCGACCCTCCGGTGCCGGAGCATCGGGCCGTTCGCTCCGTCCGGAGCCGCTGCTTTCCTTTCACGTCTGCACCCGTCAGGGGCGCGGTACGAGGTCCTGGAATCGTGTTCGCTAGCAAGTCGAAAGTCGGGAGGATGAGATGAAACGCGAGGAAGCGCTCGATGTCGCACTGGGCCAGATCGAGCGACAGTTCGGGAAGGGCTCGGTCATGCGCATGAGCGATCGCCCGCAGGTCTCCGTCGGCGCGATCTCCACCGGCTCGCTCGCTCTCGACATGGCGCTCGGCATCGGCGGGCTGCCCCGTGGCCGGATCGTCGAGATCTTCGGCCCCGAGGCCTCGGGCAAGACGACGCTCGTCTACCACGTGATGGCGGAGGCGCAGCGGCGCGGCGGCATCTGCGCCTTCATCGACGCCGAGCACGCGATGGATCCGCAGTACGCCCGCCGGATCGGCGTCGACATCGACCAGCTGCTCGTCTCCCAGCCCGACACGGGCGAGCAGGCGCTCGAGATCACGGAGCTCCTCATCCGCTCCGGGGCGCTCGACATCGTCGCGGTCGACTCGGTCGCGGCGCTCGTGCCGAAGGCGGAGATCGAGGGCGAGATGGGCGACTCCCACGTCGGGCTGCAGGCCCGTCTGATGAGCCAGGCGCTCCGCAAGCTCGCGGGCACGCTCAACCGCACGGACACGATCTGCATCTTCACGAACCAGCTGCGCGAGAAGATCGGCGTCATGTTCGGCAACCCGGAGACGACTCCGGGCGGACGTGCGCTGAAGTTCTACGCGTCGGTGCGCCTCGACATCCGCAGGATCGAGACGCTCAAGGACGGCGCGGAGGCGTTCGGGAACCGCGTGCGCGTCAAGGTCGCGAAGAACAAGGTCGCCCCTCCGTTCAAGCAGGCCGAGTTCGACATCATCTACGGCGGCGGCATCCCCTGGGAGGGGACGGTCCTCGACGTCGCGCTCGAGAAGAAGGTCGTCCAGAAGGCGGGGTCGTACTTCAGCTTCGGCGACGAGCGGCTCGGCCAGGGCCGGCAGAACGCGACGAGCTTCCTCTCCGAGAACCCGGATCTCGTCCAGCAGATCCTCGCGCCGCATCCAGGCCGAGGCGCCGGACGACCAGGTCATCTCCGCGCGACTGCTCCCGTCGCAGGCGCCTGCCGAAGCCGTGTCCGCCGAGGACGTGGTGCGAGGTCGAGGTGGAGGTCGAAGAGGCGGTTCCCGTCGAGAGCTGAGCCGCCGCACGGGGGTGGCCGAGCGACGCCGTCGAGGCGGCGCTCGGCTGGCTGCGTCATCGCGACCGGAGCGCCGCACAGATCGACGCCTACCTCGAGGGACGCGGGTTCGTCGAAGAGCGAGCGTCGAGAGGCGCTCGCGACGCTGATGCGGACGGGGCTCGTCGACGACCGCCGCTTCGCGGCCGGCGCGTGCCACGGTGCTCGCCGAACGCGGCGCGGGAGATGCGCTCATCCGACACGACCTGAGGGAGGCGGAGGTCGAGACGGCCGTCGTGGACGCTGCGCTCGAGGCGCTCGAGAGCGAGCGTGACCGGGCCGAGCGGATCGTCGCGCGCCGTGGCGCGCCGCGAAGACGGCCCGCTACCTCGCGGGAAAGGGGTTCCCCGAGGACGTCGTGCACGCCGTCATTGCGCAGCTCCCGCGGGCAGGCGGTAGGATGACTGAGCTTTCACTCGATGTTTTTCCTGCACGCACGCGCTTTCTGAACCCATGATTCTTCGTCCCTCGATGAGCAAGCCCAGTCGGTCGCTCTGCGTCAGCGGCGTCCACGAGCAGTACGTGGACGAGCAGTGCGCCCGACCCCGGAGGATGCGCCACCACCTGACGTAGACGTCCGGGCAGAGTCCGGTCGCGACCGTGCAGGTCGACGCCGGGTGAGAGCACCCGCGGACGTGTCCGCGGCCAACGGAATCCTCCAACGGAGGCCTCATGCTCTCGGCCGGCGCAGCGCTCATCGGAATCCTCATCGGGGCGGTCGCGGCGTCCGTCGTCCTCATCGCCTGGTCGCGCTCGCGGGTGCGCACCGCACAGGACGAGCGCGAGCGGGTGCTCGCCGACGCGCAGCGCGAGGCCGAGGCTGTTCGGCGCGAGGCGCAGGTCGACGCGCGCGAGCAGGCGGTCGCGTTGCGCAGCGAGATCGAGAGCGAGGTGCAGGACCGCCGCGTCCAGATCGCGAAGGTCGAGGAGCGCGTCCTGCAGAAGGAGCTCGACGTCGACGCCCGGCTCACGGAGCTCGAGCGGCGGGAGCAGGGCCTCGGGGATCGCGAGGTCCACGTCAAGGCGCTCCAGGAGGAGCTCCGGGACGCGCAGAGGGACGCACTCGCGGCGCTCGAGAAGATCTCCGGGCTGACCGTCCACGAGGCGCGGCAGCAGCTGCTCGACCGCTCGAAGGACCTCGTGCGCCACGAGCTCGCGCGAGAGGTGAGGCAGATGGAGGAGGAGGCTCGCTCGGACGCGCGCCGCCGGGCCCGTGCGCTCATCGCCGACTCGCTCCAGCGCGTCGCCGCGAGCCACACGGCCGAGGCGACGGTGACGGTCGTCGAGCTCGCGTCCGACGACCTCAAGGGGCGGATCATCGGCCGGGAGGGCCGCAACATCCGGGCGCTCGAGCACCTGACCGGCGTCGACTTCATCATCGACGACACGCCGCATGCGGTCGTGCTCTCCTCGTTCGACCCTCTGCGGCGCGAGGTCGCGCGGATGACGCTCGACAAGCTCATCGAGGACGGCCGCATCCATCCGGCTCGAATCGAGGAGATGTACTACCAGGCGAAGGCGGAGCTCGAGGAGCACGTCCTGCAGGCCGGCGAGCAGGCCGTCTTCGAGGCGAACTGCGGGGAGTTCCACGAAGAGCTCGTGCGCATGCTCGGACGCCTTCGGTATCGCACGAGCTACGGGCAGAACGTCCTCAAGCACACCCTCGAGGTCGTCCACCTCGGGGGCATCATGGCGGCCGAGCTCAAGGCCGGCGTCAAGACGACGAAGCGCGCAGCGCTCCTCCACGACATCGGCAAGGCCGTCAGCCACGAGGTCGACGGCTCGCACGCGCTGATCTCCGCGCAGCTCGCGCGGCGCTGCGGCGAGTCGGAAGGAGTCGTCCACGCGATCGAGGCGCACCACTCCGACGTGCAGCCGCAGACCGTCGAGGCGGTGCTGCTCATCACGGCGGACGCGATCTCCGCGTCGCGGCCGGGCGCGAGAGGCGAGAGCCTGGAGAACTACATCCGGCGGCTCGAGGCGCTCGAGGAGATCGCGACCGCGAAGAGCGGCGTCGCGAAGGCGTACGCGCTGCAGGCAGGACGCGAGATCCGCGTCATCGTCGAGCCGACGGAGGTGGACGACGACGGCGCCGTGCTCCTGTCGCACGAGATCGCGCGGGAGATCGAGGACCAGCTCGAGTACCCTGGCCAGGTGAAGGTGATCGTCATCCGCGAGAGTCGCGCGATCGAGGTGGCGAAGTAGACGGTCGGACAGCCGCTCGGGCGCTGGGTGGACGGCTGGTCGCGCGCCTGGCCGGCGCGTGACGTCGATGCCGTCGCGGCCCTGTACGCGGACGACGCGATCTTCGTCTCGCACCCTCTCCGAGAGCCTCAACCTCCGGGTGAGTACGCCGCGTGGGCATTCGCCGAGCAGGCCGACGTCGAGTTCCGGTACGGCGAGCCGGTCGTCGACGGTGACCGGGCCGCGGTCGAGTACTGGGCGGTCATCACGAGCACCTCGGGTGACGACGAGACGCTCGCGGGCGTCTCGCTGCTCCGCTTCGACGAGGACGGGCGGGTCGTCGAGCACCGCGACGTGTGGGCCTCGGAGCGCGGCGCGCTGTCACTGCCTCGCTGGGCGCCGTCCTAGAACGGGATACCCTCCCGGCGATGAGGCGGTACCACGTCACGACGTTCGGGTGCCAGATGAACGCGCACGACTCCGAGCGCATCAAGGGCATGCTCGAGTCGCTCGGGCTCGGTGAGGCGGTCGCCCCGGACGACGCCGACGTCCTCGTCTTCAACACGTGCACGGTCAGCGAGAAGCCGGACACGCGTCTCGCCGCGTACCTCGGCAACGCGGGTGCGCTGAAGCGCGAGCGGCCGGACGTCGTGGTCGCCGTCGGCGGGTGCTACGCAGAGGCCCAGCGGGAGCGGATCTTCGAGCAGTATCCGTTCGTCGACGTCGCCTTCGGCCCGGGCTCGATCCCGCACCTCGGCGAGTGGATCGCCGCGGGCGGGTACGCCGTTCCACGCGGCCGGTTCGGCACGCACGAGCATTTCGCGGCCGACCTCCCGCTTCGCAGCGAGCGCCGCTTCCAGGCGTGGGTGCAGGTCTCGATGGGCTGCAACTCGGCGTGCGCGTACTGCATCGTTCCCGCGGTTCGCGGCCGCGAGCAGAGCCGGCGTCCCGGTGAGATCGTCGCCGAGGTGACGCGGCTGGCACGCGACGGCGTCCGTGAGATCACCCTCCTCGGGCAGAACGTGAACTCGTGGGGGCGCGACCTCGCGCCTGCGATCCGCACGGACTTCGGCGAGCTTCTCCGCGCGTGTGACGAGGTCCCGGGCATCGAGCGCATCCGGTTCACGAGCCCGCACCCGAAGGACTTCCGCGATCCGGTCATCTCGGCGATGGCCGAGTGTGCGAGCGTCTGCGAGCACGCGCACCTGCCGGCGCAGTCGGGCTCGTCGCGGATCCTCAAGGCAATGCGGCGCACGTACGACCGCAGCCGCTACCTGGGCCTCGTCGACCGACTCCGCTCGGCGATCCCCGACCTCGCACTGGGAACCGACCTCATCGTCGGGTTCCCGGGAGAGACGGACGACGACTTCGAGGAGACCGTGTCGCTGGTGCGCGAGGTGAGCTTCGACAGCGCGTTCACGTTCATCTTCTCGCCCCGATCGGGAACCGAAGCGGCGACCCTTCCCGATCAGGTGCCGGACGACGTGAAGCACGAACGGCTCGAGGCGCTGGTCGACGTGGTGCAGCGACGTCGCCGCGCGAGCGGAATGCCGCGCGCGTCGGGCGCGTCGAGGAGGTGCTCGTCGAGGGATCGAGCCGAACCGATCCGACGCTGAGCCGAGGGCGCACGCGGCGGAACACGACGGTGAACTTCTCCGGCTCGGCTGCCGCCGGAGAGCTCGTCGACGTGATCATCGACGGCGCGACCTCCACGACGTTGCGTGGGCGCGAGGCGTCGCTCGTCGCCGCCTGAGGGGGCGAAATGCACACTCTCGGCACGATTCGTGGCACACACGTACGTCTTTCCTCGTTACGATCGCAGCGGGTGGTGGGCCGGGGTGCCCCACGGGGCATGACCAAATTGCGCTACGAGGTCGTCGCGATCTTCGGCCCGACGGCTTCCGGCAAGTCCGAGGTCGCGCAGGCTCTCGCCGACCGCATCGGCACCGAGGTCGTCTCCGCCGACGCGCTCCAGGTCTATCGCGGCCTGCCGATCCTGACGAACCAGCCCGCCCGGAGCGACGCGTCTCGTCGCCATCCGCGACGTCTCCGAGACGATGTCCGTCGGCGAGTACGCAACGCTCGCCCACGCCGAGATCGACGACCTCGTGGCGACCAACGGGGTGCGCCGTCGTCGCAGGCGGGACGGGTCTGTACCTCCGCGCGGCGCTCGTCGACCTGGACATCCCGCCGGCAGCTCCGTCCGCGACTCGCACCCGTCTCGAACGCCTCTACGACGCGGATCCGGACGCGGCGTACGACGCGGCTTCGCGAGCTCGACCCGGCGGCGAGCGAGGCAGTCCATCGCAACGACCGCCGGCGCGTCGTCCGCGCGCTCGAGCTCGCCGAGGGCGGCGCCTCGCTCGTCCCCTCGGAGGACAGGCTCTGGTCGACGCACCTGCGCAGGCCGACGCTCGTCGTCGGGCTCGACGTTCCGCCGGAGGAGCTCGAACGCCGGATCGCCGCCCGCACCGCGGCGATGGTGGAGCATGGAGTCGCGGACGAAGTCCGTGCGGTCGTGCGGTCTCCCGTCTCGGCGACGGCGGGGAAGGCGCTGGGTCTCGCACGAGCTCGCGACCCTCCCGGTCGGGAAGGCGCGAGGAGCGCATCGCCGTGAGGACACGTCGCTACGCGGCGTATCAGCGCAAATGGATGCGGCGCATCCCCGGGCTCGTCGTGATCGACGCCGACCGGGCGACGGCAGAGGTGGTGGATGCGATCCTCGACGTGGCGCGCGCTCGGTAACACCTACGTCGTCGTCGAGACCGACGGCGGAGCACTCGACGCGGAGCGCGCGTCGACGCTCGCAGGAGGAGCGGACGGCGTTCTCGAGGTGCTCGCGACGGCGCCCGGCCGCGTCGAGATCGCGATCTGGAATCCCGACGGATCACGCGCGGAGCTCTCGGGGAACGGAACGCGAATCGCTGCGGCATGGCTCGCCGCCGAGACGGGAGACGCCGAGATCGACGTCGTCGTCGGTGACCGGGTCGTGCACACGCGCCTCCTCGAGGACGGGCTCCTGGAGCAGGATCTCGGCGGCGTCACGGTCGGTCCGGAAGAGACGGTCGACGGCGTCTCGTTCGTGCCGGTCTCGGTCGGCAACCCGCATGCGGTCGTGCTCGGCGACCCGTCACGCATCGCGGATCTCGGGCCGCTGCTCGAGACGCACGCCCGCTTCCCCGATCGGACGAACGTGCAGGTCGCGCGCGTCGAGGCACCGGGAGAGGTCACCGCGCGAGTCTGGGAGCGCGGCGTGGGGGAGACGCTCTCCTCGGGGACGAGCGCGGTTGCGGTCGCCGCGGCCACGCATGGGGAGGGCGACGTGCTCGTCCACTTCCCGGGCGGAGATCTCCGCGTCCGCCTCGAGGACGGGCGTGCGACGCTCTACGGCACCGCCGAGCGCATCTCCTGACCTACGCCTGCGCGAGCTCGACGAGCCGACCGTCCGGATCGCGGAGATACGCAGACCGGCCCCACGGATAGTCGCGCGGCTCGAGGAGGAAGGCATGTCCCCTCGCGATGAGCGCTGAGCACGTCTCGTCCAGATCGTCGACCGAGAGCGCGAAGTGGTCCTCGTTCGGTGGGCCGTCCGTCCATCGCAGCCGCGCGCTCGTGCACGAGGATCTTCGCGATTCCGGTCGCGAAGATCGCGCCTCCCGGCCAGTCGGCGACCGGCGCCGCCGCGACGAGCTCGCTGTAGAACGCCCTCGCCGCGTCGACGTCGTCCGTGAAGAGCGCGACCTCGACGAGGTCTCTCATGTCGCGATCTCGAACTCGCGCAGGACGTCGTTCAGCGACGTCTTGAGGTCCGTCGACTCGCTTCGCGATCCGACGATGAGCGCGCACGGGAGATCGTAGGTCCCGGCCGGATACTCCTTCGGCCGCGTGCCGGGCAGGACGACGGAGCGCGGTGGAACGTAGCCGCGGTGCTCGACGGGCTCGGGGCCCGTGACGTCGATGACGGGGATCGACGCCGACAGAACGACGTTCGGTGCGATCACCGCACCCTCCCCGACGACCACCCCTTCGACCACGACCGCACGCGATCCGATGAACGCACCGTCCTCGATGACCACCGGGCGTGCCTGCGGGGGCTCGAGCACTCCACCGATGCCGACGCCGCCCGACAGGTGGACGTCGGCGCCGACGTGGGCACACGAGCCAACCGTCGCCCACGTGTCCACCATCGTCCGCGGCCCGACCCAGGCGCCGATGTTGACGAAGCCGGGCATGAGAACGACGCCCTCCGAGAGGAACGAGCCGTACCGGGCGATGCCGGGCGGCACGACGCGAACACCGCGATCGGCGTAGTCGGCCTTCACCGGGATCTTGTCGAGGAAGTGGAGACCGCCGATCTCCATCGGCTCGACCTTCCGCAGGCGGAAGTAGAGGAGGATCGCCTTCTTCACCCACTCGTTGACGACCCAATCGCCGCCCTCCTGTGCGCGCTCGACGACACGCACCTCGCCGGCGTCGAGACGTGCGATCGCCTCTTCGACGGGCTCCGGGTCGAGCTCGCCCGCTTCCCAGAGTCCGTCGATGCGCTCCGCGAGGTCCATCACGCCGCATCTTCTCCCATCGGGCTCGTGACGAAGCGGTGGAGCACCTCGTACGCGGTGACGAGCGAGTCGACGGCGACGCGCTCCGCGGGATGGTGCGCGTACGTCGTGTGTCCCGGGCCGAAGTTGACCGCGTCGAGCCCGCGCGTCGTGAAGTCCGCGACGTTCGTCCAGGCCTGCTTGGGCTCGAGCTCGAGCCCGCCTGCCGCCCGAAGCGCTCGTACGGCCGGCGTGTCGGCGACGACGCGCGCAGGTGGCGCGTTGCTGACGATGTCGAGGCTTGCCCCTTCGGGGACGAGCTCGGCGAGGAACTCCTCGGCCTCGAGCGGCTCGCGGTCGGGCGGGTAGCGGAGGTTGAGCGTCGCCGTGGCCTCGCCCGGGATGACGTTGTCGGCGATCCCCGCTTCGAGACGTGTGACGGACACGACCTCGCGGAACTCCAGTCCCTCGACGACCGCCACTCGAGGCGCGCGGTCGAAGAGCGGCGCGAGCCCGCGCACGGCGTGTTCGAGCGCACTGTCCGCGAGCCACGGCCGTGCGGCGTGCCCGCTCGTCCCGTGGAACGTCAGGCGCGCGACGACGTTCCCGAGACAGCCTGCGTGAATCTCGAGATCGGTCGGCTCGAGGACGATCGCCAGCGTCGTCTCGTGCACGGCACGCGACCCGGCGAAGAGCGCGGGGAGGGGGTTGTGCTCGGCCGGGAGCTCCTCGCGCCCGAAGAGGAGCAGCGCCAGGTCGCACGTCGGCGACCCCGGCTCGAGGTCGCGTGTGAGCTCGATCGCGACGGCGAGGCCGCCCTTCATGTCGCTCGCCCCGAGCCCGTGCACCGCGCCGTCCTCGATGCGCCCCGGAAGGTTGCCCTGCGCAGGCACGGTGTCGTAGTGGGCGGCGAGGACGACGAGCGGGGCGTCGGGACGTCGCGGCCCGACGAAGAGAAACGCCTCGTCGCCCTCGTACTCGGCCTCCCAGCTCGCCGGCACGAGGGTCAGCAGGTGCTCGCGGATCGCCTTCTCGCTGCCGCTCTCGGACGGGATGTCCACGAGCTCGAGCGTCCGGGCGGCGAGGCGGTCGGCGAGCCCGGTCACGGCGCCAGCGTACCGCGGCATAATCTCGCAGTGACTGCGCGCCAGCCCGATCCCGCACCAGGGGCGGCGCCGGAGCGCGGGCTCCTCGTCGGCGTCTACCCGAAAGGGTCGGATGGCGAGCTCGAGCTCGGCGAGCTTCGCGAGCTGGCACACACCGCGGGCGTGAGCCCGGTTGCGGAGCTGGTGCAGCATCGGGCGCACCCCGATCCGCGAAGCTTCGTCGGGAAGGGGAAGCTCGCGGAGCTGAAGCAGGCCTACTCCGACGAGGCGGCGGAGGTGCTGCTGGCCGACGACGAGCTCAGCCCGACGCAACAGCGCGCGCTCGAGGATGCGCTGGGAGCACGCGTGGTCGACCGCACGCAGCTGATCCTCGACATCTTCGCGCAGCACGCGCGGAGCGCCGAGGGGAAGCTCCAGGTCGAGCTCGCGCAGCTCGAGTACAACCTCCCGCGCATGCGTGGCATGTGGAAGCACCTCGAGCGGCTCGGTGGCGGCGTCGGGACGCGAGGGCCCGGCGAGAGCCAGCTCGAGACCGACCGTCGGCTGGCACGCACGCGTGTGTCGCTCCTGAAGCGGCGACTGCAGGCGCTCGAGGGCCAGCGGTCGACGCGACGGAAGGAGCGAGTCCGGAGCGAGCGCTCCGACCATCGCGCTCGCCGGCTACACGAACGTCGGCAAGTCGACGCTCCTGAACGCGTTGACCGGCGCGCACGCATCCGTGGACGACCGGCTCTTCGAGACGCTCGACCCGACGACCCGCGCGTTCGAGCACGACGGCAAGCGCTACCTCGTGACCGACACCGTCGGCTTCATTCGGCGACTGCCGACCGAGCTCGTCGAGGGCTTCGCGGCGACGCTCGAGGAGACGTTGGTCGCGGATCTCGTCCTCCACGTCGCAGACGCGTCGCTGCCCGAGGAGCGGCTCGCCGAGACGATCGCCGCAGTCACCGGCGTGCTCGCCACGATCGGCGCGGACGACATCCCGGTGGAGCTCGTCCTCAACAAGGCCGACCGCCTCGATCCGCTCGCGCGGCGACGCATCGAGCACGCATATCCCCGAGCGCAGCTCATCTCGGCGGCGAGCGGCGAGGGCCTCGAGGCGTTGAAGACGCGGATCGCAGAGCTCTTCTCGGATCGCTTCGAGGACGTTCGGCTTCTCGTCCCGTACTCCGACGGCCGCACACTCGCGGCGCTGTACGACCTCGGAGCACCGATCGCAGAGCGCCGCGATACGCCCGAGGGCGTACGCGTGCGGGCGCGACTGCCCCGCTGCGGAGGCGGCACGATTCGCGCGCTACCTCGTCGCGGAGGAGCACGATCTGGACGAGGCCTCGGCACGGTGATCGATGTCGCCGTCCGGCGTCTCCGCGAGGACGCACACCTGCCGCACCAGGCCTACGAGGGCGACGCCGGATTCGATCTCGCGGCCTGCGAGCACGTCGTCCTCGAGCCGGGCGAGCGTGCGGTGGTGGCGACCGGGATCGCCGTCGAGATCCCCGACGGATACGCGGGGTTCGTACAACCGCGATCGGGGCTCGCCGCACGCCACGGCGTCGGCGTCGTGAACTCTCCCGGGCTCATCGACTCTGGCTACCGCGGCGAGATCAAGATCGTGCTCATCAACACTGACCGCGACGAGGCGTTCGTCGTGGATCCCGGGATGCGCATCGCCCAGCTCGTCGTTGCCCCGGTCGCTGCCGTTCGGATGGTCGAGGTCGAGGAGCTCGCCGGTCAGCGAGCGCGGCGCTCGCGGATTCGGATCGTCGTCGAGCTGACGTCGATGCCCGAGCCTCGGATTCGCGTCTCGGCCATCCTGCGCTGGCAGGGCCGCATCCTGCTTCTCCGGCACGAGAAGGCCGAGGGCGAGGTGTGGCTCCTGCCGGGGGGCGGCGTTCAGGTCGGCGAGAGCCTCGTGCGGGCGCTCCAGCGAGAGCTGTCGGAGGAGACCGGGCTCTTCGACGACGGTGCCGAGGTGCCGCTCGAGGGGCCCGTTGCGATCGTCGATTCGATCGCGCCCGACGCGTCCCCGTACCGCAAGCACGTCGTGCACGTGATCTTCGCGGCCGACGTGACGGGCTCGCTCGAGGACGTCGCATCGCAGGACGACGCCGTGCGCGGACATCGCGCCTTCCTCATGCGCGAGCTCGACACCCTGGCGCTCCACCCGCCGATCAACCGCTTCCTGCAGCGTTGGCAGCCAGGCGATCCGGCGGTCTACCTCGGCGAGATGTGGGTCCCGTAACGCGGTCTCGACACACTCTCGGCACGGTCCGAGCACCACGCGTGACGTCTTTCGGCGTTACGCTGAAAGCGGGTGGTGGGAAGGGGTGCCCCTCAGGAATACCGCTCCTAGCGCGTTTTTCCGCCGCGTCTCCTCGCCCTCTCCGCCGCGACCCGAAACGCCTCCGCCTCGAGCTCGTCGGGCAACGGTGAGAGCGTCGGCGGGGCACCGGCGCCCGCGTGCGCGAGCGCCCGCGCGAGGAGCCAGTCGGCGAGCCAGGGGTTCCGCGGCAGAAGCGGGCCGTGGAGGTAGGTGCCGATGGCGTTTCCGAGACGGCAACCCTCGAAGCCCGACGTCCCGTCGTTCCCGAATCCGTGGACGACGCGGCCGAGCGGCTCGGCGCCGGGGTCGAGCAGCGTGCGGCCCGCGTGGTTCTCGAACCCGGCCAGCGGCAGACGCACGCCGGGCTCGAGCTCGCACTCGAGCAGGACGTCGCCGATCATCCGCGTCTCGCCGGCGACGGTCTCGTGCGGAAGGAGCGACGCGCCCGGCATGAACGACCCGTCGCGGCCGCGATATCCACGGCCCAGGAGCTGGTAGCCGCCGCAGACGGCGAGCATGGCGACGCCATGCTCGTGCGCTGCCTTGACCGCGCCGCTCTTGGCGGCGAGATCGGGTGCGATGAGCGCCTGCTCGCGATCCTGGCCTCCACCGATGTAGAGGAGGTCGTGATCCGACGGGCTCGAGCGGGTCGCCGACACCGATCGCCCGGACGTGGAGCTCGTGGCCGCGCAGGGCGGCGCGACGTTCGAGCACGGCGATGTTCCCTCGATCCGCGTAGATGTTGAGGTAGTCGGGGTAGAGGTGACCGACGCGGATTCTCACGCCCGTTGCTCCTCCCAGTACGGTCGCACCGCACCGCGATCGGAGAGGATGCCGCGGAGCGCCAGCATCGCCGTGTACGTCGGCAGGACGACGAGCTCGGTTCCCGCCTCGAGGAGCCCGAGCCCGCGATCGAGCGCCTGCTCGAGCGACGGGATGACCTCGAGCCGATCCTCCGCCAGGCCGCCGTAGGCCATACGGAGGCCGAGCTCGGCTGCGCGGTCGCCGCTCGCGATCACCAGTCCCGCGTGCTCGAGCAGTGGCTCGAAGTCGACGTCCCAGATCCACGACACGTCCTGGCCGTCGGCGATCGCGTCGTTGAGGGCGACCACGAGCACGGGGGGGACGCCCGTCTCGAGCGTGCGCACGACCTCGTTCGCACCGGCCGGGTTCTTCACGAGGAGCAGGACGACGGACTTGCCGCCGGCGGGGATTCGCTCGAACCGGCCGAACGCAGCGCTGAATCTCTCGAGCCCGGTGCGGACATCGGCAAGCGACGCGCCCGCGGCGAGCGCGGCTCCCGCTGCGGCGGCCGCGTTGTAGACGTTGTAGAGGCCGGGCAGGCCGAGCTCCACGTCCGCCTCGCCCTCCGGAGTCACGAGCCGAAAGCGCGACGCGAGGAGGCCGCGGAGCTCGATCTCCCGGATCGAGATGTCGAGCTCCGGCCGGCGGTGCCCGCAGCTCGGGCAGCGGTAGTCGCCGAGATGGCCCACGTACGCGGCCGCGAACTCGTACGGAGCACCGCAGCGCACGCAGTACTTCGAGTCGGCGGCGTGCGGCAGCCTTGCGCGCGCGTGGCGCGGATCGTCGAGTCCGAACCGAACCGCACCGGGACGGCCGTCGGCAAGGTCCGCGACGACGGCGTCGTCCGCGTTCACGACGAGCGTCGTCTGTGCCGGGAGGCTCGCCACCGCCGTCCGCCAGCGCTCGGCGACGAGCTCCAGCTCGCCGTACCGATCGAGCTGGTCGCGAAAGAGATTGCCGAGAGCGACGACCCGCGGCCTCGTGCGCTCGAGCGCCTCCGGGAGCGCTCCTTCGTCGACTTCGAACAGGCCGAGCTCCGCGCGGCGGCCGGCGACGAGGGCGGATGCGACCCCCGAGAGCAGGTTCGCGCCGGCGCGGTTCCACGCGAGCGAACGCCCCTCCCCGAGGATCTCCGCGGCCATGGCGGTCGTGGTGGTCTTCCCGTTGGTCGCCGAGACGACGACGACGCCGTCGGGAAGGCGGGCCGCGAGTGCATCGACGGCACCCGGATCCACCTTCCAGAGGACCTTCCCCGGCAGCGTCGTGCCGCCGCCGCGTCCGACGGCACGTGAGAGCCCGCCGATCGCACGCGCGACGGACGTCTCGAGGGCGAGGCGGAGGCCCATCGCTTCGAGCGTAGCGAGCGGGGAGGAGGGGAGACTGCTCTGGAGAGCTTGCAGATTTCGTAGAACGCTCTAAGCTGCTTGCAGAGATGGCGCGTCCGCGCTCACGCAAGCGCGCTTCCGTGCGCATCGACGAGGCCGAGCTCGCCGCCTTCCGGGCGGGCATGCGTCGTCGCTATTCGGACGAGGAGATCCTCGAGGAGCTCCGTGCCGCCGCCGAGCGGATGGGGCGGTCTCCGACGATGCGCGAGTTCGCACAGGATCCGCAGGCCCGCGTGCATCCACAGACGGTGATCGAGCACTTCGGGACCTGGAACGCCGCGAAGCGCGCCGCCGGCCTGTTCCCGCGTCGCTTCCTGACGCGCGACGAGCTGCTCGAGCAGCTGCGCGGGCTCGGCGAGGAGCTCGGCAGGACGCCGACCGCACGCGATCTCGCCGCCAGGCGTCGGTCGCTCCCGTCCGCGTCGCTGTACGCGCACACGTTCGGATCGCTCGGGAACGCGCTTCGCGAGGCTGGGTTCGAGGTCCTTCAGGGTGAGGAACGTCTCGAGCGGGCGATCGAGCAGGGCGCCGTGCTTGCGCGGACGCTCGGCCGCCTGCCGAAGATGACCGACTGGGCGGACGCGCGGCGGGTCGATTCGACGCTGCTCTCCGAATGGCAGGTCTACCGGCTGCTCGACGTGCCTCGTGGGGCGTGGACGGCGTTCCAGTACCTCGTGCGCGAGCGTCTGCGCAGCGAGGGCGTCGAGGTCGGGCCGGACGGCGTGCTCGCGCGACGCGATGACGACTCGAGCCGCTCGGCTGCGTCAATCCGTACTGATCAGGCGGCGAGCGCCGCGAGGCGCTCGAGGCACGACACGGCCTCGCGTGGAGCGCGGACGGGCGGCAGGTAGCCGTCCTCGCGGTAGCTCCGATCCGGCCGGAAGCGGCGTCGCGAACGACCCGTCCGGCGGAAACGTGAAGCAGGCGGCCCTCCCGCACCTCACGCGACCTCGAGCCGTGTCTTCAGCGCCGCGGCGGCGATCGTGAGCGCACGACGTGTCGACGCGAAGTAGAGGCCGTCGTCCGTTCGGCCGAGCCAGAGCGGCCGCAGGCGTCCGCGCGCGAGATAGAGCAGCGTGTCGTCGCGCTCGTCGAGCCAGGCCGCGGCCATGGCGCCGCGCATCTCGGACAGCGCGCGCGGGTCGTGCCGCCGAAGCTCCATGAGCGCGAAGATCGCCTCCGAGTCGACGGTCATCTGCGGCTCGGCGCGCTCGATGCGGTGCCGCGCGAGCAGCGCGTCGTCGTTCTCGATGATGCCGTTGTGGATGCCGACGACGCTGCCGTGCCGGATCGGGTGGTTGTTCCCCTCGATCTCCGGATGGCCCTTGGTGAAGTCGCGCACGTGGATGAGCGCCTCGGTCGAGCCGGACGGGACGTCGAGCTCGTCGAGGAGGGCGCTCGCGCCGCCCCGAAGCTTCGTGATGCCGACCTTGCCGTCGCCGCGGTGGGCGTACCCGACCGCATCGGCGCCCCGCTCGGCGATCCCGGCGAGCAGAGCCTGCGCGGCGAGCGTCCGGTCGACGGACGACTCAGGGCTGAGGCTGAATCCCGCTATGCCGCACATGGGCTTCTATTCGACTCCGCAGATCGGACGACATCGAGAACGTAGACGACGTGCGTGCCACGGTGTTTGTGAACTGCGTGTTGCACGGAATCGGCTTCTCGATCGGCCCGCCGATCCCTCGCGGGAGCTGTCATCCCTCAAGCGGGGCAACTGCGCGGCCGATACAAGCGCCGTGGAAGGCTACGCAGCCGAACATCTCTTCGACCCGACGGACGACGAGCAACCCGTCGTCCCGGACGAGCCGGCGACGCCACGCGAGCTCCCGGGCCTCGCCGGCCCGACCGCCGACGACCCGCTGAAGCTCTACGTCCGCCAGATCGGCGACGGTCGCCTGCTCACGCCGGCGCAGGAGCGCGAGCTCGCGCGACGCAAGGACGCCGGTGACGAAGCGGCGAAGCGGAAGCTGATCGAGTCCAACCTGCGGCTCGTGATGTCCATCACGCGCAACTACACGCGTGCGGACGTCCCGCTCCTCGACCTCATCCAGGAGGGCAACCTCGGGCTCATCCGCGCGGTCGAGAAGTTCGACTACACGATGGGATTCAAGCTCTCGACGTACGCGACCTGGTGGATCAAGCAGGCGATCTCGCGTGCCCTCGCAGAGCAGGGCCGCACGATCCGACTCCCGGTCCACGTCGCCGACCAGGTGCGCAAGGTGACGAAGACACGCCGCCTGCTCGGACAGAAGCTGAACCGCGACCCGTCGCTCGAGGAGATCGCTGCCGAGATCGAGATCACGCCCGAGCGGGTGCAGGAGCTGCTCGAGCTCATCCTCGACCCCGTCAGCCTCGAGACTCCGATCGGAGACGGCGACTCGAGCGTTGCAGACCTGATTCCCGACACGAGCGCGCAGCAGCCCGAGGTCGAGACCGCGGACCGTGCGCGTTCCACCGAGCTCCTCGACGCTCTCGGGAAGCTCCAGCCACGCCAGCGCCGCGTCGTCGTCGAGCGTTTCGGCCTCGACGGCGTCCGCCCGCGCACGCTCGAGGAGGTCGGGACGAACCTCGGGATCACGCGCGAGCGAGTGCGCCAGCTCGAAGCACGTGCGCTCCGCGAGCTCCGCGCGATCGCGCCGGGGCTCGAGCTCTATCTCCGCTCGTAGCTACGTGACGTCGACCGACTGCATCTCGCGGAGAGATGCGAGCCGGCGCAGCGACTCGAGCTCGATCTGCCGCACGCGCTCTCGTGTGAGCCCGAGCCGGCGGCCGATCTCCTCGAGCGTCTGCGGCTCGGCGCCGGTGAGCCCGTAGCGCATCACGACGACCTCGCGCTCGCGCTGGGGGAGGGAGGCCAGGGCGTGGCGGAGCGCCTCACTGCGCAGGTTGAGCTCGACGGTCTCCTCGGGAAGGGGCTCGTCGCCGGCGACGAAGTCGCCGAAGACGGCGTCCTCGCCGTCGCCGACCGGCGCGTCGAGGCTCGTCGACGCGCGTGCCGCCGCCCGCACCTCGAGCACCTGCTGAACCGTGAGGGACGCCTCGTCGGCGATCTCCTCGAGCGACGGCTCGCGTCCGAGCTGCGTCCAGAGCTGACGGTCGGCACGGTTGATCTTCTGCAGCCGCTCGACGATGTGCACCGGCATGCGGATCGTCCGCGCCTTGTCGGCGAGCGCACGTGCGACCGCCTGCCGAATCCACCAGGTCGCGTACGTCGAGAACTTGAAGCCGCGTCGCCAGTCGAACTTCTCGACCGCGCGGATGAGCCCGAGGGTGCCCTCCTGGATGAGGTCGAGGAACGGCAGGCCCTGGTTCCGGTAGTTCTTCGCGATGGAGACGACGAGACGGAGGTTCGACTGGATCATCCGCTCCTTCGCCTCCATGTCGCCGCGCTCGATGCGCTTCGCGAGCTCGACCTCCTGCGCGGCGGTCAGCAGCTGGTGCCGGCCCGCTTCACGCAGGAAGAGCTGCAGCGCGTCGGTCGTCGTCTCGACGGGCGCCGTCAACGCGACGACGGCCTCGGAGTGGGGAGGCTGCTCGACGATCTCGATCGAGCGTTGGTCGAGCTCCCGCAGAACCGCGTCCTGCTCGAGCTCGGAGAGCTCGTAGAGCTCGGCGATCTCGGCGAGGTCGGACGCGCGCACACTGCCGATCTGCTCGGACTGCTCCAGCAGTTGCCGGATGTCCTCGATCAAGAGGATGTGCTCGATGTCGATTTGGGTCACGCGCGGGAAGGGACGCGGTACGGCGGTAGGTGACAATCTCTCGCGTTCGCGCCCCGATGTCTAGGGGTGGCGCGAGATTTCCCTCGTCCGGGTCAGGCGGTGGCGATCAGGAACGCGAGAGCGGCCACCGCAAACACGACGATGGCGACGAGAAACATACGGACGCTCATAGCCAGCATGGCCGACACCCCCTCAGGTAGACGAGCGCTTCCTCAACCCTAGCGCGCGGAAGGGGAGTGGTACAACCGAAATCCATCCGCCTCAACTTGACATAACGCCGATTATCGTGCATTCAACTCTCGTAACGGCTCAGCGCTGCGAATCAGCGATTGCAAGTCGTGAATCCGAGCGAGTGCGTCCGTGAGATCGTCGCGGCTCGGATGCAGATACGCCTCAGTCGTCGCGACCGACTCGTGACGGAGCAGTTGCTTTGCGAGCATGAGGTTCCCGGACTGTCGCCACAGGTTGTCGGCAGCCGAATGACGCAGTTCTTGCGGCATCTTCTAAGTGAGGCCGGTCACAAAGACCAGCGCGGAGGCGGACCGCCGCCGTAGCCGAAGCCACGACGGCGGCCAGTCGGACGCAAGGAGCGTGCCCCGGTGTCAGTGGACGTTGCTGACTTTGAGCGCGTCCAGGTTCCAGTCCTCGACGGTCGAGCCGGCCGCGTTTGACCGGCAGGTGACATTGATGGTGTCTGAGTTGGTGATCGTGCCGACGCCTTGCAGATGGAGATCCACGTTCTGATTGGCCTCGGTCGCGTCTCCTTGCGCCCATGCCTTCGTGCCCGGAATCTGGAGTTCGCACCAGATGTCCGCTGCCCCGTTGCTGTTGAAGCCGTGGAGGCTTGCCTCGGCGTAGTAGGTGCCCGCGGGTGGAGCGATCGCGGCCACGAGGGTCGAATTGTTCACGCCTATGGAAAGACTGCCGTTGCCGTAGTGGTTGAGGTCCCAGATGTCGGTTGGACCACCCGGCCCTTGCGGCCCGGTCGGCCCTGTCGGCCCGGTCTGCCCTGCCGGGCCTGTCTGGCCCCAGGTGACCGCCGTTTGCCCGTTGGTGCATGTCGCCTGGTCGCTGTTGACGAGGTTGAGCTGGGCTCCACCTTTCGCGTTCGCGCCGTTTGCGCTGTAGCACCCGTGAAGTACGCCGCTCGAGTCCGGGATCGTCGCGTACGCGATCCCTCCGGCCGCCAAACCGACGGCCACAACCCCGACAACGGCGGCGGCGAGCCGTCGTCCCGTAACCGCGAGTCTCATCTCCTTCTCCTTTCGTTGGCTTCGCGCACGCCCCAAGCGCACGCCTGCACAGACCAGCCGGAGCCACCGACATGAAGGCCCCCCGCCGGAGACCGCGCGGCCGAAGCTAGTCTCCGACCGCATGCACTGCCATGTCAAGGGACGCAAGCCGGGCCTGGAGCGCATCGCCCGCGAGCGACGACGCCTCGCCGCCGCGCTGGTACCGCTACTGCGCGAGCCGTGAGCGCCGCGACGTACAGAATCGTGGATATCGCACCTTCCTCCGACGCCTCCGTCGCGGCGCGCGAGTAAGCGGTCAGCCCGAGCTGAGGACGAGAAGGTCGGTCTCGCTCGGCCTCAGATTCACTAGTCCGCCGATTCTCGTGCACTGCAAGTCGCACCGTGATCGCAGATGGAGCCGGGTGACTGCCCGAGTCGCCTTGACGGACGACTACGGCGAACTCCGCTCGTCCACCAGTTCGTAGACGTGGTCGCCAAGCCGTCCGCGGAAATGGTGTACGTGGAACCGTCGTGTTCCTCCGGCCGCAACCTCAACGGCCTTCATGTGCAGGCTGAAATCGGGCGCAACCACATGTTCCCGCGCGACCACGTAATCCTCGCCCGGCTCTATTGCCTCACCGCAGCCGGGGCACTCGTGGACGATCAGCGACGCCTCTGACATCGTCACCACTCTTTTACCTGCCGGTGTGCAGGCTGTGCACCCGCGAGGGCGGTCGTTCGGGGTTTACGAGACGCGCGTCGCAGGTATCACTCTCCTGTGCAGACGTACGAGATTCGCTGCGGAGATCGAGTCGTTTCCCACGCGAAGTCGCACACGCCACGACATGCTGTAACCGACTACCTCCGCTCACTCGGCTGCCGCGACGACGAGATCGAGCCGATGGGAAGCGACGGGGTCGCGTGGCGCGGCGCCGTCTACATGGCCGTGGAGACGCAAGAGGTGAGCGATCGTGCATCGCAATCCGAGGAATCCGAGCGTTAGAACGTCGCGTCCCGGAGACCGCTGACGATCGCGACGAGAACGAGCGCGGCCACGACGAGCCGATACGCGACGAACACGCCGTACGTGTGCCGGCGCACGTAGCCGAGCAGCCACTCGATCGCGAGCAGGCCGCTGCCGAGCGCGGCGAGCGTTCCGACGAGGAATGGCCCCGTCCAGCCGCTCGGGAGGTCTCCGAGCACCACGTCCTTGACGCCCTTGAGGAGGACGGCGCCGAGAACGGTCGGAATCAGGAGGTAGAACGAGAAGCGCGCAGCGCCGTCTCGATCGAGCCTCATGAAGCGGCCGGCCGTGATCGTGATGCCCGAGCGCGACACGCCGGGCGCGAGCGCGAGCGCCTGCGCGAGCCCCATGACGACCGCCTGCCGCAGACCGAGATCGCCCATGCCTCGCGTCTGTGGTGAGCGATCCGCCCAGTACAGGAGCAGCGCCCCTGCGGAGAGCAGGATCAGGATCTGCCACGGCTCGCCGAGGTGGTCGGCGATGACGTTCTCGCCGAGGAGTCCGGCGATCCCGGCGGGAATCGTCGCGACGAGCACGAACCACGCCACACGCTCGTCGGGCGTCTCCATGCGCCTGCGACCGACGGAACCGATCCACGCTCGCACGAGCCGCACGATGTCGCTCCAGAAGTACGCAACCACGGCGACGAGCGTTCCGAGATGGAGCGCGACGTCGAACGTCTGGTTGAAGCGGTCGTGCTGCTCGAGGTACGTCCAGTCGGCAGCCCACGGCACGAGAATGAGGTGCCCGGACGACGAGATCGGAAGGAGCTCGGTGAGTCCCTGGACGACACCCAGGACGAGCGCCTGTCCGTCCGTCAGCGCGGCCGGGTCGTCCCCCACTCCGAGCAGCGTCAGGACGACGGCGAGACCGAGGGCGGCGCCCGCGACGCTGAAGACGACGGTGCGGCGCACGGCGGGATCCTACGTCTCGGGAGCCGACGGGCAGACGCGGAAGAAATCGCGCGCAAATTGCGGCAATCCGGTGAACGGGTCGCTTGACCCGTCGGGGCATGTCCCCTAGGTTCCCCCTTGCACCGAGCACGGAGCGCAAGTAGGTCGAAGCTCAGCTCGCAGGCTCTACGCGGAAGCGGACGGTCAGCGGGTCGAGTGGACGAAAGCGCCACCGGCTCGGTGAATTCTTGGTCCGGGACGCGATGTGTAGGATCGCGCGCGATGCACCTCCGGGCCCCGAGCATCGACCAGGGTGTTCTCGCGTTCGTCTGGTCGGTCGTGTTCTTCCTCTACATGTGGCTCGGAGCGCTCGCGATCGAAGTCCCTGGTGGCGTCGCCTTCGTCGTGTCGCTCGTCGCGGCAGCAGCGATCTTCCTGTTCGTCCGCCTGCGCGGCGGCGACGCGCGCTGACTCTTCCGCAGACCGGACATCTCCGGCTCGCGAGATCCGTAACGGCCGCCGCTTCGCGGCGCCTGCCGATGCCGTCTCCGGAGGTCGCTCAGTCCGGCGGAGGGCGGTTCAGCGTCGGAGATCGCCCGACTTTTCGCTCAGCGCGGCTACGAGGCGGTCCGCGAAGTCCCGGCCGATCGCCTGTTCGAGACGCTCCAGGGCCGGCTCCCTGGGAGCCCGCTCTGGAGCAGCGAGGGCGGTGACGTCCGCGAGAATCCGCGTCGAGGCCGTTGGAGCGACCGTTGTGAGCACGGCGGCACTCATGGAACGGGCATCGGCACACGATCTCGTCCGTTCGATCCCTGGCGGGAGTGAACGCCGCCGGTTCGCGTCTGGGGCCATGCTCTCCTTGTAGGAGAGCGTTCGGACGACACGTGTCTCAGTAGTGGACGAGCGAGTGCACGTCGTAGCCCGACAGCCGCTCGCGGCCGTTCAGGAAGTCGAGCTCGATGACGAAGAGCACGCCCGCGACGATGCCTCCGAGGCCCTCGACCAGCTCCACCTTCGCTCGAGCCGTTCCGCCTGTCGCGAGCACGTCGTCGAGCACGATGACGCGCGCCCCGGCGGGCACTGCGTCCCGGTGGACCTGCAGGCTGTCGGTGCCGTACTCGAGGGCGTACGTCGCCTCGACGGTCTCGCGCGGGAGCTTCCCCGGCTTCCGCGCAGCGATGAAGCCGGCGCCGAGCTCGTACGCGAGGGCAGCTCCGAAGATGAAGCCGCGTGCCTCGGCACCGAGGATGAGGTCGGGGTTGCGCGGCCGCGCCCAGTCCGCGAGCAGCCGGATCGACTCGGCGAAGTACTCGGGATCGGCGATGAGCGGCATGAGGTCCTTGAAGACGATTCCCGCGGACGGGAAGTCCGGGACGTCGCGTATCCGGTCGCGTAGGTCGAGTGTCATGCGGTGCGCTCCACGGTCGCCCTGAGGTCGCGGACGAGGAGGAGGTGCGAGAGCTCCTGGGCGACGCGCGAGAGTGCGTCGAGGTCGTCGAGCGCGTGCTTCCGGCGTTCGGCGTTGCGCGAGCGCAGTCCCGGTGCGACGAGCTGCTCCACGAGCGCTGCCTGGCGCCCTGCGCCCGTCAGGAAGGTCCGGAGGTGGCGCGCATCGATGCCGAACCGAGCCAGCCGCGCGCATGCGGCGGCGATGTCGGCCTCGCTCTCGCCGTAGAAGCGCTCGCCGCCCTCCGTGCGCGAGACGAGAAGCCCGAACTCCTCGAGCTGGCGCACGACGTCCGGCGAGACGGATGCCCGCTCGCACAGCTCCGTTTCGTCGATCTCCTCCTCGTGGCCGAGCACACCGACGTTCCTGCGGCGCGTGCGATCGCTCGCTGCGCCCGGGCCGTCGAGCTCCTCGCGGATCACGCGGAGCGGCAGGAACTCGTCGCGCTGAAGACGCAGGATCGTCGTGAGGCGCTCGATGTCGTCGGGGGCGAACAGCCGATACCCGCCACGCGTCCGCCGAGGCGAGATGAGCCCCTGGTCCTCGAGGTAGCGGATCTTCGAGACCGAGATGTCCGGGAACTGCTCGCGCAGCTCCTCGCAGACCGATCCGATCGTCCTCGGGCGCGGCTCCGCGCCCCCCCGCTCCCGACGTGTCGCGACCGTGCTCATCGCTGGAGGAACGTCAGGCGGTACTTGCCGATCTGCACCTCGTCGTCGTTCTCGAGGACGGTCGACTCGATGCGCCGCCGGTTCACGTACGTGCCGTTGAGGCTGCCCAGGTCGCGGATCGAGAACGTCTCGCCCTCGCGCGTGAGCTCGGCGTGTCGACGCGAGACGGTGACGTCGTCGAGGAAGACGTGGCACTCGGGTGACCGTCCGATGAGCGTGCGGCCCTCGGCGGGCTGGAAGGACTGTCCCGCCATGCCGCCACCCGAGCGCACGACGAGCGCGGGTCCCTGGATGCCGAGCGCTTCGAGGAGGTCGACCTCCTCGCCGTCGTCGGACATGTCGAAGCTCATCGTCGTCTCCGATCCGGTCTCCGCCGTCAGGAGCGCGCCGCAGCGCGCGCAGTAGTTCGAGGCTTCCGGGTTCTGGAAGCCGCACTCGGGGCAGTAGACGTGGCTCACTCGTCTTCCGTCGGAGCCGCTTTCGCCGTGAGGATCTCGCTCAGGCGCCCGACGTCCGCGAGCTGTGCCTCCCCCGCGCTCACCTGCTCGCGCAGGCGTGCGACGAGCTCGGCTCGAAGGATGTCGATGCGACCGTGCAGCACGCGGCGCCGAAAGGAGATGTCGTCCTCCTCCTTCTCGAGGTCGCGGATCATCACGCGAAGGTCGTCGTCCGTCAGTGTCGGGAGATCGGGGAGTGGTTCCAAGGACCCGCCTTTCCTCGAAGGTCACCTGAGTAAAGCAGCAGTCGAGCCAAGGGGTCAACCTCAGGTTGAGACTTCAGCCTCCGGTCAAGGTTCGCGCTCGGGTCGAGAGTCCCTTCCGCCGTGCACCTGGCGCCATGCTCGAAGGGCGTACTGCACGCCGGCTCGCGAGGGAGAGCGCGATGCCGATCCACAGCAGCACGAGTGGCCAGGTCGTTCCCTCCGCCGTGACGAGGACGAACCCGAGCGAGGCGTAGAGGACCCAGGTCGCCGTCTTGCCCAGGAAGGTGACCTCGAGGTCGTAGCCCCCGGGCGACAGGATCCTGTAGCCGAGGACGAGGACGACGTCGCGCGCGAGGATGACGAGCGCGGCGAGAATCGGGATCCGACCGGTGGCGAGCATGAGGATCGCCGCAGTCCCGATCATGAGCCGGTCGGCGAGAGGGTCGGCGACCGTGCCGAACCGCGACTCCACCTGCCAGCGCCGCGCGAGATAGCCGTCGAGTTGATCGGTGAGGGCAGCAGCGGCGAAGAACACCCCTGCCCCCCACGCCGGACCGTCACCCGCCTCCAGGTAGAGCCAGACGAAGACCGGGATCGCGACGAACCGCGCGATCGTCAGCGCGTTCGGGATCGAACGGCGAATCTCCGGCCAGGACACGGCGAAGAGCCTATGTCGTGCGCAATACCGGAATCGTGACCGGGTTCTCGCCTTCGGTCAGCGACCCACCTTTGCGTCGTCTAAGCCGTGCTAGCGTCGCGCGCGTGGCGGGCACGCTCCGAATGCCGGGCTTCGTGAACGCGCACAGCCACACGTTCCAGCGGTCGTTGCGGGGGCGCGCGGCCGGCGGTGACTTCTGGGCGTGGCGGGAGGTGATGCTCGCCGAGGCGGAGCGTCAGACACCGGAGCTCGTGCGCGACGCCTACCGGCTGGGCTACGAGGAGATGCTCGCCGCCGGGTACACGGCGGTGGGCGAGTTCCACTACCTCGGCTTCGTCGAAGCACTGGCGGCAGCCGAGGCCGCGGCAGCCGCGGGGATCGAGCTCGTCCTCCTCCATGTCGCCTACGCGCGCGGAGGTCTCCCCCGCTTCCGCCAGGAGTCGGTTGCGGAATTCATCGAGCAGGTCGAGGGGCTCCGGGATGCCGGGCTGCGCGTCGGGGTCGCCCCCCACTCCGTCCGCGCGTGCCCCGCCGACTGGCTCGAGGAGATCGGGCGGTACGCGCGCGAGCACGAGCTGCCGCTCCACGTCCATGCCGACGAGCAGCCGAAGGAGATCGAGGAGTGCCTCGCCGAGCACGGCTGCCGCCCGATCGAGCTGCTGGCGCGCACCGGCTGCCTCACCGAGCGCACCACGGTCGTGCATGCGACCCACGCGGAAGGCGTCGAGCTCGACCTCCTCGCCTCGTCCGGCGCAGTCGTCTGCGCGTGCCCGACCACCGAGGCAGACCTCGGCGACGGCTTCCTTCCCGCAGAGCGCATCCGCAGCCGAGCGATTCCCCTCTGCATCGGATCGGACTCGAACGTGCGCATCGACCCGTTCGAGGAGCTGCGCGAGCTCGAGGGCATCGCACGGCGCCAGACGGGTCGCCGCGGCGTGTTCTCGACCGACGAGCTGTACGCGTTCGGCCGTGACGTCGGTGCGCGCTCGCTCGGTCTGAGCACATGGCCCGAGATCGCGATCGACCTCGGGCATCGCTCTCTCCGGGACGTCGACGCAGAGCACGTCCCTGCGGCTCTCGTCGCCGGCTGCGGCTCGGACGTCGTGGTGCGGGGATGACGACCGCCGACCGGCGACGTTTAGGCGAGCATGGACGTCACCGAAGCGACGTTCGAGAACGACGTGATCGAGCGCTCGCGTGAGCTCCCGGTCGTCGTCGACTTCTGGGCGGCCTGGTGCGGACCATGTCGTGCGTTGACGCCCGTGCTCGAGGAGCAGGTTGCGACGCGCGACGGATCCGTGATCCTCGCGAAGGTCGACGTGGACGCGAACCCCGGGCTTGCCGCGACGTTCCGCGTGCAAGGGATTCCGGCCGTGAAGGCGTTCCGCGACGGACGCGTCGTGTCCGAGTTCGTGGGGGCGCGCTCGCCGGTCGCCGTCGCCTCGTTCCTGGACGAGCTGCTCGCGCCGCCGCGTGTTGCCGGCGTCGTCGAGTCGTTGCGCGAGAGCGGCGAGCTTCCCGAGGTCCTCGCCGCGCTGGAGGCGGATGACCTGGAGAAGGCGCTCGACCTCGTCCTCGACGAGATCGCCGACGCCTCGCCCGACCGGCGTGAGTGGCTCCGCGAGCTCGCACTGGCGGTCTTCCACGACCTCGGGCACGACGATCCCGTGACGGTCGCGTACCGCCGCCGGCTGGCGACCGCCCTCTACTGAGTCGGTAGTCCGCGCAGGCGCTCGGTCCAGCGGATCGTCGCCGTGAGATAGGCGCGCTGGGCGGCCACGCCGTTCTTGCCCCAGGCTCCGTCGTAGCTCGCCCTCCCGACGGCGACGCGGGCAGGCTCGATCTGCGTGCCTTCCTGCCACTCGTTGTAGCTCGTGATCGTGACGAGGTCGGCGTTCGGCCTTCAGCGCCGTCTTCCACATCCGGTCGTACGTGAGCCCGTCGTTCCGAGGACGCACGACCTCGGAGAGCGTGGCGAGGTGCGCGTCGTACCCCGGCCCCACGGAAGGGGCGCAGAGCAGGCCGGCTGCGTGCGCCTGCGCGCAGAGGCGGCGGAAGAGCGCGCCGTTCCACGTGACCACGTCGTACGTGTAGAGCCCGTCGAACCCCGAGGCCTTTGCGCGTCCGACGAAGGGCGTGTGCCCGAAGATGCGGACGTCGTGGAGCGGCGCGAGCGCCTCGGCCCACTCGGTGGCCGGGTCACGGTCGGCGTCGTAGACGTAGAAGTCCGTGAAGCCGCCCTCGCGGTTGAGCCGCGCGATGTCCTCCGCCGCCTTGGCCGGCGTCCGGCCGCGATAGGGCTCCACGTGGATCGCGACCTCGAGCCCGTTGCGCGTCGCCTCCTGCTCCACGAGAAGCAGGCGGTCGTTCTCGGGTGAGTCGAACCCCCACCAGGAGACCACGATCGTGCCGACTCCGGTGCTCGCGATCTCGCGCATCTGCGCCGACACGATCTTGGCGTTCGACGACGAGTACAGGCCTCGGCTCGGGAAGTACGCGGTCGAGAGCGTCGGCGTGCCGTCCTGCTCGACGTACCAGTGCGCCCAGCGCCCGTCCTTCGTGGGTGTCGAGTACCAGGGGTAGTAGAAGATGGCCGCGCGCTCGGTGCCTTCTCCTTGCCGGGCGCCGCCGGATGCCGGAAGCGCAAGGCAGGCCGCCGCGACTGCCGCAGCGACGAGTGGCGGTATTCGCAGTCCGGTCAACGCCGCGCGGGACTCTACAGCGCGCACCCGACCGACGCCGGTTACGATCGCGGACGGATGGCGGCGTACCGGTACCTGATCGTCGGCGGAGGTATGACCGGCGACTCCGCGTGCCGCGGAATCCGCGATCACGACGCGTCCGGGACGATCGGCATGCTCGCCGCGGAGCCGCACGAGCCCTACGCGCGGCCGCCTCTGACGAAGGGCCTGTGGGCCGGAAAGGAAGAGAGCTCGGTGTTCCGCGGGACGCCCGAGCTCGGTGTCGAGCTCCACACCGGCCGCCGAGTCGTCGGGCTGGACCTCGACGCGCGCTCCGCGACCGACGACACGGGCGAGACGCACGCGTACGAGAAGGTGCTGCTCGCGACCGGTGGCACGCCGCGAAGGCTGCCTTCCGGCGACGGCGACGTCGTCTACTACCGCACGCTCGACGACTACCGCCGCCTTCGCGGGCTCGCCCGCGACGGGCTGCGCGTCGCCGTGATCGGCGGTGGGTTCATCGGCTCGGAGATCACTGCCGCGCTCGCGACGAACGGATGCGACGTGACGATCGTCTTCCCGGACGACGGGATCGGCGCGCGTCTCTTCCCTGCAGACCTCGCGGCGTTCGTCAACGACTACTACCGCGAGAAGGGCGTCACGGTTCTCGCGGGTCGAGCTCGTCGAGAAGGTCGCACCGGGTGTCGTGACGACGAAGAGCGGAACGACGATCGAAGCGGAGGCGATCGTCGCCGGGCTCGGAATCGTCCCGGTGACCGAGCTCGCCGAAGCCGCCGGCCTCGAGGTCGACGACGGCATCCTCGTCGACGAGTACGGGAGGGCCGGCGGGCGAGACGACGTGTTCGCGGCGGGTGACGTCGCTCGCTTCCCGGTCCCTGCACTCGGAGGAACGCGTCGCGTCGAGCACGAGGATCACGCGAACACGCACGGACGCGCGGTCGGCGCCAACATGGCGGGCGCCGGGGAGCCGTACGACCACCTGCCCTTCTTCTACTCGGACCTCTTCGACCTCGGCTACGAGGCCGTGGGCGACGTCGACTCACGTCTCGACACGGTTGCCGAATGGGCCGAGCCGAACCGCAAGGGCGTCGTCGCCTACGTCGACGGGGATGGCAGAGCTCGCGGATTCCTGCTCTGGGACGTCTGGGGCAAGGTCGACTCCGCACGCGAGCTGATCCGGACGGGCACCGTCGTCGACGCGGCCGACCTCCGCCCCCTCCTCGACTGAAGCGCCGCTGCGGCGACGTAGAGCCGCGCGACGAGGGCGAGGGCGAGAACGTCGAAGACGACGTACCCACTCGCGACGCCACTCGGCGGGTTTCCCTGCGAGAGACCGAGACCAGGCACCGACGGCTCCCAGCGTCCACGTGCCGACGGCGGTGCCGTACAGCTCGAGACCCACGACGACCATGAAGACTCCTGCGTAGACCGGCCTGCGCGCCCACACGAGGACGCCGATCAGGAACGCGCAGCCGATCGTGCCGGAGACGTCGGGCTGCGCGAGAACCGTGACACCGGCGATCCCCCACGTCGCGGCGACCGCTCCGGCGACGAGGAGGAGCATCCTCGAGCGGTCTGCGAGCACGGTCGCCAGCGACAGTCCCGCGAGATAGACGAGCCCGTGGCCCGGCGGCACGAACGCGGGAAGGTTGTCGAGCCGGTAGGTGTAGAGCCCCCATACGAGCGAGCCGATGACCTCGCCGACCGTCGCGATCGCAACGACCGCCAGCGTCTGGACACGCACCTCCGTCGGATGAGCCGCGAGGAGCGCAGCGAGCACGCCGATCGTGAAGACACCGAGCGCAAGCTGGCCCGCATGTCCGACGTGTTGGTCGACGACGAGCCCGCCGACGGTCCAGGCGGTGACGACGAGCAGAGTGACGAGCTGGAGGCGGCGCACCACCGCATCTTCGTCGATGCGGCGGCGGCGGTTCGGTCGAATGCTCGTTGAGGGGATAGCCCGCAGTCCGCAGCACGCCGATACACACCCCATGCTCTGGCCAGTTGCGGCACTGGCGGTCTTCCTGCTCGGCTTCGTCGTCGTCTACGGCTCGGTGTTGCAGGCCCGCATCGAGAGTGGACTCGCGACGGGCGGGCCTGAAGACGCCCTCACCGACACCGACGCGGCGTAGCCCAACCACTCCGCGGACCCCGCGCGACGGGCGTCGTGACGCGGTCCGACGCGCTGTGGCGGGCACCTGCTGGAGTGAGATGACCCGGGCGAGGGTCGACCTCGAGGTGCCCTGCGGCGGAGACACCGAACCACCCGGACGCCCGGGCCGATGCGAGGATAGACCGGTGCACGCCGGGCAGGCGTGACCCGATGGGGGGAGATCGGCTCGCGCGGGTGACTACGAGACGGTCCCAGAAGGCTAACGCCGCACGTCCTCGTTGAGGCTCTCCTCGGTCGCGGCAGGTTTCGTGACCCGTGTGCCCGGGGTAGTCGAGAACGACGATGACGGAAGGAGCCGGCGATGTCGCTCGCGCCGCGAAGAACGAGATCGTTCTTCGCGAGCTCAACGAGCGCCTCGAGGCGCACAACAGATGGGTCAATCGGCGCTTCTCGGAGTGGGTATGCGAGTGTGCAGACGAGACGTGTGCCGAGCCCGTGGAGCTCTCGATCGAGGAGTACGAGGCCGTTCGCGCCGAGCCCACGCGTTTTCTCGTCGCACCCGGCGAGGAACACGTGAGCCCTCGAATCGAGCAGGTCGTCCGGCGCGAGGAGCGCTACTGGGTCGTGGAGAAGACCGGCGTCGGCGCCGAGCTGAGCGAGGAGCTCGATCCTCGCTCGTCGTAGGTGCCGCTTGCGCGGCTCGGAGTGTCGCCTACTCGATCGCGACGAGGTGGACGGCGCCCTCCTCGGAGCGCAGCAGGTCCCCGAGATCGTCGGACTGAGGTTCGACGGTCACGACGGCGCGGCCCGCGTCGTCCGAAGTGACGCTCAGGACTCGATACCGCTCCCCGTCGTGCCAGATCAGGTCGCCTTCCTGCAGCGCCTTCTCCGGGAACCGAAACTCCCGGCTCCCGTCCGGAAAACGCACGACCATCGAAGTCATTTTCCTCGCCCTCGTTTCGACGTCACCGTTTGCCGCCCTCGAGCGGATCGCCGCAGCGACGAGCCGACAAGATTACCTACGGGGTCTTCGGATCGTGGTCCGGCGGTCGTCGACAGATGACGAGCGTTCCGAGCGAATCCACCTCGACACTCGACACCGACCACAGTTCGCGCCCGTGGCTCACGAGGTCTCCGGGCTTCGGAACGTAGGCCAGGTAGTGAACCTGCGTGTCGCCCTCGAACCGGAACGTCACGCGCTGGAGTTCCTCCATCTCCTTCGGGAATCCCCCTGCGCCGTGGAACTAAACCGCGACGTGCGCCGCTACGGGGGCGTCGTCGATAGCTCGGCAGCCTCGACGTAGCTCGTAGTCGATGTCCTCGAACTCGGCGTCCGTGGCGCGACGACCTCCACCACGCCGCCAGCCGGATTCTCCTCGGGCTCCTTGGCGGACCGACGAAGGAGCCGCGCTCGACGGTTCCGTCCGGGAAGTGGATCTCATAGCGCTTTCCGAGTCCGGCGACCTCCACCAGGAGAGGCTATACGAACATGCGTTCGTCGGCGAATGGAGGACCGGCGCCGGGAGGAACGAAGCCGACCTTGCCGGGTCGGCTTGCGTCCTCCGATTCCCCTCTCCCCTGAGGAGGAGATACGCGGCCGGTCCGGCCTTCGGTTCCCTCATCGGCGCACGTCTGCGCATGCATGAGCGGCTCCGCGACCGAGCGGTTCACGCTGTCGTCCCGGCGGGCGTCTTCCGATCGGGCGACGCGAACACTTCGCTGCGTCGTGTTCGCATCTTGTAATTCCCTCGAAAGAGGCGTTTTCGCGTTTTCACGAATGGAAATCCTCTCTCCGTCTAGCGAGACCAAGGGGGAAGAGATGATCCAGAGGCAAAAGCGATCTACGACTGCGTTCACAGGCGTCCTCTTGTCCGCGGCCCTGTGGATGCTCATCGTCGTTGCTGCCGCGAGCCCTGCGGTGACTGCTGCTCCGGTCAATGTCGAGCCTCCGACGATTACCGGCACGGCTCGCGTCGGCGAGTTGCTCACTGCTCAGAACGGCACATGGGACAACAGCCCGACCGAGTTCCGCTATCGCTGGTTGCGCTGCAACCGAGGCGGTAACAGCTGCGCGCTCCTCGCGGCCGACGGCAAGACGTACAGAGTCGCCCAGGCGGATGTCGGAAACACGTTGCGAGTGCGTGTCACGGCCGTGAACGCCGACGGTTCCACGAACGCTCGCTCGGAGCAGACGGAAGTCGTCGGCTCGAACGCCGCCCCGCTCTCGAACACGGCTCGGCCGACGATCGCCGGCGAAGCCCGCGTCGGGCAGGAGCTCACCGCGAGCGAGGGCACATGGACAGGGAGTCCGACGTCCTTCTCGTTCCAGTGGCAGCGCTGCAACATCGACGCGATCACCTGTCTCGACGTGACCGGGGCGACGGGTCGCACGTACGGCGTTCGACTTGCAGATCTCGGCTTCCGCCTGCGAGTACAGGTCGTCGCACGCAAGGATGAACGTTCGGGGACGGCGACCTCACTGCCTACCGCGGTCGTCCAGCCGACCACGCCGGTCACGAACAAGCGGCCGACGCTGCGGATTCTGAAGGTGACGTTCCTCGGGGCGAAGGTGTACGTCCGCTTCCGCGTGTGCGATGACACGGCGACGAATCTCGGCATCCTCGTCCGCGAGACGCGTCCCGGCGTGCGGCCGGCTCTGCGTCGCTTTGCGACGCGTGTCCCGCCGCGTCCGTGCGGTGCGTACACGCGGAGCTGGCTACCTGCACAGCGCTTCCGTGGGCCGGGCCGCTACACGATCACGCTGCGTGCACGTGACGTCTCGGGGCTGACGAGCGCCCCGGCTGTGCGCACGTTCCGTCGCTAGCGCACGAAGCACAGGCTGGCGCCGCGCGGCGGAGTGCGGCGCCAGCCAGTTTCGCACGCTCGAAGCCCTGGCACCGAGTCTGCACCCTTGTAGAGTCGCTCGACCCTAGAGAGGAGCTACGTGCCTTCAGACCGGTTCGCACGCTTCCTGCCGCTCGCAGGAGTGCTCGCTGGACTCTTGCTCGCCGCCGGACTCACGTTGACGTACAGCATTCCGAACAGTGAGACCTCGTTCGAAGAGACGTTCTCGTGGTGGAGAGACAACCGGGGACAGCATCAGATCTCCGGCCTCCTCCTCGCACCCTTGGTCGCGCTCATGCTCATCTTCTTCGGGGCGGGGCTGCAGCGAAGCTTGCGGAGCAACACCCGCGACTCCGGTCATGGTTCGGTCGCGTTCGGAGGCGCGATCCTCGGCGCTGCGGGGTTCGCACTCATCGGAGAGCTCGAAGGCGCAGCAGCGAATGCGGCGCACGAAGGCCATCAGGAAGCCGTCTACGCGCTCAGCCAACTCCATTCGTACGACTGGCTGACGTTCAACGCAGCGTGGGCAGCCGTGCTACTCGCTACGGGACTCGGTGCGCGTCGCAACGGAATGCTGCCGAGCTGGCTTGCATGGGCGACCATCGTCCTCGGGGCAACACAGCTCACGCCGATCGGCTTTCTCGGGTCGCTCTTCATTCCGCCGTGGTTGATCGTCGTGGGAGTCTGGCTCTTCCGTAGCAAGGCCGGCGTCACTACCGAATCAGTCACCGAGTTGGCAGACGAGCACGAGGGCGTCGTCTCCACGTAGCGTCGAGAGCCTAGGCCCGGCCTGGCGCCGGGCCAGCGCCTTCGCGATCGCGCGTGCGAGAAGTCCCAGTCCGAAGAGGAAGACGCCGACCACCACGAAGAACGGGATGTCCTCGAACCGAGTGTCGTCGAACGCGAAGTCGAGCAGGACGAGCGCCAGGACGGCGGCGAGCAGGATCCAGAGCGCACGACGCTCGGGCTTCCGCCAGCCGAGCACCGCACCGACGATGACCGGCACTCCCAGGAGCGTCGGGTAGTAGACGGCCCCGCTTTCGAAGATGGACGCAGTGATCGACGCACTAAAGCACGAGCGAGGCGCAGCGGGCTTCAGTCCAACTGTCCGGCGCCGAACTCGCGGTCCCAGCACGTCGGGCAGAACGTATGGAGCTCGCCAAGGCCGTCGGACTCGATCCGCCACTCGTCGAGAGCGCGACTCTCGTCGGACGGCTCTCGCCCACATTCCGAGCACGGCTCCGTCACCCTGTTCGGTTCGCTCGCCGCAATGCTCCTCCGCCGGGCCAAGACTCACGGGTCGCCTCCGAGTCAGAGTAGACAGTATGAATCTAGTTCGCGCTAGCGCGCGCGACCCTCGTAGGGCGCGTCAACGACGACCGTACGCGGCGTCAGGAATGGCCCGTCGCGGCGTCTTACACGACATGCAACCCGAACTCCCCCTTCTCGTCATCCTGGCGATCGTCGTCTGGGCGATCTGGCTGCCGCTTCAATTCGCGGTCGCACTCGTGTAGGCCCCGATCAGGTCCGCCTTGCGCTGCGCGCACCGGAGCGGAGAGCGCACCTCCCGCAGAACGAAAGAGCGGCCGCTGGGGGCGGCCGCTCTGGGAAGAACTGGGGAGGATCTGGGTAGCTGGGTCATCGGCGCTCCGGCGCGGCTTCCATCTCCCTCGTGCGGGGGAACCTCCGAAGCCGTGCACGTTTCGTGCGTAGCCGACCACGGCCCTCGCGATGACCCGAGTTCGGCCGCTGACACCTCCTGCGTTGAGCACTTCTTGAGCGTGCGGTGCCATCTTCGACGAACGCATCGTGGCTGGAAGCGACTAAGGGAGGCGAGCCATCAATGCGGCGGGACGCTCCCCGTGAGGTTCGCGCAGCTGACGGCAATCATGCTGGGGGGGGGGGCGGGTAGGGGGGGCGCCCTGTTCGCCTTTGCATGGGTCACGAGTAGCGCTGCACCCTCCCGCGATGCGGGATCTCGGTCCCCAGCGTTGTTCAGGAGGCAAGCGCTCGACGACTGATGTCTACGATCGGTAGCAATCATGCCCGCCCTAAGGCCGGGAGCCCGGCTGATAGGGAGGCGGCGGGTCCCACACAGCCCCGACGATCCAGAGGATGGGGACGATGAACCCGACGAAGAACATGACCTTGTGGTCGTGCTTCCAAGTCAGCACCCCGGCGGAAAGCAAACAGGCCAGCCAGAGGAGGCCAAGCACTCCTCCGTACAAGTACCAATGGTTGAAGGCCAAGAGCATCAAATGCCTCCTTCGTCGGCGTTGGCCGAGAGCTTCACACGCGCGTCGGATGAGTGAGCCGAGCTTCCAGCACTTCGGCGAGAGCCGCCGCGAGGGTTGCGAGCCTCGCGCAACGAGATCGCTGACGACGATCCGGACCCGCGAGCCACCTGCGGATCGAGGCGCGCGAGCTCGACGCGGGCGGGCTGAACCGATCGTTCCGTCAAGCCGGACAATCGCCTGCTGTCGTCTACGTGCCATACGATCACTTGCGGCCTCGGATCACCTCGAGAAGGAGAGGGAAAATGCGCAAGATCTCGCTCCGCCCACCGCCGGCGGCTCTGGTGTCGCCTGTCTCGAACTAGGCATCGCGCTCGGCGGGACGGGCTCTGCGGTGGTGCTCAACGTTCCGGACGGGAGCGTCATGACGGCAAGATCGCGAACGGGGCGGTGACGACGCCGCGCCCCGTAGCCCTTGGAACGCGAGTCGTCAGTAGAGAGCCGGGCCTCCACAGGTGGGCCACCCAAGGCGCGCTTGGGAAGTGAACCGCCGCAGAGACCCGGCGACTTGACCCTACGTCGCGTTGCCGAAGGCTTCAAGCACGGTCAGCCGGTGAGGAAGCCGTCCCGAGGCCGAGCGTGTCCTTGGTACGCATGGCGATCCGAAGCGCGATCACGAAGACAATCGGCACGAGCGCGGCGTGAAACGCGTGAATCCAGGGCTCACGTCGTCTCCACCGGCAAGAAATGCCTGGACGCTGCCGACGACTGCGAGCGCGAACGGCCAGCCGGTTCGACGCCATGCAGGCCACGCTGCCACCAGAGCAGCAACGAATGTCAGGACGTAGAAGAGATGGACGAGCTTGCCCAGATCTTTGTGGATGTCGAGCGCGTCGGGCTCTCCGAAGATGTAGGCCCCGATGAAGAAGACTTGGAGAAGCACGCCGACGACCGCCGCCGCCGAGAACAAGAGCGTTGCCCAGAGACCCGCTTGTCTTCGATCCATGCCACAGACTCCTTCGTTCGCAAGGACGCGGAGCATCTCCGCAGGTCCGGGATCCTCCCCGCGTAGCCGACCCTCACGACCCCCCCGACCCAAGCGACCGGTTTAGGATCGGCCACAATGAATGATCGAGGCCCAGACGACGGAGGCTTCAGTTGTCTCGGTTGCGGTGGATGCCTGTCACTCTTCGTGCTCGTCGCGAGCTTGGCGTTTTTCGCGGTGGCAGGAACGGACTGGCTGCTACAAGCGATCGCGGTGGCGATCATCGTGGCGTTCCTCATCGGGATCGTCGCATTGGAGAGGGAGAGAAAGCGCTAGATCAGCCTTCCCGCCTCCAGCTCCCGCTCCTCGATCCGCAGGTAGCTCCCGAGCTCGGGATCGTCACTGCGTACCTCCTCGACGAAGCGCTCCGCGTCCTCGCGGCGGACAAGGGTCTCGATGGCGTCGCCGAGCGGATGGTCGGGTGACGAGCGTGCGTCGATGATCGCGTAGACGATCACTGAGCTGGTCGTTCCGTGCCGAGCCTGCTGAACCGCCCCGAGGGGGCATCGTCCCGCCACCTCCCCCTCGCTCGACCCCTACTTGACCGGGGTGCGATCGGCTCGTCGGGTTGCACCACGTCTCACGAGGCCTGCGGCTCGCAGAAAGCTCCTTATCAACCTCGACCAATCCGACGTTCGCGGCGCCATACGGGAATCGCGGCCGCGACGATATCGAAGTGGATGGTCGGTCAGCCCGGGTCGAGCTGCGCCTGCTCAGTCGGGGCGGCAGGATTTGAACCTGCGACCTTCCGGCCCCCAGCCGGACGCGCTACCAGGCTACGCCACGCCCCGATGCACTTCGGACGAACTTCGAATGACTCGCGATTCGGCTCCGTTCTTCGCTTACCTAAGCCACATTCTGCGCAAATGTCGCATATCCCCCAGACCAGCGCGCTAACCAGGCTGCGCCACGCCCCGGGGCGTCGCCAACCTTAGCCGCTCTCAGAGGTTGCGCCGGTAGAGCACGAACCCGAGCGGGAGGATCGACAGGAGCGCGACGAACGGCATGAGCGCCCGGCGGTCTCCTCGACGGAGGTCGACCGCCGGTCCGGTGCCGAGCGCCTCGACGACAACTTTGCGGCCTCGGCTACCTGTCCCTCGCCGAGGACGCGCCCCCGGACGAGTCCGCTACGGCGGCGCCGTCATGCGGCCGCGAGATCCGTCCTACGGCGGACTCACCGAGCGCCCACTGCGTGGTAGGTGCTCTCCTCGTCGTGGACGACCTCCAGCCGCCGACTCCGACGGAGGGAATCGACTGCCGCGTTGATCGCGATGCGCTTGAGCCAGGGCGCGAAGGGTTGGGTCTCGTCGAAGCGGTCGAGCGCGGCGAAAGCCTTCACGAAGGCCTCCTGACCGGCGTCGTCCGCCAGCCCGCGATCGGCGGTGACCGCATAGGCGGCGCGCCACGCAAGGACCCAGTAGCGGTCGAAGAGCGCGCCCGCTGCCTCCGTCGACCCTTCGCGGGCGAGAACGACGAGCTCCGTGTCGGGCCGGCGGCGCACTCTGTCCTCTAGTACGTCGCGGCCGCCGCGAAGTTATCCATGCGCACGCCCATGTGACGCCGTGTCACAAGGGATCGGCGCGACCCTTCTTACGCGAGGCGCTTGTAGAGGCGGTCGATGAGCTCGGGCATCGCCTCGAGCTTGTCCGTGATCACGCGGATGCGGTACTCGCGGAAGTGCTCCGGCTCGACGCCGAGGGACTCCGCGATGCGCGCGATGACGTCGTTCGACGGCACCGGGCGGTTCCCGTGGACGATGTGGTTGAGGTATCCGGCCGAGAGATCCGCCTTGTCGGCGAGCCCTCTGTACGTCGTACCCGTCTCCGCCATCAGCCGCTCGATCGTCGGGCCGAAGGGGTCGTCGCTGTATCTGCGCCGTCTGGCCATCAGGCGTCCCTCGCCCATTTCAGCACTTCTTCGGACTCGGACGCGGCCCTCGGCGGAGCCATCGCGCCGCCGGACGTCCACCGCGCCGTCCTCGAGCGTCTTCTTGCCGACGATGACGCGGAGCGGGCAGCCGACGAGTCCGCGTCGGCGAACTTCTCGCCGGGGCGCTCGTCGCGGTCGTCGAGGAGCACCTGAAGCCCGGCGTCGTCCAGCGACGGCGCGACGTCCTCCGCCACGGCCGACACCTCGTCGGAGCCACCGTGGAGCGCGAGCACGTGGACGTCGTACGGCGCGATCGAGCGCCGGCCAGACGATCCCGTTCTCGTCGTGGCGCTGCTCGACGGCGGCCGCCATGACGCGCGCCGGGCCGACGCCGTAGCTGCCGCCGATCAACGGCTTCTCCGTGCCGTCCTCGTCGAGGAACGTCGCGCCGAGCGGCGTCGGAGTAGCGCGATCCTCGAACTTGAAGATGTGGCCGACCTCGATCGCGGTCTGGAAGCGAAGCGCGCCGCCGCAGACGGGGCACGCGTCGTCCTCCCGAGCCTCGCGGATGTCCGCGAAGCGCGGCGTGTAGTCGCGCCCCGCCTCGACGCCGAGCAGGTGCCAGCCGTCGCGGTTCGCGCCGGCGACGAACTGCCCCTCGCGCAGCGCCTCGTCTGCGACGACCTCGACGTCGACCCCGACCGGCCCGAGCGAGCCTCCACCGGCTCCGAACGCCGCGCGGATCTCGTCGTCCGTCGCGGGTCGGTAGTCGCTCGCGAGCGCCGCCGAGCAGCTTGGGCTCCGACGAGCCGGTCGTCGCCGCGCACGAGCCCGAGCACGAGCGTGCCGTCGGTCTTCACGACGGGCATCGCCTTCGACGTCGCCGCCGCGTCGATGCCGAGGAACTCCGCCAGGGCCTCGATCGTCGTGACGCCTGGGGTCGCGACCTCCTACGGCGCGTCGAGCGCGTCGGGAAGATCGGGCGCGCGCGGCACGCCGCGTGCGATCTCGAGATCCGCGGCGTAGTCGCCGTTCTCGCACGTGACGAGCGTGTTCTCGCCCGAGCCCGACGGCGCGAGGAAGTCGATCGACTCCTTGCCGCCCATCATCCCCGACTCCGCCTGCACGGCCGAGTACTCGAGGCCCGCGCGCTGGAACATGCGGTGGTAGGCGCCCTCGTTGCTTCGAACGCCGCGTCGAGGCCGGCATCGTCGCGGTCGAACGAGTACGCGTCCTTCATGATGAACTCGCGCAGGCGCAGGAGCCCGCCGCGCGAGCGCGGCTCGTCGCGCTCCTTGATCGAGAAGTGGTAGAGGAGCTGCGGAAGCTGTCGGTAGCTCGAGATCTCCTTCGCGTGGAACGTGACCGTCTCCTCGTGGGTCATCGGGCAGAACGTAGTCGCGCCCGTTGCGGTCCTTGAGGCGGAAGAGCTCCTCGATGTGGTCGCGCTTCGTGCTGCTGCCACAGCTCGACGGGAGTCAGCACGGGCATGAGCATCTCCTGCCCACCGATCGCGTCCATCTCCTCGCGGATGATCTGCACGACCTTCTGGTGCACCCGCCAGCCGAGCGGAAGGAACGTCCACACGCCCGCCGCGACCTGCCGGATGTAGCCGCCGCGGACGAGCAGCTTGTGCGAGACGGCCTCGGCGTCGGCCGGCGCCTCGCGCAGGGTCGGGATGAAGAGCTGTGACTGCCTCGCGATCATCGAGCGCCGCCTAGGCTAGTCGAGAGGGAATCAGCGAGGCTTCGGCCATGGCGAGCGCCGCCGGCTTGGCCATCTTGAGCCGCTTCGGGCGCTTCATCCCCTCGGCGAGCCAGCGGTCGATCTCGACGAAGAGCTCGTCGATGAGCGTCTCCGACGGCACCTTCTTGAGCACGCGGCCGTGCGCGTAGATGAACCCGACGTCGCGCCCGCCCGCGATGCCGAAGTCCGCGTCGCCTGCCTCACCCGGTCCGTTCACCGCGCAGCCCATGACCGCGACCTCGAACGCCTCGGGATAGGCACGCAGGCGATCCTCGACGACCCGCGCGAGGCTCTCGACGCCGACGTTGTCGCGTCCGCAGGACGGGCAGGCGATCATCACCGGCCCTCGCTCGCGGAGGCCGAGCGCCTTGAGGATCTCCCATGCGACCTCGACCTCCTTCACGGGGTCGGCGGTGAGCGAGACACGCATCGTGTCGCCGATCCCGTCGGCGAGGAGCGAGCCGATCCCGACCGAGCTCTTGATCGCGCCCGCGAACTCCGTGCCGGCCTCGGTGACGCCGAGGTGGAGCGGGTACGGCACCCTTGCGGCGAGCATCCGGTACGCGCGGATCATCGTCGGCACGTGCGTCGCCTTGACCGAGATCTTGAAATCGCGGTACTCGAGCTTCTCGAGCAGCTCGACCTCCTCGAGCGCCGCTGCGACGAGCGCCTCTGCCTGATCCTGGTGCGCGAGCTCGAAGAGGTGCTTCGGCAGCGAGCCCGAGTTCGCGCCGATGCGCATCGGGATCCCTGCCTTCTTCGCGGCGCGCACGACCTGCTCGACCTTGTCCGGCCCGCCGATGTTGCCGGGGTTGATGCGGACCGCCGCAACACCCGCCTCGATCGCCTTCAGCGCGAGCGACGCGTTGAAGTGGATGTCCGCGATCACGGGGATCGGCGAGAGGCGCACGATGAGCGGCAGGGCCGCCGCATCCTCGTTCTTCGGCACGGCGACGCGGACGATCTCGCAGCCCGCCGACGCGAGCGCGGCGATCTGCGCCGTCGTCGCGGCGGCGTCGTGCGTCTTCGTGAGCGTCATCGACTGCACGACGACGGGCGCACCGCCGCCGATCGCGACGTCACCGACCCGTATCTGCACCTCGCTGGCCGACCTACGACAGCTTGCCGATGTCGTTCGAGAGCCCGACGAAGAACAGAAGTAACACCACCGCGAGCCCGACCATCGAGACGCGCTCGTAGATCTCGCGGCGCAGGAAGCGCCCGCGCGCGCCCTCGATCAGCGTGAACAGGATGTGGCCTCCGTCGAGCGGCAGCAGCGGCAGCAGGTTCAGGAGCGCGAGCGAGAGCGAGATGAGCCCGAGGACCCAGAGGTAACTGTCCGCCCCGCGCTCGACGGCGTCGGAGGACGCCCGGGTGATCCCGATCGGGCTCGAGACCTCGTTGCGCCCGCTGCCCGTGACGAGCCGGCCGAGCGACTTCACGATCTCCTTCGAGACGATGCCGGTCACCTTGACCGCATGCCCGAACGCGGGGAAGAAGCCGAGGCCTGCGCCCTCGAGCCCGAAGCCGAGCCGGTAGCGGTCGTCGACGAGCTGCGGGGCAACGGGACCGAGCGTCAATCTCCTCGCCGTTGCGCCGGACGGTCAGCGTCAGCTTCTTGCCGCCGGAGTCGCCGATCGTCGCGGCGATCTCGTCGGCCTTCACGGGCTTCCCGTCGATCGCGACGATGCGGTCCCCCGCCTGCAGGCCGACCGACTGCGCGGGCGACGACGACACCGGTCGTGAGCTCCGGTGCGACCGTCTCGACCGTCCGCGTCGCCTGACCGGCGACGGTCATGAAGAGGAACGTGAAGAGCACGATCGCGAGGGCGATGTTGGCCACCGGGCCGGCGCCGATCGCGACGAGCCGCTTCCAGGTCGGCGCCTTCCAGTAGGCGTCCGCGCCGAGCGCGTCGCGCAGCTCGGTGATCCCCTTCTCGGCCGAGGCGAGTGCCGCGGGCGAGACGCTCTGCTCCCGTAGCGCCTCTTCGAAGTCGTCGACGGCGTGCTCCGCCGAGGTCAGGTCGTCGCCTTCCAGTGACCGCTTCACGCGATCGACCGAGCCGCCGAGCGCCGGCGCGTCCTCCACGGCGCGCGAGAACCGGCGCTCGGCGTCGTGCGGGATCGGCCGGTGCATGCCGGGAATCGTCACGAAGCCTCCGAGCGGGATCGCGCCGATCCCGTACTCGATGCCCTTGCGGGTCGTCTTCGCGATCGCGGGCGGGAAGCCGACGTAGAACCGGCGGGGACGGAGCCCGACGGCCAGCGAGGCGAAGAAGTGCCCGGCCTCGTGGACGAGGATGAGGAACGCGAGACCGAGGATCGCGATGAAGAGACTCATGCCGTTGCCAATCTTCCCTGCGCGAGGCGTCTGGCCTGCATGTCGGCCTCGATCAGCTGCTCGAGGTCCGTCGGCAGGCCCACCGTCGAACGCGCCGAGCGCGTCCTCGACGAGCGTCGAGATCTCGAGGAAGCCGATGCGACCGTCGAGGAACGCCGCCACGGCGACCTCGTTCGCCGCGTTGAACGCGCACGGATACGTGCCGCCGCGCTCGCCTGCCTCGCGCGCAAGCCCGAGGAGCGGGAATCGCTCGAGGTCCGGTGGCTCGAACTCGAGCTGGAGGCCTGCGGAGAAGTCGAGGCCGGGCACCGGCGTCGCGCGCCGCTCGGGATGCGTGAGCGCGAACGAGATCGGAACGCGCATGTCCGGGTACCCGAGGTGCGCGAGCGAGGCCCCGTCGCGGAAGCGGACGATCGCGTGCACGACCGAGGTCGGATGTACGACGACCTCGATCGCGTCGTAGTCGAGGCCGAAGAGGTAGTGCGCCTCGATCAGCTCGAGGCCCTTGTTCGCGAGCGTCGCGGAGTCGATCGTGATCTTCGGCCCCATGGACCACGTCGGATGCGCGAGCGCGTCCTCCACGCTCACTGATTCGAGCTCCTCGCGCGAATGGTTTCTGAACGGCCCGCCCGACGCGGTGAGCACCACCGAGTCGACGGTGTTCGCCGCGTGCCCGTCGAGGCACTGGAAGAGTGCGGAGTGCTCGCTGTCGACCGGCAGGAGCACCCCTCCCCCCGCTCTCCACGCCGCCGAGTGCGAGATCGCCGGCCGCGACGAGGCTCTCCTTGTTCGCGAGGGCGAGCGTGACTCCGTGCTCGAGCGCCCAGAGCGTCGCCCCGACGCCGGCGAAGCCGACGACGGCGTTCAGCACGAGATCGGGCTGCGCCGCCTCGAGGACGTCCGTGAGGTCGCCGCCGACCTGGACGTGCTCGACGCCGAGCTCCGACGGCGAGCTCGTCGAGCGGCTGCGATCCCGATGCGAGCGCGCACACCGCGAGCTCGGGGTTCGCGGCGATGACCTCGAGCGCCTGCCGCCCGATGGATCCCGTCGCCCCGAGCAGGGCGATTCGTCTCTCGCGCACGCGCGAAGGCTAGCTCCGGCCGTGTTCAGGCACCGCTACGCGTTCCCGAACGCGAGGATCGTGAAGTAGGCAGCCGGCCCCGCCCAGAGCAACGAATCGAGGCGGTCCAGCACGCCCCCGTGCCCGCCGAGGACGCGCCCCGAGTCCTTCACCTCGAGATCGCGCTTGATCGCCGACTCGAACAGGTCGCCGAGCACCGCTGCGAACGCGATCACGAGGCCGAGCACCAACGATTGCGGGATCGAGAGGAAGTCGTCGCGATCCTTGTAGAGGATCACGAAGGCCATCCCGACCGCCGCGACCACGCCTCCGACGAAGCCCTCCCACGACTTCGCGGGCGAGATCGCCGGTGCGAGGCGATGACGTCCGAACGTGCGTCCGACGAAGAACGCTCCCGTGTCGGCCGCGAAGACCGTGAACAGCACCGCCATGACGGCCCAGAAGCCGAAGTCCGGGATGTCGCGGATGAGGAGGAGACAGCCGAGGCCGGCTCCCACCCACACGACCCCGAGGAGCGTCACTCCGAACGACGACGTCGCCGACTGCCTCACGCCCCCGAGCCCGTAGACGACGAACGCGAACACGAACGTCACGAGCAGGCCGCCGAGCATCCACTCGAGCCCCCCGAGCTGCAGGCCGAGGAGCGTGGCGACGAAGCCGAGGTAGCCGCCCAGGACGAGCGGGCGGAGGTCGCGCGCCATGACGTAGAGCTCGTGGAGCGCGAGCAGGCCGCCGGCGAGGGCGAGCCCGAAGAGCCACCAGCCGCCCAGGTAGACGAGGCCGATGACGAGCGGGAGCAGAACGACGACGACGAGGACTCGAGAGAGCAACGGGCTCATCTGGCTCCGAAGCGACGGCCGCGCTGCGCATACTCGTCCACCGCTGCCTGGAGCCGCTCCCCTCCGAAGTCGGGCCAGAGCGTGTCGTCGAAGACGAGCTCCGCGTACGCCGACTGCCACAGCAGGAAGTTCGAGATGCGCTGCTCCCCGGACGTGCGGATCACGAGATCGGGATCACGGAGCTCGGGTGCATACAGCCGGGCGGCCATGGCCTCCTCGGACACGTCCTGGGGTCCGACCCCCTCCACGACGAGCTCGGCGCGCCGCCTCGACGAGCTCCGCGCGGCCCCCGTAGTCGAACGCGATCCAGAGCTGGAGCCGTTCGAGGTGCGCGGTCTCCGCTTCGAGGCGCGCCATCTTCTCCTGCAGCTCGACGGGGATGCGATCGCGGCGGCCGAAGAAACGCGTGCGCACGCCCTGCTTCGCCAGGTCGGGCAGCTCGCGGTCGATCGTCTCGTCCATCAGCTCGATGATCGACTCGACCTCGTCGGGCGGACGCGCCCAGTTCTCCGTCGAGAACGCGTACACGGCGAGCGACTCGATCCCGAGGTCGATCGCGGCTTCGACCGTCCGTCGCAGCGCACGGGCGCCCTCGCGGTGGCCCTCCTCGACGGGGAGGCCGCGCGCCGCAGCCCAGCGCCCGTTCCCGTCCATGATGATCGCGACGCTTCGCGCTGCCGCTCCTGCCTCGTCCGGCAGCGTCAGACCTCCATGATCTCGGCCTCTTTCACCTTCAAGAGGTCGTCGATCGACTTCGTGTGGTCGTCGGTGATCTTCTGCACCTGCTGCTCGGCGCGGCGCTCCTCGTCGTCGCCGACGTCGCCGTTCACGACGAGCTCCTTCAGGTGCTGCATGACGTCCCGCCGCACGTTGCGAATCGCGACCTTGCCCTCCTCGGCGACCCGACGGACGACCTTCACGAGATCCTTGCGCCGCTCCTCGGTCAGAGCCGGGATCGGGAGCCGCACGACCTTCCCGTCGTTCGACGGCGTCAGGCCGAGATCCGACTCCTGGACCGCCCGCTCGATGCCCTTGATCGCGCCCGGGTCGAACGGCTGCACGACGAGCAGCCGCGGCTCGGGAGCGGAGATCGAGGCGAGGCTCTTGAGGGGCGTCGGCGTGCCGTAGTAGTCGATCGTGATGCGGTCGAGGAGCGCCGGGGACGCGCGGCCGGTGCGGATCGAGTTGAACTCGTGGTGCGTCGCCTCGATCGACTTGTCCATGCGTCTCTTCGCGTCCGCGAGGAAGTCCTCGATCGCAGCCATGCGCCCTCCTTCAGGGGGTCGAGATGATCGTGCCGACGCGCTCGCCCGCCGCCACGCGCCGGATGTTGTCCTTCGCGAGCTCGAAGACGTGGATCGGCAGCCGGTTGTCCATGCACAGCGAGAGCGCCGTCGTGTCCATCACCTTCAGCCCGCGCTCGATCGCCTCGAGGTGCGTGAGCTCGGGGATGAAGCGCGCGGACGGATCCTCGTGCGGGTCGCCGTCGTAGACGCCCTGCACTCTGTTCTTCGCCATGAGGATCGCCTCCGCGCCGATCTCGAGCGCACGCAGGGCAGCGGCCGTGTCGGTCGTGAAGAACGGGTTCCCCGTGCCGGCCGCGAAGATGACGACCCGCTCCTTCTCGAGGTGGCGGATCGCGCGGCGCCGGATGTACGGCTCCGCGACCTCCGAGACCGCGATCGCCGACTGCACGCGCGTGTGCACGCCGAGCCGCTCGAGGGCGTCCTGCAGGGAGAGCGCGTTGAGCAGCGTCGCGAGCATCCCGGCGTAGTCCGCCGTCGCGCGATCCATTCCCTCGGCGGCGGCCGCCATGCCGCGGTAGATGTTCCCCGCGCCGACGACGACCGCGAGCTGCGTCCCGGCCTCGTGGACGGCGACGATCTCCTCGGAGATCGCCGTGACGGTCTTCGGGTCGATCCCGTACTCACGCCCCCCGAGGAGCGCTTCGCCGGAGAGCTTCAGGAGCGCGCGACGGAACTGCGTGCCGCTGTCGGCGGTGGCGGCTTGCGCGACCTCGTCGGTAGACGTGCTCACGAGCCTGCGACGGAGATGCGCACGAACCTCGCGACCGAGGCGCCGGCGTCCGCGAGTGCCTGGCCGACGGTCTTCGAGGGCTCGTGGATCCACGCCTGCTCGACGAGAGCACCGCCCGGGACGGCCGCGAAGAAGCGCTTGTTGAGCATGCCGTCCACGATCTTCTCACGTGCCGCCTCCGGCTTCGACTGGACCTCCGTCGGTGTTCTCGAAGATCGAGCGCTCCGCTGCGAGGACGTCGGCCGGGACGTCGTCCCGTGTCGTCCACTCGGGCGCCGCGAACGAGATGTGCATCGCGAGCTGGCGTGCGAGCTCCTCCGAGCCGCCGTGCAGCTCGACGAGCACGCCGATCTTGTTGGCGGGCGGGTGCGCGTAGCCGGCGAGGGCGTTCCCCTCGGGCGCGTCGAAGCGCTCGGCTCCGACGACGACGATGTTCTCGCCGAGCTTCGCGATCAGCTCGATGCGCTCGTCCTCGAACGACTCGACCGCATCCGGGCCGTCCGCGTGGACGCCGCGCAGGACCTTCGTCGCGAACTCCTGGAACTCGTCGCTCTTCGAGACCGGCTCGGTCTCGCAGCCGACGCCGACGATCGAGCCGACGCTACCGTCGACGATGTAGCCGACGAGGCCCTCCGTCGTCTCGCGTCCGGCGCGCTTGCCTGCTGAGGCCATCCCGCGCTCACGCAGCAGCGTGCGGGCGGCATCGAGGTCGCCGCCGGTCTCCTCGAGCGCGCGCTTGCAGTCCATCATCCCCGCGCCCGTCGCGTCGCGAAGCTCCTTGACGAGCGACGCGCTGATCGTCGTGCTCATTCGGGCTCACCTCCCTCGGCGACGGCCGCCGGCTCGAGCTCGGGCTCCGCGGCGGGCTCGCGGCTCGTCCGGTGCCTCGTCGACTGCGGGCTCCTCCGCTGCTGCAGGTGCGGCGGGCGTCGCCATCTCCGCTGCGGTGACCTTCGTCCGCCCGGCCGCGATGCCGTCCGCGACGACGCGGGTCACGAGATCGCAGGACCGAATCGCGTCGTCGTTGCCCGGGATCACGAACTCCGCCTCGTCGGGATCGGCGTTCGTGTCGACGAGGCCGATCACGGGAACGCCGAGGCGATGCGTCTCGCGCACGGCGAGCAGCTCCTTCTTCAGGTCGATGACGAACACGGCGTCGGGCTGGCGCTTCATGTCGGCGACGCCGCCCAGGTTCGCCTCGAGCTTCTCGAGGTCGGCCTCCATCCCGATCCGCTCCTTCGACGGCAGCAGCTCGAGCTGGCCGTCGGCCTTCAGACGGCGCAGGTCGTGGAGGTACGCGATGCGCTCGGAGATCGTGCGCCAGTTCGTGAGCAGGCCGCCGAGCCAGCGGTGGTTCACGTACGGCATCCCGACCCGCGTCGCGTGCTCCTGAACGGCGTTCTGCGCCTGCTTCTTCGTGCCGACGAAGAGGATCGTCCCGTTGCGCTCGGCGATGTTGCGCGCGAACTCGTGGGCCTCCTCGAGCAGCTCCTGCGTCTTCGTGAGGTCGATGAGGTAGATGCCCCCGCGCTCGCCGAAGATGTAGCGGCGCATCTTGGGGTTCCAGCGACGCGTCTGGTGGCCGAAGTGGACGCCGGCCTCCAGCAGCTCTCGCATCGTGACGACTGACACGCGATCAGCCCCTTTCCGGTTGGTTGAAGGTGTTCCACCGACGGGCCGGGCGGAACCGCGCACAGGGCGACGGCACCCCCGCCACGGCTGATCGCCGGGTCGAAGGGACGAAAACCGCCGGTGAGTCTAGCTGCCGGGGTGCCGTACGAGCGCGCTCGAGGGCCCTCTCGAGGTCGTCCGGCAGCGCCGACTCGACGTCGACGTCAGCCTCCGTGACGGGATGGGCGAAGCGCAGCCGGTGCGCGTGCAGGAACTGCCGCTCCAGGCCGAGGTCGCCCTTCGACGCCGTAGGTCGGGTCGCCGGCGACCGGAAGGTCGATTGCTGCCAGGTGGACGCGGATCTGGTGCGTCCGGCCGGTCTCGAGCCGAACGTCGAGGAGGGCGTGCTCGGGAAGCGTCTCCGACGACCTCGAACCAGGTCACCGCTTCGCGCGGCTCGTCCGTGTCGAGCGAACGTCTCGTCGGATCGCGGCGATCGCGCCCGATGGCGGCGTCGATGCGTCCGGTGCGCGAGCGCGGCCGCCCTCGAACGAGCGCGAGGTACCGGCGCTCGACCTCTCGCCGGCGTATCGCCTCCTGAAGCGCGGCGAACGCTGCCTCCGAGCGGGCGACGACGAGGAGACCCGACGTGTCGCGGTCGAGTCGGTGGACGATCCCGGGACGCTCGGGATCGTCGCCGCCGGCAGCCCCCAGGCCGAGGAGCTGCGCGGCGAGCGTTCCCGTCGACGTCCCGGCGCCGGCGTGGACGGTCATGCCTGCGGGCTTGTCGACGACGACGAGGTGCTCGTCCTCGTACGCCACCCGGACGGTGACCGGCTCGGCCTCCAGCCCGCGAGCCGCAGCGGGAAGCTCGACCTCGACGACCGAGCCCGCCTCGAGGCGATGGCTCTTCGGCCGAACCGCACCGTCGACGGTCACGGCGCCGTCCGTCACCAGCCGCTCGGCGAGCGAGCGCGTCTCGATCTCCGGCCGCCCGGCGAGCGCGCGGTCGAGGCGCGATCCCGCCTCGGTCTCAGCGACGCTGAAACGAAGCGTCGCCATCGCGCGATCCGTGCATCCGGTGCGGCCGGTCGGCGAGCACGAGCGCGCCGAACAGGATGGCCACGCCCACGACGATGAAGGTGTCGGCGAGGTTGAACGCCGGCCAGGCGACGAGGTCGAGGAAGTCCGTGACATGGCCGAGGCGAACGCGGTCGATGAGGTTCGCGATGCTCCCGCCGAGCACGAGACCGAGCGCGACGGGGAGCACGGGATGCCGGCGGCCCGAGCGCGCGAAGAACACGAGCATCGCGCCGACGGCGATAGCCGTGACGGCGATGACGATGGACGTCCGGCTCCCGAAGAGCCCGAACGCGATGCCGGAGTTCTGGACGTGATGGATCGAGAACGGCCCGACGATGTCGACGCTGTCGCCGAGCTCGAGCGTCCGCCCGACGACCTGCTTCGTGAGCTGGTCGGCGACGATCGCCGCTCCCGCGACGAGCGATGAGAATGACCCACTGCGCTCTCCCGGCGCCGAGCGAGCGCTCGGCCGACGAGACCGGCTGCAGGGCGTTCGCGGTCGATCCGATCCGGACGTCGACCGTGGAGGCGTCGGAGCGTGCGGGCTCGCTCATGGCCCGCTCTCCAGCGCGCGCTTGTCGTCGATGCACAGCGTCGCGTACGGGACGGCCTCGAGCCGCTCCTCGTCGATCTGGCGGCCGCACGCGGTGCAGCGGCCGTACGTGCCGTCGTCGATGCGGCCGAGCGCGGCCTCGATCTCCCCGAGGATGTGCTCGGCGTTCTCCTCGAGGCCCCCGTCGAGCTCGCGCATGTACGTCTCGGAGGCGCTGTCGGCGATGTGATCGCCGGAGCCGATCGCGAGGTCGCCGGTCTCCTCGAGCAGCGACCCGTCGTGGTGCACGGCCCGGGCGGCGTGCTGCAGGCGGTCGCGCTCGCTCTCGAGGGCGCGGCGGTAGTGCTCGAGGTCGGGGCCGACGCTCACGTCTGCTCCGCCGCTGCCGCCAGGCGCGCCTCTGCGGCGTCGCTCGACAGCCCTTCCAGCGCCACCACCTTGTCCCGTGAAGAGCGACCGGAGGTGACCGAGATGCGGCTCCGCGGCACGCTCGAGCGCACCGGCGAGCAGCGTGACGACCGCGGCGTTCGCCTTGCCCGCCTCGGCCGGCGCGGCCACGCGCACCTTCCACGCGTCGCCGTGGCGCCCGACGACTCCGGGCCGGGCGGCACCCGGAACGACACGCAGCCGCAAGCTCGAGCGCGGGGCACTCACGGCCGCAAGGATATCGGTGGCTCAGCCCGCGACCTTGCGGATGCCGCCCTCCGTGACCTCGCCCACCGGTGTCGGCCGGGTGACCGTCGTCTTCGCCTCCTCGTCGACCGGCCGGCTTGCCGGGCCACTCGTCCCCGAGCGACTCGAACGCCGCGCGAAGCTGCGAGCGGATCTTGACGATGTCCTCCTCGAGCCGACGCTTCTCGGCGGCTGCCTCGCGCGTGACGCGGCGCGACTCCGCGTGGGCCTCCTGGACGATGAGGTCCGACTCGCGCCGGGCCTGCTCCTTCATGTCCTGCGCGGCGCGCTCCGCGGACACGAGCGTCGAGCGCAGGAGCGCCTCGAGCTCGCGGTGCTTCGCGGCCTCGGCGTCGAGCTCCTCGAGCCGGTCGGAGAGGTCGGCGCGCTCGCGCCACACCTCCTCGAAGCTGTCGGCGATCTCCTCGAGCAGCTGGTCGACCGGGCGGCGGCGGTATCCGCGGAGCCATGCCCGCCTCAGCTCGACATGTCTGATTTCGACTGGGGTGAGCGGCATCTGACCTCCTACAGCAGAGCCCCGATCAGGGCGTTTGCGAGCTCGGCCGCAACGAGCAGGACGATGACGGCCACGATCGGGGAGAGATCGAGTGGCCCGATGGTTGGGATCCGGCCTCGAAAGAGGCCGAGGTACGGACGGCAGACTTCGTCCAGGAATCGTTGCAGAGTTGCGGCCACAGTGGAATACGGCAGCTGGATCCAGGAAAGCAGCACGTACGCGAAGATGAACAGGATGTAGATGGCGACGAACACGTTCACGAAGTTCTGCAGAGCAGAAGCCGTGTCCGCGAGGAGGCCGAGAGTGGCGTACGCGCCCATCGGACGCGTGTTCGCCACGAAGCCGCGCCGCCGTTCCTTCGAGCGTCCGACGTCCTGGTCGCGCGTTCGGACGTGTACGAGCGCTGCGAGCCGCCTACGCCTGGTTGTAGAACCCGCCGCGCTCGATCGCCCGCGCACGTTCCTCGGCCGAGAGCTCGACGTCGCGCGGCGTGAGCAGGAAGACCTTGTCGGCGACGCGCTGCATGCTCCCGTCGAGCGCGTAGGTGAGGCCGCTCGCGAAGTCGATCAGCCGCTTCGAGAGCTCGGTGTCGGCGCTCTGGAGATTGATGATCACCGGGATCTGGGCCTTGAAGCGGTCGGCGATCTGCTTCGCGTCGTTGAACGCCCGCGGTGCGACGAGGTGCACCTTCGCCGGTGCGGGAGCGGAGACGCTGCGCAACCGTGACGAGCGCTCCCGGCGCGGAGGCGCGGCGTCCTCGGACTCCCATTCGTCCCCGTCGGCCGAGCTCGGCAGCCGGCGGACGTTCTGGCGGTCGCGGCGGCGATAGCTCTCCTCGAGCTGCTCGTTCGTCTGCATGCCGTCGTCGTCCCACTCCTCCTCCTCGGCGATCCCGAAGTAGACGAGCGTACGGCTCCAGAGGTCGCTGAACCCCATGACCGCGGGATATTAGCCCCGCTCGGGCGCGAAGATGGTCGCGCCGACCCTCACGAGCGTCGCGCCTTCCTCCGCCGCGACGCGGTAGTCCTGTGACGTGCCCATGCTCAGCTCGGGGAGGCCGTGCTCGGCCGCGAGCTCACGCAGCCGGCGAAACGTCGGCCGGGACGACTCCGGGTCGGTTGCGAGCGGCGGCATCGTCATGAGCCCGCGGATGAGCGGGTAGCGCGCGACGAGGTCTCCGACCTCGTCCGGGGAGACGCCCGACTTCGATGCTTCGCCCGAGAGGTTCACCTCGAGGAGCGCCGGAACGGTGAGCCGCCTCGCCGCCGAGTCGGAGCTCGAGCGAGTGGACCAGCTCGCACAGCGCGTTCACGACCTTCACCTTGTTCGACTGCAGGTGCCCGATGAAGTGCCAGCGGAAGGCGTCGCCGTACAGCGCATGCTTCTGCTCGAGGTCCTGCGCGCGGTTCTCCCCCACCACCTCGACGCCTGCATCCGCGAGCGCCGACATCTGCTCGGCGGAGACGTACTTCGTCGCCACGACGACGGTCACGCCGGGGCCGACGTCCTCGCGCACGCGCGCATAGCGCTCGGCGATCACGTCGGCGGCCGCGATCGTCATGCCGGTGCCGTGGCGGAGACGAGCTCTCGCGCGGCTGCGAGCTCCGCGTCACGCCCGGCGAGCTCGCCGTTCAGCTTCCGTCTGCGGAGCTCGCCGAGGATGTCGCCGATCCGGGGTGACTCGGCGATCCCCATCGCGATGAGATCGGCACCGCCGATCTCGAGCCTGACCTCACGCAGGCGCAGGAAGTAGTCGCGGAGCTCGGGCCGATCCTCTCGCGCGAGCGCGAGCAGCGGCGCGTCGGGCGCGAAGGCATCCGCGATGGCGACGACCTGAGACGGGTCGAGCTCCTCCGCGCGGAGCCGTTCGACGATCCGCGGTGCGACGGTGACCGCGCCGACGATGCGCTCGACGTCTCGTCGCCGCACCTTCAGCCGCTCGAGCCAGTCGTACGCCTCGTCCGAGGTGAGCTCGTGCGCGAGGGCGGCGATCCCGATCCGCCAGGTCGGCACGTCGACGCCGAGCTCGTCGCGGAGGGCGACGGCACGCGCGAAGAGGCCGGCCGCGACGTCGTCGCCACGCAGGTGCGGATGGATCGCGCGATCGGCGCCGAGAGCGCCGAGGCGCCGGATGCCCTCCACCGCTCCCGGGTCCTCGAGCAGCGCCACGAGCTCGTCTCGCAGGCGCGCGGACGAGAGATCGCCGACGAGGCCCATCTCGATGCACGCCCGCACGAGCCGTGCCGAGTGCTCGTCGAAACGGAAGCCGTACCGCGCCTCGTAGCGGATGCCGCGGAAGATGCGCGTCGGATCGTCGATGAACGAGAGGTTGTGGAGAACGCGCAGGACGCGGGCCTCGAGATCGGCGCGCCCTCCGAAGGGATCGACGAGGCGCCCGAGGTCGCTCGCCGTCAGCGACGCCGCCATCGCGTTGATGGTGAAGTCCCGCCGGAAGAGATCCTCGCGCAGCCCTGCGCGCTCGACCGTCGGCAACGCGCCGGGCGCGTCGTAGAACTCGGTGCGCGTGGTCACGACGTCGATGCGCTCGTCGTCGCCGTAGGAGACGATCGCGGTCCCGAACTTCTGGTGGGGCGTCGCCCGCCCGCGCAGCGCCCGCGCGAGCGCGTACGCGAAGGCGATGGCATCGCCCTCGACCGCGATGTCGACGTCGAAGCTCTGCTCTCCGAGGAGGATGTCGCGGACGGTTCCGCCGACGAGGTAGACGCCGGCGGCGCGCTCGCCCAGGGCGGCGACGGCCTCGACGATCTCGCGGAGCCGAGCGGTCTGCTGCAACTCCTCCGCGATCGTCGCAGCGGGCTCCGAAGGCTGCGCCGACGGGCCCTTCGAGCGCTCGCAGGAGATCGGCCCTGCTCACGACTCCGACGAGCTCCTCGTCGCGGAGCACCGCGACGCGGCCGTCCTCCGCGGAGGTGACGAGCGCACGAAGCTCCTGCAGCGTCGCGTCCTCGCCGGCGCTCACGACGTGGCTGCTCATGATTCCGCGCACGGGAGCATGCGCGAGCGCGTGACCGACCGCCTTGTCGAGGTCCTCACGGCTCACGCCTCCCACCAGCCGTCCGTCCTCGACGACGAAGACACCGCTCTGGCCGTGGCGCTGACAGAGCGTCATCGCCTCGCGAACGCTCGCGTCCGGCCCGAGTGACCTCGCGGGCGCGGACATGACGTCGCGCGCGAGGCGGACGCCGGTGCGCGCGTCCGAGATGGCGGCGAGCGCTCGCTCGCGAGCCGCGTCGAGATCGAGTCGGGAGATCGCCGAGGCCGCACCCGCGTGGCCGCCACCGCCGAACGCGCCCGCGACGAATGCCGCGTCGACCGCTTCGGAGCGACTCCGGACGACGACGAAGACCCGCTCGTCCATCTCCACGAGGAGCACGAGCACACGCGCGTCGGTGAGATCCACGATCTTGTGCGCGAGGTTCGAGACTGCCGTCGACGTACTCGGGCCAGCGGACGGCTGCGATGAGGACGTCGTCCGCCGCGACCGGCTCGAGCCGCTCCATGAGGTGGGTGAGGAGCTCGCGCTCGCCTGCGGCGAGCGGCGTATGGAGGTACTCGCGTGACGAGGTCCTGGCGCGCTCCGTGGCGCAGGCACCAGGCGAGCGCGTCGACGTCGCGCTGGGTCGTCGTCGCGTACGTCAGCGAGCCGGTGTCCTCGTGGATGCCGAGCGCGAAGGCGGTCGCCTCGAGCGGCGTCGGCTGCAGCTCGCGCTCGGCGAGGATGCCGACGAGCGTCGTGGTCAACGCACCGTCGGTCGAGATCACCGCGGTTTCGGGCGACACCCAGTCGGGCGGGCCGTGCTCGCCGTGGTGGTCGAAGAGCACGGTCTCGACCATGGGATCCAGCGCGACGCTCTCCAGCTCGCCGAGGCGCGAGGCGGTCGTGACCTCGACGACGATCAGCCGACGGATCGCGTCGAGCTCGAGACGGCTCGTCTCGGACACGGCTCCGAGCTCGTCTGCGTGCAGGCGGTAGAAGTCGCGGACGTTCCGGTTCAGCGTGGCGAGCGCGACGACGGCGTCCGGATACAGGAGGCGCGCGGCGAGCATCGCTCCGAAGGCGTCGAAGTCGGTGTTCCCGTGGGTGGCGATGACCTGGTCCGCCCGCATGGGCGCATTCTGCCGTCGGGATCGCTGAGGTCCGTGCTCGGCAGCCGAGACGGCCGAGCGCGAGCGCCGTTCGGCGCGACCGGACCGCACTCGCGGTCCGGTCATGAGCTCAGTGTGCGCGATCGCCTCGATCTCGACGAGCGCGCCGCTCGGCAGCCCGGAGATCTGCACCGTCGAGCGAGCAGGCGGGCGATCGCCGACGTGCTTCGCGTACACGTCGTTCATCGCGGCGAAGTCGCCGAGGTCCATGAGGAAGACGGTCGTCTTGACGAGCCTGTCGAGCCCGCTTCCCGCCGCTTCGAGGATCGCACCGAGGTTCGCCATGATCTGCTCGGTCTGTTCGGCGACGCCGGCGCCCGCGAGCGCCCCGGTCTCGAGGCTGATCCCGAGCTGGCCCGCGACGAAGACGAGATCGCCGACCCGGATCGCCTGGTTGTACGGAGCTCCCTGGAACGGCCCGGGCGCGCGGTCGGTGCGGATGACGTCCTTCTCGGCCATTACATGTCTCCTCTCGTCGCGCGCGCGAGCGCGATGCCGAGCGCTTTGAAGATGGCGGACATGACGTGCTGCGAGTTCTCGCCCTCGATGAGCCGCACGTGGATCGTCAGGCCCGCGGCGTTCGCGAGCTCGTCGAGGAACGTCGCGGCGAGGTCCGTCTGCAGGCCTCCGGCCCGCGTCGACGTCAGGTCGGCGTTCGACGCGACGAGCGGGCGCCCCGACGCCTCGACGACCACCATCGCGAGCGCCTCGTCGGCGGGTGCGATCCCGAACCCTCGGCCTGCGCCCTCCTCGTGGAGCAGCGGGGCCAGCGCCTCGCCGAGCGCCTCGCCCGCGCGTCCGACCTCCGCCTCCGGAGCGTCGGGGGCGATCTCGAGGCTCAGCCCGAACCCACCCGCGGCGCCGAGCTCCTCGAGGAGGTGGTCGAGGACGGCGACCCCCGTCGCGACCTGGCTCACGCTCCCGGCGAGGTCGATCCTCGCCGCTCCCGCGTTCGTCACAGCTCGGTGCGCTCGACCGCGGCGCCGAGCTCGCGCAGCCGCTCGTCGATGCGCTCGTACCCGCGGTCGATCTGGCGGATGTTCCCGATCGTCGAGGTTCCCTCGGCGCACAGCGCCGCGATGAGCATCGCCATCCCGGCACGGATGTCCGGGCTCTCGAGGCGCTCGCCGTACAGCTTCGCGGGCCCGGTGACCACGACGCGGTGCGGGTCGCAGACGATGATGCGGGCCCCCATCGTCACGAGCTTGTCCACGAAGACCAGGCGGTTCTCGAACATCTTCTCGAAGATGAGGATCGTGCCGTGGGCCTGTGTCGCCACGGCGACCGCGATCGAGGTGAGGTCGGCGGGGAACGCGGGCCAGACGCCGCTGTCGATCTTCGGGATCTGGCCGCCGAGATCGTCCTCGATGTGGAGCGTCTGGCCGGCGGGAACGCGCACGTTCGTGTCGGACACCTCCATCTCGACCCCGAGCTTGCGGAACGCGGGAACGATCGAGATCAGGTCGTCCGGCTCGACGTCCGTCACGACCACCTCGCCTCCGGTCGCGGCCGCGAGCCCCACGAAGCTCGCCACCTCGATGTGGTCCGGCCCGATGCGGAACTCCCCGCCGCGGAGCTCGGAGCGCCCGTGGATGTGGAGGACGTTCGACCCGATTCCCTCGATGTCGGCGCCGAGCGAGACGAGGAAGCGGCAGAGGTCCTGGATGTGCGGCTCGCAGGCGGCGTTGCCCAGCACGGTCTCGCCCTCGGCGAGCACGGCGGCCATGATCGCGTTCTCCGTGCCCATGACCGAGGCCTCGTCGAGGTACATGCGCGTGCCGCGAAGCCCGTCGGACGCGAGCTCGTAGACGCCGTCGATGTGCGACAGTCGGCGCCGAGTGCGGCGAAGGCATGGACATGCGTGTCGAGCCGCCGGCGGCCGATCACGTCGCCGCCCGGCGGCGGAACGGTGACCCGCCCGAAGCGCGCGAGGAGCGGCCCCGCGAGGAGGAACGAGGCGCGGATCTCGCGTGCCAGCTCCGCGTCGAGGTCGGTCCTCGTGAGGTCCTGCGGGTCGATGCGGACCTCGTTCGGGCCGGTCCACTCGACGTCTGCGCCGAGATCGGCGAGGAGCTCGACCATCGTCTCGACGTCGCGGATGCGCGGGACGTTCGAGAGCCGCACCTCCTCCGATGCGAGCACACACGCGGCGAGGATCGGGAGCGCGCCGTTCTTGTTGCCCGAGGCGCGCACCGTCCCGCTCAGGGGGCGGCCGCCCTCGATCACGAAGGACTGCATCGCGCGGGCAATGCTACTGGCGGTCTCCAGCTGGCTCATCTCCGGGTCAGCGGTCGAGGTGTTCGATCGCAAGAGTGCGGATCGGGCCGGACGGCTCGAACCCGAGGACCTGAGCATAGAAGGAAAGCTCGGCCTCGAGCGAGCCGACGATGTTCTCCGCCTTCCGGAAGCCGTGCCCCTCGCCCTCGTAGAGCAGGTAGGCATGCGGGACCCCTCGCTCCTGCAGCGCCGCGACGATGAGCTCGGCCTGCGACGGCGGCACGACCCGGTCGTCGGCGCCCTGGAGCACGAGCATCGGCGTCGTGATGCGGTCCGTGAAGTGGATCGGGCTGCGTGCCTTGTAGAGATCGGCGCGCTCGGGGTAGGGACCGATGAGGGTGTGCTCGTACTGCAGCTCGAACTTGTGCGTCTCGCCGCCGCCGAACTGCTCGAGATCGGCGATGCCGAAGTACGTCGTCCCGGCGGCGAAGACGTCGGTGAAGGTGAGCGCGCAGATCATGGTGTAGCCGCCGGCGCTCCCCCCGGTGATGACGAGCCTGTCGGGATCGGCCTCGTCCTCCTCCACGAGGTAGTGCGCCGCGTTGACGCAGTCCTGGAGGTCGACGACGCCCCACTGCCCGTTCAGCCGCTCGCGGTACGCGCGCCCGTACCCCGTCGAGCCGCCGTAGTCGACGTCCACGACGGCGAAGCCGCGACTCGTCCAGAACTGGGTGCCGAGGCTGAAGATCGGCGACGCGCTCCCTGTCGGCCCGCCGTGGCTCTCGACGATCAGCGGCGGACGCTCTCCGTCCGGTGCCTCGAAGTCCGGGTTCGCGGGCGGGTAGAAGAGCGCGTGCGCGGTCAGGCCGCCCTCGGTCGGGAACTCGATGCTCCGTGGAACCGAGAAGCTCTCCGCGGGCAGGGAGACCTCGACGCTCGAGCGGAGCGTCTCCGTCGTACGGGACGCGACGTCCACGAGGACGACTGCGCTCGGCGACGTCGTGGACCCCGCGACGATGACGGCCCGCATGCCCTCCGCGCACGAGGGAGCCCGAGAGCGAGTCCAGCCCGAGGTCGAGCTCGTCGAGCTCGCCGGTCTCGGGGTCGAGGACCGCGAAGTGCGTGAAGCCGCCCGTCTCGTACGCGCAGACGATCCGCCCGTCGCCGAGGAACGCGAACGAGCGCGCTCCGAACGACCAGGCGGGATAGCCGAACTCCGCCGCAGCTGCGTGGAGCTCGCTGCGCCGACCGTCCCGGATGCGCTCGAGGTTCCACCAGCCGCTTCGATCGCTCGCGAACACGAGGTCGCCTCCCGGGCTCCACTCGGGCTGCCAGATCGACTCGGACCCGTCGACCCCGGCGACATGCTCGACACCGCCGACGCTGCCGTCGGACGCGAGGTCGGCGACGTGGAGCTCGCAGCCGTCCCACGGCATCCACGGAAGATCCCAGGCGAGGAAGCAGAGCCGCGTGCCGTCGGGCGAGATGCGCGGGGTCGAGTAGAAGTCCCGGCCGCCGACGACGACGCGCGGCTCGGCCGACCCGTCGGTCGGGATCGCGACGAGCTCGTTGACGACGTCCGCCGAGCGATCGCTCTCGGCATGGCGCTCGCGGACGCCGATCCAGAGGGCGCCGTCCGGCGTGACGCGCCCGTCCGCATAGCGGTGACGACGGCGCTCGACCTCAGGCGTGATCGGCACGGGCTCGGCACCCGGGTCGACGCGATACAGGCGCTGGTCCTCGAACCGCGAGCAGAAGGCGACTCCATCGTGGATGCAGTACGCCCCGCCGCCGTACTCGTGCACGGACGAGCGCACGTTGAAGCCCGCGGGGACGGCGTCGGCCACGTCGCCACTCGGGTCGCGCCTGACCAGGGCGACCCTCCCGCCCTCGGTCGCACGGCCCTCGAGCCACCAGACGACGCCGTTCTCGATCCACGGCATCGTCAGCCGTACGCCCGCACGTGCCACCATCTCCGCGGAGATCGGCGACGACCACGTTCCGTACGCGGCGACGGTCTTCTGACTCACCTGGGGGTCCAACGGCGGCGGCTATGGTACTGCGCCATGCGGCCGACCCGTGAGCAAGCGTGGGAGACGCTGACGCGCTACACGACGAGCGAGGCGCTCCTCCGGCACGCGCTCGCGGTCGAGGCCTCGGTCGGCTCCTACGCACGCCTCTACGGCGAGGACGAGGAGCTCTGGCGCGCGACCGCCCTCCTCCACGACTTCGACTACGAGATCCACCCGACGCTCGACAAGCATCCGCAGGACGGCGCGCCGATCCTGCGCGAGGAGGGGTATCCGGACGAGCTGATCGACGCGGTCCTCTCGCACGCCGAGCACCTCGCGATGCCGCGGGACACGCAGCTCAAGAAGGTGCTCTTCGCGTGCGACGAGCTGTCCGGCTTCGTCCACGCGTGCGGGCTCGTCCGGCCGACCGGGCTCGACGGGCTCGAGCCGAAGTCCGTGAAGAAGAAGCTGAAGCAGCCGTCCTTCGCAGCCGGTGTGCACCGCGACGAGGTCTACGCCGGCGCCGAGCTGCTGGAGCTCTCGCTCGACGAGCACATCGCGAACGTCGTCGCCGCGATGCAGCCGATCGCACGCGAGCTCGGCCTCAGGACCGCCGAAGACTCGAACTAGGCGTAGCGCTCGAGGAAGGCGAGGACGCGACTCCACGCATCCTCCGACGCGTCCGCGAACTCCTCCTGCTTGCGGTCGAAGAAGCTGTGCGGGGCGCCGGGGTAGATCACGATCTCGTGCTCGACCCCCGCAGCGGCGAGGGCCTGGTCGAACGCCTCCGCGTCCTCGACCGGGATCCCGGGGTCGTCGCCGCCCATGAGACCGAGGATCGGCGCCGCGAGCTCCGCCGCTCGTTGCGTCGGTCCCGGTGAGCCGTCGCCGCCCGGCCCGGGCCGCCCGTAGAAGCCGATCGCGCCGGCGAGGTCGTGCCCGGAAGCGGCCGCGAGCCACGAGTTTCGCCCGCCGAAGCAGAAGCCCACGGTGAAGATCGACGTGCAGCCGGCGGCTCGGAGGTGCGCGACGCACGCGGCGACGTCGGCCTGGACGCCGTCCGGCGTCGTCTGCTGCACGTGGGGCATGTACTCGAAGTCGTCGTCGCGCTTCTCGGCTCCGGCCGTCCGGCCGAAGTAGTCGAACGCGACGGCGGCATATCCGCGCTCGGCGAATCGCAGGGCGAGCTCCTCGTAGAAGCGGTAGAGCCCGCGGACGTCGGGAAGGATCACCACACCGACGCGTGCGCCGTCGTCGGGCGACGCGACGAAGGCTGCGAAGCGGTTCCCGTCGGCCGCCTCGAGCACGAGGTCGTCGTGCGACACCGCTGCGCCCGAGATCGGCGGGGATCGGCGGCGCGGAGTCGAGGTCGAAGCACATGCCTCGACCCTACAGCGCCGCGACGAGGCGCTCGAGGTCGTTCTCGTCGTTCCACCAGCCGACGGAGGCGCGGACGAGCCCGCGGCCGGGGAGATCGCGGACGATCACGCCGGCCTCGGCGAGTCTCGCGACGACGTCCGCCGACTCGTCTGCCGGCGACCCGCCACGAGACGAGCGTCGCGCGGCTCTCGGGCACGATCACGTCCTGCCCTGCCTCGCCGAGACGCGCCCGGAAGCGCTCTGCGAGCTCGGCGGCGCGCTCGTACGCCCAGGAGGGAATCGTCCGGATCGCCGTCTGCAGCCCGACCGTGTTCGCGGCCGGGGATGAGGTTGGGGTCGAATCGGGCTGCGCCCTCCTTCGGCACGAACACTCCGTCGTGCTCGTACGCCTGTTGCGAGAGGTAGCTCGGGCGAGCGACGCGGAGCGCATCGGGCTCGGCGACGACGAGTGCGCCCGTTCCCTCGGGGCCGCAGAGCCACTTCTGCCCCGACACGGTGTAGTAGTCGAGACCGCCCGCGTCGACCGACATCGTGCCGACGGACTGCGCCCCGTCCACGAGGATCGGCAACCCGGTCGTCGCGCGGAGCTCGTGGACCGGCAGCACCGCACCGGTGGTCCACAGGACGTGGGAGAGCGCGAGCAGGCGCGTGCGCGGTGTCACCGCCTCGACGATCCGCTCGGGATCCGGCTCGACGACGACGACCTTCGCCCTCGACGTGTGCAGCGGCCCGAGGAGGCCGAAGTGCTCGTCGGTCGTCGTGATCACCTCGTCACCGTCGCGCAGATCGAGACCCGCGAGGACGATGTTGCAGCCGTCCGTCGTCGACGCCGTGAGCGCGACGCGATCGGCGGCGACACCGACGAGAGCGGCGATGTCCGACCGCAGCTGCTCGCGTGCATCGAGCAGCTTCATGAACCGCGCGTAGCTTCCGCGTCCCTCGTCGAGGCCCGTCGCCTCCTCCGCCCACATCGCCTCGATCGTGGGACGCCCGAGCGGGCCGACGCTTCCGGCCTGCAGGTACGCGTAGCGCTCGAGCACCGGGAACTGCGCGCGCGCCTCCTCGAAGGTCACGGGCGGGATTCTGACGACAGCAGCTCTAAGGTTCCCGTCCATGCGCGTCGTCGTCGCCGATCCCCCCGCGTACACGCCGCCCTACGACCGCTCGCTGGCCGCCGCGCTCGCACGGGCGGGGGCGGACGTCGAGCTCGTCACGTCGCGCTTCCGCTTCGGATCGGTCGCGCCGCCGGACGGCTACGAGGTGCGCGAATGGTTCTACCCGCTCTCCTCGCGGCTGAACGGGAACCGGCTCCGGCTCGGCGTCAAGGCGCTCGAGCACCCGCTCGGCATGGCCCGCTTCGCCGTTCGCGAAGCCAGACGTGATCCACGTCCAGTGGCTCGGCGCGCCCGAGGCCGACCGCTGGCTCTTCCGGCCGCGAAGCCCGGCCGTCTTCACCGCCCACGACATCATCCCCCGGCGAACGCTGTCGAAGACGGCGCTGTGGAGAGCGCTCTTCGAGCGCTTCGACCGCGTCGTCGTGCACTCGGAGCGCGGGCGAGGGCAGCTCGTCGACTTCGGCCTCCCCGCCGAGAAGCTCCGCGTCATCGCGCACCCGGTCTTCCGCTCCGACGTGGAGCACGCCGACGACGGGCGCACCGCCCTCTGTCTCGGGCTCATCCGTCCGTACAAGGGGACCGAGGACGCCGTGGAGACGGTGCTCGGCGTCGACGGCGCCCGGCTCCTCGTGGTCGGGGATCCGCGCGTGCCGCTCGACGGTCTCCGCAGCGCACGCCGGGGACCGCGCGGAGTGGCGACTCGGATACCTCCCGGAGGCGGAGCTGCGCCGCGCTCTCTCGGAGGCGACCGTCGCGCTCTTTCCCTACCGGGCCGAGATCGACGTCTCCGGAGCGCTGCTGCAGGTGCTCGGGGCCGGCGTTCCCGCCATCGTCTACGACATCGGCGGGCTCGGCGAGGTCGTCGGGCCGCTTCGGCGCGGGCGCGGTCGTGCCGCCCGGAGACGTCGAGTCCATGTCCGCGGCGCTCCGGCGACTCCTCGGCGACGCGGATGCACTGGCATCGGCGCGACGCGGGGCCGAGCACGCGCGCGAGGAGCTCACCTGGGACGCCTCGGCTGCCGCACACCTCGAGCTCTACCGGGAGATCGCGTGATCTTCCGGCGCGGTCGCTTCGACGAGCTCGTCGACCGCCAGCTCGAGCTGTTCGAAGAGGATCGCGCGCCGCTGCTCGCCGAAGCCCGGCAGGCCGACCACGCCTGGACGACGGCGGCCGCGGACGAGTCCGAGGAGCTCTACGGCGACTACCAGCTCGTCGTCGATGCGATCGGCGAGGGCCTGTACGAGACGCGCGAGACGTATGCCGCATCGCTCGAGGGCCGGGCCGCGGACGAGTACCGTGCGGCGTTCGACCGGAAGGCCCGGAAGCGCTTCGGGCGCTACGCGTCCTTCCTCCAGGGAGAGCAGTAGTGGCGCTCATCGAGGACTACGGGCTGATCGGCGACCTCGAGACGGCGGCCCTCGTCAGCCGAGACGGTGCGGTCGACTGGCTCTGCCTTCCCCGCTTCGACTCCGGAGCGCTCTTCGCCGCGCTTCTCGGCAGCTCCGAGAACGGACACTGGACGATTCAGCCGGCGGGCGAGTTCCGTTCGACGCGCCGCCGGTATCGCGACGACACCCTCGTCCTCGAGACCGAGCTCGAGACCGACAGCGGAGCGGTTCGCCTCGTCGACTTCATGCCGCCGCGCGAGACGAAGCCGGATCTCGTGCGGATCGTCGAAGGGGTTCGCGGTCGCGTCGAGATGCGGATGGAGCTCGTGATCCGCTTCGACTACGGCTCGATCGTGCCGTGGGTGCGCAATCTCGACGGGACGCTCGTCGCGATCGCCGGCCCGGATGCGGTGCTCCTGCGCACGCCGGTCGAGCACGAGGGCCAGGATCTCCGGACGGTCGCGTCGTTCACGGTCGCGGAGGGTGAGCGTGTGCCGTTCGTCCTGCGGTGGTTCCCCTCGAACGAACCGCCGCCCGAGCCCGTCGACCCGGAGGAAGCGCTCGCGGCCACGATCGAGTTCTGGGAACACTGGACGGAGACGTGCTCGTATCGCGGACGCTGGCACGAGGCCGTCCACCGCTCCGTTCTCACGCTGAAGGCTCTGACGTACGCGCCGACCGGCGGCATCGTCGCCGCGCCGACGACGTCGCTCCCGGAATGGGTCGGCGGCGTCCGCAACTGGGACTACCGCTACTGCTGGCTCCGCGACGCGACCCTCACGCTCCTCGCGCTCATCCGCGCGGGCTACACCGAGGAGGCAGGTGCGTGGCGGGACTGGCTCCTGCGCGCCATCGCGGGCTCGCCGGAGGATCTCCAGATCATGTACGGCGTCGCGGGCGAGCGGCGACTCACCGAGTTCGAGCTCCCGTGGCTCGGCGGCTACGAGGGGTCGCGGCCCGTTCGCGTCGGGAACGGCGCGTCCGGCCAGCGCCAGCTCGACGTCTACGGCGAAGTGGTCGACGCGCTCTACAACTCGCGCAGGTACGGGCTCGTCGCCTCGGACGGCGCGTGGCGGCTCACCCAGAAGATCTTCGACTGGCTCGAGTCCGGCTGGCGCGAGCCGGATGAGGGCATCTGGGAGGTGCGCGGGCCGCGACGGCACTTCACGCACTCCAAGGTGATGGCCTGGGTCGCGTTCGACCGCGCCGTCAAGACGATCGAGCGCTTCGGGCGGGAAGGCCCGCTCGAGCGGTGGAAGGCCGTTCGCAAGGCGATCAAGGACGAGGTGCTCCGAGAGGGCTACAACGCCGACCGCGGAGCGTTCACCCAGTTCTTCGGCTCGGATCGCCTCGACGCGAGCTGCCTCTTGATCCCGCTCGTCGGCTTCCTGCCGGCGAAGGACGAGCGCGTCGTCGGCACCGTACGCGCGATCGAGCAGGAGCTCATGCGTGGCGGCTTCGTCGAGCGCTACCGCGCCGACGAGGAGAACGCCGACGTCGACGGCCTCCCGCCCGGCGAGGGCGTGTTCCTCCCCTGCTCGTTCTGGCTCGCTGCGGTCCTCGCTCAGCAGGGCCGGCAGGACGATGCGGTCGCCCTCTACGAGCGGCTGCTCGCGCTGCGGAACGACCTCGGTCTGATCTCCGAGGAGTACGACCCCGAGCGCGGCCGCCTCCTCGGGAACTTCCCGCAGGCGTTCACGCACATCGGCATCGTCGAGACCGCCTTCACTCTCTCCCCGCCGACGAACGACTGATCAGATTCGCTCGACGACGGCGAGGATGTGCGTCCCGCCGTCCAGCGCGCCTGGCTCACGACACGCTTCGATCTCGACCTCGAGGAAGCGGTCGTCCCAGGCGTCGTTCGCGACGGAGAGGAAGTTGGCGGCCGAAGCCGTGACGATCCGGCACGGATGCCGCTCGAGCAGTGCCTCCAGACTGCTCCAGCGGTACAGACGACAGACGTGGCCCTTGTTGATCTCGCCATCGAGGTCTCCTGTCTCGAAGATGTCGGTGACCGCGCGCTTCCAGCCGAACTCGTCGACGAGCGGCGGCAGCTGGTCGAAGAACGCGCGAGCGGCGCCGAGCAGCGACATCACGCTCAGGAGCACGTGCCCGCCCGGCTTGGTCACACGAAGGAGCTCATCGAGGGCGGCGTCCGCCTCGCCGAGCACGTAGCTCAGCGGACCGCCGAAGCAGACCACGGCGTCGAAGGAGGCGTCTGGGAAACCGGCTCAGATCGAGTATGTCGAGAAGCTGGCGGGCCTCGATCGAGGCATCGACCGACGCGGTCATCTCGGCATGGAGGTCGAGCTGACGCGGCGAGATGTCGCCGGCAACGACGGTCGCGCCAAGACGGGCGAGCTCGAGTGTGAAGCGACCAGGCCCGGCTCCCGCGTCGAGGACGCGATCGCCGTCGTGGATGTGCTCGCGGAGGAGTCGAAGATGCACTTCGAGCCCGACCCGATCCATCGGCGTCGCGTCGAACCGCTCCCATTCACGCGTGCCGTACTCGTCGAAGAACCGGGCGATGTGCTCCGGGTCGTACGGAACGCGTGCCATCCTGGCGAGCATAGAAGCCTCAGCGATGGCCGAAGGAGTGCGGCCGCGGGAGCGATTCCCAGACCGTGTCGTCCGCTGCCACGCGGCGCGCGAGCGGCCCGAGCGACTCGAGTGTCGAGACGAGGACGTTGCGGTTCTCCCCGACCCGCTCGTAGCGGCCGCGGGCGAGGACGAGCGGCTCGGCGCGGACCGTCGCCCGGTGCCGCTCGTAGACCTCCGAGGGGACGATGAGGTTCACCTGGCCGTGCTCGTCCTCGAGGAGCATGAAGACGATCCCCTTGGCCGTGGAGGGCCGCTGGCGTGCGACCGTCATCCCCGCGAAGGCGACCTGCCTCCCGTGGCGCTCGGCGTGGAGCTCCGTGCTCGAGAGCGTCCCTTCGGGGAGATGCGGACGGAGGAGCGAGAGCGGGTGCGTCCGGATCGACATGCTCGTGTGGCGGTAGTCCGCGAGCATGCGCTCCCAGCGCGTCAGGTCGCGGAGGGCAGGCGTCTCGGTCGTCGGGTCGAGCTCGAGCGGGAGCTGCTTCATCTCGCCCTCCGTGCCCGGCACCGACTGCGCGCGGAAGACGAGGCCCAGCTCCCAGAGGAGATCGCGGCGTGGGCGCCAGAAGCCGTCGCAGGCGCCGCCCTTCACGAGCGCCTCGAGGCCGTCGTAGGAGAGCTGCGACCTCCGCGCGAGATCCGCGACGTCGCGGTACGGCCCGTTCGCGTCCCGCTCGGCGACGAGCGCCTCGGCCTCGTCCTTCCCCATCGACGAGATGTAGTTCAGGCCGATGCGCACGGCGCTCCACTCGACGACGCAGCTGGCTCCGCTCAGGTTCACGTCGACGGGAAGCACCTCCACCCCGTGCTTCTGCGCGTCACGCACGAGCGTCGCGGGCGGGTAGAAGCCCATCGGCTGCGCGTTGAGGAGCGCGCACAGGAACTCCGCGGGGTAGTAGTGGCGGAGCCACGTCGACTGGTAGGCGAGAAGCCCGAACGCGGCCGCGTGCGCCTTCGGGAAGCCGAAGCCGGAGAAGCCGACGAGCTTGTCGAAGACCGTGTCCGCCGTCTCGGCTTGGACCCCCTTCTCTGCTGCGCCCTCGATGAAGCGCTCGCGAAACGCCTCGAGCGCGTCGTGGCTGCGCTTGCGGCTCATCGCACGGCGAAGCCCCTCCGCCTCCCCCACGGTGAAGCCGGCGAGCGCGATCGCGACCTCGAGCACCTGGTCCTGGAAGACGACGACGCCGAACGTCGAGCGCAGCGGCTCGCGCAGGAGCTCGTGGTCGACCGGGAAGACGTAGGACGGGTCCTCGCGCAGCCTCTGTCGCGCGTCGATGTACGGGTGCACGGCCTTCCCCTGGATCGGGCCGGGCCGCACGAGCGCGACCTGGACGGTGACGTCGTCGAGGTTCTCCGGCTTCGTCCGCAGGAGGCTCTGCATCTGCGCGCGGCTCTCGATCTGGAACGCGCCGATCGTGTCCGCGCGCTGGATGTCGTCGTAGACCGCCGCGTCGTCGAAGGGGATGCGCGAGAGGTCGATCACCTCGTCGTGCGTCCGTGCGATCTGCTCGACGCAGTCCTCGACCGCCGAGAGCATCCCGAGGCCGAGGAGGTCGATCTTCAGGAACCCCGCGTCGGAGCAGGAGTCCTTGTCCCACTGGCAGAGCTGACGCCCGGCCATCGCGGCCGGCTGCACGGGGACGAGCTCGATCAGCGGGCCGCGTCGAGACGATCATCCCGCCCGGGTGCTGGGAGACGTGGCGCGGGAGGCCCGCGATCTCGCCCGTGAGCCAGGCGAACGCGCGCCAGCGCCTGGACTCGAGCTTCCGCTCGCCGTCGGGGAGCCGCGCGACCTCCTCCCCCACCCGCTTCGCGTTCCAGCCGTCGGAGAGCCGCGCGAGCCGCTCGAGCTCGGCGAACGGGAGCCCGAGCGCCTTGCCCACGTCGCGGATCGCGCCGCGCGAGCGGTACGTCGCGAAGCTCGCGACGAGCGCGGCGTGCTCGCGGCCGTAGCGCTCGGTCACGCGGACGATGAGCTTCTCGCGGATGTCGCGCGGGAAGTCGAGGTCGATGTCGGGCACCGACGCGAGCTCGCGGTTCAGGAAGCGCCCGAGCGAGAGCTCGTTCGAGACCGGGTCGACGTGCGAGAGCCCGGTGAGGTAGCAGACGATCGAGCCGACGGAGCTTCCCCGTCCTCGCCCGGGTGGAAGGAAGGCGCGCGGCGAGTCGGTGCCACGCACCTCGCGCGCACACTCGCGCGCGATCTCGAGCACCTCGTGGTGGAGGAGGAAGAACCCGGCGAGGCCGAGCTCGTCGATCAGCGCGAGCTCGCTCTCGAGGCGGGCGCGCACCTGCCCTTGTGACACCGTGTCGCCAGGGCCGTAGCGCTCGGCGACTGCGGCCTGGCAGATCGCGGCGAGCTGCTGGATGGCCGTCTCCTCGCCGTCCGAGAAGTCCGGGTAGCGGTAGCCGAGCTCCTCGGTCAGGTCGAACTCGAGCCGCTCCGCGAGCACGGCGCTTCGCTCCGCGGCGGCACGGTCGAAGGAGAAGCGCTCGAGCATCTCCTCGGGAGGCCGCAGGTAGCTCTCGCGGTTCCCGCGCCGCTCGGGCTCGCAGCCCTCGAGCGACGTGCGGCAGCGGATCGCGACGAGGACGTCCTGCAGGAGCGTGCGGCGGGGATGGTGCGCGTGGACGTCCCCGGTCGCGACCGTCTCGACGCCGAGGTGCTCGGCGAGGTCGCGCAGGAGGCCGAGCCGCCGCGTGTCGCCTCGCTCGAACGGCCGCTGGAGCTCGACGAGGAAGCGCTCCCGGCCGAACGCCCCCGCCAGGCGCGCCGCGGCGTTCGGGTCGAGGAGGCCGAGGCCGCGTCGCGCGCAGCCGGAGAGGCAGACGAGCCCCTCGTTCAGCTCGGCCACCGTCTCGAGCGGCACCGACGGCGGCAGCGGCTCGCGGTCCTCGTGTCCGAGGCGACGCGTTCCCGCGTGTGCGGCCGTGAGCAGGCGGCAGAGGTTCATGTAGCCGCGCTTCGACTCCACGAGCAGCGTCACGTGAGCGCCGCCGTCCAGCGTCACCTCGGCGCCCGTGATCGGCCGCACGCCGAACGCCTTCGCCGCGTGCGCGAACTCGAGCGAGCCGTAGACGCCGTCGTGGTCGGTGAGGGCGAGTGCGTCGTACCCGAGCTCGGCCGCGCGTGCCGCGAGCTCCTCGGGCTGCGATGCCCCGTCGAGGAACGAGTACGCCGAGTGACAGTGGAGCTCGACGTAGCCGCCCATGACTAGGCTGCGGGCACGTGGTCGAGATCGGCGAAGGCGAGGTCATCTTCGGCCGCGAGGAGCTCGAGCGTCACGCTCCTCGCGGACGTCGAGCAGCTCGCCGCGGTCGACGTGCGCGCTGCTCCCGGTTGGGGGAAGGCGCCGCCCCACGTCCATGCACGACACGCCGAGGCGCTGTACGTGCTTCGAGGGAGAGCTCGCGCTCCAGCTCGAGGATCGCGTGCATCGGGTCGGCCCGGAGAGCTGGGCATTCGTCCCGCCCCAGGTCGTGCACGCGTTCGAGGTGACCGGCGACGAGCCGGCGCGGTTCCTCGCCCTCCACGCACCGGGCTCGGGCTACGGCGACTACGTCCGTGGCGATGTGGCCGGGTTCGACCAGCGGCCGGCGGCGGACGCCGTGTCGGCCGATCCCGGGCTCGTCGTGGTCCGGCGGGTGGGAGGCGCGGAGGGCGACACGATCACCGACCGGCCGGGGCGGCGCGCGACCGTGCTCGTCGAGACCGACGAGATCACCGTCTCCGAGTTCCACTACGGCGCGGGCGAGCGTGGAGCGCAGCGGCACGTCCACCGCGAGCACGCGGACGCGTTCCTCGTCGTCGAGGGCGAGTTCACGTTCCACCTCCGCGACGGGTCGCACGCGCTTCCGGCCGGGCACGCTCGTCGTCTTCCCGCCCGACGTCGTCCACGGCTTCGACAACGACAGCGGCGCGCGCACGCGCGCTGCTTCAACTTCCACATGCCGTCGTTCGGCTTCGCCGACTACATGCGCGGGCAAGAACCCCGACTTCGACCAGCACGACCCGCCCGCCGACGGTGGCGTCGATCCGGCGGCCGTCGTCGCCGCGCGGCTCCCGGATAGCGTGGCCGGCATGACCTGGGAGGAGCTCGTCGCCGACGTCACCGCGCGGCACCCGCTCCACGAGTCGAAGATGTTCGGGATGCCCTGCCTCAAGCGCGAGAACGGCAAGGTCGTCGCGGGGCACTGGAAGGACGGCGGGCTCACGGTCAAGCTCACCGACACGGCGCAGCGCGAGGCCGCGCTCGCAGCAGGCGCCCAGCCGTTCGACCCCGGCATGGGCCGCGTGATGAAGGAGTGGGTGCTCGTTCCCGCGTCGCACTCCGACGACTGGCTGCGGCTCGTCGAGCAGGCCGATCTGAGTGGACGAGCCCGATCACCTTGGGCGCCGGCGAGGGGATCCCGGTCAAGGCCGACCGCCCCGAGCTCTCGCTGCTCGAGGTCACGTTCGACCCGGGAAGCGGCGTCGATCCCCACTTCCACAAAGGGCACTCCGACTCGTTCTACGTCCTCGAGGGCGAGCTCGAATTCCACGTGGGAGACGAGGTGTTCCGCGCGACTCCGGGCTCCTACGTCCTCGCGCCGCCGAACGTCGTCCACCACTTCCGGAACGTGAGCGACACGCCGGCCAGAGTGCTCAACCTCCATACGCCCGGCGGCTTCGCCCAGTACCGACGCGAGCTCGCGGAGCTCCGAGCGCAGGGCATCGAGCCGGACACCGCGTTCTTCGAGCGCCACGACGTCTTCGACGTCTGAGTGCTTCCCGCCAGCGATACGGTCGTGATTCGCCGGCGAGAACCGAGCAGGCCTAGGACGCAGGGAGCGCCAATATTCGAATATTGGCGGCGACTGAGGACGACGGCATGCGAAGTGTTCGCAGTCGCGCGAAGTGCGGGCGTATCGCTGACGGGGAGCACTAAGCCGTGGACGACGCGCAGGCTCGCTTCGACGACATCTGCGACGCTCTCACCGCCTGGCATCCGGACGTCAGGCGCTCGCGGGTCTTCGGGATGCCCTGTCTGAAGCGCTCCGGACGCGTCGTCGCAGGCTTCACGCGATCCGAGCGGGCGATGGTCTTCAAGCTCACCGATCCGGACGCGCACGCCCGTGCGCTCGCGTTTCCCGGCGCGCACCTGTTCGACCCTTCCGGCCGGGATCAGCCGTTCCGGCAATGGGTCGTCGTCCCCGCCGCGCACGCCGTCGAATGGGAGGCTCTCTCCTACGAGGCGGTCAACCAGGATCATTCCCTCAGGCCTGCTGAGTGAACCAGCACAGCTTTTCCGCGTCGCGGTAGACGCAGACGTTCCGGCCGCCCTCGAGGACGACCTCGAAGTAGTGCCGGTCGACGGGCTCGTCCGTCCACCAGCGGTCGACGACGCGCCACTCCTCGCGCACGAGCGCCACCTGCTCGCGGTTCACGACGTGCGGCGTCCCACCCGGCCCGGTCTCGACGAGCGCCGGCCGCGGCGCATTCAGTCGTCCTAGCGCGGGGGAACCCATGGTTCCCCCGCGGGCCCCCTCCTTCGAGCCGTGCCATACCCAAGCGCTGTGTGCCTACGGGCGAATGAATCGCCCTTCGGCGGCGCGATCGCACTACTCCGATCAGCGGGCAAGAGTCAGATGTCTTTCGGAACGACGAGTGCCCTCGTCTCCGGAATCCTCGACCAAGGCGCCACTTCCACGACCGAGCACACCGACCCCGTCCCCGTGCTCGCGCGCACCTGGCGCAGGCCTTCGCGCAGGCGCACGACGTTCTCCTCCCCGGCAGGCTCGACGAGCGCGAGCTGCTGCCCCGTGTGCTCCGCGAGCTCGACCGCCTCGAGCCGGAGCTCGACGATCGGCGCCGGGAGCTCCTGCAGCTTCGGCCCGAGCGCTGCGCGCAGGCGCGTCGGCTCTGCCGTCGCGTCGCGCAGCGTCGTCACTCGCCGCCACGAGCCGCCGTCGACGAGCCGGGCGACCAGCGCGAGTTTTCGAAACGGCCGCCCGGCCCGTTCTGGACGCGCGAGCAGGCGCTCGAGGAGGGAGCCGAGCGCCCGTCGCAGCGTGAGCTCGTTCGCAATCGCTTCGGGGAAGGTGAGTGCCTCGACGAGCTCCGACGCGGGCTTGCGGCCACGCACACGTGCCTTCCGGCCACCGTGCGCGAGCCGCCATGCCGTCCTCCCTTCCACCCCCAGCCGCTCCGCGACCGCTCCGGCAGGCAGCTGGGACAGCTCTCCGAGCGAGCGCAGTCCGAGCCCCTCGAGCTCCGCGTAGCGATTCGGCGTCATCGGGAGCAGCGAGAGCGGGAGCGGCTGGAGGAACGCCTCCTCCTCCTTCGGCGCGACGAGGAGAATCTGACCGGCGCGCGCGACGCTCGCCGCCGCGAGGGCGGTGAAGCGCCGCTCGGCTGCGCCGATGCGCGGATCCCATGCCGAACCCACCGCCGCGAGCGCGCGCTGGAGCGCAGGCTGCACGCCTCCGTAGAGCCGCTCGACGCCCTTCGTCTCGAACACGACCGCGCCCTGCTCGGCCGGATCGACGGCGAAGCCCGCATCCTCGAGGCGCCGCAGGACGCCCTCCCACTCCCGTTCGACGGCCGCTGGATCACGGTCGACGAGCACGAGCGACGGACACGTCGCGAGTGCCTCGCCGAGTCGCATCCCCGGCTTCACGCCCGCCGCCTCCGCCGCCGCCGTCACCGGTCCGAGGAGCGGCTCCTCCCCCGCCTCCGGCGCGAGCGCCGCGGGGACGAGCGCCAGCCGTGGCCGCGCACGCAGGGCAGCTCTCAGCTCGAACCCGGGAATGAGGAGACACGCGATCATCCGAACACATGTTCTATACGAACACATGTTCTCCTGTCAAGCGTCGATCTGTTAGCCTCGGCCGCCGTGAGCGTCGACTGGGACTGGACGCGGGTCGTCATCGACCACGTCCACATCCGCGTGCAGGACGCCGGAGCGAGCGTCGCGTTCTACAAGGCCGTCCTCGAGCCGCTCGGCATCCCGCCGATCTGGGAAGGCGAGAACGGCGCGCAGCTCGCGAACCTCGTCGTGACGGACGGCGAGCCGACGACGAGCGGCCCGGTGCACATCGCGTTCGTCGCCGACTCACGTGAGCAGGTCGACGCGTTCCACCGCGCGGGCCTCGACGCCGGCGGGCGGGACAACGGCGCCCCGGGCGTCCGCGAGCAGTACAGCTCGCCCGAGGGCGGTCGCTACTACGCCGCGTTCCTGCTCGACCCCGACGGCAACAACGTCGAGGCCGTCGTCCGCGAGTTCGAGTAGCCGGCGCCTCAGCCGACCGCGATCGACGCGGAGGCCTGGTCGTTCGCGCCGTTGGGATCTGTGACGCTGCCGCTCACGCTCGCGGAGGCGGTGACCGCACCCTTGGACGGCATCGTTCCGGAGACTCGAACGGTGGCCGAGCTGCCCGGAGCGAGCCCTGCGAACGTGCAGGTCGCAGTCGTGCCCGACAGCGAGCAGCGACTCGAGTTGACCGAGAGCTTCGTCGGGCCGCCGCCGAGCTGCACGGTGAGCGACGCGGTCGACGTCGAAGGGCCCGCGTTGACGGCCCTGACGTCGAACCAGAACGGCTTGCGCGGCTTGACCTTCGGGCTCGACGCCGTCACGGACACGGACAGGTCCGCGCTCGGAGCCGGGACGAGGCCGTAGAGGAGCACGAGACCGTGGTTGTAGTCGGCGATCGCGGCGTCGAGGGCGAGGTCTCCGTTGACGTCACCGACGTGCGAGCCCGTGCGGCTCGTAGTGGCTGGCATACGGCAGCGCCGACAGCTCTTCGGCGCGCAGGCCGCCGCCCGCGCGACCCACGGTAGACACCCGCTGCGTTCCATCCTCCGTGCACGGTGAGAACGTCCGCGCGACCGTCCCGGTCGAGGTCGGCCACGTCGAGGGGCTCCGGGATGTCGTAACTCGGGTACGAGACGGGAGCGGCGAGCGTGCCGAGCGTCGTCTGGGCGAAGACCGCGATGTTCGAGGACGGCCTGTTCCCGCCGTAGCTCGCGACGACGTCGTTCCGCCCGTCGCCGGTGACGTCGCCGATCCCGATGCCCTGAGTGAGGATGTTCGTCCCGACCGAGTAGGACGCCGCCGCACCGAACCCGCCGCCGGCGAGCTGTGGCGAGAACGCTCAGGTTCGGCGTCGCGTAGAGCTGGCCGGACATCACGACGAGGTCGTCGCGGCCGTCGCCCGTGACGTCTCCGACCTCGAGGTCGTCGTAGCCGCTGTGCGGCGCGCCGTACGACGACGGGCGGGAGCAGACCGCCGCCGCCGTCGTTCAGGAGCACCGAGACCGTGCCCGTCCCCCAGCCGATCGCGGCGACGTCCAGCGTCCCGTTGCCGTCGAGCCGCCCGAGGCGTACCTGCCGCCCGTCCGGGGTCGCGTACGTGACGGGCGAACCGAGAGCTCCCGAGGTGGTCTGGGGGAACACCTGCACGCCGACCGAGCTGACTCCCACGACGACGTCCGCGCGCCCGTCGCCCGTGATGTCGCCGACGGCCACCGACTCGACGCGGTTCGGGTACGAGCCTGCGGTCGCGTACGAGACAGGAGCGGCGAGCGCTCCCGACGAGGTCTGCGCGAGCACCCAGAGCCGGAAGTCGACCGACTGCGTTGCCCGTGTAGCCGTTCGTCACCACGACGTCCGCGCGCCCGTCGCCCGTGACGTCGCCGGTCGCGACAGCCGCGGCCTGCGGAACCGACGGAAACGCCTGGTAGGGCGCGAAAACCGGACCGGACGCCGCGGCGACGCTCGCGACGAGCACCGCCGAGACGAGCGCGGCGACGAGTGTCAACCTCCCCACTCCCATCACTCGCAGGCTAACCACGGCTCCACGGGCCGACACCTGGCCGAATGTCCAGTCGGCTACACGATTTGCGCCCCGGCGCCCGCCGGCTCTCGCTGACTCGCGCTCAGGCGCTGCGATGGGTCCTGAAGCACTCGGTGACGTACGCGAGCTGCACGCCTTCGCCACCCGCCGTGTCGTCGTACAGGCGACCGACCGCATCGAGCACCGGCTCGCGCTCGGAGAGGGGGAGCTTCGCGCAGTAGCTGCGCGAGAGGACGAGGTCGAGCAAGCTCTCGCGGTCCCGCACCTGCACGAACGAGAAGCGCGCCGTCTCCACCGGACCGAACAGCCCGCTCTCCTGCAGGATGGGAACGACGTCCCACTCCTCGATCGTCTCGTTGCCGATGATCGCGCTGAGCTGCGCCATCCACGGGTCGCGGTCGTCCCGGGAGTTCCAGACGAGCGCGAGGCTCCCCCCGGGTCGAAGCACGCGCGCGATCTCGGGGAGCGCCGCATCGTGGTCGAACCAGTGGAACGCCTGCGCCGACGCGACGACATCGGCCGACGCGTCGGGCAACGGCATCGCCTCCGCGCGTCCGGCCAGTGCGCGGGCGTCCGGCACGGCAGCGCTCGCAGCTCGGCGCGCATCTCGTCGAGCGGCTCGACCGCGGTGACGCGGTGCCCGAGCGCGACGAGCGCACGTGTCAGCTTCCCTGTGCCTGCGCCGAGATCGACGACGTCGCGCGGCTCGTCGCCGACGAGCCACCGAACCGCCTCCTCGGGATACCCCGGCCGACCGCGCTCGTACGCCCCGGCGACGTCCGCGAACGCCGTGTACGGGCCGCGCACCTTCGGGATCGCGGTTGACGATCACCGCGCCGAGTCTAGACATCCCTCGATCTGTGTCGTCTCGGCCAAGCGGGTGATCCGCTAGAGCGAGATCTCCGCGGCGCCGTCGCGCATCGCGACGAGCCGAGGCACGACCTCGAGGACGCTCTCGCGTGCGCAGAAGACGATGTCCTCCTCGAGCTCGGGCGCGTTCTCCATGAGGTTGCGGCCGCTCTTCGAGGCGCGGAACGCCTCCTCCGCCCCGCTCCACGTCTCTGCCAGCCGCGCTGCCGCGACCGCTGCGTCCGTGCGCTCCCAGGCGAGGAGCTCGACGATGCGGCCCGCGACGAACGCGTCGTCGAGGGCGAGCGTGCCCTGGACGCCGGCGCAGACGACGACGACGTCGTCACCGGCGACACGCGCAGCCTCCACCACGGCGGCGAGATTCAGGAGCGACGCGATGAAGACGCGCTCGCAGCGCTGCGCCGCGGCGACGACGGCACGCGTTCCGTTCGTCGTCGAGAGGATGAGCGTGTCCGCGACGGGCTCGAGGTACTCGCGCGGCGAGTTCCCGAGGTCGAAGCCGGGAATGCGTACGGCGTTGCGCTCGCCGCCGAGCACGCCCTCGCCGAGCGCGTCGCGGAGCGTGCGGGCCTCGTCCACCTCCGCCGCGCAGAAGACGCGCCCGTAGCCGGCGGCCAGCGCCTGACAGATCGTCGTGGTCGCGCGGATGACGTCGATGACGACTCCGGTCGGGGCCGCTCCGGCCTCGTCCGGAGTGAACACGACGTCTACACGCACGTGGGTACGCTAGCCGCGGTGGACGAGCCCCTTCGCTGCTACCGGCATCCCGACCGGGAGACGTACGTGTCGTGCTCCGAGTGCGGTCGCGGGATCTGCCCGGACTGCATGACGTACGGCCCGGTGGGCATCCGCTGCCCGGATCACGCACGCACGGGCGGCAAGGCTGCGGCGCCGAAACGCGTCGCGCGGAGCGCGATCGCGATCGCGTCTCGCTGTCCGGGCCGATCGTGACGTTCGCGCTGATCGGGATCAACGTGGGGATCTACGTGCTCGAGCTCCTGATGGGCTCCGGACTCAACGCCCAGTCCGGTTGGATCTACGAGCACGGCGTCCTCGTCTCGAGCGCAGTCGACTCGGCCGGGCAGGTCGTCGGCGTCTCCGAAGGCGAGTGGTGGCGACTCATCACGGCGAGCTTCCTCCATTACGGCCCGCTCCATCTCGGCCTGAACATGCTCGTGCTGTGGTTCATCGGGCCTCCGCTCGAGGAGTACTTCGGCCACGGGCGCTACCTCCTCGTCTACCTCGTCTCCGGGCTGGCCGGATCGGCGGGCGCGCTCATCTGGTCGCCGAACGCGCTGACCGTAGGGGCGTCCGGCGCGATCTTCGGGATCATGGGCGCCGCGCTCGTCCTCGAGGCGCGCCGGATCTATGTCTTCGGCGGTCAGGCGCTGGGCCTCGTCGTCATCAACCTCGGCATCGGCTTCGTGATCCCGGGAATCTCGATCGGAGGCCACATCGGCGGGTTGATCGGCGGAGCCCTGTGCGCGCTCGCGTTCTCGAGCTTCAGGCGCTCGCCTGCGCTCGCGACGCTCTCGATGGCCGCGGTGGGTGTCCTGAGCGTCGGCATCGCCGTCGCCCAGGTCGGCTGATCCTCAGCCGCCGATCGCGACGGCGCGTGACGCCCGCCTCGGCGAGCGCGGCCTGCGCCGCAGCGAGACGCGCGAGCGGCACGCGGTACGGCGAGCACGAGACGTAGTCGAGCCCGAGCCGGTGGCAGAAGGCGACCGAGCGCGGCTCGCCGCCGTGCTCGCCGCAGATCCCGAGCTTGATCTCCGGCTTCGCGCTCCTCCCGCGCTCGACGGCGATGCGCATCAGATCGCCGACGCCGTCCTCGTCGATCACCTCGAACGGGTTCCGCTCGAGGATCCCGTGCTCGAGGTAGTACGTGAGGAACTTGCCCTCGGCGTCGTCGCGCGAGAAGCCGAGCGTCGTCTGCGTGAGGTCGTTCGTGCCGAACGAGAAGAAGTCGGCCTCGGCTGCGATCTCGTCGGCGCGGAGCGCAGCGCGCGGGAGCTCGATCATCGTCCCGCAGAGGTACTCCACGGCCGGCTCCTCCGCCGCGATGCGCTCGGTCAGCTCGCGGAGCCGCGCGAGCTCCTCCACGAACCCGACGAGCGGGTGCATGATCTCGACGAGCGGGGCCTCGCCCGTCCGCTCGCCGACAGCCCGGGCTGCGCGGACGATCGCGCGCACCTGCATCTCGTAGATCTCCGGGAACTGCAGCCCGAGGCGGCAGCCGCGCGTGCCGAGCATCGGGTTCGACTCGTGCAGCTGGCGGATCCGATCGCGCATCGCGTCCGAGGTCGCCTCCTCGAGCGGCGGCAGGAACTCGTGGAGCGGCGGGTCGAGGAGGCGGATCGTGACGGGCAGGCCGGCCATCGCCTCGAAGATCCCCTCGAAGTCGGCCTGCTGCATCGGCAGCAGCTTGTCGAGCGCGCTGCGCCGCTCCTCCTCGTCGCGCGCGAGGATCATGTCCCGCACGACCGGGAGCCGCTCCTCCCCCATGAACATGTGCTCGGTCCGGCAGAGGCCGATGCCCTCCGCGCCGAACTCGCGCGCCTTCGCGGCGTCTTCGGGCGTGTCGGCGTTCGCCCGCACGCGCAGCCGGCGGAGATCGTCGGCCCACCCGAGGATCGTCTCGAAGTTCTCGTCGATCGCAGGCGGGACGAGCGGGACCGCACCGACGATGACGCGCCCGGTGCCGCCGTCGATGGTGATCACGTCGCCGGCCCGGAGGTCGTGCTCGCCGATCCGCACCGTGCCCGCTGCGACGTCGATCGAGAGCGTCCTCGCAGCCCGCGACGCAGGGCTTCCCCATCCCGCGCGCGACGACGGCGGCGTGCGACGTCATCCCGCCGTGCGCGGTGAGCACGCCGCGCGCGTGGATGAGGCCGTGGATGTCGTCCGGCGTCGTCTCCCAGCGCACGAGGACGACGGCCTCACCCGCCCTGCCGCGCTCCTCGGCGGTGTCGGCGTCGAGGACGATCGCGCCTGACGCCGCGCCCGGGCGAGGCGTTCAGCCCGCGCGCCGCGACCTCGACGTGCGCGTCCGGGTCGATCATCGGGTGCAGCAGCTGGTCGAGCTGGCCCGGGTCGATGCGGGCGACCGCCTCCTCACGCGAGATGAGACCCTCGTCGACCATCTCCGCCGCGACGCGGAGCGCCGCCGTCGCCGTCCGCTTCCCGGTGCGGGTCTGGAGGATGTAGAGCGCCCCCTCCTCGACCGTGAACTCGATGTCCTGGAGGTCGCGGTAGTGCGTCTCGAGCCGGTCGAGCGTGTCGACGAGCTGCTCGAACGCCTCGGGCATCCGCTCGCGCATGCGCTCGATCGGCTCGGGAGTGCGAATCCCTGCGACGACGTCCTCGCCCTGCGCGTTCGACAGGAACTCCCCGTAGAGCCGCCGCTCGCCCGTCGCCGGATCGCGGGTGAAGCAGACACCCGTGCCCGAGCCGTCGCCGCGGTTCCCGAAGACCATCTGGACGACGTTGACAGCGGTGCCGAGATCGTCCGGGATGTCGTTCGCGTGCCGGTACACCTGGGCGCGAGGCGCGTTCCACGAGTCGAAGACGGCGCGGTACGCGCGACGAAGCTGCTCGCGCGGGTCCTGCGGGAATCGCCCGGCGCGTCTCGTCTTCGTAGATCGCCACGAAGGTCGCGACCAGCTCGCGGAGGTCGTCGGCGGTGAGATCGACGTCCTGCGCGACTCCCCGCGCCGCCTTGAGATCGGTGAGGGCCTGCTCGAACCGCTGTCCGTCGACCCCGTCGACGACCTCGCCGTACATCTGGATGAGCCGGCGGTACGAGTCGAACGCGAAGCGCGGGTTGCCCGTCGCGGCGGCGAGCCCCTCGACGGCGACGCCGTTCAGGCCGAGGTTGAGGATCGTGTCCATCATCCCGGGCATCGAGATCGCCGCGCCCGAGCGAACCGAGACGAGCAGCGGGTTGCGGTCGTCGCCGAACCCCTTGCCCGTGCGCTCTCTCGAGTGCCGCGACGTGCTCGTCGACCTCGTCGTCGAGGCCCGCGGGGACGTCACCCCCGCCCGCGAGATACGCGCGGCATGCCTCCGTGGTGATCGTGAACCCGTCCGGGACCGGAACGCCCAGCTGCGTCATCTCGGCGAGGCCGATCCCCTTCCCGCCGAGGAGCTCGCGACCGCCGCCCGAGTCCTCGCCGAAGTCGAAGACGTAGTGCATTTGCGGGGGGAATCTACCGGCACTAGGCAGGGAGCGGAAACCCGCATGGTTACGTGGTCGTCCCTGCCGTAGATGCCGCCGAATCGCGTGCTGGTGTGCCACCGGTGTGACACGGAACCTGTCGCCGGTGAGGGCAACTGACCGCACCCCGGTTAGTCACGAATTCGTCACAAGGCGGGTCGCGGTGCAATAGCCTGGCGGTCCTACGCTTCGGGAAGTCGACCGAAGGAGGAACAGATGCCCGCTACGACCACAGACCTTGCCGTCGAGATCGCCGCCCTCGCCACATTCGAGGAGATCGTGCGTCGAGACGACGACACTTGGCTCACCGACCACATCGACCGCATCGTCAGCGAGGTCGTGCCCGCCGAGGAGCTCGAGAGCGTCCGCGAGAGTGGGCGTCAGCGCGGCCTCGATCTGGCGGACGAGCTCTGGCGCGAGTAACGCCTGGGGGGAGGAGCCCCGACAACCCCCTCGGTGGCCGGGGCTCCTGGGGGAGGTGCGTGGAGGAGGCAGGGCGGCCCCGGCTCCACGCACACCGACTCTTGCAGACTCACGCCTGACGGGTGGTCAGGGCCTGGATCGCCGCCGCTGCCCGGTCGAGCGTGATGACGACGAACTCGGCGAAGGGGAGCCGACAGCTCGGAGGTTTCGAAAGCAGCGCGTCGGGGTAACGGGACAGTCCCCAGTACCACAGCCGGGCTGGAGTCGCTTGCCTGACGCGAAAGCCCTACCCCTAACGAGCGACTACGCCGTCGCCAGCCCGGCCCGCCAGCTCCATCGGCCAGACGTACGGGGGCGTGGAGGACGCGCGACTGCTAAGTCACCTGGATTTTGACGCTCGCGCTGCTGGGCAAGTGGTCCGAGCTGTCTCCTGGATAGGAGACGAAAACACGGTATACGCCCGGCTTGGAGAAGCGAGTCCATGTTTTGAAGTGACTCTCGTGGATCCGGATGATCTTCTTGCGAGTCGTCGAGCCCGCCTTGGAGACCCGGAAACGAGCATCCGCGACTATCGAAAATCCTTCGCGACCCGCGGAGGCCGAACACCGTGCCGGCCACCCTCACGGTCTCTCCCGACTGAGCAAGCCTCGTGCCACGACGTGACACGGGTAGGGCTCCTTGTCGTCGTCGTGGCAAGAGCGGTCGCGGCCGCGCCCAGGAGAAGCAGGATGCCTCCGATCGCGATGGAAACGCGGAACCGCACGAGGCAACACTAGGCCACCTCGCTTCCTCCGTGAAGCCACGCAAGCAGCTGCTCCTCAGCTCCACCGTCTGCAGCTCGAGTCACGAAGCGGACGGTCTTGAGGGCGCAAGATGAGTAGTTGGCCCTAACGCGCCAGCTCAGTAGGAAGTATCAATACAAAACGGGTCGTCGCACTTTCCGCAGAAGGCCACACGGGGAGGTGTGTCTGGGCGTACGTGGCTGGATTACAAAGCCCGGCGTTCGCACCGAGCCACGCCACGCGCAAGACTGTGCTGGGTGCCGCCCGAAACCCGCTACGCCAAGAGCGGCGACGTCCACATCGCCTACCAGGTGTTGGGCGAAGGGGCGCTTGATCTGGTCTGGATCCCGAGCCTCGCCCACCACGTCGAGCTCAACTGGGAAAACCCGCTGGTGGCACAGGGCTCGACCGGCTGGCTCGAGTGGGGCGCCTAATCGTGTTCGACAAGCGGGGAACCGGCATGTCCGACCGAATCTCCGGCGGCGAAACTTTGGAGACGCGCATGGACGACATTCGTGCCGTGATGGAAGCGGCACAATCGCCGCGGGCACTCATCGCGGCGCTGGGGGACGGTGGGCCACTGGCCATGCTCTTCGCCGCGACTTATCCGGATCGAACGGTCGGACTCGTGCTGATCAACACGGGGCCGCGTGGCGTTTGGTCGCCGGAGTTCCCATGGCTCGACTCCCGCGGAGAGGTCGAGCGGCGGATTGACGGGATGGTGCGGCGGTTGGCGGAGCCGCAAGCGTATGAAGAGTCACTGGTCGAGGGTCACCCGACATGACCGAGGACGAGAAGAAAGCCTTCGCCCGCGTCGTCCGTCTCAGCGTCAGCCCGGGAGCCCTGCGCGACTACATGCGGATGACCCTCGACGTCGACGTCTGCGCAGTGTTGCCGTCGATCCGGGTGCCGACGCTGATACTGCATCGGACGGAGATCCCGGTGGACGTTCGTTCCGGCCGCTACCTTGCCGACCACATCCCGGGATCGCGGCTCGTCGAGCTGTCAGGTCGCAACTTCGCTCCCCAGGTCGGCGACCAGGAGGCGCTGCTTGCGGAAGTGCAGCGCTTGGTCGCGGAGATTGAAGCGGGTGAGTGGGAGGCAGCCGAGCCTGATCGGGTGCTGTCGACGGTGCTCTTCACCGACATCGTCCGCTCGACCGAGACGATGACCGACCTCGGCGACCGCCGCTGGCGCGAACTGCTGGACGAGCACCACGCCGCCGTCCGCCGCCAGCTGTCGCGATTCCGGGGCGTCGAGATGGACACCGCCGGCGATGGCTTCTTCGCCCGCTTCGACGGGCCGGCGCGCGCGATCCGCTGCGCGCAGGCTGTGAGCGAGGCGGTGCGCGAGCTTGGTATCGAGCTTCGCTCCGGCCTCCATACCGGCGAGTGCGAGCTGGTCGACGGGAAGGTCGCCGGGATCGCCGTCTCGGTCGGAGCCCGCATCGCCGCGGCAGCAAAGCCTGGCGAAATACTCGTCTCAAGCACCGTCAAGGATCTCGTCGCCGGCTCCGAGATCCGTTTCCAGGATCGCGGCAGCCACCAGCTCAAAGGCGTGGCCGGCGAATGGCACCTCTACGCCGCTAAACCCTAACGGCCAAGTCTGGCGAGCCCCGTGGGTCACAGAATCACCAGAGCGCGACATCGGTCGTCCACGCGGGTGAGTCTTCAGACGCTCAGTAGCTAGGCGAAGAGGGTCATAACCTCTCTACACCTTATTTCTGTGTCTATCGACCGAGTATCTACGCTGCTTCCAAATTGACGCGGTGACGGCGAAAGAGGAGGCAAGCACATGCCCGCCCATGCGCGACTACCCGTTCATGGCACCGCCAGTGGCGAGGCGTACTGGGGCCCTGGCGACCGATACGTCTTCCATGTCACAGGCGCCGAGTCGGGCGCCTCTATGTTTGCTCTCGACTGCCTCGTTGGACCGGGTGGAGGACCGCCGCCGCACCGCCACCTTGCAGAGGACGAACTCTTCTTCCTCTATGAGGGATCGATCGAGCTCAACGCCGCCGGGAAGACCTACGTCGTATCCGCGGGCGAGGCGATCTTCGTGCCCAAGGGCACCACCCACAGCTACCGAAACGTCGGCGAGGGTAATGCGCTCATGTACACGATCTATACGCCCGCCGGGATGGAGGGCTGGTTCCGCGAAGTGTTCGAGCGCATTCGATCGGGCGACTTCGAAATCGGCTCCCCCGCCTGCCGACGAGGCGATGATCGCAAGGATGCTGGATGCAGGGCCGCGCTACAACGTCGAGTGGGTCGCGGAGTAGCTGGACACGCGACCACCGAGAAAGGCGCCCCTTGGTCTGGCGGCGAG
>CAVWES010000027.1:0-42348 GCA_963754175.1 uncultured Gaiellaceae bacterium | reverse complement strand
TCGCGCTTGTTGGATCTCAGGGCGCGGTAGCTCAAGTTGAAGCCGCTGATCTCGTCGGCTTCGAACGCACCACCGACCGTGATCGGCAGATCTATCTCATGAACGCCAACGGGACGGAATCAGCTTCGCCTCGCCACCGGGTGCTGTTTCTGATCTGGTCACCCGATGGCCGCAGAATCGCTTTCGTCAATGATGGGATCTACGTCATCAACGTCGACGGCACGGGGCTGCGACTACTCGTAACGCCCAACGCCCCACTGTGCTGCGACCTCGATTGGTCGCCCGACGGTCGAAGGATTGCGTTCGTCGGCTGGTGCGGGGGGATCCGCGTGATCAAGCTCTGACGGTAGCGGCGCTTTCCTACGACGACGGCCGATGACTCGAGCCCACGCTGCTCGCCCGACGGTCGCAAGCTCTCGTTCACGAGGCATGCGAGCGGGGACATCGGGAACGACGTGTTCGTCGTCAATACGGACGGATCCGGCGTTCAAAGGCTTACCCACGGCTTCGCTCTTCACGCAGCCGAACCACGATCGTGGTCTCCGTGGTCGCCCGGACGGGCGGACAGTGGTTGTGTCGGGCTCACCAGCCGGTAACGACGAGATTCTTCGTCATGAACGCAGATGGCTCGGATCAGCGCAACCTCACGCGCATCGGGGATCAACGAGGACTCGCCGCAGCTGGTCTCCGACGGGCGCAGGCATCGTGTTCGCGAGCGGCAGCAAGTTTCGAAGGGCTCGGACGATTCACACGATCAGGCCCGATGGACGCCGACATCGGAACCTGGGGCAAGGGACTCAACCGAACTGGCGAGCAGATGGTCGCAGCATCGTCTTCATACGTGCGAGCGGGGCGCAGTCGGACATCTACGTGATGACGGCAAGCGGCCGAAACCCGAACGAGCTTCACCGAACAGTGGCGTGGTACGTGGAACGGTTACCTGCCGGTCACCGCGATAGCTCGAGTTCGCGCGCCTCGATCCGCTGCTTCGTCGCGATCTTCGGATCGTCGCCCGCGCCTCCTCGACGGACCGCTCAGCATCCTCGCGACGGACGAACGTTCGATTGCGTCTCCGAGCGGCGGATGGCCCGGCAGCCTCTCCGCCGACCGTGGGAAAGCCGCTTCCCCCGTACGAGCGACCTTCGGGTTCATAATCGGGCGCATGCGACTCGCCGTCGCTGTGCTCGTCTTGCTTCTCGCGACAGGGACGGCGTGGACGACTTCGCCGGTATCGCTACCCCCGCCACGGTGTTCGCCGACGGACACGAAACAACAGAAGACGCTCACCAAGCCCGAACCGTGGACCGGGCAACCTCCGATCAACTTTCGATTCTGCGGTCCGGCGCGGGCGCGCGTACGCGTCAATGGCCGCGCATACGACATCCAGGGTGGGTTCTGTTACCGAGGCCGGCCGCGCAAGCGAGCAAGCGCAAGTTGATGGGGATTGGGATCGGCCTCATCGCGAACAAGCCAGCCCGGCCAGGTTTCGGGATCACCTTCTTCTGGGTTCCACCGTCGACCCATGCAGCCCTCGTCGCGATCGACGACTCCAAGATCCAGGTTCCGGCCAGAAGGGTTGCGGCCTCGGGATCGGTAACCGTTGCGAAGAGCCTCAACAGCGAATCGTTCAGGCTCTACGGCCGCACGGAGTCTGGTCTGACAGGCGATCGCGTCACCGGCACTTGGACGTGCGGCTGACGGCCTTGCCCGCGATTCGCGCTCCTCGATCCGCAGGTAGCTCGCGAGCTCCGGATCCGTGACTCTGTCGAACTCCCCAGAAGTCCGGGCTTATACCGCACGAATTGCGCAGGGCAAGTGTGCGCAGCGCGCCGATATCCGAACTGTCAGGCGGCGAAATGTAAGACGGGCGCGACACTTTTGTCTCATGGCCGCGGCAAGCCAGGAGCGCCGCGCCCGTAAAGATCGTCACCGACCGAAGCTTTTCGACCTCTTAATTCAGTTCAGCCCGCCCGCTCCAGCTGCCGCTCCTCGATCCGCAGGTTGCCTGCGAGCTCGGGATCGTCGCCGCGCTGTTCGACGAGCTCGAGCGTCTCGACGGCTATACCGGTCAGCATCGGCCGCAATGATCGATCGATGTCGAGACGACGGAGGCTTCAGTTGTCTCGGTTGCGGTGGATGCCTGTCACTCTTCGTGCTCGTCGCAAGCTTGGCGTTTTTCGCGGTGGCAGGAACTCAAACTGGGCCGCTACAAGCGATCGCGGTGGCGATTATCGTGGCGTTCCTCATCGGGATCGTTGCCTTGGAGAGGGAAGAAGGGGCTAGTTGGTCCGCCTGCCCCGAACTCCCACCCCTCGATCCGCAGGTAGCTCGCGATCGTCAGCGAACTAGCGGATCGAGCTTCGCCAAGCTCGCCGTGACTGTCCGATGCGCCTGTGACTGTGCCCGGAGTTACTGCCTCGCTACTAACCGGCCTGACCGACTCCTAGACATGCCCCGGCTCGCTCCAAATCCGGTTGAGCGCCGGATGTCGCGCTTCCTGCGCGAGCCTCCATCGATTCGACTCGCTGCGGGCGTATCGTCACCGCAACGGCGGTGATCACCGTCCTTGGCGGAGTCCTCATTCGGTGCTCGACAGTGAGGAGTACCCGACGCTTGGGTCGCGATGTGGGGGCGCTCCAGACCGTGACGACCATCGGCTACGGGGACGTGACGCCGAAGGAGCCTTCCGGGCGGATCGTCGCGGGAGTCGTCATGCTCGAAGGCGTTGCCCTCTTGGCGATCACGACCGCGGTGATCACGTCGACCTTCGTGACGCGAGCGGCACGAGAGCGCGAGGATGCGGACACCCGTGAGGAACAAGCCGAGGTGCGGATCGAGGCCAAGCTCGATGACCTGGCGGCGCGTCTAGAGCGGCTCGAGACGATGCTCGGAGAGGCACCGAAGGCATACTAGTTCAGCTCGCCCGCCTCGAGCTCCCGCTGCACGGCTCGCGGAGACCCGTTACGTCGCCGTCGCCTGGGCCTAGCGAGCCGCATGGGCGACGAGCTGCGCTGCATCCTCGTAGCTCATCGTGTCGGTGTTTACGACGACGTCGTAGTGAGTGGGTAGTTCAGATTCGATCCCGTAGAAGCGACGGAGATAGTCGGCGCGTGATGCATCGGACTCGCGGATCTGCTTCTGGGCTGCTTTGGGCGTCAGCTCGCCTGACTCCGCGAGCCGACGAGCACGCGTTTCCGGTGAGGCTGCGACGTGCACCCGAAGCACGTCCCGACGCGCAGCGAGCGCGAACGATGCTCCGTGAGCAGCGATAACGACGTCACCCTGCCCTGCAACCTCGTTCACGACATCGACGATCAGGCTCTGAAGAAGCGCCGGTGAGCTGTCAGCGCCGGCCACAGGAGGGGCGATCCCGGTAACTGCCCACGCCTCCGCCGCGTGCCCGCTGCCGAGCTCCGACAGGACGCGACTCAGCAGCGACTTCCGTTGCTCAGCATCCGCGACATCTGCCGGCGACACTCCGCCTTTCGCCGCAGCCCTGGCAATGATCTCGTCGTCCAGGTAGCGAACATCGAGCTTTACGGCCACGAGCCGTCCGACATCCTCTCCTCCCGAGCCCATTACTCGGGAAATGCAGACGACACTGCGATGCATGTCAGCGACGTTAGGTCGCTTCGCCGTGGCCGTCAAGAGCGGAGCACCGTTTTCGCCCTCGCCCTCAGTGCTGCTCCTCGATCCGCAGGTAGCTCGGCCCCTTCTTGCCTGACGGCCGATGACTTGAAACAGCGATGACTCGCATGGCAGCAGCCCGGACGCCTCTTGGGACCGCGACATCCTCGCGGCGCTCGCCGCTCGACGTTCATCTCGAACGCACTCGCGAACGGGCTCACGGTATTCGAGACGGCGAGGGTGGCGGGCACGAGCGTGAAGATGATCGAGGCGCACTACGGAGCGCTCCTCGACACCGCGCATGAGTCGATGCTCGAGCGCCTCGAGGGGATCGGATGAGTAGCTAACCGCTCAATTGCCGGAAACGCGGCTTGCCGAAGGCACCCGCACCGCACACCCAGCTGCCAGTTACACGCGTTCCGTTCCACGCCCCAACAAACGTCCCGCTCTTGAGTCCGTCGCCAACGACGGCGGTGCCACCAGGAGCAAGGTCGAGCCCTGCCACTTGGACGATCGAGTCAGTGATCTTGACGCTTCCCGCCACGTTTCCTGGTTCAAGTACGAGCGACAGGCCCCTCGCGCCCGGACGGTCGCCGTTCTTGATCAGGCCGAACCACACCCACCGCGTCGGGTCAGAGTGTTGGCCACAGTGGCCGCCATTGATCTGATACGAGACCCCACGGACTTTGACAACCGCGCGGGCGGGGCCGCAGAACCGCGTGTAAGCGGGGCCACCATTGGAATCGACTCCGATGCTCAGCACCGCCCGCTGTCGTGTGTCGACGGTCGTGCAGTTTCGGGGCACGGCCACGTCGCCATGAGCCGTCCACCCCGTCAAGACGGTGATTGAAGCCGCGACCGCAACCAGCACGAGGACGCGCATCAGGGACGAGTATCAACCGTCTCGCACTTTGTTGCCGGAGTCATCTCGGAAACTCTCTGGTCCGCGACGCCGCCAGCGGTTTTGTGGCACTTGAGTGGCACGAGCGGAGGGCGGTAGGCGCCTGATTTGGCTCTATGCCTAAGCGGATGAAGGGACTCGAACCCTCGACCTTCTGCATGGCAAGCAGACGCTCTAGCCAACTGAGCTACATCCGCGAGGGGGCGCAGTATAGCCGCGCCTACGCGGCGAGCTTCTCGCGCAGCAGCGGCACGACGTCGTCCGGCTGCGGATAGCGGCCGAGCATCGACTTCGTGAACACGAGCTCGTCGTCCACGCTGCACGTCGAAGATCCCGTCCGCGCCCGTCACGACCTCGACGGCGGCAACCGTGTCCTCCCACTCCTCGAGGATCCGCGCCGCCAGACCGACGGCGTTCGGCAATGCCCCTCAGGGAACGCAGTACTCGATGCGTACGCGGTGACGTTCCGCCATTGCGTCCATTCTCTCAGGCCGATGCGTCGAGCGCCTCGTTCACGAGGCTGTCCGCCAGCTCGTTGTGCTCGCGGCGGACCGCTGTATAGGTGACCCGGTGGATGCGGCGGGCCAGCCGCGACGCGTCGAGGAAGAGATCCTGCAGCGCGCGGTTCTTGACCCGGTACTCGCCGCGCATCTGCTTCACGAGGAGCTCGGAGTCGGAGACCACCTCGAGCTCGTCCACGCCGACCTCGACCGCCCGCTCGAGCCCCGCGACGAGCGCCGCGTACTCGGCGACGTTGTTCGTCGCGACGCCGATCGCCTCGCCCCGCGCGTCGAGCACGGTGCCGTCCTCGGCCTCGAGCACGAACGCGTACGCGGCGGGGCCCGGGTTGCCGCGCGACCCGCCGTCGGTGAAGAGCTTCGCCTTCACTGGTCGAGCAGCGGATAGACGTCGTACGCCGGTTCCTCGTACGGATGGGCGAGCCGCAGCGCGACGATCGCGTCTCGGATGCGGCCCTCCGGGACGACGGTCTCGACGCGAAGCTCCGGGATGTGCTCCTCCCTCCCGCTCTCGCCGACGGCGGGCGCGGTCGTCTCGCCGCCGTGGAACGTCCCGGTCCCAGCCGTGTACCACGAGCAGCGCTCGTAGTCGCCGATCCGCCCGCCGCCGGCGTCGAAGACAGCCGAGCGGGTTTGCTCGAGAGCTTCGAGGGGCACGAACCAGACGAGCTTCACGTTGGCCATGGGCGATTCATACCCCACGGGGAAGCGCCACCGGCCAAGCGCTCCGGCGTTCTCGCGCTCACTCCTCGGTGTTGTCGATCTGCGCGCGTTGCAGCGTGCCGGAGTAGTCGACGTAGACCGACTTCCACTCCGTGAACACGTCGAGGGCCGCCTGCCCGGCTTCGCGATGGCCGTTCCCGGTCTCCTTCGTGCCCCCGAACGGGAGGTGCACCTCGGCGCCGATCGTGCCCGCGTTGATGTACGTGATGCCGGCCTGGAGGTCACGCATCGCGCGGAACGCGCGGTTCACGTCACGCGTGAAGATCGAGGACGAGAGCCCGTAGCGAATCCCGTTCGAGATGCGGATCGCGTCCGCCTCGTCGCGGAAGCGGATGAGTGAGAGAGTCGGGCCGAAGATCTCCTCCTGGGCGATTCGCATGTCCGGCTCGACGTCGCCGAAGACGGTCGGGTGGTAGTAGAAGCCCTTCGCGAGATCGCCCTCGTCGGCGATCTCGCCGCCGGTGAGGAGCGTCGCGCCGTCGTCCTTGCCGATCTGCGTGTAGGAGTGGATCTTCTCGAGCGCGGCCGCGTTGATGACGGGACCGACGTCGGAGTCGTCCTCCCAGCCGGGACCGAGGCGCAGCGCCTCTGCGCGCTCGACGAGCCGTCCCGCCAGCGTGTCGTAGAGGCTCTCGTGGACGATCACCCGGCTCGTCGCGGTGCACCGCTGGCCGGAGGTGCCGAACGCCGACCAGAGGATCCCGTCGAGTGCGAGGTCGAGATCGGCGTCGTCCATGACGATGATCGCGTTCTTGCCGCCGAGCTCGAGGTGAACGTGCTTCAGCCGCTCGGCCGCAGCCTCGAGCACCTTGACGCCCGTGTCGCGCGAGCCGGTGAGCGTGATCACCGGCACGTCGGGATGGCGCACGAGCCGATCCCCGACGGCGCCACCTCCGCCGTGGACGATGTTCACGACGCCGCGCGGAACGCCGGCCTCGACGAGGAGCTCCACGAAGCGCGCCCCGAGAGCCGGTGTGTCCGTCGCGGGCTTGAACACGACGGTGTTCCCCGAGACGAGCGCGGGCGCGATCTTCCACGACGGGATCGCGATCGGGAAGTTCCACGGCGTGATGACGCCGATGACTCCGATCGGCATCCGTACGGACATCTGGAACTTGTTCCGCAGCTCGGAAGGGGTCGTCTGCCCGAAGAGGCGCCGGCCCTCGCCGCCCATGTAGAAGCTCATGTCGATCGCTTCCTGCACGTCCCCCCCGGCTTCGGCCTTCACCTTCCCCATCTCGTGGGTCATGAGGTCGGTGAGCTCGGCCTTGTGGTCGGTCACGAGCTGCGCGAAGCGGAAGAGGATCTCGCCGCGCTTCGGAGCCGGCACGAGGCGCCAGTCTTCGAACGCCGCCTTCGCGGCGGCGACCGCGCGGTCGACGTCGTCGGCGCCGGAGCGCGGGAAGGTGCCGATCAGCTCGCCGTCGGCCGGGCTCGTCGAGTCGAAGGTCTCGCCGGAGGCGGCGTCGACCCACTCGCCGTCGATGTAGTTCTGGAAGGTGCGTGTCTGTGTCGTCGCCATGGCCGCAGACTATCCCGCGGCAGCGAGCCGGCTAACGAGCGACGTTCGGGACGACGCGACCGCCGTCGTCGAGCGCAGCGTTCCACTCGGTGAACGCGGCCTCGATCTCGGAGAGATCGGCCCCGCGATCGGCGAGCCGGATCGGCTGGCCCGCCTCCGGGAGCACGCGGTACTGGTACCAGGTGATCTCCCAGGCGAAGGTGAGCACGAGCTCACTGTTCACACCCGAGAGCGGGACGATGGAGATGAGCGGCGGGCCGAGCGCGCGCGTCACGCCCTCGATGGTGCGCCTGAAGAGGCTTGCGTTGAAGAGGTCGGCGGCCTCGACGAGCGCCGCCTCCGAGTCGGTGAGCCGTCGGAGAACGGGCTCGGGGACGACCGGTTGCGCGTCGCCGTCCGAGACGCCCAGGAACTGCGACCAGCGCGTCCGCTTCTTCCTCGACCGCGGGGAGAGCGCCGGCGAGATCGGGCCGCCCTCGCGCACCCAGCCGTAGTCGAGCGCCAGCTCCTGGCAGAGCGGGCACACGTCGACGAACTCGACACCGTCCGGGGAGAAGCGGAGCGCGATCTCCCCCTGCAGCAACGACCGGTCGCACACCGCGCACACGCGGCGCACGCTCGCCTTTGTCACGCGCATGGTGCTGACCCTAGCAGCGCCCGACCGGTTTTCCACATATCCACAGGCCCGCGTCAGACCGTTCTCCGAGCCCTGATCGGCGCGCAACGGACTAGGCCTTCGCGGCCTCTCGCTCGCGCTTCGTCTCCTCGATGACCTTCTGCGCGACGTGCGTCGGGACCTCCTCGTAGCGAAGGAAGTGCATCGAGTAGTCGCCGCGCCCGCCCGTCATCGACGTGAGCGACTGCGCGTACGTGAGGAGCTCGGCCATCGGCACCTCGGCCTTGATGCTCGTCATGCCGCCGAGTGGCTCCATGCCCTGCAGGCGCCCGCGGCGCGAGTTGAGATCCCCGTTCACGGCGCCGACGACGTCGTCGGGCACGCTCACCTCGAGCTCCATGATCGGCTCGAGGAGCACGGGGTCGGCGTTCATGTACGCCTCCTTCCAGGCCATCGAGCCGGCGATCTTGAACGCCATCTCCGACGAGTCGACGGTGTGGTACGAGCCGTCCACCAGCTGGACGCGGACGCCCTGCACCGGCGCGCCTGCGAGCTCGCCGTGGTGCATCGCCTCCTGGATTCCCTTGTCGACGGCCGGACGGAAGCCCTGCGGGATGACGCCGCCGACGATCTTGTCGACGAACTCGTACTCGATCTCACCGTCGGGCGTGATCACGATGTGGCAGTCGCCGAACTGGCCTCGTCCGCCCGTCTGCTTCTTGTAGCGGCCGTGGGCGCGCGCCTCGCGCCGGATCGTCTCGCGGTACGGGACGCGCGGCTGATGGAGCTCGATGTCCACGCCGAAGCGCCGCTTCGCCCGCTCGAGCGCTACCTCGACGTGCATCTGGCTCATCCCCGAGAGGATCTCCTCCCCGGTCTGTTGATCGCGGCGGAGGCGAAGTGTCGGATCCTCTTCCGCGAGGCGCCGAATCGCTGTCGCGACCTTCTCCTCGTCACCCTTCGACTTGGGCGTGATCGCGAAGCTCATCACCGGCTCGGGGAACCCGAAGTCGGGCACCTCGATCGCGACCTCCTTGTCGGCGAGAAGGTCACCCGTCTGCGCGTCCTTGAGCTTCGCGACCGAGCCGAGGTCGCCCTCGCCGAAGTCGAGCGCGGCGTGGTGCTCCTTGCCCTGGACGTCGAGGAGCGTGCCCATGCGCTCCTTGCTCTTCGCGCGGAGATTCACGAGCGTCGTGTCCGCCGTGACCGTGCCCTTGAGGACGCGGAAGAGGTTGATGCGGCCGGCGAACGCGTCGGCGACGGTCTTGAAGACGAACGCGGCGGTCGCGGCGCCGTCGACGTCGATCGGCGAGCCCTTCTTCGCCGGCGACGGAACGCCCTCGACGAGTAGGTCGAGGAGTGCGTGCGTGCCGAGATTCTTCGTCGCGACGCCGCACGCGACCGGGAAGACGTCGCCGCTCGTCATTGCGGCCTTCAACGCGGCCGCGACCTCCTGTGCGTCGAGCTCCTGCCCCTCGAGGTAGCGCTCCATGAGCCCCTCGTCGGTCTCGACGACGGCGTCGAGGAGCTTCTCGCGGTACTCCGCGGCGAGGTCGGCCAGCTCGTCGGGGATCGGGCCGGGCTCGCCCTCCTTCGCACCCTCGGGGCTCGCGTACGCGCACATGTGGAGCACGTCGACGATCCCCGGTCAGCTCGTGCTCGGAGCCGATCGGGATGTGGACGGCGACGCACTTCGTGGAGAGCTGGTTGCGGAGACCCTCGAGCGTGCGGAAGAAGTCGGCGCGCTCACGGTCGAGCATGTTCACGAAGACCACGCGTGCGAGCCCGAGCTCGTCGGCGAGCCTCCAGGCGCGCGACGTCCCGACCTCGACGCCCATGACCGACGAGACCGTGACGAGTGCGCCCTCGACGACCCGCGCCGCGCAGCGGAGCTCGCCCTGGAACGCCGGATCGCCGGGGACGTCGACCAGGTTCACCTTGCGGTCCTGCCAGGTCGTGTGCTCGAGCGACATCGAGATCGAGAGCTGCCGCTTGTGCTCGTCCTCGTCCGCATCGGACACGGTCGTTCCCGCCTCGACGGTACCGAGGCGATTGATCGCGCCGGTCTGGAAGAGGAGCGCCTCGACGAGTGACGTCTTTCCCGTCCCGCGATGGCCGACGACGGCGACGTTGCGGATCTTTGCGGGCTCGGGCATGGGCTGGCTCTCCTTCTCGGCGCTTTCGTTTCCGGCCGAGAAGCTTAGTCAGTGTCGCGCCCGCGAGCCCAGCGCGGCGATCAGCCGTGTGGCTGCGGATCGACGAGCAGAGGCGCACGACGCTCGACCATATCGGACTCCGGAATGGCCGACGTTGAGATTCCCTGCGTCGACTGCCGACGGCGTAGTCCTCGTTCAGACCACAGCACCTTGTCACGACCAGGACGGAGCGCATCGACCGCGTAGTCCGAGAGGGTCCAGCTTGCATGGCGCGGTCGAAGTCCTTGTAGAACATTGCGAGCACGTGCGGCCCGCCCGGCTTCGCGCCGCCGTCGTATCCGCCGATTCCCCAAACCCCCCGGAGGCGTGGCGACGGCAAGTGCGCCCAGACCGCATCGGCCGGCGTCGACGAAAGATCACATCCGATCCGGCGTCGATCTGCTCGTTCGCGATTCGCTCGCACTCTGCGAGATTCGATCCGTTCACATAGTCGATCCGCACCTCGACATCACGGCTTCGCAGCCTCTCGGCGCCCCGCCTGAAGCCGTTTGCGACTCGCCGCGCATGCGCCGTCTCAGGCCCCGCGACGACGGAGACCATGTCCACGGGCCCGTTCGCCGGACCGCCGTGCGGCACCTGCGCACTGAGGTAGCCGGCCAGCTGGCTCGTCTGCTCGTCGGCGTACCGGACGGCACTCGCGTTCGGAGCGCCCGCGAGGGAGCAGCATCCGCGAGTGAAGCGTCGAGGAAGACGAACGTCGGTCTTGTCGACGTGCTCGACGCACCCGTGCTGCGACGAGCCTGTGCGTCCGCGGCCGTCACCGACGAACGATCACGAGGTCGAATGCGCCTGCCTCCATGCGGTCGGTCCAGACCGCTCGATACTTCGGCCGGTCAGGATCTCACGTGTCGTATCCCAACGCGTGCGCCCGACTGAGCGGAACGACTGTCAGGATGCTCCACGGCACGCAGATCGCGCGATACGCCCGTCGGGCATGCTCGGCAGGACGAGAGCGACCTGCTCGCTTCCCGAGCGCTTCAGCCGTCGAGACTGCTCCGGGCCGCATTTGCGCGGCGCTCGCCGCTCGCGGTCAGCATCATTGTCGCAGTGACGATCGCGGATCCGACTGAGTACCAACTCCGGAGACATCCTGCGCGCCGTCGGGCGCGCGCCGAGCGTCGAGCGGACGCGCGGCCGCGACGGTGCGACGTCCTGCAGTTGTGGCTCCTGCCGCACCATCTGCGCCAGACAGCTGCTGCAGCTCGCCGCTCGGCTGTAGCCCGAGATCGTCGTCGAGGCGGCGCCGCGTCTGCTCGTAGACCTCGAGCGCCTCCGCCTGCCGGCCGCAGCGGTACAGCGCGAGCATGAGCTGCGCGACGAACCGTTCGCGGTAGGGGTTCTGGCCGACGAGCACCTGCAGTTCGCCGACGATCGCCTCGTGATGTCCGAGATCCAGTTCTGCGTCGAAGCGCAGCTCGAACGCGCGCAGCCGCGCCTCCTCGAGACGCTCCGCCTCCGCGCGTCCCGCCGAAGCGAGCGAGACGTCGGCGAGAGCCGGCCCGTGCCAGAGTGCCAGCGCACGAGACGCCAGTACCGACGCGAGGCCGAGATCGCCTTCCGCGGCCGCGTCTGACGCCCCTTGCAGCTCCTGGGCGAAGAGGTCTGCGTCGAGCGTCGCGCCGCCGAGGTCGAGCCGGTAGCCGGCGCCCCGTCGCGTCAGCGTCGGCCCATGCCCGTTCAGCAGCTGCCGAATGCGCGAGACGTACGCCTCGAGGCTGTGGGCCGCGGACGGCGGGGAGCGATCGCCCCAGACCTCGTCGATGAGGCGCTCGACGGAGATCACCTCGTTGGCGCTCAGCAGAAGGACCGCCAGGACGGCGCGCTGCTTCGCGCCGCCGAGCGGAAGGGGCTCGCCGTCGAGCCGAGCCTCCAGCGGGCCGAGGACACCGAACGCGATCCCCCTCGAGTTACGTCACGCGCGTAGCAAACCACTCTTGCGACCGCATTGGAAGGGCCTCCGAGCGGAATGCGAGCCGCGTGCGAGCAGTCGGCCCGAGTCTCGCGAGATCTCGCTCGAGAACCCAGGCCAGCAACGCGAACGAGGAGGAAGCGTATGAAGCTCGGCGGAACTGATCGGCGGCGCCTGGCGATCGTCGGCGCGCTCATCGGTGCCTTCGTCGCCGTGGCGGTTGCCTTCGGCGTCGTCCAGGCATCTGCAACGCCCGGAGCGGGGATCGTGGGAGGCCCCATCGTGGCTCGTGGCCCCGTTGCACAGGACGTCGTCATCGGCGTGCCACAGACCGTCGCCGTCACGAGGACGGTGCGGGTGCGTGTCGGTAAGAAGGTCGTCAGGAAGCGCGTCACTTTCCAGGTCGAGACGGTCCGGCGCCTGATGTCGTGCGCCTCCGCCGCCCCGTGCGACATCGCGTTCCAGCAGCTGACCATCTCACCGGGTGGACACACGGGGTGGCACACCCATCCGGGTCCGACGTTGGTCGCGGTGGCCCAGGGCGAAGGGACGCTCTACCACGACATGTCCGGGTGCCCCGCCCACAAGTACGCCACCGGAGGCGGCTTCTTCCAGCCGTCGACGGAGGTGCACAACTTCAGGAACGAGGGAGCCGGACCGCTCGTCGTGTACGCGATGTACTACCTCCCGTCCGGGACACCGAACACGGGTATCCGTATCGACCAGGCGCAGCCGGGGAACTGCCCGAATGTTCCGTAGCCGAAAAGGGCTTGCAATCTCTCGCACAAAGTGGTTTGTTACTGCGGTAGCAAGCTGTCAGGCAGCCTGGGGGCAGGCAGAGAGGGGGAAACATGGCACGCAAGCGATCCATCGGGCTCGTTGCGGTCGCGGTCCTGGTGCTGGCAGGGCTGGGCGTCTTCGGCGCATCGGCCGCACCACCCGCTACGGCAGACGCAACCGCAGTGACGCAGTGGAACCTCATTGCGGTCAGCACGATCACCGGAATTCCAGGGCCCGGGCTTCCAGGCCCGGCAGGCGGAGCACCACCGGCCTCTCAGATCAACATGGGGATGGTGCAGGGGGCCGTGTACGACGCGGTCAACGCGATCACGCCGAAGCATCACCGGCCGTACCTTCTGAACAGACGGTTCGGCAACACGGCATCCGATGACGCGGCCGTCGCAACAGCCGCGTACCTGGTTCTGAAGAACATCGTCGAGACCGTTCCTCAGAGCATCACGTTCCCGACGAGAGCAGCCCTGCTTACGTCCCTCGAGACGCAGTACAACGCATCGAAGAACGCGATACCCGACTCGCCGTTCAAGAACATGGGGATCGCTGCCGGGACCGCGGCGGCGCAGGCCATGATCGACGCGAGACAGGGCGATGGACGGTTCGGGCCGTCTCAGTGGGTACCGAGCAGCGCGCCCGGACACTGGTCGTTGCTTCCCGGCCAGGCGAACGACCCGACTCCGTGGGTAGGCGGCGTGAAGCCGTTCCTCATGGAGAGCTCGTCGCAATTCCGCAGCGCTGGGCCACCCGCTCTCACCAGCCAGCAGTGGGCGAACGACTTCAACGAGGTCAAAGCGAAGGGCAGGGCGACCGGCTCCACCCGCACGGACGAGCAGACGTACATCGCCAAGTGGTGGCAGAGCAACCCCGTCGCGAGCTGGAACGACGTCGCCCGACAGCTCATAGCACGGAATCACCTCGACGCCGCCGACAGCGCCCTTCTCCTCGGGATGCAGAACTTGGTAGCAGCCGACGCGGCGATCAACACCTGGAACGACAAGTACCACTTCGACTTCTGGCGGCCGTGGAACGCGATCGCACGGGCGTCGGAGGACGGGAACCCGGCGACCGTTGCCGACGACCCGAACTGGACGGCGCTCATCACCGCGCCCTACCCCGATCATGTGTCGGGACACCTCGGGCTCGACAGCTCGCACACGGGCGTGCTGCGGATGTTCTTCGGCGACGCACCCGCGGGCGGCTACCAGATCACGAGCGCGTCGGCGCTCTTGACTGCCAGTGATCCAAAGACGCGCTCGTTCACCGGCTTCAATCAGGTCGTCAACGAGATCGTCGAGGCCCGCATCTGGGCGGGGCTCCACTACCGCACCGCGGACGTGCAGGCCGTAACGCTCGGAACGAACGTCGCGAACTTCGCCGCGGCGAACTACTTCCAGCCCGTGGGCAATCACTGACTCGGGACTAGCTCGAAACGGTTACCTGAGAAGGCCCGCTGAAGCGGGCCTTCTCTACGTCTCGGCCGGTTCGCGCGTCGCGCCCGAGAGGTGCGCCTTCAGGCGCAGGATCGCCTTCGTGTGCAGCTGCGAGACGCGCGACTCCGTGACCCCGAGCACCTCGCCGATCTCGCGGAGGGTCAGCTCCTCGTAGTAGTAGAGCGTGACGACGAGCTTCTCGCGCTCGGGGAGATCGGAGATCGCCTCGGCGAGCGCCTCCTTCACCTCGGTCTGCTCGAGCGACACCTCGGGATCGGGCCCGGCCTCGTCCTCGATCGTGTCGATGAGGGCGATCGAGTCGCCGCCTCCGGAGGGCGACCAGAGCTCGTCCAGCGCACCGACCGACGAGCGTGAGATCTCGAGGAGACTGTCGTCGAGCTCCTCTTCGGTGACGCCGAGCTTCTTCGCGATCTCCTCGTCCGTGGGGGCTCGCATCAGCTCCTTCTCGAGCGCGGCGATCGCACGCTCGATCTGGCGCGCGCGGGTGCGGACCGAGCGCGGAACCCAGTCGAGCGAGCGGAGCTCGTCGATGATGGCCCCGCGGATGCGCGCCATCGCGAACGTCTCGAACTTGATCTCGCGCGACGGGTCGAAGCGCTCGATCGCCCCGATGAGTCCGAGCAGCCCGTACGAGACGAGATCCTGCTCGTCCACGTGCGCCGGCAGGCTCGCGCCGACGCGGCCGGCGACGAACTTCACGAGCGGCGCGTACGTGAGGATCAGGCGGTCGCGGAGCTCCTGATCATTCGTCTTCCGGTACTCCTGCCAGAGCGTTTGGGTATCCGCCGCAGCCACGGCAAGAGAATACGCCGCGCGGAGGCGGACTCCTCAGGCGCGCCGGCGCAGGAGGGCGCGCCGCGCGAGATCGCCCATCCAGAGCGCGAGCGCAGCGGCGGCGATCGCGACGACCCACGCCCGGCCGCCCTGGAGCGCCGAGGCAACAGCAACGAGCCCGAGACCGAGCGCCAGCATCCCGAACAGGAGACCGAGAAGCCGCCGCTGCACGCGTTCAGCGTAATCGCGACGCTTACCGGGGCAACGGACGCCGCCGCCCACCGGCCCTAGATGCTGCGAAAAGGCCCCGGCTACACTGCCGAGCGCAACCTAGGGGCGTAGCTCAATTGGCAGAGCACCGGTCTCCAAAACCGGGGGTTGCAGGTTCAAGTCCTGTCGCCCCTGCTAGGGAAGTTCCTGCAAAGCCGCCTCTTCGGTTTCCGGCCGAGCTCATTCCGGCCAGAAGGAACGCTCAAGGCGGTCACGGCAGGGTCGATACACAACCCGTGCGTCCACCCGAACCCCTCGAAGCGAGCGCACCTCCGCACAGCCGGCCAAGGATCGGCTCGAGTCCGATCCTGGTGCTGACGGCACTCACCGTTCTCGTCCTCGGAGCGGGCATCGTCGTAGCCGCAACGGCATACCTCGGCGGGGGTAGTGGTCAGGCCTCGGCGATGGCGCAATCGGCGGGCTGTGTCCTGATCCGATCTCGGTTCGGATATCCAGATCGGTACCTCACCGAGCGGGTGCAGTACACGAAGCACCCACCCCTGCCGGTCTCCGGTTGGCGCGGTCCGGAGCAGGAGGTTCCCTTCAACATGCTCTTCCACTCCGTCTTCCACGGCTACGTCGTCGTGGAGTACCGGGGTGATCTGACGACGAGGACCCTCGGGACACTCCGATCGTGGGTGCGCATGCATGCTCGTCAGAAGGTGACGTCGGCGCCCGTCGCAGCCGGCGAGTCGTTCGCCGTCGACGTCGCGCGGTGGGGCTACGAGCTTCGTTGCTCACGAGAGAACGCGCTCACCTCGAGAAAGCTCGATCACTTCCTCGCGCTGCAACCGCCGTCTTGACGGCGAACCGACACGGAGGCTAGGGGAGGCTACGAGGCCGGAGCTCGATCGACGTTGCCGTCCGGCTGCGCGTACACCACGAGCCGCTGCCTCGCCGAGCCCTTCGGCGTACACGTGGTGAGAATGAGGACCTCGTGGCCGCGCGCGTCGCCGATATGCCGCTGCTGGTTCGAGAGGATCCGCCTGCCGGACACCACGTAGCGGTACGTCACACCTTCCCAGCGCAGGTAGATCGCGTTCCCGGGCTCGAGGCGGTCGAGGTCCAGAAACGGGTGCGTGTGTGTCGTGCGATGTCCAGCGATCGCGACCGTGTCGCCGCCGCCGGGCCGCCCTGTGACCGGCCACCACGCAGGCCCGTCATCCAGGGTGTTCCCGACCTCGAACCTCACCTGCAGGCGCGGGATTGCGATTCGAGCCGGACCGGCGACGCGAGACGGCGTGCGGACCTTCGCAGGAGCCGCAACCCGCACCGCAGCAACGGGCTCCGCGCGTACCGTCGCCGCGGCCGAGCTTGTGGGCTGCACGGCATGCGTATCCGATCCGTGCCAGTGCAGCCCGAGCATGACGAGCGTCCCCATCGCAAACGACGTGATGATGGGGACGCTCGTCTTCACGTTAGGGCGTGAACGGAGCCTGCTGTGCCGCCGTCGAGGGAGCCGCCGCCGTCTTGCTGGCCGCTGCCACCGCCGCCGACGTGCGCTGGGCGGGCTTCGACGAGGTCGGAGGCGTGAAGACCTGAGTCTCCTGCTCCGCCTGCGCTGACGAATCGCTCTCCGTGCCGGCGGGCTGAGTCGCCTGGCCCGTGTCGGCCGGAGACGCCGGGAGGACGACCCGGAAGGAGACGAAGGCGTCTCGCCCGGAGTCGTGCTCGTCGGAGTCGTGCTCGTCGGAGTCGTGCTGTCGGAGTCGTGCCGTCGGAGTCGTGCCTGTCGGAGTCGTGTCGTCGTCTCCGTCGTCGTGGTCGTCTCCGTCGTGTCTCCGTCGGGTCTCCGTCGGAGTGGTCTCCGTCGGCGTCGTGTCCGTCTTGCAGTGGTCCTCGTTCTGACCACCCTGGTTTCCGTGCTCCTCGCAGTCCTGGCCGTGATTCGGCTGTGGGTCGTCCTTGCAAGGCTTCTGGCTGTTGCCGTGCTCGCATTCCGGCTGACCCGGCGGGGCCGGTGGCTTGTCGGACGTGGCTGCAAACGCAGCAGCGCTGCCGAGCCCGAAGGCCACGACCATGCCCGCGATCATGATGAGTCGCTTCATCCCATTCCTCCAGTAGGTTCAGCGCCGGATTTGCGTGCGCCGAAGGCGAATAACCCTTTCGGTTGGACGGTACTGACCCTTCGGGGCATCGGCGATCCCTCGATCCAGCTAAACCCATCCCTCGATCCAGTGAATCGATCGCTCCGCAGGGGTACTCAGGGCTCGGCGGTGGGGAAAACCGTCGCCTGAGCGGACGACTCAGGAAGTCGGACGGCTCAGGGGATCGACCCAGCGGGAGCGGAGCCGCAAGGATGCCGGTGTGGACGAAGGCGTCGCCCTCCTCGTCGTCGGGGCCGTGCTCGGCGTGAGCGTCCTGCTCGCACTCGGCACAGCCCGAACCGGTGTGCCCGTTTTCGTCGCCTTCCTGGCGCTGGGGATGCTGCTCGGCTCGGACGGCCCGGGCGGGATCGAGTTCGACGACGCGGAGCTCGCGCGCCAGGTCGGCATCGTCGGCCTCGTCCTGATCCTGTTCGAGGGAGGGCTGCAGACCTCGTGGCGGAGGCTGCGGAGCGTCGCGGCGCCTGCGGCGCTGCTGAGCACGGTCGGCGTCCTGGTGACCGCGCTCCTCACCGGTGTCGCCGCGCGCATGCTCTTCGACCTCACGTGGCTCGAGGCGATTCTGCTGGGTGCTGTCGTCGCGTCGACCGATGCGGCTGCGGTGTTCGCGACGCTTCGCTTCACGCACATCAGGCGCCGCGTCGCGCGCACGCTCGAGGCCGAGTCGGGAGGCAACGACCCGATGGCGATCGCCCTCACGCTCGGGCTGATCGCGTGGATCGAGAACCCCGACACGCACGGCCTGCAGGAGCTCGTCGTGCTCGTCGTCCGCCAGCTCGGGCTCGGGCTCCTCGTCGGAGTCGCGCTTGCCGTAGCCGCGACCTGGCTCTTCGCACGTCTTCCCGCGTCGGTCGGCCCTTTCGCGCCGGTCGCGTCGCTCGCGGCGGCCGCGTTCTCCTTCGGAGCCGCGGACGTGATCGGGGGCAGCGGCTTCCTCGCCGTGTACCTCGTCGGCCTCGCGATCGGCAGCACGCCGTCCCGCTACCGGCGGCAGCTCGTCGGCTTTCACGAGGGCATCGCGTTCCTCGCGCAGGTCACGCTGTTCATCGTGCTCGGCCTCCTGGTGTACCCCCGCGAGCTCACGGACGTCGCCGGCTCGGGCCTCGCACTCGCGCTGCTCCTCGTCTTCGTCGTCCGGCCCGTTGCCGTCTGGGTGTCCACGGCGCTCAACGACTTCAGCGGGCGCGAACGCCTCCTGCTGGGCTGGGCCGGGCTGCGAGGCGCAGTGCCGATCGTGCTCGCGACGTTCGTCCTCTCCTCGCAAGTCGACAGCGCGAACACGATCTTCAACGCCGTCTTCTTCGTCGTCGTCGTCTCGGTCATCCTGCAGGGAACGACGCTCGAACGCGTCGCGGGGCGACTCGACCTTCTTTCACCGACTCGCCCGTCCCACGAGCCACCGATCGAGGTCGGCGAGTCGAGCCCGCTCGATCTTCTCGATTTCGTGGTCGCACCCGATCACGCAATCGCGGGTGCTGCGGTCAGAGAGGTGGGCCTCCCGCGAACCGCGATCATCGCCGTCGTCGTTCGGGGCGACAGCTCGATCCCACCTCGGGGGAGCACGATCATCGAGCCGGGCGACCGCCTCTTCGTCCTCGTCCCGCATTCGGTGCGCCCCGCCGTCGAAGACGTCTTCTCTCGCTGGCAGCGGAGGGTCTAGAGAGGCGTAGTCTGGTTGAACACCTACACGAGGAGGTCACGCCGTGGAAGCCGCCGCAGATCGCACTCCGTTGATGTTCATTCACGGGGCCTGGCTCTCGTCCGGAAGCTGGGAGAACTTCTCGGAGTACTTCGAGCACCGGGGGTTCGACGTCTCCGCCCCCGAATGGCCGCGCAAGCATGGCGATGTCGAGGAGCTCCGCGAGGCGACCGACGACATCGAGGGCCTCGGGCTGACCGAGATCGTCGACCACTACGAGGAGCAGATCGACGCGCTCGGCGGGCCGCCGGTGCTGATCGGCCACTCGTTCGGCGGCCTCATCGTCGAGCTGCTGCTCGATCGCGGGCTCGGACGGGCAGGCGTGGCGATGAGCCCGGCACCGCCGAAGGGCATCCTCGTGCTGCCGTTCTCCTCGCTGAAAGCTGCGGCGCCCGCGCTCGCGCATCCGTCGAAGTGGCACGGGGTCGTGCCGCTGACGCTCGAGGAGTTCACGTACGGCTTCGTGAACACGTTCTCTCCGGAGGACGCGAAGGCTGCGTACGACGCCGTACGCGGTTCCCGAGACCGGGCAGATCTTCTTCGAGGCGGGCTTCGCGAACTTCCATCTGCACCCGCCCACCGAGGTGCACTTCAAGAGCGACGAGCGCGCTCCGCTGCTGATCGTCGGCGCGGAGAAGGACCACACCGTCCCCGCGTCACTCGCGAAGAAGCAGTACGAGAAGTACGAGAAGTCGTCGGCGCAGACGGACTACGTCGAGTTCCCCGGTCGGCCCCATCTGATGATGATCGGCGAGGGCTGGGAGGAGATCGCCGGCCGGATCGAGAGCTGGGTGAACGGGGTCCTGACGGGAATCGGCGGTGTCGTCGCGAGAGCACCACCGCGTAACCCGAAGCGTCACGAATCGGCGGCGACCTCTTCCCGGTACTGGAGGATCTCGCGGCCGATTGCGAGAAGCGAGCCCGCGACGGGGATCGCGAGCAGCGCACCGAGAATGCCCGCGAGCTGAGCGCCGACGAGTACGGCACAGAGCACCGTGAGTGGTGACAGCTGCACCGTCCGCCCGTAGACGAGCGGCTGCAGAATCTGATTCTCGAACTGCTGGTAGGCGATGAAGAAGACGATGACGATGAGGCAGCGAACCCAGTTCGTCTCGATGAGCACGACGGTCGACACGATGATCGCCGCGAGCGTCGCCCCTGCGAGCGGGACGAGGTCGAGGACGGCGACGAGCAGGCCGAGGGCGATCGCGAACTGGCTCCCCACGGCGAAGAGCACGATCGTCGCCAGCGTCCCCGCGACGACGCTGATGAGCAGGTTGCCGGTGACATAGCCGGAGATCGTCTTGTAGATGTCGCGCCCGACGCGCTCGTAGCGAGGCCGTGACTTCTCGGGGAGCTGGTCGAGCAGTCCTCCTAGCGTTCGTGGCCCCTCGAGCAGCATGAAGAAGGTCAGGAAGATGATCGTGATGGTCCCTGCGACCGCCATCACGACGCTGCGCACGATGTCGAGGACCGGTTGGCTCAGACCGAGCACTCCCCCGGGCCCTTGCTTCTCGATCGCCTCGCGGATGCGGTCGACGATCTGGTACTCGTCCTGGAGGAAGCCCAGCGGCCCACGTCCCGCGGTGAGGTCGTCGATGTAGTCCGGCACGGCGTTGATGAAGTCCGTCACCTGCGAGACGAGCGGCGGGATGACGAGGAAGCCGATCGCGGTGAGGACGAGCAACGCGAGGAAGAACACGAGGCTCGCCGCCCACAGGCGACTCAGGCCGCGCTGCTCGAACCACTCGACAGCGGGGTTGAGCGCTGCGGCGAGCAGAATCGCGATGAGGATCCACGTCAGGACGTGCCAGGCCAGGTAGCCGAGGACGAGCACGAGCCCAACGAGCACCGCGATTCCGAGGACGAGGAAGATCGTCCGCGGGCGAACGGTGACGACGCGTACCTCGGGGGACGCCATGTCGGAGTGTTCGGGACGGCGAGGTTTGTTCCTCGGCTCGCGAGGGCACCGAGCGCTCTGGATGCTCACACCGCCTTCACACGCGATCGGGCACCCTGGAGGCGACCGCACCGACAGGACCCTGACGTATCGTCGGCCGAGGAAAAGGAGGCTCATGCGTTCGACGAAGGCATTTTTCATCGGAGCCGGGGCTGCGTACCTCTTCGACCCCGGGCAAGGAAAGCGGCGGCGGCGCGAGCTTCGTGACCGTTCGCGGAAGCTCGTCCGCGTCGTCGAGAGGAAGACGGCGAGCAAGGCGAAGTTCACGACCGGCCGTATCCGCGGCGCCCTTGCCGTCTCCCGCCGGCTCGTCACACCAACCGACGTCGCCGTCGACGACGTGACGGTCGTCCAGCGGATCCGGAGCGACGCGTTCCGTCATGCGGGAGTCTCCACGCGCGACGTCGAGCTTCGCGTCGAGGAAGGTGTCGCCACGCTGCGCGGCTCCGTCGACAGCCCGGAGCATGCGGACGCCCTCGTCCAGCGCGTCGCCAAGACGCCTGGCGTCGAGGACGTCGCCGCGATGCTCCGCATCTCCGCGGACGCCGACGCTGCCTGACGCAGCGTCGGCGTCCCGTCACGCAGGAACTTCGTGGCGGGTCGCCGGCCGGGCGGGCATCGTCTCGTCCTTCGAGAGGTCCTGCGCCTCCGGTACGCCTGCCCTCACGGCCTCGAGCTGGGCCGCGACGGCGATGCCGAAGAGGATTGCGAGCGCCGAGAAGACCGTCCACAGCTGCAAGGCGACGAGCCCGGCGAGGGATCCGTACGTCTGCCCGAACGTCTTCGAGAAGTTGAAGACGAGCGCGAGAAGCAGCGTCGTCAGCGTCCACGCGGCGACTCCGACGCCCGCCCCGAACGCCAACCACGCCCAGCCTGGCTGCCTGCGCTTCGGCGCCCAGCGGAAGAGCACGGCGAGGCCGGCGGCGACGAGACCGATTCCGACGGGCCAGCGAACGACGAGCCAGAACGTGCGCAGGACGCCCTCGTCGACGAGCCCTCGACCGAATGCGAGCAGCGCGAAGGCCACCGCCGAGCACCGCTCCCGCGCTCATCGCCAGCAGGAATGCCCGCTTGTACTTCTCCGCGAACGGACGGTCCCTCTCGATGCCGTAGATGCGGTTCATCGCGCGCTCGAGCTGGCCCATCCCCATCGTCGCGGTGACGACCACCCCCACGAGCCCGATGGTGAGCGGGAGGTAGCGATGGTGGCGACCGACACGGGTGGCCTGCTCGACGGCACTCGTCAGGAGGTCGCTCGTCGGCCCGGGCGCCGAGGCCTGGATCGTGTCGAGAAGCAGCTGCCGGAGCCACGACGAACCCGTCGCGACCGCGAGGCCGACAACGACGACGAGGCCCTGGACGAGCACGAGTGAGACCGAGAACGCGAGACCCCGCGCGTGGGTCGTGCCGTCCGCGGCGCGAAGCCGGACGATCGCGTCCTTGATCAGCCTGACGCGACCCGTGGACTCGAGCGTCTTGCGGGCGTCGTCGCCCGTGAGCTCCCACGTCTCGCGGACGGGAGCGGCGGTGCTCATGCGTCCTCCTTCGGAACCATGACCGTGAGCGCCCCCGGCTTCACCTTCACCTTCAGGCGCTTCACCTCCTTGCGCTCCCCGCCGTCGAGCTCGTAGAGGACCTTGGGCTTGAACTCGACGTCGATCCGCTCCGCCTTGGTGGCCTGGACGAACGGGGACTTCGCGGCCGAGCCGATCGCGGTCCGCGCGAGGGTTCGCGCCCACTGGCCGAGACTCTCGGCGTGCGTCACGCCGAGCTCGAGCTGGCCGTCCTCGGGGGACGCGCTCTCGAACGCCTCGAGGCCGCCGAACAGCGCGCCGACGTTGCCGACGAGCAGGCAGCTCGCCTCGTCGTCGTACCAGAGGTCCCCGTTCACCTCGATGCGCGCCTTGAATGGCTCGACCCGGAGGTTCTTCGACGCGGCCCAGATGTACGCGAGGCGCCCGTAGCGGTCCTTCGGCCCGCCGTCGACGTCGCGGGTCATGCGGGCGTCGAGACCCGCGCCCGCCATGACGGCGAAGTGCTCGCCGTTCATCTTCCCGAGATCGAGCCGCCGCTCGCGGCCCGAGAGCCCGACCTGGACGGCCTCTCCGATGTCGTCGGGAATGCCGAGATTCGAGGCGAAGAGGTTCGCGGTTCCCGCAGGCAGGATCGCGAGCTCGCGCGTCCGTGCCGGCCATGGCGTCGACCGCACGCTGCATCATCCCGTCCCCGCCCCAGACGAAGATCGTCTCGGCTCCGTCCGCGAGCGCCTTCTCGACGCGCTCGGGCGCGTACTTGCTCTTGGGAACCTCGGTCCACAGCGGATCCGTCACCCCGGCCCGGTCGAGCGTCTCGCGGAGCTCCTCGAGCCCTCCCCCCATCGACTTGCCCGCGTGCGCGATGACGGCGACCTTGGTCACTTGGCCCTCGCCTCGTCACGGTTGCGCGCGGCTGCCTCGGTGGCGCGCGCGACGAACACGATGAGAACGAGCGCGCGCGATGCCCATCAGCATTCCCGCGCCCACATCGGTGACGTGATGCATGCCGCGGTACGCACGCGCCCAGCCCACGAAGAGGGGAATCGCGATGCCGACGAGCAGCGCCGTGATCCACAGCGCCCGGTTGCGGATCCTGGAGCAGAGGAGGAGGAGCAGGCCCCCGTACAGCGCGATCGACGCGGCCGTGTGGCCCGATGGATAGCTCGCGTCGACCGGGAGCCCCTCGAGCCGCTGGACGTCGGGACGGTTGCGCTCGACGATCGAGTGAGGTCGCGCGATAGGTACCGGACTCGAGCGCGACCGCGAAGAGCACGAACGCGGCGAGGAGCCAGCGCCGCTTGATCACGAAGACGAGCAGGCACAGCCCGATGACGACGGGGATCACGAGACCACCGGCGAGCGTCGAGCCGATCCACGAGAGGTGCTCCTGGTCGGACGTCCGGTGGTCGGCGAGCCACCGGCTCACGCGCTCGTCGTCGTCGTCGAGATTGGCGGTCGGCAGCACGACGTAGATCAGCGTCAGCCCGAGGAACACCATCGCGGTGACGAGCAAGGCGTAGCTCGTCAGCAGCGCGACGACGAAGACGCGCACGGGATTCTCGGGACCGACGAGGTTCGCGAACCGCTCGGCGATGCCGCCCGGGCGGGGCTCGAGAACCGGGGGACGGTCCGCGACGCGTTCGCGTCCGCTTCCCGCTCGCGCCGGCTCGACGCGAGGGGTACGGCCGGCACGAGCTGGGTGTCGGCTTCCATGAGCCTCTGGCGTTTACCCGCCCGAGACTCGGGTAAAACGACCATGCTTCCGAGACAGATGCCGATCGTCGTCCTCCTCATACTCTCGCTCGCGGTCGGCGCGCTCGTCGCGTACGCGGGCTACCGCTACCCGACTCCGGCCGTCGGGCACAAGCCGGCGGACAAGGCGGCCGACAAGATCGAGACGCAGATGGAGCGGCACCCATGGCTGCTGCGTCTCGTCTACGAGCGACTCGATCCGGCGACCGCGACGGGCCTGGCGCTCACGCTCGCACTCGGCCTGGCCATCGTCGGCGGGCTGCTCGTCGGCCTCCTCGCCTACCTCGTCCGCTCGAACGACGCCCTCGTCGATGCCGACTTCTCGGTTGGTGAGTGGGGTGCCGACCACGCGACGAGCTGGTCGACGGACGCGCTCCAGTTCGTCACGGACCTCGGCGGAACGTCCTTCATCATCGCCGGGCTCGTGCTCGTCTCCGTGTTCGAATACCGGCGCATCCCGAACAAGTGGGTGCCGCCGTTCCTTCTCACCGTCGTCGTCGGGGAGATCGTGCTCGTCAACACCATCAAGGGGATCCTCGACCGCGTTCGCCCGACCTTCAACCCGATCGCCGAGACCCTCGGGCCGTCCTTCCCGAGCGGACACTCGGCCTCGGCGGCGGCGTTCTACGCCGCGGCTGCGCTCGTGCTCGCGCGCCGCCGCTCACCGCGAACCCGTGCACTTCTCGCAGGTGGAGCCGTCGCCATCGCGGTGGGCGTCGCCTGCAGCCGCGTTCTCCTCGGCGTCCACTGGTTGTCGGACGTCATCGCGGGCCTCGCCTTCGGCTGGGCGTGGTTCGGCATCTGCGCGATCGCATTCGGCGGACGCTTCCTCGTGCTCGGTGCCCCGGTCGAGCAGGCGGCGGAGGTCGCGACCGACAAGGTCCCGGCTTCCGAGCGACCCGTCAGCGCCTCGGCCGGTCAGACGTCGTAGAGCCTGCTCTGCAGCGGCCCGACGAGACGCCGTCGACGCCGCGACACCCCGGGAAGCTTGACGAGCCGGTGCGTCAAGCGCCTGCGCGCCCTCGAGGAGCTCGAGCTGCTCCGACGCGATGCGCTCCCACTGCTCGTCGATCAGCTCGATCGGGTCGCCCTGGACGTCCTCGAGCGGCAGCTCCAGGTGCTCGGACCACAGGCGGAGCCGCGTCGCTCGAGCAATCTCGGGATCGAGCGTGACGACGTTCATCTCGGTGTCGTTGAAGAGCGAGTGCGCGTTCAGGTTCGCCGAGCCGATCGTGAGCCAACGATCGTCGACGATCCCGATCTTCGAGTGGACGTACACGGGATCGCGAAGCTTCCCGGCCCGTGCGTAGATCGTGCACGCGAGGAATCGGGTCGTCTCGTCGGCCGCATGGATGAGCGCTGCCACCTGGCCGCGCGAGATGTCGGCGCCGTCGTTCGCGCGCGCAGGCAGGAGCACGAGCAGCCGAAAGTCGTCGCTCGGCGGGTTGCGCAGCTTGTCGGCGAGGATCGCGACGATCTCCGGCGACCAGAGGAACTGGTTCTCGAGGTAGATGAACCGCTCCGCGGACCGAAGCGCAGCCGAGTACGACTCGAGGATCGAGTAGTCCCCGCGCCGCACGGCGCGGTACGTGCCCGCGGGAAGCGTCCTCACGATCTGCGCCTCGACGTCGCCGGCCGGGTCGGGCACCGCGGGCTGCGGCAACGTCTTGCCCGTCGCGCCGTGCCAGCGCAGCCGGAAGTGCCGCGCGACGTCGGCGACCGACCGGGCCCTCGAGCCGAACTGCCGCGTCGTGCCAGCCGATCCCGCCCCGCGCGACGTGCGACGGCGTGTCCCAGGGATCGCCCCCGTCGAGGGTGAGGTCGATCCCGCCGACGAATGCGACGCGCCCGTCGATCACGATCGTCTTCTCGTGGTGGCAGTGCGTGAACCCGGTGCACCCGTCCGCGTGCGCCTCGATCTTCGTATGGCGCGCGAGCGCGTCGAGCATCTCTCGAACGTCCCGTTGCGACGGCTTGAAGACGGGTACCGGAGCCCCTTTCCACGAGAGCACGCGGACGTCGATCCGCTCTGCGAGCTCGGCCAGGAGGTTGCGCACGATCGTCGGCTCGTCGTCGCGCGACAGGTGCAGCTCCGGCGAGAAGAACCAGCCCGTCAGGTGGACGTAGGACTCGGCGCTCGCGAGCTCGGCGGCGATCGCGGGAAGCGCCTCCGAGCCGTCGACGAGGACGTCGAGGCGATTGCCCTGGCGAGCCGGGAAGCTTCCGTGCGCGAAGCCGAGCTGCGAGGCGTCGAGCGCGCGCTCCCAGCCGACGTGTCGGAGGTGCTGGCGACTCCGCCTCCGGGCGAGGTCGTCGAGGCCCTCGCCGAACGCGTGCCCGAGCTTGACGGTCGCCGACTCGAGGAACCTCGGCGTCTTGAGCTTGCTCGCGACCGAATCGGCGGGCCTCGGTGAGCGGCCGGTCGCCGTCTCGTCGTCGTGGCGCTCGGGCATCGCCTAGGCCGCCACCGCGGGCAAGCCGGCGAGCGCCAGCGCGACCTCCTCCTCCGAGTACGCGTGATCCTCGAGCTTCCCGGCCGCGTAGTCGATGTAGGCCTGCATGTCGAAGTGTCCGTGGCCACAGAGGTTGAACAGGATCGACTGCGACACTCCCTCCTCACGGCAGCGGACCGCCTCGTCGATCGCGGCCTTCACGGCGTGATTCGCTTCCGGCGCCGGAAGGATGCCCTCGATCCGTGCGAACTCGACGCCTGCAGCGAACACCTCGGTCTGCGTGTACGCACGTGCCTCGATGAGCCCCAGCTCGTGGAGGTGGCTGACCATCGGCGCCATCCCGTGGTACCGCAGGCCGCCCGCGTGGAAGGGCGGCGGGACGAACGTCGAGCCGAGCGTGTGCATCTTCACGAGTGGTGTGAGGTGTCCGGTGTCACCGAAGTCGAAGGCGTACATACCCTTCGTGAGGCTCGGGCATGCAGCGGGCTCGACGGCGATGACACGGATGGACGCCTCCTCGCGGAGCGCGCGACCGATGAACGGGAACGAGAGGCCCGAGAAGTTCGAGCCACCGCCGGTGCAGCCGATGAGGATGTCGGGGTAGTCCTCGGCCTCGTCCATCTGCATCTGCGCCTCTTCGCCGATGACGGTCTGGTGCATGAGGACGTGGTTGAGCACGGAGCCGAGCGCGTACTTCGTGTCCTCGCGCGGAGCTGCTGCCTCGACCGCCTCGGAGATCGCGATCCCGAGGCTTCCCGTCGAGTCGGGATGCTCGGCGAGGATCGCGCGGCCCACGTTCGTCTCCTGCGACGGGCTCGCGACGACGCGCCCTCCGAAGGCCTCGATGAGCCCGCGACGGTACGGCTTCTGGTCGTAGGAGATGCGGACCATCCATACGTCCACCTCGAGCCCGAAGATGGTGCCGGCGAACGCAAGCGCGGAGCCCCACTGGCCCGCGCCCGTCTCGGTCGTGAGGCGGGTGACGCCCTCCTGCTTGTTGTAGTAGGCCTGCGCGACCGCCGTGTTCGGCTTGTGCGAGCCCGTCGGCGAGCCGCCCTCGTACTTGTAGTAGATGCGCGCGGGGGTCTCGAGCGCCTTCTCCAGCCGGCGAGCCCGGTAGAGCGGCGTGGGCCTCCACTGGCGATAGACGGAGCGCACCTCCTCCGGGATCGTGATGAGCCGGTCCGTCGAGACCTCCTGCAGGATGATCTGCATCGGGAAGAGCGGCGCGAGGTCGTCGGGCCCGACCGGCTGCCCGGTGCCGGGGTGGAGCACGGGCGGAGGGGGCGCCGGAAGGTCGGCCGCGATGTTGTACCAGGCCTCCGGAAGCCGGCTCTCGTCGAGGACGAACTTCACCTGGTCGGACATCTCGCGCTCCTCTCCCTCGGTCGGACGGGTGCCCTGAGTCTGGCCGACCCGGCCCCGACGGGCAAGCGGTAGGCTCGGACGCCGATGGGGGTGCTCACGTCCGAGGTCGTTCGCGACGAGACGTTCGAGCTCCGGCGAGCATCGATGGAGGCACTCGTCACGGAACTGCGCGAGCGAACGGCGCTCGTCGCAGCCGGTGGAGGCGAGAAATCGGTCGAGCGTCACCGGTCGCGCGGAAAGCTCACGGCTCGTGAACGGATCGACCGGCTCGTCGACCCCGGAACGGCCTTCCTCGAGCTGAACGCGCTCGCCGCGTGGGAGCTGTACGACGGTGACGCGCCGTCGGCCGGGATCGTGACGGGTGTCGGCGTCGTCGAGGGTCGGCAATGCGTGATCGTCGCGAACGACGCGACGGTGAAGGGTGGCTCGTACTACCCGCTCACGGTGAAGAAGCACCTCCGCGCGCAGGAAGTCGCGCGCCAGAACCGCCTGCCGTGCCTCTACCTCGTCGACTCGGGAGGCGCCTTCCTCCCGCTCCAGGCCGAGGTCTTCCCCGACCGCGACCACTTCGGCCGCATCTTCTTCAACCAGGCGCGGCTGTCCGCGCTCGGTATTCCCCAGATCGCCGTCGTCATGGGCTCGTGCACGGCCGGCGGCGCGTACGTCCCGGCGATGTCGGACGAGACGGTCATCGTGAAGGGCACCGGAACGATCTTCATCGGCGGCCCGCCGCTGGTGAAGGCCGCAACGGGCCAGGACGTGACCGCCGAGGAGCTCGGCGGCGCCGACGTCCATACGCGTCGCTCGGGAGTCGCCGACCACTTCGCGACCTCCGACGAGCACGCGCTCGCGATCGCCCGCGAGATCGTCCGCAACCTCGACCCTCCCCTCGCTGCTCCGTGGGAGCTTTCACCCATCGAGGAGCCGGAGCTCGACCCGGCGGACCTCTACGGCCTCGTGCCGGAGGACTTCCGCCACGAGCTCGACGCGCGCTCGGTGATCGGCCGGATCGTCGACGGCTCGCGCTTCCACGAGTTCAAGGAGCTGTACGGCACGACGCTCGTGTGCGGATTCGCGCGAATCGAGGGCTATCCGGTCGGGATCCTCGCGAACCAGGGGGTGCTCTTCGCCGAGTCCTCCCAGAAGGGCGCGCACTTCATCGAGCTTGCGTGCAAGCGGCGCGTGCCGCTCGTCTTCCTCCAGAACATCACCGGCTTCATGGTCGGCAAGGAGTACGAGGAGGGCGGCATTGCGCGCGACGGGGCGAAGCTCGTGATGGCGGTCGCCTGTGCGGACGTACCGAAGTTCACGGTGGTCACCGGCGGGTCGTTCGGTGCGGGCAACTACGCGATGTGCGGTCGTGCGTACGAGCCGCGCCAGCTCTGGATGTGGCCGAATGCCAGGATCTCGGTCATGGGCGGCGAGCAGGCGGCGACCGTGCTCACGATGGTCGGCGACGCCGACCCCGACGAGATCCGCGCGACGTACGAGGCCGAGGGCAACCCCTACTACTCCAGCGCGCGCCTCTGGGACGACGGCATCATCGACCCGCTCGACACGCGTCGCGTGCTCGCGCTCGGCCTGGCCGCGGCCGCGAACGCACCCGTTCCCGAGACCACCTTCGGCGTGTTCAGGATGTAGGCGTGGGCTACTCGATGGTCCATGTCGACGAGATCGAGCCGTCCGGGCCCGGCGGTGCCGTTCGCTTCGTCCGTCGCGAGCTCGGCGTCGAGGCGTTCGGCATCAACTGGTTCGAGATCCCTCCGAATGCCGAGGGCCGCGAGCACGACGAGTCGGGGACCGGCCAGGAGGAGGTCAACGTGATCGTTGCCGGCTCGGGCTGGTATCGGATCGAAGGCGAGCTCGTGCCCGTCCGCGTCGGGTCGTTCCTGCGTTTCGACCCCGGGACGACCCGCGTTCCGATCGCCGGGCCCGAAGGCATGACCATGATCGGGGTCGGGGCGCGCCGAGGCAGCTACGAGCCGCGAGGGCCGTTCTAGATGCTCCTGCGCCTGCTCATCTGGAACGTCTCCGACTCGAAGACCACGATCGACGAGCTCCGCGACTCGCTTCCGGAGCTCGATCCACCGAGCCAGTGGATCTGGAACGAGGCTGCCGAGCGCTTCGGTGTCGCTGGCGTTCGGCGAGGACCTGCCCGAGGCGATCGGATGGGCGCAGGACCTCGTCGGCGCAGAGCCCGACGTCTACGAGGAGTTCGACACCACGTAAGGCATGGAAGAGGTCTGCGGCGACGACGATGCAGGCGGCTGCAGTCGACCGGAGGAGTCTCTACTGCGTCTCAGGCGTCGCTCGCGACCTCGGCCGCGAACGTCGACTCGTGCCAGGCGTCGAGCTCGTCGCGCTCGTCGGCGGTGAGCGCGCGCAGCGGTGCCCGGACGTCCTCGCTCACGGGAACACCCTGAAGCGCGAGAAGGCGCTTGAGCGCGGCCTGGCGCGGAAAGCGCTCGACGAAGGCGCGAAGCTCGCCGAGCCGGGCCGCCCCCTCGGAGGTCGGATCGCGCACCACCGCCGCGACCTCGCGCGGAAGTGCCGACGCGAGGGCCGAGACCGCGCCGCGGGCACCGTGTGCCATGCCGTCCGCGATCAGCGACTCCGGGCCGACGAAGATGTCGAAGCCGGGCAGGACGTACTCGGCGAACCGCTCCCAGGGCGTGTCCGACACCTTGAGCCCGACGAGGTTCGGCACGTCGTCGTGAAGACGCTCGAGCACTGCCGGAGCGACCGCGTAGCCGGTCGTCGCCGCGAACTCGTACACGTAGAACGGCAGAGGTGCGCATGCCAGCGCAGCGGCGAGGAAGTGCGCGTACTGGGCCTTCTCGTCGAGCTTGAAGTACGGCGGGCCGATGACCACGACGGCGTCCGCGCCGACCTCGGCCGCGTGCGCAGCGAGCGCCACGGTGTCCGCGGTGGTCTGCGCGCCGCAGTGCACTGCGATCTGGAGCCGTCGATCCGACGCCTGGAGGAAGAGATCGGCAACGTGACGACGCTCCTCGACGCGGAGGAGGATTCCCTCTCCCGCTGTTCCCAGCGCGAGAATCCCGTCGAGACCCGCGTCGACGAAGAAGTCGGCGAGCGGGCCGAAGGCATCGTCGTCCACCGCGGTGCCGTGGTCGCGCAGCGGCGTGACCGATGCGGCGAACGCGCCATGAAGGACCGACGTCACGGTGTCCTCCCCGGCCTGCACCCGACGGACCGTCTCTGCGATTCGCTTCGTTCGCGTCTCCGGGCGCTTGGCGCCCGCAACCCATTCCGTGTACTCGCGGCGGTGCGTGAACGAGAGCTCCTCGAACCTCGCGAGTGCGCCCGGCTCCGCCTCGAGCGCAGAGCGGAGGTCCTCGGGCGGCTGGACCGTCCGTGGCTCGGTGTCCAAGCTCCATCGCGACACGCACGCTGTCGCCGGCGTCGACTCCGGCCGCAGCTCGCACGGCACGGTTGAGCCCGATGTAGCCCACTCCGCCGTACACGCCGGGCGTCGTCCTCCACGTGTGCCCGCCGATCGTGACCTTCACGGGTGGCCGGGCCCGGCCGAACGCCTCCCTCAGATCGAAGGGCACCGGGAACCTGGCGGACGTCTTGCCGACCCGCTCGAGCTCCGCGGTGAAGCGCTTCGTCGCCATCTTCGAAACCATAGGGTGCCGGACATGGCGACGTTGAAGGTGCAGCGCGACGGGCACGTCCTCCGCGTGACGCTCGCGAAGCCCGAGCGCCGAAACGCCTTCGACGCCGCGCTGATCGCGGAGCTCGCGACTGCGTTCGCCGACGTCGGCGACGCGCGCGCCGTGCTCCTCGAGGGCGAGGGACCGGCGTTCTGCGCAGGCGCCGACGTCGAGTGGCAGCGCGCTGCGATCGACCTCTCCTACGACGAGAACGTCGAGGACGCGCTCCGGCTGTACCGGATGCTCGAGTCGATCGACCTCTGCCCCGCTCCCGTGGTCTGCTGCGTCCACGGATTCGCCCTCGGTGGAGGCTCGGGCCTCGTCGCCTGCGCCGACGTCGCCGTCGCGTGGCCGGATGCGACCTTCGGCTTCACGGAGGTCCGCCTCGGGATCATCCCGGCGGTGATCTCACCGTTCGTCCTGCCGAAGATCGGCTCGGCGGCGAGGCGCTACTTCGTCACCGGCGAGCGCTTCGATGCGGACACCGCCTGGCGCATCGGCCTGGTCAGCGAGGTCTCGGAGGATGCCGGAGAGCGCGCCGAGTCGATCGTCCGCGACATCCTCGCAGGCGGGCCGATCGCCGTCCGCGAGGCGAAGAAGCTCGTGGGCGAGCGGCCGGGCGGTTCGGACGCGGCGCACATCGCCGCCGCCCGGCGGACGAGCGAGGAGGGCCAGGACGGCCTCCGCGCGTTCCTCGAGCGGCGCGCTCCCGCCTGGCTCGAGGGGCCGGACTAGGCCCTTCGCTCGTCGAGGTACTTCCTCAGGCCGAGAAACGGAAGGATGAACGCGGCGAGGACGGAGCCGAGCCACACGATCACGGTCGCAGCGATCCACGTTCCCACGCCCCTGATCGAGAGCCCGTCGGTGAGAAGCGTCGTGACCACCAGCGACGCGAGCGTCGCGATGAGAGCGACGCCGCCGAGCACCGGGCCGGGGCTCATCCGGAATACGCTGAAGAGGAACGGCTGAAGCAGTGCGAAGACGATCGTGAAGACCGCGACGGCGACGAGGAAGCCCGTCACGTCGAGGCTCATCCCGTCCAGCACCGCGGCCGCGACGATCAAACCGACCGCGTTCGAGACGAAGGCGATCAGCATCCGGACGAGAAGGCGGATCACGGCCACGAGCCTATAGCGCCGCCTGCATAGAGTGCCGCCGTGCCGATCCAGCGGCTGCTCGTCGCAAACAGAGGGGAGATCGCGCTGCGTGTCTTCCGCACGTGTCGCGCGCTCGGGATCGAAACGGTCGCGGTCGCCGCGCCGGACGACACCGCCTCGCTGCACGCTCGCTCGGCGGATGCGACCGTGGAGATCTCGAGCTACCTCCACTCCGAGGAGCACATCCGTGCCGCGCGCAAGACGGACGCGGACTCGATCCATCCTGGCTACGGGTTTCTCGCGGAGAACGCCGACTTCGCGGAGGCCGTCGAAGCGGCGGGGCTCACGTGGATCGGCCCGCCTCCCGCCGCGCTGCGGCTCGGCGGGGACAAGATCGCAGCGAAGCGGATCGCTCGCGACGCAAACGTGCCGGTGCTTCCCGACGGGGCGCCCGAGGAGGTCGGGTTCCCGCTCCTCGTCAAGGCGGCCGCCGGAGGGGGCGGGCGGGGAATGCGCGTCGTCCGCTCGCCGGCCGAGCTCGACGAAGCGCTCGCGGCCGCGGAGCGCGAGGCAGAGGGCGCGTTCGGCGACGGGACGCTCTACTGCGAGCGCTACCTCGAGCGCCCGCGCCACGTCGAGGTGCAGCTCCTCGCCGACGCGCCGGCACCGTTCTCGCGCTCGGCGAGCGCGACTGCTCGGTGCAGCGACGGCACCAGAAGGTGCTCGAGGAATCACCGGCGCCGCACCTCTCCCCCGCTCTCCGCTCCGCGCTCCACGAGGCCGCGGTCGCATTCGGGCGCGCGGTCGGCTACCGGAGCGCCGGGACGGTCGAGTTCGTCCTCGACGGCGAGCAGTTCTTCTTCCTCGAGCTGAACGGCCGCATCCAGGTCGAGCACCCGGTGACCGAGGCGGTCACGGGCCTCGACCTCGTCGCGGAGCAGCTCCGCATCGCCGCCGGCGAGAGCCTCGAGACCACGTGCTACGAGCCCACCGGACACGCGGTCGAGGTGCGGCTCTATGCCGAGGACTCCAGGACGTTCCTGCCCCAGACCGGCCGGATCGAACGACTCGTGCTGCCCGGTGGCCCGATTCGGGTCGACGCGGGTGTCGAGGAGGGCGACGAGGTCGGGCTCGCCTACGACCCGATGATCGCGAAGCTCATCGCCCACGGTCGCGATCGCGGCGAGGCGCTCGAGCTCCTCGCCGCCGCACTTGCCGAGACCGAGGTGCGCGGAGTGACGACGAACCTCCCGTTCCTCCGCTGGCTCGTCAGGCACCCGGTGGTTCGCGCCGGCGAGGCGACGACCGCGTTCCTGACGGAGCATCCGCCGCTCTCCGCGCCGCCGCTCGTCCGTGCCCCCGACGCATTCCGGGCGCCGTGGCGCCTCAACCTCCCGGCGCCGCCCCCGGCCCCTCCGCCCGACGTGGATGTGGAGTCGCATCGCCCCGGCGCGACTCAGGGCGAGAGCGCCGTCGTCGCGCCGATGCCAGGAACCGTCATCCGCGTCGAGGTCGTCGCGGGTGATGCGATACGAGCCCGGCAGCCGCTCGTCGTCCTCGAGGCGATGAAGATGGAGATCCCGGTGCACTCCCCGTTCGACGGGACCGTCAAGAACGTGCACGTCTCGGTCGGTGACCGCGTCGCCGGAGGCGCGTTGCTCGCCGAGCTCGAGTCCTAGCTCAGCGCGCGACCTTGTCGAGGAACCAGCCCACGGTCACGTTCACGAGCCAGACGACGATCGTCGCGCCCACGTAGGTCCAGAAGCCGTCGATGGAGAAGTCGGGCGCGATCCACTCCGCGAGCGCGAGCATGAGCACGTTGATCGCGAAGTACGCGAGCCCGAACGTGAGGATGATCAGCGGCAGCGTGAGGATCGCGAGGATCGGCTTGATGATCGTGTTGCCGATCGTCAGGATCGCCGCCCCGAGCAGCAGCGGCCCCCAGCGGCCGATCGTCACGCCGTCGAACAGCCAGTCGACGACGATGAGCGCCAGGACGTTCACGCCCCAGCGGATGAGGAGTGCGACCCAGATCATCGGCGCGCTTCGCCCGACCTGGTCTAGAAGAGCTTCTGGAGCTTCATGGCCGCGCCCATGTCGCCCTTGATCTTGAGCTTCCCCGTCATGTATGCGGTCGTCGGGTTCTGCTCGCCGGCCACGATCTTCTCGAAGTTCTCCTCGCTCGTCGAGAACGTGCAGTCCGCATCGCCGGCGCCTTCGGTGACCGTGATGGCGCCGTCCGCGACCACGACCGTCCACACGCCGGCGCCCTCGATGTCGAAGACGTAGGTGTTGTTCATCCCCTCGATCCGATCGGGGCTGACGCGGCTGGGTAGGCCCTCGAAGAACTCCTGCACGCTGGCCATCGGCTCGACCTCTCCTCCTCGTTCGCGAACGGCCGGAGCCTATCGCGCGGCTACGATCCGCGCGCCGTGGACTTCGACCTCACTCCCGAGCAGGAGCTCATCCGCGACACGGTTCGAACGTTCGCCCGGGAGCGCGTCCAGCCCGTCGCGGCGGAGCTGGACCTGAGCGGTCGCTTTCCCTACGAGCTCGTCGCCGAGCTCGCCGAGCTCGGCCTCATGGGCCTTCCGATCCCAGAGGAGTACGGGGGTGCGGGCGGCGACACGCTCTCGTACGCGATCGCCGTCGAGGAGCTCACCCGCATCGACTCGTCGGTCGCGATCACGGTTGCCGCGCACACGTCCCTCGGGACGATGCCGATCCTGCTCTACGGCTCGGAGGCGCAGAAGGAGCGCTGGCTCCCCGACCTCGCGTCGGGCCGCCGCCTCGCCGCGTTCGGCCTGACCGAGCCCGACGCGGGCTCGGACGCCGGAGCGACGCGGACGACGGCCGAGCTGCGCGACGGCTCGTGGGTCGTCAACGGGTCGAAGCTCTTCATCACGAACGCCGGCACGGACATCACGTGGGGCGTGACGCTCACGGCACGCACCGGCGACGACGAGATCTCGAACATCGTCGTCGAGAACGGGACGGCGGGCTTCACCGTGTCGGCGCCGATGAAGAAGCTCGGCTGGCGCGCGTCCGACACGCGCGAGCTCTCCTTCGACGACTGCACCGTGCCCGAAGAGAATCTCCTCGGCCCGCGCGGCGAGGGCTTCAGGCAGTTCCTCGAGATCCTCGACGGCGGCAGGATCTCCGTCGCCGCGATGGGCGTCGGCCTCGCCCAGGGCGCCTACGACCTCGCCTACGCCTACGCGCAGGAGCGCGAGCAGTTCGGCAAGCCGATCGCCTCGTTCCAGGCGATCCGCTTCAAGCTCGCGGACATGGCCACCGAGATCGAAGCCGGACGCGCGCTCGTCCACAAGGCGGCCTGGCTCAAGGATCAGGGTCGCCCGTTCGCGCGCGAAGCTGCGATGGCGAAGCTCTACACCGGCGAGCTCTCGAACCGCGTCGCGAACGCGGCGCTCCAGATCCACGGCGGTTTCGGCTACATGGAGGAGGCGGCGGTCTCGCGCTTCTACCGCGACCAGAAGATCCTCGAGATCGGCGAGGGCACGAATGAGGTGCAGCGGATGGTCATCGCTCGCCATCTCGGTCTGTAGCGCGCTCGTCGGCGCCCTGCTGTGGGCGGGAGCGGCCGCCGCGCACGTGGTCGCCATGCCCGCCTATCTCGCGAGCGGGAGCGCGGAATCGATCACGTTCGACGCCCCGAACGAGCGCGACGACCCCATGACCGCCTTCTCCGTCACCGTCCCGGACGGTCTCGAGATCGAGCACGCACACGTCGTCGACGGCTGGAACGAGCAGGTCGAGGGCTCGACTGCGACGTGGACGGGTGGCTCCCTCGCCCCCCGCGACACCGCGGACTTCGGCGTGACGCTGAAGGCGGATCGCGATCCCGGGATCATCGAGCTCCAGGCGGAGCAGCGCTACCCGGACGGCGGCGTCGTGACGTGGCCCGTCGACTTCACCGTCACTCCAGCCGCGAAGAGCCCGTCGCAGAACCTCGCCCTCGCCGGTGTCGTCGGCCTCGATCGGCGTGCTCGTCGTCGTCGCGGTCGCGATGCTCGCATGGCGCCGTCGCCAGCCATCCTCGCCGTGAACGCACTCAGGCGGTTTGCAACGCCTCGATCGTCGCCGTGGGGACGATCCCTTCCACCTGGCGCGCCAGCTCGGTATCCAGCGTCACGAACGCGTCTGCCTGCAGCTGCGTGAGTGCGATGTACTCGGCGTCGTAGGTCTCGGCCCACCCCAGCTGCTCGGCGAGGTCCCACGCCCGACGCCGGAGCACCGCGTCGCCGAGGAGGCGGATCGGCATGACCCGGATGCGGGCGAGCTGGTCCCGGCCGACGCCCGGCGGGAGCTCGCCCCGATGCACGGCCTCGTGCAGGGCGGACAGCGTCTGGGAGCGCAAGAGCGTCGGCGCCAGAAGCTCGTGCTCGGCCGGGACCTCGATCCCCTCGCTCGCCAGGTGGAGGACGACGCCGCAGTCGACGACGAATCTGGTCATGCGCTGTCCACGCTAACGCACTTCCCGGCGCGGCCGCTGACACTTCAAGAGAAATAGCGGGAGCCGCTGGTACCGTCGGCGCGGCCATGATCTTCACGCAGTTCGTCGACGACGCGCTCGGGTGTGCGTCGTACCTCGTCGGCGATCCGGGCACCGGTCAGGCCGTCGTCGTCGACCCCGCGTTCGCGATCGAGCAGTACGTCGACGAGGCCGAGCGGCACGACGTCCGCATCGTCCGCGTGATCGAGACGCACACGCACGCCGACCACCTCTCCGGGCACGGCCGGCTCGCCCTCGAGCACGGCGTTCCGGTCAGCATCCACCCAGCCGCGGAGGCGGAGTACCCCAACGACCCGCTCGAGGACGGCGCCGAGATCGTGCTCGGAGACATCGTCCTGCGGTGCATCCACACGCCCGGCCACCGGCCGGAGCACTGCTGCCTCGCGGTGAGCGACCGCACTCGCAGCCCGGATCCGTGGATCGTCCTCACCGGAGACTCGCTGTTCGTCGGCGACGCCGCACGGCCGGATCTCGCGGTCGAGGCGCGGGAAGGCGCGGAGGGGCTCTTCCACTCGCTGCGCCGGCTCGTCGAGCTCGGCGACGGCGTCGAGGTCTACCCGGGACACGTCGCCGGATCGCTCTGCGGGAAGGCCATGAGCTCGAAGGCGTCGACGACGATCGGCTTCGAGCGCCGCTTCAACCCGGCGCTGGCCTACGACGACGTCGCAGTGTTCGTCGCCGAGTCGGCCGGAGTCTCCACGCCACGTCCGCCGAACATGGAGCGGATCGTGGAGCTCAACCGCGGCCCGTTCGTCGGCGCGCAGCAGATGCCGTCGGAGCTCGCCGCCACGCCCGACGGCATGCAGGTGCTCGACGTGCGTCCGGTCGACGCGTTCGCAGCCGGCCACGTCGCAGGCGCCCTGAGCGTTCCCGTCTCGGGCACGCGCTTCTCGACGAAGGCTGCATTCGTGGTCGACGCGGGCCCCGTCGTCGTGTCGGCCCAGGACGAGGACGAGGTCGCGCTCGCGGTGCGCGGCCTCCACGCGGTCGGCCATCTCGAGATCGAGGGCTACATCCTCGGCGGGGGTCCGCAGTCGCTCGACCTCGTCTCGATCGAACAGCTCGACGCGCTCCTCGAGGCAGGCGCGGAGCTCATCGACGTGCGCGAGAAGGACGAGCGCGACACCGGCTACATCGCGGGAAGCCGCAACATCCCGTACCGCCTGCTCACGCTCGGTGAGGCCGACCTTCCGCGGGACCGGCCGATCGTCACCATCTGCGAGACGGGCCCGCGCGCCGCGATCGCGGCGAGCATCCTCGCGGCACACGGCTTCGACGCCCACCCCGTCTGGAACGGCGGGATCGACTCCTGGGTCGCCGCGGGCAAGCCGACCGTCGAGTTCCGACGCTGCGGCGGCTGACTCAGCTCGCCGCCTGCGAGCAGCGCTTCGGCGTCGCGAATCATACGCGCTCGCGCCTACCTCCCTGTAGAACGCCATCGCCGGAGCGAGCTGCTCCGATGCCTCCCTAGATCGGCCCTCGACCGCTGCCTTCTGCGCCGCTCGCAATCGCACCGCAGCCACGAATGTCCGCGCGCCCGTCGGCTCGAGGATGTCGGCGGCGCGCGCCAAGTCACTCTCGGCGATCGCGTCCCCTGCGTCCGTCCACGGCGTCCGTGTCGCGTCTCCACGCGCCGACCAGGGCCGCGGACGGCCGAGATCGTGGCAGAGCCACGCCGCCGGCACCACCCAGCTCCCTGCGGCCCGCTCCGTCGCACCGAGCTCGTCCAAGAGCGCATTCGCGCGTGCCGTGTCGCCCGCTCGGGAGGCGACGGCGGCTGCCGTCACGAGCGAGGGATCCAGCGCCTGCGGATCGCGAATCGCACGCGCGTCGCCGAGCGCGATCTCAGCGTCCTCCGCCGCGCCGCGGTCGTCTCCACGTGAGAGGCGAATTCCAGCTCGGACGCCGTACGCGACCTGCCGCACGTAGTGCGGGCCGCTCGCGATCTCCTGCTCTGCGAGCTCCAGCGCCTCCTCCCAGCTCCCGGCGAGATAGATCATCTCGGCGAGGTTCGTCAGGATCCAACGCATCGCCGTCGACCCGAGGCCCAGTTTCCGCCCGAGCGCAAGCCCCTCCCGCGTCACGGCCTCGGCGCGTGCGAGGTCAGCCGCCGTATCGACGAGGTTAGAGCCGTAGTTGATGTATGCGCGCGTCGCACGGAACGAGTTCGTCCGGAGCGCGATCTCGATGCTTCGCGTGCTGTCCTCCTCCCAACGCGGGTCGCCGAGCGACGCGTACACCACCGCGCGATTGTTGAGCGAGTCACCCAGGAGCTCGTCGTCGCCGAGTTCCTCTGCCATGGCGATCGCCTGCTCGACCTGCTCGCGTGCCTCCTCGTAGCGCCCGGCGAGTGCGAGGAAACGCGACACCTGCGAGACGACGTAGAGCTTCTGGGGTGAGAGCGGAGCGTTCTCGGCGAGCGCACGGGCGCGATCGAAGTACGCAAAGGCGCCGTCCTGGTCCCCGCGCTGCCAGACGAACTCGCCGCGTGTGATCGTCGCCTGTGCAGCCGCCGCCGGATCCGACTCCTGCAGCGCCTGTGCGGCGCGCTCGAGCTCGCTGGCACCAGCCTCCTCGAAGGTGCCCATCGCGAGGGCGAGCCCGAGCGAGAGCAGGAAGTAGGGATCGTCATCGACGGACGGGTCGAGTTCCCGCAACCGGGTGTAGAAGCCGAGCGCGGCGTTCAGCGCACCGATGCTCCATCGCGCGGTCGCCCGACTCGCGAAGCGCCTTGGCCGCCCTCGGCACGAGATCGGCAGCATCGAGGCCCGCAGCACGGGAGTACTCGATCGCCTCGAGCAGATGGTGCGCGAGGATCTCGATGCGATCGTCCGCGCGATCCCGCGGAAGCGTCTCGATCCAGTCCGCAACCCGCCGGTGGACGTCCGCCCGGGCTGCGCGCGACATCTGGCCGTACGCCCCGTCGCGCACGAGCGCGTGGACGAAGACGTACTGCTTCGAGCCGGCCACCGCCGAGCGATGCTCCCGTCTCACGAACTCCTTCCGCTCGAGAGCGTGCATGCGCTCCTCCAGATGCCACGAGTCCGCTCCCGAGAGGCGCGCCAGCGCGTCGGTCCAGAAGACCTTCCCGAGAACCGCCGCGAGCTGGAGCAGCTCCTTCTCCTCCTCCGGAAGAGCATCGATCCGCGCGGCGACCACCCCCTGCAGGGTCTCGGGAGCCGCAGCAGGATCGCTCCCGTCCGCGAGCATCCTCGCGTACTCCTCTGCGAACAGTGGATTCCCTTCGGCTCGCTGCAGCAGCGCCGCCTGCTGCTCGGCCGGAAGAACCGGCGTGCGGAGCAGACCGGCGAGGAGTCGGGCGGTGTCCTCGTCCGAGAGCGGCGCCAATGAGATCGTCGCCGCGTTGCGCTTCCCACCGCCCCAGCCGGGCCGGCGCTCGAGTAGCTCCGGCCGAGCCGAACCCACGACGAGCAACGAGACGCCGGTCACCCGATCGGCGATCGAGTCGACGAAGTCGAGCAGCGCGTCGTCGGCCCAATGGAGATCCTCGAAGACGAGGACGACCGGCTGCGTCTCCGCGAGCGCCTCGAGGAACCGCCTCCAGGCGGCGAAGGACTCGTCGAGGTCGGCTTGCCCAGACGACTTCGCCTGCTGGACGCCGGTCAGCGACAGCAGATGACGCTCGATCCACGCGCGCTCGGTCTCGTCGGTTACGAGATCGACGGACGACGGCCGCGACTTTCGCCACGGCGTCGTCCGCGGTGTCCGTCTCGAGGATCGCCGCCTGCGCCTTGACGATCTCCGCGAGCCCCCAGAACGCCGACCCCTCTCCGTATGGAAGCGACCGACCCTGCCGCCAGTGGATGAGCTCCGGATCCTCGTCGACGACGCGGAAAAGCTCTCGAACGAGACGGGACTTGCCGATCCCGGGAACGCCCACGACGGTGACGAGCTGTGGCTCGAGGCGGGTACGAGCTCGGGCAAGGGCGCTCACCAAGACGTCGAGCTCGTCCTCCCGCCCGACGAGTGGCGACCGGCTGTCCGCGAGGTCGATTCCGAAGCTGGCGCGCCGTGCGACGGCGCGCCACGCCGGGACCGGCTCGGCCTTCCCCTTCGCGGCTATCGGTTCGTGAGCTTCGTATTCGATCGCGCGCTCCGTCGCGCGAAACGTGTGCTCATCGACGAGGATCCCGCCAGGGGGCGCAGCCGACTGGAGGCGCGCTCCCGTGTTCACGACGTCGCCGGAGACGATCCCCTCTCCGAGGTCGGGACGCGCGTCGAGCGCGACGAGCGTCTCTCCGCTGTTCACACCGATCCGTACCTCGAGGGCAAGCGTGGGATCGGCCTCGTTCATCTCCGCGATCGCCTCCTGGATGGCCAGCGCCGCGCGCACGGCACGCTCGGGGTCGTCCTCGTGCGCAACCGGTGCCCCGAACGCCGCGACGACCGCGTCTCCGATGAACTTCTCGACGGTGCCGCCGTGGCGCTCGAGCTCGTGTCGAAGTCGAGCGTGGTACGGAGCCAGGAGAGCGCGGACGTCCTCCGGGTCGAGCCGCTCGGCGCGCTCGGTCGAACCGACCATGTCCGCGAACAGAACAGTGACGACCTTCCGCTCCTCGCGGCGAGTCGGCGCCGTCGCGGCGAGCTGCGCCCCGCACTCCGAGCAGAACTTCGCGGTCGACGCGTTGTCGAACCCGCACGAAGGGCAGGCCGCCATCGCGGCGAGTCTACGCTGGTGGGCCGACGCGTTCGACGGCGTAGCCGGCTCCACGAAGCGAGGTGAGGAGCTCCTGGCAGTGCTCCTCGTCGCGCGTCGAGACGACGATCTCGAGCTCGGTCTGGAGGGCCGTCGTCGTGCGCCCCTCTCGGTGATGGTCGACCGAGA
>CAVWES010000026.1:0-174747 GCA_963754175.1 uncultured Gaiellaceae bacterium | reverse complement strand
GCTCGGTCGTAGGCCACACGGGGCACTCGGTTCCAGCTGAATTCCACGTTGTCGACTGCGACGAGGCCCGGGCTGCGGTGCTCGAGCTTGCGAGCGTGCCGGATGCGACCGACTCGTCACCATTGCCATCGGCGACGTAGACGTGCAGGCCGTCCGCCTTGACCCACGCCCACCATCCGTCATTGAGGGCATCCCACACCTCTTCGTGGGCTTCGAGAGGGAATCCCACGTTCTCGGATCCGAGCAAGCTGCGGTCGGCGTGGTCGTGCCACGGAAATGCGAGCAGCACCTCGCCGTCCGTGCTTGGAGATCCGCCTGCCAGTTCGTCGGGCCGTAGAGGTCGAACGCGACGACCACGTCCTCGTGCGGTCGCGCCCAGGCAATCGGGAGATCGATGTGCGTCGTCCCGATGGCGCGAGACAACTCGAGCACTCGCAGCGATCGTCCGACGTGACGATCGGATTTCTGCACGATCTGGATAGGTCCCCCCTTTGATCGGGACTCCGGTACCGCTGACAGTAGGCGGGCATGAAAGCTTTCGGCACAACCTCCAAAGGGTGATAAGCCAGGAACCTGCAACCGCCTGGCGCAGTGCCGAGAATCGGGCTAGCTCGCGATTCACCAGGAGGCGATCGATGGCCGTCATCTCCAGCTACGACTACGCGCCGTTCGACGAGAGCGACCCGGACGACTTTCGGCCCAGGCGGTCTCGGCATCATCTAGACATTAAATGTCTATACGCTCGACGTCGTGCTCATCGTCGCCGGCACCCCGCTCTCGGCTGAGCTCGTCGGGACGCTCGCCGATCTTGTCGATGAGCCCGCCGCGTTGACTTTGAGCAGCAGGCTCTCGATGCTGATCGCATCGGAATCGCCCGACGATCGCTGAGCGTGAGCAGATCCTGAAGTGGGCTCGAGGATTGTCCGGACGGGCTGAGCGAGCTTCGCGGCGTGCTTCTCGAGGAGCACGAGTGGCGAGTGCGCGAGGGGCTCGTCTGGTAGCGCCCAGGGTTATGCAGCGAACTTCAGCGACGCGATAAGCCGTGTGGCCCCGCGTGTGCGCATCGACCTCAGCCGCCGGCAGGTTACCGTCTTTGGCAAGGGCCATGAGAGCTGCGGTGATGCACCGGGTGCGCCACAGCTTCGCAACGGATCTTCGGCGTGCCGCAGACGTCGGTGCGGCTTCCGAGGTGCTCGGGCAGAGCGCCACCGGCCCAACGGCCGCGGTCTGCGGCCACAACGACCTCAGCGACCTCGAGCGCGCGGTGGATGCGCTGGCGCTGCTCGCGGAAACGAGAAGAGCCGACCGACTGAGCAAACGTTCGATCGACCGGCACGGAGAACGACTCGGTTGAGCCAGAGGTGGAGGCGATGGGTTCGAAAGGTGCGAAGACCTGCGCAACAAAGCGACCGTCTGACCACCTTGCGACCGAACTGCAACCAAGACCAGGCGCGCCGGCGCGAAGAGTCGACGGCGATTCCGTGCAGCGCACTCCGGCGATCGGAGACACTTCTGCCGTGCAACCGCCCGAAGTGAGCTACGCGCGCAGCGGCGATGTCGCGATCGCCTATCAGGTCGTCGGCGCAGGCCCGCCGGACCTCGTCTTCGTGCGCGGGATCACCGGCGATCTGCTCTCGACCTGGGAGCAGCCGCTCCTCGTGCGCCACGTCGAAGGGCTTGCCGCGTGCGGCCGCGTGCTGATGCTCGACAAGCGCGGGACCGGCCTCTCGGATCGTGTGCGCGAGGTGCAGTCGATCGAGACGACGATGGACGACATCCGGGCCGTGATGGACGCGGTCGGGCTCGGAGAGCGCCGTGCTCTGGACGGGCGCGACGAGCACGGGCATCGGCGTGCTGTTCGCCGCGACGTATCCCGGAGCGTTGCGCCGGCCTCGTCCTCTTCGACCCGAGGGTCAAGGGGATCGCGCTCCGCCGACTACCCGTGGGCGCCGACCGAGGAGGAATGGCGGGAGCGGCTCGCCGACGTGCGCGCCGGCTGGGGCGAGCGAGGCTATCTCGAGAGCTGCGCCCGCGAGTGGGCGCCCGAGGTCGCCGAGGACGACGGCTTCCGCGACTGGTTCGTCTGGCACATGCGCCGCAGCCTCAGCCCGGGCGCCGCGCTGACCTCGTTCCGCGCCGCGATGGAGCTCGACGTGAGCGACGTCCTCGCCGCCGTCCGCGTGCCGACCCTCGTCATCCCGCGACCCTGCGCTCCCGGGCCCGGGCCACTACGCCGCCGAGCGGATCCGAGGCGCCGAGCTCGCCGAGCTGCCGGACGCTCCGCGGCGTCTACACCTGGGTCGACGACGACGCCCACCGCGCGACGATGGAGGCGACGGAGCGGTTCGTCGCGCGCCTCACCGGCCGGCCGGCCCAGAGCGCGTGCTCGCGACGATCCTCTTCACGGACATCGTCGGCTCGACCGAGCTGGCGGCGCGACTCGGCGACTCGGCCTGGCGCGACCTGCTCCAGCGGCATCACGCGATCGTCCGTCGCGAGCTCGCGCGCTTCCAGGGACGCGAGCTCGACACGGCCGGCGACGGCTTCTTCGCCGTCGTTCGACGGGCCCGCGCGCGCCGTCCAGGCTGCCTCGCGCGATCCGCGACGCGCTTGCAGGCGCTCGAGCTCGAGATCCGAGCCGGCCTCCACACCGGCGAGTGCGAGGTCAGCGACGGCAAGATCGCCGGCATCGCGGTCTCGATCGGCGCCCGCATCTCGTCGCTCGCCGCGCCGGGCGAGGTGCTCGTCTCGAGCACCGTCAAGGACCTCGTCGCCGGCTCAGGCCTCCGGTTCGAGGATCGCGGCGAGCACCAGCTCAAGGGCGTCCCCGACGCCTGGCACCTGTTCGCCGTCGCTCGCTGACGGCCGCCGGCCGGTGAAGACCGCCAAGACCATCTCGCAACGACCCGAGCCGGGCATGGAGGCGATGGGTTCGAAGGAGCGGAAGACCCGCGCGACAGGGCCACCATCGACACCCGGTTGGCCTTCTCAGCCCGACCCCATGGGTCGGGCGTAACCGCGCCCGCAGTTCCTGCCCGCCACCCACATCGGCAGAAGCCATGCGCACAATGTTGACGCGACCATGAGAGTCCTCGATCGTGCCGAGAGCCGGATACCGCAGCCGTGGCGGACGATCGTCGACTGGTTCGTGACCATCGCCGTCGCCGTCGCCTTCGTCTTGGCGTTTCAGGCAGAGGTGGCCAAGCCGTACCGCATCCCCTCGCCGTCCATGGAGCCAACGCTCCACTGCGCCAAGCCCGTCGAGTACTGCGAGGGACGCTTCAGCGACCGCGTGATCGCCAACCGACTCGCCTACAGATTCCGCGACCCCGAGCGCGGAGACATCGTCGTGTTCAAAGCACCAGCGGCGGCTGACCGATGTGGACTGAGCGACGGGGGCTCCGCATTCGTCAAGCGCATCGTTGGACTCCCCGGCGAAGTGGTGTCGGAACACGAGGGGGTCATCCACATCAACGGCGACCGTCTCATCGAGCCCTACGTCGCTCTGTCTCGTCGAGGACACGAGAACCACAGCTGGCCGCGCGTCGCGCCCGGCCACTACTTCGTCCTCGGCGACAACCGCACTCTCTCCTGCGACTCTCGAACGTGGGGAACCGTGCCCCGCGACAACCTGATCGGCCCGGTGACGCTCACGTACTGGCCACCCAGGCGCTTGTCCTTCCGCTAGTTCCTCGTTCGACCGAGCCGGGCATGGAGGCGATGGGTTCGGACGGCGCGAAGATCCGCGCAGCAGAGCCACCGTCAGACCGCCTTGCGACCCTTCTGCGACCCATCGGCCGCGAGCTGAAGCCGCGTCACGTTCGCCTCGTAGGCCCGCTTGAGCCGCTCGCGCGCTAGATCCTCTGACGGATGGCCGTACGTCGACATGACGAGAGCGCCACCGTCCGTGTGTCCCAGCTGGATTGCCACATCAGCATGAGACACACCCAGCTCTAAAAGGTGCGTCGCGCAGAAGTGCCGCAGCTCGTAGAAGTCCATCCCCGGCCGACCGAACGCCGCGCGAACCGGGTTCCAGTAGTAGTAGAGACTCGATTTGGTGAACCGCCGACCGTGCGGCGTGACGAACTGCCACGGAACGTCAAGGCGGGCGTTTGACTGCGCGGGCGCGGAGCAGCACGCCGGCTGTCAGATTGAGCCAGATGGAACTTTCCCGAGTGATCCGACATCAAGGAGATGTGACCGGCGAGCGCCTAACGCCGCCTGCTCGGAGCGATGAGTTGCTCTGGCAGGCAAGCGCGCGCGGCGACCAGCAGGCGTTCTCCGAGCTCTATGAGCGCCACTCTCAGGCGATCTACAACTACCTCTTCCGTCGCCTGGCAGACTGGTCGGAGGCGGAGGATCTCACTGCGGTCGTCTTCCTCGAGGCATTCCGCCACCGAAGGGACGTCGTCGTCATGGACGGCAAGCTCCTTCCCTGGCTCTACGGGATCGCGACGAACGTGCTTCGCAACCGTCGCCGAGCGCAGTGGCGTCACCGGCGACTCGTCGCCCAACTGGAGGCGCAGCCTCGCCGCGCAGCCGAGCCCGACGCCGACGCTCGCGCTCAGGCCGCCGCTCAGATGCGCGAAGTTCTCGAGCGCCTGGGCAGACTTCCGCGCGCGCAGCGGGAGGTCCTCGCGCTCTGCGTCTGGTCGGGCTTGAGTTACGAGGAAGCAGCACTCGCGCTCGCAATACCGGTCGGCACCGTGCGCTCACGCCTCGCACGAGCCCGCGCGACGTTGACGGAACCTCAAGGACATTCGCGACATAAAGAGGTCGAGATGGAGCTGAAAGGAATCGCCGAGAAATGACCGAGATCCCGGAGCTTTGTCCCCTTCCCAAAGACGCGTTCGAGCGGCAGCGTGCGCTCCTCGGCGTACACGTCGCTTCGGAGTTGCACCGCTCTCCGCGCAGGCGCTGGCGGTCGTTGCCATCGCCGTCGCGATCGTCGCGGTCGCGGCCTTGCTCGCCACGCCTGCGCTCGGCATCGGCGATCGCCTCCTCGCTCTCATAGAGGGCGCACCTGCGCGGCCCGAGGTGCAGAGTCCTGTGTGGTCGCCCGACGGCCGGCGGATCGCTTTCGTGAACCGGCGCGACGGCAGGGCGCTGTACGTCATGAACGCCGACGGCAGCGGCCTGAGGATCGTGGCGCGCGTCCAGCGCTCGCCACCCCTGCCTGGTCGCCCGACGGGCGGAGGATCGTCTTCCAAGGCTGGGGCGATGGCGCCGTATACGTCGTAAACGCCGACGGAAGCGGGCAGCGGACGTTGGCGCGCAGGGGAAACGCTCCTGCCTGGTCGCCCGACGGCCGGCGAATCGCTTTCGTGATTACCGGCAAGCTCTACGTCGTGAACGCAGACGGAAGCGGGCACCGGACTCTGACGCGGCTGGGGAGGGACGGGGGCGTTGCCTCTCTTGCATGGTCGCCCGACGGGCGAAAGCTCCTCTTCCTGCTGGAGCACAGCTCCGCCCCCCGCTGCGGCTACTGCTCCCGCCTCTATGTCCTGAACGCCGACGGGAGCGGGCTGCGTGACTTGACGCGGAAGCTGGGCGGGGTCGGTCCTGGTCCTGCCCGCCTCCGATCCTGTCTGGTCGCCCGACGGGCGGATGATCGCCTTCGTGCGACTCAACACGCGGCACGGGGTCTATGTCGTGAACGCCGACGGCAGTGGGGTGCGGAACCTCACGCCGAAGCCGATGGGGGCCGCCTACGCCGCGCCTGCCTGGTCGCCCGACGGGCGGAAGATCGCCTTCGCCAGCGAACGCGACGGCAACTCCGAGATCTACCTCATGAACGCCGACGGGAGCGGGCAGCGGAATCTGACGCGCAACCTGGCGTACGACGGCGATCCTGCCTGGTCGCCCGACGGGCGGAAGATCACCTTCGTCAGTAACCGCGACGGCCGCTACGCGGTCTACGTCATGAACGCCGACGGGAGCGGGCAGCGGAGTCTGAGGTGAACGCCACGGATAGCCGCTCGGCGGATTAGTACAGCCCGCCCGCGCGTCGACCGGCCCGGCCCCCGCGATCGCTTCGCTCCCGCGTGGCCCCCAAGCCGGGCCGTCCGCCGGGGGATGCCGCAGGCGGGCGGGCGCTAGGGCGCGTTGGGAGCACAGACGACCGGATCGAGGAGCAGCGACACGAGCTCTTGCTGTTCCGAGGTCATGCTCGGCATGTCAATCAGCCCCTTCCGAGCGGCCCAGACGCGTCGAGACAGCCTCGCAATCGTCATCGTCACGCCAGAGAGTCGACTGAGCCACGGCGCGACGTAAAAGACACGCTCGCCCGTGTGACGTCGAAGAAACGCCGCCGCACCGTCGCTCTTCGACAGGTACTGGCCGAGCTTCGAAACGTAGTTACGCAGCCGCCCCGCCTCGTAGTTCCCTTGTTCGAGTACGGCCATCTCGTAGTTCGTCGTGTGGCCGAGCCCGTGCGCATACGCCGCCGACTTCAGCTCGCGGAAGAACGTACGTGCGAACGCCTTCTCGAGAGCCGTCGGCGCCCCGTTCTTCGGGCGTGTGGACATGCACGAACGGCACGCGACGCCGGCGACCCGGAGCAGGCTTGACCCCGACAGCGACAGCTGATCGACGTGAACGCTACGACGACCCACCGATCCTCCGTGCTGGCGCGGCGGGCGAGCCCAGCCGCGCCACCGTGGGTCGCATGCGACCCAAAGGAGGCGCGGCTGCTACCCGGCTGCGACCGCAACCGCGAAGACGGGTCGCAAATCGACCACTTCTTGTGCGGAGCCGTTCGCACTCCTGCGCAAGTGTTCTGCCTGCACAGGAGCGCTTATCGCAGCTCTTCGCGCTCGTCCTACCGAGTGGAGGCGGCGGGAATCGAACCCGCGTCCGCGGTCGCACCGGATAGAGCGTCTACGAGCGTAGTTCGCGCTTCATCTCACCCGCCGGCCGGTTCGCGAACGACCAACCGACGGGCCAGCCATCCTTCAGTGTCGCGCTCCGGGCGATTGGCTCTCCCTCGGCGCCGAGCCCGATAGTTGGCGCCGATTACCGGATCTCGGGCCGAATCCGGGTCGACGTCGCCTTACCTAGCTTCGACTAGGCGGCGAGTGCGAGTTCGTTCTTGTTCGCACTTGCTTTGGTGCCGGTTGATTTACGAGGCCAACCGGCGACCTCGGCTCGCAGCTCTACCGGAGAACCGACCACGTCGAAACCTGATCGCCCCCGTATGTGTGTTAAGGGATCGAGCATAGCTGCCGATATGCGTTTTCGGCTCGGCTGCGGCGTCGAGGGACACCGGGCCGTACTGGGCGCAAGCGAGGCGAAAGGACATGGCAGTGGCGTTGATGATGGAGGAGAAGTACGACGACCTCGCCGGTCTGCGCGAGCGGGCCAAGGCTGAGGTGTCGAAGGTCGTCATCGGACAGGACCGGACGGTCGAGCTGCTCCTCATCGCCGCGGTCGCGCACGGGCACGTCCTCCTCGAGGGCCCTCCCGGCAGCGCGAAGACCCTCCTCGCGCGCGCCGTCGCCCACATGCTGGGCGCGGCCTTCAAGCGCATCCAGTTCACTCCGGACACGACGCCCGTCGAGCTGAACGGACAGAACGTCATTCGCGCCGGCGAGCACCTCTTCATGCCGGGTGCCGTGTTCACGAACGTCCTCCTCGCCGACGAGATCAACCGCACGCCGCCCCGCACCCAGGCCGCCCTCTTCGAGCCGATGGGAGAGCGCCAGGTCACCGTCGACGGCAAGGCGCACAAGCTCCCCGATCCGTTCCTCGTCATCGCGACCCAGAACCCGCACGAGCACGAAGGCGTCTTCCCCCTCCCCGAAGGCCAGCTCGACCGCTTCCTCTTCAAGATCGAGCTCGACTACGCCGACGCGGAATCGGAGCTCGCGATGCTCAACCTCCCGCACAAGGGCATCGCGCCGGACATGCTCGGCGAGGTTCGCCCGCTGCTCGGCGTCGTCGGCCTCGACAAGGCACGACAGGAGCTCGAGCACACCGACGTTCCCGAGTCCGTCGGCAGGTACATCGTCTCCGTCGGGCGGCGCACGAGGGAGCTTCCCGGCGTCGAGCTCGGCGTGAGCTCGCGCGCCATGATCCACCTCGTCATGGCGGCCAAGGCGAGCGCGCGCCTGAACGGCCGCGAGACCGTCACGGTCGAGGACGTCCGCGAGATGGCGCCCTTCGTCCTCCGGCACCGCATCGCGGTCGCAGCCGGGCACGAGCGTGGACACCGTGCTGCTCGACGCGATGGCCGGCGTTCCGACCGCCGTTCCGCCGCCCATCTCGCCCGTCTCGTAGCGCACGCCGGCGCGCGCCCGAGGCGCGGGTCGCCGCGCATCCCTCGGCCGAGGGGTTGACTCCCCCGGACGGGGGCCGGATAGTGCGAAGGAGGCACGGCTGGGGAGCCGAATGGGAGCCTCGTTCGGACCGCGCTAGACTGGGCGGCCGATCACCGTTAGCCGAACGGGGAGGATCTGATCGTGTCATTGCTGGTGGAGGCGCCGTACGAGAGCCTCATCGACCTGCGCGAGCGGGCGAAGACCGAGATCGCGAAGGTCGTGATCGGACAGGAGCGCGCGGTCGAGCTGTTGCTCGTCGCCGCGCTCGCACGCGGGCCACGTGCTCCTCGAGGGCCCGCCCGGAAGCGCGAAGACGCTGCTCGCGCGGGCGACCGCACACATGCTCGGCGCGAAGTTCAAGCGCATCCAGTTCACCCCGGACACGACACCGGCCGAGCTGACGGGCATCAACACCATGCGGATGGGCGAGCAGGTGTTCTTCCCCGGCTCCGTCTTCACGAACGTGCTGCTCGCGGACGAGATCAACCGCACGCCTCCGCGCACGCAGGCGGCGCTGCTCGAGGCGATGCAGGAGCGGCAGGTGACGGTCGAGGGCAAGGCGCACAAGCTCCCCGATCCGTTCCTCGTGATCGCGACCCAGAACCCGTACGAGCATCGGGACGTGTTCGAGCTGCCCGAGTCGCAGCTCGACCGTTTCCTCTTCAAGATCCTGATCGACTACTCGGATGCGCAGAGTGAGTACGAGATGCTCGACCTCCCGCACAAGGGCATCGCGCCGGACATGCTCGGCGAGGTTCGGCCGCTGCTCGGCGTCGTCGGGCTCGACAAGGCACGTGACGAGCTCGACGCGACCGATCTTCCCGAGGAGGTCGGCCGCTACATGGTCGCGATCGCGCGCAAGAGCCGCGACATCGCGGGCGTCGAGCTCGGCGTCAGCTCCCGCGGGGTCATCCATCTCGCGAGCGCGGCGAGGGCGAACGCACGGCTGAGCGGCCGGGACGAGGTCACGATCGAGGACGTGCGCGAGATGGCGCCGTACGTCCTCCGGCACCGGCTGATCCTCGACGAAGGCCTGAGCGCCGACGACGTGCTCCGCACCGTGCTCGAGCAGGTTCCGGTGCCCGAGCGCTCCTACTCGCTCCGCTAGCTCGGAGGCTCCACCGAGGCCGCCCTGCGGCGGGCGGCCTCGGCACGGCCGTCCTCAGTGCGCGCCTGCCTCCTCGAGAGCGCGTCGCGTGAGAACGCGGGCGAGGTGGCGACGGAAGTCCGAGCTCGCGGCGGTGTCCGACGCAGGCTCGGTGCCGTCAGCGGCGAGCGCGGCCGCGTCTGCGACCGACGCTCCGCCGACGAGAGCCTCCTCGGCCGCCGTCGCCCGAAGCGGGGTCGCGCCCATGTTCGTGAGTGCGATCGACGCACGCTCCACCGAGCCGTTGCCGTGCACCACCGCCGCGACGGCCACGGTCGCCCAGTCCTGGGCACGACGGTTCATCTTCGTGTACGACCAGCCCGCCGAGCCGAGCTTCGGCACGCGGATCTCCACGAGCATCTCGTCGGGCTCGAGTGCCGTCTGCCAGACGCCGGTGAAGAACTCGCGGGCCGCAATCGCCCGATCGCCCTCGCGGCCCCGGGCCACGAGCTCGCCGTCGAGCGCGAGGATCACCGTCGGCAGATCGGAGGCGGGATCGCCGTGGGCGAGCGAGCCGCCGATCGTGCCTCGATGACGGACCTGCGGGTCGCCGACCTGGCCGGCCGTGTGGGAGACGATCGCACAGTGCTCCCGGAGGGCGGGCGCCGTGGAGACGTCCTTGTGCCGCGTCAGCGCGCCGATCGCGATCGTGTCTCCTTCTTCCCGGACGTACGACAGATCGCCGATACGGCCGACGTCGACGAGGAGCGCCGGCCGGGCGATGCGGAGCTTCATCGCCGGGATGAGCGAGTGCCCGCCGGCGAGCAGCTTCGCGTCCTCCCGCTTCGAGAGGAGCTCGATCGCGTGATCGGGATGCTCGGCGACGACGTAGTCGAACCCTGCCGGGATCACCGTGCCACCTCCTCGATCGCCGTCCAGACTCGCTCGGGCGTCGCCGGGAGCTGCACGTCGGTGACGCCCAGGTGCGAGAGCGCGTCGACGACGGCGTTGATGACCGCAGGAGCGGCGGCGATCGTGCCCGTCTCCCCCACGCCCTTCACGCCGAGCGGGTTGTCGGCGGCGGTCTCGGTGCGATCCGTCTCGTAGGACGGCAGCTCCGCCGCGGACGGGACGAGGTATGTCGTCATCGTCGTCGTGAGCAGGTTGCCCTCGTCGTCGTAGACACCCTCCTCGTACAGCGCCGCGGCGACGCCTTGCGTCACGCCTCCGTGCACCTGCCCGTCGATGATCTGCGGGTTGACGGGATTGCCGACGTCGTCGACGGCGACGTAGCGGACGAGCCGCGTGTCGCCGGTCTCCGTGTCCACCTCCACGACGGCCGCATGCGCGCCCGCCGGCCAGGAGAAGTTCGGCGGGTCGTACACGGCGGTCGCCTCGAGCCCGGGCTCCATCCCGTCCGGCAGGTTGTGCGCGGTGTGCGCCTCGAACGCCGCGGCCTGGATCGTCATGCTCCGGTCGGGCGAGCCCTTCACCGTGAACGTGCCCTTCTCGAGCTCGAGGTCGTCCTCGGACACCTCGAGCTGGTGCGCGACGATCTGCCGGGCCTTCGCGATGATCTTCTCGCTCGCGTGGTAGAGCGCGATTCCGCCGACGGTGAGCGACCTGCTGCCGTAGGTGTCCATGCCCAGCTGGGACGACGCGGTGTCGCCGTGTATCACCTCGACGTCGTCGATGTCGACTCCGAGCTGGTCGGCGACGATCTGCGCGAAGGTCGTCTCGTGGCTCTGACCGTGCGGCGACGTACCGGTGACCACCTGGACGGAGCCGAGCGGCTGGAAGCGAACCGTCGAGGCGTCCCAGCCACCGACGGCGTAGCGGATCGCGCCGAGGATGCGCGACGGGGCGAGACCGCACATCTCGTTGTACGTCGAGAAGCCGACCCCGATCTGCTTCGTGTCGCCGCTCGCTCGGCGCCCGGCCTGATCGGCACGGATCGCGTCGAGGTCGAGGAGCTCGAGCAGCCGGTCGAGTGTCGCCCCGTAGTCGCCCGAGTCGATCGTCAGCCCCGACGCCATCGTGTGCGGAAACTCCTTGATGAAGTTCTTCCGCCGGAGCTCGACCGGGTCCATCCCGAGCTCCCTCGCGAGCGCGTCCATCGTGCGCTCGAGGACGTACGTCGCCTCCGGCCGGCCGGCGCCGCGATAGGCATCGGTCGGCGTCGTGTGCGTGAAGACGCCCGTGAAGGTGACGCTGTAGTTCGGGATCTCGTACGGGCCCGAGTAGATCCACGCACCGAGGAGCGGGATGCCCGGCGTGACGAGCTCGAGGTATGCGCCCATCGCGCACCATGCCTCCGACTTCACCGCCGTGATGGTGCCGTCGCGCCGGGCCGCGAAGGTCAGCTCGTGCACGACGTCGCGGCCGTGGATCGTGCCGACGTAGTTCTCGGCGCGCTCCTCCGTCCACTTCACGGGGCGCCCGAGGCGCCGTGCCAGCGCGATCGCGAGCGGGCCCTCGCCGTAGACCTGGATCTTCGAACCGAAGCCGCCACCGACGTCGGGAGCGATCACCCGGATCTTCGACTCGGGGATGCCGAGCACGAGTTGCAGCACGAACCGCTGGATGTGCGGCGTCTGCGTCGCGGACCACAGCGTCACGTCGCCGGCCGGATCCACCTGCGCCAGCACCCCCCTCGGCTCGATCGCATTCGGTATCAGGCGCGGCTGGAAGTAGCGCCTCGTGACGACGACGTCGGCGGCGTCGATCGCCGCCTGGACAGCGTCCGTCTCGAGCTTCCAGACGTAGCACTCGTTCGTGCCGAAGTCGGAGTGCACGAGCGGCGCGCCGTCCTCGAGCGCCTTCGTGACGTCGCCTGTCGACGGCAGCGGCTCGTAGTCCACCTCGACGAGCTCCGCGGCGTCCTTTGCGAGCGCACGGCTCTCCGCGACGACGACGGCAACGGGGTCACCCTGATACCGGGCCTCGTCGGTCGCGAGCGGGTAGTGCACGGGCGTCTTGATGTCCTCGGTGACGGGCCAGGCGCACGGCAGTGCCGCCTTTCCACTCGTCCGCGAGGTCCGCGCCCGCGAACGCACCGACGACGCCCTCGGCGGCCTTGGCGGCGTCGAGGTTCACGCTCTCGATCCGTGCGTGCGGATAGGGGCTGCGCACCACGGCCATGTAGACCGTGCCGGGAAGCGTCAGGTTGTCGATGAAGGTGCCGCGCCCACGGAGCAGCGATGCATCCTCCTTGCGCCCGACGGAGGTGCCGACGACGCCGGTTGCGGTCTCGACGGCGGTCATGACGCCACCCCCGCCGCGGCTGCGACCGCCTCGACGATGTTGTGGTACCCGGTGCAGCGGCAGAGGTTCCCTTCGAGGCCTTCGCGGATCGCCGCCTCGTCCGTCGCGCCGCCGCTCTCGATGAGGCTGACGGCCGCCATGACCATGCCCGGCGTGCAGTAGCCGCACTGCAGCGCGTGGTGGTCGTGGAACGCCTGCTGGACCGGATGGAGCTCGCCGTTTCGCGCGAGCCCTTCGATCGTCGTGATCTCCACCCCGTCGGCCTGGACCCCGAGCATCGTGCACGACTTCACCGACTCGCCGTTCACGAGCACGGTGCACGCCCCGCACGACGAGGTGTCGCAGCCCACGTTCGTCCCGGTGAGACCGAGTCGCTCGCGGAGCACGTACACGAGAAGGTCGCGCGGCTCGACCTCGAGGTCGTGCCGGACGCCGTTGACGGACAGCGCAACTCGTCGCATCGACTCTCCTTCGCCTCGATGTCCCCCGAGCGTAATACCGCGGCGATCGCGGCGCCACCTCGTCAGCGGCGGCGCTTGAGCGCGCGCTCGATCTCGCGCTGGGCATCGCGCTCGGCGACGACGCGCCGCTTGTCGGCTCGTTCGCGTCCGCGGGCGAGCGCCACCTCGACTTTCACGCGCCCGTCCTTGAAGTACATCCGGGTCGGCACGAGCGTGAGGCCCTTCTCGCGAACCTTGCCGTACAGCGAGTCGATCTCGCTCCGGTGCAGGAGGAGCTTGCGGTCGCGGTCGGACTGATGCCCCAGCGGCCCACCCTGGGCGTACTCGGAGATCGACGCCCCGATCAGCCAGGCCTCGCCGTTCCGGATGTCCGCGTATGCCTGCCCGAGCTGGACCTGACCGTCGCGGGCGGACTTCACCTCGGTCCCGGTGAGGACCACGCCCGCCTCGACGCGCTCGATGAGCTCGTAGTCGCGCCGCGCGCGGCGGTTCTCCGCGATCAGCTTGGTTCCGGTCGGCTTGGCCACCGCCGGAGTGTAAGGAGCGCTACTCGTCGGGAAGCGCGGAGGCGAAGCGGCGAGCGACCTCCCTCAGCATCGCGAGCGCGACGGGCGGCTCCGACTCGATCAGCTCGAGCGCGGTCTCACGCGGGATTGCGAGGCAGCGCATCTCGGTCGCAGCCCGAACGCGGGCGTTCCGCCGCCCGCCCGGCGCCAGCAGCGTGAGCTCACCGAAGAACGTCCCGGCGTCGAGGTCGACGGAGCCTCCGCGCCACTCGACGCTCGCCGTCCCGTCCAGGATGACGAACATCCCGGAGCCGACATCGCCCTCCATTGCGACGATCTGGCCCTCGCGCGCGAGCAGCTCGCCCGCCTCGGCCGACACCCGCTCGAGCGCGGCATCACTGGCGCCCTCGAAGAGGGGGATCGCTCGAAGCTCGTCGGGCGTCACGGCGAGTTCATATCACGCGCGGGACGTGATCCCCGCGCAGCGGTCGCAGAGCGGGAACCACGGCGCGCACGAGCGCCCGCACGAGCGGCAGCGGCCGATCGTCGGCGACTCGACCTCCACGCGGAGCCGTGCGACGACCCGCTCGGCGGCCGCTTCCTCGAGCGCTGCTGCGCGCTCGATCGTCACGCCCCCGACGCCCGGGTACTGAAGTGCGAACCAGCGCAGGATGCTCGCCTCGCGTCCGGCTTGCTCCGCGTCCACGAGCGACGCTCCGCGCAGGCGAGCGGTGTCGAGCAGGAACATGAGCTGCGGCCGCGCGACGCGGTCGCCGGTGATCGCGAGCGCGAGCGTGGCCAGGAGCCCGAGTCCGTCCTCGTCCACCGGCGCGTTGACGAGCTTCCACGTATCGGCCAGCGACAGCCGCCGCCCGCGCTCGGCGAGGCGCCGCTGAACCGCGTCGAGCCGGAGCCGGAGGGGCTGCAGCGACTCGACGGCCAGCCAGCTCTCGAACGCCCACTCGCGCAGCGCGACCCGGTGCCAGGCGACGAGCGCCGCGTCGAGCTGCAGCGGGTTCTCGACCCCGAGCTCCGAGAGCTGCGGCCGGATCCGGGCCTCGTCGACCGCGCGATACCCGAGATGGCCACCGGGGAGCGGAACGTGCGGCTCCAGGGCCGACTCGACGAGCTCCGCGTTCGCGGTGCCCCAGCCGAGCCCGGCCAGCACGCCGACATGTCCTCGCTCGACGAGCCCGAAGCGCCCGGCGCGCCCGGCGATCTGCGCGAGCTCCCACGGGAGCAGGTCGCGCCGCTCCTCGCCGTCGAACTTCGTCGTCTCGGCGAAGAGGAGCGTCTCGCAGGGGAGGTTCACGCCGTGACCGAGCACGTCGGTCGCGACGCACACGTCGGCGGTGCCGGAGACGAAGCGCTCGATCTCCTCGCGCCGCGACGACAGCGGCATCGCGCCGTAGAGCACCGCGACGCGCCCGGGATGGAGCCGGTTCACCTCTCCCGCGAGCGCGAGTACGGCGCGGCGGCTGAAGGCGACGACCACCGTCCCGGGGGTCAGCGACCTCAGTGTCCGCTCGCCGACGAACTCGAGCGGGAGCTTGCGCTCGAAGACCTTCAGCTCGTGCTCGGGAAACGCCCGCTCCACGAGCGGGAGCGCGTCGAGCGCGCCGAGCAGCAGGATCTCGCGGTACTCACCGGCGAGCAGAAGGCGCGTCCACGCCGAGCCGCGCTCCGTGTCGTCGGCCCACTGCACCTCGTCGAGGACGAGCAGCTCGCCCGCGTGCGGCGCCATCTCGACCGTCGAGCAGATGACGGGCGCGTGCTCGTTCACGCGCTCCTCGCCCGTCACGAGCCCGACGTGCTCTGGCCCGATCCACTCGCCGAGGCGCCGGTGCGCCTCCTGCGCGAGCATGCGCAGCGGGCCGGCGTAGACGCCCGAGCGCTTCTCCGCCAGCTCCTTCAGCGCGGCGTACGTCTTGCCCGAGTTCGTGGGGCCGAGGTGCGCGACGACGCGTTCCGGCTGCGTTCGCCGGACGGGCAGCGACACGGCCACGCGGCGCTCGGCCTGCTGCACGGCCTGCGTCGGGCTCCGGCGACGCGCGCGATCGGAACGGCTCGGCCGCTTCTGACGGCCTCTGGGTGGGCGACGTGCGCGCATCGGCGCACGGTACCCCGGCCACGCCTTCGGCCGTCACCTCGACGTCGCGTCACGAGAGCTCGGCTCCTGATCCCGCGTTCGGCCTTGCGCACGAGCACGAATGCTCGCCACTCGCGCGTTCCAGACGAGGAGGGTCTGCCGAGTGTCCGACTCGCGCGATCGCTCGTGCTGGCTCTCAACCGGTGCCGGCGCCGTCGGACGAGGACTCCGTCTCATCCTGCCGCCTCGGCGATCTGGACACCGCGAGTCGCGGGCTTGCTCGAAGTCCGCGACGCGATGTGCTTCGCGACGCGCTTGCCGTCGCGGCCGGCGCCGAGGACGAGCATGGAGCTGAACGAGTGCAGGAAGGGCAATCCCACGAAGTACAGGCCCGGCACCGACGGAACAGCGCCTCGCTTCTGCTCGGGATACCCGTCGTCCTCTCGCGGCACCGGAAACCGGATCCAGCCCCAGTCGTTGCGGAACCCCGTGCACCAGACGACGTTCGCGACGTCGACGACGCGACCGTCGGCCAGCACCGGCATCCCGTTCTCCACCCCGACCGTACGATCGAGGACAAGCTCGACACCGGCGGCTTCGAGATCGGCGCGCTTCACCCGGATAAGCGGTCCCCCGCCCCAGCGAACCTCGTGCTTTTCCCTGCGGCCGAGCGGCGTGCCGACGGTCAGGACCCGTGTCCACAGGAAGCGCAGTACGGGCCAGGCCACGCGCATCCGCCGGCTATCGAGCGGGACCGGGATCTGGCCGGTGTCCCTTCCGGAGAGGACGGTCGGGTACCCCGCGCGCGCAACCTCGAACGCGATGTCGCCTCCCGAGTGCGAAGCACCGACGACGAGCACCGGCCCCGGCTGCAGCTGCTCCGGTCCGCGGTAGTCGGCCGAGTGGAGCTGCCGAATCGTGGGATCGAGCTCGGCCGCGAACTCGGGAACGATCGGGCGTTCGTGCTGGAACACACCCGTCGCGACGACCACGTTGTCCGCGCCGAGCCGACGATCGCCGGCGGTCACGACGTATCCCTCTCCGTTCCTGTCGAGCTCGTCTACGGTGACCCCGGATCGGACGGGTAGCTCGAACCGCTTTGCGTAGGACTCGAGGTAGTCGGCCATCTCGAGACCGGTCGGATACGAGTGGGCCGGGGCCGGAAAAGCCATGCCCGGAAGCCCGTCGAAGCGTGCCGGGGTGTACAGCCGAAGCGAGGGCCAGCGCTTGCGCCACGAATCGCCAACACGCTCGTTCCCGTCGAGGATCACGAATTCGCGCTCCTGCGACCTGAGGTGGTATCCGACGGCGAGCCCCGCTTGACCGCCGCCGATGATCACCGTCTCGAAGTGCTCGTCCGTCGTCATCTCCTTTCTCCTTTCACGTTCGACACGACGACGGTAGGCCGACGCAGCTGCCGTTTTCATCGCCGGAAGCAACCAACTGCGCGACAGCCCGCCTGGTCATTTCTGACCACTCCTGTCCCGTCAGACGAGCTGGTGCTCGAACGCGAACGATGCGGCGGCCGTGCGCGAAGAGACGTCGAGCTTGGCGAAGATGTTCTGCACGTGCCGGGCGACCGTGTGCTCGCTGATGACGAGCTCTGCTGCGATCTGCTTGTTGGATCTCCCCGAGGCGACGAGACGGAGCACATCGAGCTCGCGAGGGGTCAGACCGTGGGACGAGCGGTGCACGGGCGCAAGGTGGGCGACGACGCGCCCGACATCAGGCCGAGCCCTCAGCTGCTCGAAGGCCGCATGTGCGGCATCCAGCTCGAGCACTGCAGCGTCGTCGTCGCCGAGAGCTCGGCACGCGAGCCCGACGAGCTCGCGCGTTCGTGCGACCTCGTACGGCGCCTCGAGCTGCTGCCACGTGTCAGCGGCGCGACGAAGCGCCGCCAGCGCCCCGTGGGCGTCGGCTTCGGCGAGCAGTACTGCGCCGCGGGCGAACGCGACCATGCCGGTGAGCATCGCGCTCTCGTATCGCTCGGCCAGCTGCTCGAGCTCGAGAGAAGCGTGGCGGGCGTCCCCGAGCTCGCCGGCCGCGAGCATGATCTCGACATACGCCGGGAGCAGTCCCACGCGCGTGAGCGGTTCCTTGGCCTCGTCGACGACACGTCGGATCGTGGACAGGGCGGCCTCGACCCTCCCTTGCGCGAGTCGTAGCTGGGCAAGTCCCGGCTGGGGGTCCCACCCGTAACGGCTCGCCTCACGGTAGGCGTTCTCCGCGTCCTCGAACTCTCCGAGGAGCCGTTGAAGCTCAGCTTCCCGGTACAGCGCCAGTCCGACACGACCCTCGTTCCTCGTGTCGATGAAGCGCTGCCTCGCCTTCTGCGCCTCCTCGAGCGCGAACGGCCAGTCGCCGTTCAGCTGCAGGATCTCCGCGCGGTGAACGAGACATCGACCCGTGAACGCCAGCACGTCCGGCTGCCCGTCGCACCATCGCGTCAGAGCGGCAGTCCACTCCCGCGCGCGCCCCACCTCGTATACCTCCTGACAGGCCAGGATCACGCCGCAATAGACGATGCCCGTCACGATCGGCGAGAGCTCGCGCGCCGTGACGGCCACCATGGCCTCGTCGAGGAGAGCGAGCCCCTCCTGTACCCGTCCCGCCTTTATCAGCATGGCTCCCTGACCGTGGGTCGCGAGCGCGAATCCGTCCGCGTCGCCGAATCGCTCGGCAATGGCAGCGGCCTCGGCGGCGACGGCCGCGCCTGACTCGAAGTCGCCGGTCGCCTCGTGCTGGAACGCGAGTGGCATGAGGAGATAGCCGCGCTCGACGAAATCGCCCGGCTCGCGTTCGAAAAGGCGTTGTGCCCGCCCGATCCAACCGCCCCCTGGGCCCACTTCGCCTCGCATGAAGAGAGTCAGGCCGATCCAGATGGCATTGCGGACTGCCGGGAGCCGCTCACCCGCCTCGAGGTGCGCGTGATGTGCGCGCTCCAGGAGCGTGAGGTACTCGTCGTCTCGGCCGAGCATGAATGCCGTCGTCGCGAGCAACTCGAGATCCTCGGCCGCGAGCGGATTGGCCTCGTCGGCGGCCGCAAGATGCTCGTAGGCCTCGCTCCATGCCCGGCGTGCGTAGGACTCGCGGCCGAGCTCGACACCGGGTGACGACACGGCCCGAACGCTAACGCCGCCGGAAGCGGCCCGCCTACACGCGCAGGAAGCGGCGGAGCGTCAGGCCCGAGCCGACCGCGCCGATGGCAAGGCCGCCCGCGACGAGGATGGCGGCCGTCTGCGTGAACGCGAGCGCACGCACGTCGGCGTCGTCCTGGATGTGCCCGAGGATCTGCGGAATCGCGATCTCGCGGCTGACGAAGAGCAGCAGCACAGCCGCGAGCGATCCGATGAGGCCCGTCAGGACGCCCTCGAGCATGAAGGGCCCGCGCACGTACCAGTTCGTCGCGCCGACGAGCTTCATCACCTCGATCTCCCGCCGTCGGGCGAAGATCGAGAGCCGGATCGTGTTCGCGATCAGGATCGTCGACGCTGCGAGGAGCACGACGACGGCGATGAGGAAGACGATCTGGATCGCCCGCGCGATCGCGAGGATCCGCTGCGAGACCTCCTTGCCGTAGCGCACCTGGTCGACGGCCGCGAGCTTCGACCTCTGGACGGCGAGCGCGATCGCCTCGGTGTCCTCACCGCGCTTGGGGACGATGTCGAACGACGCCGGCAGCGGGTTCGAGGCGAGGTTCTGGGTCAGCTCCGGGTTGCGCTTCCGCATGATCTCGAGTGCCCTCGCCTTCGAGATGAACGTGATCCCGCCCGGCTTCACGCGCGGATCCGACTCGAGGAGGACGCGCAGCTGGTCGGTCTGCTTCGCCGTTGCCTTGTCGGCGATGAAGACGTGCACTGCCAGCTCGCGCTTCTTCTCGTCCGACCACGACACGAGCCAGGTCCCGAGCCCGATGAAGACGCCGATGAGGAACATCCCGATGAGGACGGAGAGCGCCGATGCCACCGTCGTCGAGACGTTCGCGCCGATCGAGCGCAGCGCCTCCGCGAAGAGCGTGCGGATGCGCGTCATTCTTCGGCGTACCCCCCACGCCGCTCGTCGCGCACGAGCTTGCCCATCTCGAGCGCGATGACGCGCTTGCGCATCTTGTCCACCATCTCGCGGTCGTGCGTGACCATCAGGATCGTCGTGCCGGTGCGGTTGATGCGGTAGAGGAGCTGCATGATCCCGACGGACGTGTCCGGGTCGAGGTTCCCGGTCGGCTCGTCGCAGACGAGGAGCGGCGGATGGTTCACCATCGCGCGCGCGATCGAGACGCGCTGCTGCTCGCCGCCCGAGAGCTCCTCCGGCCTCGAGCCCATCTTGTGCGCGAGGCCGACGAGGTCCATGACCTCGGGAACCTTCTTGCGGATCTCGGCGTTCGACTGGCCCTGGACGCGGAGCGCGTAGCCGATGTTCTCCGCGGCGGTGCGGTTCGGGAGCAGCTTGAAGTCCTGGAAGACGCAGCCGAGGTTCCGGCGCAGGAGCGGCACCTTGGAGCCCTTGAGGCGCCCGAGGTCGCGCCCGCCGACGATGATCCTGCCGCCCGTCGGCTCGACCTCCTTCAGCAGGAGCCGGATGAGCGTGGACTTGCCCGACCCGGACGCGCCGACGACGAAGACGAACTCGCCCTTCTCGATCACGAAGGAGACGCCGTCGAGCGCGGTGACGTGGTTCGTCTCGTAGACCTTCCGGACGTCCTCGAACACGATCATCGCCGCGCCGGTCGACCCCTCGCGGGTCGGCTGCGCCTGGGCGGTCGTATCGGGCTCGGCGAGGGTCGTCATCTGGTCTAAGGAGTCATCCGGCACCGGGCGTCAGCGATAACGCAGCCCGTGCAGGCCGCTCCGGCTCGTAGGAAGGCCGCAGTGTAGCCGACGATCTCCCTGCATTACACGACCTGCCCCGCTGCCTTGGCGAGGAGATAGGCGTGCACGAAGCCGTCGAGCTCGCCGTCGAGGACGGACTGGGTGTTCCCAACTTCGTATTTGGTCCGGTGATCCTTCACGAGCTGATTCGGGTGCAGCCAGTACGAGCGGATTTGACTTCCGAAGCCGATGTCCTGCGCCGCGCCGCGCTCCCGGGCGAGCTCGGCCTCGCGCTTCTCCTCCTCGAGCTCGGCGAGCCGCGAGCGGAGGATCCGCATCGCCGTCGCCTTGTTCGACGTCTGGGAGCGCTCGTTCTGGCACTGGACGACGATGCCTGTGGGCAGGTGCGTGATCCGCACGGCAGAGTCCGTCTTGTTCACGTGCTGTCCGCCGGCGCCGCTCGAGCGGTACGTGTCGATGCGGAGGTCGGCCTCGTCGATCTCGATCGGCGCGTCGTCGGGGAGGAGCGGTGCGACGACGACCTGCGCGAACGCCGTGTGCCTGCGGTGCGCGGAGTCGAACGGCGACAGCCGCACCAGCCGATGGACGCCCCGCTCCGCCTTGAGCGTGCCGTACGCGTTCTCGCCCTTGACCGTCACCGTGGCGGACTTGAGGCCCGCCTCCTCTCCCGGGCTCGCCTCGAGGACCTCGGTCGCGAATCCGCGATCGGACGCCCAGCGGAGGTACATGCGCAGCAGCATGTCGGCCCAGTCCTGCGCGTCGGTTCCACCGGTGCCCGCGTGGATCTCGAGCACTGCGTCGCCGGTGTCGTACTGCCCCGTGAAGAGCGCGTCCTCCTCGCAGCCGCGCGAGCTCGCCCTCGAGCGACGCGACGAGCTGTCGCGATCTCGTCCTCGTCCTCGCCGAGCGAGAGGAGCTCGCCCGCGTCGGCGAACTCGCCCTGGAGCCGCTCGTAGCGGTCGAGCTTGCGGGTGAGGCGCGAGTGCTCGGTCGAGATCCGCGTCGCGCTCGCCTGGTCGTCCCAGAACCCGGGAGCGCCCATCGCCTCCTCGAGCTCGCCGCGCCGCGTCGCTAGGCGGTCCGGGTCAAAGGTAATCACGGACCCAGGCGAGCTGGGCCCCGATCTCCTGCAGGCGCTCGTCGAGCGGCTTGCCGTCTACCTCGGCCATGGCAGCCAAGCGTACCGAGGTGCCGTGTCGGACACTCGGGTGACCGGGTCACGCCGCGCACACCGTGGTGGCGGCGTCCCGAATCCTTCCCGGGACCGGCCGGACGAGGTCGACCGCGGCCCGCAGGTCGAACAGGCTCGGCGGTCGCTGCTGCTCGTCGAGCCAGGCCAGGTTCAGCGGGGCCGCACCGTGCCAGAAGGCTCGCAGGAGGTCGTTCTCGGCGGCGAGCGCATCGTGACACGCACCGCGCGGCATCGCACGCAGGTCGTTCAGCAGGTAGTACATCGCGACCTCGACCTGAAGGACGAGCTCGTCCCACGCCGCGTGCGTGCAGGTCGCATCGGAGTCGTCGCCCTCGCCGGTCGGCCCGATGCAAGCGGCGAGCTCGTCGTCCCAGCGCCCGATCGCCGCCTGCGTGTCCGCCGCCCTCGTCGCGATCCGCGCACGCTCCGCCGCGGGAAGCGGGCCTCGGTGCCGGAGCGAGACTGGCGTCGACGTCGTGCCGCCTCGCGGCCGCGGCCGAGCCGGCGCCGTCGGGACGGCTCCCTCGGTCTGCTGCGTCGTGATCGCGACATCGGGCGACGTCGTCGCTGCCGCCGCCCCCGCACCCGGTGGCGACGAACGTCGCAACGACGAGCGCCGACGAGCCACGAGCAGCCGACTCCGCTCGATCCGCATGGACGGGACGATAGGTCGCGCCGGCCTCCGCCGCAGGTTACCGCCTCGGGTGAGGAAGCGCCGGCCTTTAGGGTATTCCGCAGCGGTGATGCGCGGCGGCGGCGAAATACCTGACGCGGTGCTACTCGGTCGAGACCGAGCTCGCCATCGTCGGGCTCACGCTGCTCGCCTGGCACGCGGTCCGGATACCGCTCGAGGGAAACGTCGCGACCTCGCTCGCGCACGCCGACGACGTCCTTCGGCTCGAGCGCGCCATGTCGCTCGACGTCGAGTCCTGGGTGATCGGGCTCGCGTCGACCTCGAGCGTGATGGCGACGCTGACGTGGCTCTACGCGAACATCCACCTCCCCGTGCTCTTCGGCTTCGTCGCTGCGGCGCGACTGCTCGCCCCCGACCGCTACCCGAGGATCCGCACGACCTTCGTCGTGTCGTTCGTGCCGGCGGCGTTCGTGATCGGGCTGTTTCCGCTCGCGCCCCCGCACTGGCTGCCCGCGCTCGGGCTCGGCGTGCCGCCGTCGGATGCCGAGCTCACGAGCACGACCGGCGCGCTCTTCCACAACACGACGGCCGCCGCAGCCAGCCAGCACTTCGGCTTCGCGGCCTTCGTCGCCGCGACCGCGATCTGGCTCTTTCCGCGGTCACGCCTGGCATGGCTGACACTCGCGTACCCCGTGCTCGTCTTCGTCGTCATCGTCGGCACCGGGAACCACTACGTCCTCGACTGCGTCGTCGGTGCGCTGACGTTCGTGTTCGCAGCCGCGGTCGCGGCCGTCGTGCACGGCCACGCGCCTGCGCCTGCGCGTCTCCAGACGAGCGGTGTCGCGAGCATCGCGCTCGGATACGCGCTGATCGCGTGGGGGTTCGTCTCGCTCGATCTCACGGAGCTCGGCAGGTGGACCAACTTCTTCCCCGATGCCTTCATCCTGGCCGCCGGCATCGCGGCGGTCGTCACGCCCCGACTCGGCCAGAAGGAGCCTCTCGCAGAGAGCAGCTAGCGGCGCACGCTACGCGCCGTGGCAGCGCTTGTACTTCTTGCCGCTCCCGCACCAGCACGGGTCGTTGCGGCCGATGTCCTTGTGCTCGTTGACCACGGGGGCCTGCGCGAACGAGCCCGGACGACGTCGGGAGGATCGGCGAGCGCGGTCGCAGCGCCGCCCGCGGCAGCGATCACGTCGGCGCCGGCCGACGTCTCGTGCTCGTAGTGGAGCGAGCTCTCGCGCGCCTGCATCGGCTCGAGCGCGGGCTCCTCGATCTCCACGGCGACGTGGAAGAGCGTGAAGACGACCTCCTGCCGGATCGTCTGGCTGAGCTCCTCGAACAGCACATGGCCCTCGCCGCGGTACTCGACGAGCGGGTCCTTCTGCGCGAACGCGCGCAGGTGGACGCCCTCGCGGAGGTAGTCCATCGCCTCGAGGTGCTCGCGCCAGCGGAGGTCGACGGTCTGGAGGATGATGTAGCGCTCGACCTCGCGCGCGAGCTCGGGTCCGAGCGCCTGCTCGCGCTCGTCGTACGTCTCGAGCGCGTCGTCGACGAACTCCTCGATGAGCGCTTCGCGCTCTCGGACGTCGATCTCCTCGCGCAGCTCCTCGGCGGTGATGTCCGTGTCGTAGAGCGACTGCATCCCCGTCACGAGGCCCTCGAGATCCCAGTCCTCCGGGTACTCGGAGTCGGTGAACTGCGTGACCGTCGTCTCGACGGTCTCGCGGATCCACTCGCGCACCTCGTCGGAGAGGTCCTCGCCCTCGAGCACGCGTCGGCGCTGCTCGTAGATGACCATGCGCTGCGTGTTCATGACGTCGTCGTACTTGAGGACGTTCTTGCGCGCGACGAAGTTCTGCTCCTCGACCTTCTTCTGGGCGTTCTCGATCTGCTTCGAGAGGATCGAGGCCTCCATGGGCTGGTCGTCCGGGATCTTGAAGCGGTTCATGATGTTGTAGATCCGGTCGCCGGCGAACAGGCGCACGAGGTCGTCCTGGCCGGAGAGGTAGAAGCGCGTCTCGCCGGGGTCACCCTGGCGCCCGGAGCGGCCGCGGAGCTGGTTGTCGATCCGGCGTGCCTCGTGGCGCTCGGTGCCGAGCACGTAGAGGCCGCCGAGGTCGATGACGCCTTCGCCGAGCTTGATGTCGACGCCGCGGCCGGCCATGTTCGTCGCGATCGTGACCGCGCCGCGCTGGCCCGCGTCCTTGATGATCTCGCCCTCGCGCTCGTGCTCCTTCGCGTTCAGGACGTTGTGCGGGATCCCCTTGCGCTTGAGGAGCTCCGACAGGTACTCGGAGGTCTCGACCGCGATCGTGCCGACGAGGACGGGCTGGCCCTCCTCGTGGCGCTCGACGATGTCGTCGAGCACGGCGGCGAACTTCGCCTCGGGCGTCTTGAAGATGTAGTCGTTCTCGTCGAGCCGGGCGACGGGCTGGTTCGTCGGGATCTCGACGACGTGCAGGTTGTAGATCTCGACGAACTCCTTCTCCTCCGTCTTCGCCGTCCCCGTCATGCCGGCGAGCTTCTCGTACAGGCGGAAGTAGTTCTGGAGCGTGATCGTCGCGAGCGTGACGTTCTCCTCGCGGATGCGCACGCCCTCCTTCGCCTCGATCGCCTGGTGGAGCCCCTCGCTCCAGCGCCGGCCCTCCATGATGCGGCCGGTGAACTCGTCGACGATCTTGACCTCGTCCTCCTGGACGACGTAGTCGACGTCGCGCTTGTAGAGCGACTGCGCCTTGAGCGCCTGCATGAGGTGGTTCACGAGACTGACGTGGCGCGGGTCGTAGAGGTTGTCGATGCCGATCGCACGCTCGACCTTCTCGATCGTCGACTGCGCCGGTGAGACGGTCTTGAACTTCTCGTCGTACAGGAAGTCGGCTCCCGAGAGCTCCGTCTCGTCGAGGCCCTTCGCGGTCTTGCGCGTGGCGGGCGCGCCCTCGAGCTCCTTGACGACGCGAGCGAACTGGTAGTACGTCGCGGCCGCGGTCTCGGGCTCGCCGGAGATGATGAGCGGCGTTCGCGCCTCGTCGACGAGGATCGAGTCGACCTCGTCCACGATCGCGAACGCGTGGCTGCGCTGGACGACGCCCTCGAGCGAGACGGCCATGTTGTCGCGGAGGTAGTCGAACCCGAACTCCGAGTTCGTCCCGTAGGTGACGTCGCACGCGTACGCCTCGCGGCGCTCCGCGAACGGCATGAGGTTCTGGACGGAGCCGACCGAGCTCCCGAGCTTCTCGTACACCGGCCGCGTCCACTCGGCGTCGCGCTTGGCGAGGTAGTCGTTCACCGTCACGAGATGGACGCCGCGTCCCGCAAGCCCGTTCAGGTACAGCGGCTGGACGGCGACGAACGTCTTCCCCTCACCGGTCTTCATCTCCGCGATGTCGCCCTCGTGGAGGACGATCCCGCCCATGAGCTGGACGTCGAAGAGGCGTACGCCGATCGTCCGGCGGAACGCCTCGCGGACGGCCGCGTAGGCCTCGAAGATCAGGTCCTCGAGCGACTCGCCGTTCTCGAGGCGCTGCTTGAACTCGGCGGTCTTCCCGCGGAGCTCGTCGTCCGAGAGCTTCTCGAAGTCGGGCTCGAGCGTCCCGATGTACGCCGCCTGCTCGGCGAGCCGCTTGAGACGGCGTCCTTCACCGAGACGCAGGAACTTCTCGAAACCACCGTAGCTGTCGCCTGGCACGGGCTTAGGGTACCGGCTCGTGTTGCCGGGCTCGCCGTCCCTCCGGCCCTCTTTCGGTCACCGGATTGCAACCACTCCGACACCCGATCGCGGCGATGCGGGTGGTAGCGTCGCCGCGATGAACGCGGCGGATCTGGCGACGCTTCCACTGTTCGGCGGGATGTCGGGCGAGCAACTCGGCCAGATCGCGACGTCGTGCGAGGAGCTCGAGATCGAGGAGGGCACCGTCCTCCTGCGCGAGGGCGATTTCGGCCACGCGGTGTTCGCGATCCGGTCCGGCACCGCCGACATCGTTCACGACGGCGCGGTGATCAACACGCTCGGGCCGGGGGACTACTTCGGCGAGATCGCCGTGATGTCCGGCGGCCGGCGCTCAGCGTCCGTCGTCGCCACGAGCCCGCTGAGGCTCGTCACGATCTTCAACCGCGAGATCTGGCGCCTGGAGCGCGAGGCACCGGAGGTCGCGTCGGTCCTCCGGTCGACGATCGCCGCCCGCGTCGGGGACGGCGCCAGAGCTCCGGCTAGAGGGCGAGGACCGACAGCTCCCACAGATCCCCGCGGACGCGGTGGGCATGCGCCGCGTACGCGCCGCTCACCCGATCCGCGGCGATCCGCTCCAGCGCCGATGCCCCGGACGGATTTGCCGGCAGGCCGTCGATCGTCAGCGCGAGCTCGGAGCCGTTCCAGCTGAGCTCGAGCTCGCCCCCGCGCGGATCGGGGTCGAGCCGGGCGACCTCGATCGCCACGGCACCCACGGCCCACACGTCCGAGCGCCGAACGGCGAGGGCGCGGTACGGCGGCTCGATGCTCTCGCCGAGCGCCTTGGCGAACGGCGCCGGGTCGGCCGCGCCGGACTCGGGCACGAACGTCATATCCGCGAGCGCGATGAACGCAACCTCGTCCCCGGGCGCGCCGTCACCCTCGCTCGTCGCGACCGCGTCCCACTCCCGTTGTCGCTGCAGCCCGGTGATGCCTGCCGCGAGCCAGTCGCGGCCGGGATCGATCGGCATGCGCGCCTACGCCGCGGCTTCCTCGCCGGGAGTGTCGGCGTCACGCTTGCGCTGCGCCGCACGGCGCGGCTCGAGCACCCGCTTGTCACGGTAGCGCTCGATCTGGCGCTCGAGCTTGTCGAGAACCTTGTCGACCGCCGCCTCGTAGGTCGTCGCGGACTCGCGCGCGACCAGGTTCGGGCCCTTCATGAACACGACCGCCTCCGCAACGTGGTCGTCGCGAATCGACGGATTGTGCTCGCGTGAGAACGTCACCTCGACCACCGTGCCCTCGTACAGGCGCTTGGAGAGCTTCGAGAGGCGCTTCTCCGTGTACGCGTGCACGGAGTCCGACACGGAGGCGTGGTGGGCCTTGATCTGGAGCTGCATTGCTGACGCTCCTTTCGGGATCGTGGCGATGACGACCGTCTCAATCTAACGAACGGCCCGCGCGAAGGTGATGACGCAGGCCCGTCGCGTGCCCGCCCGACGACACGCCGCCGCGCAGGCGTCGACGGTCGCCCCGGACGTGTAGACGTCGTCGACGATGCATGCCTCCGTCGGGACCGTCGCGCGCGCGACGACGCTCCCGCGGACGTTGCGGCGGCGCTCGTCGAGCGAGAGCCCGCGCTGGCGAGGGAGCGACTGGACGCGCTCGAGCACGTCGAGCGTCGACAGCGTCCAGATCCGCCCGAGCTCGGTCGCGAGTGCACGGGCAGGAACGTCCCCGCGGTGCCAGGCGCGCTCGGGGTCGCCCGGCACGGGCACGAGGCAGCTCGCGTCGGGCGCCGGAACGACCTCCGCGACGAGCTCCGCCGCCTCGCGCGCGAGGCGGCGTCGCCCGTGCTCCTTCCACGCTCGAACGAGCGCACGTGCACGCGCGTCGTAGACGATGGCCGAACGGGCGCCCGAGAACGCGAGTCGCCGCCCCGAGCATTCGGCACAGCGCCGAACGGGCCACGGCCCCGGCGACCCGCAGCGGTCGCAGACGGGGGGAACGAGCCGGGTCAGCGAGCTCCGGCAGCTCGCACAGAGCGCCCGACCGGGCGTGTCGCAGATCGCGCACCGCTCCGGAAGGACGATGTCGAGCACGCGCACACGCCGACGGTAGGCCCGCGCCGGTCACGACTTCGTGTCGAGTCCGTGTCAGATCGGAGACGCGGAGACGAGCTCGCGGAGGTCGGCCTCGGCACGCTCGAGATCAGCCGGCGTCTTGATCGGCAGGAAGCGGCCGCGCGGCCCGCGACGTGGCACCTCGAGGTACTGCGCCGGGACGAGCGCGGACACCTCGTGGTACAGGCGCTCGAGCTGCACCGCGTCGCGTCCCTCGACCGTCTTCTGCACGTAGAGCCAGGTGAGGTCGTAGTCCTCGTCGAGCGCGTCGATGTCGAAGAGCGCGGTGTTCGTGTTGAAGACCGGCGCGAGCTCCTGGTCGAAGGACGGAGGGAAGCGAGGCCCCTCGACGAGCTGCAGCCTCCCGTCCACGCGGACGGGCGCTCCCCCCATGTCGCCCTCCTTGCGGGCGACCTCGCAGGTGAGCGGTCGCCCGCCGGCGAGGTGAGCGCCGACGACGACCGGGTCCACGCGCGCCCCGAGGTTGTCGACGTTGGAGATCGTCACGATCCGGACGCCGCGCTCGCGCATCGCCGCGAGCGTGCCCGAGCGGCGCACCGCCTGGAAGAGGTCGCCGTGGCCGGGGGCGTACAGCGAGGCGTGGCCGTCCGCGTCGCGGAAGAGCTCGCCGGATGCCTCGAGCCGCAGCGAGACGAACTGGTGGAAGACGAGCGGATCGCCGAGACCACGCTCCTCCACGTGTCGCGCGAATCGTCGCGTCCGTGGCGAAGCTCGTCATCAGCGCCACCGGGACGGAAGCATCCAGCGCGCGCTCGAGCGCGGAGGTCTGCTCGAGCTTCGCCTCGAGGAAGCTCTTGCCGTCGACAGCGGTGAGCACTGCCTTGACCACGCCCCCGAACCGTGTCGCCATCCCGCCGGCGAGCACGATCTGCGCCACCTCGCCGCGACCCAGCGCCTCGAGCCCCGCGGATCTCGCGTCCTCGTAGCCCGCGTCGCCCGGGCTCGGGAGCGGCGTCACGTCGTTCTCGCGCGGCGGCTCGATCGAGCCGCGGACCAGATTCGACTCGGGCGACAGCTCGCCCGCGACGACCCGCGCTCGGAGCGACTCGAAGAGCGGCTCGTCGAACCCGAAGCGTTCGAGAACCGACGCGGTGTCCTGGTCGACGTCGATCACGACGCGACGCGCACCGGAGCGGGAAGCGACGACTCGTAGGGCGCGCGATGCACCCCCTCCTCGGTCACGATCGCGGAGACGAGCTCGGCCGGCGTGACGTCGAAGGCGGGGTTGCGCGCGGGGAACCGCGTCGAGACCTCCGCCGGATCGCGCTCCTCGATCGGGATGTCCGCCCCTGAGGCAACCGACGGGTCGAGCGTCGTGGTCGGCGCGACGACGTAGAGCGGGATCTCGTGACGGCTCGCCGCGACCGCGAGCCCGTAGGTGCCGACCTTGTTCGCAACGTCTCCGTTGGCGGCGATGCGGTCGGCGCCGGTGAGGGCGGCGTCCACCTCGCCCGCGGCCATGAGCGACGCCGCAGCTCCGTCCACGATCACGGAGAAGGGGATGCCCAGCGCGTCGAGCTCCCAGGCGGTCAGCCGTGCTCCCTGCAGGAGCGGGCGCGTCTCGTCCACCCAGACGTGCTCGACGAGGCCCGCCTCCCACGCAGCGCGCACCGCCCCGAGCGCCGAGCCGTAGCCACCCGTCGCGAGCGCCCCGGTGTTGCAATGCGTCAGCACCCGCGCCCCGGCCGGGAGGAGTGCGGTCGCGTGCTCGCCCATGCGCCGGCATCGCGCGACCTCCTCGTCGTGCAGCGCCCGTGCGCGCTCCGGCGTCGGATCGTCGCGAAGCGCGTCGAGCGCCCAGCGGAGGTTCACCGCGGTCGGGCGTGACGAGGCGAGCACGTCGTACGCCGCGTCGAGATCCTCTCCACGGGACGCAGCGAGCGCGAGCCCGTACGCAGCCGCGACGCCGATCGCCGGTGCGCCGCGAACGGCGAGCGTGCGGATGGCGTCGGCGACCTCGGCCGCCGACGCACACCGCAGCTCGATCTCCTCGTCGGGCAGGCGCCGCTGGTCGAGCACGACCACCGCGTCCGCCTCGAGGCGAACGATGCTCTCGGGGGTTAGGTCCCTTCGTCCCACGAGGCGAGGTAGCGCGCCTGCTCCTCCGTGAGCGTGTCGATGGCGATGCCCATCGTCTCGAGCTTCAGCCGGGCGATCTCGTCGTCGATGTCCTTCGGGACGTCGTAGACCTTCCGCTCGAGCGTCGCCGCGTTCTGGATGACCCACTCGGCCGCAAGCGCCTGGTTCGCGAAGGACATGTCCATGACGAGCGCCGGATGCCCTTCGGCCGCGGCGAGGTTCACGAGGCGCCCCTCGCCGATGAGGTACAGGCGCCGGCCGTCGGCCATCGTGAACTCGTCGACGAACGCACGCGCCTCGCGCGTCTCGACCGCGAGGTCGCGCAACGCGCCGATCTCGATCTCGACGTTGAAGTGACCCGTGTTGCAGAGGATCGCGCCGTCCTTCATCCGCTCCATGTGCGCGCGGGTGATGACGTTCTTGTCGCCCGTGGCCGTGCAGAAGAGGTCGCCGACCGCGGCCGCGACGTCCATCGGGAGCACCTCGTAGCCGTCCATCGCCGCCTCGAGCGCGCGCAGCGGATCGACCTCGGTGACGATGACGTGCGAGCCCATGCCGCGTGCCCGCATCGCCACGCCACGGCCGGTCCAGCCGTAGCCGGCGACGACGAAGCGCTTGCCGGCGAGGAGGACGTTCGTCGCGCGGATGATCCCGTCGATCGTCGACTGGCCGGTCCCGTAGCGGTTGTCGAAGAGGTGCTTCGTGCGCGCCTCGTTGACCGCGATGACCGGGAAGCCGAGCTTGCCGTCGCGCTCGAGCGCCTTCAGGCGAATGACGCCCGTCGTGGTCTCCTCGGTACCCGCGATCACGTCGCCCAGCTGCTCGCGACGGGCCGAGTGGAGGACGCCGATGACGTCGGCGCCGTCGTCCATCGTCAGGTGCGGGCGGTGATCGACCGCCGCCTCGATGTGGCGGTAGTACGTGTCGTTGTCCTCGCCCTTGATCGCGAAGACGCCGACGCCGTACTCCTCGACGAGCGCTGCCGCCACGTCGTCCTGCGTCGAGAGCGGGTTGGACGCGCAGAGGACGACGTCCGCGCCGCCCGCGCTCAGCGTGCGGGCGAGGTTGGCCGTCTCGGTCGTCACGTGCAGGCACGCGGAGATGCGGTGCCCGGCGAGCGGCTGCTCGCGCTCGAAGCGCTCGCGGATCGCCGCGAGCACCGGCATCTGCCGGTCGGCCCACGCGATCCGCCGCACGCCTTCGGGGGCGAGCGCCAGATCCTTCACGTCGTATCGCAGTGTCTGAGCCATTGATCCTCTCTTCGGTGGTCGTCAGGTCTCAGGCCGCGTCGGTCGCGAGCAGCCGCTCGTGCTTGCGCTGCTCCCACTCGACCCAGGCCGGGGAAGTCTCTTCGAGGCCGGGGACGGTCGTCCCCGCGAGCCAGGTCTCGACCGCGCCACGCAGTGCAGACTCGCGGCGCAGCCGCAGGGCGAACTCGAGCTCGGCCAGCCCGACGTCGAATCGGGAACGAAGCTCTGCGAGCGCGTTCAGCTGATTCAGCTCGCGGATGCCGTAGCGGCGATACCCGGCCTCGCTCCGCGCCGGGACGACGAGCCCTTCCTGCTCGAGGTAGCGGAGCATCCGCGGAGACCAGCCCGAACGGCGGCTCGTCTCCCCGATGGTCATCCACGGCTGCACGCTGCAACCCTATCAGAGTTGTGTGAAGGTTCTGCGATCAGCCGCCGAGCGGAGGCCCCCGGCGCGGGACGGGCGTCGAGTGGACGATGGACGTCGTCGTCATCCCGAAGGGCGTGAACCGGTCGAGGATCTCCTCCAGGTCGTCGATCGAGTGCAGATGGAGACGCAGCAGATAGCAGTCGTCACCGGTGATTCGATGGCACTCGCCGACCTCCGGCGTCTCACGGGCGATCTCCGGGATTCGCTGCAGCTGACCGGGAGCCGGGCGGATGCGGACGACGGCTGCGACGGGATAGCCGAGAGCGGCCGGGTCGAGCTCTGCCTGGTAGCCCCTGATCACCCCGGCGCGCTCGAGGCGTTGCACACGCTCGGCGACGGCAGGCGCAGAGAGCCCGATGCGACGTCCGAGCTCGGCCATCCCCAATCGGCCGCTGGTCTGAAGCTCGCCGAGAATTCGTAGGTTCGTTGCGTCGAGAAGATTCGCTTCATAGGCAAGAGCATCTCTTGTCCGTGCTTTGCGAGGCAATTGTCCCTCAGCTCCGTCGATTGTCCATTCCACTATGACATGCCGGCAGCGACGATGCCGGCATGCTGTCGGTAGGGGCGAGGAGCGACCTTCGCGAGGCGGTCGCGCGCCGCGCGACCACTGCGCCGCCGCAGGTGTTCTTCGTGGGGAGCGCCGTCTTCCACTACCTCGGTCCTGCGTTCGCCGTCCTGCTCTTCGCCCGGGTCGAGCCACTCGGTGTCGCCTGGCTTCGGATCGCGAGCGCCGCGGCGGTCTTCGCCCTCTGGCGACGACCCTGGCGCGCGTTCGCCGCCGCAGAGCGCGCCGACAAAGAGACGGTCGTCTACCTCGCAGTCGTCTTCGCCGCCATGAACGCGTGCTTCTACCTTGCGATCGAACGGTTGCCGCTCGGGACGGTCGCGGCGATCGAGTTCCTCCCGGTCATCGCCTTGGCCGCCGTAGGGGCTCGTACGCCGCGGAATGCGGTCGCTCTCGCGCTCGCGGTCTCGGGTGTGTATCTGCTCACCGACGTCCGGCTCGAAGGTGAGGCCGTCGGACTCGCGTTCGCCTTCGCCAATGCCGCCCTCTTCGCCTTCTACATCGTCCTCGCGCACCGGCTCGCACGCAGCCGTCGTCTGAGCCGCCTCGACGGCCTCGCGGCCGCGATGCTCGTCGCCGCGGTCGTCGTGACGCCGATCGCCGGGTCGAGCGCCGCGCCCGCGTTCGCGGACCCCGTGGCCGTCGCAGCGGGAATCGGGGTGGGGCTCTCGTCGTCCGTCATCCCCTACGTCTCCGACCAGCTCGCGATGGCGCGTCTCTCACGCGCGACCTACTCGCTCATGGTGGCGCTGCTTCCCGCGACCGCGACCGTCGTGGGCGTCGTCGTGCTCGCGCAGGTGCCGACGACGATCGAGCTCGCGGGCGTCGTGCTCGTCGTCACCGCGATGGCGGCGCATCGGGAGCGTGCGAGAGAAGCCCTAGGGCGCGTCCGTGCCTTCGCGGCCGTACCTGTCCTCGAGGCGCACGACGTCCGTCAGGTGGTTCGTCGAGACCTCGACCACGGTGGTGTCCTCGAGCGCCGTGACGCGGTGCACCGTGCGCGGCCGGAAGCGGTATGCGTCGCCCGGCGCGATCTCGAGCACCTCGAGCTCGCCCCCCACCTCGCCGAGCTCCAGTCGTGCACGGCCCTGCTGGACGAGCCAAGACTCGTCCTTGAGCTCGTGGTACTGCAGGCTCAGCGACTCTCCGGCACGGACGAACAGGAGCTTTCCGACGTAGTCGTCCGCCTCGGCCCAGACGAGCTCCCAGCCCCAGGGCTTCTCGATCCTGCGCGGGGTCGTCTGGTAGCGGCTCACGAGAAGCGAAGCGCCTCGTCCGGGATGTGCTGGCCCGCGCCGATGCGGAGCCCGTGGTCGAGGACGTTCCCCTCGCCGACCGCGGCCCCCGGCCCGACGACGGCGAGATTGTGGAGCTCGCATGCTGCGCCGAGCCGCGCGTCGTCGCCGACGATCGAGCCGACGACGCTCGCGCCCGCTCCGACGTGCGTACGCGCGCCCACGATCGCGTTTTCGACGACGCCGCGCTCCGCGAGGCGAGCACCGGCTCCGAGCACGGCGAGGCTCCCGAGACGCGCGCCCTCCTCGACGACCGCATCCGGCCCGACGTAGACGGGCGGCACGAGCCTGCGCGCCGGGATGCACGTCGGCGCTCTCGTCGACGAGCGTGAAGTCGGCGCCGAGCGCGTCGCCGACCTCCGTCGGGAAGATCCGCTCGAGCACGTCCCGGTGTGCCTGGAGATACGACTCGGGCGTGCCCGACGTCGAGCCAGTAGCCGGGCAGGGCGATCCCGTACACCGATCCCTCCGCTGCGAGCTGTGGGAACACCTCGCGCTCGATCGAGACGGCGCGACCCGGCGGGACGAGGTCGAGCACCTCCGGCTCGAGCACGTAGAGCCCCGCGTTGATGAGGTCGGTGTCGATCTCCTCCGGCCGTGGCTTCTCGAGGAAGGTCTCCACGCGTCCGTCCGCGGCCGTCCGCACGAGCCCGTAGCGGCTCGGGTCCGCGACCGGCGTCAGCAGGATGGTCGCCTTCGCTCCCGTCGAGCGGTGGAACGCGACCATCTCGCCGAGGTCGGCCTCGCGCAGGGAATCTCCGTTCAACGCGAAGAAGCTCCCCTCGAGCTCACGCCCCGCGAAGCCGATCGCGCCGCCGGTTCCGAGCGGCTCGTCCTCGACGGCGTACTCGAGCGCGAGGCCGTCGTGCCGTGTGCCGAACCCGGCCTGGATCTGGTCGGGGAGATACCCGCACGAGATGATCGCGTGCTCGACGCCGTGGCGGGCGAGGTGCTCGAAGGTGTACGCGAGAAGGGGCCGGTCGACGAGCGGGAGCATGTCCTTGCGCGTCCGATCGGTGAGCGGTCGGAGCCTCGTGCCCTGGCCGCCGACGAAGATCACCGCCGGGAAGGTTCATACGATGGGGCGGCCGATGCCTTCGTAGACGAACCCGTGCGCGCGCAGCTCCTCGGGATCGAGGAGGTTGCGCCCGTCCACGATGACGCGATTGCGCATGCGCGTTGCCCGCCGCGGCCCAGTCGAGCTCGCGCAGCTCCGGCCACTCCGTGACGAGCACGGCGGCGTCGGCGCCGTCGAGCGCGTCGAGCGCCGTCGGCGCGATCTCGACGCCGTGGAGATGCGCCGCGCCGTTCGCGACCGGGTCCCAGGCGGTCACCTCGGCGCCCTCGGAGAGGAGCCTGCCGGCGAGGACGAGGCTCGGCGCCTCGCGCATGTCGTCCGTCCCCGGCTTGAACGCGAGGCCGAGGAGCGCGATCCGCTTGCCACGCAGGGGCCCGAGCCGTCGCTCGAGCTTTCCGATGACGCGCCGCTTCTGGAGCTCGTTCACCTCGATCACGGCGTTCAGGAGCTGGAAGTTGTAGCCCGAGTTCGCCGCGAGCTGCTTGAGCGCGAGCGAGTCCTTCGGGAAGCAGGAGCCGCCGAAGCCGATCCCCGCGCGCAGGAACGACGGTCCGATGCGCCGGTCGAGCCCGATGCCCTCGGCGACCGTCGTCACGTCCGCTCCCGTCGCCTCGCAGACGTTGGCGATCTCGTTGATGAAGGAGATCCTCGTGACGAGTGCGGCATTCGCCGCGAGCTTGATCATCTCCGCGGACGGAACGTCGCAGCGCACGACCGGGGCGTCGATGCCCTCGTGCAGCTTTGCGACGACGTCGCCGTCGGCGACGTCGAACGCGCCGATGACGACGCGGTCGGGGTGCATGAAGTCCTGGATCGCGGTTCCTTCGGCGGTGAACTCCGGGTTCGAGACGTACCCGACGTTCGTGAGGCCCCGATCGTCGAGCCGGTGACGAACTGCGCGACCGGTCCCCACCGGCACCGTGCTCTTCATCGCGACGACGATTCGGCGCTCGACCCGTGGGAGCTCGTCGACGACGGTCCACACCGCAGACAGATCCGCGTCGCCCGAGTACAGCGGCGGCGTGCCGACCGCGATGTACACGATGTCCGCCCCGTCCACCGCCTCGCCGACGTCGGTCGTGAACGTCAGCCGTTCGCGGTTGCGCTCGAGCAGCTCCTCGAGACCGACCTCGTGGATCGGCACCTCGCCCCGCTTCAATGCGGCGATCTTCGCCTCCACGACGTCGCGAACGACGACGTCGTGTCCCAGCTCGGCGAAGCACGCGCCGGTGACGAGGCCGACGTACCCCGCGCCGAAGACCGCGACCCGCACCGGCTAGCGCCTCTTCACGGAGCCGAGCGGCTTGAGACCCTTGGCGATCGCGAGCATCGTCTCGTTCGAGATGCCGGTCGAGCAGGGTGTTGACCACCCAGTACCTCGCCTTCGGGGTGTTCAGGACGACCATGTGCAGCTTCGGGCCGTTGTAGTAGAGGTCGTAGACGCGACCGCCGATGCGGCGCGTGAGGCTCTTGTCGGCGAGCACGGGCGCGTCGTCCCAGTCGGTCATCTCGACGCCCCAGTACTCGTTCGACCCCATGTGGTAGACGAGGCGCACGGCCTTGTGCTTCTCGCCCGGGTCGATCCAGTACATGCGCGCGGGCATCGTCGAGTCCGTCCAGGAGCTGCGCTCGATCACCGTCGGAACCATGAGCGGGAACGGCACGCGCGCGCGGCGCTCGCGGAGCAGGTCGATGCGACGCGTTCGGCGCGTACGAGATGTTCGGGCGCTCGCGCTTCGGCGTCTGGTCGATCGGAGCGGAGGCGAGGCTGCCGTGGAAGGTCTGGCCGACGACGACCGTGAGCATCGCGCCGTTCGCGAGCTGCGAGATCTGCGCGGGCAGCCGCTTCACCTCCGCGGAGCCGAAGAGGTTCGCCACCTTCTGCGCCGCCTCTTTCGCGCCACGTCTGCGCCCGTCGTAGTTGACCTCGGTCCGGAAGTAGTCCCAGTTGGGAGCATTCGCGGGGAGCCCGTTCGGCGGCGTCCGGACCTGGTATCCCCGCTGGCCGAGGAGGTAGCCCGCGGTCGACGCGGAGCCGTCGACCCCGTTGCCGTTCAGCACGGTGATCGTGGTCGCGCTCGGAGCCGGCGCGCGGCGCTTCACCTTCTCGCCGAGCGCGACGGCCGTCGCGTTCTCCGACGACTCGACGTCGGGATGCGTGAAGGTCGTGACCGCCCGCGTGACGTTCGAGGAATCGGTGGTGAGGTCGTAGACCCCCTCGAGCCCCTCGATGCGCGTCTGGAACACTCGCCCCCGCGGGAGCCCGTAGGCGAAGAGCGCGTACGAGAGGACGGTGCGGCCGTCGACGTCGACGCCCCCTCCCTGTGCGACCTCGACGTTGTGCGTGATCGCGTTGACGACCTTCGGGAGCGCAATCGGCGCGAAGCTCTCCTGGATCTGACCCTTGAACGCCTTCACGAACTGCTGCTGCCGCGCGACGCGGTAGAGGTCGGAGTCGGTGTGCCGGTAGCGCACGTAGTCGAGCGTCTTGCGTCCGTCCAGCCGCTGGTAGCCGGGGAAGAGGTTGATCCGCGCGTACCCGCCCGGTCCACCGCGGTCGTTGAAGTAGCGGCGGTCGACGTCGATCCACGCGCCGCCGAGGCGATCGACGATCTGCCGGAAGCCGCGGAAGTTCACCGTGATGAGGTAGTTGATCTGAACACCCGTCAAGGCCCTCACGGTCTGGAGCGAGCCCTGCGGCCCGCAGGTGGCGTACGCCGCGTTGATCTTGTCCGTGAACGGCGTCCGGCCGGGGCACCGGATCTCGACGCTCATGTCGCGCGGGAACGAGAGCAACGAGATCGAGTCGGTCGCCGGGTCCGCCCGCACGAGCATGAGCGTGTCGGAGCGACCGCTGGTGCCCTCTCCCTTGCGAGCGTCGTAGCCGATGACGAGCGCGACGGCGGGCTGGCCCGGGAGCGCGACGTCGAGCTGGCGCGCCGCCTTGCGCACCTCGGGCGTCTTCGCCGCGACCGCGGCGACGGACTCGTGGAAGTAGAGGTACGCGCCGCCCGCGGTCCCGGTTGCGACGACGAGGCACGCGATCCCGAGCCACATCGCCATGCGCCCGATCGAGCGCGGCGCGCGAGCGTGGGGAGCGCTCCGGCTGCCGGTAGAAGGTCACGGGGGACGTCGAGCCGGGCGGCAATACCGCCTTCCCGTTTCCGTTCGGAGCGGCTCCGCGCCCCAGTCCTCGTTTCAGGGTGGTCCGCATGAAGGGTCCGGGTTACGACGACGAGCGCCTCGCCGGCGCCCGCCGCCGGAGGATAGCTCAGCGACAGGCCGTGTTTCGGTCCGGTCCGCCCTCGATCCCTACGAAGCTGCGCGAATGCTTAACGCGACCGTCATCGAGGCGACGTACCGACCGGTGTGTCGAGCGCCGCGAGCGCCTCGCCGAGGAACGCGACCTCCTCGGGCGTCCCGGCCGTGATGCGGAGCGCGTCGGGCGCGCCGAACGACGCCCATCGGACGGACGATGACGCCGCGTCGCAGGAGCGCCTCGTTCAGCGCCGTCGGCGTCGCCGACGCGGACGAAGAGGAAGTTCGCCGACGGCCGGGCCGGCCGGCTCGAGGCCGTGCTCGCGGAGCACGTCGCTGGAGCAGCGCCATCGCCTCCTTGTTCGCGGCGCGGCGACGCTCGAGCTCGTCCTCCTCGTGGAGGCTCGCGAGGGCTGCCTCCTGGCCGACCGAGGTCACGTCGAATGCGCGCCGCACCTTGCCGATCGCCGTGATCACGTCCGCAGGGCCCGATGCCGTACCCGACGCGCAGCCCCGCGAGGCCGAAGATCTTCGAGAACGTGCGCAGCACGAGCACCCGGTGCCCGCGCGCGAGGTACTCGGCGACGCCGTCCGGATAGGACGCGTCGTCCACGTACTCGAAGTACGCCTGGTCGAGCACCGTGAGGACGTGCGGCGGCACCCGCTCGAAGTACGCGTCGAGCTCCGCGCGGTCGTTCGTCGTGCCGGTCGGGTTGTTCGGCGCGGCGATGAACACGAGCTTCGTGCGCTCGCGTGATCGCGGCGAGCATCGCGTCGAGGTCGATGCGCTCGTCCTCGAGCGGGACGCGGACGGGAACGCCGCCGAGCTTCAGCGGGTCGATGACGTAGCTCGCGAACGACGGCCAGCCGGTCACGACCTCGTCCCCCGGGTCGAGCGTGGCCAGGCAGACGTTGCCGACGACCGCGTCGGCACCGGCGCAGACCGTCACCTCCTCGAAGCGCACGCCGTGCTTCTCGGCGAGGACGCTCCGAAGGCGCCACGCGCCGCCGTCCGGGTAGCGATTCAGCTCGAGCGCCGCCCGCGCGATCGCTTCCTGCGCGGCCGGGAACGGCCCGTACGGCCCCTCGTTCGACGCGAGCTTGACGACGCGGTCGAGCCCGAGCTCGCGCTGAACCTCCTCGACCGGCTTGCCGGGCTCGTACGGAACGAGCCCGTCGAGCGCGGGACGGACGAACGACCGGTCGCCGCCGGCGCGGCTCTGGCTCACGTCGCGGGAGCTGGCTCCGGAGCGGTGACGTACTCGCCGACGATCTCGTTGTCGCCGTCGAAGCTCGACACGCCTTCCGCGACCTCTCCCGCCCGTGCGCCTCAGCGCGATGGCGAGCGCCCGGCGAGAATCCCGGCCGAGACGAGCCCGAGGCCGACGTACGCCGCGACCTCGAAGCCGCTCCGGCGACGACTGCGCTTCCTGTCGATCGCCCGCTGCATCGCCTTGAGCGTCAGGTAGCCGACGGCCGCGTTTCTCCTCGTGTAGATCTTCATCTCGAGCACGGTAGCGGACGCGGTCCCTACTTGCGCCGCGGCGGAGGTGGATCGGCCGGCCGAGCGCGACGAGGCCCGCTTCCTTGAGGCCCTCGGAGAGCGTCGGGTGCGGCGCCATCCCGTCCGCGACCGTCTCGATCGTCGCCTCCGCGTCGAGCGCGACGACGGCAGCCTCGATCAGATCGGTCGCGTGCGGGCCGACGATGACGACGCCGACGAGCTCGCCGTAGGTCGTCTCGTGGATCGTCTTCACCCAGCCCGCCGGTCTCCCCCGTCATGACCGCGCGCGCGTTCGCGACCCACGGGAACCGGCCGACGGCGATCGTTCTCGGCGCCGTAGCGCTCGGCCGCCTGCGCCTCGGTGAGCCCGACGCCGGCGATCTCGGGATCGGTGTAGATCGGCCGCGGAACCGCCGCGCCTCGCGCATCTCGGCCTCGTGCCCGGTCGCGTTCTCCGCGGCGATCTCGCCCTCGCGGAAGCCGGTGTGCGCGAGCTGCCAGTAGCCGGCGACGTCGCCCGCCGCGTAGATGTGCGCGACGGAGGTGCGGCGGTGCGCATCGGTCCCGACCCCGGCGCGGGTCGAAGGTCACGCCCGCCGCCTCGAGGCCGATGCCCTCGACGAGCGGCGCGCGGCCGACCGAGACGAGCATGAGGTCGCACTCGATCGTCTCGCCCTCGCCGAAGTGGACGGCGAGCCCCGCGCCGGTGTCCTCGACCTTCGTGCACTGCTTGCCGAGGTGGACGACGATCCCGCGCCGCGCGAACGACTTGCGCAGCTCGCTCGTCGCGTCCGAGTCCTCCTGCGGGATGAGCGTGTCGAGCATCTCGATCATCGTCACCTCGGTGCCGAAGCGCTCGAAGATCGAGGCGAACTCGCAGCCGATGATCCCGCCGCCGAGCACGACGAGCCGCTTCGGCACCTCGGTCTGCGCGAGGAGCCCGGTCGAGTCGACGCAGCGCGGCGAGTCGAGCCCCGGAATCGGCGGCGGATCGGATACGAGCCGGTCGCGACGATCGCGCTCTTGAAGCTGAGCCCGATCTCGCCCTTGTCGAAGGCGATCGAGCGCGCATCCTCGAAGCGGCCGCTGCCCTGGAACCAGGTCGACGTTGTTGGCCTTGAAGAGCGACGCGACGCCGCCCGTCATCTGCTTGACGACGGCGGCCTTCCACTCGTTCGCCTGCGCGAAGTCGAGCGTCGGCTCGCCGGTGACGACACCGAGCTTCGGGTCGATCTCCCGCGCGGCGTGGAGCGCGTGCGCCGTCGAGCACCCAGGCCTTCGTCGGGATGCAGCCGACGCGCAGGCACGTCCCCCCGAGCTCGGCCTCGCGCTCGACGCAGGCGACGCGCGCGCCGAGCTGCGCCGCGCGAATCGCCGCCGTGTAGCCCGCAGGGCCGCCACCGAGGACGGCGACGTCGAACTCCATGCGCGCGATCCTAGCGGCGGAGCCTACAGCTGCCGACGCATGCGTCACGCTGTAGCTCGTCGCCGTCCTCGCCGACGCGAGAAGCCGTGCTCCTCGTAGAAGGAGACGAGCGCGGGGTTGTCGCGCTCGACGCTGAGGCTCAGCGCGCCGTAGCCGTCGGCGCGCGCGCGCTCGCAGAGCGCCTCGAGGAGCGCCTCGCCGATGCCGCGCCCGCGCCGGCTCGGCACGACCGCGATCGCGAGCTCGGGCGTCTCCTCGTCGACGAACCCGTAGCCCGGGCTGGTCGCGCCGGAACAGCCGGTACCAGGCGGCGCCGACGGGGAAGCCGTCGTCGACGGCGATGAGGACGGTGTCGCCGGGTCGCCCCCAGCCCTTGACGTAGCGCGCCGCCGGGCCCGGCCCGTCGCCGGGTTCCGCTCGCGCCAGTAGTAGGCGTGGTGGAGCATGTCGCGGAGGAACCTGACGTCCTGCCGCCCGCCCCGCCGGATGACCATGGACGGACGCTAGAGCGCGAGCGCGGGCGACTCGACGAACGCCTTCACGTCGCGAAGGAACTCGGCGCCCTCCGAGCCGTCGATCGCGCGGTGGTCGCACGTGAGCGTCATCGTCATCGTCGGGCACGATCGCGAGCTCGCCGTCGATCGCGGCCGGGCGATCCTCGATCGAGCCGACCGCGAGGATCGCGACCTGCGGCGGATTGAGGACGGCGACGAACTGCTCGATGCCGTACATCCCGAGGTTCGAGATCGTGAACGTCCCGCCCTCGAGGTCGGCGAGCTGGAGCTTTCCGTCGCGCGCGCGCGACGACGAGGTCGGCGCGATCGGCGGCGATCTCGAGCACCGACTTGCGGTCGGCATCGCGGATGACCGGGACGACGAGGCCGCTCGGCGCCGCGACCGCGATGCCGACGTTCGCCGCGGAGAAGCGATGGATCTTCCCGTCGACGAAGTTCGCATTGACCGGGCGGTGGCGCACGAGCGCCGACGCGACGAGACGCGTGAGAACGTCCGACACCGTCGGCTTCGTCTCGCCCTCGCGGAGCAGCTCGACCATGCGCTCGCGCGTCGCGACGAGCTCGGTCGCGTCCGCGGTGACGGTGAGCTGGAAGACGGGCGCCTGCCACGCCTCGGTCAGCCGGCGCGCGATCGTCTGGCGGGTCGACGTGAGCTCGACGACCTCGACCTCGCCGACCGGCAGCGGCGAGCGCTGCGCGGCGGCCGGGCCGCGACCGCCGCCTTCTCGACGTCCTCGGCGATCACGCGGCCCTCGGGCCCGGTGCCCGGATCCGCGCGAGGTCGACGCCGCGCTCGCGGGCGATGCGCCGGGCGAGCGGGCTCGCCTTCACGCGCTCGCCGTCCGCGCGCGGAGCCGCGGGAGCGGCTCGGCGCCGGCGCGGGGCAGGCTCGGCTGCGCGGAGGCGCCTCGACGCTCTCGGCCCTCTGTCGGCCGCGTCGCTCGGCGCCGTGGCCGATCCGGCGTCCGGCGGCGCGGCCGCCGCGGCGCGCCGCCGTTCCCGGCCTGCGCGTCTGCGAGCAGCGCGGAGACGTCCTCGTCCTGCGCGCCGATGATCCCGACCGTCGTCCCGACGTCGACCTCACCGTCGGCGACGACGATCTTGAGCAGGACGCCGTCGGAGTCGGCCTCGACCTCCTGCGTCACCTTGTCCGTGTCGAGCTCGTAGAGCGGCTCGCCCTTCGCGACCGCCTCGCCCTCGGTCTTGAGCCAGCGCACGATCGTCCCCGACTCCATGCCCTGGCCCAGACGCGGGAGCTTGACCTCGGTCGCCATCGCTAGCGCCCTGCGCCACCGTCCGGCGGATCGCGTCGAGCACGTCGTCGGCGTGCGGGACGACCCACTGCTCCATCGCCGGCGCGAACGCGAGCGGCGCGAACTTCGCGCCGACGCGCTCGATCGGCGCGTCGAGCCAGTCGAAGGCGCCGTGCTGGATCACCGCCGCGAGCTCGGCGCCGAACCCACCGCGCGTCACCGCCTCGTGCGCGGTGACGCAGCGGGTCGTCTTGCGCACCGAGCCGACGATCGTCTCCTCGTCGAGCGGGAGCAGCGTGCGCGGGTCGACGACCTCGACCGAGATGCCGTCCTTCTCCGCCTCCTCGGCCGCCTGCAGCGCCTCGTGGACGAGCCGGCCGGTCGCGACGACCGTCACGTCCGTGCCCTCGCGGTGGACGCGCGCCTTGCCGAGCGGGATCGGCTCGAGCTCGTCCGGCACCTCGCCCTTGATCGGGTACAGCGTGCGGTGCTCGAAGAAGACGACGGGGTTGTCGTCGTAGATCGCCGACCAGAGCAGGCCGCGCACGTCCTCCGGCGTCGACGCGAACACGACCTTGAGCCCGGGCACGTGGACGAACCAGGCCTCGAGCTGCTGCGCGTGCTGCGCGCCCGGAGACCAGCCCGCCCCGCCCTGGGTGCGGATCGTGAGCGGCACCTTCACCTGCCCGCCGGACATCGTCCGGTGCTTCGCGGCCTGGTTGACGAGCTGCTCCATCGAGATCGTCAGGAAGTCCTCGTACATGATCTCGACGATCGGGCGCATGCCCTGGATCGCGGCGCCGATGCCGCTGCCGACGATCGCCATCTCGGAGATCGGCGTGTTGCGGACGCGCTCGGGCCCGAACTCGTCGAGCAGGCCCTGCGTCACCGCCATCGAGCCGCCCATCTCGGCGATGTCCTCGCCCATGATGAAGACGCTCTCGTCCTCGCGCAGCGCCTTGCCGAGCGCGTCGCGCACGGCCTCGCGGTAGGTCAGCTCAGGCATAGACGTACTTGAGCGCGTCCTCGGGAGTCGGGTCGGTGCCGGCCTTCGCGAACTCGACCGACGCCTCGACCTCGGCGCGTCACCTCGGCGTCGATGCGCCGCGAACTCCTCGTCGCCGATGCTCGAGCCGCGCGCCGAGGAGCCCGATCGGATCCTTCGTCTCGCGCTCCTCCTTCAGCTCGTCCTTGTCGCGGTAGACCTGCGGGTCGCCGACGTAGTGGCCCGTCAGGCGGTACGTGCGGAGGTGGAGGAGCACCGGGCCCTTGCCCGGAGAGCGCGTGCTCGCGCGCCGCGAGCGTCGCGAGGTACACCGCCTCGACGTCCTGCCCGTCGGCCTCGATGAGCTTCATGCCGTACGCGAGCGCGCGCTTGCCGAGCTCGTCGACGGGGAGCGGGAGCTGCTGGCTCGCCGGCGTCGACTCCGCCCAGCCGTTGTTCTCGAGGACGAAGATCGCGGGCACCTTCCAGAGCTGCGCGAGGTTCAGCGACTCGTGGAACGTGCCCGTGTTCGTCGCGCCGTCGCCGAAGAACGCGACCGCGACGCGCTTCTCGCCGCGCATCTGGAAGGCGAGCGCCGCGCCGACGATCCCGGGCAGCCCGCCGCCGACGACCGCGTTCGCGCCGAGGTTCCCGACCTCGACGTCGTACAGGTGCATCGAGCCGCCGTAGCCGTGCGCTGCAGCCCTCGACCTTCCCGTACAGCTCGGCCATGATCCGCTCGATCGGCGTGCCCTTCGCGATCGCGTGGCCGTGCGCGCGGTGGGTCGACGCGATGACGTCCTCGCGCGCGAGCGCGGCGCACACGCCCGTCGCGGCGGCCTCCTGGCCGATCGCGACGTGGAGGAAGCCGGGCAGCTCGCCCGCGCGGAACCGCTCCTCGACCTTCTCCTCGAACCGGCGGATGAGGAGCATCTCGCGGAAGAACCCGCGCAGGACTTCTTCGGAGACGCCTCGCCCTCCGGACCCGGCTCGCTCCTCGACGGTCGTCATCGAGCGGCCATTATGCTGATCGGCCGATGCGAGCCGCCGACCAGTGGGCGCGGATCGAGGAGAGCCTCGACGCAGACTGGGCGCGAGGTGCGGCTCTCGTTCACGCCCGAAGGAGCCGGTCGTCCGACGCGGCTGCCGTCCTCGGCCCGCTCGCAGCCCGGGCCGCGTCGGCGACGAGCTCCGCTTCCACGTCACGCGCTCGGACGGGCGGCGCCGAGCGCGCGCGGAACAGTCTCTCGGCGCCTCGACCGCAAGCGGATCTGGGGCACGCTCGCGCTGGTCGAGGTCGCGCGGACACCGCGCCGACGACGGCCGACCGATCCGCCGGCGAACGCACGTCGCTCGTCGAGGCCTGGGACGAGCGCGCTCGCGAGCTCCCGCCCGACTGGAGCGATCTCCTCTGCGAGCTCGAGCTCGACTCGAGCGACCACCTGCCCCGCGCCGCTCTCCTCGGTGCGCCCGCTCAACCCGACCCGCGTGCCCGACGCGATCGCGCTGCGCTTCCGCGCGTCGGGCAAGCAGGGCTACGGCGTCTCGCCCGGATGGCGCGCCGGTGCTTCGAGCGCATGGACGCGCGAGGGCATCACGGGCCGGATCGGATCCTGCAGGCGCTCTCGGACACGGAGAACGCCGACACGCAGGGCCCGGTCTGGCGCGTCGCCGGACGCTCCGTCTGACGAGTCGCCGCCCGGCTCCAGCGGACGATCTGTCGCGCGAACGCCGCGTCATGCCGACGCGGAGCTGGCATGGCGGGTCGCAGAGGAAGCGGAGCGTGCCCGGCCCTCGCGAGCTTCACCTTCCACGTCTGCGTGCCCGATGTACGTCGAGCCGGCTCGTCGCTGCGGTTGTAGCCCGGCGCGACGAGGTGGGCGTTGTGGATGCGCGAGCGGTCGCGGACGACGACCGTGTACGTGCCCGTCTTCATCGTCTTCACGGCCTTGCCCGCCGGCGTCTTCAGCGTGATCGTGAAGCCGGGTCCCGAGGTGAGCTGCGAGCTTCGACGTCGGTGTCACGGGCCTGACGGCTGCGGGCTCGGCGGTGGTGTCGGCGTGGGCGGGTTGCCGACGGTGAACGAGCCGTGCATCGCGTCGGGTGCGGGTCGCAGACGTACCTGTACGTGCCGTCGGTGAACGTGACGTTCCAGTCGACCGTGCCGATCGACTCGACGCTCGGTCGTCGCGTTCACGCCGGGCCCCTGTGAGATGGAAGTTGTGCTCGTCGGACCGGTCGTCGACCTCGATGCCGTACGGCGCCGGGATCGAGCTTCGTCACCCGCGCGCCCGGGGCGTCGCGAGCGTGATCGTGAAGCCGGGACCGACGGTCGCCGAAGAGCTTGACGCCTGCGCCGGCGCGCCGACCCGCCGCGCAGCGACGAGCGAGCGCGGCGGCGACAGAGCGCGGACGAGGGCGACGAACGCGGCTCATCGACCCGCCTTCTACGCGGAGCGAGCGGCGATCGGATTGCCTACGCGCGCAGCTCGGCGCCGAAGCGCTCGGCGAGCGCCGCGACGATCCGCTCGCGCGCGGCCGTCGCCTCCTCCTCGGTGAGCGTGCGCTCGGGCGACTGGAACGCGAGGTGGATCGCGACCGACTTGCGCCCCGCGCCGACCTGATCGCCGCGATAGACGTCGAAGACGCGCGCCTCGCGCAGGAGCTCGCCGGCCGCCTCGTGCGCCGCGTCCACGAGCGCGCCGACCTCGACGTCCTCGTCCACCGCGACGGCGATGTCCTGCAGCGTCGCCGGGATACGTGATCACGTCCTCGTAGACGACGCGCTCGGGCACGCCGCGAACAGCGTCTCGAGGTCGAGCTCGAACGCCCCCCACGCGCCCTCGAGGAGCGTCGGGTGAAGCTCGCCGAGCCAGCCCGCCTCGGTCTCGGCCGCCTTGCCGGGATGGAGCGAGCGCGTGCGACCCGCGCGCGACCCGCAGCTCGAGCCCGAGCGCGTCGTAGAGCGTCTCGAGCACGCCCTTGACGCACGTCGATAGCCGCCCTCGACGACCCCGGCCACGCGCCAGCGCTCGTCCGGAAGCTGCTCGCCGCGACGGGAGGTAGACGCGCGCGATCTCGAAGAGCGCGACGTCGTCGGTGCCCGCGTCGACGCCCGTGCGCGCCGCCTCGACGAGCCCGGGCACGATCGTCGTCCGCAGGATCGCCTGGTCGGACGTCATCGGATTCGGGCAGCCGGATCGCGTCGGGGTTCGGATCGCGCGGCGACGAGGCTCCACGTGTACGCCTCGGAGAGGCCGGCGCCGACGAGCGCGTCCTCGACGACGCCGACGCAGCCGCTGCTCCTTCGTGAGCCGTCCGCGCACGTGCGCGTCGGAGCGGCATCGTGTAGCGGGATCCGGTCGAGAAGCGGACCGCGCGACCTCCTCGATCACGTCGATCTCGCGCGTGACGTCGCGGGCGCGCCAGGTCGGGACGGTGACGTCCCACTCGTCGGAGACCTCGAACCCGAAGCCGCTCGAGCGTCGCGCGCTGCTCGTCCGGCGCAACGTCGAGCCCGATCACGCGCGACGCCGCTCGGGGCGGAAGCGGACGACCGGCCGCTCCGGCAGGCCCGGCGTGCACGTCGGCGTGACCGGTCATGCGCGCGCCGGCGAGATCGACGAGCAGCCGGCTCGCGAGCACGGCCGCGTTCTCGGCGAGGTACGGGTCGACGCCCTTCTCCCAGCGGTTCGACCCGGCCGTGCGCAGCCCGAGCCGCTCGGAGGTGCGGAGGATCCCGAGCGGCTCGAAGTTCGCCGCCTCGAGCAGCACCTCGGTCGTCGTCGTCCGTGACCTCGCTGTCCTCGCCGCCCATGATCGCGGCGAGCGCGACCGCGCTGCTCGCCGTCGGTGATCAGGAGGTCGTCGGGCTCGAGCCGGCGCAGCGTGCCGTCGAGCGTGCGCAGCTCCTCGCCCGGCGCGCGCGCGCCGGACGACGATGCGCCCGCCCGCGAGCTTCGTCGCGGTCGAACGCGTGCAGCGGGCTGCCCCAGACGTGCATGACGTAGTTCGTGACGTCGACGACGTTCGAGATCGAGCGCATCTCGGCGAGGAAGAGGCGCGAGCGAAGCCAGTGCGGCGACGGGCCGATCGCGACGTCGCGGAACACCCGGCCGATGTAGCGCGGGCAGCCGTCGAAGTCCTCGACCGCGATGTCGACCTCCTCGAGGTCGACGACTCGGCGGATCGTCGGGCTCGGGCGGATGGAGCTCGCCGCCGAGGAGCGCCGCGACCTCGCGCGCGAGGCCGACCATCGAGAGCAGGTCGACCCGGTTCACCGTCGGCGTCACGTCGAGCACCTGGTCGCGGATCGGGAGGACGTCGACGAGCGGCGTCCCCGGCTCCGGCCCGTCCGGCGAGCACCATGATCCCGGCGTGGTCGTCGCCGAGGCCGACCTCGTCCTCGGCGAGGATCATCCCGCGCGAGACCTGCCCGCGGAGCTCGCGCTCGTCGAGCGGCTCGTCGAGATCGGCAGCAACGCGCCGGGCAGCGCGACCGCGACGGTCGCGCCCGCCTCGAAGTTCCACGCGCCGCAGACGATCTGCCGCGCTCGCCCTCCCCCACGTCCACCTGGCACACGCGCAGCCGGTCGGCGTTCGGGTGCTGCGTCGACCTCGAGCACGCGGCCGACGAGGAAGCGCCCGAGGTTGCCGTCGACGTCGGCGACGCCGACGTCGATGACGCGCTCGACCTCGAGCGCCGAGATCGCGAGCCGTCGGCGATCTCGCTCGGCGGTCGCGTCGACGGTGACGTACTCGCGCAGCCAGGAGAGCGGAGCGCGCATCAGAACTGCCCCAGCAGGCGCGGGTCGTTGCGCCAGAGCTCGCGGAGGTCGGGGATCCCGTGGCGGAGCACGGCGATCCGCTCGAGCCCCCAGCCGAACGCGAAGCCCGTGTACCGCTCGGGGTCGTAGCCGACGAACTCGAAGAGGTTCGGGTCGACCATCCCCGAGCCGCCGACCTCGATCCAGCCCGAGTGCCGGCACACGGGGCAGCCGGAGCCGTCGCAGATGTGGCACGAGACGAGCGCCTCGACCGACGGCTCGGTGAACGGGAAGTGAGTGCGTGACGAACCGGCTCCGTCGCGTCCTCGCCGAAGAGCGCCTTCAGGAGGTAGTCGAGCGTGCCCTTGAGGTCGCCGAGCGTGATGCCCTCGTCGACGGCGAGGCCCTCGATCTGGTGGAAGGTCGGCGTGTGCGTCGCGTCGGGCGTGTCCCGCCGGTAGACGCGGCCGAGCGAGACGATGTAGACGGGCGGCTCCTGCGCCTCCATCGTCCGGATCTGCGACGGCGACGTCTCGGTGCGGAGCACCGTCTCGTCGTCGAGGAAGAGCGTCTGCAGCGGCGACCGCGTCGGGTGCCCCGGCGGGAAGTTGAGCGCGTCGAAGTTGTAGCGCGTCGTCTCGACCTCCCGGCCGTCGACGACCGTGTAGCCGAGCCCGAGGAAGATGTCCTCGACCTCGCGCCGGATCTGCGTGATGAGGTGGAGGTGCCCGCGCCGGATCGCGCGCGCCGGGCATGCGTCACGTCGACGCGCTCCTCGGTGAGCCGCCGGTCGAGCTCGGCGCGCTCGAGCTCGGCCTCGCGCGCGTCGATCGCCGCCTCGAGCCGCTCGCGGAGCGCGTTCAGCGCCATGCCGGTCTCGCGGTCGCGCACCTCGCGGAGCGCGAGCTTCAGCTCGCTCTTCCGGCCGAGGTACTCGACGCGCGACCTGCTCGATCTCGTCGACCGACGTGGCCGCATCGACAGCTGCGAGGGCGGCGTTCTCGAGTGCCTGGGCGTCCACGGGAGCGCCGAGGTTACCAACGCCCGTGCCTCGTTACAGCTTGCAACGAGGCCCTGGAGCCTCTCGCCACGGCGAGCCGCGCGAGTCACACCTTGTACCTTGGCTCTCGTGAGCGGCTACGAGGCCTTCGCCCGTCTACGACGCGTGGGCGGCCGACATGACGGAGGACGTCGACTTCTACGTCGAGCTCGCGCGCGAGGCGGACGGTCCGGTCGTCGAGCTCGCGGTCGGGACGGGCCGGGTCGCGATCCCGATCGCCGAGCGCACCGGGAAGCGGGTGATCGGATCGACCTCTCCCGGCGATGCTCGCGCTCGCCGGAGCGCGCGGCCGAGGCGGGCGTCGAGCTCGAGCTGCGCGAGGCGCGACATGCGCGACCTCGACTTCGAGGCGGCGACGCGATCTCGTCATCTGCCCGTATCGCGCGCTCCTCCATCTTCCGACCTGGGCCGACCGGCGGCGCGTCTTCGAGCGCGTCGCCCGCGCGCTCCGGCCCGGCGGGCGCTTCGCGTGGAACGCCTTCGTCTTCGACCATCGCTACGCCGCGGACGCGCGACGGCAAGTGGCACGACGAGCCGCTGCGACATCTGCGCCGAGTACGCGCCGGCCGACAACCGCGTCGACATCGCGCTCGAGGACGGCGGCGACGCTCTCGCTCTGGTGGGTCGCGCGCTCCGAATGGGAAGGTCTGCTCGACGTGCCGGCCTCGAGACCGAGGCGCTCTACGGCTGGTTCGACCGCCGCCCGTTCGACGACGCGAGCCGCGAGTTCGTCTGGGTCGCGCGCAAGCCGGCTGATGGCCCTCTACGACGAGATCGCGGCGTTCTACGACCCGTGGAGCCGCTCGGTCACCGAGGACGTCGGCTTCTACGTCGACGAGGCGCTCGCGTCCGGCGGCCCGGTCGTCGAGCTCGCGGTCGGAACGGGCCGGATCGCGGTCCCGATCGCCGCGGCGGGCATCGACGTGATCGGCGTCGACTCCTCGCCCGGGATGCTCGCGCGTCGCGCGGGCGGCGGCCGACGACGGCCGGCGTCGTCGAGCTCGTCGACCTCCGCCTCGGCGACCTCCGCGAGCCGCCCGTCGACGAGCGCGTCCCGCTCGTCATCTGCCCGTTTCGCTCGCTCCTCCACATGGAGACCGAGGACGAGAAGCTGCGCGCGCTCCGCGCCGCCCGCGCGCTGCTCGAGCCCGGCGGCCGCTTCGTCTTCGACGTCTTCGCCCCGAGCCGCGAGGACATCGAGGAGACGCACGGCCGCTGGCTCGAGCGCGAGCCGGGGATCTTCGAGCGCGCCGACTGGGACGAGGGCGCGCGGACGCTCACGCTCTCGGTCCGCTCGGACGGAGCGCATGACGTCGTTCGGCCTGCACTGGCTCTCCGCGCCGGAGTGGCTGCGCCTGCTCGACGAGGCGGGCTTCGACCGTCGAGGCGGTCTACGGCTGGTTCGACCGCCGCCCGCACGAGGGCGACGAGGACATGATCTTCGTCGCGCGCGCGACCGCGCTAGAGTCCGCCGAGCCGTGATCTGGGTGCTCGTCATCCTCGGCGCTGATCGTCGTCGTCGCGCTCCTCCTCGTCGCGCTCTACAACCGGCTCGTCCGGCAGCGAAACCGCGTCGACAACGCGTGGGCGCAGATCGAGGTCCAGCTCAAGCGGCGCTGGGACCTGATCCCCAACCTCGTCGAGACGCGTGAAGGGCTACGCGGCGCACGAGCGCGGCACGTTCGAGGCCGTCACCGAGGCGCGACGCGCGGCCCAGAACGCGCAGAGCCCGGCCGAGGCCGCGCAGGCGGAGGGGATCCTCGGCGCAGGCGCTCGGCCGGCTCTTCGCCGTCGCCGAGGCCTACCCGGAGCTCCAGGCGCGACGAGAACTTCCGGCAGCTCCAGACCGAGCTCGCCGAGACGGAGAACAAGGTCGCCGTCAGCCGCCAGGTCTACAACGACACCGTGCTGACCTACAACAACGCGGTCCAGACGTTCCCGGCGCCGTCCTCGCCGGGCCCGTTCGGCTTCACGATCCGCGAGTTCTTCGAGGTCGAGGACGAGGCGCAACGGGAGGCGCCGAAGGTCGCCTTCTGAGGGCTCGCCGACCGGACATCTCGGCCGCGTCGTCTGCGCGTTCGCGTCGCGCGCTCTCGCGCTCTCGCGTCGCTCGCCGCGCTCGCGCTGCCGGGCGCCGCGCGCGCGGACAGCTTCTCGCTGCTCCAGGCCGACGTCGCCGTCGACGTCCAGACCGGACGGCTCGCTCGGCGTCAGCGAGCGGCTCGAGGTCGCCTTCTCGGGCGACTTCCACTTCGGCTACCGCGACATCCCGCTGCGGGAGGGCGAGTCGCTCGTGAACCCGTCCGTCGCCGAGCGCGGCGTCGCGTTCCGGCAGGGCAACCAGACGAGCCTCGAGCCGGGGCAGCCCCGGAACGTTCGGCGTCGAGCGCCGCGGCGACACGATGCGGATCGTCTGGTACTTCAACGCGCGTCGACCAGACGCGCGCGTTCACGGTCTCGTACACGCTTGCGCGGGGTCGCGGTCGCCTACGACGACGTCGTCGACGTCAACCTCAAGGTCTGGGGCGACCAGTGGGACGAGCGCCTCTCGCCGGCTCGTCGGGATCGAGACGTCGCCCGGGGAAGATCCTCCGCGCCTGGGGCAAGCCCGTGTGGGTGCGCGGCGACGTCGAGCTCGTCGGGCACGCGGGCGACGCTGCGCGCGGTCGACGTCCCCGCGCACCAGTTCGTCGAGCTGCGCACGCTCATCCCGCGGACGGCGTTCACGTCGACGTCCGGCATGCGCGTCGAGCGCGGGACGCGTTCGACCGGATCGTGAAGGAGGAGCTCGCCGACGCGGAGCGCTACCAGACCGACCACGACCGCATCGACGCGCTGAAGGCGCATCCGATCCGGACGCGGCCTCGTCGTCGCTCGGCCTCGCGACGCATCCCGGCGCTCCTCGTCATCTGGCGGTGTTCTGGTTCCTCGGCCGCGAGCGCCGCACGGGCTACGACCGCGAGTACGAGCAGGAGCCGCCGACCGACACCGAGCCCGCGCTCGTCCCGACGCTGCTCGCGCCAGGGCGGCGAGGCCGGCTCGTACGAGTTCACGGCGACGCTCTTCGACCTGATCCGCCGAGGCGTCTACAAGGCCGTGCCGACGACGACCGAGCGCCCGATCTGGGGCGGCCTGCGACACCGAGACGATCTCCGACCTCGAGCTCTCGGCCGGCGAGGACCGCGAGCTGCGCGCGTGGGAGCGCGACGTCGCGGACGTCGTCGACGGCGTGCTCGACGGCGGCAGCGAGCGGCTCTCCCGCTTCCGCGACGAGATCGAGGACGAGCGCGAGTCGATGCACGGCGCTTCACGTCGTTCAAGAGCACGTGTCGCGACGAGGCGATCGGCTGCGCGCTGGTTCCGGTCGACGGGAGCCGTGCCGCTCGTCGTCGCCGTCGTCCTCTTCGCCGCTCGCGGGCGGGCTGCTCGTCTTCCTCGCGCGTGCGCCACTGGCGCCCCGTCTACCCGCGCTACTCGGACGTCCTGCTCGTCGGCATCGGCGCCTGCCTGATCGCCAACGCGGCGCTCTGCCTCGGCACGCTCGTGTTCAACCGCCGCGCCTGGCGGCGGCGGACGCGCGCGGGCCAGGAGGAGGCCGAGCGCTGGGAGGCGTTCCGCCGCTACCTCGCCGACTTCCCACGACTGCAGGAGGCACCGCCGGCGACGCTCGAGCTCTGGGAGCGCTACCTCGTCTACGGCATCGCGTTCGGGATCGCCGAGCGCGTCCTCCAGGGCGCGCAGCTCCACATGCCCGAGGCGCTGCACGCGGCGAGCACGATCTACTGGATCTCACCGCAGCGGCGACCTCGGCTCGGGCGCCTCGAGCCTCTCGATCGGCGATCTCGCCTCCGGGTTCGGCGACGCGCTCGCGCCGCCGAACTCGGGCTCGGGCGGAGGCGGCGGCGGCTTCTCCGGCGGCGGTGGCGGAGGCGGCGGGGGCGGAGGCGGCGGGTTCGGCTGAGTCGCTCGGGCGCCCGCTTCGCGGCCATCGCTGCGGAGCCCACGCCGGCATGTCCAAAAGAGCCATCTGGTGCCACGGCGCGGGCGTGGCACCCTGAGCCGCACAGACTCGGACGACGCGATCGACGCGAAGCGCTGCGCGCCGACGCGTCCGAGCCCGGTAGTCCGCAGCCGGTAGTCGACGTCGTCGACGCTGCGTCGCGGCACGCGGTGGATCCCCCGTTGGGGGGTGTCCGATCCGTACTCCGGGCCGACAACTGCGAGGACAAGCCAGTCATCCGAAAGGACGTGCGACTGTGTTCACCAAGGGAAATACGCGCTACCTCGTTGTCGCAGCGACGGCGCTCGCCGGCCTCCTCGCCAGTCTTGGCGGGGGCTGGTTCGACGGCAGCTAGCGACAGCCGAATCGAGACGCTCGACGCGGTCTCTCGCCACCGACGTGGCGGGAGGCCGTCGTCGTGCCTGCGCGCGGCTAGACGTCGGCATCCTGCAGCGCCAGCGCCGCTCGCCGGTAGAGATCCGGCCGCGTCGCGATCGTTGCCCCGCTGGCTCTCGACGATCGCCCTCGCGCCACCCATGCGTAGCTGCGATGCCCGACCGAGCTGCGCCTGCTCGAAGCGTCGCCTCCGCGGCCGCGATCCACTGCTCGGCTTCGTCGAGCCTGCCCTGCGCGGCGAGCGCGCGCCCGAGCGCGAGCTGCGCCGTGCCGACCTCCTGGAGATGGTCGACGCGGTCGCCGAGGAGCTCGAGCGCCTTGCGCGCCTGTGCCTCCGCCAGCTTCGGCTCGTCGCAGGCGAGCCGAATCTCCGCGAGCGACGAGCAGACGTAGCCCGCATCGACCGGGAGGTCCAGGTCGACGAAGATCTCGAACGCCTCTCTCGAGCAGCGCGATCGCGCCGGATCGCGTCGCCCAGGAGGTGATCGAGCCCCGCGAGGTTGTTCAGCAGCCGGGCCGCCGTCGCTCGGTCGCCGAGCTCCTCGAAGAGCGCCCGCGAGCGCTCCGCGTCCGTGCGCGCGAGCACCCAGCGCCCCTGGCGCTGAGCGACGAGCGAGGCCTGGAAGAGCGCATCTGCAACGCGGCGCGGTCGGCGGACGCTTCGGCGAGCTCCAGCGCCCGCTCGATGTCCTCCTGCGGCGGCGACCCAGTCGCGGTTGCGCCGGTGGCACCGCGACCGCCAGTGGAAGATGTCGGAGCGGAGACGGTCCAGACGGACGACGAGCCTTCCGCGAGGACGAGCGCCTGGTCGAAGAGGACGATCGCCTCGCGGATGCTCGACTGCGAGTAGCGGACGACGCCGACCAGGAACACGACCTCCGCGCGATCGACGTCCGTGAAGCCGGCGGCCGACCGCGAGCGCGGCAGCCTCCTCGAGCGCGGACATGGCCGCATCGAGATCTCCGGTGCGAATGAGCGCCCACGCCTCCCCGCGCAGTAGGCGGAGCGCAGACGCGGCGGTGAGCGCCGCGCCCGCGTGGGCACGCGCATCCCGATACGCAGCGACGGCTGCCTCGTACGCGACGCGCCTCGACGAGCTGCTCCGCGTTCGCGCACGGCGGCCTCGGACTGCTCGGCCGCCGCCCGGCTGAACCCGTGCTCGAGAAACTCGCGATCGGTTGCGAGACGATCGGCGAGCCACTCGAGCGTCTCGGGCGTCGGCCGAGTCTTCCCCCGCTCGATCTGGCTCACGTACTCCTTCGAGAAGCGCCCGGCTGCGAGCTGCCTCCTGACTCAGCCCGGCCGACCGCCGGAGCGAGCGGACTCGCTCACCGACCGTCTGTCCGGCGTCTTCGCCCGGCTGTTCCCAGTCAGCCTCGACCACACCGGCAATGGTCGCACGACTGGCGTACGCCGTCACGCACCCATGCGACGACCGACCTCGTAGAGCGCGATCGCGCCGGCTGCGGCGACGTTCAGCGACTCGGCGTCCCCGGGGAGCTCGATCGTCGCCTTGTGACACCGTGCCACGAGGCGCTCCGGCAGTCCTTCGCGCTCCGAGCCGAGGAGCAGCGCGAGCGGCGGCTCGAGGGGCGCGTCTGCGAGCGGCGTCCCGCCGTGCGCGACGAGGGCCACCCGCCGCTCAGGCAGCTCGTCCCAGGCGACGAGCGGCACACGGAAGATCGCGCCGGCGGACGCGCGCAGCGCACGAGGGCTCGTCGGGTCGGCACACTCGGGCGACAGCGCCACCCCCGCACCGAACGCGTCTGCCGTCCGCAGCGAGCGTTCCGACGTTGCCGGGATCCGACACCCGCCAGAGCGCGAGCACGACGTCGCGGACACCGGTCGGAAGGTCGGCGCGCCGGTAGATCCCGATCACGCGCGGCGCATGACCGAGCGTCGAGACCTCGGCCAGCAGGTCCGGCACGACGTTGTCGCCGGCGACGAGCAGCTCGACCGCGCTCGATCCCGGCGCCGACCGCGGCGTCCACGAGGTCCTCGCTCTCGACGGCGAACAGCCCCGTCTCCTCGCGATGCTTGCGCGCAGAGAGAAGCTTCCGGACGAGCCGGAGCTTCTCGTTCTGACGCGATTCGATCAGGCGCTCAGGCGGCCTTCGAGGCCTCGTCGGCCTCGAGCGCTGCCTTCGCCCGCTCCGCGACGGCCGCGAAGGCCGCGGGGTCGCTCACGGCGATGTCGGCGAGCGACTTGCGGTCGAGCTCGATCCCGGCCTTCTTCACGCCCGCCATGAAGCGGTTGTACGAGAGGTCGTGCTCGCGCGCGGCGGCGTTGATGCGGATGATCCAGAGCGAGCGGAACGTCCGCTTGCGCGCCTTGCGGTCGCGATAGGCGTAGACGAGCGAGTGCTCGACCTGCTCCTTCGCGAAGCGGTAGCTCGACTTCTTGCGCCCGTAGTAGCCCTTCGCCTGGTCGAGGACCTTGGCGCGCTTCTTCCGCGCGTGGACCGCACGCTTGACCCTGGGCATCTCAGCCGCCTCTCAGGAGCTTCTTGACACTCTTCACGTCGCTCGCCGCGACGTCGTCCAGCTTGCGGAAGCCGCGCCTACGCTTCGACGACTTCTTCTCGAGGTTGTGGCTCCTCATCCCGTGCCGGCGCAGGAGCTTCCCCGTCCCCGTCACCTTGAAGCGCTTCTTCGCGCCCTTCGACGTCTTCATCTTTGGCATCTGTCTTCACTCCCACGTTCTTGTTCGGCGCGAGAACCATGACCATGTTGCGACCGTCGAGAAGAGGCTGCTGCTCGATCGAGCCGAGCTCCTTCACGTCCTCGGCGAGCCTCATCAGGAGATCTCGACCGCGATCCGGATGGAGCGTCTCGCGTCCCCGGAACATGATCGTGACCTTGACCTTGGCTCGCTGGCCGAGAAAGCGCACGACGTGCCCCTTCTTGGTCTCGTAGTCATGAATCCCGATCTTCGGTCTGAGCTTGATCTCCTTGACTTGAATCTGGAGCTGATGCTTCCGGGCCTGCTTGGCGCGCTGCTCCTGCTCGTAGCGGTACTTCGAGTAGTCCATGACCCGCGCGACAGGCGGATCTGCACCGGCCGCGACCTCCACGAGGTCGAGGCCCTTGCCGAACGCGAACTCGAGCGCTTCCTTCGTCGGGAGGATCCCGACCTGCTCGCCCTTGTCGTCGACCAGGCGGACGCTCTGCGCGCGGATCTCCTCGTTGATCCGCTCGTCACGCTTGCGCGGGACTTGCCGGTCGAGATCCGGCCGGCGGCGGCGAGGTCTCAAAGGCCCTTCATCAAGCTCTCAGCTTCCTCCTTGTAAACGACACGAACCGCTGCACGCAGCGGCTCGTCACCTCGTCCAACCGGCTCGGTTGAACCTCCGCGAGTCAAACCCGGGAGGTGAGGAAGCGATGAGCTCCTGCTTGCAGACGGCGCATGCTAGCAGCCCTCTCTGCACGAGGGGTCAGCCTCGGCGGCGAGCTCGCGCGGAATCGGGCGAGCAGCTCGTCCGAGCGAGAGCGTCGACTGCTCTCCTCCCCGCTCGCGGACGGCGAGCGCGTCGTCCGACTCCCGGTCGCCGTAGACGACGACGAACGGCACCTTCTCGAGCTCGGCGTCGCGGATCCGCTTGCCGAGCGTGTCGTCGCGGTCGTCGACCTCGACGCGATAGCCCTCGGCGGCGAGGCGGTCTCGAAGCGCGCCCGCCGCCGCGCGATGCCCCTCGCCGACCGGAATCACACGCGCCTGCACCGGCGCGAGCCAGAACGGGAACGCGCCGCCGTAGTGCTCGATGAGGATCCCCATGAACCGCTCGAGCGAGCCCAGCAGCGCACGGTGGATCACGACCGGCGAGTGCTCGCGGTTGTCGGCGCCCATGTACGTGAGGCCGAACTGCACCGGCATCTGGTAGTCGAGCTGAATCGTCCCCATCTGCCAGCTCCGGCCGAGCACGTCGGTCATGTGGAGGTCGATCTTCGGGCCGTAGAACGTCCCCTCGCCGGGCGAGATCACGTAGTCGAGGCCGTGCCGCTTCAGCGCGGCCTCGAGCGCCGACTCCGCGTGATCCCACTGCTCGTCGGTCCCGAGCCGGTTCTCGGGTCGCGTCGAGAGCTCCGCCCGCGGCGTCACTCCGAACCGGTCGTAGAGGTAGTTGACGTAGTCGATCATCGCGTCGATCTCGTCCTGGATCTGCTCCTCCGTGACGAAGACGTGCGCGTCGTCCTGCGTGATGTGCTTCACGCGCAGGAGCCCGTGCAGCGTCCCGCCGCGCTCGTCGCGGTGGAGCGTCGACGACTCCGCGTAGCGGATCGGGAGGTCGCGGTACGAGCGGAGCTGCGACCCGAACAGGAGCATGTGCCCCGGGCAGTTCATCGGCTTCAGCGCCAGCGGCTCCTCGCCCTCGTGCGGCTGGACGAAGAACATGTTCTCGCGGTAGTTGTCGTAGTGCCCCGACGTGATGTAGGTCTGGACGTCGTAGAGGAGCGGCGTCTTCACCTCGACGTAGCCGCGGCGCGCGGTTCTCGCGGCGGCGGAGATCCTCGAGCGCGTTCCAGAGCACCATCCCCTTCGGGTGCCAGAACGGCGAGCCCGGAGAGTGGTCGGAGAGGTGGAAGAGGTCGAGCTGCGCGCCGAGCCGGCGATGGTCGCGCGCGCGCGCCTGCTCGAGCCGCTCGAGGTGGGCGTCGAGGTCGGCCTGCGAGTAGAACGCGGTGCCGTAGATCCGCGTGAGCTGCGTGTTCTTCTCGTCGCCGCGCCAGTACGCGCCCGCGAGGCTCGTCAGCTTCACGGCCTTGATCGGAGCGGCGTTCTGGAGGTGCGGGCCGCGGCAGAGATCCGTGAACGCGCCCTGCGTGTAGAGCGAGATCGCGCCCTCGGCGTCGCGGGCGAGCTCGACCTTGTACGGCTGCGCCTCCGCCTCGAAGCGCGCGATCGCCTCCTCGCGCGAGACCTCCTCGCGCGTCCACTCGCGCCCCTCGGCGATCTCGCGCCGGATCTCGTCCTCGATCGCCTCGAGGTCGGCCTCCGAGATCGGCTCGGGGAACTCGAAGTCGTAGTAGAAGCCGTCGGCGATCGGCGGGCCGATCGCGATCTTCACGCCCGGGTGGAGGCGCATGACCGCTTCCGCGAGCAGGTGCGCGGTCGAGTGGCGCAGGACGAACAGCGCGTCGGGGTCCTGCGGTGTCGCGGGTCGTCAGGAACTGGACGTGCTCGCCGTCGGCGAGCGGCAGCCGCAGGTCGCGGGTCGTCCCGTCCACGCGTGCGAGCACGGCCTGCTCGGCGAGCTTCGGCCCGATCGCGCGCGCTGCGTCGAGACCGGTTGCGCCGTCGGGGAGCTCGAGCTCGGACGAGTCGGGAAGGACGACCTTCATCGCGACGCTGAGGATAGACAGGGCTCGTGGATACTTGAGCGCTGATGCGCACCGGCACCTGGGTCGCCGTCGCGGCCGCGCCGCTCCTTCTCCTCGTCGTGCTGCTCGCGCGACCGACGATCGACAGCGACTGGGAGAACCACCCGGCGCACTTCTGGCTCGTCCTCGGCGCGGCGCTCGTCGCGACCGCGCTCGGCTTCAGCGTCACGACGGCAGCACGGCGGCGCCGTGACGCTCGTCTGCTGCTGATCTCGCTCGCCTTCGTCGCGAGCGCGGCCTTCCTCGGGCTCCACGCGCTCGCGACGCCCGGCGTTCTGCTCGGCCCGAACGCCGGCTTCGAGCTCGCGACGCCGTTCGGCCTGGTGCTCGCGGCTGCGTTCGCGGCCGCGGCGTCGCTCGAGCTCCGCAGCGAGCAGTCCGACGTCGTGCTGCGGGCGGCGCCTGCACTCCTCGTCGCCCTCGGGACCATCGTCGTCGCCTGGGCGATCGTCTCGCTCGCCGAGCTTCCTCCGCTCGACGGCCCGCTCGCCGCCGAGGAGCTCGACGGCTGGCAGCTGCTCCTCGCCGCGGTCGGCGTCGCCCTCTACGGGATCGCCGCGTTCGGGTTCCTGCGGCTGCACCGCCGGCGCCAGGAGCGGTTCGTCCTCGCCTTCGCGCTCGCGTTCGTGCTCCTCGCGGAGGCGATGGTGGTCATCGCCTGGGCGCGGAACTGGCAGGTCTCCTGGTGGGAGTGGCACGTGCTCATGCTCGCGCTCGTTCCTGCTCATCGCGTTCATCGCGCGGGCGGAGTGGCACGAGGAGCGCTTCAGCGCCCTCTACCTCGACGAGACGCTCGCCGGCGCGCAGGAGGTGAGCATCGTGCTCGCCGACCTCGCCGGCTTCACGAGCTTCTCCGAGCAGCACGACCCCGACGAGGTCGCGGCGATGCTCAACGCGTACTTCGGACGGCTCGGCCCGCTCATGGAGCGCGCGGGCGGAGAGGTGCACCAGATCGTCGGCGACGAGATCATGGTCGTCTTCGCAAGAGACGAGCGCGCGCCCGACCACGCGCTCCGGCGGCGCGAGCCGCGTTGGTCTTCCAGCGCGCAGCCACCCGGCTCGCCGACGCGCACGAGGGCTGGCCGCGCTTCCGGCTCGGCGTGAACAGCGGCGAGGTGCACGCGGGCGTCGTCGGCGGTGCGCGCGGCCACCGCAAGTACGGCTACGTCGGCGACGTCGTCAACGTGGCGGCTCGGCTGCAGGCGGAGGCGCCGGTCGGCGGCGTGCTCATCGGCGAGGAGACGTTCCGCCTCCTCGGGCACTCGCGCCGTCGTCGAGCCTCGTTCCGCCGCTTCGCGTGAAGGGCAAGGGCGAGCCGGTCACGGCCTTCGTCCTCCATCGCGTCGATCGGGACGATCGCGACGCCTCCGTGCGCTGAGGCACCTGCGCATAGCGGCCAGTCGCCGCGAGTGCTCCCTACACTCCGTGAGATGAGCGACGGCGCCGCCGAGCCCTCGGGACGGGTCGAGCGACTCGCACGGCGGCCCCTCGAGCACGTCGGCGGAGTGGTGCGCGGCGTCGCACGCGCGCTGCCGCGCGCGATCGAGGACATGTTCACCGACCGCTGCACGCAGTACGCGGCGGCGATCGCCTACCGCGTGCTCTTCTCGCTCTTCCCGCTCGCGATCGCGCTCGTGTCGGTCTTCGGGCTCGTGCTCCAGGACGACGAGCTCCGCCAGCAGGTCATCAACGAGCTGACCGACCTCCTTCCCGTCTCGCAGTCGGGGCAGGGCAACATCCAGCAGTCGATCGACCAGATCGCCACCCCGCTCTCGGCGATCGGCCTCATCTCGCTCGTCGCGTTGCTCTGGGGCGCGTCCGGGATGATGGCGTCGATCAGGCTCGGGCTCGAGGCGGCGATGAAGGTCGACCGCGGGCGGCCGGCGGCGCGCGCGAAGCTCGTCGACTTCATCCTCGTGGCCGCAGCCGGCGTCCTCGTCGTGGTCGATCGTCGGGCTCTCCGCCTTCGGTGCGTTCTTCAGCAAGCTCGTGGACCGCTTCACGGAATGGGCAGGCATCGCCACCCCGTCGGGGCTGCTCCTGCGCGACGGGGTCCAGCTCGTCGCCATCGCCGTGACCGTGCTCCTGCTGTACCGGTTCGTCCCGGCGAGGAAGCTGCGTCGTCGAGGCGCCCTCGCCGGAGCGATCCTCACCGCCGTCGGTATCTGGGGCTCGACGAAGGTGCTCGCGATCGTGTTCTCCGACTTCTCGCGCTACAACCTCATCTACGGCTCGCTCGCCGGCGTCATGACGTTCCTGTTCTTCGTCTACGTCGTCGCCTGGATCCTGCTCCTCGGCGCGGAGTTCGCGTACGCGTGGTCGCAGCCGCCCGGGCCTCCCGGGCCGCCGCTTCGCGCTCAGGTCATCGGTGCGATCCGCGGCCTCTTCGTCCACCACGAGGACGAGGAAGATGCCGCGCCTAACGCAGAGCGGGCTCGTCGACCGTGAGCGTCTTCGCGTCCGCGTCGAGCGTGCACGTGACGCCGAGCGGAAGTGCGGCGAGGTGCTTCGTGTGCCCGAGCGGGAGCCCGTAGACCACCGGAACGCCGAGCGGCTCGAGGCGCTCCTCGAGGACGTCCTCGATCGTGCGTGAGCGCGCCCAGTCGGACACGGGACGCAGGTCGCCGTAGTCCGACTTGTCCAGCTGGCCGACGACGACGCCCGCGACCTGCTCGAGCTTGCCCGCGTGGCGCGAGCTGCACGAGCTCGCCGTCGAGGTAGTACGGCGGCGTGTGCGTGTCCTCGAAGAAGAGGATCGCGCCGTCGAGCTCGATCTCCCACGGCGTCCCCATCGTCTGCATGAGCAGCCAGAGGCAACCCCCGACGAGCGGCGCCGTCACACGTCCGCCGTGGATCGTGCGGACCCACGGATCGTCGGGATCGTGCGGCACCTCGCCCGCGCCACCGACCCGCAGGACGTCGAGCAGCCGCTCCTTCGAGAACGTCGTCGTCTCGGTGCTCCCGACGCCGATGAGGCCGTTCCCGTAGATCGTCGCGACACCGGCCCGCTGGCGGATCGCCACGTGGAGTGCCGTGAGGTCCGAGAAGCCCACGAGCGGCTTCGGGTTGTCGGCGATGAGGTCGAAGTCGAGGTAAGGGATCGCCTGCGCGGAGCCGAACCCGCCCTGCAGCGCCTGGACGACGTCGACCTCCGGATCGGCGAAGAGCGCGTTCAGGTCCTCCCCGCGCCGGCGTGCGTCCCCGGCCACGTAGTCGTCGCGCTCCCAGATGCCCTCGGCGAGCTTGACCCGGTAGCCGCGCGCCTCCCACCACTCGACGCCACGGAGGACGTCGGAACGGCTGTCGTACGGGCTCGCCGCAGCCGCAACGCCGATCGTGCCGCCCGCGGGGAGCGGCTTCCCGAACCGTGTGGCCGCGATCACTTGCAGATCCGGACGGTCTGGCTCGCCTGCGCCTCGCGTCCGCGGACGTCGGAGGCGACGGCGGTCAGGGTGTGGGCACCCTTCCGCTTCCCGCCCGTGCGCCAGCTCAGCTCGTAGAGGCCGGCGACGTTCTTGCGCACGCGGCCGATCTGCCGGTTGCCGTCGAAGAACCCGACCGAGGAGACCTGGACGTTGTCGTTCGCGACCACGAGCAGCGCTGGCGCGCCGCGAGGCACCTGCCCTTCTCGGGCGTGACCCAGGTCACGGTCGGACCGTTGCACGGCCTCGGCGCGCAGGCCCTGGAAGCGCGTGTTCGGGAGCGGGTTGTCCGACTCGGTGTTGATGTTCTTCGCCTCCTGGTAGTCGGACGCGACGACCTGCATGAACTGCGTGCCCGGCCTCGAGCGGCAGCGCCTCGCGCGGGATCGAGAAGGCGGCGATGCCCGGTCGCCGGGTCGAACAGCGTCGCGCCAACGCGACGACTGTCTGGCCGACGGCCCGAAGAAGAGCTGCAGCGAGATGCGGATCGACCCCCGACTTCGCGTCGGTGATCTTCGCGACGATCGTCGGCCGCCCGCTCGAGAGCGTCTTCGTGAGCACCCTGACCGTCGGCGGCTTCACGTCGTTGACCCACGAGCGCAGCGTGTACGGGCCGGCGAGCGACCTGCCCGTGAACAGGTCGCGGCCCGAGTCGACGGAGACGTAGTAGCGCCCCGGCGGGAGGAAGACGCCGCCCGCGGCGCCGATCGAGTAGAGGAAGTCGGGCAGCTCGCCGTTGACGTTCACCGGGATGCCCGCGTACCCGAGGACGTCGTTCTCGTCGAGCGAGCCGAGGAACCACGGGTGGATCGGCTGGTTCGAGCTGAGGAGCGCGGTGATCGACGCGTTCAGCTTCGGCGCCGGCCGCACGACGACGACACCGGCGTTCACCGCCTGCTTCGTGATGTCGAGCGAGTAGATCTTCTCCTTGCCGTCGTCGTTCACCGACGGGTCGACGCCGAAGATCCCGAGGATCGAGAACGGCGACGTCGGCCAGCGATAGACGCGCGCGCGATCCTCGCCCGCTCGCGTGTCGCCGGACTGGAGCGTCTTCAGCGGCGTGACGGGCGCGCCCGTCAGCGACGAGCGCGAGACCGAGAACGCGTACGGGATCCGGCGCACGTCGCTGCCGCGCCGGAGCACGACGAACCCGAAGTTGTCGCCCTGCACGGCGCCTGCCGACGCGCGCGCGACGATCTGCACCACGGCGCTGCCGCCCGGCCCGAGCGTGACCGGCGCGGCCTCGACGGTCGCGCCCGCGGACGCGACCTGCGCCTGGACCTCCGCGGTCCACGTGCCCGCGCCGTCGCCCGCGTCCGAGACGGTCACCGAGATCGCCTTGCTGTTCGCGCCCCCTCCGGCGACGAGGTAGCCGAACGAGAGCGACTGCGGATCGGTGAAGATGAGCGGCTTGTCGGCGGCGCCGACGCTTGACGAGGCCGGCGCCCTCGACGATGACCGACGCCTCCTGCGTGAGCGACGTGTCGCGCGAACGACGGGCCCGCGGTCGACATGAGCGCGGACTTCATCTGCTGCGGCGTCCACGACGGATGGCGCTGGGTGAGGAGCGCGGCGACGCCCGCGATGTGCGGCGCCGAGAAGCTCGTGCCGTCGAGCACGGCGTACTGGTCGCCCGCGAACTCGGGAAGCGTCGACGACAGGATCTGCGCGCCGGGCGCCATCACGTCGGGCTTCAGCGCGTGGCCGAACGGCGTCAGCCCGCCGGCGGAGAAGCTCGTCGGAACGCCCGCCCACGTCGTCGGCACCTCGAGCGATGTCGCGCGTGAAGCGCACGGTGACCGCACCGCCGGAGCCCGCCGCCGCGGCGCGGATCCGCGCGCCGTCGAGATCGGAGATCGTCCCGCCCGGGAGCCCGGAGAAGAACGCGAAGGTCGGATCGCCGGGCCGGTTCTCGGCGACGACCATCCCGGTCGCGCCCGCGTCGCTCGCGCGCGCGGCCTTCGCGGCGTACGGGCAGCCGCCCCGGCTCACGAGCGCGATCGCGCCGCGCAGCGAGCCGGCCGGAGCCGCGTCGCAGAGCTGGCGGCTCACGCCGGCGATCGGTGCCGACGTCGACGAGCCGCTGGTTCGCCGAGATCCACGACGGCGGGATGTTGTCCGCCGGAGCGAACGGGACCCGCGCCGACGCCCGCTCGGCGAGACGACCGACAGCGACGGGCCGAAGACGTGGGCGTTCGCGACGGCGCCGACGCTGATCGCGTCGGGAGCGGTCGCGGGCGATCCGGCCGTCCCGAGGCCGAAGAAGTCGCGGTCGTTCCCGGCCGAGATGATCGGGCACGACGCCCGCGCGCACGACGTTCGCGACCGCCTCGATGAGGATGTCCGTGCGCGGATCGGCCTGCGGGCCGCCGCCCGAGAAGTTGATGACGTCCATGCCGTCGCGCACCGCCGCCTCGAAGGCGGCGACGATCTCGGGGCTGTTCGCCGAGCAGCAGCCGCCGAGCGGAGCCGGTGCGGGAACGTTGAAGACGCGGTAGTTCCCGATGTAGGCGCGCGGCGCGACGCCCTCGATGCCCTTCACCGCGGGATGGCAGCCCCCCGCCGCCTCGACGCAGAACCCGGTCCGCCCGGCCTCGACGTCCGTCTTGACGCCGGCGATGACGCCGGCGACGAACGTCCCGTGGAACGACTGGTCGCGGTCGAGCGGCGCGCTGCTCGCCCCGGGCCCGGCGAAGCCGCGCGCCGACGATCACCTTCGGCGTCGTCGCGCCCGACGATCCCCTTCGGGAAGCCGGGCGGATACGAGAACCCGGCCGGGTCGAGGAACGGGTGCTCGTGGTCGACGCCGTCGTCGACGACGGCGACCTTGACGCCGTCACCCCTCGCCCCCGTCAGCGACGAGAACGCCGGCGCGCCGAGCACCGACGGCCCGCGGTTCAGGTCGAGGTGGTACGTGAGGCTCGGATAGACGCGCTTCGCGATCCGCGAGCTCGAGGAGCGCCGGCAGCCGGCTGTACGGGACGCTCACGGCGAAGCCGTTGACGAGCACCTGGTAGCGACGCGAGACGACCGCCTGCGGGAATCGCCTCGGTGAAGCTCGCGCGATCGCCCGCGCCTGCTCGGCCTGCGAGCGTGCTCGAGGTACGAGCGCGAGAACGCGCTCGACATGTTCAGCTTCCGCCGCGGCCCGAGGCCGCCGAGCCGGCGCGCGAACGTCGCCGCCGCGAGCGGCGGATCGTCGAGCGTCATGATGACGCGGACGCGGTTGCTGCCGTTCGGCCTGAACCCGGACGAGGTCCGGCGCCGGGCCGGACCTTCAGGAGCGCCTGCTCGACGACGCTCCGCGGAGTCTGATCGATCGAGCCCGCGGCCGTCCCGGTTGTGGCGACGACGACGAGGAGGGAGACGAGGAGCGCTAGGCGTCGCACTGGCGGCGGAGCTAGCGAACCTTCCCTGCGAAGCTCTGCGACGCCCTCAGCCCTTCGAACACCACGGCCACGGATCCCCGGAACGTCTTGCCCTTCGCGCGTGGCCGGGATGTTCCACGTGCAGACCGCCGCCCCGCCCTGCACTCGCTGAACCTGCGCCTTGAGCCGAGCGTTTCCGACCCGCCCGATGCACGTCACCCGCCCGTTCTGGACGGCCGCGCCGGTGTCCGAGCGCGCCGCGACGAGCCGAAGCGTGAACGGCTGGCCGGCCGTCGGCGCCTTCGGCGTCGGCTTGAGGCTCTTCACGACGAGCGTCGGCGGCGTGATCTTCACCTGGTACTGGTACAGACCCGCACCGGCCGCGGGCGCGATGTCCGCGACCGCGTTCGTGAAGTCGAGGTCGCTCGTCGCCGGATCGATCGTCGATCCCCGGAGACGACGATGACGCCGAACTTCAACGCTCTCGTGTTCCCGAGCTCGGCCGTGCTGATGTTGACGGTGAGCCCACCCTGGTACGAGAAGATCAAGCTCGTCGCCGGCGGGTCGCCCGCGCGGCGCGTGAAGTCCGTGCCGTCCCACCGGAACAGGATGGCCTCGCCGCCGAAGATCTCGATCGACGTAGTCGGCACCCGCCGTTAGCGGATCCGGTCGCCGGTGCTCGTGTTGTTGTCGGCGTCGACGAAGAGCTCGATCAGCATGTCCTGGCCGAACGTCGGCCTGTTCGGCACGTTGATCTCGGAACGAGATCATGCCGGCGTCGTCGTTCGACGCCGTGATCGTCGTGATGTCCGGCGCCGCCGCGTTCTCGCCGGTCGAGTCCTGGTAGGTCGAGGTTGCCGCGATCGCTGCCGGCGCCGGAGAGCGCGCCCGAGGCGACGGTCGGGAAGCGCAACCACGGCGACCGCGATCGCGAGGACGAGCCAGGGGCGTGTCAGCGGCCGCACGTGCGCGTCAGGGTAGATGCGGCCCGCGCGCGTCCGCAACTGACGTACTCGAAGACGATGACGCTGCGGATGCCGTCCTGCGCCTCCATGAGCTCGAACCCGCGGTTGACCTCGTCGAGCGTGAGCCGGTGGCTCAGGAGCGACTCGACGTCGATCTCCCCCGCGAGCCAGCGGTCGACGAGCAGCGGCACCTGGGTGCGACCCTTCACGCCGCCGAACGACGAGCCGGTCACCCGGCGGCCGGTGATGAGGAGGCGCGGGACGATGTCGAGCGTCTCCCCCTTCCCCGCCACGCCGATCATCGTCGCGAGCCCCCACGCCTCGCGCGCGGCCTCGACCGCCTGGCGCATCACCTGCACGTTCCCCGTCGCCTCGAACGTGTAGTCCGCGCCGAAGCCTCCCGTCTCCTCGCGGATCCAGTCGACGACGTCGTCGCCGGCCAGTCGCGTGTCGGTCGCGCCGTGGTGCCGCGCGCTCGCGAGGCGCTCCTCCGAGAGGTCGATCGCGACGATCCGCTCGGCCCCTGCCAGGCGGCACCCGATGACTGCGCCGAGCCCCACGAGCCCGCAGCCGAAGACGACGCACGTCGATCCCGGCTGGACGTCGGCCGTGTACAGCGCCGCCCCGATCCCGGTCGCGAGCCCGCACGCGAACGGCGCGCAGCCCTCGAGCGACGCCTCCGGGGAGACCTTCGCGAGCGCGATCTCCGGCATCACCGTGTACTCGGCGAAGGTGGACGTGCCCATGAAGTGGCGCATCGGCTCGCCGTCGCGGGAGAGCCGGGTCGTGCCGTCCGGCAGGAAGCCGAGCCCCTGCATGTCGCGGATCGCGACGCAGCGGTTCGTCCGCCCGCTCCGGCAGTGGACGCACTCACCGCACTCGGGCGCGAAGAGCGTGATGACGTGATCGCCCGGAGCGACCAGGGTGACCCCTTCACCGACCCGCTCGACGACGCCGGCTCCCTCGTGCCCGAGGACGCACGGCGCGTACCCGGTCGGATCGGCGCCCGACGCCGTGTAGAGATCGGTGTGGCAGACGCCGCACGCCGCGAGCCGGACGAGCACCTCGCCGTCGCGCGGCTCGGCGAGGTCGAGCTCCTGCACGACGAGCGGCTGCCCGAAGTCCTCCAGCACCGCGGCGCGGATCTTCATCCCGTCTCCTCCCGGTTCGACGACGCCGGATTATCCATCGCCCGGGACGGGAAGACGCGCATCCACCCGCCGGTGCGGCGGCCTCGCGAGCCTGAGCGATCCGTCCACTACGACGAGCGCCGCGGCCGCAGCCGCGAGGCACCACAACACCGGCGTGTAGCCATCCGCGGCGTCGCGCACGACCCCGAGCAGGAACGGCGACGCCGCCGACAGCGTGTAGCCGACGCCGAGCATCATCGCGGCGATCGCCGCGACCTCGGCCGGCCTCGGTGCGGCATCGAGGGGCAGGGTCATCGTCAGCGGGAACAGCGGGCCGATGGCGAGCCCGAGCAGGGCGGCCCAGGCCCAAGCAGCGCTCGGGATCGCGATCACGCCGAGGATGGCGACGAGCTGGAGGGTCGCCGCCACCGTCAGCCAACGCTGTCGACGCCCCCAGTGATCGGCGACCCAGGCGACGGCGAACCCGGTCGGGATCGTGATCGTGTTCAGGACCGCGAGGAGCGCGCCCGCCGAGCTCTCGCTCCAACCGCGGTCCACGTACACGTCGGGCAGCCAGGCGTTCAGGCCGTAGAACACCGATGACATGAGGAAGAACGCGGCGACGAGATGCCACGCCACTCCGCTTCGCAGTGGAAGCCGGAGCGGAGGATCGGTGCGCGGACGCGAACGCTCCTTCCGCGTCAGCGCGATCCACGCCACCGCGAGGATTGTCGACGCGGCGCCGAAGACGGCCAGAGGCGCCCTCCAGCTACCGACGAGGATGCTCAGCGGCACGGCGAGCGCGGCTGCCGCCGCCGCACCGAGGGTGATCCCGCTCGTGTAGACGCCCGTCGCGAACCCGGCGCGATCGGCGAACCGTTCCTTGACGACGACCGGCAGCATCGCGCCCGCCAGACCCATGCCGATGCCGATCGGGAACGTCAGGAGGATCAGCGCCGCAGCACCGGGCGCCGCTGCGCGGACGAGGCCGAAGACCCCGACCAGCGCGACCGCCGCGAACACGCCGAGGCGCGAGCCAATCCGTCCGGTCAGGTGCCGGGCGGGGAGCGCGAAGAGCCCCATGCAGAGCACCGGGATCGTCGCGAGCAGCCCGGCGACGGCGTGCGAGATGCCGAGGTCGTCCTGGATCTCCGGCAGCAGCGGCCCGATCCCGACGAGCTGCGGCCGGAGCACGAGCGCGGCGAGGAAGAGCGCCGCGAGGAAGGAGCCGCGTCTCATCGTGGAGGCAGGATCTCACGCGCGTGTCGTCGGCTTGCCGGCACTCGAGCCGCCGGAGTGCGGCTCTTCGCGGCTGTTCCACACCCACCGTCGCTGGTCTAATGGGCGGATGAGCGATCGCGAAGACTTCCTCACGTGGGTGAACTCCCGCCTCCGAGACGCAGAGATCGCGTTGCACGACGGCGATGCCGGCCCTCGCCGCGAGATCTGGTCCGGCCACGAGCCAGTGACCGTCCTCGGTGCCTGGAAGAGCGCCACGGGACGCGCCGAGGTCGACGAGCTGTTCACCGTGCTGGAGCAGAGCTTTTCCGGCTGTGCGTCCTACCGATTCGAGCTCGTCGCGGCCGAGGTCAGCGGCGACATGGCCTACACGGTGGGGTACGAGCACACGCAGGCCGTCGTCAACGGGGAGCCGCGCACCTACACGCTCCGCGCGACGCAGATCTACCGGCGCGAGGGCGGAGAGTGGAAAGTGGTCCATCGGCACGGCAGCGCGCCGCCGGACGACGCCTAGGCGGGAGGAGTCGGCGCTCGGTCCTCAGCTCACCGCTCTCTTCACGAGCGCGCTGATCTTTGCCTCGTCGGCGGCGGTCAGCTCCTTCAGCGCGAAGGAGGTCGGCCACATGGCGCCCTTGTCGAGGTTCGCCTGCGTCGCTGAAGCCGAGCGTCGCGTACCTCGTGTTGAACTTCTGCGCGCTCTGGAAGAAGCAAACGACCTTGCCGTCCCTGGCATACGCGGGCATCCCGTACCAGGTTTTCGGCGAGAGGGCCGGCGCGCTGGCCGTGATGATGGCATGGAGCCGCTTGGCCATGGCGCGATCCGGTCCCTTCATCTCGGCGATCTTCGCGAGCACGTCACGTTCCCCGTCCGCCTTGTTCTTGTCCGCGCGCGCTTCCGCCTTCAGCTCTCGAGCGCGCTCTTTCATCGCAGCTCGTTCCTCGTCCGTGAATCCCTTGGACGTCCTGCCGCTCGCGGTGGTGCCCTTCGCGGACTTCTGCGTGCCGTTCTCTGCGGGTTTCCTCTCAGCCATTTCGAATCACCTCCGTGCGTCCCAGCCGCTTGGCCTCCGAGGATAGCCAGGCGACTCTGTACTTTCGTCGAGGGCGATCGCCCGAGCGCAGCGCTAGCCTCGCGGGCATCGGAATGTGGGGCCGGGGGAAGGGTGGGGCGGCCCCAGCAGCACCAGGAGACCTCACGCAGCGCCCGGGCAACGTCAGTCTAGGCCGAGTCGGAGAGTCGTCGTCAGCTCGACCTGCTGATGTCGAGCCGAGGGTTCCACATGACCTCCCACAGGTGTCCGTCGAGATCACGGAAGTAGCCCGCGTAGATCCCCCACGGGCGGTCGTGGCCGAAGACGGTGAGCGTCGCCCCGGCTTCGTTGGCCCGAGCGAGCAACGCATCGACCTACTTTCCCGATCAGGTCGGTCTCGGATTGTCCAGTTCGGCGCTATGGGCGGTCGTGCCGAACACGGGTAGCGTGAGCGCGTGGAAACCGTCCTCGATGCCGTTTCCGCGTTCTGGGACTACCTTGCCTCTGTCCATCGCGTCGCGCTTGCGCTTGCGCTCGGCTGTCACCTTACGAAGACCATCTGTGCGAGCCGTGCGTGGCGCAATGTCCTCGTGGCCGCCTATCCCGACACACGCGTCGGCTGGCTGCCCCTGTACGCCGCGTACGTCGCGGGCGCTGGGGTCAACGCGCTCTTCCCCGCCCGCATCGGAGACGTCCTCCGCCTCACGATGGCGCATCGTGCGATCAAGGGGTCGACGTACACCACACTCGTCAGCTCGAGCCTCGTACTGGCGATCGTCGATGCGCTCTGCGTGAGCGCGCTCTTCTCCTGGGCGGTGACGCAGGGCGTCTTGCCCAGCCTCGACGTGCTCCCGTACTTGCCGAGTTTCGACTTCGCGTGGTTCCTTCGGCACGAGACTGTCGCCGAGTTCGCGCTCCTCGGCGTCGTCTTCGGTGTCATCGCCCTCGCCTTCTGGATCCGAGCCAACGTCGCCGAGTTCAGACAGCGTGTCCGCCAGGCATTCACCGTAGTCCGCACCCCAGCACGGTGGCTCCGCACCGTCGTCGCCTGGCAGCTCGCGGAGTGGGCGCTTCGCCTCGCGACGATCTGGTTCATGCTCGGCGCGTTTCGGATCGAGCAGTCGGCCCGCAACGTGCTGCTGGTGCAGGCGGCGGAGAGCCTCGCCACGGTCGTGCCGATCAGCCCCGGTGGGATCGGGACACAGCAGGCGCTTCTCGTCTACACCCTCCGTGGCAGCGCATCGCGTTCGGCGCTCCTGGCCTTCAGCGTCGGCATGAAGCTGACCCTCACCTTTGTCAACGTCATCGTGGGCTTCACGGCGATCCTGCTCACGCTGCGGACGCTGCGCTTCCGTCGTGCGTCCGACCCGGCCGCCTCGGCAGACACGTTCTGAGGCTCACGTAGCGGCGCGAACATGCGCGCTATGTCGCCTGCCCGACCGGTTGCTCAACGGTGTCGGGCACCGGCGTGCCCCCGTCATGTGCCGGGTCGGCCGGGTCGCCGCCGCCCTGGAGCTGACGCCGCCAGCCGGCGAGGATGCCGTGCACGCTCGCGGCGCCCAGGATCGGTCCCGTCGGAACCTCGAGGTGCGTCGGATGGAGGATGAAGGGACGCGTCTGGAGCCCGCCGATGCCTCCGTGGAACGAGATCAGCTCCTCGAACGCGCAGCCCTCGTCGAGATCGGGGTCGTAGAAGCTTCCGACCATGATGTCGCCAACGTGCTCGAAACCGTCGGTGCGGAGCAGGTGCTGCGGCGCGTGCGGCGAGAAGTGCGCGAGCGGGTCCTCCCCCTCGATGCGGCCTTGCGCGAGGTAGTGGGTGCCGTTCGCACCAAGCGCTAGGGCGCCGTGCTGGGAGGAGCGGACGAGCAGCCAGCCGACGTGGGGATGTGCGCGCAGAGCGGGCACGAGCTGGGGGTGCCGTTCGTCGATCTCCTCGAGCGTCAGCCGACGACGCTCCTCCATCAGGTAGACGAGGCCGAGGTTGCCCGAGCCCATCACGACGACGTCGCGACCGGACACGTCGTTCTTGGGACGCTTCTTGTCCGACGTCGTACCGGTCGCCTCGGTGACGGCGAGACCGACCATCGCGTTCTGCTCGTCTCCACCCGCGATGCCGGAGACTTCGCCGCGCGCGAGCGAGCGCTCGACGAGCTCGTCGAGGCCGTAGCCGTTTCGCTGCTTGAAGGTCGCACCCTGCGTCTGCCCGTGGTCGGAGAGGACCACGATCTCGTACGGCCGGGGGGCGTAGTGGCAGGCGCGCTCGATGTACCCGAAGTGGTCGTCGAGCTTGCGCAGTGCCTCAAGAGTGTCGGCGCGCTCGAGTCCCGAATGGTGCGCGACCTCGTCGTAGCTCGAAAACGTCGCGTAGATAGCAGGGCGCCCGCGCATGATGTCGGTGAGCACGCCCGACACGATGAGGTCGCGCACGAACACGCAGAGCGCGCCCCTCATCAGCGGGTAGATGCCGCCACGGTGGCCGCGCGGCTGCACGTCGCGGCGGATCGCCCGAAGAGCCGCGACCCACTCGAGGATGACCTCCCAGCCGAAGAGGACGAGCGTGCGAGTCGCGTTGTCTCCGTTCGCGAAGAACGCCCGGTAGCCGGGATTCGACTTCTTCTCCGCGTCCATCCGGCTGACGGTGAGGATCACGTCCTCCGCCTCGCCGGAGAGCAGGTTGCCGCGGCTGGCGCCGCCGTCGACGAGGAGGCCGATGCCCGCCCCGAGCCGGCGCTCGAGTTCCGCGCAGTCGGGCGGCGCCGAGCACGTCATCATCGTGGCCGTCTCCTTCTCGACCCAGCGGAAGGCGGAGATGTCCTCGTTCGATCCCAGGAGGATGCCCGCCTGGCTGGCACCCGTCTGCGACGAGAGATCGGTCTCCCACTCGGCGAGACGGTGGGTAGTGCGCGCCCAGCGCGCCATGTTCGGAGCATTCCCGTCGCGCATCGCGCGCTGGAGCACGGGCTTTGCGAGGCCGTCGATCTCGAGGTACACGATCCCGGGGACGTCCGTGCTGGCGATGATTCCCTGCCGGCGCGCGATCCTGTGCGCGATGCGGATCGACCCCGTGTCGTCCGAGCCGAGAAGAACCGCGAGCACCACGCTCACCGCAGCGACGACGAATGCCGCGAGGAGAGCCCACCCGAAGTTGTCGACCGTGAACGCGTTTTCGGACACCTCGGCGGCGAGCAGGAGGATGAGAGCGTCCGCGATCAGAACGAGCAGGAAGCCGAGCACGAGCGTCAGCGGCAAACGCAGCGCGGCGAGCACCGGTGGGATGATCGCGTTCAACGCAGCGACGATCGCCGCGACGACGAGCGCACCCCAGAAGCTCTTGATGTCGACGCCGGGCAGGACCCACGCCGCCACCATCAACGCGACGCCAGTGGCGATCCACGAAATGACGAGCGGGAACACCTTCAAGCGGGGACGCTCGGGCTGCCAGGAAGTGGAATGGCCGTAGGTCGGCGCGTCGGTCGCTAGGCATCGGGTTCTCCTTCTCGGGTGGCGGATGAAGACTAGGCGCGTGTGTCGTGATAGACGACGACGGTTCCCGCGAGGAAGTCCGGAAGCCCACGGCGCCGCTCGGTGAACAACACGGGAATGAAGCCCGCGAACAAGGGCACGATTGCGAGCACGAGCCCGACCAGGCGCACGAGCGATCGACCGATCGACGGAGGGTTGCCTCCGGGGCCGTGGACACGCACACGGAGCAGACGCATCCCCGGCGTCTGCCCTGCCGAGCTCCAGAAGAGGACGAAGTACGTTCCCGCGATCAGCAGCCAGCCGGATGCGAGCAGTGCGCCTACGAGCCATTCCGGACGCAAGCCTCCGACCAGCGATGCGACGAGCGCCGCGATCCCGACTACCGACATGAAGAGCACGAGCGTCACTGTTGCGTCGGCCGCGAGCGCGATCGCGCGCGTCGCGACCCCGCCGTAGAGAGGGCGCTCGGTTCGCGCAGGGCGGCGGACGACCTGTTCGGCCCGATCGTCGAGTCGCGCGGCGGAGGCACGAACCCCGCCGATCACCTCGTCGGCAAGACCGGTTGTCTGTCGGGCGATCGCGTCCCGGAGTTCGGGACTCGAGGCGACGTGGCCGAGAGCGCGTTGCGTCTGGTCGCTTGCGAGCACCTTGTCGGTGAGCTCGAGCGTCTGCGGGCTCGCGAGCGCAGCATTGACGAGCCTCTCCAGCTCTCCGCTCGCGGCGAGCTCGGCAGCGATCCGTTCGAGCACGCGGTGGCGGACTAGCGAACGCGCAATCTCCTCCGGCAGCGAACCGGCGAGGGCCCGGTCGAGGACGCGGGCGATCTCGGGCGCGGACAGCACTTCGTCTACCGCCTCTTCGAGCGGCCCACGCCAGGCGCGTGCGGCTGCCCGTGCCGGGTAGAAAGCGACCCGACCGGCCGCGTTGGTGAGTCCGGAGCGCTGCTCCTCGTCCTTTGATGCCATGACCAGGAGTATCGCCTGCTGCGAGGGGCTCCGACCGGGAAGGCCTCGTAGTATCGCGCGGATGAGCGTACGCGCAGCGCTAGCCATCGCGGGTCTCGCGGCGTTCCTGGTTCCCGCCGCGGCCCTTGGTGCCGACGGCGTCGAGCAGCAGCTCGCCGAGAAATACGCGCCCGTCGTTGGGCTCAAGCAGCACGAGCCGTGCGCGGAGACCGGCGAGCCGTACCGGCCGGTGCCGGTCGAGACCGTGCTCGGGCAATCCGACGTCGTCCTGCTCGGGCCTGACGGAGAAGTTGTGAAGCAGGCGCCGACGGCAGCCGACCTGTACGGGAAGGACGAGGAGTACTGGCTCGACTTCCCGGGTGACCCGCTCGATGCCGGCTGCAGCTACGAGCAGTGGTTCAACAGGATCGCCGCCGGGAAGGCGACCACGGCGTATGCGCACATCGTCGCGGAGGAGGGGAAGCTCGCACTCCAGTACTGGCTCTACTACCCCTTCAACGATTGGAACAACAAGCACGAGAGCGACTGGGAGATGATCCAGCTCGTCTTCGACGCCCCGACTGCGGAGGAGGCGCTAGGCCAAGACGCCTGAGCTCGTCGGCTACTCCCAGCACGAGGGAGCCGAGAGCGCGACCTGGGACGACGCGAAGCTCGAGAAGCGCGGCGAACACCCAGTCGTCTACCCGGGTGCAGGCTCGCACGCCAACCAGTTCGTCCAGTCGCTCTATCTAGGTCACAGCGCACAGACCGGTTTCGGCTGTGACGACACGCGCGGGCCGACCAGCTACGAGCAAACACAGGTCGTCGTGGTGCCGGCAGAGGCGACCGGGCCGGACGACCCGTTCGCCTGGCTCGGCTACCTCGGACACTGGGGACAGGAGGTGTCCGGGCCGAACAGCGGGCCGACCGGCCCGACGTTCAAGGGCCAGTGGACGAAGCCGATCACCTGGGTCGACGAGGAGTGGCGGCCGGACAGCGTGCAGGTCCCCGCCTCGAGCTCGGTCGCGCCCACGGCAACCGGATTCTTCTGCGCCGCAGTCGAGAAGGGGTCTGAGATCTACATCCGCTTCCTGCGCAACCCGTTCTTCGTGCTCGGGATCCTGGCCTCGATCGCGATTTTCGCCGTCTGGCTCTCGCGCCGGACGAACTGGTCGCCTGCTCTGCCCGCTCCGATCCGGCAGCGGCGCGACGTCGGTGAGATCTACCGGGCCGGGTTCCGCATGTACCGCAGCCGGCCGGCACTCTTCCTCGGGATCGGGCTGATGGCGATCCCGCTCGGAGCGCTTGCAGCGATCATGCAGAATCTCCTGTTCGGCGTGACTGGGTTGTCCGCCCTCACGGACGTGGCTGTGGAGGATCCCGTCATCGGTGCCTTCGCCGCCGTGCTCTTCGGCGCCTTCACGACGCTGATCGCTGCGACGCTCGTGTATGCGGCGTGCGCCGAGGCACTCGAGCGGATCGACGAAGGCGAGCAGCCCGACGCTCTCGCCGCCTACCGCGGCATCCTTCCGGCGCTGCTCCCGCTCGCCTGGGCGACGCTGCGCATGACGATCGTCGCGGGCCTGTTGATCGTCACCGTGATCGGGATCCCGATCGCCATCGTCTACCTCATCCGCAAGGCGTCACGCTGCAGTCGATCGTGATCGAGGAGCGTGGAGGAACGTCCGGCCTGAAGCGGAGCGGCGAGCTGGTGCGCGGCAGGAGTGCGAGTCTTCGCGGTCGGCGCACTCGTGAACGGCACCGTGGCTCTCCTCGGGCCGATCATCGGGGTCGCGATGATGTTCGTCACCGCTGCGTCCCTGGGCTTCATCAATCTCGTCTCCGCCCTCGTGTATGTCTTCGTGCTGCCCGCGGCCGGCATCATCATCACGCTTCTCTTCTACGACCTGCGCGTCCGCAAGGAGGGAGTGCAGACAAGCCCGGCGACCGCGCGCGTCGAGCCCGAGCACCGCCTGGAGAGTCCAGGTGAGGCGGGGACGGGCCCAGAGCCCCAGAGTGCGTAGGCACGGCGACCCGCGGTGCGAGCGTAGCGTCCGCCTTGCCCGGCGCGGTATCGGCGCGTTCCGCTAGTCCGGATCGGCCATCCGGCGATTGCATCCTCGGCAACAAAGTGCGACTGTTCCAAGGCCGTCAGACGCGAAGGCAGCGTGGGTTCCCTAGGACGCTGCTTTCGAAAGGGAGGTAGGGATGAACTCGAAGAGCATGGCGGGCTGGATCGGCTTCGCCGGCATTCTGATGGTGATCATCGGCGGGATCGACTTCTTTCAGGGCCTGATCGCCCTGTTCGAGGACGAGTACTACGTGCCCACTGGGTCGGGCTTCCTCGTCTTCGACCTGACGGGCTGGGGCTGGACGATGCTGATCTGGGGAGTGCTGCTCGTTCTCGCAGGTCTCGGCTTGCTCGCGGGGCAGGGGTGGGCGCGCTGGTTCGCGATCGTCGTCGTCGGTCTGAACTTCTTCGCCCAGCTCGGCTTCCTCGGCAACACGCAGAACACGCTCTGGTCACTGACGGGGATAGCCCTGAGCATCGTCGTGCTCTATGCGCTGACCGCACGCTGGAGCGAGAGTCAGGCCGAGAGACCGCTCGAGTAGACGGGCCTCCTGGATCAAGGCCGCCGCGCACGCAAGCGTCGTGCGCGGCGGCTTTCGCGTAGCAGGGTCACCGGAGCCTCGTTAGACGGCCGGTGTAACGGCGCCGAAGAAGACAGCCGAGCCCGCGATGAGACCGAGCGCGACCCCGCCGTCCCCGGCTGAGGTCGTGAATGCCTCGTCGACGAGCTCGTAGGCAACGGCGCTGATCAGTACTCCGGAGCCGAAGGCCATGATCAACCCGATCAGCCGCTGGCTGATCGCAACCCGGAGGAAGCAGTGTTTGGTGCCCCGCTACCGCTCCAACTTTGCCTCGATTGCAGCCAGACGCTCGTCAAGGCGCAGGAGGAGCGAACGAGTCTCCGCCTCGCTCGCGGCTCGTAGCTCCCTTTCCCCAACCGCCTTTTCTTCCTCCTCGATAGAGATGAAGAGCGACGTCACGATCGCGGTCAGGAAGGAGAGAAACGTGACGCCAACGATGATGGTTGCACTCCCGACGACCCGTCCCCAGGAATTGGTAGGCACGACGTCTCCGTACCCGACAGTCGCAAGTGTGACGATCGCCCACCAGACGCCGACGCCGAACGTCGGAAAGTCCTCTTGATCGACAAGCGTCGCAATGAAACCCGCGAGCACCGCCAGCGACACCGTTGCAACAAGGAGGACCGGGAAAATGCGACGGGTTGCCACCACGCGCTTAATGCGCTCGTCGAAGCGGGAAGTCGGCCTAGCGGCCCTTTTCGCACCTGGGTCTTCCGGCACAGTCGTCCTTCTTCGATCGCGCCGTCCGCGTCCCTGCGGCCCGCTTCACCGCGTCAACCACCTTCTCTTTCTCTGCGGGCGACAACCCAAGCTGCCGTAGCTAGCCAGGCGAACGAAATCGCTGGCGACAATCCGGTGACCCCCGACTCGTACGGGAAGGCGGGGTCAGCAGTTGAGCTTCTGCACCAGTGTGCACACCTGGGTCACACCTCCTGGAGAAATAGCAGCCGCTAACAGGGAGGTTCGAGTCCAGCTTGACTCACCGTTCCCTCGCCTAACGGCGTCGCATTACGCGTCCCGCACACAGCGGAAGCCCACGTTGCCCGTCGAACTGTCGGGCGTGCTGGCGTTTCGCGCGGCGACCCGGTACCGCCGACAGTACGAGTGGTGGCAGAGATAGGACCCACCCTTTTGCACCTTGCTCGTACCTCGCGGCGGACCCTTGGGGTCGATGGTCGAATCGCGCTCCCGGAACGAGGGATGAAACCAGTCGGCCGTCCACTCCCAGACGTTGCCGGTGGTGTTGTAGAGGCCGAACCCGTTCGCGGGGAACGTGTCGACCGGACAGGTTCCGTAGTAGCCGTCGGCGACCGTATTCGAACCCGGGAAGTCTCCTTGCCAGACGTTCATCCGGTGCTCGCCGTCCGGCTCGAGTTCGTCGCCCCAGGGAAACACCTGCTGCGCGAGCCCCCCGCGTGCAGCGAACTCCCACTCTGCCTCGGTCGGGAGCCTCTTCCCCGCCCACGCGCAGTACGCCTGGGCGTCGTTCCAGGAGATGTGCACGACGGGGTGGTCGAGCCGCCCGTCGAGACTCGACTGAGGGCCGTCTGGATGCCGCCAGTCCGCACCTTCGACCTTGCGCCACCAGGGCGCCTGCGCAGCCGCCTGCGTCGGCGGGAAGTCGTCGGGGAGGAGCCAGCGAAGACGAATGACCACTCGAACCCTTCGGCCTCGGTCGCGAATCCGGTGGAGTCCACGAACTCGACTGAACTGGGCGTTCGAGACTGCGCACGCGTCGATCCAGAAGCTGCCTATCCGCACGTCGCGGACTGGGCCTTCGCCGTCGTCCGGATACGCCCACGCGTCCTCTGCGCCCATCGCGAACGATCCGCCCCCCAGGAGCACCATTCCGTCCAGCGAGGCGTTCCCGGCCACGGTCGGGAACGCCTCCGTCACTACGCTCCCGTCGCCCGGGCGCGACGGTGTGCAGCATCCTTCTCCGCTCACGGCCTCACTGGCGCGCCATCGCGACGCGCAGGCGCTCCTCGGGCGTGATCAGGTGGTCGGCGTCCTCGGCGTCCTCGCCGAGGTCGATCTGCACCCAGTTGACCGTGCCGGTGAAGACGCTGGTCTCGCCGTCGTAGTCGTCGCTGACCGGGGACGCGGTGTCGCGCCGACGTCGGCGGTCTCGTCCGCGGAGAAGATCATCGGCACGGTTGCCTCGACGCGGCCCTCGCCGACCTTGTCGCCGTCGAGGTAGAGCGTGACGGTGCCGCCCTTGGCGAGCCCGCCGCCGTCGTAGGCGAACTCCATTCGCACCTGGTGCTCTCCGGGCGGGATCGCGGCGTCGGCCTCGATCTTGAAGCGCTGCAGGCCGAGCAGGTTGTAGCAGTAGGTCGGCCGCCCGTCCTTCGCGTACAGGCTCCAGCCGGCGAAGGCGCCGCCCTGGGCGATGATCACGCCCTCGGCGCCCGTCTCGGGCACGTCGACCTCGGCCGTGACCGCATGGGACTTGTTCTTGATGTTGAGGAGGCTGTTCTCGCTCAGTCGGCCCATGCCGCCGAAGAGCAGCTGCGAGTTGCCCTTCACGAGCTCCGGCCGGCCGGCGAGCTCGGCGTCGAATCGCTCGATGCGCCGGTCGTCGAGCGGGAGCACGTTGTACTTGCGCGCCTCCTCGAGCCAGAGCTGCTGCAGCTCGGCCAGCTTCTCGGGCATCTCGGCGGCCAGGTCGTGGGCCTGGCTCCAGTCGCCCGGTGTCGTAGAGCTCCCAGACGTCGTCCTCGAACGGAGGCAGCGGCCGCCCCATCACCCACGGTGTCGAGTGGCGGGTGACCGCAGTCCAGCCCTGGTGGTAGATGCCGCGGTTGCAGAACATCTCGAAGTACTGCGTCTCGTGGCGATCGGCCTCGGTCGCGCCGTCGAACGAGTAGCGCCATGCTCGTGCCTTCGATCGGCTGCTGATCGACGCCGTCGACGACCGTCGGCTGCGGCAGCCCTGCGGCCTCGAGCACGGTCGGCGCAACATCGATCACATGGTGGAACTGCGAGCGCACCTCGCCGCGAGCGGTGAACCCGCTCGGCCAGTGCACGATCGTGCCGTTGCGCGTCCCGCCCCAGTGCGAGGCGACCTGCTTCGTCCACTGGTAGGGCGTGTCCATCGCGTGCGCCCAGCCGACCGCGAAGTGGTTGTAGGCCGTCGGTGTGCCGAACTCGTCGATGCGCGACGCCATGAACTCGGGCGTCTCGAGCGCAGCGGCGCCGTTGAACATGAACATCTCGTTGAACGTTCCGTTGATCGTGCCCTCGGCGGAGGCGCCGTTGTCGCCGACGATGTAGTAGACGAGCGTGTCCTCGAGGACGCCGAGGTCGTCGAGCGCGTCGACCAGCCGCCCGATGTGGTGGTCGGTGTGCTCGAGGAAGCCGGCGTAGACCTCCATCTGGCGCGCGAGCACCGGCTTGAGCTCGTCGGGCATGTCCTCCCAGGCGGGGATCTCCTCGTGTCGTGCGGTCAGCTCCGCCTCCGGGGGAACGACGCCGAGCTCCTTCTGGCGCGTCGAGGATCTCCTCGCGCAGCGCGTCCCAGCCCTGGTCGAAGCGGCCCTTGTACTTGTCCGACCACTCCGTCGGGACGTGGTGCGGCGCATGCGTCGGCGCCCGGCGCGAAGTAGACGAAGAACGGCTTGTCGGGCATGAGCGCCTTCTGCTGGCGAACCCACTTGATCGCCTTGTCGGTCATGTCCTCGGTGAAGTGGTAGCCCTCCTCGGGCGTCTTCTCCGGCTCCACCGGCGTCGTGCCCTCGTAGATGGCCGGGTAGTACTGATTCGTCTCGCCGCCGATGAAGCCGTAGAAGTACTCGAACCCACCGCCGCCGGTCGGCCAGGCATCGAACGGGCCCATCGGGCTCGTCTGCCAGACCGGCACCTCGTGGCACTTGCCGAACTGCGCCGTCGAATAGCCGTTCAGCAGCAGCGTTTGCGCCAGCGGCGCACAGGTGTTGGGGCGAATCGAGTTGTACCCGGGCGCCGACGTGGCGAGCTCGGTGATGACGCCCATCCCGACCGTGTGGTGGTTGCGGCCGGTCAGCAGAGCAGGCCGCGTCGGAGCGCACAGCGCCGTGGTATGGAAGCGGTTGTACTTGAGACCGTTCCCGGCGAGCCGCTCGGCCGTCGGCGTCGCGCACGGCCCGCCGAATGCGCTCGAAGCGGCGAAGCCGACGTCGTCGAGCAAGATGACAAGAACGTTCGGCGCTCCGCCGGGCGGCTGCAGCGGCTCGATCGGCGGGAACTTTGCCTCCGGGTCCTTCGCGTCGAGGGGCAACGGCCCGTCGTACGGCCGGTCAGGAATCGGAAGAACATCTCTCTGGATCTCGGGGGTACTCAAACCCATACCGCCTTTCCTTGCCACGACTTGCGATCGCTGAACAGCATCTCGAGTGTCTTGCCCTGCGCCGTAGCGGTGGGCGCATGCTTTCTGCCGAGTCAATCCGTCAGCTCGTTTGCGCACAACTCACGCCCCGCTCCGCTCGACGAACCGGATCTAGATTCGCCGCCGGCGCCCCGCCCTCCCGGGTGTCACGGCCGCGGCCACGACTGCGGTTTTCGCAACCGGCGAAGGGCCAGGTGAAACGGCCTTCGCCACGACCGCGGTCTTCGCCACCGGGTGGCCGATGACGCCAACTCTTCCTACACGTCCTGGTCCGAGTGGCATTTCAGTCTCCTTCGGTCGCAGTTGCTTCATCGGCCTCGATGGAGGCGATGATCGCCTGAATAGGAATCCGTCCGTTCGCGATCAGCTGACCACCCGAACGCCGCGCGGCTGATGCGAATGGCGCTGCCCACAGATTCTCCCAGATGAGCACTCCCGCAGTGCTCCCCGGCTCCATGGCGGCGGCGAGGTCCTCGACGTCGTCGGCGGCCAGGAGCTCGGCGAGTTGAGCCTCGACCGCTTGCAGTGCTCCGAGCTCTTCGATGTCGGAGAGCTCCATCGCGTCGACGGAACCGTCCTCGTTCTTGGTGAGAATCAGCACGTCGATCACCCGGATCGTCCCCGCGTCGACCAGCGCGAGCAGCTCTTTGGCCATCTCGCCCGTGAAGTTGCTCGCGCCGGCCGGAAACTCGACGACGAGATAGTCGACAGGACCCAGTGTGTCGAGATCGGTGTTCTGTTTACGGCTTCGGACGTGACCTCGGTCATGAAGATCCTCCTTGCTGCGTAGGCGACTACGCGGTTGCAGGTGCCCTCTTGTCGGACACCAAGTACGCGACGATGAGAGCCGCGGGGAAGAAGAGCAGGCTGAAGAGGAAGTAGAGGATGAAGCTGTGCCCCTTACGGGCGGCAACCCGGGCGGGCCAGAACGCGATCGCGATCCAAATCACGATGGCGAGGATCGTCCAAAGCCACACGCCGCTTGCAGCAACAAGCATCTCGACCTCCGTTCTTAGAATGTCCGTCGTTCGTCGATGGACAACGGCACAACCCGTGGAGACTATTTCACGCGGGTTTGTGGCGCAGGCACGTTGATAGCGTTGCCCGTCGATGTCATACGAGGAGACCGTTCACGATGCGGTCAAGGTTGTCGAGGCCGTGGGGGCCTCGATCATGGTGTTCGGCGGCCTCGTGGTCTTCGCCATCTATGTCCCGCGCATGCTCAACCCTGCGAAGAGGGCGGGCTCCTACGAGGCGCTTCGTCGCCAGCTGGGTCGCTGCATCCTGCTCGGCCTCGAGGTGCTGATCGTGGCCGACATCGTCCTGACGATCATCGTCGAGCAGACGATCGAGAGCGTTGTTGTGCTGGCCGTGATCGTGATCGTACGAATCCTGCTCAGCTTCTCGCTCGAGGTCGAGATGGACGGCATGTGGCCGTGGAACCGTTGGCGTCGCGCTGACCCCGACGCGGAATCGTAGGATCGGCGCCGCGTCGTGTCACGGCGCCGCGCGGTCATTGTCGGGTCGGTGTGGCCGGTGACTCGTGCGTACTGGATCGCCCGCAACGACGACAGCGAGCCGCCGAGGCGCAACGGTGTGAGTCCTTGACCACGCATGCGTACAAGGCCGGCGAGACCGAAGTGGCCCGTGCGATCAGGACGCCTCGATCGGCTGCGCTTGCAAGTATTGCCTTCTCCGTCCTGATCACAGTCGCTCTCGTGCTGATGCGCATAGCGATCCCCGCAGATCCCGATGACGCCGGCGACTGGCTCTCGGACGGTTCGCGGCGGGACTCTGTGCTGCTCGCGCTCGGCTTCGTGCCGTTCTCCGGGATCGCGTTTCTCTGGTTTGTCGGCGTCGTGCGCGACCGCGTCGGGGACGCGGAAGATCGATTCTTCGCCACGGTCTTCCTGGGGAGCGGACTGTTATTCGTGGCCATGCTCTTCGTTGCTGCGGCGATCGCAGCTGGGCTCGTGACGAGTGTCGGGCTGGGCGGGGACGCAATCTCCTCCGGCGCATGGGCTGTCGGGCACCGGACCGCCCACGAGCTCGTGGACTACGCGATGCGGATGGCCGCGGTATTCACGCTCGCAACCTCCACGATTCTGCTGCGCTCACGTCTCGCGCCTACATGGCTCGTCATAGCTGGGTACGCGACCGGCGTTCTACTCATGGTGGCGGTTGGCTTCGTCTCCTGGGTCGAGCTGCTCTTCCCGGCCTGGGTGCTGGCGCTGAGCCTTTACGTACTCATCGCCAGTTTCAGGCGTGGTCAGGACGAGGGCCCCGGCGTCGTTCCAACCTGACCACTCGGCCCCGTAGAGCTGCCTAGTGCCTCCCGATCCAGATGAGCGCTTAAGAGGACCTAGAGGTCGCGCTGTCGCGTCGGCTTGTCGCGGTTCCGCACGAGGACGACGAGCGCGACGACGATTGCCGGCAGAGCCAGGATGACCACGAGCACGAAGAGGTTGAATCCGGACATCGACCTACGCACACTATGCGCCGAGGACGAGCGCACTCGAGGTGATCGCGGCGTGACCGACCGCTCTCAGGCTGCGGGACCGACGACGAACCAGACGACGTACACCGCCGCCGACGCACCGAGCCACCGCCATGGATGCCCGCGACCGTGGATGCTCAGGGCGAGCGCAACGAAGGTGGGGCGGCACGCCCAGGAGGGCGAGCACCAAGAGCCAGCCCCGGGATTGCCGTTGCGACCGGGGCACGGATCTCCGCGCTTGCTAGATCAGGCGAGGTGCTCGTCTCTCGCACCGTCAGAGATCTTGTCGCGGGCTCGGGCATCGAGTTCGCAGACAGAGGCGAGCATGCGCTGAAGGGGGTGCCCGGCGTGTGGCAGCTGTTTGCCGTCAAAGATCTGGGAGTGAGCCCTAATTCTGCGCGAAGCTAGTTTGAGGTTCGCCGGCCTCGAGCTCGCGCTCCTCCGATCCGCAGGTCGAGAGGAACTAGCGCGAACGCCGCCTGCGCTCCCGGCGTAACGCCGAGCGGCTAAAGCGAGAGATCGCGAGATTGAGCCCGATCGAGAGCACAAGAGCTGCGAGAACCGCCGTGTACCACGGGGCCGATGTGAACACAAGCAGCGAGAGAGCTGTCGCGAGGATCACGACGGCCTGAACGACGCCGAGGCGACGGACTGTGCGCGTTTGCGAGAGTTCGAACCAGGTGCTCTGGGAGGCGGTGGCCTGGGCGCTTCGCAGCACGGCGCGGAGGGCACCTAGTGCCTCTCCGTTCATCGGAGTACGCGGTCTCCAGCCGCTCAGCACCATGCACGAAAGCCAGATGGCGGTGCAGCCGATCACGACGCCCGCTTTCTGCTCCCACCCGAACGTGTACTCGTCAGCCGCCGACTCGGCGTCCGGCGAACACGGCGATCAAGACGAGAAGAAAGCCGACTGGGCCTAGCACCGAACCGACTGCCATTCGACGCATTCCGACTACGTTACAACTCTGCAGGTGGAGGGTGAAGCCCGTCGTGCTCCGGTGGGAGGGGTTCGAATTCAGGGGCGCCCGCGTCCGGGCCAACCGGAGATTGATTCCGTGACGAACATGGAAGCCGCCCATTGACCTCGCTCGACGCGCAAGCGAGGCTTGGCCAGGAACCACGGTGCGGACCGGCTGGACGGAAGGAGGGATCAGCATCTCGGGATTACGTGCACTCGTCGTCCTCGTCCTGCTCGGGCTCGTCGTTCCGCTGTCCGCCGACGCCAACATCGCAACGATCCACGTGGGGAACGGCGCCCAGTTCGCCGCCGCGGTAAGGGCGCTTCGGGATACGGGCGGCACCATCAAGCTGCGCCGCAACTACTACGGCGGCGAGCTCGTTGTCGGCTCGCGTTCCGCCAAGCCGTTGCGGATCGTTGGTGAGCGTGGCGTCCGGGTCGAGAGCCTGCTGCTCGAGCGGACCCAGCACGTTTCCGTCAGCCGCCTCACGATCGCACCGATCCGAGAGGACGCGTGGTTGCGCATCACCGGATCACGTCACATCGATCTTGCACGACCTGCTCGTGACGGCGAAGGGAACGCACAACCGGGCGACCCTCCAAATCATCGAGTCGAGGCACGTCGCGGTCCGGCGCAGCGAGTTCCGGCACTGCGGCGACCGCTCCCCGCTGTTCTCGAACTGCCTGCACCTGAAGCACGGGACGAGACACATCCGGATCGTCGACAACTGGTTCCACGACTGCCGGGGATGCGACTTCGTCCATGGTCGCTTCGGCTACGACCTGACGCTGCGTGGGAATCGCTTCGAGCGCGCGCTTCCGTGCCGAATGAACCATGAGCGCTGCGGCCACCAGGACCTCGTGTCGTTCTGGTCAGGGAACCGCCTGCTCGTCGAACGGAACTCGTTCGGCGTGTACAGACTCGGCGCAGCGCAGCTTTACCTCATCCGCGGAGTGGACAGGGTGTCGATCGCCAACAACGTGTTTCGCGGTACCGACCCCAAGGTGCCCGGTTATCACGCGCGCGTGGCGATCATTGTCGGCAGCAAGGGATCGAAGCGGGTCCCACGTCGCGTGCGCATCGTGAACAACACGATCCTCACGGGTGCCCGCCGCATCGACGGCTACGCGGGCTCGATCCGGATGAGCGGCGTCTACTGGGGCCTACAACGGCGGAAGCGACCACTCCTCGCGAACAACGTCATCGGCCTCATTCAGGATCCGCACCACGTATGCAGCGTCGCCGCGCGAGCGATCGAGAACGTGGTGCTGCGCGGAGTTGCGTGCCGTGGCCAAATCGCGTCGGGCGAGTACACCTCGACCCGCACGGCCGGCCTACTGCTGCCTCCACGCTTCTGATCGATCGCGGCAGCAGGGGCTTCGGAACCCGGCGAGACATCGACGGTCGCCCGCGAGACCTCCGGCCGGACATCGGAGCGTATGAGTATCGCGGCGTGAAGCCAAGGAGTTGAGCGTCTCGGCCCAACCAAGTAGCTCGGGGATCGGATCCGCAGGTAGCTCGCGAGATCGGGCGCTTCCACCGACTGGTTGAGCCCACGATCACACCCGACGGCGCGCGAGAATACTTACGAGATGGCGGAACTCCCCACGGATGTAGAGCGCTTGCTCGCGGTCACGCCCGAAGCGTTCGTCGAGGAGCGCGCCCGCATCGCTCGCAACTTGCGAGACGAGGGCCGGGCCGACGAGGCCCGCGCAGTCGCTGAGACGAAGAAACCCCCACTCGTCGTGCTGGCAGTCAATCGGGCGGCTCGGGATCGTCCACAGGCTGCAAGGGACGCTGCAGGCGCTGCTGAACGACTCGGCCCCGCTCAGCTGTCTGGCGACGCAGAGGAGTATCGGGACATCCTGAAGCAGATGGAGCAAGCGTCGGCGCTGCTGGCCGAGGTTGCTGTCGCCAACCTCTCACGAGGAAAGAGCGCGAGCGAGGCGATGCGACGTCGTGTCGCCGAGCTTCTTCGTGGTGCGCTTGCCGGCGAAGACACACGGCAGCGACTCGTCCGTGGGGCGCTGACAGACGAAGTTGAGACGGCCGGGTTCGACGCCTTCGCAGGCGTGCCGATGCCAGCGCAGCCGAAGCAGCGGGCGCGAGCGAAACTTTCTCCGAACGCGAACCGCGAGCGACGGGACCGCGAGGCTTTGCAGAAGGAGGTCGCGGAAACGAGACGCTCGCTCGACGATGCCGAGCGGCGCTTGCGCGAGGCCACGCGAGAACGGGAGAAGCTCGCGAAGAGACTCGCTTCGCTCGAGTCCAAACGCGATCGGGCGCGCTAGTCCGAGTCGATCAGCGATCGCGCGAATCGAAGTCGAAAGCAAGGTCTCGCGAGGCCAGCGCAGTGAGCGGACGCTGGAGATCTACCGCCAGCGGTGGAACACGCACATCCGCCCCACACTCGGACGCAGACGCATCCAGAGCATCGGCGTCGGCGAGGCGTCGCGATTCCTCGCGGAGCTGAGGCGCAAGACGAACCCACGCCGCAAGCCGAACGAGCAGCCTGAACTGCTGTCGAACTGGACGGTGCGCGGCGTCCTCAACGTGCTGAACGTCGTGCTTGAGCACGCCGTCAAGCACGAGTACATCGCGAGCAATCCCGTGCCCAAGCTGAACGGCGAGAAGCCGCCCGCGAAGAACCGCACGAGGGCTCGGATCCTCGAAGCGGAGGAAGTCGCACTCCTCATCGACCATGCGCCCGCGAACTACTGGACGCTCATCTTCACCGCCGTCTACACCGGCATGAGGCAGTCGGAGCTGCTCGGGCTCCGCTGGCAGGACATCGACTTCGACGCAGCCACGATCCACCTGCGGCACCAGCTCTCGCGAGCGACGAAGGCCAAGCCCGCCTGCGTCGTCGCCCTGAAGACGGATGCCGGTGAGCGGCACATCGACATCGCACCCGCGCTGGCCCGCGAGCTGGCACGGCACAGCCTCGCGTCCCGGCACTCGAAGCCCGAGGACTTCGTCTTCGCGACCGAGACGGGCAAGCGCTCTACTACCGGAACGCGAGCGCCAGGGGACTCGATAAGGCAGCGGACAGGGCCGGGCTCAACCCCGAGGGACTGCAGCGGCTCTCGTTCCACGACCTTCGACACGCTGCGATCACGCACCTGATCCGCTCAGGCGCGGATGCGGCTCAGGTCTCGCGCTTCGCGGGTCACTCGAAGGTCTCCACGACGCTCGACCTGTACGTGGGCGAGTTCGAGAAGCGGAAGGTCAACGACTCTGGCAAGCGGCTCGGCGTGATCTACGCGGCAGCTCAGGAGGGGTTCGCGTAAGCAGGCGGTCATCGAAACGCCACTGTTGGGGCAAGTGCTCGGGACTGCGGCCCGTTCGGCCTTTCGAACGCTGCTGCGACTGCGAGCGCAGCGAGGGGATGTCATGCTCGTGCCGACAGCCACGAACTGGAGGTGGGATATGGCAGACGCCGGTCTCTTCATCGGCTGGGGCGAGGTCGTTCGCGGGCGCGAGAGCGAAGCGACGGAGCTCTTCGCCGAGACCCTCGGGTACTACGCCCGCTTGCAGGAGGAGGGCGTGATCGAGAGCTTCGAGCCGGTCTTCCTCGAGCCGCATGGCGGCGACCTCACCGGCTTCATCCTGATCCAAGGTGACGCCGCGAAGCTCGCGTCTCTGCGCGTCAGTGAGGAGTTCACTCAACTCTCGATCCGCGTGAGCCTCATCGTCAACAACCTTGGTGTCGTCGGAGCAGACCTCGGCGGACGGCTCCAGAGCCAAATGGAGTACTACACGGAGCAGATCGGCGCGTTCGCGTAGAGCGCTGCTGGTTACCAAGGCGGCGCACGCGCGCGCGTGCGCCGCCTTCCCTCACACCGCTGATCTCCAGCAGACCGGCGTGGTGCCGTAATAGGGCAATTTCACAACTAGCTGGGCGGCGACCACCGCGCCAAGTCGCCACTTGGAGCGGTAGCTGGGCGATTGACTTGGCGCGGCCATGCTGGAAGCATCGCCTTCCAGGGGGTGGGTAGGACTGCGAACTGCGGTTGAGTTCGGGACGTTCGAGGCTTCCGGGTTCCTGGCCTTCGTTGACGTGCGGCGATTGGCTGCGTCGCGCGCCCCATCCTCGGTCATGCACTCCAACCGAAGGAGCACCCGATGCGTAAATGGTTCCTAGCGCTTGCCCTCATCGCTGTACCGCTCGCATTCTCGGCGACAGCACTTGCCGTTCCGCCGACGACCGAGGTCGATGTTGTCGTGGACTCCGTCACCGTGGACTCGGACATCTGCGCCGACTTCGGCTTCGATGTCACATTCGTGGAGAACGGCACCTTCAAGACCAAGACCTATTACGACAGCGAAGGGAACGAGGTCAAGACCATCCTCACGAACTCGAGCGTGAGGTTCACCTCCACCGCGTCGGCGAACGGAAAGACGCTCCTCACCAACTACCCACTCGTTTTCATCACCCGCGGTGATGGGGACATCCGGGTCGGACTCCGCAACGCATACCACGTCCCTGGGGCAGGAGTCGTCCTCCTCGACGCGGGGCGCCTCATCCTCGACATCGATACCGGCGACGTCGTCTTTGAGGCCGGCCAGCACGAGCTTCTCAATGGGTCGGTCGACGCATTCTGCGGTTACTTCGAGTCATAGACATACAGGGCAGACCGTTACAGAGAGGGGCCGCCAACGGCCCCTCTCGCCTAGGGGGCATCTAGACAAGCATCTGGGGGCGTTCTGGCCCGACACGCTCCTCAGGGTGGGGTAAAGAGTCCAGTTAGCGTTTCGCGCGTGGGCGCATCGCACGCGGGACGTGCTCGGGACGCAGTCGCTTGGTTTGGAGCAGTTCCACGTACCAGGGTTCGCCGAGGTACGGCACGCGCCCAGGTTCCCTCGCGAGCAGGTCCCATCGCTCCAGGTAACCCTCGACCCCCTCACGCGCGACGCCCCGACCTCCTCACGCGCGACGCCCCGACGCGGGTTGTCCGTGTGTGGCTGCCCGCGCTTGCCCGGCTCGGCGAGCCACCAGCGGTGCTGGGCGTAGAGCATCGCCGCGAGGTGACAACGGGGGACAACGAAGAAGCTCGGGCGCTCGAGTTCCCCGGCGAGACCCACGAGCACCACCCACCCAGGGTCTCGTGGGTAGGTCCGCTCATCGCGTTCCCCGAGCGTGAACTTGATCCCGTCCGATGACGTCTTGGTCTGGATCGCGACTGTTCGTTTCGTATCGGGGTGCTGCGCGAGCACGTCCGTGCCGGGCGCGTTCTTGACGGTGACCGTGGCGAGCAACCACCCACGGCGTGAAAGCTCGGCCGCCACGTGGTACTCCCCTGCAACACCTGTGAGGCCGGTAGCTCGTTGCGGCACAAGGTGAACGCTACGGCATGCCCCGGCACCCTGCTCAGTCGGTCAGGGACAAAACGACAGCCTGCGCGAGCGTCCTCTCGCTTGAGATCGTTCTGGCCTTAGCCAACTAACTGCTCAGTCGGTCAGGGACGGAACGCCTGCGCGAGTGTGCGGGAATGTCCCTTGACCATCCGGTTGGGTAACGTCGGCTGTGGATGTCCCCCGAGCAAGGATGCGTGCAACCGAAAGGGGCCGCCCAGTGAAAGTGGAGCGAACCCGGGAGAACATCTTCACCGTCACCGCGACGAGCCAGGAACTGTCGGCACTCGTCGCGGCTGCGCGCATGGCACTCGACGCGATGCTCGACGATCCGCACGCTCCGGCCGAGGCAATCCGGCTCCTCGAGCGAGTCCTTGGCGACTACGACGCGACGATCAGACCTCATGAATAACGAAGCGGGCGTAGCGCCCGCTTCGCAGACTCGCCCCTTGCCGTCCTTCGCCTAGACGGCGACCGCCATCATTTCGCGCACGTGCTCTGCGATCTGGTCGAACTCCTTCGTGAAGCGGTCGTAGTCGAAGGCGCGCGTGTTGAGGTATGTGCTCCAACCCATCGTGTTCTTGGCGACCATCGCCGCCTCGTTGATTTCCTCTTCGGTGGCGCCGAAGAGGCGCGCCGCCTCCGTGTGGTAGTAGACGCAGTACTTGCACCGGGTGGCTCCCGAGACGCCGAGCCCGATCAGTTCCTTGTACTTGTTCGGGATCGCTGTCTCGGACAGCATGAGGGCTTTGAAGCTCCCCCACTCGGCCTCGATCAGGATGTCGGGGACTTCCGCGAAGAACTCCGGGACGATCCCGAGGGTCTCGCGAATGTCCACCTCTACATCGATTCGTGACATCTGTTCCCCTCTCTCGGTCCATGAACGACAGTGCGGGGAGCGAGCCGATTCTGAGCGTAACAGTCCGCGTTCGCTTTGCGCGTGTCGTCTCAGTGCCACTCGCGTGTGTGAGCGCCCCTTCCCTCGAGACCGTTCTGTCGTTAGCCCACTAGCTTCTCAGGCGGGAGGGGGCGAGTGCTGTGAGATGATCGTTCGCGAGGTCCCTTGCGAACGGAGGATGCATGACCCTTGACCCGACTGCCGCCCTGCGCCTCTACGACGAGGCGTGGACGATTCCCGACTATGAGAGTCGGCTTGTGTCGCTGCGGACGATCTGGGCGGACGACGGGCTGTACCTGGATCCGGACGTGCCGGAGGGTGCGCTCGGCCCGGAAGCGCTCGCAGCCGTCATCGACGCACAGCTGGAGCAGTACCCGGGGATGTCGATCGTCAGCAGCGCTCCTGATGTCCTCGGCGACCGGGCCTGGTTCCGCTGGAGCGCGACACTCGGGACGGGGGAGTCCTTCACCGGTGTCGACTTCGTCGAGTTCGCCGCGGACGGGCGAATCGCCAGGCTGACCGGCTTCTACGAACCGTAGGAGCAGGTCGCCGCGGGAGTCCGACTACCTGACTGACCTGTCGATGGGCGAGCGCGCCCGCTTGAGAGCGTTCTGTCCCTAATCAACTAACTGCTCACGCAGGAGGGACGGAACGGTCGCCGCCGTGCATCTCATACGATGGCGGAGGAGGATGCCACGTGGCGACGTCTGATCCGATCGCCGAGATCATCGGGGACTATCGAGCCTTCGCGGCGATGCAGCGCGACCGTCTTTCTGCCCGCGGAATCGACATCTCACCGTACGCACTCAGCCACCTCGCCGTCCGCGTCGCCGACTGGGACCTGTACGTCCACCAGCGAACGCTTCTCGAGCGCCATGCGAGGGCGAACCGCGAGAAGGTCTGGAACGGGCGTCCAATCTCCTTGCTCGTGCTCGCCGAGCCGCTCGATGTCCTAGATGGGACTCCGGTCTCGCGCATCGAGCTCATCCCGCCCGTTCACCAGCGCGTCTATCGCATGGGCCTCGAGCACCTCGGCGTTGTCGTCGGTGAGGAGTTTGACGAGTTCTCGCGAGTGCATCGGGCCGTGCTGACTGGCCAGCAGTTCCAGAGTCCCGATGTCGAGCCGGTCTACGTGCTGTTCGAGGACTTCACCCACGTGAAGTTCTACCGTCGCTCCTTCTTCGACGTCGTCGAGGACGAGGAAGGGCGCTTCGAGGGCTTCAGCCACGTTGACGACTGGGTGCCGCAGCGGCTGGTCACCGCCACCGGCCCGAACCCGCTCCGCTGACCGCAGCTGGCATCTGTTGTAGCGCTCTCCATTGAAGAGAGTTCTGCCCTTGATCAACTAACTGCTCAGCTGGACAGGCCGCACGTCGTCGGGGCAAAGCGGCTCGAGCGATAGCGACTGTTGATCCGGAAGCGCCACCGATTCTGGAGTGGATGACCACCTAACCCGGCCTATACTCGACCCGTCGAACAGAGGAGACTCGCGCGATGCCGCTTGGAGGCCGCCACGATGACGACGGCGGGACGAAGTACCAGATGCGCGAGAAGATGTTCGCGATCGGTGACGACTACTGGATCGAGACCGACGGCGGCGAGCGAGCCTTCAAAGTGAACGGGAAGGCGTTCCGGATCCGCGACACGTTCGTACTCGAGTCGCCCGGCGGCGAAGAGCTGTTCACGATCCAGGAGAAGAAGCTCAGCGTGCGCGACAAGATGGAGATCGAGCGCGACGGGAAGACCGTGGCCACGGTCAAGAAAGCGCTCGTCGGCCTCCGCGACCGCTTCTTGATCGAGGTCGAGGACGGTGAGGAGATGCAGGCGAAGGGCAACATCGTCGACCACGAGTACAAGATCGAGCGTGGCGGCGACAAGGTGGCGGAAGTGTCGAAGAAGTGGTTCCGCGTACGGGACACCTACGGCATCGAGATCGCACCCGACCAAAACGACGCGCTGATCCTCGCGGCCACGGTCTGCATCGATCAGCTGTCGCACGACGTCGGCTGACGGCTAGATCCTCGGCGGTCGGGCTCTACTGCGATCCGCCCTCATCAGGCGGCTGTGCGTGGCGTGAATGGGCGCTCAGATGCGTTCGCACACGGTCGGCGGCGTCGAGCTTCTGCGCCATGTAGTGCTGGGCGATCGAACTCAGGAAGGCGACCAGCAGCCCGAGCCCGATGAAGATGTAGATGATCGTGAAGATCCGTGAGAAATCGCTGGTCGGGGTGAAGTCCCCGTAGCCCACGGTCGTCAGGGTCACGACCGAGAAGTAGAGGGACTGGATGAGCGTCCAGTCCTCAGTGCTCCAGTAGAAGATCGTTCCCGTCAGCAGCAAGATGCCGACGATGAACGGCAGCGCCTTCGTCTCGGGATCGCGCCAGACCGAGACGACTGCCCGCCCAAGCCCCCGCAACGCGACGAGAAGATGGAGCACGGTTGTGGCAGTTCGGCACATCCATGCGCTTTCCCCCTAGTCCCACTACGGCAGACGCCCGGCCCCGCTAGGCGCGCGTCCCCCGGCGTGGATGGTTATGGTCTTCTTCGCCTAACTACTCAGCGCGGTCAGGGCATACAAGGACGAACGTCCGACGAGAGCGCTCGCAGGGCCAGCCGCACAGCTCGTGCGGCAGGCCCCGGGGCAGTACCTATCTAGCCGGCAACCAAGTAGTTGTGAACATCGATGAACTGAATCTCCGGCGCAGGCATACCAGCCTGTTGCACCGCTGGCACGATCTTCTCCTGGGAGAAACGCTCGAACTGTTCTCGTGAGTCCCAGACATCGACGACACGGACACCGTCACTCGTTACCGCTGCCCAGTGAAAGAGAGCGCCCCCGACATGCGGGGTACCCGCGGCGCCGTGACCGATCAGTTTGACGGCCGCGTCGTACTGGTCCGCCGTCGCTCCGGGGAAGTTGAGGTCTACTGCAATTGCCATGCAGAGGCTCCCTTCTAGGATGAACCGCCCAGTCCGGGCGGCAGCGAACTAATAACAGGTCGCACAAGCGAGCGCTCGGCAGCAGAAGTGACTGCCCGGCCACGTTCTGGTCTTCTTCAACTAACTACTCAGGGTGGGGTAAAGAGTCCAGGAGGCCCGACCCCGCACTCCAACCCCCGGCTCAAAGACGCGGTCGCTTTGAACGTGGGCGCATCGCACGCGGTACGTGCTCGGGACGCCAACGAACGGTTTCAAGCAACTCCAGGTACCAAGGGTCACCGAGGTAGGGCGCGCGTCCTGGTTCCCTCGCGAGGAGGTGCCATCGCTCCAGGTACCCGTCGATCTCCTCGCGCGAAATGCTCCGCCGCGGGTTGTCAACGTGTGGCTGCCCGCGCTTGCCCGGCTCGTCGAGCCACCAGCGGTGCACGGCGTGGAGCATCGCCGCTAGGTGGCAACGCGGGACCACGTAGAAGCTCGGGCGCTCTAGCTCCCCGGCGAGGCCCACGAGCACCACCCACCCCGGGTCTCGTGGGTAGGTCCGCTCATCGCGTTCCCCGAGCGTGAAGTTGGTTCCACTCGATGACGTCTTGGTCTGGATTGCGAGCGTTCGCTTCGTTTCGGGATCCTGCGCGAGCACGTCCGTACCGGGTGCGTTCTTGACCGTGACCGTCGCGAGCCATCCACGGCGCGAAAGCTCGGCCGCCACGTAGTACTCCCCCGCCGCACCTGTGAGGCCGGTAGGTCTCTGCGCCACGAGGTGCACGCTACGGCATGCCCTGGCACGCTGCTCAGGCTGGATGGGGACGAGTGATAGCGATCTTCGAGTTCCGCGTCCCGCTCGCCAGAGAAACGCCACCGCCCGCGGCCCGCTACCGCACCGAGAGGCTGAGGTCAGATCTGACCCAGATCTGACCCAGACACAAAACGAGGCCCCAGAAGGGGCCTCTTTGATCGCTCGAATGGCTTGTTCAAGCCATGGGCGGTACTGGGCTCGAACCAGTGACCCCCAGCTTGTCGAGCTGGTGCTCTCCCAACTGAGCTAACCGCCCCTGCAGTCGGGCGATTCTAGCCGACCCGCTCGGCACCGACGCTTGCCCGAGGCTCCGCGAGCGTCTACCCTCTCGGCCTCGATGACGAGCGCGACGCCACACGTGACAGGCACGACCGGGGCGATCTTTGCGCTCTTCACGTACGCCTGGCTCCAGCGGAGCTAGCCGGCGCTTCATCCCTCCCGCCTTCGCCGGACTAGCTGAACAGCAACCGGCGGGGCGTTCCTCACCGATCCTCGAAAGGACGACGCGGCACGACGTGCCCATGACCAGCGACACTCAGCCTCGATGACGATCTCCGAATCAACCTGGACGCCATCCTCCTGGCGCTCCTTCCCGGCGGGCCAGCAGCCCGAGTGGCCGGATCACGACGCGCTGGCTGCCGCGCGGGATCGCCTGCGGGCGCTGCCGCCGCTCGTGTTCGCGGGAGAGGCGCGGGCGCTGCTCGCCGCCCTGGGTGAGGTGTGTGAGGGGCGCGCGTTCCTCCTGCAGGCCGGCGACTGCGTCGAGTCGTTCCGCGAGATCTCGGCACCGGGGATCCGCGAGAAGCTGAAGGTGCTGCTCCAGATGTCGGCGGTGCTGACCTACGGCGCGACGCTCCCGGTCGTCCGGGTCGGACGCATCGCCGGGCAGTTCGCAAAGCCCCGCACCTCGGCGACCGAGGTCGTCGACGGCGTCGAGCTCCCCTCCTTCCGCGGGCACGTGGTCCACTCGGACGCGCCGACCGCGGAGGCGCGCGTGCCGGATCCGGAGCGGCTCGTCCACGGCTACTACCAGGCTGCCTCGACGCTGAACCTCCTCGCGTGCCTTCACGAAGGGTGGCTTCGCCGACCTCTCGCTCGTGCACACGTGGAACCGCGAGTTCGTCGCGGGCTCGCCCTCGGGCCAGCGCTACGAGGCGCTCGCCGGCGAGATCGGGCGCGCGCTGCGCTTCATGCAGGCGATCGGGATCGACCTCGAGCGCGAGCCCACGCTGCACGAGGTGGACGTGTGGACGAGCCACGAAGGGCTCCTCCTCGACTACGAGGAACCGCTGACGCGCACGGACTCGCTGACCGGGGAGCCCTACGACTGCTCCGCGCACATGCTCTGGATCGGGGACCGCACGCGCGAGCTCGACGGCGCGCACGTCGAGTTCTTCTCGGGAATCCGCAATCCGATCGGGGTCAAGCTCGGGCCGACCGCGACGCCGGAGGGGGTCTGCGCGCTCGCGGAGCGGCTCAACCCCGACCGCGTCCCGGGCAGGCTCACGCTGATCACGCGCATGGGAGCCGAGCGCGTGCGCGACCTGCTGCCGCCGCTCCTGAGCGCGGTTCGCGAGACCGAGATCCCCGTCGTCTGGGCGTGCGATCCGATGCACGCGAATCTCGTGCGCACGCCGTCCGGCACGAAGACGCGGCACTTCGACTCGATCATGGCCGAGGTGCAGGGGTTCTTCGCGTCGCATCGCGAGGTCGGGACGTGGCCCGGAGGCGTCCACATCGAGTTCACCGGAGACGACGTCACCGAGTGCCTCGGAGGCTCGACCGAGGTGCTCGAGGACCAACTCGACCACCGCTACGAGACGCTCTGCGACCCGCGCCTCAACGGCCGCCAGTCGCTCGATCTCGCGTTCCGCGTCGCCGAGCTCATGCGAGCCGTCTAGCTCCACGCCATGCGGCTCGCGATCGTCGGCACCGGTCTCATCGGCGCGTCCGCGGGTCTGGCTGCCCACCGCGCCGGGTTCGCGTCCGTCGCAGGCTGGGACGAGGACCCGGGAGTGCTCGAGGTTGCGGCCGAGCGGGGAGCCGTGACGCCGGCGGAGTCGCTCGAGGCCGCCCTCCACGAGGCGGAGCTCGTCTTCGTCGCCGTTCCGGTGGCGTCGGTGCCGGCGGTCGTCCACGACGTGCTCGCGCTCGCGCCGACGACTCGACGGTGACCGACGCGGGCTCGACGAAGGCGTCGGTCTGCCGGGCGGCCGGAGACGATCCGCGCTTCGTCGGCGGGCACCCGATCTGCGGAGCGGAGGCACGCGGGCCGGCGCGCGCGAGCACCGACCTCTTCGAGGGCGCGACCTGGTTCCTCACGCCGCTCCCAACCACCGAACCTGCTCGCTATCGCGCGGCGCACGCGTTCGCAGCCGCACTCGGGGCGAGGCCGCTGGCGATCGACCCCGGAACGCACGACCGGCTCGTCGCCGTGACGAGCCACCTCCCGCACGCGCTCGCGAACGTGCTCCTCAACCAGGCGGGCTCCTCGCGCATCGACGGCCACGATCCGCTGTCCGCGGCAGGGGGCTCGCTGCGCGACATGACCCGTGTCGCGGGCGCCAACCCGCGGATCTGGGTGGACATCTTCCTCGACAACCGGGTCGCGCTCGCACAGGCCCTCGCGGAGCACCGCCGCCGCGTCGAGCAGCTCGAGAAGGCGCTCGGGGACGGCGACGCCGGCTTCCTCGCCCGCTGGATCGGCGAGGCGAGCGAGAACCGGCGCGAGATGCTCGACACCGCATACGAGGACGCGGGAGCGCTGCACCGTCTCCGCGTGCACGTCCCCGACCGGCCCGGCGTGCTCGCCGGGATCTTCCAGGCACTCGGCGCGGAGCGTCTCAACGTCAACGACTTCGAGCTCGAGCACCTCTCCTCGGACCGGGGCGGCACGCTCACGATCCTCGTCACCGGCGAGTCCGAGGCCGCCCAGGCCGCCCGCCTCCTCGAGGCGCAGGGCTACAGCGTCGTCGCGGCGCCCGTGCTCGACGAGTGACCGCTCAGAAGCGCGGTCGTCGCGATCGGCGCCGGGTGGCTCGCCTCGAACGCGGCGATGTCGTCCTCGCGCTCGAGCGTGAGCGCGATGGAGTCGAGGCCCTCGAGGAGGCAGTGGCGGACGAACGGGTCCATCTCGAACCGGACCGTCCGGCCGCTCGGATCGACGATCGTGCGCTGCTCGAGGTCGACCGCGAGCGAGCCGCCGTCCGCGACGGACTCCATGAGCGCCTTCACCTCGGACGCGGGCAGCGTGATCGGAACGAGACCGATCTGCACGGAGTTCGAGAAGAAGATGTCGCCGAACGACGGCGCGACCACCACCTCGAAGCCGTAGTCCTCGAGCGCCCACGCGGCGTGCTCGCGCGAGGAGCCGCAGCCGAAGTTCGGGCCTGCGAGCAGGATCTTCGCGCCGTCCCAGCCGTGCCGGTTCAGCTCGAAGTCCGGGTCCTGCCTCCAGTCGTAGAAGAGGAACTCGCCGTAGCCGGTGCGCTCGATCCGCTTGAGGAACTGCTTCGGGATGATCTGGTCGGTGTCGACGTCGGGGCGGTCGAGCACCGCCGCGCGCGCGGTCACCGAGCGGAACGCCTTCATGCGGCGGACCGCGTCCAGTCGCGGACGTCGACGATGTGCCCGGCGATCGCCGCGGCGGCCGCCATCGCGGGGCTCATCAGGTGCGTCCGGCCGCCCTTGCCCTGGCGTCCCTCGAAGTTGCGGTTCGAGGTCGAGGCGCAGCGCTCCCCCGGGGCGAGGATGTCCGGGTTCATGCCGAGGCACATCGAGCAGCCGGCGCGGCGCCATTCGAAGCCGGCCGCGCTCGAAGATCCGGTCGAGCCCTTCCTCCTCCGCGCGCCGCTTCACCGCAGCCGACCCGGGGACGACCATCGCGCGGACGCTGTCGGCCACACGCCGTCCGGCGACGACCGCTGCCGCCTCGCGCAGATCCTCGATCCGGGCGTTCGTGCACGAGCCGATGAACACGCGGTCGACCTGGATGTCCTGCAGCTGCGTGCCGGGCTCGAGGCCCATGTAGGCGAGGGCGCGCTCCGCGGCGTCCCGCTCGTCCGGGTCGTCGAGCGCGGAGGGATCCGGAACGGCAGCACCCACCGGCGCGACCATCGCGGGGTTCGTCCCCCACGTCACCTGCGGCTCGAGTTCGGCGACGTCGATCTCGACCTCGCGATCGAACGCCGCGTCGTCGTCGGTGCGAAGCGTGCGCCAACGGTCGAGCGCCGCTTCCCACTCCCCACCCTTGGGGGCGGCCGGCCTGCCTTCCAGGTACGCGAACGTCGTGTCGTCGGGAGCGATCATCCCGGCGCGGGCACCTGCCTCGATCGACATGTTGCAGATGGTCAGCCGCCCCTCCATCGAGAACCGCTCGATGGGCTCGCCGGCGTACTCGAGGACGTGTCCGACCGCGCCGTCGACGCCGATGCGGCCGATCGTGCCGAGGATGACGTCCTTGGGCGTCAGCCCGAGTGGCAGCTCACCCGAGTAGCGGACGCGCATCGTCCTCGGCTTGAGCCGCGGGAGGCTCTGCGTGGCGAGCACGTGCTCGACCTCCGACGTCCCGACCCCGAACGCGAGCGCCCCGAACGCACCGTGGGTCGACGTGTGGCTGTCGCCGCAGACGACCGTCATGCCCGGCTGCGTCAGGCCGAGCTCCGGCCCGATCACGTGGACGATCCCCTCGCGGCCACTGCCCGTCGCATAGAGCGGAACGCCGAACTCCTCGCAGTTCGCGCGCAGCGCCTCGAGCTGGGTGCGCGCGAGCGGGTCGTGCACCGTCGTGGTGTCGGTCGGGACGTTGTGATCCATCGTCGCCACCGAGAGGTCGGGCCGCCGCACGCGCCGCCCGGCGAGCCGCAGCCCCTCGAATGCTTGCGCCGATGTCACCTCGTGGATGAGGTGGAGGTCGACGTAGAGGAGCGTCGGCTCCGCCGGGGTCCTCGTGGACGACGTGGCTGTCCCAGATGCGGTCGAAGAGCGTCTTCGGCATGGACGGCAACGGTAGCTCAGCCGAGGAAGGTCTTCGCCATCGCCGGGCCGTCGGGAGTGAGCACCGATTCCGGGTGGAACTGGACGCCTTCGATCGGGTGCTCCGCGTGCCGGAGACCCATCACCTCGCCGTCCTCCGTGCGTGCCGTGACGACGAGCTCGTCGGGGATGCGCACGGCCGCGAGGGAGTGGTAGCGGCCGACGTCGATCTCCTCCGGCAGCCCGGCGAAGATCCCGTGGCCGTCGTGCTCGATGCGACTCGCCTTCCCGTGCAGCAACGACTTCGCCGATCCGATCTCGCCGCCGAACGCCTCGACGATCGCCTGATGGCCGAGGCAGACGCCGAGCGTCGGAACGCGCGGGCCGAGGCGCCTGATCACGTCGACCGAGATGCCGGCGTCCTCCGGCCTCCCCGGCCCCGGCGACACGACGAGCCGGTCGGGCCGGAGCTCCTCGGCCTCTTCGACCGAGATCGCGTCGTTGCGGTGGACGACGACCTCGGCGCCGAGCTCCTCGAACAGGTGCACGAGGTTCCAGGTGAAGCTGTCGTAGTTGTCGATCATGAGGACTCTCACGCGTACTCCGTCTCCGCGAGCTCGATCGCAGCCTCGAGCGCGGCGAGCTTCGCGAGGCACTCGCGATGCTCGGCGGCCGGAGTCGAGTCTGCCACGACCCCGGCCCCGGCCTGGAGCCGCGCGACGCCGTCGGCGACGACGATCGTGCGCAGCGTGATGCACGTGTCCATCGTCCCGTCCGGCAGGACGTAGCCGACCGCGCCGGCGTACGGCCCGCGTCGATACCCCTCCAGCTCGGAGATGATCTGCATCGCTCGGATCTTCGGCGCGCCCGTCACCGTCCCGGCAGGAAAGCATGCGCGGAGCACGTCGAACGGGCCGACGCCGTCGCGAAGGTCGCCCACGACCTCGGAGACGAGGTGGGCGACGTGCGAGAACCGCTCGACCTCCATCGACCTGACCACGCGCACCGTGCCCGCGCGACACACGCGCGAGAGATCGTTGCGACCGAGGTCGACGAGCATGACGTGCTCGGCCCGATCCTTCTCCGACGAGAGGAGGCGCTCGGCGTCGCCCTCCCCCACCGCGGTCGTGCCGGCGATCGGGCACACGCTCGCGCGACCGTCCTCGCAGGCGACGAGACGCTCCGGCGACGAGCCGACGAGCGCGAGCTCGTCGAGCTCGAGGAGGAACAGGTACGGGGAGGGATTCACGCGACGGAGCGCGCGGTAGAGCGCGAGCGGCGACGCCGACGTCGGCCGCTCGGCGCGCTGCGAGGGGACGATCTGGAACGCATCGCCCGCGCGGATGTGCTCCTGGCAGCGCGCGACCATGCCCTCGTACTCGCGCTGCGACGGGAAGCGCTGCAACTCCGCGCGGCTCGCGGCGGTCGGCAGGCTCGGCCGGCGGCAGCGGCTTCTCGAGCCGCTCGCCCACCTCGTCCCGGTCGCCTGCGAGAACCTCGACGACGCCCGCGCCGTGGTCGAAGCGGACGAGCGTCTCCGCGACGACGAAGCGACTCTCGGGAAACGGCGGGCCGTCCGCGGGAAGCGGCACCGACGGCTCGAGCGTCGCGGCGTGGTCGTACGCGAGGTAGCCGACGACCGGAAGGCCGAGATCTGCGGCCTCGTCGAATCCGACGACGCGCGATCCCGACCCGATGAACGAGTTCCGGCCGAGACGGCCACGCTCGACGGACTCGAGCACGAAGCTCCCGCCGGCAGGTCTCGCGCAGGCGGAGGTACGCCCCGAGCGGCGTGATGAGATCGGCGGGTATCGCGTGGATCGGCGTCATCCGAGACGGAAGGCTGCCTGCCGTCGGTCAGGCAGCGCCCTCCGACACGTCCTCGACGACGCTCGCGCGCTCGACGACCTCGCTTCGCGGGGCGATCCGCACGAAGCGCTGCGACTCGGTCGGCCAGCTCTCGAGGAGCACCTCGGCGCGGGTCGACGCGGTGTGACGCACGTGCCGCTCGAGGAGCAGCCGGAGCTCGGCCAGTGCCGCCGCGTCGGGGGCGCTCGCGGCGACGAGCTCGTCGTTGAGCCTGCTCGCGAGCTCGTCTTCGCGATCGAGGACGTACGCCTCGCCACCCGTCATGCCCGCACCGAAGTTGAGCCCGACCTCGCCGAGCACGACGACGGTGCCGGCCGTCATGTACTCGCAGGCGTGGTCGCCGACACCTTCGATGACGGCGACGGCGCCCGAGTTGCGGACCGCGAAGCGCTCGCCCGCCGAGCCGGCGCAGAACAGCTGACCGCCGGTCGCGCCGTAGAGCGCGGTATTCCCGACGAGGCACGGGTCGCCCACGTCGCCCGGAGGCGGCGCGATGACGATCCTGCCCCCGCTCATCGCCTTCCCGACGTAGTCGTTGGCCTCGCCGACGAGGAGGAGCTCGACGCCGGCCGTGAGGAACGCTCCGAAGCTCTGGCCCGCCGAGCCCTCGAAGCGCGCTCGTACGCGACCCAGAGGCGCGCCCGAGCCGAAGCGCTTGGCGACTGCCCCGCCGAGCCGGGCCCCGACGGCTCGGTCGCCGTTCGTCAGCTGGTGCCTCGGCTCGATGAGCGCGGCCTCGTCGAGCGCGACCGCACCCTGCGCGTGGAGCAGGATCCCGAGCCGGTCGCCGGTGCGCTGCGGGGCCTCGCCGGTGTAGCGGGCGGCTCCCTCCGCCCCGCGGCCGAGCAGCGGGGTGAGATCGAGCGTGTCCGTCACGGGATCGCCCGTGTGCCGCTGTCGCAGGCACTCGACGCGCCCGACCGCCTCGTCGAGCGAGCGCAGGCCGAGGGAGGCGAGCAGCCGCCGCACCTCCTCGGCGACGAAGAGGAGGTAGGCGCGCACCATCTCGGGGGTGCCGGCGAACTTCGCGCGGAGCTCCGGTTGCTGCGTCGCGATCCCGACCGGGCACGTGTCGAGGTGGCACGAGCGGACCATCAGGCACCCCTCCGCGAGGAGCAGCGCCGTCCCGAACGAGTACTCGTCGGCTCCGAGCAGCGCCGCGACGACGACGTCGCGCCCGGTCTTGAAGCCGCCGTCCGCGCGAACCCGGACACGGGCGCGAAGGTGGTTCGCGACGAGCGCCTGCTGCACCTCGGCCAGCCCGACCTCCCACGGAACGCCTGCGTGCTTGATGGAGGGGAGCGGGCTCGCGCCCGTCCCACCGTCGGCGCCGCCCACGTGAACGACGTCGGCGTGCGCTTTCGCGACGCCCGCCGCGACGATCCCGACGCCGGTCTCCGCGACGAGCTTCACGGAGATGTCCGCGTGCGGGCTCACCTCGCGGAGATCGAAGATGAGCTGGGCGAGATCCTCGATCGAGTAGATGTCGTGGTGCGGCGGTGGCGAGATGAGGGAGACGCCCGGCTGCGCTCGCCGGAGACGCGCGATCTCCTCGCTCACCTTGTGTGCCGGGATCTGGCCTCCCTCGCCGGGTTTCGAGCCCTGCGCGATCTTGATCTGGAGCTCGTCCGCGAACACGGCGTACTCGGCCGTCACGCCGAAGCGTCCCGACGCGACCTGCTTGATCCTCGAGTTGCGGTCGTCCCGGAACCGGGACGCGTCCTCGCCGCCCTCGCCCGAGTTCGAGCGCGCGCCGAGGCCGTTCAGCGCGATCGCGATCGTCTCGTGCGCCTCCGCCGAGAGCGCGCCGTGCGACATGGCACCGCCGGAGAACCGGCGGACGATGGACTCGGCCGGCTCGACCTCGTCCAGCGGTACCGGAGCTCCCGCGGGAACGAGCTCGAGCAGATCGCGCGGCTCGAGCGGAGCACGGTCGTTGACGAGCGAGGCGAAGCGGTCGTAGAGGTCGGAGCGACCGTCGCGCACCGCGGTTCGCAGCGCGTGCGCGCCCGTCACCGCCTCCTGCAGCGCCGTCACGACGTCCGGGTCGGTCGCGTGCGGCTCGCCGCCCTTGCGGAACTTGACGTACCCCGGGTTCTCGAGCTGCGGTCGCGCCGCGTGCGACGCCTCCAGCCGCTCGAGCGCCTCCCGCTCGAACCGCTCGAGCCGCGCGCCGCCGATCGCCGAGGGCGTTCCCGCGAGGAGATCGCGGCAGAGGTTGCGGTCGAGGCCGACGGCTTCGAAGAGCCGCGCGCCGCGATAGCTCGCGACGTCGGAGATGCCCATCTTGGACATGACCTTGAGCACGCCCTCCTCGAGACCGGCCAGGAGCCGGCGCTGCGCCTCGTCGGGCGAGGGCCGGTCGCCGCCGACCCGGTCGTTCGCGGCCAGCGCGGCGACGGTCTCGAGCGCGAGCCTCGGGCAGATCGCGTCGGCGCCGTAGCCGAGGAGGCACGCGATCGCGTGCGTGTCACGAGGCTCGTCGGACTCGACCAGGAGCGAGCACCGCATCCGCAGGCCGAGCTCGACGAGGCGGCTGTGCACCGCCGAGAGCGCGAGCAGCGCGGGCGCGGGCGCCCTGTCTCCGCCCGCCTCGCGGTCGCTGAGGCACAGGAGCACGTCGCCCGCAGCAGCTGCCGACTCGGCGAGCACCGCGAGCCGGTGGAGTGCGCGGCCGAGCCCCTCCTCCGCGGTGAACGTCGTGTCGAGAACGCGCGGCTCGAGCGCCTCGAGCCCCGACGGGTACAGCAGGAACCCGGGCAGGACGGTGAGCGGCGGGAGCTCGCCGGCCGGGAGCGGAACCGGCACGCGCGGGCCGAGCAGCGTCGAGACGGACATCACGAGCCGCTCGCGCAGGTGGTCGAGCGCAGGGTTCGTCACCTGGGCGAAGCGCTGGCGCAGATACGAGGAGAACGGACGTGCACGACCCGCCAGCGGTGGAATCGCCGTGTCGTCGCCCATCGACGAGACGGGGTCGTGCCCGCTCTGCGCGAGCGGCCGCAGCATCCCGTTCAGCTCCTCGCGCGTGTAGCCGTGGAGCACGTGCCGGGCGTCGAGCGGCGCATCTGCAGGACGGACCGGTTCGCCGATGTCCGCGCGCACGATGCTCTCCGCGACCAGCTGCCCGTAGGGCCGGCGGCGTGCAAGCTCGCGTCGGAGCTCGCCGTCCGTTACGAGCCCCCGCTCGGGATCGAGCGCGAGGATCCCTCCGGGACCGAGCCGACCGCGACGCACGGGCACGCCCTCCGGCAACGGCACCGCACCCGCCTCCGAGGCGACGGCGACGAGCTCGTCGCCCGCGACAGCCACGCGCAGCGGGCGCAGCCCGTTGCGGTCGAGCGCGGCGCCACACGTGCGACCGTCGGCGAAGCAGAGCGCGGCGGGGCCGTCCCACGGCTCGCTGAGCATCGCGCCGTAGCGGTGAAGGTCGCGGACGTCGTCGTCCAGCCGGGGGTCGTTCTGCCAGGCGGGCGGGACGAGGACGGAGACCGCCTCCGCGAGGTCGCCACCGTGACCGCGGACGAGCAGCTCGAGCGCGTTGTCGAGCAGCGCGGAGTCGGAGCCGTTCGGGTCGAGCGCGGGCGCGAGCGCGGGTTCGGCTCCGAGCGCCCGCTCGCGCGCCTCCGTCCACGTCACGTTGCCCTCGATCGTGTTGATCTCGCCGTTGTGACAGAGCACGCGGAACGGCTGCGCGCGCTCCCAGCTCGGCTCCGTGTTCGTCGAGAACCGCTGGTGGAAGATCGCGAACGGGACCGCCAGCGCCGGATCCTCGAGATCGGGGTAGAAGCGCGCGAGCTGCCCGGCGGCGCACAGCGCCTTGTAGGTGACGGTGCGGAAGGAGAGAGACGCGACGTAGACGCCGGGGACGCGCTCGGCGCGCCGACGGGCGCGGTACGCGCGGCGCTCGGCGTCCGGATGCTCGGAGGGGGCGAGAACGAGCTGCTCGATCCGTGGCAGCGAGGCGAGCGCGGTGACGCCCAGCGCGGCGGTACGGATCGGCACGCTCCGCCAGCCGGCCGGTCGCAGCCCCTCGGCGCGACAGGCGTCCTCGACGGCCGAACGCAGCCACCCCTCGCGGAGGAAGCACATCGCGAGCCCGGCTTCGGGCACATTCGTCAGCGTCGAGCTCAGCGGCAGCAACACACCCGCGCCGTCCCCCGTGACCCCGTCGGCCGCCCACGCACCGCGATGCCCGACGGCGGCGAGGCCCGCGAGCGCGCGATCGAGGAGCTCTCGGGACGCACGCCCCCGGAGATCCGCGACGAGGCCGATCCCGCAGGCGCTGCGCTCGCGTCGCGGGTCGTAGAGGAGGTGCTGCGATTCGCCCACCCGGGCTTCACCTTTCGGTCGAAGGAAGGAACTCCCGCCGGTTGCTTCTGAGCTAGTCCGGCGGTGGCGGGAAGCGAGAGCCGGCTAGCTGCGCGGGAGCGCAGTGATCTTCGCGAACGAGATGATCGACCTCGATACGTGCTCGGCATTCGCGAAGGTGCTCGGCATGAGAACGGACAAGGCTAGTCGGTTGCGAGGACGACGGCAAGCACGTTTCTCCACCTTCTCACGCGTCCGAGGCTTGACAACAGCAGGCGCCACCCTCACACTTCGCCCTTCGATGCCGAACCGGGCTACCTCATTCGTACCCGTTGACGCCACTGTCGTGGCCGTATCGAGCTGCGATACGGGCATCGAGCTCATCCTGATTCTCCCCCTCTAGGGGGAGATCGCGCTCACGCGCCGGGCTCGGCGCACACGTTCACCGGAGCACACGAGAGGTGCGCCTTCGGGCGGGCCTGACAGGAGGAGCAAGACAGTGGCCAATCGCAGCAACGACACGAATCTCGACGGAGCCCCGTCACATGACCGAGCGCACGGTGTACTCGATCGTGTGCCTCTCCGGGCACGGCATCGCGCCCGAGGTCATGGCGCAGGCGAGCCGGGCGCTCGCGAGCGTCTCGCGCCTGCACGGGTTCCGGGTTCGCGAGACGCACCCGCCGTTCGGGAGCGGGGCGCTCACGCAGTCGGGGCACGCGCTGCCGACGGCCACACGGCAGGCGACGCTCGGCGCACAGGCGATCCTCGTCGCCGCAGCCTCGGATCCCGCCCTCGCCGGGGTCGAGTCCGAGCTCGATCTCCGGGCGCGCATGGACCGCGTCGCGTTCGACGGGCGCGGCGCCATCACGCTCTTCAGCCCGCTCCTCGACTCGACGCTCGAATGGACGCTCGCCCGCGCGTTCGACGTCGCGCGCTCCAGCCGCGCACGCATCGCGTCCGTCGGCGGCGATGCTGCGTGGGTCTCCGCGTTCGCGCGTGAAGCGACGCGGCACGACGGCGTGCAGGTGGAGGAGCTCTCCGTCAAGGCCGCCGTGCACGACCTCGCGTTCGAGCCCGAGCGGTTCGACGTCGTCGTCACGCCGCCTCCCTATGCCGAGGCGCTGGTCGGCTTCGTCGCACACGGACGTACTCCGCGCGTCGCAGCGTCCAGCCGGCTCGCAGGCAGCGGGCCGAGCGTGTTCGCTCCGGCTCACGGGGCGGCCGAGGACATCGCGGGCCAGGGAGTCGCCAACCCGGCCTCGATGCTGCTTGCCGCGGCGCTCATGCTCGGCGAGGGGCTCGGCGAGCGCCGGGCGGCGGAGACGCTTGACCGGCGCCGTGCTCGAAGCATGTGCGAACGGCGTCCGCACGCCCGACCTCGTCTCCGTGGGAATGGGCGCGACGACACGGGAGTTCGCCGACGTCGTCCTCGCCCACCTGCCGCTCTCGATGACGAACGCCGAGTTCTACCGCGAGGCAGTCGCATGAGAATGAACGGCGCCGACGCGATCCTCCGCTCGCTCGAGGCCGAGGGGGTCGACGTCGCCTTCGGGCTTCCCGGCGGCGCCGTCCTCCCGACCTACGACGCGTTCGCGCGCGGGACGACCGTGCGGCACGTCCTCGCCCGCCACGAGCAGGGCGCAGGGCACATGGCGGAGGGCTACGCGCGCGCGTCGGGACGCGTCGGCGTCGCGATCGCGACGTCCGGGCCCGGCGCGACGAACCTCGTCACCCCGATCGCCGACGCGTGGATGGACTCGACGCCGCTCGTCTGCGTCACCGGACAGGTGCGCTCGCACCTGATCGGAACGGACGCGTTCCAGGAGTGCGACATCACCGGCATCACGATCCCGATCGTCAAGCACTCGTGGCTCGTCCAGGACGTCGACGAGCTGCCGCACGTCATGAAGGCCGCGTTCCACGTCGCCCGCACCGGCCGCTGCGGGCCCGTCCTCGTGGACGTCCCGCGCGACGTGCAGGAGGCGATGCTCGACTTCGAGTACCCCGACGCGGTCGACCTGCCCGGCTGGAAGCCGCCGCAGAAGGGGCATCCTCGCCAGATCGCGCGCGCCGCCCACGCGCTCGCGACCGCGGAGAAGCCCGTCCTCTACGTGGGCGGCGGAACGCTCAACGCAGAAGCGTGCGACGAGCTCCGCACCCTCGCGGAGGTCGGGCGCCTTCCGGTCGTGACGACGCTGATGGGCAAGGGCGCGTTCCCGGAAACCCACGAGCTCCACTTCGGCTGGCCCGGGATGCACGGGCCGAAGTGGTCGAACTGGGCGATGAACAAGTGCGACCTCCTCGTTGCCGTCGGCGCACGCTTCGACGACCGCGTCACGGGGAAGCTCGCGGCGTTCGCGCCGGGTGCATCGGTCATCCATCTCGACATCGACTCCGCTGAGATCTCGAAGCTCCGCCAGGCGGATATCCCCGTGGTCGGGCCCCTGAAGCAGGTGCTTGCCGACCTCACGGACGAGCTGCGCGCACTCCACGGATCCGGGGCCGCCGTGACCCGGACCGAGCCATGGCTGCGCCAGCTCTCCGCCTGGCGCGAGGAGTTCCCGCTCCGCTACGCCGCAGACGGCGACACGCTCAAGCCGCAACTCGTGCTCGAGACGCTGCAGGAGCTCACCGCCGAGCGCGACGACGTCGTCTGGACGACGGGCGTCGGCCAGCACCAGATGTGGGCGATGCAGTACCTGCTCTGCGACCGGCCGCGCTCGTTCATCACCTCCGGAGGCCTCGGGACGATGGGCTACGGCGTGCCGGCGGCGATCGGGGCGAAGGCGGCCCGTCCGGACGCGACGGTCGTGTGCGTCGACGGCGACGGCTGCTTCCAGATGACGAGCCAGGAGCTCGCGACCTCGGTCCTCGAGGGGCTCCCGATCGTGGTCGTCATCGTCAACAACGGCTACCTCGGGATGGTTCGCCAGTGGCAGGACATGTTCTTCGACGAGCGCCAGTCGCAGATCCACCTGACGCAGCACCTTCCCGACTACGCGCGGCTCGCCGAGGCGTACGGGGGCGTCGGCTTCACCGTCGAGCGGGAGGACGAGCTGGAAGGCGTCCTCGAGGAGGCGCTCGCGTGCGGCCGCACGGCCGTCGTCGACGCCAGGGTCGACGCGCGCGAGCAGTGCTTCCCGATGATCCCCGCCGGTGCGGCCGCCCTCGACCTCGTCGAGTTCCCCGACGAGGTCGGCGACGAGAAGGCGGTCGCTGCGGCGTGAGGCACACGTTGTCCGTGCTGGTCGAGAACAAGCCGGGAGCGCTCATGCGCATCTCGAGCATGTTCGCGCGCCGTGGCTTCAACATCGAGAGCCTCGACGGTCGGGCCGACCGAGCGGCACGACGTCTCGCGCATCACCCTCCGCGTGGACTGCGAGCAGCACCCGCTCGAGCAGATCGAGAAGCAGATGCACAAGCTCGTGAACGTCCTCCGCGTCTCGGAGCTCGAGCCGGGCGAGGCCGTCGAGCGAGAGCTCGCGCTCATGAAGGTCGCCGCCACCCCCGCCCGTCGCGGCGAGCTGATCGCCCTCTCGCAGGCCTTCAACGCGCGGGTCGCGGACCTCGGCGTCGACTCGATCGTCTTCGAGATCGTCGGGCACCCCGAGGAGATCGACTCGTTCGAGGAGCTCGTCCGCCCGCACGGTCTCAAGGAGCTCGTCCGCACCGGCCGGGTCGGGCTCGGTCGGAGCACCAACAACGCGGCCAAGCCGCACCGTCGTCAGCACGTCCTCACTTGAGCCAAGGAGACCTCATGGCCACGATCCATCGCGAAGGAAACGTCGAGCTCCTCTCCGGCAAGGTCGCCGTCCTCGGCTACGGCAGCCAGGGACACGCCCATGCCCTCAACCTGCACGACTCGGGTGTCGAGGTCGAGGTAGGGCTCAGGCCCGGCAGCTCCTCACGCGCGGCGGCGGAGGAGGCCGGCCTCACGGTCGGAGCGCCCGAGGAGGTCGTACGCGACGCGCAGATCGTGTCGTTCCTCCTCCCCGACCAGGTGCAGCCGAGCGTGTACGCCGACGTCGCGCCGAACCTCGCTCCCGGGGCGGCACTCCTCTTCGCCCACGGATTCAACGTCCACTACGGCCGGATCGCCCCGCCCGACGGGCACGACGTCATCATGGTCGCCCCGAAGGGACCGGGGCACATCGTCCGGCGGCTGTTCGAGGAAGGCTTCGGCACGCCGGCGGTCGTCGCGGTCGCGCAGGACGCCAGCGGCAAGGCGTTCGACCTCGCGCTCGCCTACGGCGCCGCGATCGGCGCCGGTCGAGCCGGGATGATCGAGACGACGTTCGCCGAGGAGACGGAGACGGACCTCTTCGGCGAGCAGGTCGTCCTCTGCGGCGGCGTCACCGAGCTCATCCGGGCCGGTTTCGAGACGCTCGTCGAGGCCGGCTACCAGCCCGAGGTCGCGTACTACGAGTGCCTCCACGAGCTCAAGCTGATCGTCGACCTCATCTGGGAGGGAGGCCTCTCCGGCATGCGCTACTCGATCTCCGACACGGCCGAGTACGGAGACCTCACACGCGGGCCGCGCGTGATCGACGACCTCGTGCGCGAGCAGATGAAGGCGATTCTCGAGGACATCCAGTCCGGCGCGTTCGCACGCGAGTGGATCGCGGAGATGGACGCCGGCGAGCCGCGTCTGGCCGAGCTGCGCGAGCAGGCGTCCGACCAGGAGCTCGAGCGTGTCGGCAAGGAGCTGCGCGCGCTGATGCGGCGCGAGCGCGCGGAGGTGCCGACTGCCTAGAGAGGCCGTGGAGGTCGGGGTCGGCCTCCTCGGCTACGGAACGGTCGGCGCCGCTGTCCACCGGCTCCTCGTCGAGAACGCGGAGGACATCGAGCGCGCAACGGGTCACCGCCTGCGGGTGGTGCGCGCCCTCGTGCGCGACCTCGACAAGGAGCGCGGCTTCGTGCCCGAGCCCGGGATCCTGACTACCGATGCCGCGCGCGATTCGCGACGACCCGGCGATCGTCGTCGTCGCGGAGGTCATGGGCGGCATCGAGCCGGCGCGGACGCAGGTCCTCGACCTGCTCGCCGCGCACAAGCCGGTCGTCACCTCGAACAAGCAGCTCGTCGCGCAGCACGGCGCAGAGCTCTTCGCCGCCGCGGCGGCGGGAGGCGTCCAGCTGCGGTTCGAGGCGAGCGTGTGCGCCGCCATCCCTGTGATCAAGGTGCTCCGCGAGGCGCTCGTCGTCACGAAGGTGCACCGCGTGCTCGGGATCGTGAACGGGACGACGAACTTCATCCTCACCGAGATGGAGGGCGGCGCGACGTTCGCGGAGGCGCTCGCCGAGGCGCAGCGGCTCGGCTACGCGGAGGCGGATCCGACCGACGACGTCTCGGGGGCGGACGCGGCGGCGAAGATGGCGATCCTCGCGACCGTCGCGTTCGGCTCGCGCGTGACGCTCGCCGACGTCGACTACCAGGGCGTCGAGGGCGTGACGCCGCTCCACGTCGCGGCTGCACGCGAGCTCGAGATGGTCGTTCGGCTCGTGGGCTCTGCGACGCTCGTCGACGAACGCCTCGATGTCCGCGTGCGTCCGGCGTTCGTCGACCGGCACCATCCCCTCGCGGCGGTCGAAGGCGCCTTCAACGCGGTCATGCTCCAGGGGGACGCGATCCGCGAGATCACCCTCGAGGGCCCGGGTGCCGGTGGGACCGAGACGGCGTCCGCCGTGGTTGCGGACATGGTCAGCGTGATCGGGACCACCGCGAACGGGTTCCTGCAGAACGACGGCGGATGGCGCACCCTGGAGGCGCTTCCCCCGGGCGAGCTCCGGTCGCCCTTCTACGTCCACCTCGAGGTCGACGACCGGCCCGGCGTGCTTGCGGACGTGGCCCAGCGCTTCGCGGCGCACGAGGTCTCGGTCGCCCGCCTCATCCAGGCGCCCGCCGAGGAAGGCGCCGTCCTCCACGTCGTCGTGCACGAGGCCTCGCAGCGCGCCGTCGACGGAGCGCTGGCAGAGATCGCGCAGCTCCCGAACGTGCACGCGCCGCCCTTCCTCGTGCCGGTCGTCTCCGATCGCGGCGTCGTCGAGCTCGGCTGGGCCTGATCGGCCCGCCCCGAACGCGCTAGAAAGCGGCATGCACTCGTTGATCGAGCGGTACCGCGATCGCCTGCCGGTCGACGACTCGACCCCGGTCGTGTCGCTCGGCGAGGGCTCCACGCCGCTCCTGCACGCACCGCGCATCTCGCGACGGCTCGGCGTCGAGCTGTACCTCAAGTGGGAGGGTGCGAACCCGACCGGGAGCTTCAAGGATCGCGGGATGACCGTGGCCGTGTCGAAGGCCGTCGAAGCCGGTGCCCGCTCGGTCATCTGCGCGTCCACCGGGAACACGGCCGCCTCGGCCGCCGCCTACGCGGCGCGCGCCGGGCTCGTCGCCGTCGTGCTCCAGCCGGCGGGCGCCGTCGCGTCCGGGAAGCTCGCGCAGGCACGGGCCCTGGGCGCTCGCGTGCTCGAGGTGCGCGGGAGCTTCGACGAGGCGCTCGCCGCGGCGCGCGAGCTCGCCGCTCGAGGGACGCATGTGCACGTCAACTCGCTGAACCCCGACCGCCTCGAGGGCCAGAAGACCGCCGCGTTCGAGATCGTCGAGACGCTCGGCGGCGCCCCCGACGTGCTCGCCCTGCCGTACGGCGGCGGTGGGAACCTCACGGCGTACGCGCGAGGGTTCACGGAGAGCGGCGTCGGAATGCCGAAGCTCGTCGGCGGGGAGGCGGTCGAGCGGCCGACGACCGTCGCGTCCGCGATTCGCATCGTGGAGCCGGCGCACGCGGCGACCGTCGACGCTGCGCTGCAGGGGTCCGGCGGAACCGTCGTCTCGCTCTCCGACGAGGCGATCCTCGAGGCGTGGCAGGAGCTGGCGCACGCCGAGGGCGTCTTCTGCGAGCCCGCATCGGCTGCGGGGCTCGCAGCCCTCGCCGATGTCGAGCTCGAGCCCGGCTCGCGCGTCGTCTGCGTCGTCACCGGCCACGGGCTGAAGGATCCCGAGACGGCCGCGCGCCTCAGCCCGGCGCCCGTGACCGTCGACCCGGACCCGGATGCGATCGAGGCGGCGTCGAGGTGACCGCGGTTCGCGTTCGCGCGCCGGCGAGCACGGCGAACCTCGGCCCTGGCTTCGACTGCGCCGCCGTGGCGCTCGACCTGTGGAACGAGCTCGAGGTGACGGACGGCGACGGCGAGCTCGACCTCGACCATCTCGGCGTCCGCGCGTTCGCCCGCCTCGCGCCGGTCGACGGTCGACGGTTCGCGTTCGTCGACCGGATCCCGCGCGAGCGCGGGCTCGGATCGAGTGCCGCGGTCATCGCCCTGGGGCTCGTCGCCGCAGCCGCGGCGGAGGGGCTGTCGCTCGAGCGCGAGGAGCTCCTCGCCGAGGGAGTCGGGCTCGAGGGCCATGCCGACAACCTGGCCGCTGCTCTCGCCGGGGGTGTCTGCCTCACGTGGGACGCGAGGATCGCGCGACTCGCGGACGACGCTCCCGCCGTTCCGATCGCGCTCGTCCCCGAGGCCACCGTCTCGACGGCGGCGGCACGCGCCGCGCTTCCCGGAGCACGTCGCGCACGGGGACGCCGCGTTCACCTCCGCGCGCGCCGCGCTGCTCGGAGCAGCGCTCGCGACGGGCTCCACCGGACCTCTTCGCCGAGGCGCTCGCCGACCGCCTGCACGAGCCGTACCGCGCCGTCGGGCGCGCCGCTCCTCGCAGCCGTACGCGACGACCTCCCCGCGGCTGCGCTCGGCTCGACGCTCTCGGGCTCCGGCCCGACCGTGATCGTGTGGGCTCGCCCGGAGTCCGCTCGCGCGTGCGCGCACGAGCTCGAAGCCCGCTTCCCCGACGTCTCCGTCCTGACCCTGTCCGTCTCACCTGAAGGAGCGCATGCACTGTGACCACGAACCCGTACTCACGCGACTCCGACCCCGCCAAGCGCCACAGCGCCGCCCTCACCGACGGGCCCGACCGCGCCGGGGCGCGCTCGATGCTCAAGGGCACGGGCTTCACCGACGAGGATCTGGCAAAGCCCATCATCGGCGTCGCGACGACTTGGATCGAAACGATGCCGTGCAACCTGAACCAGCGCGACCTCGCCGTCGACGTGAAGCGCGGCATCCGCGAAGCGGGCGCGACGCCGATGGAGTTCAACACGATCGCCGTCTCCGACGGCGTCTCGATGGGCACGTCCGGCATGCGAGCGTCCCTGGTCTCGCGCGAGGTGATCGCTGACTCGATCGAGCTCGTCGCGCGCGGTCACCTCTTCGACGGCCTCGTCTGCCTCGTCGCCTGCGACAAGACGACACCCGGCGCGATCATGGCGCTCGGTCGCCTCGACATCCCCGCCGTCATCTTCTACACGGGCTCGATCGCGCCGGGGCTGTACCGCGGTCGCGAGGTCTCGATCGGCGACGTCTATGAGGCGATCGGCGCATACGCGGCCGGGAAGATGAGCGCCGAGGAGCTCCACGAGCTCGAGACGGTCGCGTGCCCCGCGGCCGGGGCATGCGGAGGTCAGTTCACCGCCAACACGATGTCCACGATGGTCGACTTCCTCGGCCTGAGCCCGCTCGGCGCGAACGGCATCCCGGCGATGAACGGCGCGAAGACGGAGGCGGCCTTCGAGATCGGCAAGCTCGCCGTCGACGTCGTGCGGCGCGACCTGCGTCCGTCGCAAGTTGTGACGAAGCAGGCAGTCGAGAACGCCGCGGCTGCGATCGCCGGCACGGGCGGCTCGACCAACGGCGTCCTCCACCTCGTCGCGATCGCGCGCGAGTACGGCATCGACTTCACAATCGACGACTTTGATCGCATCTCGGCCGCGACTCCGATCGTCGCCGACATGAAGCCGTGGGGCAGGTACCACGCGACGGACGTCTTCCGTGCCGGAGGCGTGGGCCTCGTAGCACGCGAGCTCAGCAAGGGCTCGCTCGTCCACGCAGGCGTGGCATCAGTCGACGGCCGCACCCTTGCGGAGGTTGCCGACAGCGTCGCGGAGACCGAGGGCCAGACCGTCGTCGTGCCGATCGAGACGCCACTCAAGTCCCGCGGCGGCATCGCGATTCTGCGCGGCAACCTCGCTCCGGAGGGATGTGTGGTGAAGCTCGCCGGCCACGACCGAACGGAGCACCGAGGCCCGGCTCGCGTCTTCGACTCGGAGGAGGAGTGCTTCGCGGCGGTGAAAGCGCGCGCGATCGCGCCGGGTGACGTCGTCGTGATCCGGTACGAGGGGCCCGCAGGAGGTCCGGGCATGCGCGAGATGCTCCACGTCACCGGCGCGATCGTGGGCGAGGGCCTCAGCGAGGAGGTCGCGCTCGTCACGGACGGGCGCTTCTCGGGCGCGACGCACGGCTTCATGGTCGGGCACGTCTCGCCCGAGGCCGCCCGCGGCGGGCCGCTCGCGGCGCTCCAGGAAGGCGACACGGTCGTGATCGACGTCGAGGGCCGCGAGCTCCGCGTCGAGCTCTCCGACGACGAGCTCGCCGCCCGGCTCGCCGACTGGGCGCCGCCCCCGCCCCGCTACTCGGACGGCGTCTTCGCGAAGTACGCCGCGCTCGTGTCGTCCGCGTCCGAGGGAGCGATCACGCGGCCGCCCTCATAGCGCGGCGAGGAAGTCGCCGATCCGTGTCGAGGGCGAGCGCGAGGTTCTCGCGCGAGTTCGCGTAGCTGATCCGGAGGTTGTCCGTGCCGTGGTCCCCGAACGCGCTGCCGGCGAGCACCGCGACACCGGCCTCCTGCAACAGCCGGTCGGCGAGCTCGTCGGCGTCGAGAGGCACGCCGGAGACGTTGGGGAAGGCGTAGAACGCGCCCCGAGGTGTTCGGCACGAGACACCCGGGAGCTCGTTGAGGCCGGCGACGACGAGCTCCCGGCGCGCACGGAACTCCTCGACCATCGCCCGAGGCTCGTCCTGTGGGCCGCTCAGCGCGGTGACCCCGGCGAGCTGCACGAACGGCGGCACGCACGAGGTCGAGTTCACGAAGAAGCGGACGAGCGGATCGACGAGCGGCTCCGGCACGGCCGCGAACCCGCACCGCCAGCCCGTCATCGCGTACGTCTTCGAGAGCCCGTCGAGGAGGATCGTGCGCTCGAGCATCCCCGGATACGACGCGACGCTCGCGAAGGCGCCGTCGTAGACCATCTGCGAGTAGACCTCGTCCGACAGGATCCAGGCACCGCTGTCCGCGAGCAGCGCCGCTGCCGCCGCCGTCTCCTCCGGCGACAGTGCTCCCCCGGTCGGGTTCTGCGGCGAATTCAGGATCACGAGCTTCGTCCGCGGGCTCAGCCGCGACTCCAGGTCGGCGAGGTCGAACGCGAAGTCCCGCTCCTCGAGCAGCGGGAGTGGAACCGGCGTCGCTCCCGCCCAGCGGATCGCCGACTCGTAGATCGGGAAGCCCGGATCCGGGTAGACGACCTCGTCGCCCGGATTGCAGGTTGCGAGGATGCCGAAGAAGAGGAAGGGCTTCGCCCCCGTCCCGACGAGGACGTTCGCGGGGTCGACGTGCACTCCGCGCGTCCGCGCGAGGTAGCGCGCGGCCTCCTCGCGGAGCTCCGGGATCCCCGCGGACGGGCAGTAGTGCGTCTCGCCCGCCGCCAAGGCGGCTGCAGCAGCGTCGCGAACGTGAACCGGGGTGTCGAAGTCCGGCTCGCCGATCTCGAGGTGGATGATCTCCCGTCCCTGGCGCTCCAGCTCGCGCGCCCGCGCGAGGACGCTGAACGCCGTCTCGGTCCCGAGGCGTGCGAGGCTGTCGGCGAGGCCCGGGAGGGAAGTCTGCGCGCTCGCGTCCACGGGCTATCAGTACACGACGAGACGGTCGCGATGCACGGCTTCCACACCCGCCGCGCGCTGCGCGATCTCGTCGGCGGACGCGCTCGCGACGCCCTTTGCGAAGACGTCGCCGTCCGATCCCACGAGCTCGACGACGTCGCCCGCGTCGAAGCGACCCTCGCAGCGGGCGACGCCGACGGCGAGCAGGCTCCGGCGCTCGCCCGCCACCGCCCGCCTGGCACCGTCGTCGAGGTGGAGCCTCCCGGAGGGCTCCTTCGCGAACCGCAGCCAGAGCTTGTACGCCGACAGCTCGCGGCTCGCGCCGTGGAAGCGCGTCCCACGCGGCTCGCCCGCGAGGATCGGCTCGAGCACGGCCGCCGGCGCGCCGTCGGCGATGACCGTCGGGATCCCGGCCTCGGCCGCCATCCGCGCGGCGAGCACCTTGCTTCGCATCCCGCCGCGTCCGAGCTTCGACGCGTCGCCGAGGGCTGCGCCGTCGACGGCTGACCCCTCCTGCACGAGCTCGGCGCCCGGACGTCCTGGCGCTCGCGTGTAGACGCCGTCGACCTCCGTCAGGAGGACGAGCAGACGAGCGCGGACGAGGATGGCGACCTGCGCGGCGAGCGCGTCGTTGTCGCCGAACGCGATCTCGTCGGTGGCGGTCGCGTCGTTCTCGTTCACGATCGGGACGGCACCGAGCGCGAAGAGGGCTTCGAGCGCGTTGCGCGCGTTCACGTACGCGGCGCGGTCGGCGACGTCGGCGGCGGTGAGCAGGATCTGCGCGGCCTGGATCCCTTCCCGCGCGAGCGCGCGCTCCCAGGCCTGCTGCAGACGGGCTTGCCCGAGCGCCGAGGCCGCCTGCAGCTTCGGCACCGCCCGCGGCCGGCGCTCGAGGCCGAGATGCGGCAAGCCGAGCGCGATTGCGCCCGACGACACCACGACGACGGCCTCCCCGCCCGCGACGATCGCCGCGATCTCGCGAGCCCGACGCCGGAGGACGGCACGACGGACCGAGCCTCCCGGCCCGGCGACGAGGCTCGTGCCCAGCTTGACGACGAGGGTCACCGACGCTCGGTGCCGTCGCCGACGACGCGGTACTGGCGAAGCCAGAGGTCGCGGTACGTCACCGGCCCCCGCGGCCCAGGCGCCCAGTCGACGTTGATCCCGGTCTCGGGCGCACCGGTGAGCTCGAAGCCGTCGGTGAAGCGCGTCGTCGCATGCCAGAAAGCGGCCGTCCCGCGATAGCCGTCGAGGAAGCGCTCGGCCGCCTCGGCGTCCTCGGCGACGATGCTCGCGGCGAGACCTGAGGTCTCCTCGTTCGCGACGCGAACGGCCTCGTCCAGGCCTTCGACTAGAGCGATCGTGACAGTGCGCACGCGCTCGGGATCGCTCGCCCACTCGTGCCCGAGCGGCGCGTCGAGCGGCAGCGCGCCGTCGACCGTGCCGCGCACCTCCAGGCCCGCGGCCGCGAAGACGTCGAGCAGCGCGGGCACGACGTCCGCCGCGTCCCGGTCGACGAGCGCGAGGTTGAGGCGGTTGCAGACGCCGAGCCGGTCGAGGCTCGCTTCCGCGAGCGCGAGCGCCTTCTCCCGCGACGCCGACGAGTGCACGTACAGCACGCCTCCGCCCTCGGCGTGCGCGAGCGTGCGCACGCCGTTCTCGGCGGCGAGCCGTGCGAGGGATGCCGTCGTCTCACCGCTACCGCGGAGGATCACGAGCGGGACGAGCCTGGGCATCGAGACGAGCAGACGCGCACCCTCGTGATCGGGTGAGCGGACGAGCCCGACCGCACCCGGCGGCAGGCCGGCGGCCGCGAGCGCGGGCCGGAGCACGTCGTCGACGAGCACCGTCACCGTTCCGAGCGCTGCCCCGCCGGTGCGTAGAACGGCAGCGTTGAGGCTCTTGAGGAGCTGCCCGGCAACGTCGAGCGCGACGTTCGGCCGCGCCTCGAAGTTCGCCCCGACGGCTCCGATCGGAATCCGTCGCTCGCTCACGCGCAGGCCGTTCGGGAGCGTCCACGAGCCCGCCTCGCGCGGGAGCGGCTCGACCTCGGCCATCGCCTCGAGCTGCCGCGCGAGGCCCTCGACGCGGGCATCGTCCAGGCGCAGCCTGTCCAGCGTCCCCTCGTCGACGCGGTCCGTGGCGGCGTCGACGTCGGCCGCATTGGCGACGAGAATTTCGGCTCGCCGCTCGCGCACCAGCGTGCCGGCAGCGCGGAGCGCCTCGGACACCGGATCGTCGCGCAACGCGGGCACCGCCTCTCCGGCGGCCTTGGCCTCCTGCTCGATCAGCGCGCGGAGCGTCACTTCACTTTGCATACTGACGCCCATGCCGACGAAACGAGTGGCCTGTCTCCCCGGCGATTGCATCGGCCCCGAGGTCATGGCGGTCGCGCAGCGCGTGCTCGGCGAGCTCGCGCCCGACGTCGTGCTCGAGGACCACCTCTTCGGAGCGGCTGCGATCAGGGCGACGGGCGACTCGCTTCCCGCCGAGACACTGGAGGCGTGCCGCGCCGCCGACGCGGTGCTCAAGGCGCCCATCGGCGACCCGGAGTTCGACGCCGCCGAGGTGCGGCCCGAGCAGGGAATGCTCCGGCTCCGCGCCGAGCTCGACGTGTACGCGAACCTCCGGCCCGCGAGTGCAGGCGCCGATCGACCTCCTCATCGTCCGCGAGCTCGTGGGCGGGCTCTACTTCGGCGCGCGCGGCGTCCGCGACGACGGGACGGTCTTCGATACGTGCGAGTACCACCCGAGCCAGGTCGAGCGCATCGCGCGGCGAGCATTCGAGCTCGCGCGCACTCGACGCGGGAAGCTGACGTCCGTCGACAAGGCGAACGTCCTCGAGACGTCGCGCATGTGGCGGCGCGTCGTCCGCGAGGTCGCGGCCGGCTACCCCGACGTCGAGCTCGACGACATGCTCGTCGACAACGCCGCGATGCAGCTCGCGAGCAACCCGGAGCAGTTCGACGTGATCGTCACCGAGAACATGTTCGGCGACATCCTCTCCGACCTCGCCGCCGCGATGACCGGCGGGATCGGGCTCGCGCCGTCCGCGAGCCTGGGGGACGCGGGGCCTGGCATCTTCGAGCCCGTGCACGGCTCGGCGCCCGACATCGCCGGTCGCGGGATCGCGAACCCCGCCGGGATGCTGCGCTCGACGGCACTCATGCTCGAGCACGGACTCGGCCGGCCCGAGGAGGCCGCGACGCTCGAGCGTGCGGTCGAGAGCGCCCTGCGGAGCACACCGACGCCCGATCTCGGCGGGCGCGCGACGACGTCGGAGGTCTCCGACGCGGTCGTCGCAGCGCTCGTCTGACGCCACCGCCTAGGGCGCGTCGAACGCTGCCGCTTGCGCCGCCCGCAAGGCGTGCGCCCGGTTCACCGCGTTCAGGACCGCCCGGAGCGACGCGGTCACGATCGACGAGTGGATGCCGACGCCCCACACGACGTCGCCGTCGACGTCCGCCTCGACGTAGGCGGCAGCGGTGGCGTCCTCACCTCGGCTCATCGCGTGCTCGTGGTAGTCGAGAACGTGGATCTCCGCCTGCGAGCTCGCTTCCGAGCGCGCTCACGAGAGCGTCGATCGGCCCGTTGCCCTCGCCCTCGACGACCCGCTCCTCCCCGTCGACGAGCAGGTTGGCCGCGATCCGGTCCGCCCCGCCCTCGCTCGAGTGCGCATGCCCGACGAGCTCGAACGGCAGCCGCGTGGTCGAGGTACTGCGCACGAAAGGCCTCCATCAGCTCCTCGGACGTGAGCTCGCCGCCGCGCGCGTCGGCGACCCCCTGGACCTTCTGCGCGAACTCGACCTGGAGCCCGCGCGGAAGCTCGAGCCGGTGGTCGACCTGCATGAGGTACGCGACGCCTCCCTTCCCCGACTGCGAGTTGACGCGGATGATCGCCTCGTAGTCGCGCCCGACGTCCTTCGGGTCGATCGGCAGGTACGGCACGTCCCACACGTCCGAGCCGGACCGCTCCTGGGCGTGCATCCCCTTCTTGATCGCGTCCTGGTGCGAGCCCGAGAAGGCGGTGTAGACCAGCTCGCCGACGTACGGATGGCGCGGGTGCACCGGGAGCTCGTTGCACTCCTCGACGATCGTGCGTGCCTCGTCGAGCGCCGAGAGGTCGAGCAACGGGTCGACGCCCTGCGTGAGCAGGTTGAGCGCGATCGTGACGAGATCGACGTTGCCGGTGCGCTCGCCGTTGCCGAAGAGCGTCCCCTCGACGCGCTCCGCGCCGGCCATGAGCCCGAGCTCCGCGGTCGCGACCGCCGTCCCGCGGTCGTTGTGCGGGTGAACCGAGAGGATCGCCGCGTCCCGCTTCGTGAAGTGGCGTCCGAACCACTCGATCCGGTCGGCGTAGACGTTGGGAGGGAACTGCTCGACCGTCGTGGGCAGGTTGACGATCATCTTCGACTCGGGTGTCGGCCCCCACTCCTCGGCCACCGCCTCGCAGATCTCGAGCGCGTAGTCGAGCTCCGTGTGGTGGAAGCTCTCGGGCGAGTACTGGAGGACGACGTCGGTCGAGCTCTCGGCAGCGAGCGTCCGGCAGAGCCGGGTCGCACGTACCGCGAGGTCGGTGATCCCGTCCTTGTCGAGCCGGAAGACGACGCGGCGCTGCGTGACGGACGTGGAGTTGTAGAGGTGCACGATCGCGCGCTCGGCGCCGGCGATCGACTCGAACGTGCGCTCGATCAGCTCCGGACGCGCCTGCGTGAGGACGGCGATCGTCGTCCCGTCCGGGATCAGCTCGTCCTCGATCAGGAGCCGTACGAAGTCGAAGTCCGTCTTCGAGGCCGAGGGGAAGCCGACCTCGATCTCGGGCACGCCCAGCGCGAGCAGCAGGTCGAAGAAGCGCCGCTTGCGCCCGCCGTCCATGGGGTTGACGAGCGCCTGGTTCCCGTCGCGGAGGTCGGTCGAGCACCAGATCGGCGCCCGGTCGACGACGCGGTCGGGCCACGTTCGATCGGGGAGATCGACGGTCGCGTACGGTCGGTACTTCCAGTGCGGCATCGGCATCGTGCTGCGCTCCTTCGGGGTCGGCTGCGGACGCACCAGTGGTGCGGAACGGGACGTGTATGTCGATGCGCCGTTTCCCCTAGCGGGGAAGCAGGATCAGGAGCGCGGCCGGGGAGCTCGGGACGAACGATGCGTTTCCGGCGCCGGCCATGCGCAGCACGATAGCCGACGATTGTTGACGTCGCCGCGAACTCCCGCCTAGCCTGTGTCCTCGATGTCGCCCGCGAGCACGAAGCTCTTCTTCTTCGGCTTTGCCGCGCGCATCGCTGCGCGCTAGTCGGCATCTTCGTTCCCGCCTCCGCCGACTAGCCCACACAGAGGCGGGAGCTCCCTTCGACCTCGGATGTGCTCGATGCCCGGAACCACGACAACCAAGACGATCGTCGGCTACCCCGGCCGCGACGGCGCGCACAGCGCGGCGGCGTGCGATCGCCTCTTCCCGGACGCCGAGCTCGTCCCCCTGCCGAGCTTCGCCGCCGTGACCGACGGCCACGGCCGAGGGCGAGATAGACGCCGGCGTCCTCCCGATCGAGAGCTCGCTCGCCGGGCCCGTCGCCGAGACGCACGACCTCCTCTACGACTCCCCGCTCGCGATCACCGGCGAGACCGTGCTCGCGATCCGGCACTGCCTCGTCGGGCCGACAGAGGTCGCGCGCGAGGAGATCCGCGCGGTGCACTCCCACCCGGTAGCGCTCGACCAGTGCCGCCGGCTGCTCGCGTCGATGCCGTGGGCGACGGCGATCGCGGCGGCGACCACCGCCGACGCAGCCGCACACGTCGCCGAGCGCGGTGAGCCGACGGAGGTCGCGATCGCGAGCGAGCGCGCGGCGAGGCTGCACGGGCTCACGGTCATCGCGGCAGACGTGGGAGACCACCCCGAGGCCTTCACGCGGTTCGTCTCGCTCGCGACGCACATGCGGCTCGACGTCAACGGCAAGCCCTGGCGGACCGCGTTCTCGTTCGTCACCGACCACCAGCCCGGCGCGCTCCACCGGGCGATCGAGCCGTTCGCGCGCAACCGGATCGACCTCCTGCAGCTCGTGTCCCGCCCGATCCCGCAGTCACCCTGGCGCTACCGGTTCGACGCCGTCCTCGCAGGACATCCGCTCGATGCCATCGTGCGCGAGACGCTCGTCGAGCTCCGCGAGCGAACGAGGCGGCTTCGCGTCTTCGGCTCCTACCCCGCGGACGAGCAGCGATGAGCGACTCGGCGTTCGACCCCGTCGTCCAGCGTCTTCGCGAGGAGATCTCGGAGCTGGACGCCTCGATCCTCGATGCGGTCAACGCGCGTCTCGAGCTCGTCGCCGCGCTGAGGCGTCACAAGGACGCGGTCGGCCTCCCCTTCGTCGATCCGGATCGCGAACGCCGGCTGCTCGACGACCTCGTGCGCGGGAACCGAGGCCCGCTCTCCGACGAGGGCCTCCGTGAGCTCTTCTGCGAGCTGCTCGACCTCACGAAGCGCGAGATCGCCGGCGACGGCGGCCCACCCGCCGCCTGAGTGCGGCGAACGACGCGCGAGCGGTCTCCGCGATCGTCCGATCGGTGGATATCGACCGCTCGCCGTTCGGGCCATCCTCGCGCTGACAACCCCTCGACTTCACGACGAAGGAGGAACCGCGATGGCTGTCGGCGTTCTCATCACGCTGCCCGACGTGGAGAAGGAGCAGTACGACCGGATGAACAAGGAGATCTTCGGCCGAAAGCGCTTCGACGCGGTCGACGCGCCCGAGGGCCTGCTCGTGCACAGCGCAGGCCCCATGCCGGACGGCTGGTACGTCTACGACATCTGGAAGTCGAAGGAGGACTTCGAGCGGTTCGGGGACGAGCAGATCGGGCCGGCCGTGCGCAAGGTCATGGGCCGGGACGATCCGCAGCAAGAGGTCCAGTTCTTCGAGATCGACAACCTCGTGCCCGTGCTCCTCGACGGCGCGAGCCGTCCCGTCCATTGAGGGTGGGGCGTGATCGAGCACATGACATCGCGACGGGGACGGGTCGTGCACGCGCGACACCTTCCCGTCGCCGCGGTGACGGTGACGCTGACGTGCGCGACGAGGACGACATGACGAACGGCAACGGCAACGGCGCTCGCTACACACCGGACGATGCCCTCTCCTCGACCTCGTACGGAGCCACGGCGAGATGTGTCGCCCGTGTGGTCACGTGCGCGATGGACGCGTGCGACGACGCCGGCGTGCCCCTCTCCGAGCTCCAGCGGGTCACGGTCCTCGAGACCGCGCTCCTCGAGTACGACGGCTTCGGCGCCCATCTCGCCTCGCTCGCCGCCGTCGACCGGCTGCTCCGCGACCTCCGGGTCGGCTGAGCGAGCCCTAGTCGGGCGGACGCGGGTCGACGGGGACGTGGATCTCGACGCGCGTGCCCTCGTGTGGCCGGGAGACGAGATCCATCGTCCCGCCCGCCGCCTCGATCCGCGCCCGCTGCGATGCGAGGCCGACGTGGCCGAGGGCCAAGCGCTCGTCCAGACGCTCCGGCGGGAACCCGTCGCCGTCGTCCTCGACGAGGAGCGTGAGCCGTCCATCAGCTTGCGCGAGCCGGACGAGGACGCTGCTCGCATGCGCGTGGTTGACGACGTTCGCGAGCAGCTCGCGGGCGGCGGAGAACACGAGCTGGTCCTGCGGGGTCCGTCCCGGCGCCCGGAGGTCGAGCTGGAGCTCGAGCCCCGCACGACTCGCAGCTCGCCGCGAGACCGAACGAATCGCCGCCTCGAGCCCCGCCTGGTCGAGGACGTACGGGTGCAGCTCGAAGATCGCCTCGCGTAGTTGGCCGAGCGTCGCCGCGAGGGCGGCATCTGCCCGCTTCAGGGCCGCGTGCCCGGGAAGCGCCTCCTCGACGTCCTCGAGCTCGTGGCGAGCGGAGAGCACGTTCTGGATCGCCTGGTCGTGGAGCGAGTCGGCGAGCGCACGGCGCTCGCGTAGCTCCGCGTCCTGGACATCCGCGAGCAGCCGGAGGCGGTCCTCTCCGAGCCGGACGACGAGATCGGTTCGCCGCGCCAGCAGGGCGGAGAGGAGGACGCACGCGACGCCGACCCACGCCAGGAATCCCGTCTGCGTGAGGATGAACCGGGCGGCCTCGGGCTCCGATCGCGCCGGATGCGCGACCGCCTGGACGACGTATGCGGACGTCGCCACGAACGTCGCCACCGCGGTCGCAACGGGCTGGAGCCGAAAGGCCACGGCGACGGGGACGAGGAAGAAGGCCAGCCGCGCGTTCGAGAAGGGCCCGCCCGAGAGGACCGCGAGCACGCTGATCGCCGCGATGTCGACGCCGGTCGTCACGGCTGCGAAGTGTGCGCCGGCCGGCCTCAGGTAGACCCACGCGAGGACCCCGAGGCTCCAGGCCGCGAACGCGGCGAGCATGACGAAGAAGGCGCCGGTCTCGCGGTTCGGATGGTCGACGCTCTGCCCGAGCGCGATGAGGAAGACGGCGGGCAGGCGGAGCCACGCGACGATCCGCTCGGCCTGTGCGATCGCCTGTCCCGAGCCGCGGAGGATCGGCCTCCGCACGCGCTACTCGATCAGGCCGCGCCGCATCGCGATCGCCACCGCCGCGGCGCGGTCGGACACGCCGAGCTTCGCGTAGAGGTGCTGGACGTGCGTCTTCACGGTCGTGAGGCCGAGGTAGAGCTCCTTCGCGATCTCGGGCAGGCTCTTCCCGGCCGCGATCAGATGCAGGATCTCTTGCTCGCGCGGCGTGAGCACGGGGGTGTCGTCCTGACGACGGAGCCGGATCTCGGAGACGAGCCCGGAGGCCACATCGGGAGGCACGACGTTCTCGCCTCGCGCGCACGCGAGGACTCCGTCGACGATCTCCTCGCGCCGGGCCTCCTTCGAGAGAAATCCGGCCGCGCCGGTCTCGAGCGCCTTGTACACGACCCCGCTGTCCGTGAACGCGGAGACGAGCAGCACGCGTGTGGGCAGCTGCTCTCGCACGATCGCATTGGTGACCGCGACGCCGTCGAGCTCGGGGAGCTTGTAGTCGAGGAGCGCGACGTCGGGCAGGTGTTCCCGTATGCCGGCGAGTGCAGCGCGCCCGTCGTCGGCCTCGGCCACGATCTCGACCTGGCCGCTGGCGAGCAGCGCCCGGACGACTCCTTCGCGGTAGAGAGGATGGTCGTCAGCGACGATGACCCTGACCCGCTTCCGGCCTTGCTCTGCCATGGCTTCCGCGATCATCGTACGCCTGCCGCCTACCTGGGGACGTCGCCAAGGGTGACGACGACCGTACGCCTGGTGCCGCCGCGGACGACCTCGAGGGACACGCGGTCGCCGGGCTGGTGCAACGCGATGGCGTCCGCGAGTTCCGCGGAGGTCGAGACCGGGCGTCCGTCGACGGCGACGATCGTGTCGCCTCCGACGACGCCGCTCACGCCGTCGACGACGACCCGCCTGCTCGCGGCGACCAGTCCCGCCTTCGCCGCCGGGCTACCCGCGACGACCTTCGCGATGACGACGCCCTTGCCGGGAACACCCTTCACGACCTGCGCGAGGGCCGGATCGAGGGTGACGACCCGAACGCCGAGCCAGGGGTGCGTCGCATGGCCGTGCGCGATCAGCTGCGCCGCGACCTCCTTGGCGGTGTTTCCGGCGATGGCGAACCCGATGCCGACGTTGGCGTCGACCGTCCCGCCCTGGATCTGCGCGTCGACGCCGACCACGTGGCCGAGGCGATCGAGGAGGGGCCCGCCGGAGTTGCCGTGGTTGATCGCGGCGTCGGTCTGGATCGCGTTCGGAATCGTGAGGTCGTCCGGCGCCGTGATGTCTCGACCGGTCGCGCTCACGATCCCGGCGGTCATCGTCCGGTCGAGGCCGAAGGGATTCCCGATCGCGTACACGGAGTCACCGACCGCCACGGCGCTCGAGTCGTCGAAGACGAGCGGATGCAGGACCGACGGGCTCACGTGCACGCGAACGACCGCGATGTCGGTCGAGGGATCCGCGCCGACGATCTTCGCGGGATAGGAGGCGCCGCCGGAGAACCCGACGCGGATGCTCGACGCTCCCGCGACGACGTGCTGGTTCGTGACGATGTCGCCCTGCTTGTCGATGACGAAGCCCGACCCGAGCGCGCCCACCTGGCGACGCTGCGACGGCGCGAAGAAGGTCGGCGGGATGACCTCCGTCTGGGTGTCGGTGATGACGACGACACCGGGCGCGGCCTCCCCGTAGATCTCCGCCGGCGTGAGTGCGGGCGCCTCGGCAGCGTCGGCCTCGGACGCCGACGCGACGACGGTCGTCGTCGTTCCGGCCGAAGTGCCGCCCCCGACCCGCGCGCCGACCGCGCCGCCGACGAGCCCGCTCGCGAGCACTGCGATCGCGCCGACGAGCCACATGCGTCTCATCGTCCCGTGTCCTCTCGCTGGTACGTGCGTTCCATCTCGTCTCCATCGTGCTGCGAACGGAGTCGAGAGACGATCGCGCTCCCGGCCCGCCCGGGAGCCGGATCACGCACCCGCGGAGAGGATGTCCGGGTCGTACGGACGATCGTCCGGCCGGACGATGGCCTTGGCGCAGTCAGAAGATCTCGGGGCACCACGGGGCGCGCTCGGACGCGAACATCGCATCCGCACGCGCCGCGGCGCCTCGGCGCAGCTCCTCGACCCGTCCGCCGAGGACGAGCTCCGAGAACGTGAACCCGCCGAGGTAGGCGGAGCCGAGCTCGCTCACGTCGAGCCGGAGCTGCGGGGCCGCGGTCGTGCGCTTCGCCCGGCCGCGCGCGACCCGCCAGCGGCCGGCGTTCCACGGGCAGAACTCGTCGATCACGTCGAAGACGACCGCGCCGTCCGCCGCATACTCGCGCGCGGACAGCGCCTCCCCCACGTCGACGAGCCGCACCCAGAGCCCGTCGCCGATCCGGGGTCGCATGCGCCTCGGCGCCGCCAGCAGCCACCAGAGCGGGTGGTCGACGGGCATGAGGCTCGCCGTCGTCCGCGCCGCCCAGTCGATGTCGAGGAGGTACCGCCAGAGCTCGGCCGTCGGACGCCCGTCGAGCGCGACGGCCTCGACGACCTCGAGCTCCGAGTTCGAGACCCCCTCCTCCCACTTCGTCTTGTGCCGGTACACCGCGTAGCCCTCGGGGCGGCCGTCCTTCTCGAGCACGACGTAGCGCTTGGGGCCGCCCTCGTTCCCGCCTCCGGGCGGCTCGAAGAGGATGCGGAGCTCCCACCAGTTGCGCGAGCGCGCGAGCATGCCGGGAGTGCGCCTGCGCACCCTGTCCCACACGCGCGGGAAGAGCGTGAGCGCCTCCGCCGCGTCGACGATGCGCAGCGTGCCCTCTCGCTCGAGCGGGCCGCGCGAACGCGGAGTACTCCTTCGGGATCGAGAGCGTCCGCGCACTGCGAGGCCATCCCGTAGCCGAAGCGGCCGTAGATCGTGTCCTCCGACGCCCACAGCAGCGCCAGCGGCTCGCCGCGCGCGTGCACGTCGTCGAGCTGGGCGCGCATCATCGCCCGGAGCACGCCGCGACGGCGGTGCGTCGGGAACGTCCCGACGACGGTGACGCCCGCCGTCGGGACGACGGCGCCCGGAACGGTCAGCTCGAACGGAAACGCGCCGGCGCCGCCGACGATCGTCCCGTTCTCGCGGGCGGCGTGCATGCGCTCGATCGGGAGGTTCTTCGAGAAGCGCTCCATGCGCTCCTCGGTCGGCTCCATGCCGAAGTACTGCCCGATCGCGAAGACCGCCTGCCCGAACTCCTCGAGGTTCGCGCACGGCGCGACCTTGAACGTCACGCGATCCTCTCCAGGGGTGCGTACTCGACCATCAGCCTCCGTTCCGTGCCGTCCGCGGCGAAGCGAACCGTAACCACTCCGCCGGGCTCGATCCCGGTGACGATGCCCTCGCCGAGCGAGCCGTGCCGGACCGCGTCGCCGGTGGACAGCGCGATGCCGGGTCGCGGCTCGAGCGCCGCCCCCGCAGGCGAGCCGTAGCCGCTCCACGACGACGGGCGCAGCCTGTCGCGCTCGACCTCGGGCGGGAGCTCGTCCAGGAAGCGCGACGCGAGGTTGTACTCGCGCCGCCCGAAGAGCGTGCGGGCGAGCGTGTGCGTCAGCGTGAGGCGCTCCATCGCGCGCGTCATCCCGACGTAGCAGAGCCGTCGCTCCTCCTCGACGCCCTGCTCCTCGATCGAGCGCGCGTGCGGGAACAGCCCCTCCTCCATCCCGATCATGAAGACCGCGCGGAACTCGAGGCCCTTCGCGTTGTGCAGCGTCATCAGCGTGACGAGGCCGCGCTCGTCGCGGATCGTGTCCTGGTCGGAGACGAGCGAGATGTCCTGCAGGAACCCGGCGAGCGACGGCTCCTCGGCCTGCTGGCGGTACTCCCGCGCGACGCCGACGAGCTCCTGGAGGTTCTCGATCCGCCCGCGCGCCTCGATCGTCCGCTCGGCCTCGAGGGCGTCGAGCGTTCCTGTCTTCTCGAGCACGCGCTCGAGGAGCTCGTCCACGTGGAGCTCCTGCGAGAGCGCCATGAGCGACTCCATGGTCGCGTGGAAGCCGCGGATCGCGCGGCACGACGCGGCGGTGACGCCGGCCGCCTCGGGATCGGCCATCGCCTGGAAGAGCGTCCGGCCCGTGTTCTCCGCGTGCGTGACGAGCCGCTGCAGCGACGTGTCCCCGATCCCCCGGCGCGGGCGGTTCGCGATCCGGAGCAGCGAGGTGGCGTCCTGCGGGTTCACGAGCACGCTGAGGTACGCGGTCGCGTCGCGGATCTCCGCGCGCTCGTAGAACCGCGGCCCGCCGATGACCTGGTACGGGACGTCCTGCCGGACGAGCACGTCCTCCAGCACCCGCGACTGCGCGTTCATCCGGTAGAAGACCGCGATCTCGCTCGCGGAGAGCCCGCCCCCGATGAGCGACGCGATCTCCGCGGCGACGAACCGCGCCTCCGCGTGCTCGTCCTCGACCTCGATCACGCGCACCGGGTCGCCCTCGCCGAGGTCGGAGAAGAGCCGCTTCGGCTTGCGCTCGGTGTTCTGCTCGATGAGCGCGTTGGCGGCACGCAGGATCGTGTTGGTCGAGCGGTAGTTCTGCTCGAGCGTGACGACCTGCGTCCCCGGGAAGTCCTTCTCGAACTCGAGGATGTTGCGGATGTCCGCGCTAGCGGAAGCTGTAGATCGACTGGTCCTGGTCGCCGACTGCGCAGACGTTCCCGTGCTCGCCGCCCAGGAGCTGCAGGAGGCGGTACTGCGCGTGGTTCGTGTCCTGGTACTCGTCGACGAGGATGTAGCGGAACGCCTTGCGCCAGCGCTCGAGCGCCTCGGGAAAGCGCTCGAAGACCTGCACCGTGAGCATGAGCATGTCGTCGAAGTCGACGGCGTTCGAGGCGTGCAGGCGGCGCTGGTACAGCTCGTACGTCTCGGCGACCGTCTGATCCCAGAACGAGGCGACGCGGCTGCGCGTACTCCTCCGGCGAGACGAGCTCGTTCTTCGCGCGCGAGATCTGCGCGTGGATGCCGCGCGGCGAGAACCGCTTCGGGTCCTTCCCGAGCTCCTCGAGGCATGCCTTGACGAGCCGCACCTGGTCCTGGTCGTCGTAGATCGTGAAGGTCGAGCGGTAGCCGAGCCGCTCGGCCTCGCGCCGCAGCATGCGCCCGCAGGCCGCATGGAACGTGAGGATCCAGATCGCGCGCGCCGTCTGCCCGAGCATGCGCTCGAGCCGCTCGCGCATCTCCCCCGCCGCCTTGTTCGTGAACGTGATCGCGAGGATCTCGTTCGGCTTCACGCCGCACGCGCGGATGAGGTGCGCGACGCGATACGTGAGGACGCGCGTCTTCCCCGAGCCCGCGCCGGCGACGACGAGGAGCGGCCCCTCCGTCGCGAGAACAGCCTCGCGCTGGGCCTCGTTCAGGTCGGCGAGGTAGCTCTCGGGGGCCGCGACGCTCACCGTCCGACTCTAGCCGTCGGCGCGGAGGCGACCTACCAGCGGACGGTGAGCTCGACGTGCGCGGGCTGCTGGCCGTTCCAGCGGATGCGCCACGTGTACGTCCCGCGCGGCAGCGGCTCGTACGACGCGCGGCAGTAGAAGGAGCCCGCGCTCCTTCACAGGCGGTCGCCGGGGACGTGTTGCTCGTCCGGATCAGCGGACCGCCCTTCGGCGCGTGCTTGCCGAGGAGGAAGAGCTTCGCGCGGCCCGGCCGTCGGAACGCGGAGGAGGACGCGGAACGACGCGGGGCGGTGCGTCGTGAACGTCACGGAGGACGAGCCGCCTCGCGGAACGGTGTCCTCGAAGAAGACCTTCGCCGGCGCGGCTCCGAGCGCGACGACCGGCAGGGCGAGCCCGACGAGAGCGGCGGCGAGCGAAGACGCGCACGCCCGCATGGTACGCCTCGCCCGTTTGCCTACGATCCCTCCGATGATCACGGCGATCCACCTGCTCATCTACTCGGACGACGCCGCTGCAACCCGCGCCTTCCTCCGCGACGTCCTCGGCTGGCCGTACGTCGAGCATGCCGAGTCGGCACCAGGCTGGCTCATCTTCAAGTCCGGGCCGAGCGAGTTCGGCGTCCACCCCACCTCCGACACGTACGAGGGCCCCGAGTACTCGCATCCGCGACACCACTCGATCTCGCTCATGTGCGACGACATCGCCGCGACGGTGGCCGAGCTCGGGGCCAAGGGGGCGGAGTTCACGGGGCCACCCGAGGACCTCGGCTTCGGGATCGGAACGAGCCTCAAGGTCCCGAGCGCCGACGACATCCTCCTCTACCAGCCGAAGCATCCCGAGGCGCACGGCCTCTGAGACGCGCTCAGCGGGTCGCCCGACGCGGCACCACGCGCGATCCGGTCGCCGACGGGCACGACGTCGATCGCCGCGCCGTAGTGGCTCGCGATCAACGCCTCCGTGAGGACGTCGGCCGGCGCGCCGTCGGCGACCACGCGACCGCCGTCGAGGAGCAGCATCCGGTCCGCGTACTGCGCCGCGAGCGTGAGGTCGTGCATGGCGGCGACGAGGGTGAGGCCGGATTCCTCGCGCAGGCCGTCGAGCAGGTCGAGGGCCTGCTGCTGATGCCCGATGTCGAGGGCGGCGGTCGGCTCGTCCAGGAGCACGATCGGCGCCTCCTGCGCGAGCGCGCGTGCGACGACGACGCGCTGCTTCTCGCCACCCGAGAGCGTCCCGAGGCGGCGGTCGGCGAACGGCAGGAGATCGAGCCGCAGCGAGCGCGCGGGCGGCCGCCTCGCGATCGCGCGCTCCCTCCTTCGCGAGCGGGCCGAGGTGCGGCGTGCGGCCGAGCAGGACGTACTCGGCGACCGTCATCCACGGCGGAGTCGACGGCTCCTGCGGGACGACGGCGATGAGCCGTGCGAGCTCGGCTCGACGGAGCTCGGTCACCGAGCGCCCGCCGAGCGCGATCTCCCCTGCGAACGGGACGAGCCGCGCGACCGCGCGGAGCAGTGTCGTCTTCCCCGCGCCGTTCGGGCCGATCAGCGCGAGCCACTCGCCCTTCGCGACGACGGCGTCGACGCGGTCCACGACCGGGACGCCCGCCGAGCTCGACCGTGACCCGCCGCAGCTCGATCACGCCGCTGCCGCCTCGTGTCGTCCGCAGGACGAGAGCGAAGAACGGCGCGCCGAAGAACGCGGTCACCACGCCGAGCGGGATCTCCGCCGGCGCGAGCGCCGTCCGCGCGACCACGTCCGCGAGCACGAGGAACCCCGCGCCCACGACGACGGACAGCGGGATCAGCGCGCGGTACCCGACTCCGGTGAGGAGCCGGATCGTGTGCGGGACGATGATCCCGACGAAGCCGATGAGCCCGGTGACGGCGACCGCCGCGGCAGTCCCGAGCGTCGCCGCGACGACGAGCGCGAGCCGCACCCGGCGGACGTCGATCCCGAGGCTCGCCGCCTCGTCGTCGCCGAGGTTGAGCACGTCGACGACGCGGCGCAGCGCGACGATCACGACGATCGCGACGGCGATGTACGGGAGGATGAGGACGACGTCGGTCCAGCCCGTGCTCGGGATGTTCCCGAGGATCCACGAGTAGACCTCCTGCAGCGTCTCCGAGTTCTGCTGCTGGACGAACGTCTGCCAGGCCGTGAAGAACGCCGTCACCGTCACGCCGGCGAGGATCAGCGTCGCCGCGTCCCGCTCGCGGCGCGCCGAGCGGCCGACCGCGTACGTGAGCATCACCGCGACGCGAGCCGCCGACGAACGCCGCGACCGGGAGCACCCGCTGGCCGCGCAGGCCGTCCGGGAGGTACGCGATCGCGATCGTCGCGCCGAGCCCGGCGCCGGCCGCGACGCCGAGCAGGTACGGGATCGGCGAGCGGGTTGCGGAAGACGCCCTGGTACGTCGCGCCGGCGAGCGCGAGCATCGCGCCGACGAGCGCCGCGAGGATCACGCGCGGCACGCGGATCTGCCAGAGGATCGCCTCCTCGGTCGGGGAGAGCGACGTCGAGAAGCCGGGAACGTGGAGACGGGCGGCGGCGGACTCGAGCACCGCGCCCACGCCGAGGTCGACCGGCCCGGCGAGCACGCCGACGACGAGCGACAGCGAGGAGGAACGCCACGGCGGAGCACGCCCAGACCGGGGTCAGCCCGCGAGCCCGGACGTCGGCGGCGTGCTCCGCGACGGACGTCATCGCGCTACTGGCGCAGCCGGGCGAGCGCGGAGGACATCGCGCGGAAGAAGTTCACGAGCCGCGGCCCCCAGCGCGAGGCGATCGAGTCGTCGATCCGCACGATCGAGCCGGTGCGGACGGCGCTGACGCGGTCCCAGCCCGGCCGCGCGGCGACCGACGACGCCTTCTGGCCGCAGCACACGGTGTCCGCGAGCACGATGAGGTCGGGGCTCGCGGAGACGACGTACTCGGCCGAGAGCTGCGGGTAGCCGGTGCCGACCGAGTCGGCGGCGTCGGCGATGTTCCGCAGCCCGAGCGCCGTGTACACCTGGCCGACGAACGTCTTCGACGTGGCCGAGTAGAGGTCGGGCGTCAGCTCGTGGTACACGGAGAGCCCGGCCCGACCCTTGCGCGCCTTCTTCACGATGGCGGCGATCTTCGCCTTCATGCCCGGAGACGAGCTTCGCCGCCGCCGGCATCGCGGCCGGTGACCATCCCGAGCTGGCGGATCTGCTGGTACGCGCCCTTGAAGCTCTTCGCGCCGTCCTGGTGGAGCACGGTGATGCCGAGCCGCTGGAGCGCGCCCGACAGGCCCTTCGGGTCGTACGCGATGACGACGAGGTCGGGCCGGTAGCCGGCGATCGCCTCGACGTTCGGCGTGAAGCCCGAGAGCGACGTCTGCGGCGCGCTCTTCGGGTAGTCGGACTGGTCGTCGACGGCGACGACCTGCGAGGCCGCGCCGATCGCGAAGAGCGTCTCGGTCGCCGTCGGCGAGAGCGAGACGATGCGGCTCGGCCGCTTCGAGACCGTGACCTTGCCGTTCGAGGCGACGACCGTGACGGGGAACGAGCCGGCGGCGGACGGGCCACCGGACGCTCCCGCGACCGACAGGGTGAGCGCGGCCAGCGCCGAGCCGGCGAGAGTGACGAACGAGCGAAGCACCTGAATCCTCCCTTCCACGAGGGGTTCCGGATATGAGGAGCGCGACAGGTCTTCTGACTCGGGGCTCCCTCCCTCGCCGCCTTCCCGGCTCGCGCCAGTGGCTTCGTGGCGGGGGAGCGTCTCCCCTCACAGCGGCGGGACCGTCCCGGATTCGCACCGGGTTCCCTCACCGTGCTCCTTGATTGCGGCGAGCCTATCATCGGACGGTGACTGGTCCGTTCCTGCGCTCCTGGCTCCCCGTCGTCGCCTGGGCGGCCCTCATCTTCGCGTTCTCGTCGGTGCCGGATCTCGGGACGGGGCTCGGCGGCTGGGATCTCGTGCTGCGCAAGCTCGCGCACGCGACCGAGTACGCCGTGCTCGGCGCGCTCCTCGTGCGGGCGACGGCCCGACCCGGGCTCGCGTTCGGGCTCGGCGTGCTGTACGCGATCAGCGACGAGGTCGCACCAGCTGTTCGTGCCGGGACGCCATGGGTCGCCGATCGACGTCGCGATCGACGCCGTCGGCGTCGCCGTCGGGGATCGTGCTCTGGCAGTCCGCACGGTCGCGTCGCCTCGCATGACCTCCGGGCCCCCGCTCGCGATCGACCTCGACGCGCTCGGCGACACGCGGCCGCTCTGGGCCGCATGGCTCGACTCCGCCCGCGCCGTGCTGGAGGTCGATCCGGACGCACTGGCTGCGGATCGCGGCGACGCGGCCGCGGCGCTCGACGCCGCGGGAGCCGGGAACTGGCGCGTGCTGCTCGAGCGCTTCTCCGAGGATCACGCGCCCGCCTATCTCCGTCGCGACGCGGGGGCGAGCGCTGCGCTACAGGCGCTCGCACGAACAGGCGTCGCGCTGGGCGTGTTCACCGACGCGCCGGAGCCACTCGCGCGCGTCGCACTCGCCCAGCTCGGCGCGTCGCGGCGCGTGTCCACGCTCGAGTCCGGAGCAGGCGCCCTCGCACGGCTTCTGGAGACGCTCGGCCCTGGCGCGGTCGTCGTCAGAACGCGAGCCGACCTCCTGAGCCGTCCGTAGAATCCGGGCCGTGGAGCAGCACGACGTCGGAGATCGCCAGCTCGACGCCTTGCTCGAGCGGCTCGACCGGATCGCAGGCGAGCTCGAGCGCCTCAATCGCACCGCCGAGCGGCAGGAGGGGTTCATGCTCGTCGCGCGCGAGCTCCACGACCTGCAGGAGTCGCTCAACGCGCTCGCGTACGCGGCCCTCGGGCAGGCGCCTCCGCGTGTCCGCCGCCGCGCGAGCTAGCTACGTGACGCGGTAGATCGTCCCGTTCTGGGACACGGCGAAGAGCTCGCCGGCCGCGTTCTCGCCGAAGGAGCTGAGGCTCTCAACCCGGAACGGCTCGACACGAACGTCGGTCGCTGCGCCCTGAGCCATCCGGAAGCTCCAGATGGTCCCGCTGCAGTAGTCGCCGTAGATGTAGCGGCCGCGCTCGGACGGCCGCGCCGATCCTCGGTAGACGAAGCCGCCGGTGATGCTGCAACCCCGGCTGTGGCTGTACTCCGCCACGGGGAAGACGAGCTTCCCCGGGCCGGGAGTGCCCTCCTCGAAGCGCCGCGAGCCCTCGTACAGGTTCCAGCCGTAGTTCTCGAGACCCGGGCTGGCGCGCGGAGTGAAGTCCACCTCTTCGATCTCACCCTGGCCGACGTCGGCGATGTACAGGTCTCCCGTTGCGCGGTCGAACGAGAATCGCCAAGGATTCCTGAGCCCGAGGCCGGCGATCGACCACCCCGCCGACGGCTTCGAGACGTCGAGAGTCAGGAGCTTCCCGAACTGCGACTGCATGTTCTGCGCCCGGTCCTCGGGATCGCCGCCCGCACCCGCCGTCGCCGATGCTCGTGTACAGCAGACCGTCCGGCCCGAAGACGAGGTTGCCGCCGTTGTGGTTCCCGTACGGATCGCGAACGGCCAGGAGAATCTTTCGCGTCGGCGGCAGCGCCCGTGCTCCGTCGGCTCGGTACCGCGCGACCGTGTTGAAGCCCGTCCTCGACGTGTAGGCCACGTAGAACCGGTGGTTGGTCGCGTAGCCAGGATCGAACGCGAGCCCGAGAAGACCCTGCTCCCCGCCGTACTGGACGCGGTTGCGGATGTCCAGGAAGACGGTTCGCCGTCCAGCGCGCATGCGGATCACGCGTCCCGGCTGCTCGACGACATAGACCGTTTGCGGCTCGCCCGGCGCATACGTGAGCAGCACGGGTGAGTCGAAGCCGCGTGCGAAGACCACCTTGCGAAATGTCGCTCTCCGCACCCAGCGCGGAGCCGGACACCGTTGCGAGGGCGACGACCGAGAGGACTGCCGCAACGACGGGGACGAGCCGCACGCGGCCACGGTAGCCGACGAGTGTAAGCACGCCGTGAGCCGAAGTACGCTACGCGCTCGTGCGGGTCTTCCTCATCGGCGCCGGCCAGGTCGGCTCGACCATCGTCGAAGCCCTCCACGAGGACCACGAGATCACGGTGCTCGACACCGAGGCATCCCGCCTCCAAGCCCTGACCGCGCGCTACGACGTCGCCGTGTTCGAGGGCGACGGGACGAGCCGGAAGGATCTCGCCGCCGCCGGCATTCAGGCCGCCGATCTCGTCATCGCGTGCACCTCGCGCGACGAGGTGAACCTCGTCGCCGGCATGTTCGCGCGGCGCGAGGCGCGAGGGCGCGACGACCGTCATCCGCACGTCGAGCATCGAGTACGTCGACCTCTGGCGCGAGGGGCAGCTCGACGTCGACTTCGTCGTCTCGTCCGAGCTCGAGACGGCGTACGCCATCAGCCGCATCCTCGGCGTCCCGGCGGCGAGACAGACCGACGTCTTCGCCGACGGGCAGGTGCAGGTCGGCGAGTTCGAGGTCGACGACGCCGCGTCGCCGGCCGTGGTGGGCGTCCCGCTGCGCGACGCCGAGATTCCCGAGGACTCGAAGGTGGCGGCGATCATCCGCAGCGACGAGACGGTCCTCCCGGGCGGGGACGACGAGATCCGGAACGGCGATCGCATCGTCGTCATCGGCTCGCCCCGGGCGGTCAAGGCGTGGAGCACCCTCCTCTGGCCCGGGGGCGGCACGGTGCGCGACGTCGTCATCTACGGCGCGGGACGGGTCGGATCCGCGATCGCCCGTGTCCTGCTCTCGCAGGGGATCAGCGTGCGGATGATCGAGGCCTCTCGCGAGCAGGCCCGGCGGGCAGCCGAGGCACTCCCGAAGGCGCGCGTCTTCAACGCGACGGGCTTCGACACCGACTTCCTCGAGCGAGAGCGGATCGGCCAGTCGCAGGCCGGGATCTTCGCCATGCGCGACGACGCGAAGAACCAGTACGCGGCGACGCTCGCACAGGTACAGGGGATTCCCTTCACCGTGGCGATCGCGCACGAAGCCGCCTCGGTGGGCGCCTTCGACAAGGCGGGGATCGACGTCTCGATCAACCCTCGCGCCGTGACCGCCGAGGAGATCGTGCGCTTCGCGCACGACCCGCGCACCCAGCAGGTGGCGATGATCGAGGGCAACCGCTACGAGGTGCTCGACGTGACGACGCGGGAGTCGTCCCGCTACATCGGCATGGCGTTCCGCGACATGCCGGTCCACGGCTCGATCATCGGAGCGATCGTCCGCAACGGAGGCGCGATCTTCCCGCACGGCGGCGACGTCCTGCAGGCGGGCGACCGCGTGATCATCTTCACCGAAGCCGCGAACGCACCGTGGGTCGTCGAGGCGCTGTGAGTTGACGCAGGCCGTCGCGCGGATCGGCCGCCCGCGGCGGCTGGCAGTCGACGTCGTGGCGGTCGCGAACCTCGTCGGGACGCTCGCGAAGTACCTCGGCGTCGTGACCGTGTTCCCCATCGCCCTCGCCCTCTGGTACGGCGACCCGGTCTGGCCGTACATCGTCACCGGTCTCGGCACGTCGGCGTTCGGGTTCGCCCTCGAACGGCTCACGGCCCGAGCGCACCCGCACCTCGGAGTGCGCGAGGGGTTCCTCGTCGTCTCCGCGATGCTGCTCATGACGGCGGCGTTCGCGTCGCTCCCCTACCTCTTCGCCGGCGGCGAGCAGCTCGACCACCCGATCGACGCGTACCTCGAAGGGATGTCGGCGGTGACGACGACCGGAGCGAGCGTGGTCACCGACTACGACGCGTTTTCGCCCACGCTCGCGATGTGGCGGCAGTTCACCCAGTGGCTCGGCGGGCTCGGGATCATCATCCTCGCGGTGGCGATCCTCCCGCGGCTGCGCGTCGGAGGGCGGCAGATGATGGAGTCCGAGCTCCCCGGGCCCGAGATCGCCGCGCTCGGCGAGCGAATCCGTGCGCTCGCGAGGGTGCTGTGGGCGTTCTACATCGCGATGACCGTCGTTCTGACGCTGCTCCTCGCCTCGCTCGGCTGGCTCGGCATCGACGACGAGATGACGCCGTACCAGGCGCTCGCACACGCGTTCGCGACGATGCCGACGGGCGGGTTCTCGCCGAAAGCCGACTCGCTCCAGAGCTTCTCGCCGGAAGCCCAGTGGATCATCGCGCTGTTCATGTTCCTGGCGGGCATGAACTTCGTCCTTCTCTACCGCGGCCTCGTTCGGCGGCGACCGCGCCTGTTTGCCCGCGACGAGGAGCTCCGGCTCTATGCCCTCTTCGTTCTCGTCGCCTCCGTTGCACTGCTCGTCCAGATCTGGGGCTACGGCATCGCGGAGGGCGAGGAGGCGGTCCGTACGGCGGTGTTCCAGGCGATCTCGATCATCACGACGACCGGGTTCGCGACGACGGACTTCGCGCTCTGGCCGGTCATCTCGCTGCTCACGCTCTTCGCGCTCATGTTCTCGGGCGGCTCTGCGGGGTCGACGACAGGGTCGATCAAGGTCGTCCGCCACCTGCTCCTCGGAAAGGTGCTACGCCGCGAGCTCGATCAGACCGTGAGCCCCGAGGTGGTCATGCCCATCCGCTACAACGGCGCCCCGGTCGACGAGCGGCACCCTACGCGCGATCGCTGCGTTCATCCTCCTGTACGTCGGGTTCTGGGCGGTCGGTGCCTCGGTGATCGCCATCGACTCGGCGATCTCGAACGTCCCGCTCAGCCCACTCGACACGCTTGCCGTCGCGGCGAGTGCGCTCGGGAACGGCGGCCCCGGCTTCGGGATCACGGGCCCGTTCGGATCGTTCGCGCCGCTCGGGGACGTGTCGAAGATCACGATGATCGTGCTGATGTGGCTGGGGCGCCTCGAGATCATCCCCGTCTTCGTGCTCGCCACCCGCCACTACTGGCGCCTGTAGCTATCTCGGAGCGCCGAGGAGCGCGCGTCGGAGATCGGCCGTTGCCGTAACCGGAGCGACCGCGAGCACCTGATCGCCCGGCCGGACCACCGTCGACGGCTCCACGAGCTCCGTCCGCCCCTGGCGGAAGACCGAGATGAGGCGCGAGCCGCTGGGGAGCCCGAGCCCGCCCGCCTTCTTTCCCGCTGCGGGAGACCCTCCCTCGATCTGCACCTCGACGACCACGAGGCCTTCCTTCTGCAACTCCAAGAGGCGGACGAGGCCGTGCTCGGGGACCTCGTGCTCGACGAGACCGAGGATGCTCGTCGTCGCACACAGGGTCTGCGTGATTCCGAGCAGGTCGAAGTGCTGCTGGTTGCGCGGGTCGTTCACGCGTGCGATCGCCTTCCGCACGCCGTAGGTCTCCTTCGCGATCTGGCAGATCACGAGGTTGTCCTCGTCGTCGCCCGTCACCGCGAGCAGGAGCTCCGGAGGTCGCGCGATGCCGGCTCGCTCGAGGACGGCGATCTCGGTCGCGTCTCCGCGAATCACCGCCGGGCCGAACTCCTCCTCGAGGAGCGCAAACCGATCCGGGCGCTGCTCGATCACGGTCACCTCGTGGCCGAGGGCGATCAACGAGCGTGCGACGTTCGAACCGACCTTCCCTCCGCCGGCGACGACGACGTACATCAGGCGGAGCTCGCCTGCGGGGCCGCCGCTCGAACCGTGTCGAGGAGCTCGGAGATCGCGGTCTGTGTCGGGCAGACGATGCGCATGCCGCGATCAGAGTAGAGCTTCGCGCGTGCCGGATCGAGCACGCGGACGACGACGGTCTCGATCCCGTAGCGCAGCGTCAGCACCTGTCCGATGACGATGTTGGTGTTGTCCCCGTCCGTGGCGACGACCGCCGCGTCGGCTTCGCGAAACGCCGGCGCGCTCGAGCACGGTGACGTCCATGCCGTGGCCGACGACGAACCCTCCGCGCCACGCCTGCGCCGAGCCGTGCCGAGCGCGTCCTCGTCCTCGTCCACGACCGTGACGTCCCAGCCGTCGGCGGCGAGCCCCTTCGCGACGGAGGAACCGACCCGGCCGCACCCGATCACGACGGCGTTCACGGCAGCGCAGCCTACTCCTCGAAGGTTCCGTCGGGGAACGCGACCACGAGCACCTCGCACGGCGCATGGCGGAGGACGAAGTCGACGGTCGGCGAGAAGAACCGGGACTGCCGCCGCCACCGCGGCGACGAGCCGAGCACGATGAGGTCGGCGTTGCGGCGCCCGGCCTCGTCGACGATCGCGTGGCCGATCGAGCGCGCGCGCACGACGTCGGCGTGCACCTCGACGCCGTGATCGGCGCCGAGCGCACGGGCCTCGTCGAGCGACGCGTCCACGCGGGCTGCGACGGCTTCCGGAAGGTCGCCTTCGAGCTCGAACTTCCGTGGGACGCGCACGACGGTGATCGCCTCGATCGCGCCGCCGCGATCCTTCGCGAGCGCGATCGCCGTCGCGACCATCTCCTCGCCGATGTCGCCCAGCTTCATCGGGACGAGGATGCGCTCGAAGTCGGTGCTCGACGGAAGCTCTCCGATAGGGGAGACGTGCTCGAAGAGGCCGCGCCTCCTCCGCCTGCGCACCGTGACGAAGACGACGAGGCCGGCCGCGAGCCAGACCGGCCCCGCGTAGCGCGCGCCAGGATGCGTGATCATCGCGAGCAGCCAGATCACGAAGCGTCAGCGGCGCTCCGACGAGCGCCGCGCAGCGGGAGCCGGTGCCCTCCGATCGTCACGTTCGGCCGCGCGACGTACGGGCGCTCGAGGTCTGGCTCACGCATGCGGAGCCGCACGACGGCCAGCTGCGCCGCCGTGAACGCGATGAGGACGCCGAACGAGTAGAGGCTGGCGAGGAACGTCGGGTCACCGTCGGCGACGAGCTCGGTGAGGACGATCAGGCCGATGGCAAGGGCTGCGGCGATCGCGATCGCCTCGCTCGAGACCACGGCTCGGCGCTCGAGCCGCGCGAACTCGCGTGGCAGCGAGCCGTGCTCGGCGAGTGAGTACGTGAGTCGCGTGATGCCGGAGAACGACGTCGTCGCCGCGGCGACGAGAATGAGCACGCCGGAGATGCCCACAGCGACCTTGAGCGCGTCGACGAACACGGACGGCAGCGAGCCGTCGAACGCGGCGGCGATCCCGACGAGCGGCGCCTCGAGCCACTCGTCGCCGAGGGCCGTCTCGCCGTTCGTCACCGGATACGCAGAGAGACCGATCGCCCCGATGAGAACCGTCACCACGACGACGAGGCCGATCGCGGAGAAGAGCGACCGGGGCAGCGTTCGGCCGGGCTCGGTCGCCTCCTCGGCGAGGTTGGCCACCGTCTCGAGCCCGGTGTACGCGAGCATCGCGAGCGGAAGCGCGAAGGCGAGGTCGCTCCAGTCCTGGCCACTCGCGAAGCCGAAGCCGGCCTGGAGGGTATGCGGCGAAAGCAGGAACGCGAGTCCGAGGAGCACGAGGATCGCCTGCACGAGCAGGTCGAGGAGCGCGACGACGAGCGAGCCGAGGTGCATTCGCGTCCTCCGGACGAGCCGCACGCCTGCGATCACGGCGATGAGGCCGCAGCCGACGAGGGCGTCCCACGGCGCCTCGCGCAACGACGGCGTGCCGATCGCCCCGGCGAGGTAGTGGGGCGCCGAGACGGCCGAGAGCGCCATGACGATGAGGAAATCGAGGAAGAGCACCCAGCCCGTCACGAACCCGGCGAGGTCGTTGAAGCGCGCGACGCACGAACGTCGCCGCTCCTCCGGTCTCGGGCAGCGCGGTCGTCCCCTCGGCGTAGGAGAGCGAGACGAGCACGAACACCGCGCCCGTGACGAGGAGCACGAGCGGCGTGAGGCCGAGCGCGGCGCCGGCGACGATCCCGAGCGCGATGTACAGCGACGACGCGATCTCGCCGTACGCGATCGCGAAGAGCGCCGGTGCGTCGAGGACGCGCTCGAAGCCGCGGAGCTTGCGTGCCATCTAGCCGATCCTCTTGCGCTCGAGCGTGAAGCGCGCGACGCCGAGCGCGACGAACAGCGCGCCGAGGACGTAGCCGACGACGCCGCCGCCGGCCGCCGCCGTGCGTACGAGGAGCGCAACGCCGATCGCGACGAACAGCACCGAGAAGACGGCCACCGCAACCGAGTACGGCTTCATGCGGGCTCCGCTTCGGCGACCAGCACGCGGCAGCTCGCATGCTTCAGGACATAGTCGACGGTCTTCCCGAAGACCGCCGTCTGCCCCGACGTCAGCTGACGACGCGGCGACCCGAGGACGATGATCTCGGCGTTCCGCGCATCGGCCTCGGCGACGATCGCCGGCCCTGCGGCGTGTGCTCGATCGAGGCGCGTGAGAACCCGGATGCCGTACGAGTCGCCGATCGCAACCGCCTCGTCGAGCTCCGCGTTGGCGGTGGCCTCGAGCTCCGGAAGTCGATCGGTCAGCGCTCGGTCGAGCGGGACCTCGAGCACGGTCAGCGCGACGATCCGCGCGCGCTGCTCGGTCGCGAGTCGGCATGCGATGTCCATCGCGGCGTCCGACGGCCGGCCCGGGGAGCACGGGGACGAGCAGTTCCCGGTATTCGAGGGCGAGAGCAGGACCGAGCGCCGGCGGCGCCTTCTCGATCTCACGCAGCGGGAGGTGCAGGATGCGCCGCCGGTACACGACGTACCCCGCCAGACCCGCGAGCATCCACCCCAGCCCGACCCAGCGCGTGAGGGGGTTCTGAACGACGAGGACGAGGAAGGAGATCCCGGTGGCGATACCTCCGACGAAGGCGAAGATCGGCCAGTCCACCGCGCCGATCCGCACGTTCGGCCGCGCGCGGTACGGAATCTCGGCCTCGGGCCCGTCCGTCGCCCGCAGGCGGATGACCGATGCGTGGGCGACCGTGAACGACAGGGTCGCGCCGAGCGAGTAGAGCGTCCCGACGAAGTTGACGTCGCCGGGGAGGATCACGAGGATCGGCGCGATCCCCGCGAAGAGCACGAGCGACAGCCACGGCGTCTTGAACCGCGGGTGCAGCCGGCGAAACACCTCCGGCAGCTGCCGATAGGTCGCCATCGAGTAGGTGATGCGCGAGGCGCCGATGACGCCCGCGTTCGTCGCGATGAAGAGGATCGTCGCTGCGAGGATGCCCACGTAGATCTCGCGCCGCGTCGAGGAGTCGGCCCTCGAGCCCGATGTTCTCGACGACGCCGAGGATCGGGTCGTTCGCGTATCCCCCGTCCTCGGGGGGAAGCGCGAGCAGCGTCGTCAGCTGGCCGTCGATCCGCTCGACCGGAAGCGCCGACAGGGCGACGAGCGGGAGCGTGAAATAGATCGCGAAGACGGCGCCGGCGACGAGCTTGTACGAGTTCGGCACGGTCCGAACAGGGTCACGCGCCTCCTCTGCCAGATTCGAGACCGTCTCGACACCCGTGTACGCGAGCATCGCCACGGGGATCGCGATCGCGAGGTTCGACCACGTCGGCGCCACGCCCCAGTGCACGTTGTCGACGAGGACCTCCGGGCTCAAGACGAGCGCGAAGCCGACGATCACGAGCAGCACCTGAGTCGCGAAGTCGACGACCGCGAGCGAGATGGACAGCTTCGCCGCCTCCTGCACACCGACGACGTTCAGCGTGACGAGGATGACGATGACGATCGCACCGACGACGATGTCCCACGGGTTCGTGTTCAGCGGCTCCCAGAAGATCGACAGGTAGTGCGGGACGAAGAACGCCGACACGGCGACGGTCACGATGTAGACGAGCATCTGCGCCCAGCCCGCCGTGAAGCTGACGAGCTCGTCGAAGGCGTGGCGCGAGAAGCTCGCCGAGCCTCCCGCCTCGGGGAAGCGAGCCGTCCCCTCCGCATACGTCGCCGCCGTCGCGGCGAAGACGACCCCGGCGACGACGAAGACGAGCGGGGTCAGGCCGAGCGCATAGACGGCCGTGAGGCCGAGCGCGTAGTAGATCGAGGAGCCGACGTTGCCGTACGCCGTCGCGAAGAGCGCGGGCGTGCCGAGCACGCGCTCCATCTCCACCTCGCGCCTCCGGCGCCGTCCGGGCACGGCGGCGAAGCCTACTCCCGCGAAACGACGAGGGGCCGGGTTGCCCATGCCCCTGAAGCGCCCGCATCCTATTCAGGTCGACGAAATCGCTGCAACACACGAAAGGCGGCTTGACGCCGCCTCCCGTGGTGTCATGTCAGAGCTGCTCCTAGCCGTGGATCGAGACGAGGAGCGGGATGATGAGGATCGCGACGATGTTCGCGATCTTGATCATCGGGTTGATGGCCGGGCCGGCGGTGTCCTTGTACGGGTCGCCGACCGTGTCGCCGGTGACCGCGGCCGCATGGGCCTCCGAGCCCTTCCCGCCGTAGAGCCCGTCCTCGATCGTCTTCTTCGCGTTGTCCCAGGCGCCGCCGCCGGAGGTCATCGCGATCGCGAGGAAGAGCCCGGTGACGATCGTGCCGATGAGGAGCCCGCCGAGCATCTCGACGCTGATGATCCCGACGACGATGGGGATGAGCACCGGGATCAGCGCCGGCACCATCATCTCCTTGATCGCCGAGCCCGTGACGATGCCGATGGCCTTCGAGTAGTCGGGTCGCGCGGTGTAGTCCATGATCCCCGGGTTCTCGCGGAACTGCCGCCGCACCTCCTCCACGACCTGGCCGCCCACGCGTCCGACCGCCTGCATGGCGAGCGACGCGAAGAGGAACGGCATGAGCCCGCCGATGAAGAGGCCGGCGATGACCCACGGATTGTCGAGCGAGAAGAACGACTCGAGGCCGTTCTCCCGAAGCCCTCGGCCGTACTCGTCGAACAGGATGAGGGCCGCGAGCCCGGCCGAGCCGATCGCGTAGCCCTTCGTGACCGCCTTCGTCGTGTTGCCGACGGCGTCGAGCGGGTCGGTGACTCCACGGACCGCCTCGGGGAGGTCGGCCATCTCGGCGATCCCGCCCGCGTTGTCCGTCACCGGGCCGTACGCGTCGAGGGCGACGATGAGCCCGGCCATCGAGAGCTGCGCCATGACGGCGACACCGATGCCGTAGAGGTTCTCGCCCGCGGCGTAGTACGCGCCGACGATCCCGGTCGCGATGACGACGACCGGGAGGGCCGTCGCCTGCATGCCCACGGCGAGGCCGGAGATGATGTTCGTCGCATGCCCGGTCTGTGACGCCTTGGCGATGTCCTTCACGGGCTTCCAGCGCGTGCCCGTGTAGTACTCCGTGATCGCGACGAGGAGGAACGTCACGGCGAGGCCGATGAGCGCCGACCCGTACAGGTTCCAGAAGTCGAAGTCGCCGCCGTCGTAGGCCATCGTGACGGGGATGAAGCCGAGCGCGGAGAGGATCGTCGCCACGATGACGGCGCCGTAGAGCGCGTTGATGATGGCGTTCGGGCCGCTGCCGACCCGCGCGAAGAACGTCCCGATCACCGAGGAGAGGATCGAGATGCCCCCGAGTGCGAGCGGATAGAGCCACAGGTCCGCCTGCCCGATGCCGACCCCGAGGAGCATCACCGCGACGGCCGTGACCGCGTACGTCTCGAAGAGGTCGGCCGCCATGCCCGCGCAGTCGCCGACGTTGTCGCCGACGTTGTCCGCGATGACCGCGGGGTTGCGCGGGTCGTCCTCGGGGATCCCCGCCTCGATCTTCCCGACGAGGTCGGCGCCGACGTCCGCGGCCTTCGTGTAGATGCCGCCGCCGAGTCGCGCGAACACGGAGATGAGCGAGCCGCCGAACGCGAGGCCGATGAGGTCGTCCACCGCGGACTGAGGGCTGTTCCCGATCCAGTCGGTGAGCACCCAGTAGTAGCCCGCGACCCCGAGGAGCCCGAGACCGACGACGAGGAGTCCGGTCACCGATCCGGCGCGGAACGCGACCTTGAAGGCAGGCTGGAGCCCGTCGCGCGCAGCCTCCGCCGTCCGGACGTTCGAGCGCACGGCGACGTTCATCCCGATGAAGCCGGCTGCCGCGGAGAACACGGCACCGATGAGGAAGCCGAACGCCGCTCCCCAGCCGAGCTTGTCGTAGAAGCCGAGCAGGAAGAACGGCACGATCGCGACGATCGCGATCGTCGTGTACTGCTTGCGGAGGTACGCCGCGGCGCCCTCCTGCACGGCGCGCGCGATCTCCTGCATGCGCTCGTTCCCGGCCGGCTGCTTGAGCAGCCACCACGTGAGGTACAGCCCGTACAGAACCGCCACGGCCGCACACGCAAGCGCGAACCCGACGGCGTGATCTACGAAGAAGTCCATGATCCTCCGGTTCTCCCGCTTCTCCGCCGAAGAGCCCGTCGCGCAGGCGATCGGACTTTTCGGCGCTTCGCCCGTCACAAAGTGAGCGCCGAGTCGCCCCGGCGCGGCGGATTATGTATCACAAGCGGCGAGGACGCCTCGGCTCAACCGCCGCCTTCGCCCGCGACCGCCGCCGCATACGCGAGCTGGAGATTCGTGCGCGCCTGCTCGAGATCGCGCACGATCGACTCGTCGACCCCGCCCTCGCGCAGGACCGGATCGAGCGCGCGCAGGCTTTCGATCGCGAGCCGGACCTGCTCGAGGTCCCGCGCCTCGGGCGAGACGCGACGGAACCCGATCGACGCAGCCGCCGAGAGCGCGTTCACGAGGATGTCGGCGACGCCGACGGCGTCGAGCGCGGCGCGGAGCTCCTCCTCCGACGGAAGCTGGCTCGTCAGCCACCGATCGTCTCGGTCGCGCGCACCTGCTCGGCGTAGATCTCCTCGAGCGACGTGCCGCCTTCGAACCGCTGGATCTGGCGCTCGGCCGCGTTCTGGTCGGGGACCGCGAGGTACGGCGCCGCCCCGATCTCCTCCGCCACCGGCTGCACCCACTCCACGAGCTCCTCGATCCGCTGCCTCGCGGGGATCGGCTCGCCCCGGGCGAAGTCGATGAGCTCACCGGAGAGACCCCAGCGGATCGCGCGCCAGAAGTTCTCCTCGATGAGCCGGTGCGGGAGCGGCTCCACGGCCTGTCCCTCGTCGTACGCGCGGGCCACCCGGGCGACGAGGGAGGCGCCGAAGGCGGCGAGGGCCTGCGCCTCGGCGAGCTCGGGCTGCCCGTCGCAGATCCGGATCTCCACCGTCGGGAACGCGAGGTGCGGCCGCACGCTCCACCAGATTTGCGTGTGCTCCGTGATCGAGCCCGTCTCGTAGAGAAACCGGACGAAGCCCTCGTACTCGGCCCACGACGCGAATGCGTCGGGGACGCCGCAGCGCGGGAAGAAGCGCGTGAAGATCTGCGTCCTCGCCGAGTGGAGCCCGCTGTTCACGCCCTCGACGAACGGCGAGCTCGCGGAGAGCGCGAGCAGCTCGGGGAGGAAGTTGCGCATGCCCGCGACGACCGCGAGCGCGCGGTCGGGGCCGTTGATCGCGACGTGGACGTGGAGCCCGAAGGTGTTGTTGCGCCAGACGACGTAGCGCAGGAGCTCGTCGTTCCGGCGGTAGTGCGGCGTGTCGATGATGCGCTGCTTCTTCCAGTCCGCCCAGGGGTGCGTCCCGGTGGCGCCGAGGAGGAGACCCATCGGCTCGACGAGCGCCTGCAGCTGCGCGCGGCGCTCGGCCATCACGCCGGGGACGTCGGCGAAGCTCTCCTGGCGCCCCGTCCTGACCTCGACCTCGGAGGCGATGAGCTCGCCGACGAGATGCTCCTCGAGTGCCGTGCCGCGCGCCGCAGCCTGGACGTCCTCGAACCGGTTCGTGAGGTCGAGCGACTCCGGATCGAGGATCGCGAACTCCTCCTCGACCGCGATCGTGAAGTCGGTCGCGGCCTCGAACTGCTCGCGCGCACGCGTGATCAGCTCGTCCGTCGAGAGACGCTGCTCGTCACCCATCGGCGCAGTAGCGTAGTTGAAGGGTCGTCTAGCGCCCGAGCTCGAGGAGCCGGTCGGCGACGCTCCTCCAGCTCCACCGCTCGACGGCCGCACGTCGCGCCGCTGCCCTGACCTCGGCACGGTCGGCAGGCGAGAGGGCGAGCAACGCGGCCAGCTTCTCGCGCAGATCCCCCGCGTCTCCGGAAGCGAACGACGTGAGCCCGCGCAGCGCGGGCGGATACTCCGCCTCGAGGCCCTCGGCAACCTCCGCGAGGCCGGAATGCCGTGCGACGAGGGGCGGGCAGCCCGCCGCGGCGGCCTCCGCCGCGACCATCCCGAACGCCTCCGGGAAGATCGACGGCACGACGCACGCGTCCGCGAGCGCGAGGAGGTGGACGAGGTGGCGATGCTCGAGCGGCCCGGTGAAGAGAACGCGCTGCCCGGTCGCCATCTGCTCGAGCTCGGCGCGGTAGTCGCCGAATCCGACGACGACGGCTCGTGCATCAAGGCCTGCGAGCGCGTCGAGCAGCACGTGGACGCCCTTGTTGCGCAGGAGCTTCCCGAAGTAGACGACCGTCGGCTCGTCTCCGGCGAGGAACTCGGCGAGACGCTCGGCGTTCCCCTCGTCAGGGAGGCGCTCGTAGGTCGCTCCCCGGATTGGGCGGATCACGCTGCGCTTCCGCGAGGAGCGCGTCGAGCGCGACCTCCCGCGCCTCCGGTCGCCACTCCTCGATGTCGACACCCGGCGGCACCTCGTGCACGCGCTCGACGTGACCGCAGACGTCCTCGACGACCTCGCGGATGTGCGCCGAGCCGACGAAGACCGCGGTTGCCGAGGCGAGCACCTCGGCGCCCCAGGCTTGGAGCTCCGGACGACCCCGCATCGAGTACTCGAGCTCCGAACCGTGCGCCTTGACGGCGTAGCGCACGCCGCTCGCGCGCCCGACCGCGCCGCCGAGCAGGACGTGGTTGCAGAGGACGAGGTCGGCCGGCCCGTGCTTGCGCACCGCGGCCGCGTTCGCTTCGACCCAGGCGTCGAGGTCGTCGCGCGAGCAGTCCTGGAGCAGCTGGACGCGGTACCCGTCGTAGTGGTCGAGCACGAAAACGGGAAGGAGCCCGCCGACGTCGGGACGCACGACCTTCGCGCCACCGACGTCGAAGCGCTCGGGATGCGGCTCCTGGCAGAGGACCGTGACGTCGTGCCCGGCACGCGACCACTCGCGTGCGAGCTGGCGCGTGTACACGTTCGACCCCGTCCCGCCGAGCAGGTACCCGTGCCAGATCAGAATCTTCATGCCAAGTGAACTGTGTCACCTGGCGCTCACGCCCGGTCTACGCGAGATGGAAGTAGAGCGCGTAGAGCAGGTCGACCGCGGGGTTCGACGTGTGGACGTTGACGTCCGCGGGCACGTCGAGAAGTGCCTCGGAGTAGTTGAAGATGATCTTCGCGCCCGCGGCGATGAGCGCGTCGGCGGCGTTCTGCGCTGAGTCGGCAGGAACCGCGATCACACCGACGATGATGTTGCGCTCACGCGCGATCTCCGCGATGTCGTCGATCGAGCTGATGGTGAGGTCGCCGACGCGCGAGCCGACCTTCTCCGGGTCGTTGTCGAGCACCGCCGCGACGGTGATCCCGTGCTCCGCGAAGATCGGCGAGCTCGCGATCGCGCTCCCGAGCCGGCCCGCGCCGACGAGCGCGATGTTGTGCTGGCCCTGCGTGCGCAGGATCTGCCGGATCTCTTCGAGCAGCGCGTCCGTGCGATAGCCGACACCGCGCTTGCCGAACCGTCCGAACGCCGAGAGATCGCGCCGGATCTGCGTCGCGTTGATGTTCGTGTACTCCGAGATCTCCTGCGACGAGATCCGCTCCTTGCCCATCTTCCGCGCCTGGGTCAGGACCTGCAGGTAGCGGCTCAGGCGCGCGGCGACTCCGACGGTCAGGCGTTCGGTCACGTGCTCCCCCTGTCGATGGTTTGTGACAAAGCGTCACGATTCTGCCAGCGACCCTTCCGGCAACGGCGGAAGAACCGCTAGCCGAGGCTCAGACGTGCGCGCAGCGCGTCGGCGTCGACGAAGTAGGTGAAAGCGCGCTCTCCGTCGATCTCGACCACAGGAAGGAGCTCCCGGTAGCGCGCCTCGAGCTCGGATCGCCCGCCGATGTCGACGAGCTCGAGCTCGAAGCCGAGCTCGGCACGTACCTCCTCGACGACCTCGATCGCACGGTCGCAGAGCCGCAGTCGGCGGCGTGGTAGACCTGACGCGCGGTCGCCGCGCGGCTGCGGCACTAGGGACGTCGCCTGCGGACCGTCTTCGCTACGGGTACAGCCCCGCGTCGTCGTCGCCTCGGCCACGCGCTGCACCGCGAGCCCGTACGAGGCCATGCGCAGGCTCGTCCCGTAGCTGTCCCGCGTGTGCCATGCCTCCTCGAAGGCACGGGCGACGATGTCGTGGAGCTTCGCGTTCACCTCGTCCTCGCGCCAGAAGTACTCCTGCAGGCCCTGCACCCACTCGAAGTAGGAGACGACGACGCCGCCGGCGTTGGCGAGCACGTCCGGAAGCACGAGCACGCCGCGGTCTTCGAGGATCGCGTCGGCCGAAGGAGTCACCGGCCCGTTCGCGCCCTCGCAGATCACCATCGCCTTCACGCGGTCGGCGTTGACCTCCGTCACGACCTGCTCGAGCGCGCAGGGGGCGAAGATGTCGCACGGGAGCTCGATGAGCTCCTCGTTCGTGACGGGCTCGGCATTGGCGAGCCCAGCGAGCGTGCCGTGCTCCTGCTTGTGCGCCACGCGCCGACGGGATGTCGAGGCCTGCCGCGTTGTAGACGCCGCCGCCCGAGTCGGAGACGGCGACGACGGTCGCTCCCTCCTGGTGGAGCAGGCGGGCGAGGTTCGCGCCGACGTTCCCGAATCCCTGCACCGCGACCGAGTACTCGCTCAGACGGCGGCCCTCTTTGACCGAGAGCGCCTGGATGCAGTAGAGCGCGCCGCGCGCGGTCGCCTCCTCCCGCCCGAGCGAGCCGCCGACCGACAGCGGCTTGCCGGTCACGACGCCGAGCACGGAGTGCCCCTTGTTCATCGAGTACGTGTCGAAGATCCACGCCATGACCCGGCCGTCCGTCCCGACGTCGGGGGCGGGGATGTCGCGCTCCGGCCCGATGTCGTTGATGATCTCGCTCGTGTAGCGACGGGTGAGCCGCTCGAGCTCGCCGGCGCTCAGCACCTTCGGGTTGCACACGACGCCGCCCTTCGCGCCGCCGAACGGCAGGCCCATGAGCGCGCACTTCCACGTCATCCACATCGCGAGCGACTTGACCTCGTCGAGCGTGACGTCGGGGTGGTAGCGGATGCCTCCCTTCGACGGGCCGCGCGCGATGTTGTGGGTGATGCGAAAGCCCTGGAAGACCTCGATCGACCCGTCGTCCATCGACACCGGGATCGAGACCTCGACCGCCTTCTTGCACGCGGAGAGGACGCGGATGAGGTTCGGGTCGAGCGCGAACACCTCGCCGACTCGGCGGAGCTGCGCCTTCGCCAGCCCGAACGGATTCTCGCGGAGATGAGACTCGGCCGCCGCGGTTGACATCTACGCCTCCCTGGCTCGACTGGACGGGGCCGAGTATATGACTCGCCTCCGACTCACTAGCGGACGCGATAGTCGATCGTGTCCGACTGCCTCCGCGTGCCGTCGCCGGGATACGCGACGAGCCGGATCGCGTACAGGCCCGCGCGGGAGGCGGGCGCCGGTGACGCCCCGTCCGGTGAGCCCGAACGTGTACCGGCCGGGGAGCAGCTCGCGTCGCCGCGCGAGCAGCCCGAGTCGCGTCCCGCGGCGCCAGAGCTCGACCTCGAGAAGCTCGACCGCGCGAACCTGAGGGTCGGGCGCAGCCGTCACGGCGCCCGCGACGAACGACAGCGCCGCGGGCGTGGCGTCCGAGATGCGTGTTCCGGTCGGCTTCAGGGCGAGCCGCGACACGAGGTCGACGTCGGCGGGCACGGCAACGGCCCAGGGAACGTGCACCTCCGGGCGAGTCGCCGATCCGCAGCACGAGGTCGCCCGTCGCGGCCCCGGCGTCGGGCGAGAGGTCGGCGGTGTCGGCACGAACCACGATCTCGGTCGCTGCGCCCCGGCCGGATGCGAACGCGCTGCGGATCGATGGTGATCTCCGACCCCCTTCGGCGCGATCGCGCGTGGTCCCGACCGACACGGCGAGCGCGCGCGTCGAGACGTTCGTGATGCGGAGCACGCGCTCCGCGCCGTCCGCTCACCGCCGGCGACGCCGAACGAGAGGACGCGACGGGCTCGGCAACGACCTCCTGCTGGACTGCCGCGCGCAGATCGACGAGACCGGCGCCCGACGCGGTCGGGTCGAGATCGGCGCGTTGCGCCGATCCGACGAGCAGCCCGTGGAGCCCGCGCGCTCCGATCGCCGGACGGCCCTGTGCGAGAACCGCCGCGACGCCGGCGGTGACGGCTGCAGCGGCGCTCGTCCCGCTGATCGTCCCGAACCGAACCTCGCCGTCGTCGCTGCGCCCGGGCTCGGACGTCGGCACGGAGACGCCCGGCGCGGCGAGGTTCGGCTTGAGGCTCCCGTCGAACACGAGCCCGCGCGAGGAGAAGGCCGCGATCGACCCCCCGCGCTCGCGAGTCGCGACCTCGCACGTCGCCGATCGAGACCGTCACGGGGATTCCCGCGGCGAGCATCGCGCGCATCTCGGCCACGACGCCGGCGTCCAGCCCGACGACCGGGACGCTCGCCGGAACGTCGAGGCTGAACGCGCCGGCCGGGAGCGGGCCGTCGACCAGCACCGCGAGCGCGCCGGCCGAGGTCGCCTCCTCCACGGTGTCCTCCGAGAGCGCGCCGCGCGGGCAGCAGCACGGCCCGCCGGCGACGGCGCTCACACCGTCGTCGAGAAGAGCGCCGAGATGCCCCGCGCGGCCGTGCGTCGATCGACGAGCACGACGTCGGCCGTCACCGTCTCCGGACGGTGCGCCGCCGAGCGGGACGTCGGCCTCGTAGAGCACGCGCAGCCCGGCGCGCACGAACACGCGGACCGTCGGAGCGGCGAGGCGCCCGTCGGCGGCGGCGACGGTGAGCGCCGTCCGGCGCGCACCGGGCCCGCGATGCTCCCGTAGCCGGGCCCGGCGCCGCCCGTCGTTCCCGGCGGGCGACGATCGTGAGCATGTCGAGATCGGCCGCGCCGGCGACCGCGCGCGCCAGCGGGCCGTCCGCGAACGACGGCGTACGGCTCGACCATGCCGATGAGCGCGATCCGAGCCGCGTCGTGCGCGTCGCCGTCGTCGTTCGGGTCGACCGCCGCCTCCAGCCCGGCGAGGATCTGGTCGGTCCGCGAGTACACGGTGTAGCCGCCCTCGGCGTCCGGCTGCCAGCCGCGCGACGCGGATCGGGAGGATCGACGCGCCCGGCGCGATCCCGTGCAGCCCGCCGGGCCCGTCCGAGCCCGTCGACGATCCCCGCGAGCTCGGTCGCGTGCCGCTCGGGCGGCCCGGCATCGTCGGATGCGGCTGCGCGATCGCCGCCGCTCCCCGGGTCGATCACGTCGACGCCCGGAGAGCACGCGGCCGCGGAGGTACGGGTGAGACGATCGACGCCGGTGTCGAGGAGCGCGACGGTCACGCCCGCGCCGTCGAGCCCGGCGATCGCGAGGCCCGGCGACGCGCGGACGGCGGGGACGCCGCCGGCGCGACTCGGCGGCCTGCGCCGGGTAGGCGATGCGCACGGGGTAGACGCCGGCGACCTCGCGGTCGCGCTCGAGGAGCGAGAGCGACGTCGGATCGAGGCGGCGCCGAGAAGCCGTTGACGACCCGCACGTACCGGTGCTCCGGCGGATCGCGCGCGCCGCGCACGCGAGACGCGCGAGGAACTGCTCCTGTGCGCGACGCCGCGCCGGTCCACGCCGCATCTCCATCTCGGTCGCGCGGCCTCCCTCTGCCCGCACGCGGCGGCCAGCGACGGCGCGCTGCAGGACGACGACGTAGCGCTCGCCGCGAGACGGCGGCCCGACGCCGAGGACCCCCTGCCAGCCGGCCTCGTCGATCGCGGCGCCGACGGCTCGCTGCGCGCCGGTTCCGGCCACGCCGACGCGAGAGCGGCGACCGCGACAGCACGCGCGAGCAGGACGGCGCTACGCGACGACGCATACGCGTCCAGGCCGAGGTACGCGGGGTACGGGAGCGGCGCGAGCGAACCGGGCGGCGGACGCGATCATCGCCGCGTTGTCCGTGCAGAGCGCGAGCGGCGCGAACGCGGCGTCGGGGAGCGCCGCGCGCAGCGCGGAGTTCGCCGCGACGCCGCCGACGACGGCGATCCGCTCGAGCCCGGTCGCCGTCGGCCGCCTCGCGGAGCCCGCTGCACGAGCGCCCGCACGATCGCGCGCTGGTACGAGGCCGCGAGATCGGCCCTTCGCGCTCGCCTCGGCCGGGCCGAGGTCGCGCACCGTGTAGAGCAGCGCGGTCTTCAGCCCCGAGAACGAGAAGTCGAGGCCGGGGACGCGCGCGACCGGGAACGACGAACGCCTCGCGGATCGCCCTCCTGCGCGAGCCGATCGATCGCCGCGCCGCCCGGATAGCCGAGCCCGAGCAGCCGCGCGCCCTTGTCGAACGCCTCGCCCGCGGCGTCGTCGAGCGTCGTGCCGAGCCGCTCGCGAGCGGCCGTGCTCGCGCACGGCGAGGAGCAGCGTGTGGCCGCCGCACGCGAGCAGGCACGAGAAACGGCGGCTCGAGCGGCTCCGGGCTCGAGGTAGAGCGACGCGACGTGGCCCTCGAGGTGGTCGACGGGGACGAGCGGCAGCCCGCGCGCCCACGCGATCGCCTTGGCCGCGGAGAGGCCGACGAGCAGCGCGCCGACGAGCCCGGGCCCTGGCGTCACGGCGACGCGCTCGACGTCGTCGAGCGTGGCGTCCGCCGCGGCGAGCGCCTCGCGCACGACGGGCGCGACGAGCTCGAGGTGCCGCCGCGACGCGACCTCGGGCACGACGCCGCCGTAGCGCGCGTGCAGCTCGGCCTGCGACGAGACGATCGGACGAGAGCACGTCGCCGTCGTCGCGTGACGACCGCCGCGGCGGTCTCGTCGCACGACGTCTCGATGCCGAGGATCACGACGCCTGCTCGGCCGCGTCGGGCTCGCGCCACATGATCAGGGCGTCCTCGCGGTTGTCGGTGTAGTAGCCGCGCCGGACGCCGCGCGCCTCGAAGCCGAGCTGCTCGTAGAGCCGGATCGCGCCGGTGTTCGACACGCGCACCTCGAGCGTGTAGCCGCGCGCGGGTCGCGTCGCGGTCGCGTCGAACAGCCGCTCGAGCAGCGCCGACGCGATCCCCCGCCGCCGGAAGTCGGGCGCGACCGCGACGTTCATCACGTGCCAGGCGTCGACGTAGCGCGAGACGAACGCGTAGCCGAGGAGCTCGTCCGCGCCGTCGAACGCGCCGAGCGCGAGCGAGCTCGGCTTCCGCAGCTCGCGCGGCGAACATCGAGCGCGACCACGGCGTCGGATACGACGCGCGCTCGATCGTCTCGACGGCGTCGAGGTCGCGCGATCTCGAGGCGGCGGAGCTCGACGTTCACGCGAGCGCCGCCTCGGCGTCGGGCACGCGCACGTAGATCGGGCTCGACGCGCTCGACGGGCCCGAAGCTCGCGCGGCGAGCGCAGCGTGCAGCCGCGCGCGCGGGACGATGGCGCGGTCGTCGTCCGGCGGCACGACGGCGCCCGTGCGCCTCGAGCGTCGTCGCGGTAGCGCACCGCGCCGTCCCGACGCAGAGCGTCCCGGCTCGAGCTCGAGGTCGTCGGGAGCGACCGCGCGCGGCCCGCGGCACGAACACCTCGCCGCGGCGCGCGTCGATCGACCGGGAACGCCCCGGCGCGCCGGCGGCGAGCGCGTCCAGCGTCGAGACGCCGGCGACCGGGACGTCGAGCGCGAGCGCGAGCCCGCGGGCGACCGCGAGCCCGATGCGCGTGCTCGTGAAGCTCCCCGGGCCGTGCCGACGACGAGCGCGTCGAGGTCGGCCGGCGCGCCGACCCGCGTCGCGAGCAGCGCGTCGACGTCCTCGAGCAGCGCTGCGCGCCACGCAGACGCGCTCGCCGAGCACGCGCGCCGTCGTCGACGAGCGCGCTCGTCGCGACGTCGGTCGCGGTGTCGAAGGCGAGAATCGAGCACTACGCGATGCCTTCTAGCAGCGCGCCTCGTCGGCCGCGAGCGCGATCGAGCGCGCGGTCGCCGCCCGCGTGCTCGAGCGCGACCGCGACGCGCGGCGCGGGAAGCGCGCCGACGCCCGGCCTCGGGCCACTCGACGAAGACGATCGCGTCCTCGAAGTACGGCTCGAGGTCGCCCCACTCGGCCGGCGAGACGCCGCGCGAAGCGGTAGAGGTCGAGGTGGGAGACGTCGACCGCGCCCGCGTAGCGATGGCCGATCGTGAACGTCGGGCTCGTCACCGGCGCCGTCGACCCCGAGCGCCCGGCACGCGCCGCGGACGAACGTCGTCTTCCCCGAGCCCGAGCTCGCCCGAGACCGTGACGACGTCGCCGAGCGCGAGGCGCGCGGCGAGCCGCGCGGCGACCGCCTCGGTCTCGCTCCGCCGATGCGCTGGCGAGCTCGACGCCGCACGGTCAGAACAGGCCGAGCTGGACGGGCTCGGGCTCGGCTCGACGCCGGCGCGCGGCGTCGGTCCTCGGCACGGCGCCGGCTCCTCGCCGCGCCGCTCGAGGAGCGCGGGGATGCGCGCGAAGTCCTCCTCCAGCACCTTCAGCATCGACGGCGTGTAGAGCGCGGCCGCCGGGTGGTAGAGCGGGTAGAGCGAGCACCGGCGCGCGCCGAGCGTGACCTCCTGCTCGTGGCCGTGCACGCGGGTGATCCCGGCCGGCCTGCCGGAGAGGAGCTTCGTCGCGAAGTTGCCGAGCGTCGCGACGAGCTTCGGCTCGATCAGCTCGATCTGGCGGAAGAGGTGCGGCTCGCAGGCCGCGATCTCCTCCGGCGCGGGTCGCGGTTCCCGGGCGGCCGGCACTTCAGGACGTTCGCGACGTAGACGTCCGCGCGCGTGAGCCCGATCCCTCGAGCAGCGTGTCGAGGAGCTTCCCCGCCTGGCCCGACGAACGGCACGCCCTGCTGGTCCTCGTGGAACCCGGGCGCCTCGCCGACGAACATCAGGTCGGCGTCCGGGCTCCCGGAGCCGAACACGACCTGCGTGCGGCCCTGCGGCGAGCGCGCACCTCGTGCAGCCGCGGTCTCCTCCGCGTACTCCCGGAGTGCTGCTGCGCGCTCGACGGCGTCCATCGGCGGTCAGTCTACGGCGTCGCCCGGATGCGCTCGGACTGCGCGGTCGCTCAGTGGCCGCAGCCGCAGGAGCCGCCGCAGCAGCCGCCGCCGCCGCCCGCGGGCCGCGAAGCTCGGCTTCGACGCGGCGCCGTGCACGGCGAACGTGGAGAGCTGCTTGAGCACGTTCGCCGCGCCGCACTCCGGGCACGTGACCGCCTGGTCGCTCGAGCGGACGAGCTCCTCGAAGTGCGACTCGCACTCCATGCACGCGTACTCGTAGATCGGCACGCGCCGAGTGTACTGTCGCGGGCGGTGGAGAGTGGACGGCACCGACGCTCGAGGGCCGCATCGTCCGGCTCGAGCCGCTGGCGGCCCGAGCACGAGGACGGGCTCTGGGTCGCGTCGCGCGACCCGCGGACGTGGCGCTGGCTCAGCGTCGTCCAGCCGCAGACGCGCGACGGAGTGGACGCGCTGCTCGACGCAGGCGCTCGCGCGCGGCCGGCCGGGATCGAGATCCCGCTCGTCACGATCCGCGCGACGGGCGAGGTCGTCGGCTCGACGCGCTTCCTCGCCCTCCGGCCCGAGCACGCTCGGTCGAGATCGGCTGGACGTGGCTCCACCCGTCGGCCTGGGGCACGGGCGCGAACGTCGAGGCGAAGCTGCTGCAGCTGCGCCACGCATTCGAGGTGTGGGGCTGCCGGCGCGTCGAGCTCAAGACCGACGCGCTGAACGAGCGCTCGCGCGGCGCCCTCGAGGCGCTCGGCGCGACCTTCGAGGGCATCCACCGCAAGCACATGCTCGTCCGCGAGCGGCGAGAACCGCGACAGCGCCTGGTACAGCGTCCTCGACGACGACTGGCCGGCGGTCCGCGCGCACCTCGAGGCGCGGCTTGCCGAGCGGCTAGCCGCACGAGGCTACACTTCCGGCTGCCCGGTATCCGGCAGCGGAACTGGAGCTACGAATGATCGAGAGAGTCCAGATCGTCGGCGCGCGCGGGCGCGTCGGCTCGGCGGTGAGCGCGCGGCTGCGCGAGCGGGGCGTCTCGCTCGACGACGACGAGCCCGAGCTCGTCCTCCTCTGCGTCCCCGACCGCGCGATCGCGGAGGTCGCCGCCGAGATCGCCGCCCGGGCCCGTGGGTCGCGCACGTCAGCGGCGCGACGCCGCTCGCGGCGCTCGACCCGCACGTGCGGCGCTTCGGCCTGCACCCGCTGCAGTCGTTCTCGCGCGCGCGCGGCGCCGAGCAGCTCGACGGCGCCTGGGCGCGCGGTCACCGCCGAGACCGACGAGGCGCGCGCGGTCGGCTTCTGGCTCGCGGAGACGCTCGGGCTCCGGCCGTTCGCGCTCGCCGACGACGACGCGCGCCGCCTACCACGCCGGCGCGGCGATCGCGTCGAACTACCTCGTGACGCTGCGCGCGGCCGCCGGCTCGCTGCTCGAGGCCGCCGGCGCGCCGCCCGAGGCGCTCGACCCGCTCATCCGCGGCGTGATCGACAACGGCTTCGAGCTCACCGGCCCGATCGCGCGCGGCGACTGGGAGACCGTCGAGCGCCACCTCGCCGTCGATCCGCGCCGAGCGCCCGGAGCTCGAGGAGCTGTACCTCGCGCTCGCCGAGGCGACCGCGCGCATCGCCGGACGCGAGCTGCCGAGTTGACACGGTGTCACGAGGCACGGCCGCGTGAAGGTCGTGCGGACGATCGCGGAGTTCCGCGAGGCGCTCGCGCGCGGCGCGTCGGCTCGATCGGGCTCGTGCCGACGATGGGCGCGCTCCACGACGGCCACCTGGCGCTGTGCGCGCGGCCCGCGCGGAGTGCGACACCGTCGTCGTGAGCCTCTTCGTGAACCCGACGCAGTTCGGCGACGACGGCCGACCTCGCGCGCTACCCGCGCGACGAGGAGCGCGACCTCGCGCTCGCGCGCGGAGGCCGGCGTCGACCTCGTCTTCGCGCCCGTCGGCCGACGAGATGTACCCGCCGGGCTTCCAGACCTGGGTCGACGTCGACCGAGCTCGGCTCGATCCTCGAGGGCGAGCTTCCGGCCCGGGCCACTTCCGCGGCGTCGCGACGGTCGTGCCTCAAGCTCTTCGCGATCGTCCGCCCCGACGCGCGTGTACTTCGGGCAGAAGGACGCGCAGCAGGTCGAGGTGATCCGGCGGATGGTCCGCGACCTCGCGCTCGACGTCGAGCTCCGGGTCGTGCCGACCGTTCGCGACGCCGACGGCCTCGCGCTCTCGTCGCGCAACGCGCTGCTCTCGCCCGAGGAGCGCGCGACGCGCGCTGGCACTGCCGCGCGCCCTCGCGACGCGTGATCGCGACGCGGCCGCGACGGCGCTCGCGACGCTCGAACGGCCTCGAGATCGACTACGTCGAGGTCGCCGACTTCGACCCACCCGTCCTCGCCGGCGCCGTGCGCGTCGGCTCCACGCGCCTCATCGACAACGTCGTCCTCGAAGGAGAAGAGCGATGAGCATCCGCCCGCAGAAGCCCGCCCCGGCGACGCCCGCGCCCGGGAAGCTCCCGATCACGGAGCTCGCCGAGATGAAGGCGCGGCGGCAGCCGATCGTGATGGTCACCGCGTACGACGCGCCGGGCGGCCGACTCGCCGACGAGGCGGGCGCCGACCTCGTGCTCGTCGGCGACTCCGCCGCGATGACCGTCCTCGGCCACGACTCGACCGTCCCCGCGACGATGGAGGAGATGCTCATCCTCACGCGCGCGGTCACGCGCGGCGCGCGCCGTCCGCTCGTCATCGCGGACATGCCGTTCGGCTCGTTCCAGGTCTCCGACGAGGACGCGGTCCGCAACGCGATCCGCTTCGTGAAGGAGGCGGGCGCGGACGCCGTGAAGCTCGAGGGCGCGGGCGCGATGCTCTCGCGCGTCCGCGCGATCGTCGACGCGGGCATCCCCGTGATGGGCCACATCGGCCTCACGCCGCAGTCGGCGACGATGCTCGGCGGCTTCAAGGCGCAGGGGCGTACCGCCGAGAAGGCGCTCGCGCTCGTCGACGACGCACGCGCGCTCGAGGCCGCCGGCTGCTTCTCGCTCGTGCTCGAGGCCGTTCCCGCGCCGGTTGCGCGCGCATCACGCGCGAGCTGACGATCCCGACGATCGGCATCGGCGCCGGGCCGACTGCGACGGCCAGGTGCTCGTCTGGCACGACCTCCTCGGCCTCTACGCGGGTCGGCACGCCACGCTTCGTCAAGCGCTACGCGGAGGTCGGAGACACGATCCGCACGCGCTCGCCGAGTACGCCGCCGGACGTGCGGGAGCGCCGCTTCCCGGAGGAGCAGCACACGTACGCGATGCCCGAGGACGAGCTCGCGCTCTTCGAGGCGCGCCGTCTCAGATCATCGCGAACACGCCGACGATCGCCGCTAGGAGCGCGACGGCCGCAGCGACGGCGCCGAGCGTGCGCAGCCAGCTCCAGCCGTGCACGACGCGCACCCCGACCACGAGCAGGCGCGAGCGACCACGCGGCGAACGCGAGCTGCAGCACCAGCAGCGCGTTCTCGCCCGCTCCCTCGTCCGCGCCCCCGGCGCGGAACGTGTCGCCGCCGTAGAGCGCGAGGCGCAGCGGCAGCAGCAGGAGCAGCGAGGCAGCGAGCGGGACGAGCGCGAAGCCGACCGTCTGCCGCGCACGCCGGAAATCGCCGAGGCTCCCGAGCAGGCGCACGCCGAAGAAGAGCGCGAACCCGACGACGAAGTAGCCGACGAAGCCGTACAGCCCGCCGGCGATGAATGCCCAGATCGCGAGCGAGCATCGCGTCGTACTCGGGCTGGTCGAGGATGTCGGCGGCGGTCGGGGTCGCGAGCACCGCCGCGATGCCGGCCAGCCAGATGACGAGCAGGAGCGGCTCCGAGCGGGCCGCGACGTCGTCCGTCGTCGTCCTCTCGGAGCGCGAAGAAGACCGAGCGCGGGCTCAGGAGCACCGCCGGGACGCGCAGCCACCAGGCCCGCGACGGCGACAGCTGCTCACTGCGCTCGACGGTCTCGCTCGCCATGCCCGGGAGCGTATCCGCGAGCGACCGATTCGCTCGACCGGCTCGACGCCGTGCGGTGCGCAGCGGCTTCGAGGCCGCGGTCGGCGATCGGCTATGCAGCCGCGGCGGCGCGCTCGGCGAGCACGCCGCGCAGGTACTGCCCGGTCGCCGACTCCTCGACCTCGGCGATGTCCTCGGGCGTCCCGGTGGCGATCACCTCGCCGCCCTCGTCGCCGCCCTCCGGGCCGAGGTCGACGATCCAGTCCGCCTGCTTGATCACGTCGAGGTTGTGCTCGATCACGAGCACCGTGTTCCCGTTGTCGACGAGCCGCTGCAGCACCTCGAGGAGCTTCTCGATGTCGGCGAAGTGGAGCCCGGTCGTGGGCTCGTCGAGCATGTACAGCGTCTTTCCCGTGGCCACCTTCGAGAGCTCCGCGGCGAGCTTCACCCGCTGGGCCTCGCCTCCCGAGAGCGTCGTCGCCGGCTGGCCGAGCTTGATGTAGTCGAGCCCGACGTCGTGCAGCGTCTGCAGGCGCCGGCGGATCTTCGGGATCTTCGCGAAGAACTCGAGCGCCTCCTCGACCGACATCTCGAGGACGTCCGAGATCGACTTGCCCTTGAAGCGCACCTCGAGCGTCTCGCGGTTGTAGCGCTTGCCGTGGCACGTCTCGCACGGGACGTAGACGTCGGGGAGGAAGTGCATCTCGATCTTGATCGTCCCGTCTCCCTTGCACGCCTCGCAGCGGCCCCCGCGGACGTTGAACGAGAAGCGGCCCGGCTTGTAGCCGCGCACCTTCGACTCCGGCGTGAGCGAGTACAGCTCGCGCACGTGCGTGAAGAGGTCGGTGTAGGTCGCCGGGTTCGAGCGCGGGGTCCGCCCGATCGGGCTCTGGTCGATGTCGATGACCTTGTCGAAGCAGTCGATTCCCTCGACGCTGGCGTGGTCACCTGGCTTCGTGCGCATCTTGTTCAGCCGGTTGGCGAGCGCCTTGTAGAGGATCTCGTTCACGAGCGTGGACTTGCCGGAGCCCGAGACGCCGGTGACGGCGATGAACCGCCCCACCGGGAAGTCGACGTCGATCCCCTTGAGGTTGTGCATCGCCGCCCCGCGGACGGAGAACCAGCCGCGCTCGTCGTCGTCGCGACGCGGCGGCACGAGGATGCGACGCTGCCCGCTCAGGAACGCGCCGGTCACCGACCCTGGCGTCGTCGCGATGTCGTCGGCCACGCCCTCGGCGACGACCTCTCCCCCGTGCTCGCCTGCTCCCGGCCCGAGGTCGACGACCCAGTCGGACGAGCGCATCATCTGCTCGTCGTGCTCGACGACGAGCACGGTGTTGCCGACGTCGCGCAGCCGCTCGAGCGTGTGGATGAGCCTGCCGTTGTCGCGCTGGTGGAGCCCGATCGACGGCTCGTCGAGGATGTAGAGGACGCCGACGAGCTGCGATCCGATCTGCGTCGCGAGCCGGAGGCGCTGCGCCTCGCCGCCCGAGAGCGTCTTCGCCGCACGGTCGAGCTGGAGATAGCCGACGCCGACGTTCTCGAGGAACATGAGCCGCTCCCGCACCTCCTTCAGGATCCGCCGACCGATCAGCTCCTCGGTCTTCGTGAGCTGGAGCTCGTCGACGAAGCGCAGCGCCCGCGCGACGGACATCTGCGTGAAGCCGTGGATCGAGAGGTCGCCGATCGTGACGGCGAGCACCTCCGGCTTCAGCCGCGCGCCGTTGCACTCGGGACACGGACGGAAGCTCATGTACTCCTCGATCCGGTCGCGCGCCTGCGAGGAGTCGGTCTCGCGGTAGCGGCGCTGGAGGTTGTTCACGAGCCCCTCGAACGCCATCGTGTACTGCCGCTTGCGACCCATCCGGTTCCGGTAGGTGACGAAGATCCGCTCGCCGCCCGTTCCCTCGAGGAACCGGTTCTGCTGCTCGGTCGTGAGCTCACGCCACGGCACGTCGAGCGGGATCTCGTACCGCTCCGCGATCGCCTCGATCACCGAGTCGTAGAAGCTCTGGCTGCCGACCGTCCACGGGACGAGCGCGCCCTCCTCGATCGAGAGGGACGTGTCCGGGACGAGCAGGTCCGGGTCGATCTCGAGCTGCGCGCCGAGCCCGGTGCAGCGCGGGCAGGCTCCGTGCGGCGAGTTGAAGGAGAACACGCGCGGCTCCAGCTCCGGCAGCGAGACGCCGTGGTCGGGGCACGCGAGGTTCTCGGAGAAGGTCATGGATTCGCCGTCCACCACGTCGATCACGACGAGCCCCTCCGCGAGCGACGTCGCGGTCTCGACCGACTGCGTGAGCCGCTGCCGGAGATCCGCCTTCATCACGAGCCGGTCGACGACGACCTCGATCGTGTGCTTGAACTTCTTGTCGAGGACGATCTCCTCCTCGAGCAGCCGCTGCTCGCCGTCGACCTTCACGCGCGTGAAGCCGTCGCGGCGAAGCTCCTCGAGGACGTCCTTGAACTCGCCCTTGCGGTCGCGGACGACGGGAGCATTGACGGTGAACTTCGTGCCCTCGTCGAGCCTCAGGACCTGCTCGACGATCTGGTCGAGCGACTGCCCGGCGATCGGGCGCCCGCAGATCGGACAGTGCGGCCGGCCGATCCGCGCGTACAGGAGCCGCAGGTAGTCGTAGATCTCGGTGACCGTTCCGACCGTCGAGCGCGGGTTGCGCGAGGTCGTCTTCTGGTCGATCGAGATCGCCGGCGAGAGCCCGTCGATCGAGTCCACGTCGGGCTTCTCCATCATCTGCAGGAACTGGCGCGCGTAGGCGGAGAGCGACTCGACGTAACGGCGCTGCCCTTCGGCGTAGATCGTGTCGAACGCGAGCGACGACTTCCCCGAGCCGGACAGGCCCGTCACGCAGACCAGCGCGTTCCGCGGAATGCGGACGGTGACGTTCTTCAGGTTGTGCTCGCGGGCGCCGTGGACGACGAGCTCTTCGGCCTGGCTCATAGGCGCGTCATTGTACCGAGGCGAACAGACGTTCGATCGACAGCATCCGCGTTCGCTACAACGGTGCCGTGCGGATGCTCCTTCCCCTCGCCGTCACGCTCTCGGCCGCCGCCCTTGCAGGCTGCGGCTCGGACGTCCAGGTCGAGCTCGTGTGGGGCGGCCCGCCGGACGCGGGAACGGGCGGCGTCGTCTCGACGGACGGCTTCGCGACCTACCAGCGCGAGGTCGACGAGGACTGGGAGCGGTCGCCTGCGCTCGCAGCCGGCGTCTTCCTCCGCCTCGACGAGCGCAAGGCCGTGCATACGACGATCGACGCCGAAGCAGGGCCGAGGGGACGGGAAGCCAGACGGTGGTCGTCACGCTCGACGGGATCCCCGACGACTCGGTCCAGGCCGAGCGCTGGAGGCTGGGCTTCGACGAGGAGGGCGACGTCTACGCGTTGACCGCCGCCCTCCGCGAGGTGCGCTGCCGAGCCGGCCGGGGGCACGAGGACTTCGCGGCCGAGCTCTGCGCGTAGCCGCTCCCCCTAGCCGACCTCGGAGGCCTTCACCTGCCCGCGGATCTCGCCGGCGGCGTTCTTCGCGGTGTGGACGTTCACATAGGTCCCGCCCGCTTCGATCTTCGCGAGCTGCGCGTGCGAGATCGTGGCCGTACCCCGTTGGCCGCTCTTGCAGGGGCCGCAGAGCGCGACCATGACCGGACCTGCCTTCCCGGGCTTGCCGGCATGGATGTGCGCAGCGCCGGCCGCGCCGCTCAGCTTCGAGAACGTGAGGCGCCACGTCAGCTTCGCCTTGTCGTTCGCGAGCTCCACGACCTTCCCCGTGAACAGGCCGGTCGCGCCGACGGGCACGCCGGTCGGCCTGGGAACCTCCGAACGAGCCCTGAGGTTGGCCGTGAGGTTGTAGGTCTCCTTCTGCGGGGCGGCGAGCGCCAGCCCGGCGAGGGCGAGCGCGGTGACGGCCGTCGCGACGAGTGCCTTCAGCATCCTTCCTCCTCGATCGCTGGTACTCCCCTTCCTTCGCGCTCGAGGGGGCGACCGGTTTGGGCGCTCAGCGACGAGCAGTGCGCCAGCGGCCGAAGATGAGGCCGCCGACGGTGAAGCCGAGCCCGAACGTCCCGAGGGCGAACGCCCCGATGGCGATGAACTTCCGCCAGACCGAGAGACGCTGCCAGCGTCCGATCGCCTCCTCTTCCTCGGCCGAGAGGTGCTCACCGCGGCGCTGCTTGCGTGCCGCGCCACCCGCACGAAGACCGAGGTAGATGTCGTCGAACAGCTCCGGCGACTCGTCCGCCACGGCGCGAGTGTAGCGCCTGCCTCGGCGGGAACCCGCGAGGGGGCCAGTGACCAGGCCGTGGCCGCCGACGCATGGGTAGAGTCCGCCGCCATGGAGCAGGCTCTCGCCGAGCTCAGAGAACGACTCGGGAAGCTCATCGATCTGCGGCGCACGGAGGCGGTGCTCGTCTGGGATCTTCAGGTCTGGATGCCTCCCGGTGGCGGGCCCAGCCGCGGATCCCAGCTCGCCACGCTCGAGAAGGTCATCCACGCACATGCCGTCGACGATCGACTCGGCGAGCTCTTCGACGAGCTCGAGCCGTATGTCGCCTCGCGCCCCGCCGACGACCCGGATGCCTGCCTCGTCCGCGTCGCGAAATACGACTGGAGCAAGGCGAGACGAGTGCCGGCGGACCTCGCCGCCGAGCTCGCGGAGACCGTGACGCTCTCGTACGAAGCCTGGGTGAGGGCACGTGAGGCGTCCGACTTCGCCGCCTTCCGCCCGTGGCTCGAACGCGTTGTCGACCTTCGGCTCCGCTACATCGAGTGCTTCGCGCCCTACGACGACCCCTACGACGTCCTCCTCGACGACTACGAGCGCGGCATGCGGACGGACGAGATTCGGGAGATCTTCGCCGTGCTCCAACCGGAGCTCACCTCGCTCGTCGCGGAGCACGCCTCCGACGAGCGCGACGAGTTCCTGCACGCCGGTTACCCGATACCTGGTCAGGAGGCGTTGTCACGCGAGCTCATCGAGCGGTTCGGGGCGACGTGGGACCAGTTCCGGCTCGATCTCACCGTGCACCCGTTCCAGGTGACGTTCGGCCTGGGCGACATCCGTCTGACGACGCGCTACGACGACAACGACCTCCTCTCGCTGTTCACCGCGATGCACGAGTGCGGCCACGGCCTCTACGAGTGGGGCGTGAACCCGGCGTTCGAGCGGACGCCGCTCGCGGCCGGCGTCTCGTCGACGCTGCACGAGTCCCAGAGCCGGCTCTGGGAGAACGTCGTCGGTCGGTCGCTGCCGTTCTGGCGCTGGTTCTTCCCGCGGCTGCAGCAGACGTTCCCGGGACAGCTCGGGACCGTCTCGGTCGAGGACTTCCACCGCGCCGTCAACCGGGTCCGGCGCTCGTTCGTCCGCGTCGACGCCGACGAGACGAGCTACGGCCTGCACGTCATTCTCCGGTTCGAGCTCGAGCAGGAGCTCATCTCGGGCCGGCTTGCGGTCGCGGACCTTCCCGAGGCGTGGAACACGCGCTTCGAGGAGCTCATGGGGATCTCCGTTCCCAACGACTCGGCTCGGCGTCCTCCAGGACGCCCACTGGTCGGGCGCCGGCTTCGGCTACTTCCCGACGTACCTGCTCGGCTCGGTGCTCTCCGTGCAGATCTGGGAGAAGGTTCGGGCGGCGCTCCCCGACGTCGACGAGCAGATCGCGCGTGGCGACTTCAGCGAGCTCCACGCGTGGCTGCGCGAGAACATCTACGCCCTCGGCCGCATGCTCACCCCCGCGGAGACGATCGAGCGCGTCGTCGGAGGCCCGATCGACGCGCAGCCGTACCTCGCGTACCTCCGCGACAAGCTCGAGCTGTTCACGCCCGCGTAACCGGGGCATGGAGCGCGTCGACACGATCGTGATCGGCGCGGGCCAGGCAGGCCTCGCGACGAGCTTCTTCCTCACGCAGCACGGGCGGGAGCACATGGTGCTGGAGCGCGGCGCGGTCGGCGAGACCTGGCGCTCGTCGCGCTGGGACGGGTTCTTCCTGAACACGCCGAACTGGTCGTTGCAACTCCCCGGAGGGGAGTACGGCGGGGACGAGCCCGACGCGTTCGCGCCGCTCGGCGAGGCGATTGCGTACCTCGAGGACTACGCCCGGTCCTTCTCCGCGCCGGTCAGGGAGCGTGTCGACGTCCAGGCACTCCGCTCGAGGAACGACCGCTACCGCATCGAGACCGGCGACGGCGAGCTCGAGGCGCGCAACGTCGTGGTTGCGACGGGCGCCTTCCAGCAGCCCCGTCCAGCCGTGCCGGGGGCGGAGTCCGCCGCGGTAGAGCTGCAGCTGACGACGAACGAGTACCGCCGGCCCGAGCAGCTTCCCGCGGGCGGCGTGCTCGTCGTGGGCGGCGGACAGTCGGGCTGCCAGATCGCCGACGAGCTCTTGCAGGCCGGGCGCAGCGTGTACCTCGCGGCCGGGCGCTGCGCCTGGTTCCCGCGCCGGCACCGCGGGCGCGACTTCGTCTCCTGGGCCCTCGAGGTCGGGCTCCTCGACGAAACCGTGGACTCGCTCCCCTCGCCGGCAGCACGGGTTGCGTGCAACCCGCCGATCTCGGGAAACGACGGCGGCCACGACTGTCATCCGCGTTGGCTCGCCGGGCGAGGTGCGGTCGTCGTCGGACGTTTCGAGGGAGTCGACGACGGGGTCGCCCGCTTCGGAGCGGGTGTCGAGCAGACGCTCGCAGCGGGCGACGAGTTCGCAGACGGAGTCATCTCCCGGATCGACGGCTACATCGTCGAGCACGGTCTCGACCCCGGCGACCCGGAGGAACACGAGCGCGGCCCGACGCCGATCGCCGACACGCCCGAGCTCGACCTCCGGGCGGAGGAGATCACGACGATCCTCTGGGCTTCGGGCTTCCGACCGGACTACGCGTGGATCGACCTCGAGGTGACGGACGAGCACGGCTGGCCGGTTCAACGCCGGGGCGTGAGCAGCTTCCCCGGTCTCTACTTCGTCGGTGTCAACTGGCTCCACAAGCGCAAGTCCGCGCTCTTCTGCGGCGTCGGCGAGGACGCCGAGCACCTGGTGTCACATCTGGTCGCGCGCTAGCTACGCGGCGCGGCCGAAGCGCTTCTCGGCGCGGGCGCGTGCACGCTCGGCCTCGACCTCGCGGTCCCGCGGCGGGGCCGCCGTCACGAGCTCTGCGAGGAGATGCGACGTGACGTGGGCGATCTCGTCGACCGCACGCTCGAAGACGGCCTCGTTCGCCTTCGAGGGCTTCTGGGAGCCGCTCACCTTGCGTACGTACTGGAGCGCGGCCGCACGGACCTCGTCCTCGGTCGCCGGCGGCTCGAAGTTATGGAGGGTCTTGATGTTTCGGCACATGCCGAGACCCTAGCGAGCGTAGATGCGCCAGCCCCCTACGGAGGCGAGCTCCAGCTTCCAGCCCTCGGCTGCCAATCGCGTCTCGGGGACCGGCTTCGAAGGGCCGACGACGAGCCAGCCAGCAGCGGCGGGCGCGGCGCCGTCGCCTGGAACGAACAGAATCGTGCGCCGCAGCCCAGCGTCCCAGGCCGGGTAGAGGTACGTGTTGCGGTCGACGTCGAGGGCGACCACGGCGTCAGCCGGTATCTGCTCCTCGAGGAAACGGAACGCCTCAGGGTCGCCGTTTCCGCTCTCGCCCTGGATGAACCAGCGCGCCGAGCGCTCGGGAGTGCGGTTCCCGGACAGGAGCGTCAGGCTCGCCGGCCGCGGCACGAAGTACGCGACCGAGATCGCGGTCGTCGTCACGGCGAGCGCGACTGCGATCCATGCGAGCGCCCGCACGCGAAGGGCGACGCCGAAGACGCTCGACGCGAGCGCGACCGCGAACGCGACGTAGCGCATGCGCTGCGGGTCGTAGGCGAGCGCGAACGCGGTGAGGACGAGTGTCAACGGCACGCCGACCAGAGCTGCGAGCGCCGCGAACGAGAGCCTGCGACGCACCACGTCCGCGACGACCAGCGCGCCTGCGCCGACGAGGAGCACCACGAACGCCAGGCCGTACGACGAGTGCATCGGAGACTCGATGAACCCCTCGGGCAGCCGGCTCGCAGGCCCCGAGCCGAGCCCGACGGCAGACCGCGCGTGGCCGAACACACGATCCGCCACCTCCGCCCAGGTCACGAGGAGGGGCGCGACGAGGAAGGCGATCACGCCCACGAGCAGGGCGACGCCACTCGCGCGGAAGCGCCGACGGAGCGCGAGCACGAGCGCGATCACGACCGCAACGGCGAGCGGGACGAGGCTCCAGGCCAGAGAGGCGAGCAGGCCCTTGCCCTCCCCGTCCGACAGCTCGAGGAGATCGACGAACGAGAGCCTGATGCGTTCGAGGACCGAGTCGGTGCCGCGATCGGCCGAGACGCCGCCCGTGAGCTCACCCGTCTCGACGAGGTTGACGGCGTACCAGAACGAGCCGGCGGCGAGACCGACCGCGCCGGCGAGCGCCAGCGAAGGCCAGCGTCCTCGCGGCTGGCTCGCGAGCACGAAGAGCACGAGCGCGGGCAGCGCGAAGACGATGTCCCCTTCGTTCCCACCGCCAGAGCGAGCGCGAGCGCGGCGAGCCCGAGGTCGGCGCGCGACAGCCCGATGGCGAAGTAGGCACAGATCACGAGGAGCGCGGCGACCACCAGGTCGTTGAGAGCGGTCGGTGCCTGGAGCGCGACCACGGTGAAGGTCGCGAACGCCAGCCCTCCGAACGCTCCCGCGGCACGACTCAACCCGAGGCGCCGTGCGATTCCGAGTATCGCGACGCACGCCGCGACGATCGCGAGCAGCTGAACGAGCCCGACGAAGCGGTCTCCTCCGCTCCAGATCATCGACACCGCCGACTGGATCTCGGCGCCCGGTGGAAAGACGTCGATCCGCTCGTCCGGGGCGTTCGCGACGTAGCCCACCGCATGCTGCTGCTTCCAGAGCGCTGCCCGCGGAAGGTGGTAGAGCATCGTGTCCGGGAGGCTCTGCGGTACGGCGAGCGCGACGACGACGAGGTATCCGTAGAGGGCGGCCGCGAGGGCGGCGAGCAGCGCCACGGCGCGATCGCCAAGCGCCTCCCGCACCGCCGGCCCGACGCTCGCGAGACTCTGGCGCGGGCGTCCGAGCCGCAGCCACACTGCCAGCGCGAGCCCGAACGTGACCGCCACCGCGAGCAGGAGCCACGTCCGCGCGAGCGCGTCGAGGTGGAGAGCGCGAGCGAGACGACGATGACCTGCGCGCTCGCGACGAGGTAGACGGCCAGGAGGAAGCCGACGACGGACGCAAGGCGGAAGCACGCGGCGCCGAGCACACCCGTCGCGGCGACGAGCAGGACGCCGCAGACGAGGATCAGCGTGCCCACGGCGGCCAGGCTAGCCCTGGTCGCCGACGGCGCTACGCCATTGTCAGGGCCTGGAGCTCGCGGCGCAGCTCCTTGATCTCGTCCCGGAGCTTCGCGGCGTACTCGAAGCGAAGCTCCTCTGCCGCGAGGTACATCTCCTCCTCGAGCGTGATGACGAGCTTCTCGAGCTCCTCGTGCGACATCCCCTCGACCTCGGCCTTCCCGCGCCGGCGGCGTGACGAAGGAACGTGCGGCGACTCGAGCGAGAGGAGCTCGGAGATGTCGGAGACGCCCTTCACGATCGACTCCGGCGTGATCCCGTGCTCCTCGTTGTACGCGACCTGGACCGCGCGGCGACGCGACGTCTCCTCCATCGCGCCGACGATCGCCTCGGTGCGCTTGTCCGCGTACAGAATGACCTTCCCTGCCGTGTTGCGGGCGGCGCGCCCGGTCGTCTGGATGAGCGCCGTCTTGCCGCGCAGGAAGCCCTCCTTGTCGGCGTCGAGCACTGCGACGAGAGAAACCTCGGGCAGGTCGAGGCCCTCGCGCAGGAGGTTCACCCCGACGAGGACGTCGTAGTCCCCGAGGCGGAGCTCGCGGATGATCGCGATGCGGTCGAGCGTGTCGATCTCCGAGTGGAGGTAGCGTGCGCGGACGCCGGCCTCGAGCAGGTAGTCGGTGAGATCCTCGGACATCTTCTTCGTCAGCGTCGTGACGAGCACGCGCTCCCCCGCCTCCTCGCGGTGCCGGATCTCGTTCAGGAGGTCGTCGATCTGGTTCTTCGTCGGCCGCAGCTCCATCTCGGGGTCGACGACACCCGTCGGGCGGATGAGCTGCTCGGCGATCACCTTCGAGCGCGTGAGCTCGAACGGACCGGGCGTCGCGGAGACGAAGACGAGCTGGTTCACCTTCCCCAGGAACTCGTCGAAGCGGAGCGGCCGGTTGTCGAGCGCGGACGGGAGCCGGAAGCCGAAGTCGATGAGCGTCTGCTTGCGCGAGCGGTCGCCCTCGTACATCCCGCCGAGCTGAGGCACCGTCTGGTGCGACTCGTCGACGAAGCAGACGAAGTCGTCGGGGAAGTAGTCGATCAACGTGAACGGGTGGGAGCCGACCGGGCGTCCTTCGAGCGCGCGCGAGTAGTTCTCGATCCCGTTGCAGAAGCCGAGCTCCTTCATCATCTCGAGGTCGTACTCGGTGCGCTGGCGGATCCGGTGGGCCTCGAGCATCCGGCCCTCGGTCTCGAACTTCGCGACCTGCTGCTCGAGCTCCGCGCGCAGGTCGTCGATCGCGCGCTCGATCGTCGGCTTGGAGGTCACGTACTCGGTCGCCGGCCAGATGACGAGGTTGTCGAGGTGCGAGTAGACCTCGCCCGTGAGCGAGTCGAAGTGCGTGATCTGCTCCACCTCGTCGCCGAAGAACGAGATCCGGTACGCCGTCTCGATGTTCGCCGGCTGGATCTCGACGAGATCGCCTTTTACGCGGAAGCGGCCACGCCCGAGGACGGTGTCGTTCCGCACGTACTGGCTCTCGATCAGCTTGCGCAGCACCTCGTCGCGGTCGTGCGTCTCCCCCACCTCGAGCATGAGCACGCGCTCGCGCCACTCCTCGGGCGAGCCGAGCCCGTAGATGCACGAGACGGAGGCGACGACGACGACGTCGCGCCGGGTGAGGAGCGACGACGTGGCGGAGAGCCGAAGTCGCGCGATGTCGTCGTTCCGCGACGAGTCCTTCTCGATGTAGAGGTCGGCCTGCGGGATGTACGCCTCGGGCTGGAAGTAGTCGTAGTACGAGACGAAGTACTCGACGGCGTTGTCCGGGAAGAACTCGCGGAACTCGTTGCAGAGCTGCGCGGCGAGCGTCTTGTTGTGCGCGATGACGAGCGCGGGGCGCTGGAGCCTCTCGATCGTCCACGCCATCGTCGCCGTCTTCCCGGTGCCCGTCGCGCCGAGGATCGTCTGGAAGCGGTTGCCGTCCGCGACCGACGCGGCGATCTCCTCGATCGCACGCGGCTGGTCGCCCATGGGCGCGTACAGGTCGGAGGCCTTGAACTGGCGCACCCGCGCAGCGTAGCCTCCACCTCCCCGGCGTCTGCCGGACGCTCGCACGAACCGTCTTTGAGCTGTTCTTGAGCCACGACGCCGACCGTGGGGAGAGTGATTGCTCTTTCACCTCATCACGACCGCGCGTCGCGCGCGATTCCGCTCGTCCTGGCCGTGGCGGTCGTCGGCGTCGCGTGCTGGGACCGCTGGTCGGAGCGAATCGCAGTCTCAGCCGCCGCCGAGCTCGAAGGCAGAGCACCGACTCCGTCCGAGCTCGTCCCCTCGGTCGAAGCCGCTTTCGCGCGCGAGAGCTATCCGCCCGGCGCGACGGCAACCCTCGTCATCTCGAACCGTGGGCACGATCTTCGGCTGCAGATCCTCCGGTCAGGCCCCGAGCGCATCGTGACGCGAAGCGACCTGACGATGAACGGCGTCCCGGTGACGCCTGTGCGTTGGCTCGGTTCGAGCACCCAGGGAAGAACGGTACGGATCAGGATCGGGTCCTGGCCGAGCGGGCTCTACGTCGCACGCCTACGCGCCGCGGATGGCCGCGTCGGATTCGCGCCGTTCGTCGTTCGGCCCAAGGAGCTGGGCGAGCACCGGATCGCCGTGGTCATGCCGACGCTGACGTGGCAGGCGTACAACCTGCGCGACGAGGACGGCGACGGGCGCGGTGACTCCTGGTACGCGCACTGGCAGACGAAGAAGGTCCGGCTCGGGCGACCATTCCTCAGCCGAGGCGTGCCCTACAACTTCAGGCGGTACGACTTGCCGTTCCTGACTGGCTCGAGCGAAACCGCAAGAGCGTCGACGTGCTCTCCCAGTCGGATCTCGAAGCCGTGCCGAGTTCGCGCCGCCTCGCGGCGGCGTACGACCTCATCGTCTTCCCCGGTCACCATGAGTACGTGACGACCCGCGAGTACGACCTCGTCGAGGGCTACCGCGACCGTGGAGGCAACCTCATGTTCCTCTCGGCCAACAACTACTTCTGGCAGGTGGTGAGGCATGGCGGCTCGATGACCAAGACCAGGTTGTGGCGGGATCTCGGACGCCCCGAGGCGGGGCTGATCGGCGTGCAGTACCTCGCCAACGGCAAGGCGCCTCGTCGGCCCTGGATCGTACGCCGGTCTCGTGCCGGCGGGTGGATCTTCGCCGGAACGGGCCTGCGCGAGGGG
>CAVWES010000025.1:0-31697 GCA_963754175.1 uncultured Gaiellaceae bacterium | reverse complement strand
CTGAGCGCTACTCGCCGCCCGACGACGGCTGCGGGTTCCACGTGGGCGACGAGTCGTTGGTCGCGTTGTCGGTGAGCTTCTCGACGCCGGTGCCGCCGAGCTCGATCGTGAAGATCGCGCCGTCCTCCTGGTAGGCGATCCTCGACCCGTCGGGCGACCAGGACGGCTCGAAGTTGTCGTTCGCCGTGGGCACGACGCTGCGAAGACCCTTCCCGTCCACGCCGATGGTGAACAGCGCGAAGAGCTCGTCGCGGTTCATCGAGAACACGATCCGCTTGCTGTCCGGCGACCACGCCGGTGTGAACGTGCGTCCGCGTCTGACGGGTGAGCGCGTGCCGCGCCGACCCGTCGGGGTGCATCAGCCACAGGTTCTGCACGGGCGTGCCCGGCGTGCGACGCACGTACGCGATCCACTCGCCGTCCGGTGACCACGCCGGGTCCGACTCCTGGGCGTTGATGTCCGAGATACGCCGCGGGCTCGACCCGTCCGAGCCCATGACGTAGATGTCCCCGTCGCGCACGAACGCGATCGACTTCCCGTCGGGAGACCAGGTGGGATGCGTGTCGTTCGTCTTGCCCGACGTGAGCGGTGTCTCCCCCGTCCCGTCGGCGTTCATGACGTAGATGTCCGGCGAACCCGCTCGCACGCTTGCGTACGCGATCTTCGTCGCGTCGGGCGACCACGCAGGATCGATCTGGAAGAACACCGATTCGCCTTCGGTCACGCCCTCCTGCTTCTTCGTCAGACGTCGCTCACCCTTCCCGTCCGCGCTCATCACGTAGATCGCGTAGTCACCGTCGCGGCTGCTCACGAACGCGATGTCCGCGCTGCTCGAGCCGCCTCCTCCGCATCCGGCGAGGGAGGCCACGACAGCGGCGGTCACGACGAGGAACGCGAGCGGGCGATGCATGGCCGGCGAAGACTAGTGAGCGAGAGGTTCGACGCCGAGGTACCGGCGCTGGAGCTCCGGGTCGCCGGCGAGCTGAGCCGACGTCGTCTCGGCAGCGATGCTTCCCCCGATCATGACGAGCTGCCGCTCGGCGAGCGACGTCGCGACGCCGAGATTCTGCTCGATGAGAAGGAGCGCGAGGCCACCCTCCTCGAGGAGCTTGAACGTCTCGATCAGGCTCTCGATGACGGCCGGGGCGAGGCCTTCGGACGGCTCGTCCATGACGAGGATCGTCGGGTTGGTGACGAGCGCACGACCGATCGCGAGCATCTGCTGCTCGCCGCCGGAGAGCTGTGCGCCTCCGTTCGTCCTCCGCTCGCCGAGCCGTGGGAAGAGCTCGTAGACGCGCTCCCGCGTCCACTCGCTTCCGCCGCCGGCGCCGCGGGCGGCGATCCTCAGGTGCTGGTCGACCGTGAGCGAGGGAAAGAGGCGCCGCCCCTGCGGCACGTAGCCGATCCCCTTGCGGGCGATCTTGTGCGACACGAGGCCCACGAGCTCGTCGCCCTGAAAGCGAATCGAGCCCTCCGCCCGCGGCGGCGAGATGCCCATGATCGCGTTGCACAACGTCGTCTTGCCCATTCCGTTGCGTCCGACGATCGACACCGGCTCGCGCCCCATCGTGAACGTGACGTCTTCGAGGGCCTGCGCGCTCCCGTAGTACGCGTTCAGACCGGTGATCTCGAGCAGCGGGCTGCTCGCCGCCTCGAGTGCGGGCGCCGGCTCACTCATTGCCGTAACCCCGACCGAGGTAGAGATCGTGAACGGTCTCGTTGGCGCGGATCTCGGCGGGAGTGCCTTCGACGATGACGCGACCGTCGTGCATCATCGTCACCCGCTCGGCGACGGTGAGCGCGATGTCCATGTCGTGCTCGATGAGGATGAGCGTGATGTCCCGGTCGAGGCCGAGCAGGAGCTCGGTGAGGAGCTGACGCTCACCGCGGGAGAGGCCTGATGCGGGCTCGTCGAGCATGAGCGCCTTCGGCTCGGCGGCGAGCGCCATCGCCAGCGCGACCTGCCGGTGCTCCCCGTGCGAGAGCGAGCCCGACCTGCTCTCCGAGCTTGTGCGAGATCGCGACCCTGCCTGCGGCGTCACGCGCACGCTCGCGGATCGCCCGCTCCTTGCCCGGAAGGAGCACCGGGCGCAGCCTGCCGCCCTCGACTCCCACGATGGAGAGGTAGATCGAGTCCTCGACGGTCAGCCCGTCGAACAGACGTGCCTGCTGGTACGTGCGCGCGAGCCCGAGCTTCGCTCGAGAGCGGGCGGGCTTCTTCGTCACGTCCTCGCCGAAGAGCTCGACGGTGCCCGACGACGCCGGAAGGTCGCCGCAGATGACGTTGAACAGCGTCGTCTTGCCGGCGCCGTTCGGTCCGAGAATCGCGCGTCGCTCGCCGTGGACGACGTCGAGATCGACGCCGTCCACCGCGAGAAGCCCGCCGAACCGCCGGCCGACCCCCCGCAAGCGGAGGGTCGACTCGGCGTGTTCGACGGCCGGTGCTGCTTCGGTCACCGACCTACTTGATGACCTGGTTGGTGATGATGCCGTTCTTGACGACCTTGATCTTCCCCTGCCAGGGGAGCTTGCGCTTCACGCAGGGCGGATAGTTCCGGCCCGGCGCCGGCTTGCTCGGGCCGAAGTAGCCGCCGAACGTCTGGTCGACGTTCGGGACGTAGCCCGCGATCGTGGTCGTGACCGTCCCGCGAACCAGCCGCCTTCGTGATCTGGAGCGGGTACTGGTCCTGGATCGCCTGGCGGCGGCTGTCGAGCCTCAGGACGCCACCGTTGGCGACCTGGAAGCCCGGCCGGAGCGTGTGAGGCAGCGCCCTCTGCAGCGCCGCACCCGTGCGACCGCCCGACTTGTTCAGACCCTGGACGAGCGCCCAGGCGGCGTTCCAGTAGTTGTAGAAGAACCCGTCGTTCACGTTCTGACCCGTGAACCACTTGTTCGCGTTCTTCACGTAGGTGATGGCCTGCTTGGTCTTCAGACCCGCCCGTCTGGAACGTGCCGAAGCCGCCCATGTACGCCCCGACGAGGCGCGGAGCCACCGTCGTGTTCGCACCCAGGAAGTACAGGAACAGGTTGCCCGAGTGCTGCTTCGCGTTGACCGGCCCGTAGGCCTGCTCGAACGCGGTGAGCGCAGCGCTCGTGTTCGCACCTCCGACGAGCCAGAAGTAGCCGTCCACCTTGTCCGGTGCCGGCAGCTGTCGGATGAACGGCGCGTAGTCGCCGCCTGCCGGCGGAGTCCACACCCGCTTCGTGATCTTGCCGCCGATTCCGCAGAAGTCGGCGATGATGCCTGCGGCTGACGTCCACGGGAAGCTGTAGTCGTCGCCGATCAGCGCGGCCGTACGCCAGCCGAGCTTCTTGTAGACGATCTCCCCGAGGCCCGCGTTCCACTGGGCGCCGTCGCCGTGGTAGCGGAAGAGGTTCTTCGGCGCGATCTGCATCGTCGGGTCCTGCGAGCCGGCGGTGCCGATGATCACGGTCTTCTGCGGGTTCTGCTTCGCCCAGTTGGCGATCGAGACCGCCTCGTCGCCGGACAGCGGGCCGATCATGACCTCGCCGCCGAGCTGGACCATGAGTCGCCGCGTCTCCTTCAGCGCGAGAGCCGGAGTCTCGTCGCCGCAGCCGATGCCGACGATGTTGAGCTTCTTCCCACCCGCGCTGCCACCGGTCATCCCGGCCGAAGGCTTCTTCTTGTTCTTCGGCTTGGCGCCGGCGTACTGGGAGAACGCCGCGATCGTGCCCGCGGTGTCGACCTCGTAGCCGAACGCGAACGCGCCCTTGCAGTCGGTCATGATCGCGACCTTCACGTCGCTGCTCTGCGCCGACTTGGCGAGAGCACCCGAGGTTCCGATCGTGGCGCCGACTGCCAGGAGCGCCAGCGGAAGCAGGAGCTTCCACTTACCTAGCTTCATATTCCCTCCTTCTCGTGCCTGCACGATGGGCCTGCATCGAACTGACTGGTGAGCCTACGCCAAGTCGTCCGGCGGTTCCACCTCTCATGACGAGGCTCGCCCCCACGGTCGCCTCGCCGCCCTCGACCTCGCGCGGCGGACCGCCGCGCCGTCGCGCGGCATCCCAGATGCGGTCCCAGAGCCCCATCAGGCCGTCGGGCGAGACGATGACGATCGCGAGGAAGATGAAGCCGATGACCGTGTTGAACGTTCCTCCGATGACGGGCAGGCCCGAGGACGGGATGCGATTCGTGATCTCGTTGTTGATCGCGAGGAACGCGATCGCGCCGATCCAGGCGCCCTCGATCCGCCGCAGGCCGCCGATGACCGCGATGACGAGCAGCTGGATGGTGGCGTCGAGGCCCATCGTCGTCGGCGAGAGCTGCCCGAACCACCAGGCGTAGAGGACGCCGCCGATCGCGGCGATGAAGGCGCCGATCCCGAACGCCAGCGTCCGGTGCAGCGCGACGTTGTAGCCGAGCGACGCCATGCGCGTGGGCTCGTCGCGGATGCCCTGGACGGAGATCCCGAACGGCGTGCGGACGACGTACCGGACCAACAGGTACACGAACACGGCCGAGATGAGCGCGATGTAGTAGAGGCGCTGCCGGTCCTCGACGATGTTCCCGATGAAGCCCGGCGTGTACTGATCGACCCCGGCGACCGGCGAGAAGCCTCCGATGAGCGTGACCGAGCCGACGAACAGGAACGCGATCACGGTGTACGTGAGCGTCAGCATGAGGAAGTAGATGCCGTAGCTCCGCGACGCCACGGCGCCGAACACGAGCCCGATGCCGACGGTGAGCAGGATCGCGGCGATGAGCGCGAGCGTCGGGTCCCAGCCGAGGAGGAGACCCTTCGTCTCGCCGCCCGGAACGCGCTGCGTGACCATGTTCGCGAGCGCGTAGCCCGCGATCCCCATGAGCCCCGTCTGGGCGAGCGAGATCATCCCGCCGTACGCCGAGAGGAAGATGAGGCTCGCGGCGCCGATCCCGAGGATGAGCGCCTGGGTGAGGATCGAGTTGAGCCAGAACGTGCTGAAGATCGCCGGCGCGAGGATCGCGACGACGAGCCCCGCGACGCCGAGCACGCGCTCGGTCGCGACCTTCGTCCGGTCGAACGTCACGCGACCCTCCCGAACAGGCCCTGCGGACGGAACGCCAGCACCAGCGCCATGAGCGCGAACGTGAGGACGACGGAGTACTGCTGGCAGCAGTCGTTGCCCGTGATCGGAAGGTACGCCACGGCGAACGAGAAGACGAGCCCGTAGAGCACGGCCCCGACCGCCGCGCCCGCCAGCGAGCCCATGCCGCCGATGATCACGACGACGAGCGAGTAGAGAAGCCACTGGCCGTCCTGACCCTGCGCGACGGACGACTGCGAGCCGCTGACGACGGCACCGAACGCGGCGAGCGCGGAGCCGACGATGAACGCGATCGCGAAGGTCCACTGGATGTTGATCCCGATCGCCGAGGTCATCTGCCGGTCGTCGACGCCCGCGCGGATCACCATCCCGGTCCGCGTCTTCTGCAGCCAGAGCCAGAGGACGATGCCGACGGAGACCCCGAGCGCGAGGACGACGAGCCGCGCGAGCGAGTAGTGGACGCCCCCGATGTGGAGATCGACGAGGCGATTCGTCCAGCCCGGCCAGGAGATGGTCACGGCGTTGCCGCCGTACTTCTGCGTTCCAAGCGGCACCGTGCGCGGGAAGTGCGCGATGACCTGGTCGGCGACGATGACGGACACGGCGATCGTGATGAGCGCCTGGCGGAGGTCCTGGCCCTGGTTCCAGCGCAGCAGGAGCTGCTGGACACCGAGCCCGAACACGGCGATGCACGCCATCGCGACGAGCCACGGCACCACCCACTCGAACGTGTTCACCTCCTGCCCGGACAGGAAGAACCCGGAGCCCGTCATCCGCTGCTGTACCTCGTACGCGATGTAGCCGCCGAGGAGGTAGAAGGCGCCGTGGGCCATGTTGACGACGCGCATGAGCCCGAAGATGAGCGAGAACCCGCTCGCGACGATGAACAGGAGCCCGGCGAACGTGAGACCGTCGAGGATGGTCTCCAGGAACGAGCTCGGATCGTCCAGCGCGGATCCCGTGTTGGTCGTCCGCCAGTTGCCCCCCACTTCCGGCGGCGGATTCGCGATCACGAGGACGTACAGGAACGCGAACACGACAACGGCGGCCGCGGCGGCGCGCGCCACGGTCCCGACGACTCCCCAGGCGCGGATTCGCTCGGCCACCAGCAGCGCGAACGTACCAACGTCGCGTGAGCGCTTTCAATGCGGAACGGTCGGCTTGACTGCCGACCTCCACCGCGCTTAGCCTGGCTGGAGACCTGCGCGAGCCCGAACTCCGAGGAGGAACGATGGCGGACACGACCACCGCGGTGATCCCCTACGAATCGCTCGACCCGCTGACGATCGGCGCGTCGGGTGACGAGGACAAGGTCACGCGCGACACGCTGTCGCTCGAGATCCCGACGGCGAACCTCCTCGCCGCGATCTACCCCGACGAGCCGGCGCCGGTCGGCGACGCGACGGAGGCGGCCCGGGCCGCACTCGAGTCCCCGGTCTCGGGGCCGCGCTTCAGCGAGCTGATCGCGACGGCGACGAAGGTCTGCGTGATCATCGACAACCAGTTCCGGCCGACGCCGCAGTCACGGCTGCTGCCCCCCGTGCTCGACGCGCTCGAGGCCGCCGGGAAGCCGGCGGTGATCGTGTGCGCGAACGGGAAGGTCTTCCCGATGTCCGACTCGGACATCGACCAGAAGATCGGGAAGGACAACCTCGCGCGCATGGAGCGCCTCGGGATCGAGTTCCACCAGAACGATCCACGCAACGCCGACAACTACGAGTACGTGGGCGTGTCGTCGCGTGGGACTCCGGTGTGGCTGCACAGGGAGGTCGCGGCCTGCGACGTGAAGTTCACGATCGGCCAGGCGCAGTCGAACCACTGGGGCGCCGGCGGCGGCGGCAAGCTCATCCTCCCGGGGGTCGTCTCGGACGAGACCATCGAGTCGAACCACTGCGCCTTCGTGCCCTCGCCGCAGACCCACTACGGCGCGTACGCGGGGCCGATGCGCTCGGACATCGACGAGGTCGCGACGATGTGCGGCCTCTCCGCGACGATGAACGTCGTCCTCGACACGCACGGCCGCGTGGTCGAGTGCATCTTCGGCTCGCACCCCGACGCGCATCGCAAGGCGATCGAGCGCTTCAACGAGATCTACGCCTACGAGCACCCGGGAACGCAGGCCGACATCGCGATCTGCGGCGTGTTCGCCCCGACCGACCACCTGTTCTTCCACACCGGGTGGGGCTGCATGTCCGCCGACTTCGTCGTGAAGGACGGCGGCTCGATCATCTACTGCTCGCCCTCACCGGGTGTCTCGACCGCGATCGGCGACTTTCCCGGTTTCGCGCTCATGGACCTCATGAAGCCGTACATGCCGGCGACGCCGGAGAACTACCAGTCGGTGCTCAAGGACATCCACGCGCGGGCGATCCAGATGTGGGCCGGGTGCATCTGGGTGCCGATCTACGAGGTCATGACGCGCAAGCACCTGACGGTCGTCACGCTCGAGGAGAACCTGGAGATGGCGGCCGACATCGGGCTCGACGCGACGACCTCCCTCGACGAGGCGTTCGCGGCGGCGCTGGAGCGGCACGGGCCCGACGCGAAGGTCATCGTCCTGCCGTACGCGCGCTACCAGCTGCCGGCGAACGTGGTGCGGATGGACGCCTCGCCGATGCGGTATCCGGAGGAGGCGCTGGCCCACTGACGCAGCGCGCCGTTCCGGGTCTCGACGCCCGTGGCACGTCAGCGGAGGCTCCGGAGTCGCGGGAGATCAGAGGCTCGACGACGATCGTCGAGCTGCTGCGCATGTTTCCCGAGGGGGACGCCGCCCGGCTCCTCTCGCAGCTGCAGATGCCGTGCGCGCACTGCGGCGGTGCCTTCCACGAGCCGCTGACGATGGCGGCGAAGCGCCATCGGCGCGACCCGCGTGCGGTCATCGAGGCCTTCCGGGCGCTCGAGCACGGCGGCCCGACCGAGGCCGAGGTCCAGGCAGGCCTCGCGCGGGTCGCCTAGGAGGCCACTGCGAGCCGCTTCGTGAAGGACGCGTTGAGCGAGCCCGAGCGGAACGGCTCGTCCGCGATCTCGGCCTCGGCGTAGCCCGCCGCCACAACGGCGGCGACGATCGCGTCGCGATCATCCGCGGTGACGGCTTCGAGGTCGACGTCCGCGAGCTCGACACGCCCGCGGGGGCCGTAGTGGCGGACGCGGAGCACGCGATAGCCCAGCGCCTTCACGGCGAGCTCGGCGCGGTCGATCTGCGCGAGGACGGCCGGATCGACCGCCGTTCCGTACGGGATGCGCGAGGCGAGGCACGGCGACGCCGGCTTCTCGGAGCTCGGCACGCCGAGCTCGCGCGCCATGCGGCGGACGTCCTCCTTGCCAGCCCCGGCCTCGAGCAGGGGATGGATCACGCCGTGCTCGGCCGCAGCGGTCAGCCCAGGGCGCCAGTCGCCGACGTCGTCCGCGTTCGCGCCGGAGAGAACGGCCGCATACCGGCGCCGTGCCGCGAGAGCGACGAGCTCGTCGTAGAGCTCCGTCTTGCAGTGGTAGCAGCGGTCGCGGCCGTTCGCGCGGTAGCCCTCACGCTCGAGCTCGGCGGTCGTGATCGTCTCGTGCCGGATGCCGATCGCGCGTCGCCACGTCACGCGCTCCGTCGAGCTCGCCGGTCGCGAGCGCGGGTGACACGGCCGTCACCGCGAGCGCCCGGTCGCCGAGGGCGCGTGCTGCAAGCGCGGCGACGAGCGACGAGTCGACGCCGCCCGAGAACGCGACCACGCAGCTCCCGAGCGAGCGGATCCTGGTCTCGAGCTCTGCGGTCGTCGTCATGGCGTGTGGGCGCGGGCGAGCGCCTCGGCCCACACCGACTTTACGGAGCGGCCGGTCGACCTGGCAAGCGCGGCGCAGTCGTCGTGCTCCGGGGCGAGGTTGACGACGCGCCCGTCGAGGAGGCCGACCTTCACGCGGACGGTGCCTCCCGCGACCTCGACCTCGCGTTCGTCGCGCTCGAGCTCGTAGCGGTCGAGGTGCGACACGCGCACGCCCAGCGCGCTCGTCTCCTCGAGCAGGATGCGCGCGACCTCGCCCTGCGCCTCGGGCCTGACGAGGACCGACACGACGAACCCCGGGCGACCCTTCTTCATCTGCACCGGCACCGTCCAGGCGTCGAGCGCGCCCGCCTCGAAGCAGCGCTCGAGCGCATCCGGGACGAGCTCGGGCGGGAAGTCGTCGAGGTTCGTCTCGAGCAGGACGACCCGGCCCGTCGGACGTGCCGACTCGGCGCCGAGAACGACGCGCACGACGTTCGGCCGGTCGGGAAGGTCCTTCGTGCCCGCGCCGTAGCCGACGGCCTCGAGTGTCAGCGGCGGCAGCGCGCCCCACTCCTCGACGATCGTCGCGGCGATCGCGGCGCCCGTCGGAGTCACGAGCTCGGCCTCCGTGTCGACGCCCACGAGTGCGGCTCCTTCGAGCAGCCCCAGCGCCGCGGGCGCGGGCAGCGGGAGCACACCGTGGGCGGCCGTCACGAAGCCGCGGGCGAACGGAAGCGGCGACGAGACGACGCGCTCGACACCGAGCTCGTCGAGCAGAGCAAACGCACCGCATACGTCGACGAGCGTGTCGAGCGAGCCGAGCTCGTGGAAGTGGACGTCCTCGGGAGCGACGCCGTGGATGCCGCCCTCGACCTCGGCGAGGCGCGCGAACGCGTCCAGCGACCGTGCTCGCACACGCTCGGGAAGGTCGGCCGCCTCGACGAGCGCGCGGATGTCGCGGTAGGTGCGATGCGCGTGATCGTCGGGAGAGGCGATGCGGAGATGCACCGCTCCGATCCCGTGTCGCTCGACACGCTCGACCCCGATCTCCACGCCCTCGAGGCCGAGCGCCACCGGAACGCGACGGAGCGACTCGAGCTCCGCGCCCGCGTCGAGGAGCGCGGCAAGGAGCATGTCGCCCGCGAGCCCGCCGACGCAGTCCAGGTACGCGACGCGGCTCAGTCTCGGCCTCGAGCGATCCGCGCCGCGATCGTCCCGGCGCCGAGGCCGTCGTCGATCCCGACGACGGCGAGGCCGGCTGCACACGAGGCGAGCATCGCGTTCAGCGCCGTCGTTCCACCGTGCGCCGAGCCGTAGCCGACACTCGTGGGCACGCCGATGACCGGGCCGCGCGCGAGCCCGCCGACGAGGCTCGCGAGCGCACCGTCCATCCCCGCGACCACGACGACGCAGTCGGCCCGCTCGAGATCGGGGAGCGCCGTACCGAGCCGGTGGACGCCCGCGACGCCGACGTCCTCGTGCACGGCGACGGTCGTCCCGAGCAGCTCCGCGCGGATCTTCACCTCGCGCACGATCGGGCCGTCGGACGTGCCGGCGGAGACCACGACGACGAGGCCGCGGAGCTCCGGCACGCCGCGGGCGACCCAGATGCAGCGTGCGAGCGCGTCCTCCTCGGCCTCCGGGGCCACCTCGCGGACGGCCGCGCGCGCCGCGTCGTCGGCGCGCGTCGCGAGGACGCTTCCAGCCCCGCCCTCGAGGAGCGCGGCGAAGATCGCCGCGACCTGCTCGGGCGTCTTGCCCTCGGCGAGAACCGCCTCCGGGGCCCCCTGGCGGAGCTCGCGATGGACGTCGACCCGGGCGAACCCGAGGTCGCGATAGGGCAGCTCGGAGAGGGTCTCGAGCGCGTCGTCCGGGCTCGTCGTCCCGGCGCGAACACCCTCGAGCAGCTCGCGGAGATCGTCGCGAAGCCCGGCCACAGGGCGATAGTAAGAGCACTAAGGTAGGCGCGTGGGAGCCAAGGCCGCCTCGGAGCCATGGGTCGGCCGGTCTCTCCCGCGTCTCGAGGACGAAGCGCTGCTCCGTGGCGAGGGCCGCTTCATCGACGATCTCGACCCGGTCGCGAACGCCCGGCACGCCGCCGTGCTGCGCTCGCCGTTCGCGCACGCACGCATCACGCGCCTGGACGCGTCGGGTGCGCTCGAGCTCCCCGGGGTCGTCGGCGTGCTCACGGGCGCCGATGTCGCAGAGCTCTCACGGCCCTTTCCGGCCGGCATCGACTCGCCGATCCCCCACTACGCGGCCGCGCACGAGCTCGCGCGCTACGTGGGCGAGCCGGTTGCCGTGGTGGTCGCGCGGGACCGCTACCTCGCGGAGGACGCCCTCGAGCTGATCGAGGTCGAGTACGAGCCGCTCGACCCCGTCCTCGACGCGGAAGCGGCTGCCCGGACCGACGCGTGCGTCTCCGACCGCTCGTTCCACTACGGCGACGTCGACGGTGCGCTGGCAGGCGCCGACCTCGTCGTCCGCGAGCGCTTCCGCTTCCCACGCTGGAGCTGCACGCCCGTCGAGTGCTACGGCGTCGTCGCGGACTGGAACGCCGCCGAGGGCTCGCTCACCGCCTGGGCGAACTTCCAGGGCCCGTTCACGCTGCACTCGGTCGCCGCCGCGGCGCTCGGGCTGCCCGGCTCCAAGCTGCGCCTGATCACGCCGCCCGACTCGGGCGGGTCCTTCGGGATCAAGTCGGCGGTGTTCGCCTCCGTCGTCCTCATGGGCCTCGCCTCGCGGAAGCTCGGCGTCCCCGTGCGCTGGATCGAGGACCGGCTGGAGCACCTCGCCGCGAGCTCCTCGTCGAGCGGACGCGTGACCCATGTCGAGGCCGGGTTCAGGTCCGACGGCGAGCTCGTCGCGCTCCGCTACGACGCGATCGAGGACGTCGGTGCATACGTCCGCGCGCCCGAGCCGGCGACGCTCTACCGCATGCACGGGTCGCTCTCCGGCGCGTACCGGGTTCGACACGTGGCCGCCCGGAACCGCGTCGTGCTCACGAACACGATGCCGAGCGGGCTCAACCGCGGGTTCGGCGGGCCGCAGCTCTACCTCGCGCTCGAGCGGACGATGACGATCGCGGCGAACCGCCTCGGGCTCGATCCGGCCGAGATCAGGCGTCGCAACCTGGTCGAGGCGGACGCGTTCCCGTACCGGACGCCGTCGGGAGCGCTGTACGACTCCGGCGACTACGAAGGCTGTCTCGACGACGCGCTCGACCTCGCGCGCTACGACGAACGTCGCGCGGAGGCCGCGGCCGCGCGCGACGGGGGACGTCTCGTCGGAGTCGGGATCGCCTGTGTCGTCGAGCCCTCCGTCTCGAACATGGGCTACATCACGCTCGCCGAGCCGGCCGCGACCCGCGGCCTGCCGAAGTCGGGAAACGCCGAAGGCTGCACGATCGTCGTCTCCGCGCTCGGCGGGATCACCGTCCGGACGGCGACGACGCCTCAGGGACAGGGACATCGCACCGTGATCGCGCAGGTCGTCGCTGACGCGCTCGGCGTCGACCCGACGGACGTCGACGTCGTCACGGAGGTCGACACCTCCACCACGCCGTGGACGATCGCATCCGGGAACTACTCCTCGCGCTTCTCGGGCGTCGGCGTCGGTGCGGTCGCGGCGGCGGCAGAGCGGCTCGCGGCGAAGATCGCGGCGATCCGTGACCACCTCGGCGACGAGAGCGCGTCGCTCCGCCGGGTCGCCGGGACCGCCCACTGGAATCCCGAGTCGCTGCCACCCGAGATGGAGCCCGGGCTCGCGGTGACGGCGTACTACGCCGCACCGAACCTGCTCCCTCCGGATGCCGAGGATCAGGTCGCGTCGTCTGCGTCCCACGGCTTCGTCGCCGACGTCGCGGTCGTCGAGGTCGATCCCGAGACGGGCGAGGTCGCGGTCCTCGACTACGTCACGGTGCACGACGCGGGGCGGCTGCTGAACCCGCTCCTCGCCGAAGGGCAGGTGCGCGGTGGCCTGGCGCACGGGGCGGCATCGGCCCTCTTCGAGCGCCACGTCTACGACGAGGACGGGAACCTCCTCACCGGCTCGTTCATGGACTACCTCGTGCCGACTGCGCCGGATCTCCCGACGCCTCGCATCGGGCACCGAGAGTCGCCCTCGCCGTTCCTCCCGCTCGGTGCGAAGGGGCTCGGCGAGGGGACGACGATGAGCGTGCCCGCCGCCGTGGCGAACGCCGTCGCCGACGCGCTCGGACGTGACGATGTCGAGCCGCCGTTCACGCCCGGTCGCGTGTGGGAGCTGCTCCGGCGGTGAAGCCGGCGCGGCTCGAGTACGTGCGGCCGGAGTCGCTCGAGGGGGCGGTCGCGGAGCTTGCCCAGGGCGGCGACGACGCGAAGGTGCTCGCAGGCGGCCAGAGCCTCGTGCCCGCGCTCAACATGCGACTGCTGCGCCCGGCGCTCCTCGTCGACGTCAACCGCGTCGCGGGACTGGACGGCGTCGAGGCCGAGAACGGAACGCTCCGCGTCGGCGCGACCGTTCGCCAGGCCGACTCACGACTGCTCGCCCACCCCGCCTTGGCGGCCGTGCTCCCCCATGTCGGGCACACCGTGACGCGTAACCGCGGCACCGTCTGCGGCTCGGTCGCGCACGCGGATGCCGCAGCCGAGCTCCCGCTCGCGCTCCTCGCCTGCGACGGCTCGGCGATCGCGGTCTCTGCCCGTGGTCGCCGCACGGTGCCCGCCGACGAGCTCTTCCTCGGCCCGTACACGACCGCCCTCGCGCCCGACGAGCTCCTCGTCGAGACGGTGTGGCCGAAGCTCGCCGACGACGAGGGGTTCGCGTTCGACGAGCTCGCCCAGCGCGGCGGTGACTTCGCGCTCTGCATGGCTGCCGCGCGCGTTCGCGGCGACGAGCTCCGCGTCGTCGTCGGCTCGGTCACCCCGACCCCGACCGTGCTCGAGGTCGATCCGGAGCATCCGGGCGAGTCGGCCGCCGCGCAGGTCGAGCCGTGGGGCTCGATCCACGCCACGCCCGACTACCTCCGCCACCTCGTCCGCGTCCTCGTCGATCGTGTGGTCGCGCGGGCGAGAGAGCAGGCGGCGTGATCGCCGTCGACGTCACGGTCAACGGCCGCCGCCACCGCGAGGAGGTGGACCCGCGCCTCCTTCTCTCCGACTTCCTCCGGCACCGCCTCGGCCTCACCGGGACGCACGTCGGCTGCGAGCACGGTGTGTGCGGCGCGTGCACGGTGAAGCTGGACGGCGTGGCGGTGCGCTCGTGCCTGCTCCTCGCGGCGCAGGTCGACGGCAGCGAGGTCGTCACGGTCGAGGGGCTCGCGGGCACCGGGCCGCTGACGCCGCTGCAGGCGGCGTTCCACCGGCACCACGCGCTCCAGTGCGGGTTCTGCACGCCGGGCATCCTCATCGCCGCCGACGACCTGCTCTCGCGCGAGCGCCCGCCGACGCGCGAGGAGATCGTCGACATGCTCTCCGGCCAGCTCTGTCGGTGCACGGGCTACACGCCGATCGTCGACGCGATCGCGGAGGTCGCCGGCGCGTGAACCTCGCGCTCAGCCTCCTCTACGCGGCCGAGCGCACACCCGCTGCGGAGGCGCTCGTGGGCGAGCGCGAGCGGCTGACCTACGCACAGCTGCGCGAGCGCGCGGCGCGCATCGCGGGCGGGCTCGCGGCCCGCGGCGTCGGAGCCGGAGATCGGGTCGCATGCGTCCTCGCGAACGAGCCCGAGACGGTGGAGCTGTACTGGGGCTGCCAGTGGCTCGGCGCGTGCGTCGTGCCGCTCTCGCACCGGATCTCCGAGCCCGACCTCGACTACTGCATTGCCGATTGCGGCGCGACGGTCGTCGTGCGGGAGGCGTCGGAGGTCCGCGAGCTCGTCGCAGCGGAGGAGCACCCCGGCGCGCTCGACCTCCCGGACGACGCGAGCCTCGATCCAGCTCTACACGTCCGGCACCACCGGACGCCCGAAAGGCGTTCCGCGCTCGCATCGGGCGGAACGGGCCGGCGGCCTGTCGCAGGTCGTCCACCACGGGCTTCGCCACGGCCATCGCACGCTCGGAGTCATGCCGCTCTACCACACGATGGGCATCCACTCGCTGCTCGCGGCCTCGCTCGTCGGCGGCTGCTTCGTCGCGCAGCCGTCGTGGGATCCCGAGCAGGCGCTCGCGCTGATCGAGCGAGAGCGCATCGACACCCTGTACCTCGCACCGACCCTCTACTACGACCTCGTCCACCACCCTCGCTTCGGCGACGCCGACACGTCGTCGGTGCGCGCGGTCGCGTACGCGGGCTCGCCGATGACGAGCGCGCTCGTCGAGGCGGTTGCTGCGGCCTTCGAGCCGGAGATCTTCGTGAACCACTACGGCTCGACCGAGATCTACACCTTCTCGGTGCACCGCGACCAGCGGGCGAAGCCGGGCTGTGCGGGTCGCGCGGCACTCAACGCTCGCCTCCGGCTCGACCCGCCGGACGAAGGCGAGATCCTCTGCCACATGAGCTCCGACGAGGCGTTCGCCGGCTACTGGAACCGGCCCGACGCGGACGCGAAGGCGATCAGCGACGGCTGGTACCGCACGGGCGACGTCGGCCGGATCGACGAGGACGGCGACCTCTGGGTCGTCGGCCGCGTCGACGACATGGTCGTCTCGGGCGGCGAGAACATCCACCCCGTCGAGGTGGAGGACGTGGTCGCGCGGGCGCCCGGCGTCGGCGAGGTCGCGGTCGTCGGCGCGCCCGACGACCGCTGGGGGCAGCGCGTCGTCGCGTACGTCGTCGCCGACGGCGACGTGACCGCCGAGGAGCTCGACGCCTTCTGCCTCGCGTCCGACTCCCTCGCCCGCTTCAAGCGGCCGCGCGAGTACCGCTTCGTCGCCGAGCTGCCGAAGAGCCCGTCTGGGAAGATCCTCCGGCGCATGCTGCGGGACGACACATGAGCGAGCACGACGGCTTCCGGGTCGAGCGCGATGCCGACCGCGGCCGTCGCGACGATCACGCTCGACGTCCCCGGGAAGTTCAACCGCGTGTCGATGAACGCTCGTGACGAGCTGCGAAGCGTCTTCGAGGAGCTCGACCGCGACGAGGCGGTCCGCTTCGTCGTGCTCACGGGAGCGGGCGAGACGTTCACGGCCGGCGGCGACATTCCGGGCTTCCTGCAGCGCTCGGCCTGGGACGTCTCGCGCCTCGCCGACAACGTCGCCGCGCCCGAGCGCTGCGCCAAGCCGGTAGTCGCGGCGCTCCGCGGCTACTGCTTCGGCGTCGGTCTCGAGCTCGCGCTCGCCTGCGACTTCCGCATCGCGGCCGACGACATGCAGCTCGCCTTCCCGGAGGTGACCATCGGGATGATCCCCGGCAGCGGAGGCACGCAGCGGCTCGCGCGGCTCGTCGGGCTCGGGCGCGCGAAGGACATCGTCATGCGCGGGCGCCGCGTCGAAGCCGAGGAGGCGCTGGCGCTCGGTCTCGTCACCGAGGTCGTTCCCGCCGAGGAGCTCGGCGCAGCCGTCGACCGGCTCGTCGCCGAGCTCTCTCGCCACTCCCCGCTCGCGCTCGCGATGGCGAAGCGCGTCCTGAACCAGGCCTACGAGGGCCCGCTCGCGCTCGGGCTCGAGCTCGAAGGCCTCGCCTACGGCCTCCTCCAGCAGACGCACGACTTCCGCGAGGGCGTCGAGGCCTTCACGGAGAAGCGGCCGCCCGAGTTCCGCGGCGAGTAGCCGGCGCGTCGTTACCGCGCTGTTACCGGCCGCCGCGATCCTCGTCGAGCGGCAGTCGCTTGGAGGCCGCCAATTAGAGACGTACGCTACGAACCCGTGGAGGTCGCCAGTGACCCACGGCTCGGCACCGACCTGCCTGGGGTACCGGCTCGAGGCCGTCCTCGGCCGCGGTGGGATGGGTGTCGTCTACCGCGCCCACGACCCGCGACTGAAGCGCGACGTTGCCCTCAAGCTGCTCGCACCCGAATACGCGTCCGACGAGCGCTTTCGCGAGCGCTTCCTGAGCGAGACCGAGCGCGCGGCGTCGCTCGAGCATCCCAACGTCATTCCGATCCACGACGCCGGCGAAGTCGACGGTCAGCTGTACCTCGCCATGCGACTGGCCGACGGCGGCGACCTGAAGAAGCTCACTGGCCGACCGAGGATCGCTCGAGCCCCGGCGCGTCGTCACGATCTGCGGACAGCTCGCCGACGCGCTGGACGCTGCGCACGCTCGCGGGCTCGTGCATCGCGACGTGAAGCCATCGAACGTCCTCCTCGACGAGCGCGGCCACGCGTACCTGGCTGACTTCGGGCTCTCCGCGTCGTCTCGACCAGGCACCGGGATTCGAAGCCGGGCTGTCACTTGGAACACCTGCCTACGTCGCACCCGAGCAGATCGAGGGCAAGGACGTCGACGGTCGCGACCGACCAGTACTCCCTCGCGTGCCTGCTGTACGAGTGCCTCACCGGCAGCCCCCCGTACCCGCGCGGCTCCGAAGCCGCGGTCCTCTTCGCCCACCTCGAGGAGCCACCACCCACGCCGCGCGGGCTGGAAGAGGTCATGCGGCGAGGACTCGCGAAGGAGCCCGGCGACCGGTACCACAGCTGCTCCGAGCTCGTCGCCGCCGCCCGTGACGCGCTCGGGATCACGGATGCGCCCACGGTCACGCTGGCCCGTGGTCGCGGGGGCGATTGCGGTGGTGCTCGTGATCGCGGCGGTCGGTGCCGCGCCCGCGCTCACGGGTGCCGACAACTCCGCCGGCCCCCCGCAGTCGGGCCGCCTCCTCCGAATCGACCCCGGGACGAGCAGGGCCGAGGAGGCGACAGTCGTCGGGAGCCATCCGAGCGCGCTCGCACCGGAACGATCGGATCTGGATCACCGCGTTCCGAGAGGGTGGGCTCTGGCTGTTCGACCCGCGAACGTCGGCCGTCACCAAGCTCGAGAACGTCGGTCGACCCCACGATGTCGCTGTCTACGGCGGCAGCGCGTACGTCAGCGCGACCGGGCCGTCGCAGTTCGGCGGCAACGTGTCCAAGTACGACGCGGCAACGGGAGCGAAGGTCGACGGGCTCGAGCTGCGCGCCTGCGGTCTTACGGCTGGCGCCGAGGGCGTCTGGGTGGCCGCTTGCACCGACGTCGTCGAGCTGAGCTCGAGCGGGCCGGGATCGGGCCTCCGCATGGTCGGGTATTCAGCGATCCCGTATCCCCGAGCGCTGACATCGGCCAACTTCCGCGAGGGCCTGTCCGGAATCGCGACGGATCGCTCCGGCGTCTGGGTGCTCGGAGATCCTTCGGATCGCCGGCTCTGGCGCATCGATCCGGCGACCCGACGGATCGCCGCCACGATCCAGCTCGCGTTCGCACCGCGCAGCATCGCCGTCGGCGAAGGCGGAACCTGGATAACGGACCAGCTCGACGATGCCGTTGTCCGTATCGATCCGCGGACGAACCGGATCACGGACACGATCCCCGTGGGCCGCGGAGCAAGTGCGATCACGGTGGGAGCAGGAAGCGTCTGGGTCGCGAACACGATCGACCGCACGCTCATGCGGATCGATCCGGCAGCTCGAGCCGTCGTCGAGACCATCGATCTCCCCGGCCGCCCCGAGGACATCGCGGCCGACGCCGGAAGCGTCTGGATCGCCGTCGATGCGAGTTAGCCTCCGCCTCGTCGCCGTCGCCGCAGCCCTCCTGCTTGCGTCGGGCTGCTCGGGCTCGACTGACGAGTCCCTCCGGGTCGGGATCGTGACCGACTGCTACGGAATCTTCTCGAGCTTCGCCGAGCCCACGGTCGCGTCGGCATCGCTCCCGCTGATCGAGCGAGGCGCCAAGCTGCTCGGGCCGAGGCCATCGGACGGGATAAGCGACGTCTCGGTCGCCGGACGCAACGTCGAGCTGATCGCCGGCTGCGCCGAGGGAACGTCCCCCCTGCTCGATGAGGCACGGAGGCTCGTCGAGGAAAACGGTGTTCGCGTCCTCCTCGGGCCCCTCACGGCCGAGAACGCACTCGCGCTGCGCGAGTACGCACGACGGCGGCCCGAGACGACCTTCGTGATGGTGCCGAGCCCCTCTCAGCAGCTCACGCTCGCCGACCCGCTTCCCAACGTCTTCCGTTTCTCTCCCGACGGCGCGCAGACGACAGCCGGCCTCGGAGCGCACGCCTTCAACGAGCTCGGCTGGCGCAACGCCGTGATCGTCGCCGACGACCTTCCGTACGGCTGGGAGCAGGCGGCCGGCTTCGTAGCCGAGTTCTGCGCCCTTGGCGGGCGGATCGCGGAGCGCCTTTGGATCCCGCTCGGCTCCGATCCCGCAGCGCTCACCGCGCAAGTACCCGCCGGTGCCGACGGTGTGTTCGCTGCGGGGACCGTGTCTCCCCTCCTCGGCTTCCTTGAGGGCTACTCGAGGACGCACCCCGACCTCTCGAAGCGACTCGTAGCCGGAGAGACGCTCCTGCTGGACTCGGAGATCATGGCGCAGCTCGGCTCCAAGCTTCGCGGCACCGTCGTTGGAGGCGCCGTACCGCTCGAGCCGACCGAGCAGATCGAAGCGTACGTCGGCTCGTTCGCCAAGGCCTTCCCGTCGCTGCCACGCGAGTCGGCGCTCGTGCCGATCGTCTTTCCGTACCGGGACGGTGTCGAAGCGGTGCTGACCGCGCTCGAGCAGATCGAAGGCGACCTCGCGGACGACGGCGCCGGACTACGACGAGCCCTCGGAGTGTCGCGGTCGACTCCTCGGTCGGCCGCATTCGCCTCGACGAGAACCGTCAAGCGGTCACGCCGATGTTCCTGAGCCGACTCGAGCCAGACTCCGACGGTCGGTCGCACCTCGCGCCTACCGCGTGCTTCGGAACATCGACCAGAGCTTCGGCGGCTACTTCGGCCCAGACAGCCCCGCGCCGAGCCGCTCGAGCCCCGACTGCCACAGGGGCGACACCCCAGCCTGGGCTCGCTAGGCAGCGCGTTACACCCCCGTTACCGGCCCGAAACGGTAGAAGCGCATCGTCGTCCCAGTCGGCCGCACCACCGCGGTCGACGTCCCAAGGGAGGAACGACATGAAGCACCTCGTCTGGATCGCGGCGGCATTTGCAAGCGCAGCCGTGCTCGCCACACCAGCCATGGCCAATGCGCCGAACGGCAACGGGCACGTGATCACGATCGGTATCCCCTGCGACGGCGCCGAGCCGCAGCTCATTCGTTTGACCCGGAACCTCGGCAAGAGCGCGTGGGTCGAGCTCACCGGCCAGCACTACGTGGTCGGAGCCTTCGCGGTGACGACCACGTTCACCCCGGATGGTGGCTCGCCGATCGTCGTCGAGTCGTTCTCCAACACGTTCGGAAACAAGGTGGGCCTCGGGCAGCCGATTGTCTGCGAAGGGTCGTTCTCAGAGCCCGTCCCCGGCGGAACGCTGGCTGGAACGATCAGAGGAGATACCTACTACCTCCCCCCGGCAACTAGGACGGGGCGTCGTCAACGCGCGGCGATCGACCACGTGAAGCGCGTGTGACTCTCGGGAGGCGCGAGGCCGCCAGGCCTCGCGCCTCCGCGCACGATCACGGCCGGTGGCCGCGACTCCGTAACCAGTGCCCGCGCGAACGGCCCCGAGCCCGTCACGCTGCCAGCGATCAGTGAGCCCGACGACGACGAGCGCGGCCTGGTCGGCGGCGGCGACGAGGCTCTCCGTGCCCCGCTCGAGGAGCCGCGGCTCTGCGTCGACACCCAACGCTCGCTGCACCGCGAGCGACGCACGCGCGAGCAACCGGCTCGCATCGCGACCACTCTCGACGGGGCCGGCGAGCTGCAAGGAGACGCGCTGGCTACGGGCGATCCAGGCCCCGAGCTCCACCGCCGTCCAGTCGTGCTCGGCACCCGTGAACGGGACCAGCACTGGCCCTGGAGGCGGAACCTCGTTGCGAGGGACGAGGACTGCCACGTCGCACGGTGCCGCGCTGAGCACATGTCGCAGGGTTTCGTCCTCCAGCAGAGCGGCGGGCGCCTCGATGAGGAGGAGATCGACGTCCTGCTCGATCGCGATGCGGACGAGATCTGCGGCGGGGCTGTCGGTCGCGAAGGCGGCAGCCCGGGCGACCATACCTCGTGCCCGGAGGTCCCGGCGGCGCTCCCTGGCGAGCGCGCTCGCCTCCGCCAGACCGCTCGCGGAGTCGATGAGCTGCGCCAGGATCAGCTCTCGCGCCGGACGACGGGCGAGCGGCTCTGCGAGCGCGATCAGATCGTCGAATCGACTTGCGTCGAGCGGCGCCACCAGGATCGAGCGCTCCGGCGCGGCAGGCGGCTCGAGTCGAGATCCGGATCGTGTCGGAGGATCGCGGCCTCGAGCTCGTGCAACGCCGAGCCCGGCTCGATCCCGAGCTCGCCGACGAGCAGCTTTCGCGTCGCCGTGTACACGGCCAGTGCGTCGGCTTGGCGACCCGAACGGTAGAGCGCGAGCATGAGCTGGGCACGAAGGCGCTCGCGGAAAGGATGTTCCCCGACGAGCGCGTCGATCTCGGCGACGAGCTCCGCGTGCCGTCCCAGCGCGAGATCGGCGTCGATGCGCTTCTCGAGAACGACCAGGCGAAGCTCCTCGAGGCGCGCTATCGCCGGCTGGGGAAGTCGCGTACCGACGTCGGCGAGCGCGTGTCCTCGCCACACCCCTAGCCCGACGCACCTCGCCGCCGCCATCTCGGTCCACACCGGTGGACGCGCCGACGACATCCTCGAGGCGGAACAGGTCGAGCTGCGAGCGCTCGAGGCGGAGCGAGTAGCCCGGAGGCTGCGTCACCAGGCTCTTGCCGCATTGTCGGAGCGCCTTGCGCAGCTGGGAGACTCGCACTCTGAGCGCAGCCGAGTCCGGCTGTTGATCAACCCAGAGCTGATCCACGAGGCGGTCCTCGAGACGACCTCGTTCGCGTGCAGGGCGAGGATCGCCAGAAGGGCTCGTTGCTTCGCTCCGCGAAGCGGAATCTGCTCACCCTCGTCCCAGACCTCGAGGGGGCCGAGGATCCGGACTCCACCGCTAGCCTCGCTCCCAGGCGAGGCCCGCGGCGAGCACCACCTCGTCACGCGGCGCGACGAGCTGCATGTTCCCGATGGCGAGGCCCGCCCAGCCGGTGAGGTTCGTCCAGCGGAGGAACGACGTCAGCGGGAGCCGGACCTCCAGCTCGTCGGCGTCCTCGTCCGGGAGCTCGACCGCGTAGCAGGGGCTGACGTAGAGGTCGACCTCCGGCTCGTACCGCCGCCACTCGTCGATCGCGCGGTACGCGGCCTCGATCTCGTCGGGCGTCGCGCGCTCCGCGGCACTAGTTTCTTCTGCATCAGCTCGCCGTACTCGTCCGCGCGGCTCGGCCAGGTCGCCGCATGCGACTGGAACGCCTCGTGCTGGAACTGGGGCCAGGTGTTGGCGGACGCCTCGGGGACACGTGCCTCGACCACACGCGCGCCGAGACGCTCGAGGTCGGCGACCCAGGCTTCGGCTGCGTCGCTCCGCTCGGTCTCTCGTCCGTCACCGATTCCCGGCGGCTGGCGGAGCAGGCCCACCGTCAGCCCGGCGAGGCCCGGCTCGGGCACGGCTCGCCCCGTGAGCACCGACCACATGAGCGCCACGTCCTCGACGCTTCGCGCCATCGGCCCGACGGTGTCGAGCGTCGGCACGAGCGGGAAGACGCCGTCCGTCGAGATGAGCCCCCACTGGGACTTCAGCCCGACGACCTCGCATGCCGCGGAGGGCAACCGGATCGAGCAGCCCGTGTCCGTGCCGAGCGCGAGCTCGCAGAGCCCCGCCGCGAGCGCGGCGGCCGAGCCGGACGACGACCCGCCGGTCGTCTTCCCGGGATGCGTCGGGTTGTGGCACGTGCCGTACCACTCGCTCTGCCCGAGCACGCCCCAGGCGAACTCCGGCAGATGCGTCTTGCCGACGAGGACGGCGCCCGCGTCGAGGAGGCGCTGGACGGCCGTGGCGTTGCGCTCGGGGACGTGCTCCCCGTACAGCCCGGAGCCGTACGTCGTGCGGACGCCGGCCGTGTCGAAGAGATCCTTGACCGCGAGCGTTCGTCCCGCGAGCGGGCCCTCGCCCGCTCGGGCCGGGATCGACACGGGTGATGAACGCGTTGTACGGGTCGTCGTTCACGGGACGAGGGCGACGCACTCGATCTCGACCTTCGCGCCAGGGACGGCGAGGCGCGGCACCTCGACCAGCGTCGAGGCCGGTCGCGTCGAGCCGAAGACCTCCTGCCGCACGGGGTTGATGAGCGGCCGGTCGTCGATGTCGGTGAGGAAGACCGTCACCTTGACGACGTCCTCGAACCCGCAGCCGCCCGCGCGAGCACGGCGCGCATGTTCTCGAAGACCTGCCGCGTCTGCGCGACCACGTCGTCGCCTCCGACGAGCCGGCCCTCGCCGTCGACCGGGACGATCCCGGAGACGTAGAGGAACCCGCCGGCCTTCACCGCGTCGGTGAAGTGCGAGATCGGCTCGGCCAGGCCCTCGACGCGGATCTCCTCGCGACTCATGTGGCTGCCCTCAGCTCGCTGAGCTTGACGCGCGGGCTGATCCGCTCGGGATCGACCGGGAGCTCGAGGACCGACGGCTTCCCGGATGCGAGCGCGCGCTCGAACGCGGCCTCGAAGTCCGCGGTCGCCTCGACGCGCTCGCCGTGCGCACCGTACGCCTGCGCGAGCGCCGGGAAGTCCGGGTTGTCGAGATCGGTGCCGATCACACGCCCCGGGAACTGGCGCTCCTGGTGCATGCGGATGGTCGCGTACATGCCGTTGTTGACGAGGAGCACGACGAGCGGCAGCTCGTACTGCACGGCGGTCGCGAGCTCGGGTGAGCTCATGACGAAGTCGCCGTCGCCGGTGAAGCAGACGACGACGCGCTCCGGATGGATCAGCTGCGCAGCGACAGCGGCCGGGAGCCCGTACCCCATGGAGCCGCTGCGCGGACATGCCTGCGTGCCGAACTGCGTGAACTCGGCGAAGCGGTGCGCCCACACGGTGAAGTTGCCCGCGCCGCACGTCTGGACCGCGTCGCCGGGGAGCCGCTGCCGGAGGAACGCCATGATCTCGCCGAGGTCGACGTCCCCCTCCATCGGCTCGTGCCGGAGGTTCGCCTCGTACTCGGCCCGCGCCGCTTCCGTCCACTCGCGCCAGCTGGGCTCGACCGGATCGAGGGCGCGAAGCGCGGCGGCGGCCTCGGGCAGCGTCGCGGCGATCGCGAGGTCGGGCTCGTACACGCGTCCGAGCTCAGCGGGATCGGGATGGATGCGGACGAGCGTCTGCCTCGGGTCCGGCGGCTCGAGCAGCGTGTACCGGCGCGTCGGCACCTCTCCCAGCCGACCGCCGATCGCGAGGACGAGGTCGGCGTCGCGCAGACGGGCGGCGATCGCTTCGTCCATCGCGACCCCGAGCACGCCGACGTAGCTCGGCGAGCGGTTGTCGACGAAGTCCTGGCAGCGGAACGCGCACGCGACCGGGAGTGCATTCGCCTCGCAGAACGCCTGCACATCGCGGCTCGTCTCCGCGGTCCAGCCGCCCTCGCCGACGACGACGAGCGGCCGCTCGGCGTCGGCGAGCAGTTCGCGGAGGCGCTCGAGATCGTCCGCCTGCGGTCCGAGGCGCGGAATCTCGACCGCGGGCGCCGTCTCCGACATCGGCCTCCTCGGCGAGCACGTCCTCGGGCAGCGAGAGCACGACCGGCCCCGGCCTGCCCGAAAGCGCGGTCGAGAACGCCTCGGCCATGTGCTCGGGGATCCGCTCGGCGCTGTCGATCTCCCATGCGGCCTTCGCGATGCCACCGAAGACCTGCGCGTAGTCGAGCTCCTGCCACGCCTCGCGGCCGCGAAACGCGCGCGGCACCTGCCCGACGAGGAGGAGCATCGGCGAGGAGTCCTGCTTCGCCGTGTGGACGCCGACCGCCGCTTGGGTCGCGCCCGGCCCGCGGGTGACGAGGCAGATCCCCGGACGCCCCGTGAGCTTGCCGTACGCCTCCGCCGCGTTCGACGCCCCCTGCTCGTGGCGGCAGGTGACGAGCCGGATCGGCGAGTCGTAGAGCGCATCGAGGACCGGCAGGTAGCTCTCGCCCGGGAGGCAGAACGCGAGATCGGCGCCGTTCAGCTCGAGCTGGTCGACGAGGATGCGGCCGCCCGTTCTCACAGCGGCACCTCGAGGAGGACCGTCGCACGCTGGAGCCGCGGCTTGTCCTCGTCCGCCGGATCGACGTAGCGGATCGTCCTGCGCCCGGCCCACTCGGCGGGGAGCAGCATGACCCGGACGAAGGCCGTGTCCTCGGAGGCGGAGGCCGTGGCCAGCACGGGGTCGTCGGCGCCCTCGTGCCACGACTCCCCGGCCGTGTAGGTGCGCGTGTCGCCGTCGCGATCGATCGTCAGCTCACCGAAGAGGATCCGCCGGATCCCGCCGCCCGGATGCACGTGCCGGTACGCGATGCCGCCCGGCGGGAAGTCGACCCGGTCGCAGCGGAGGATCCACTCGCCCGGCCCTGGCTCGTCCGTCAGCTCCCAGACGACCGCAGGGCCGTCGACGCGCGCGGCGCCGAAGTACGCCTCGTTCCGCTCGAGGTCGTAGACCACCCGCCGCCCGTCCTCGGTCTCGACGCCGTGGGGGTGCTCCGAGAGGACGAGGCTCAATGGAAGTACTGGCCGCCGTCGATGACCATCGTCTGGCCGGTGATGAAGTCGGCTGCCGGCGTGCAGAGGAAGACGACCGCGCCGACGACGTCCTCGGGAACCTGGTCGCGCTGCAGCGTGCGCGAGGCGACGGACACGTCGCGGAGCTGCTCGATCACCTTCGGATGCGACTTGACGCCGTCCGACATCGTGAAGCCGGGCGCGACGCAGTTCACGTGGATCGAGTCCTTGCCGAGCTCCTTCGCGAGCGCGCGCGTGAGCGCGACGATCGCACCCTTCGACGTCACGTAGTGGAGGAGGAACGGGACGCCGCGGAACGGCGTGCCGGACGAGATGTTCACGATCTTGCCGCCGCCCTGCTCGCGCATCACCGGCACGACGGCGCGGCACGTGAGGAACATCGAGGCGACGTTCACCTCCATCACCCGGTTCCACTCCTCCAGCGGGATCTCGGTGAACGCGCGCATCTCGAGCGAGGCGTACAGGCCCGCGTTGTTGACGAGGACGTCGACGCGGCCGTGGCGGGACAGCGTCTCCTCGACCATCGCGGCGACGCCCTCCTCGGTCGCGACGTCGGCCTGGATGCCACCGTCGGGCGGGTTCAGGTCGGCGACGACGACGGTCGCGCCCGCGTCCTCGAGCCCGGCGGCGATTGCGGCACCGATGCCCTGCGCGCCGCCCGTGACGATCGCGACCTTGCCGCCGAGCGCGGCCATCAGCGAAGCGGAGAGTACGAGGTCGGGATCATGATCCGGTTCCGCTGCGTGTGGATCAATGGCTGGATCCTCGCGAGAAATGCCTTCCAGCGCTCGTCGGCGGCGAGGCGTGCCCGCCGCTCCTCGCGGTCGCTGAAGCTCTCGTACGCCCACATGTGCGTGTACGTGGAGAGGTCGCCGATGTCCGTCGTGAAGGCACCGACGAACGTGCCGAGGATCTCCTGCTGGATCGCCGTCCCCTCGGTCTCGTAGAGGCGCACGAGCTCCGGGAGCTTCCCCGTGTAGACGTGGTAGTCGCGTTGCTCGACGATCACTCGATGCCGCCGATCGCCCAGTACTTCAGCTCGAGCCACTCGTCGATCCCGTACGACGATCCCTCGCGGCCGATCCCCGACTCCTTCACGCCGCCGAACGGCGCGACCTCGGTCGAGATGAGCCCGGTGTTGATGCCGACGATCCCGTACTCGAGCGCCTCGGCCACCCGCGTGACGCGCCCGAGCCCCTGCGAGTAGAAGTACGCGGCGAGCCCGTACGGCGTGTCGTTGGCGATCCGCACGGCCTCCTCCTCGGTCGAGAAGCGCGCGATCCCAGCCACCGGGCCGAAGGTCTCCTCGCAGCTCATCGCCATGTCCGCAGTGACGTCGACGAGCACGGACGGCTGGAAGAACTGGCCCTCGATCCGCGCGCCGCCGACGAGGAGCTCCGCCCCTCGCTCGACGCGCGTCCGCGACGTGCCGCTCGACCTTCTCGACGGCCGGCTCGTCGATGAGCGGGCCGACGTTGACGCCCTCCGCGAACCCGTCTGCGACCTTCAAGGCGCGAACGGCCTCGGTGAAGCCTGCGAGGAAGTCGTCGTAGATCCCCTCCTGGACGAGCATCCGGTTCGCCGAGATGCAGGTCTGCCCGGAGTTGCGGTACTTGCACGTGATCGCGCCGGCGACCGCCTCGTCGAGGTCGGCGTCGTCGAAGACGATGAACGGCGCGTTGCCGCCGAGCTCGAGCGAGACCTTCTTGAGCCCCGGTGCGCACTGCGCCATGAGGAGCTTCCCGACCTCGGTCGAGCCCGTGAAGCCGAGCTTGCGCACGGCGGGATTCGACGTCATCTCGCCGCCGATCGCGGGTGCGTCCTGCGCGTCCCCCGTGACGACGGAGAAGACGCCCGGCGGCACGCCGGCCTCCTCCGCGAGCGCGGCGATCGCGAGCGCCGAGAGCGGCGTCTGCTCGGCCGGCTTCAGCACCATCGTGCAGCCCGCGGCGAGCGCGGGCGCGGACTTCCGCGTCGGCATCGCCGCGGGGAAGTTCCACGGCGTGATCCCCGCCGTGACGCCGACCGGCTCCTTCGTCACGTGGATGCGCTTGTCCGGCCACGGCGACGGGATCGTGTCGCCGTAGACCCGCTTCGCCTCCTCGCCGAACCACTCGTAGAAGGAGGCCGCGTACTGCACCTCGACCCGCGCCTCGGCGAGCGGCTTGCCCTGCTCGGTGACCATCAGCCGCGCGAGGTCGTCCTCGTGCTCGAGCATGAGGTCGGCCAGCGTGCGCAGCACGCGCGCGCGATCCTTCGCCGTCCGCGCCTTCCACGCGGGAAGCGCCCGCTCGGCCGCCGCGAGAGCGCGGCGCGTCTCGGCAGCCCCCATCCGCGGCACCTCGGCGACGACGTCGCCGGTCGCGGGATTGACGACGGCGAAGGTCTCGCCGGAGTCGGCGTCGACCCAAGCCCCGTCCACGTACGCCTGCCGCTGCAGGAGCGGAAGCTCGACCGCGGTCACGCGCGCGAACCATAATCGAGGGCATCCAGCCGCAGGCAATACGGCGTTGAGACAGCGCGGACTGAGTTACAGTCGCCTCGTGGTGCGCGTCGAGGAAGCACATCCGTTCGCCGCTCCGGTGGAACGAGGGTTCGCGTTCATCACGGACACGGCGAACTGGCCGAGGTTCTGGCCCGGTTTCGTACGACTCGAGCCGCAGTCGACGTGGGGGGCGGTCGGAGATACGGCGGTGCTCGTGACGCGTCTGCTGGGGCGCGAGCGAAAGCTCTCGATGACCGTGACCGACTTCGAACGGGACCGGCTCGTGAAGTACCGAAGCACGCAGCCGGGCCTACCGGACGCACGACACGAACGTCATTTCGAGCCCGACGGCGACGGGTTCGTCTACCGGCTCGTGGTCGAGTACGAGCCCCGCGCCGGCCTTGCAGGACTACTCGACCGGCTCCTGCTGCAGCGCGGGATCAGACGCGCCTTTCGCAGCACGTTCTCTGCTCTCGAGCGCGAGCTCGACGGACGCTAGCCGAGCCGGGAGGTCGGTCGCTCGACGGCTCGGAGGGTGACCGTTGGCCGCAGACCACGGCCACCCTCCTCCGCGCCGTTACACGCCGGCGGGGACGCCGGCGAGCGCTTCCGTCACCGCAGCGCAGCTGGTCACGGTCGAGACGTTCTGGAGCGCGTAGTTGATCGACGCGTTGTGCCAGTCGGCGTTCATCGTCGAGCAGCCGTCCTCGGGCACGAACATGAAGTAGCCCTTGTCCGCACCCGTGCGAGCCGTGTGCTCGACGGACATGTTCGTCCAGGCGCCGGTGACGATCACGGTGTCGCGCCCGAAGCCCTTGAGAAGGCTCTCGAGCCGCGTCCCCTCCCAGGCGTTCATGCGCATCTTCTCGACGACGAAGTCACCGTCCTTCGGCTCGAGCCCCTCGGCGGGCGCCGCGCCCCACGAGCCGCGAACCAGCCCGCCGGTGTCCTTCACGCCCTGGAAGAGCCCTGCGTTCAGCTTCAGTCCCGGAGCGCCGTCCTCGACGATGTAGTGGACGTGGATCACGGGCACGCCCTTGCTGCGGCAGGTGTCCGCCAGACGCCTTGATGTTCTCGACGACGTTCTGCTCCTTCGCGTGCTCGGGCGCTCCCGTCTCGGCCCACGCACCGCCTTCCACCATCACGTCGTTCTGCATGTCCTGGATGAGCAGCACGCAGCGATTCGCATCCAGGGTGAGCCCTTCGTCGTTCATGTATCGCCTCCTTAGCCCATGTACGGCTCGCGCCGCGGGCCGACGATGGTTCGGATGGAGTAGAGCGAGGTGGAGCTCGGGATGTAGAGCGTGTGCCAGTCCTCGCCGCCCCACGTCATGTTCCCGGTGTTCTCGGGGACGAGGATCGTGCCGAGGTGCTCGCCCGCGGGCGAGATGACCCAGACGCCGCCCGGCCCGGTCACCCAGATGTTCCCGCGCTCGTCGCACTTCATCCCGTCCGGGATGCCCTCCTCGATGACGCCGGTGCCGACGCCTTCGAAGAACATGCGGCCGTTCGAGATCGTCCCGTCGGGCGCGGCGTCGTAGACCTTGATGTACGCCCCCGGCGTGTCGTTGATGTAGAAGAGCGTCTCGTCGGGGTTGAAGCAGATGCCGTTCGGCATCTCGTACTCGTCCTTCTCCACGATCAGCTCGAGGTCGCCGCCGCCCGGCGGGATGCGGTACACGCCCTGGAAGCCGAGGCGCCGCTTGCGCGGATGCCCGAAGCCCGGGATGCGCCCGTACCACGGGTCGGAGAAGTAGATGCCGCCGTTCGAGTGCACGCAGACGTCGTTCGGGCTGTTCAGCTCCTCGCCCTCGAACTCCTGGGCGATGATCTCCCGCGATCCGTCCGGGCTCTCCTTCACGAGCGAGCTCGTGACGTGCTCGCACACGAGCAGGTTGAGGTCGGCGTCGTACGTCATGCCGTTGCACTTGTTCGAGAAGTTCCTCACCTCGACGACGGTGCCGTCCGGCGTGTACTTGCGCCGCACGTCGCCCGGCATGTCGGAGAAGAGGAGGTGGTGCTCCTTCGGGTGCCAGATCGGCCCCTCCGTGAACGTGAAGCCGGTTGCCACCCGCTCGACCTTCGATCCTTGCTCGACGAGCTCGTAGATCGCGTCCGACTTCGCTTCGATGCCGAGGCCTGTCTCGGTGCTCGTCACCGTGCCCCCTTTCGTGGCGGAATGGTCGGGGCGACTCTAATACGGCCGCGCGTGCCCGTCACGGCGTTCACCGCATGAGCACGCCGCCGTTGACGTCGAGCGACGCGACTGCGTGTCGACCTCGACGGGTCGCCGACGGCAACGGCCCGGGAGCGACGACCTCGCACCAGACTCCGAACGGCAGCGGCTCCCGGGTCGGGACGTCGGCGCGGTAGGCGGCGATGGTGCCCAGCGTGTCGAGGTCGCGGATGCCCGTCTCCGGATCGAGCGTCGTGACGGCGCAGCGCCCGACGTTCTCGCGCACGGCGACGACGGCCCCGCCCAGGCGGACCCTGGAAGCCGATCCAGTCGTCCTCCGCGTGAGGCTCGACGCCGTCGACGCCGATCGTCATGCGGAAGCGACGTCCGTCCACCGGTCGGGTCGCGCCCGCCGCAACTCCGAGCGCGTCCAACGACCCGGTCGAGACGAGCGAAGCGCCGGCTCTCCGCCCGCGGTCGACTCCGTCGCCTTCGCGCTCGGTCCGGGCGACGCGTACCGGCTTGCCTGCGAGCTGGGAGAGCGGCTCGTTCCACGGCCCGTGGACGAAGCGGCCGATCACCGGACGCCCGTAGAAGTTCGTCTCCAGGGGCTCCCCGAGCTGCACCTCTCCGTCGACGGTCGTGCCATCGGCGAAGCGGAGGACGAGACGTCCGTCTTCGACGGCCGCTCGCACCGTGAGGAGCCGCGGCATGCGCTTGGCGTTGACGAGCATGCCGTCCTCGTCGACGAGGTAGAAGCGTCGGTCGCCGCGGACGCCGGTCGTCTCGAGCTCGATCGCGTCGACCGAGACCAGGCGCATCGACTTGACCGGCGCGACCGACAGCCAGGCCACCCGCGGGATGGCTATTCCACCTCGACGTGGATGCGCTTCTTCGCGTCCTTCAGGAACCCGCCCTCGCGCCGGCCGCGCACCGCGAGGATCTCGGCGAGGATCGAGAGCGCCGTCTCCTCCTGCGTGTCCGCGCCGATGTCGAGGCCGCACGGGCCCATGATCCGGTCGAGCGCCGCCTCGTCCACACCCGCCTCGAGCAGCCGCTCGCGGCGGCGCTCCTGGTTGCGGCGCGAGCCGAGCGCGCCGATGTAGAAGGCCTCGGTCTCGAGCGCGCCGATGAGCGCGGGCTCGTCGAACTTGTCGTCGTGCGTGAGGACGACGATCGCCGTCTGGTGGTCGGGCTGCACTTGCGCGATAGCTCTGTCGGGCCACTCGACGATGAGCTCGTCCGCCGACGGGATGCGCTCGCGCGTCGCGAACTTCGCGCGGGCGTCGGCGACGATCGCGTGCCAGCCGAGGAGCTTCGCGCCGCGGCACATCGCCTCGGCCGTGTCGACCGCGCCGTACACGAAGAGCCGCGGCGGCGGTCCGTACCACTCGACGAAGACCTTCGAGCCGTCGTCGAGCGTGAGGAGTGTGTTGCGGCCGCGCCGGATGAGCTCGTCGAACTGCGCGACCGCCTCGTCGAGCCCCTCGCCGACGTGCTCGCCGGACTCGAGCACGAGCACCTTCGTCCCGGCCTCGTCCCCGTCGATCGCGGTGAAGAGGATCCCGCGCTCCTCGGACTCGCGGAGCTCCGCGAGCCGGTGGATCAGGCTCATTCAGTCGACCCG
>CAVWES010000024.1:0-138075 GCA_963754175.1 uncultured Gaiellaceae bacterium | reverse complement strand
AGACGCCGCGCGGCGAGCGGTCGTCGAGCGCGACCTTCATGAGGTCGCGAATCGAGACGATCCCGACGACGTTCCCGTCCTCGACGACGGGCAAATGGCGGAAGCCGCCGTGGATCATCAGCGACGCCGCATGGTCGGTCGTGTCGCCCGGCTCGATCGTGTCCGGATGGCGCGTCATCCACTCCGTGACGGGCGCGCTCCCGTCCTTGCCGGCCGCGACCGCCTTCATGACGTCGCGCTCGGTGAGGATCGCCGCGATCGAGCCGCCCTCGAGCACGACCACCGCGCCGACACCACGGTCGGCCATCGCCGAGGCCGCGTCGCCGAGCGTGCCCTCCATGGAAACGGTCAGGAGGTTTCGCGTCATGTGGTCGGCGACGAGCGGCATCCGGCGATTCTAATGTTCCGGCCGTGGCGGAAACGCGCGCGACGGGACGCTGTCTGTGCGGCGCCGTGACCTACGAGGTCCGGGGGCCGCTTCGCGACGTCGTCGTCTGCCACTGCGTCGAGTGTCGTCGCTGGACCGGCTCCGTGGGCGCGTTCGCGGCGACGCGGGTCGACGACCTCGTGGTCGGCGCGACCGAGGCACTTCGTTGGATCGACAGCCCCGAGAGCAATCGACATGCGCGGCGCGGCTTCTGCAGCGTGTGCGGCTCGAGCCTCTTCTGGCAGGCGGCCGGCGGGGAGCGGGTCAGCATCGCAGCGGGGACGCTCGCCGGCCCGACCGGGCTTCGCGTCGCAGCGCACATCTACACGCACCAGGCGAGCGACTGGAACGAGGTTCCCGAGGACGGCCTTCCACGAGACCCTGGACCTCGGCACGCTCGACGTCCGCTGGACCTGAATTGGCGAAGTTGAGACAGGGTCGCCCGAGGCGCCTCCTATACTCGCGCGCCTGACCGATCTCCTCTCCCCGCTGCGCGAGCTCTTCGGCTTCGACGCCTTCCGGCCCGGGCAGGAGGACGTCGTGCGTGCGGCGATCGCCGGCCGGGACACGCTCGCGCTCATGCCGACCGGGTCCGGCAAGTCGCTCACGTACCAGCTCGCCGCGATGCTGCGACCCGAGCCGACGCTCGTCCTCTCGCCGCTGATCGCGCTCATGAAGGACCAGGTCGACAAGCTCCCGCCGCAGATCGCGGCGACCGCGACCTTCGTCAACTCCTCGCTCACACCGGAGGAGACGGCCGAACGACTCGCCGCGGTGTCCTCCGGAGACAAGCGCCTCGTCTACGCGGCGCCCGAGCGCCTACGGCAGTCGCGCTTCGTCGAGCTCCTGGCCGAGGTCGGCATCGGGCTCGTGGTCGTGGACGAGGTGCACTGCGTGAGCATGTGGGGCCACGACTTCCGTCCCGACTACCTCTTCATCCGGCGCGGTCTGGAAGCGCTGGGCGAGCCCACGCTCCTCGGGATGACGGCCACGGCCACGCCGGAGACGGCGCGGGACGTCGGGCAGGCGCTCGGACGCACGCTCGACGTCGTCCACACGAGCGTGATGCGGCCGAACCTGCGCTACGACGTCGAGGAGGTCGCCAACGCCGAGGACCGGATCGCGATCCTCGTCGAACGCCTCGGCGCGTTGCGCGGCGGCGCCGCGATCGTGTACGCGCGGTCGCGCCGCTCGACCGAGGAGCTCTCGCGCGTGCTCTCCGGCCACGGGTTCCGGGCCGAGCACTACCACGCCGGCCTCGAGCGCGAGGAGCGCACGCGCGTCCAGGACGACTTCCTGTCCGGCGCCGCGCAGGTCGTCGTCGCCACGACCGCGTTCGGCATGGGCATCGACAAGCCCGATGTGCGGCTCGTCTGCCTCGTCAACTACCCGGACTCGCTCGAGGGGTACGTGCAGATGGTCGGGCGCGCTGGGCGCGACGGCGAGCCGAGCCAGACCCTCCTGCTCGCGAGCCCGAGCGATGCGACCGCCCTTCGCCGCTTTGCGGTCTCCGACGTGCCGAGCGCGGGAGAGCTGCGTTCGGTCTATCGCGTCCTTCGGGATACGGGCGGGCTCGTCGACCCGGACGAGCTCGCCGCCCTCGTCCCCGAGCGGGATGCGCGCGTCCTCGTCGGCATGCTCGAGCAGGCCGGCCTCCTCCGTCGCAGCTTCGACCAGGGCCGGCTCATGAGGATCGAGCTGACGACCGCGCCCGACGACGCCCGCGAACGAGTCGACGCGCTGCTCGACCGGGCACGGCTCGTCGCCGAGTCGCGCGCCGACCGGATCGTCGCCTTCGCGGAGACGCGCGTCTGCAGGCACGAGCAGGTCGCGGCGCACTTCGGCGAGGAGTTCTCCGGGCCGTGCGGCGCCTGCGACGTGTGCGCGCCGCTGACCCGCGGGTCCGCCTCGATCCAGAGCCCACCGCCTCCGTTGCCCGACGACGTCGCCCAGGCGATCGTCGACGCGGTGGAGTCCCTCACCTGGCCGCTCGGGCGGCGCAGCCTCGTCGCGACGCTGCGCGGCTCGCTGAAGGCGCCCCCGTCGGCACGCCGCTCCTCGGCGTACCGCCTCCTCGCGGCCGCGACCGATGCGGACGTCCGCCGCTGGGTGCGGCTCGTCGAGGCGCTCGGGCGCACTCGTCGAGGTGACGACGCCCGACGGCTTCCGCGTCCTGCACGCCGATCCCTCCGTGCGGCCGCCGCACATCAGGACGAGCGCCGCTGCCGACGTGGACGAGGATCTCGTGACACGGCTTCGCAGCTGGCGTCTCGAGCGCTCGCAGGAGGACGCCGTTCCCGCATACGTCGTTCTCCACGACGCCACGCTCCGCGAGCTCGCGGCTCTCCGGCCGCAGACGCTGGACGAGCTCGCCGGCGTGAAGGGCTTCGGCCCGGTCAAGCTCGAGCGCTACGGCGACGACCTGCTCTCGGTCCTCGCGTCATAGCCGCTTGCCCCGCGATGCGGGGGCGGCCTACGATGGCGCGCGAGAACGCCAACACCGGTGGAGGTGAGCATGTCCGAGAAGATGTGGGGAGGCGAGCCGTTCTGGGGGCTCGGCTACGAATGGGATCCCGACTGGGTCCTGACCGACCGCCAGAAGGAGCTGCGCGCGACGCTCATCGAGCTGTGCGAGAAGGAGATGCGCGCGAACGCGAAGCGCTCGGACGACGAGCTCCTGTTCCCGCGCCGCAACCTCGAGCTGCTCGGCGAGCACGGCTTCCTCGCGCTCACCGTCCCCGAGGAGTACGGCGGCCTCGGCGAGAACCACGTCGCCTACGCGATGACGTGCGAGACGATCGCGCGCTACGGCTGCGCGTCGACGGCGATGTGTTACGTCATGCACATCGGTGCCGTGAACACGATCATGTTCCGCCCGACGCCGGAGCTCATCGACAAGTACATCCGGCCGCTCGGCACCGGGAAGATCGGGACGCTCTCGTACTCGGACCCCGAGACCGGCTCGCACTTCTGGTACCCGATCTCGTCGGGCGCCGAGCGCTCGAACGGCGGCTACAACGTCCGCAAGAAGGCGTCGTGGACGACCTCGGCCGGCTTCGCGGACTTCTACGTCGTGCAGACGACGAGTCCCGACTTCACCGGCTACGACGACCTCTCCGTGTTCGTCATCGACGGCGACGTCGTCGAGTCGCAGCCGTCGCTCTGGGACGCCCTCGGCCTGCGCGGGAACCAGTCGGGGCCGCTCGAGGTGCCGAACGTCGACGTTCCCGCGGAGCAGCTCGTCGGCCCGGAGGGCGACGGCGCCGCGTCGAACGACGAGTCCGTCGACCCGTGGTTCCTCATCGGCTCGTCCTCGGTGTGGAACGGGATCGCTCTCGGCACGATCGACATCGCGAAGCGACACACGACGCGCAAGCGGCACGTCGACGTCGGGCTCCGCGTCGCCGACTACCCGACGATCCAGGACTACGTCGGCGAGGCGCTCATGGACACGAACGCAGCCCGGCTGTTCGTCTACTCGGTCGCCCAGGCGATGGACAAGGCGACGGACAACAACACGAAGGTGCTCGCCGTCGGGGAGCTCGCACGCGCCGACTACCTGCACTGGGCCTGGCAGATCAAGTTCGAGGCGGCGAAGAACGTCGCCCACGTCGTCGACAAGATGCTCCACGCCTGCGGAGGCTCCGGCTACAAGCGCGACATGGAGCTCGAGCGGTACCTCCGCGACGCGAAGGCCGGCTGGGTCATGGGCCCGACGAACGAGGTGCTGCGCCAGTTCGTCGGCAAGGCGGTCCTCCTCGGGTTCGAGGCGCTCGACTACTGGAACCAGTCGTACAACCGCCGCGCGGTCGAGAACGAGGTGAAGAAGCTCGACGCCGACGGCAAGCGCGAGCTCGCGGAGAAGCTCATCGCCGAGGCGGCCGAGATGGAGGCGAAGGCGCCGGCGAGCGCGTGACGTGAGCCTCATCGGGACACCCGGTCTCGTTCGCGGGCTGCTCCCGGAGGACCCGTTCGTCGAGACGTACCTCGTCCGCCCGGGGGGCGCGACCGTGTTCGCCCTCGGGGCGGACGAGCGGGTGACGGTCGTCGACACGCGCGGGAGCCAGGTGGCCGAGGTCTCCGTGCTCGGTGCGGACGGGCGAGACGATGCAGCGGCGCTCGACGCGAAGGCGGACGCGCCCGCGACCGTGATTCGCGAGGCGCTGGCCGATCGCAACGGCAGCCTGCTCGCGCACGAGCTCGGCTCGCGTGGCCTCGACCCCGCCGATGCGCTCGCAGTCCGGCTGTTCGGCGAGTCGTCGCCGGCGGGCTCGGCGCAGACGTTCCGCGCCGAGCGCGCGGTGACCGTCGTCGTCGCCGCGCCGGCGGGTCGAATCGTCGACGGTGCTCCGCCTCCCTCGGAGCTCCTCGTCGAGGTGCGGCGCGTGACGCCTCGCACCTATGACCAGCAGGAGCTCCCGCCGCCGCTCGCCGAGCCACGGCTCGATCTTCGCGTCGACTCGGCGACGGCCCTCGCCTACGAGGTCCGCGCCGGTGAGTTCATCCAGGTGATCGACGTCGAGGGGAAGCAGTGCTCCGACTTCCTCGCCTTCCATCGCGCGAAGCTCGAAGCGGGGCTCGAGCGCGGGCTCGACGCGACGACGACGCGCTCGCTCATGGGACAGGCGTACCCGCAGCCCGGCCTGCACGGGAAGTTCTACGACGTCGACCAGGATCCGCTGGTCGAGGTCGTGCGGGACACCGTCGGTCGCCACGACACGTTCGGGCTGGCCTGCACGGCCAAGTACTACGAGGACAAGGGCTACCCCGGCCACGTGAACTGCAGCGAGAACTTCAACGGCCAGGTGAAGCCCTTCGAGATCGCGCCGCGCATGGGCTGGGAGGCGCTCAACTTCTTCTACAACACGGGCTTCGACGCGAACAACGTGTTCGTCATGGACGAGCCGTGGTCGCGTCCCGGCGACTACGTCCTGCTCCGGGCGATGAGCGATCTCGTCTGCGCGTCGTCGTCGTGCCCGGACGACATCGACCCGGCGAACGGCTGGCAGGTCACGCCGATCCACGTCCGGGTGTACGCGCCCGACAACACGTTCTCCGTCGCGATCGCGCGCCGTGTCACGGCCGACGCCGATCCGGTGCTCACGCGCGAGACGACGTTCCATCCGCGGACGAGCGAGCTCACGAAGAGCTTCGTCGAGTACCGCGGCTACTGGCTCCCGCACTGCTTCGACAACGAGGGCGCGATCGCGGAGTACTGGGCCTGCCGCGAGAAGGTCGCAGTCATGGACCTCTCCCCGCTGCGCAAGTGGGAGGTGCTCGGGCCCGATGCCGAGACCCTGATCCAGCATGCGATCACACGCGACGCGCGCCGGCTGTCGGTCGGCCAGGTCACGTACACGGCGCTCTGCAACGAGACCGGCGGGATGATCGACGACGCGACCGTCTACCGGCTCGGGCAGGACAACTTCCGCTTCGTCGGCGGGGACGAGTACGACGGCATCTGGCTGAACGAGCTGCGCGAGAAGCTCGATCTCAAGGTGTGGGTGAAGCCGTCGACCGACCAGCTGCACAACGTCGCCGTCCAGGGCCCGGAGAGCCGCGAGCTCCTGAGGAAGATCGTGTGGACGCCGCCGACGCAGACGTCGCTCGAGGACCTCAAGTGGTTCCGCTTCACGGTCGGGCGCATCGGGACGTACGACGGGATCCCGATCGTCGTGTCGCGCACGGGGTACACGGGCGAGCTCGGATACGAGGTGTGGTGCCACCCGTCCGACGGCCCGGCGGTCTGGGACGCGATCTGGTCGGCCGGTGAGGAGCACGGCCTCACGCCGCTCGGGCTCGAGGCGCTCGACATCCTGCGCATCGAGTCGGGGCTGATCTTCGCCGGGTACGAGTTCGACGATCAGGTCGATCCGTTCGAGGCCGGCATCGGGTTCGCGGTCGACCTCGAGACCGACGACGACTTCGTCGGGCGGGCGGCGCTCGAGGAGCGCCACGCGCACCCGCAGCGGGTGTTGGTGGGGCTCGAGCTCGAGGGCAACGAGACCGCCGGCCACGGCGACGAGCTCTACGTCGGCCGCCAGCGCGTCGGCGTCGTGACGAGCGGGACGCGCAGCCCGATCCTGAAGAAGAACATCGCGCTCGCGCGCGTCGCGGTGCAGGTCGCGGAGCTCGGGACGGCGCTCGAGGTCGGCAAGCTCGACGGCCTCCAGAAGCGCATCCCGGCCACCGTCGTCCGCTTCCCCTTCTACGACCCGGAGAAGACGAGGCCGCGCTCCTGATCGACGCGTTCACGGCGGAGCAAGTCGAAGGCTTTCGGCAAGACGGCTTCCTCGTCGTCGACGATGGTCTCGTCTCCGAGCGCGGGCTCGAGCTGCTCCGGGAGCGCTACGTCCCCCTCTTCGACGGCGAGTACGAGACCGGGATCCGCCCGGACGAGGTGAACTGGGTTCCCGGCCGCGACCCCGAGGATCGCACCCGGCAGCTCTGCAATGCCTGGAAGTCGGACACGGTCGTGGCCGCGCAGGTGCTCTCCGAGCGGACCGGCCGCCTCGCCGCGCAGCTCGCCGGCTACAGCGGCGTGCGGATCCTCCAGGACAACGTTCTCTGGAAGCCGCCGGGCACGAAGGCGATCGGCTTCCACCAGGACTCGTCGTACGCCGACTACCTCGTCCCGCCGGAGATGATCACGTGCTGGATCTCGCTCCACGAGACGCAGCCGGACGCCGGCCCGCTCGAGTTCGTCCGCGGCTCGCACGTCGTGGCCGAAGTCGCCGCCTGCGAGATCGGAGTTCCACGCGCCGGACGACTGGCTCGCAGGGCCGCGCGCGGCCGCGCCGGAGGGCACCGACCTCGACACGGTGCCCGTCGTCGTGCAGCCCCGGCGGCGGCTCGTTCCACCACGGCCTCACGTGGCACGGCTCGGCGCCGAACGCCTCCGGGCTCGGTCGCGCGGATGGCGCTCGTCTCGCACTTCATCCCGGTCGAGACGCGCTTCCACGAGACGAACGTCGACCTCACGTACTCGCGCTACCGCCGCCGAGGCGACCTCTCGCTCGACGAGTCGTTCTTCCCGGTCGTGTGGAGCGAGTCCGGCTACCGCACGCCCTGGCTCGCCGAGCTGCCCGACCTCGACTAGCCGGGGAGGAAGCTGCCGAGCTGCTCGAGCGCCTCGAGGATGAGCCACGGCGGCACCGACTCCGCCGCCCGGCGCACGAGCGGAGCCACCAACCCCGGGAGCGCTCCGGACTCCTCGGCGTCGTCCACCGCACGCACGAGGCCGTCGTGGATCGCCCGCTCGACCTCGTCGCGGTCGAGGCCGTGCTCGTCCGAGAACGCGTCGAAGGCGTCCTCGTTGCGGAGCGCGAGCACGAGCTCCTCGCGCGAGACGCCGAGCTCGCACGCGACCCCGTCGACCGCAGCGAGCGCGATCGCCTCGATCGTCTCGCCCAGACCCTCCGCCGCCGGGCGGCTCGCGCGCCTCGCACGGATCGGCGACCGGCGTGGGCTCGAAGCGCCCGCCGCCGAGCGCGAGGTAGGGGACGATCACGGCCGCGACGAGCCCGAGCGCGACGAGAAGCGGGAGCGAACCGCCTCACGTGGGCCGCCTCCGCAGGAAGAGCACGGGTACGAGCGCGCACAGCGTCAGCGCCGCGGCGAGCAGGAACGGGCCCGAGAAGGCACTCGTGACCGCGCGGTCGAGCTGATCCTGCAGGCCGGCGGCGAGCGTGCGCCACTCGTCGTCGTCCGGCCGGTCCGCGAACGCGCGCTCGACGTCGGGCAGCTCGCCGGCCTCGTCCGCGCGGTCGACCTCCGCGAGCACGTCCTGCGCGACACCGAGCTTGTCGAGCGGCGGAATCTCGCTGTCGAGGACGACGGCTGCGCCCGCGCGAATCGCCTCGTCGCGGTTCTCGTCGAGCGCGCTCGTGAGCACCGGCGCGAGCAGGAGCAGCCCGAGGACGACCCCGGCGTGGCGGGCCGCGAGCGTCCAGCCGCCGTGGACGACCTGGTCGGCTCGACCGTGAAGCGCCAGCTCCGTGAGACCGGCGACGGTGAGCCCGAGCCCCGCTCCGACGAGGATCTGTGGCGGGATCGTCCATCCCCATCCGGCTCGCGGCATCAGCGCCAGGGCCGCAAGGCCGCCTGCGACGAGGATCACGCCGCACGCGACGCCCTGAACCACACCGAGCGATCGCGGCCGCAGCCGTCCGACCGCGATCGCCGTCAGCGGCATGACCGTGACGACGATGCCGGCGGCGGCCGGAGACATCCCCCACCCTTCGACGAGGAGCAGGACGACGAGGAAGAGCGCGGCGACGAGCCCGCCCGCGACGAGGAGCAACGCGGCGTTTGCGGCGATCGACGGGCGTCCGGCAGGAGCCGAGACCGGTCGACCGGTGACGCCCCGCGCCGCGAGCAACAGGACGAGAGCAAGGGGCACCTGCGCGAGGAAGATCGACTCCCAGCCCAGAAGCTGCGTGAGGATGCCTCCGGCGGCCGGCCCGACAGCCGCGCCCAGCACTCCGGCGGCGACCCAGATGCGCAGTGCGCGCGCGTCGCCGCCGCCCGCCTGCGAGAGCAGGTCGAGAGCCGACGTGACGAGCAGCGCAGCCCCGACCGCCTGCACGCACCGCGCCCCGACGAGCACGTCGAACGAGGGCGCGAGCCCGCACGCGAGCGACGCTGCGGCGAAGACGAGGACACCGGCGACGAACGCCTCTCGCGGCCGCCGTCGGGAGACGTACGCGGCGGGCACCGCGACCACGGCGAGGGCGAGGTTGAACGAGGTGAGCACCCAGGCGACGGAGGTGATCGCGACGTCGAACTCGCCGAGGATCTTCGGCAGCGCGAGCGTCACGATCGACGAGTCCGCGAGCGCCAGCCCGACGCCGACCGCGAGCAGCGCCGTTCGGCGCGCTCACGCGGTCTCGCGGAAGCGTGCGGCGAGCACCTCGATCAGCGCGACGGCGGCCCGGGGGTCCGTTTCGAGCGCCGAGAGAAGCGCCTCCCGCGAGATTGCGAGCGCGCGCACCGGACCGGCGGCGTGGATGTCGGCGATCCGGCCGCCGCCCGGGTCGAGCACCTCGATCTCGCCGATGAGCTCGCCGGCGCCGACGGTGAGCGAGCGACCCGGGCGCTCGACCCGCGCCTCGCCTTCGAGGACCAGCAGGAGCTCGCAACCCGCTTCACCGATGCGCATGATCGGCTCGCCGTCCGCGATACTCACGCTCCTCGCCGAGCGCGAGGATCGGATCGAGCAGCTCGCGCGGAAGCAGCGAGAAGACGCGCGGATCCTCGACGAGCCGCTCGTAGCGTCCTCCGTGGAAGAGCAGCGGACGACCCTCGCCGTAGCGCGCGAACTCGACCTGGCCGAGGAAGAGCGAGTGGTCGCCGCCCCAGTACGAGCGGACGACGCGCGCGACGAGGTGCGCGAGCGCACCCTCGACGAGCGGCGTCTCGTGGACGATCTCGAACGTCGCCTCGGGCGGATCGTCCGCGACGCGTCCCGCGAAGCGATCAGAGAGGCTCGTCTGCCGCGCCTCGAGGACGCTGACCCCGAAGCGCGTGCCCTCGTGCAGGAGCGCACCCATCTTCGCGCGGCGGTCGATCGAGATGAGCACGAGCGGCGGCCGGAGCGAGACCGACATGAACGCGTTCGCCGTCATGCCGTGCACCTGCTCGCCGACGCGGGTCGTGAGCACGGTCACCCCGGTCGCGAACATGCCCGAGCGTCCGCCGGAACGCGACGGCGGGATCGCCTTCGAGACCCTTCCCCGAGCTCGAGCGCCTCGGCGAGCGGCGCCGCGTCGAACGACGCGCCGAACGCCTCGGGCGCCGAGATCGCACTGCTGATCTCGACCTCGAACTCCGGTGGCCTCGAGCCCTCCATGCGGCGGATTCTGACGACAGCGCGACGGAGGCGGCCGAAGCCGCCTCCTTCGAACGAGCCGTGCGTCCGGCGGCTAGGCCGGGCGCATCTCCTCCTGCAGGAGCGCCAGCTCGCGCGCGTCCGGCATCCGTCGGCGTCTCCTCACGCCAGTGCGGCCGCTCGCCGTCCTGGACGATCCTCCTGAAGAGGAAGAGCAGGATCCCGATCACGAGCACCGATACGCCGATGATCTTCTCCTTCGTGTCGCCGTAGCCGCCCGCCGCGACCTGCATCCAGCCGAACCCGACGATCGTGAGGATCAGGCACCACACGGCGAGGATCCCGGCGATCGGAGTCCAGAACGACGGCAGCCTGATCGGCCTGCGGCCACTCCGGCCGATCCCGCCTGAGCAGGACGAACCCCGACAGCGCGAACATGTGCGCGAGCACGTAGCCGAGGTTCGACGCCGCGAGCACGCCGAAGATGTTCCCGATGAAGAGGACGAACAGGATGTTGATGACCATGTCCAGGGTCATCGCGTTCCCGGGGACGTGCCAGCGGTTGAGCGTTCCGAGCTGCTTGACGGTCATCCCCGCCCTGGAGATGCCGTACAGCGCACGGCCGCCGTCCGCGGTCGCGGTGTTCATCGTGATGATGAACGCCGCGACGAGACAGACGACGAAGAAGTCCGTGAGCGTCGTCGAGCCCACGATCAGGTTCATCGCTCCGACGTAGTCGTACGCGCTGATCAGCTCCGGCGTTCCTCCGCCGACGAACCCGATCGGCAGGAGGATGTAGACGACGAGCGAGAACAGCGCCGCGGAGCGAAGCGCGAGCTTCGTGTCGCGGGCCGTGTCCTTGTATTCCGGAGCGAAGGTCGCACAGACGTCCACCCCCCAGGCCGACCAGCACATCAGCCACAGCCACACGATCGAGAGCTGCAGCCCGCCCCACGCCGGAGTCGGTCGCCTTGATCGTGTTGTCGAGGTTCGCGCTGTCGAAGCTGCCGTTGAGGAACGGCAGGATCATCATCACGAAGAGCGGCACCATCAGCAGCGCTCCGGCGAGGTAGCCGAACGAGACGCCGACGCGCACACCGCGCACGTTGAAGACCCAGACGGCGAGGATCAGCCCGATCGCGATGAGCTGCGGCAGCCCGACCTTTACCGTGCCCGTCGAGAAGTAGCCCGTGACGTCCGGGTTGTTCGACGCGCCGCCGAAGGGCTCGCCCGGGAACCAGGCACCCTGGATGATCTGGCCGATGAAGATGCCGTTGATCGCAAGCACGACCGACCACCCGATCCAGTAGCCGAACGTCGCGATCGGACCGACGAGCGTCGTGTACTTCCGCCAGGCCTCGTGCGCGTAGAGCGCGAGTCCGCCGGACTTCTCCGGGAACATCGCGGCGAGCTCGGAGTAGAGCGTGTTGATGAAGACGGCGACGAACGCCGAGATCCCCCACAGCAGCGCGGCGCCCCAGCCGCCGAGGTCACCGACCGAGTAGCCCAGCGACCCGAGCAGGAATCCCGGGTTCGCGAGCGCGATGACGAAGCCGTCGTACCAGCGAAGCGTCTTGAGAAGTTGCCGTTCCTCGACTACTGCTGTCGCCACCTGCCACCTCCAGCGCGGGTCGGATGAGGGCCGTACGCTCGGCCGCGCGGCGAACGTAACATGACACCCGGCCGATTCCAAGCCGCACGAGCGCACGGTTACCATCGGCCGAATGCGGGAGCCGCCGATCACCGTCACCTGCGACTGCGGACAGGTCGCGTACGTCCGCTACGGCGAGCGCTGGACGTGCCCGACGTGCGGGAAAGCGTGGGACACGGCGCAGATCCCGGCCCAGGAGTACGCGAGCCTCGTCGCGAGCGTCCGCCGGTATCGCCTGCTGGCTCTCGGCCCTCCGCTCGTGCTCGCGGCGATCCTGATCCCGCTGGCCATCGTCTACGGGTTGCAGTTCGGCCTCCTCCTCTTCGTGCTCGTGTTCGCATACGCCGTGTTCGTCATCCCGAAGGTGCGCGAGCGCGCGACCGAGAACATGCGCGAGAGCACGCGCAGCTGGAACCTGGTGCCCGAGTGAGGCTCGCGAGTCGCGACCGGGGTGCCGTTACGCAGCGGGGCGCGGCGTCCGAAGCACGACCCGTCATGCTCGTCACCTTCGACGTTCCGGTGCGCGCGGACGCAGCCGCGCTCGCGGTCGACTCGGCGGTGGAGTCCGGCCAGCAGCTCGTGCTCGTGAACCTCGTCGAGCTGACGATCCGGCCGATGACGGCGTCGTGGGGCGCCGAGGTGGTCGTGCTCGAGGACGTCGATGAGTCGCTCCGCGCGCCCGCCGAGCTCGCCGCGTCGCTGGCCGTCGCCGTCGAGCGGCTCCGCGTCGTCAGCCCTCGGCCGCTCGCAGCCCTCCTCGAGCTCGTCGGCGAGCGCTCGCCGGGGCTGCTCGTGCTCGGCGCGGACACGAGACGGATGCGGGGGCGCTACTACCGCAAGGCCGCGCGCAAGCTGCGCGAGGAGGCGGCATGCCTCGTCTGGATCCCGCCGGAGTGAGCTGCTAGCGTGCCGTGCGCGTGCACGCAACGCGATTGGTGAGGAGGCAATAGGTGTCCATTCCGAAGGGTGCGCCCTACGTCGTCGTCGGCGCCGGCATCCACGGTCTCTCGACCGCCTACCACCTCGCGAAGGAGCTCCGCACCCGCGGCGCCGGGTCGGGCGCAGACGTCGTCGTGCTCGACAAGTCGAGGCCGGGCGCGGGGGCGTCGGGAATCGCGTGCGGCGTCGTCCGCAACAACTACTTCCAGCCCGCGATGAGCGAGCTGATGCAGGCGTGCGTCGAGGTCTGGGAGTCGGATCCGGCCGCCTACCACTACAACGCGGTCGGCTACATCGCGCTCGGCGCAGCCGTGCAGGAGTCGGACCTCGCCGCCACCTACGAGCGCCAGGAGCGGATCGGCTACCGCTCCGAGCTGATCGCGGGCGAGGCCGAGGTCGACGCGCACATGAAGGCGCTCTTCCCCGACTGGCGCGCGCAGGGCGTGACCATCTGCCTCCACGAGCACCAGGGCGGCTTCGCGTTCAACGTCGAGTCGGTGCTCGGGCTGCGCGACAAGTGCCTCGGCGAGGGAGTCTCCGTCGTCGAGGGCGTCGAGGTGACCGGCTTCGTGTCGCGCGACGACGGCTCGGTGTCCGCGGTGGAGACGAGCGCCGGCCCGATCGAGGTCGGCGAGCAGGTCGTCATCGCCCCGGGCCCGTGGGCGGCGAGGTTCTGGTCGCTGCTCGGCATGCCGGACACGATCGACATCACCACTCCGTCCGGCGACGTCGTCCGCGACCGCCCGATGTGGACGTACTGGAACCTCCAGGAGGGCGAGATCACGGTCGACCCGCTCATGTTCGCGACCGCCGACGGCGGTGCGCCCCCCGTGATCCACCTCGACACCGACGCGCCGCTCTACACGGACGACGGCGACCTCGTGACCGACGAGCTCTGGGGGATCTACTTCAAGCGCGATCGCCACGGCGTGCAGGGAGGCGCCTCGCCGCTCGTCGTCGACGGCGACGTCGAGCTCGACCCGTACCCGTCGACGACGGACGTCGATCCCAGCTTCCCGGACATGTGGTGCGCCGCGCTGTCACATTCGATGAGCCGCTTCGAGGGCTGCCGCGCGCAGTACAAGCTGGCGCGCTCGGGCGGCGTGGGCGCGTTCACCGCGGACAACTTCCCGGTGTTCGACTACGTGCGGCCGAACGTGTACGGGATCTTCGACTCGAACCACGGCTACAAGATGATCGGCGTGGGACGCGAGGTCGCCTCGGTGCTCCTCGGCGACCACTCGCGAGCTCCTCTACCCGTTCCGCTTCGAGCGCTTCGAGACCGGCGACCTCCACCCGGTCTCGAGCTCGCCGTATCCGTGGTCCTAGCCCGATTCGTCGAGCCCCAGCCTCCGCCCTAGCCACACCTTCGTCGTCGTCTGGAGCGCCAGCGTGAGCACGATGGCTACGGCCACCGTCGTCACGATCAGCTCGGCGTTCGGTATGTCGCGCGCGACCATGAGCCCAGCGAGCGCGGCCGCGACGACGCCGGTCTCGCGCGTCCACGCGAGGAAGGCCATCTCCTGGCGGGTCCAGCGCCCACGGCGGTCCGGCCCGAGACAGAGGAGCACGGTGAGGGGCCGCGCGAGGACGATGAGCGCGAGCACGACCACGAGTGCCCGCCCGAGGTTGTCCCAGATCTCGTGCCACGGCAGATTCGCGCCGAGCGTGATGAAGACGAGGATCACGACGACCTCCGTGATCGTGGCGACGAGGGAGCGCATGTCCCGCTCGTGGTCCGAGTGCATCCCGAGGCCGAGGCGATCCATGTTCCCGACGATGAGACCGGCGAGGAACGCGCCGAGGTAGCCGCTCCCCCCGGCGAAGTCGGTCGAGAAGTAGCCGACCGCGACGACCGCGACGACGGCGACCGCTGCCGACTCCTTCCAGACGCCGGCGCGCCGGTCCGACACCACGAGCGACAGCAGGATCCCGAACCCGATCCCGAGCACCGTCGAGATGCCGAGATCCTGCAGGAAGTCGACGACCGGCCCGGACACCGAGGCATCGCCGCTCTGGACGACGCCGACGAGCACGAGCGCGAGGACGGCCCCGGTGGCGTCGTTCAGAGCCGACTCCGCGATGGCCGTCTGCTCGATCTTCTGGCGAATGCCGATGCGGTCGAAGAGCGGGATCAGGATCGCCGGATCGGTGGGCGCGACGACGGCCCCGAGGAGCAGCCCCGTCGAGAACGGGATGTCGAACGCGATCGACGCGACCGTACCGGTCACGAGCGCGGTGATCACGACCCCGGGCACCGCGAGCAGGCCGATCCCGACGGCGACGCGGCTGAGCACGCCGACCGAGAGCTGCAGCCCGCCGTAGAAGAGGATGAACGACACACCGAGCGTCAGGAGGAGCTCGGCGCCCGTCGAGTCGAGCGGGACGTCGATGGCGCCGGTGACCGACGACCCGAGCAGCGTCCCGCCGAGGAGGAGGACGAGCATGCGCGGCGCGCGGATCGTGTCCGCGACGAGCTGGCACACGAGACCCGCGACGAGCATGACCCCGAGCGTGAGGATGATGTCCTTCGTCGACACAGGCGGGATTCTCTGCCATGCGGCGGCGGCGCCGAGACCGACGGTCGGTGACATGCCGACCACAGCGCCTTACGATGCCCCCGTGCTGCTCTTCCTCCTGCTCGGGTTCACGCCCGTGGATCCTGCTGCTGACTCTCGCGGCCGCCCTCTACCTGACCGTGATCGAGCTTCGCGAGCTGGAGCTCCACTACACGTGGTGGATCTGGTGGCTCCTGCTCGTGTTCATGACGCACTTCATCGGCTACCTCTTCCTGCGTGCCTATGCCCTCTACCGGAAACGGCAACTCGCCGGCCCCTAGCGTCGCGCCGACCCGGGACCTCCGCGACAGGTGGTGGTTCCGCGGCGCCGTGCTGCTCGTGGCGTTGCTCTTCGCCGCGGTCGTCGCGCGCGGCTGCGGGTCGGCGGGGCGGAACGTCTCGAGCGAGCAGGCGATCGAGATCGCCCGCGACTACTGGACACTCCGATGCGGAGAAGGCGCAGGTGCGCTTCTTCCAGCGCGGCATCCCGCCGCAGCCCGTGTGGGCCGTCTCCCTCTACGACGTCGACGAACAGGGCGTCCGCACCAACGTCCGCACGGTCGTCGTGAGCGCGACGACGGGCGAGATCGTTCCGCCGTAGCGGTATGTAGCAAGTCTCCACACCGAGCGGCACGAAGCCGGGCCCGTCCGGACATGGAAGCGACGAGGGCCGTTCCGTAGCGTTGCGCCACGGTTGCCGGACGGCCCGAGGGAGGACGCGCATGTTCGTCGCTGGTATCGCTACTGGCTCAAGAGACGCCTTCGATCGAGGATCTCGCGCAGCAGGTCAAGCTCGACTCGCTGGTTCTGACCGAGCAGTTCTACTTCTTCACGGTCGTCGCGATGTGGCTGATCCAGGTCGGCTTCATGTCGTACGAGACCGGCGTCGCCAGACGGAAAAACATCATGGCGACGACGATGAAGAACATCCTCACGATCGCGGTCGTCACGCCGAGCTTCTACTACTTCGGCTGGTACATCTACGGCTGCTTCCAGGAGGGCTGGCCGAAGAGCGGCCACGACAGCCCCGACGCCCTCCCCGGCTTCTGCGGGCTCACGGCGCCGTGGAGCTCGGGCATGGGCCCGAACCTCCAGGACCACATCAGCCTCGTCTTCTTCCTCGCCTTCCTCCTCTTCTCGTGGACGACGGGCTCGATCATGTCGGGCTCGCTGATCGAGCGCGTGCGCCTCTCCGCCTACCTCTTCCTCACGGTGATCCTCGCCTCGGGGGTCTGGATCATGGACGCCGCCTGGGGCTGGAGCTCCGGCGGCTGGCTCACGACGAGGTTCGGCTTCCACGACGCGATCGCATCCGCGGTCGTGCACGGCGTCGCCGGGATCGTTCACGCTCGGGTGTGCTCCTCAACCTCGGCCCGCGCATCGGCAAGTACGACGTCATGGGTCGCGCGAGGGCGTTCAAACCCCACAACACGCACCTGACGCTGATGGGGCTGATGCTCATCTTCACGGGCTTCTACGGCTTCTACGCCGCCTGCCTCGTCATCCAGTCGACGGCGTTCCCGGGCTGGCTCAACATCTACCTCTCGCCGACGACGCTCGGCGCGATCGCGATGGTGATCACGTTCGGCTTCGCCGGTGGCTTCACCGGCGGCTGGTTCGCGAGCAAGGGCGACCCGTTCTGGACGCTCTCGGGCGGACTCGCGGGAGTGATCTCCGTCTCGGCAGGCGCGGACGTCTACGCTCCTTCGCTCGCATACCTGCTCTCGTTCACCGGCGGCTGCGTCGCCGTCTGGGCGGGCGGCTTCATCGAGAAGAAGCTCCGGGTGGACGATGCCGTGGGAGCGGTCGCCGTTCACGGCGTCTGCGGCTTCTACGCGCTTGTTCCTCGTCGGCATCTTCGCCGGCGGATACCCGACCGGCATCAACAACATCGAGTCCTCGTTCGGCGGACAGCTCATGGGCGCCATGGCGTTCCTGCCGCTGGCGTTCCTGCCCGGGTACGTGTTCAGCTGGATCCTCAAGAAGCTCAACCTGCTGCGAGTGCCGCCCGAGGTCGAGCTCGAGGGCGTCGACATGGCCGAGTTCCAGACGGACTTCTACCCCGAGTTCGAGCGGGCGCCCGAGGTCATCATCGAGCCGGACGGCCGCGAGGTCGACGGAGCCGCCGTGCTCCTGGAAGAGTTCCACCGGATCAAGACCGAGCCGACCACCAAAGTCGGAGCGTGAGGAGGAGCCATGTTCGACGCATTCCCGTACGACGAGTGGAGCGACACGGTCACCGACTTCTGGACGTTCGGCGGCGCCAACTCCACCGGCACCTACATCCTCACCGCGCTCGGCGTCATCCTCATGGTGGCGTCGCTGATCGGCTGGATCTGGCTGGAGAACACGAAGCTCCAGCGCCAGGCGGCGATGCTCCGCGCGTCCGGCGCCTTCGACCAGCCCGCGCCGCCGACCCCACCGACGCCGTAGAGAGGAGGAGACATGGGCAAGCAGATCGACTTCGACCCGCTGCAGAAGGAAGTGAGCTGGCTCGCGCCGTTCATGATCGGCCTCTCGCTCCTGTGCACCGCGATCGTGATCATCGTGCTGCTGACAGACGCGAAGGCTCGTTCATCGGTCCGTGGGGGTAGTCTGAGAACGCGTGGCGCTCTACCTCCACTGCGTCATCTGTAGCCGGAAGCAGGCGGACGGGATCGTCTCCGGCGCCGCCTGGGGCCGGTCGAGCTGCCCGCCGGCGCGACGGTGCAGCATCCGTCGGTGAACGGCTCGACAGCGCGGGCATGCCCGACGTGCATGGGCCAGTACCCCGACTGGCAGGACCGCGCGTACTCCTCGCTCGGGGCTGTCCGGGCGGCGCTGGCCGCCTAGCTAGAACAGCCCGACCGTCTCGCCCGACTCGTCGATGTCGATGGCGTAGGCCGCGGGTGTCTTCCCGAGGCCCGGCATCGTCATCATGTCGCCGCAGAGCGCGACGATCCAGCCGGCGCCCGTGTACGGCCGCAGGTCGCGAACGGTCACGGTGAAGCCGGTCGGCGCGTTCTTCAGCGCCGGGTCGTGCGAGAGCGAGAGGTGCGTCTTCGCCATGCAGATCGGGAGCCGCGCGAGCTCGGAGTCGGCCCAGTCGGCCGCCTTCTTCTTCGCCGGCGGGAGGAGCTCGACGCCGTCCGCGCCGTAGACGCGCGTCGCGATGAGCCGGATCTTCTCCTCGATCGGGGCGTCGAGCGGGTACGCGAAGTCGAAGGAGTTCGGCTCGTCCGCTGCCGCGATCGCGGCCTCGGCGAGCGCAGTCGCTCCGTCACCGCCGTGCTCGAAGGCCGTGTTGATCTCCGCCGCGTACGCGCCCGCCTCGGTGGCGAGCCGCCGCACGAGCTCGAGCTCCTCCGCGGTGTCCGTCGGGAACTTGTTCACGCCCACCACCGCCTGCAGGCCGTAGCCGTTGACGATCCCGATGTGGCGCGCGAGATTCGCCGCGCCGAGCTCGATCTCCGCGGCGCCGCCCTCGAGGTCGCCGCCGTGGTGCTTCAGCGCCCTCACCGTCGCGACGAGCACGACCGCGCTCGGTCGCAGCTCGCCGATGCGGCAGGTGATGTCGAAGAACTTCTCCATCCCCATGTCCGAGGCGAAGCCGGACTCGGTGATCGACGTACTCGCCGAGCTTGAGCCCGACGCGGTCGGCGACGAGCGAGTTGTTGCCGTGCGCGATGTTCGCGAACGGGCCGCAGTGGACGAACGCCGGCTGGCCCTCGAGCGTCTGCACGAGGTTCGGCTTGATCGCGTCCTTGAGGACGACGGCCATCGCACCGGCGGCCTTGATGTCCTCTGCGGTGACCGGCTCGCCCTCGTAGGTCTGCCCGACCGTGATCCGGCCGAGCCGCTCGCGCAGGTCGGCGAGGTCGCGTGCGACCGCGACGAGCCCCATGATCTCGCTCGCGGCGGTGATGTCGAACCCGGTCTCACGGGGTGCCCCGTGCGCGCGGCCGCCGAGACCGGTGATGACGTTCCGGAGGTTCCGGTCGTTCATGTCCATGCAGCGGCGCCAGGAGATCGCGAGCGGGTCGAGCCCGGAGGCGTTCCCGTGATGGAGGTGCGCGTCGATCAGGGCGGCGAGGAGGTTGTTCGCCGCCGTGATGGCGTGGAGGTCGCCGGTGAAGTGGAGGTTCAGGTCCTCCATCGGAACGACCTGCGCGTACCCCCCGCCGGCCGCTCCTCCCTTCACGCCGAAGACCGGCCCGAGCGATGCCTCGCGCAGGCACAGCACGGGCTTCCGCCCGAGCTTGCCGAGGCCCTGCGTGAGCGAGACGGACGTCGTGGTCTTCCCCTCGCCGGCCGGCGTGGGCGTGATCGCCGTGACGTTGATCAGCTTCGCGTCCGGCCGGTCGGCGAGCCGGTCGATCACGGAGAGGTCGACCTTCGCCTTGTACCGCCCGTACGGCTCGACCTCGTCGTGGAGGAGGCCCAGCTCGTCGGCGATGTCGCCGATCGGGCGCAGGGTCGCGGCCTGGGCGATCTCGAGGCTGGAGGGCATCACCGTGGCCATGCGCGCCAGAGGCTAGTGACTCACCGCGGCGGCGGCCAGCTCGGAGACGAGGGTGTCGGTGTGGAAGCGCTCCAGCGCGAACGGCGCGATCAGGTCGGGGGTCTTGCCGCTCGCGACGAGCTCGGCGAGCGTGACGCCGACGATCGGCGCGGCCTTGAATCCATAGGTCCCCCAGCCCGTCGAGACGTGGAAGTTGTCGATCTCCGTCTTGCCGAGGATCGGGCTGTAGTCGGGCGAGAGGTCGCAGAGGCCGGTCCACGCGCGAAGCACCTTCGTGCGCTCGAGCTGCGGGAGGAGCTCGATCGCATGCGCGGCCGAGTACTCGAGGAACGAGAGCGTTCCCGTGCTCTTGTACGTCGTGTACGGCTCGATCTCGGCGCCGATCAGGAACTCGCCGCGATCGGTCTGCGAGATGTAGACGTGGAGCTGCGACGAGACGAGGACGACGTCGAGGAACGGCTTCACCGGCTCCGTGACGAAGGCCTGGAGGATGTGCGTCGTGATCGGGAGGCGCAGGCCGGCGAGCCTGCCGACGAGCGACGACCAGCCGGCGGTCGCGCTCACGACCTGGCCGCACTCGACGCGGCCGCGGTTCGTCTCGACGGCGACGACGCGATCGCCGCTCCGCTCGAACCCGGTGACCTCGGTCGACGGGTGGATCTCGACGCCGAGCCGGTCGGCCGCCCGTGCGAAGCCCCACACGACCGCGTCGTGGCGGATGATCCCGCCGGGCGGGTGGTAGAGCGCGCCGACGATCGGATACGCGGGCCGTTGCGAGAGGTCGAGCTCCGGGCAGAGCTCTCGGATGCGCGGCGGGTAGATGACGCTCGAGTTGATCCCGAGGAGCTTGTTGACCTCGGCGCGCTCCTGCATCGTGATCATCGCGCGGTCGGAGTGCGCGAGCGTCAGGTGCCCGTGCTGGGAGAACATGAGGTTGAAGTCGAGGTCATCGGACAAGCGCTCGTACAGCCGCACGCTCTCGCCGTAGAACGCTGCGCCCTCGGGCGTGCGGTAGTTCGAGCGGATGATCGTCGTGTTCCGGCCGGACGCGCCCGAGCCGATGTACGACTTCTCGAGGATGGCCACGTCGCGGATCCCGTGCCGCTTCGCGAGGTAGTACGCGGTCGCGAGCCCGTGCGAGCCGCCGCCGACGATCACGACCTCGTAGCGGCGCTTCAGCTCGGGCCGCGGCCGCCACATGCGCTTGGGGAAGAAGATCTCCTTCATCCGTCGACTCCGGCGAGCGCGTCGAGCACGGCCTCCGCCACGTAGTGCCCGAGCTCCTGCTGCACGTAGACGCTGAACCAGCCGTCGGCGTCGCGACGGAAGAGCGCCGTCACGTGCGCGAACGGCCCGGCGGTCGGGAGCCGCTCGAGGTCGAGGTCGGTCAGCCGCCGCATGACCTGCTCGTCCCGGATCGCGATCCCCGCGAGGGCGCCGGTCGCGTCGAAGGCGAGTGCACCCGCCGCGCGCACGCGCGACGCGACGTCGGCGGGATCGTCGGGCGTGAACAGGAAGGCGCGGCGCGGCGAGAGCCGGACGAGCTCCTCGCCCGCGCCCGGTGCGACGGCGTCGACGCTCCCGCGAACCTCGACGACGCCGTCGAGCGAGAGGTCGCGGACGGCCGTCGGATCGGCGCCTTCGAGCGCACGCCGCAGGGGCGACGTCGTCGTGCCCTCGGCGCACCGCGACGGCGAGAGGAACGCGCGGCTCACGACCGCATCCGCTCCCCGGACGGATCGAAGAACGCGCCGTGCGTGATACGCGCGCCTCGCCGCAGCCGGTCGACCTGGATCTCGACTCGTGTCCCCGGCTCCGAGCGATCGGTCGGGCACCCAGGCGAGCCCGATGACCTGGCCGACGGCCTCGCTGCGCCGCGCGCTCGTGACGCGGCCGGCCGGAAGCCCCTCGATCACGATCTGCGCGCCCTCGGCCGGGAGCACGTCCTCCTCCATCGTGAAGCCGACGAGCCGCTCCTTCTCCTCGCGCTCGCGCGAAGTGCTCGAGCGCGAACTTCCGACGAAGTCGTCCTTGTCCAGCTTCGGCAGCCACGACATGCCGGCCGAGTAGAGGTTCGACTCCGAGTCGGTGTCCTGGCCGACGATGACGTGGCCCTTCTCGAGGCGCAGCACGCGCTGCGGCTCGAGCCCGAACGGGCGCGCGCCCTCCGCGACGAGCGCGTCCCACAGGTGCTCGCCGGCCGGGCTCGGGAAGTGGAGCTCGTAGCCGAGCTCGCCGACGAAGCCGATGCGGAGCGCGAGAGCACGGAACGCCGGCGACGGCGAGCTCCTTGCGCGTCGAGGTACCTGAACGCCTCGGCGGAGACGTCGTCGCGTCCTCGACGAGGCGACCGAGCGCCTCGCGCGACCGCGGCCCGGCGAGGTTCACGGCGGCGAGCGCGCCGGTGACGTTGACGATCTCCGCGTCGTAGCCCCAGACCGCGTTCCACCACTCGAACCACGCGGTGACCGCGTCGGCGCCGGTCGAGGTCGTCGTGACGTAGAAGAGGTCGTCGGCGAGCCGCGCGACCGTGCCGTCGTCCATGATCCGGCCGCCGTCCGAGGTGAGGACGCCGTAGCGGATCCGGCCGGGCTTCATGTCGCCGAAGCGGTTCGGGTACAGCCGCTCGAGGAGCGCGGCCGCCTCCGGGCCCTTCGACGAGGAGCTTCCCGAGCGTCGAGACGTCGATGACGCCGAGCGACTCGTGCACCGCGCGCACCTCGTCCTCGGGCTGCTCGCCGTACGCATACGGGCGCTTCCACGGCCCCGCCCACTGGATCGTCGCGCCCGCCTCCTCGTGGCGGCCAGTGGATCGAGCGGCGCCGCGCCGGCGTCGAGCTGGCGGCCGGCGAGGAGCCCGAGCTCGACCGGCGCCCACGGCGGCCGCGCCGTCGTCGTGCCGATCGCCGACTCGTACGATCCGGTTCTCCTGCGCGTAGAGCGCGGATGCTCGGGAGGTGGCAGAGCTTCCCCTGGCACGGCCCCATCGTCACCGTCGTGTAGCGCTTCGCGAGCTCGATCGAGTCGAAGCCCTCGGCGATCGCGCGCTTCATGTCCTTCGTCGTCACGTCCTCGCAGACGCAGACGAAGCACTTGCCCTTGCCCGGGTACGCGGGCTCGGGCGGCGACCTGCGAGCAGACCCTCGCCCGGTCACGCTGCCGACCGCCTCGACGCCCGGCGGGAAGCTCGCGTCGGCACGAAGACGCCGAGCGCCGTCGTCGTACTCGACGCGCGCGCCCGCCTGGGCGAGCAGCGAGTAGGCGGGCTGGCGCCCGCCGGAGGCGACGAGCAGGTCGCACGTCGAGCTCCTCGCCGTCGAGCGACGAGCGCGCCGCACGCGACCCTTGCCGCCCTGCGCGGCGAGCTCGCGCGGACGCGCGTCGCGCAGGTCGACGACCTTCGCGACCTCGACGCCGGCCTCGCGCGAGCTCGTCGGCGACCGCGAGCGTCTCGTCGTCGGAGCCGAGGACGACCGCGCGCTCGCCGGGCTTGATCGAGAAGTCGCGGATCGAGCCGGCGCACGCCGTCGGGCAGCATCACGCCGACGAGGTCGTTGCCCGGGAAGACGAGCGGCTGCTCGATCGCGCCCGTCGCGACGACGATCCGCTCGGCGCGGAAGCGGTAGAGCGACGCTGCCGGCGTCGACCGGGACGAGGCCGCCCTCCCAGATCCCGAGCGCGCGCGCCGGCGCGAGCACCTCGACGCCGGCGAGCGCGGGTCGCGGACGCGCGGCGTCCTCGTCGACGAGCACGACGCCGGGCCGGCCTTCGCGGCCGTCGAGCGCGGCCGCGCGGCCCGGCCGCGCCGCCGCCGACGACGAGCACGCGCGCGCGCCGGTGCTCGGTGTCGTAGCGCCGGCGTGTGCCCGGCGTGCGGGTCGAGCTTCCCGAGCCCGGCGGCGTTGCGCAGGAACTTCTCGTACAGCGGCCAGGCGGCGCGCGGCCGGATCATCGTGCGGTAGTAGAAGCCGACCGGCGTGAACGGGCCGCCGACCTTGTCGGTCACGCGACATGAAGTCGAAGTCGAGCGAGCCAGCGCACGTTCTGCGCCCTCGACGCACCGCGCCCTCGCGCATCGGCTCGACGCACGACGCGGACGTTCGGGACGCCGTCCACGGTCATCATGGCAGTTCGGGCAGTGGCCCGAGCAGCAGAGGAGCCCGCGCGGCCGGTGGTACTTGAACGAGCGCGAGAAGACCCGCTTGCCGGCGGCGAAGAGCGCGGAGCCGATCGTGTCGCCCTCGAAGCCCGTGACCTTCCAGCCGGCGAAGCGTGAACGAGACCGCCTTCGAGCGGTCGATCCGCTCGCCGGCTCGCGGCGGCGAGCCTCACGCCGGCTTCCTCGGCTCCGGCAGGATGACGTCGAGCACCTCGTTCGTGCGCGTGTCGCGCTCGGCGAGGAACCACTCGCCGCAGCCCGTGCCGGTGCTGCCACCACTCGCGCTGCACGCCGGCGACGTTGTCGCGGAAGTACACGTAGTCGGTCAGCTCATGCAGCGTCGGCGAGCCGGACGGGCCGCGTCGTGACCTCGCCGAAGTACGCGTACTCGTCGACCGGCCGGGGTCCGCAGAACGGGCACGAGAGGAGAAACGACATCAGAGCGTGAATTGCACCTTGCAGCAACGCTGTGCCAGAATCCGCAACGAACCTACACCGATGTCGCGTACCCGTCAACCTTCAACTCGCCGAATTGGCGCTGCCGAGCGTGCGATCGCGATCCTCGACACCCTTGCGGAGGGCGGCGAGCTCGGGACGAACGAGATCGCGCGGCGCACGGGCATGACGCCGAGCACCGTCTCGCGCCAGCTCGGCACGCTGGCGGCGTCCGGCCTCGTCGAGCGCGTCGCCTCGACCGGCCGTACCGGCTCGGCATCCGCCTCGTCCACCTCGCGAACGCCGTGCTCGCGCGGCTCGACGTACGCGAGGTCGCCCGTCCGCACCTCGTCGCGCTCGTCGAGGCGACCGGCGAGACGGCGACGCTGTCCGTGCCCGGCGACGAGGACGCGATCACCGTCGACTTCGTCCCCGGCTCGCACCAGGTCCAGCCCGTGTCGCGCCTCGGCCGTCCGTCGATCGCGCACGCGACCTCGGCCGGAAAGGTGATGCTCGCGTTCTCGGGCCGCGAGCTCCCCGACGGGCCGTTCCGCGCGTACACGACGCGGACGATCACCGATCCGCAGGCGCTCGCGACCGAGATCGAGCGGTGCGCGAACGTGGCTACGCGCAGGCGGCCGACGAGCGCGAGCCGGGCCTGACCGCGATCGCGGCGCCGGTCCGCTCCGCGCGCGGCGAGCTCGAGGCGATCGTCGCCCTCCAGGGGCCGAGCGCGCGCTTCGACGGACCCGCAGTCGACGCGGCGCTCCCGCTCCTCGTCGAGCGCGCGGCCGCGATCTCGCGCGAGCTCGGCTGGAGCGACGACTGACCATGCAGTTCGACACGAAGATCGCCGTCGTCCTCCGGGACGACCTCGCCGTCTGGCAGAAGACGAACGTCACCGCGTTCCTCGTCAGCGGGATCGCGGGAACGGTGCCGGGCGTCGTGGGCGAGCCGTACCGAGACGCCTCGGGCAACGAGTACCTGCCGATGTTCGTCCAGCCCGTGCTCGTGTACCAGGCCGACGCCGGTGCGCTGCGCCGCGCGTATGCGCGGGCGCGCGACCGGGACGTGACGCTGGCCGTCTACACGGCGGACCTGTTCGAGACGGGCCACGACGAGGCGAATCGAGCCGCCGTGGCCGCCGTCCCCGAGGACGAGCTCGACCTCGTCGGGATCGCCTTCCGCGCCGAGCGCAAGGTCGTCGACAAGGTCGTCGACGGGCTGCGCTTCCATCCCTGATCGGGCTCAGGAGCGGGCGCGTAAGCTCGCGTCCGATGTCGGACGCAGGTCGACTCGAGCCGTTGGAGCTCCTGTACGAGGTCGAGGGGCTGCCCGAGACGCGTCTTCCGGCCGACCTCGCGCGCCTCCACGGCGGCGACCTCGGCTTCCCCGAGACGTGCCTCTACGCGAACTTCGTCGCGACCGTCGACGGCATCGTGGCGATCCCGCCCATGCCGCGGTCGAACGAGTTCATCGCCGGCGGCAGTGACGCCGATCGCTTCCTCATGGGGCTGCTCCGTGCGTTCGCCGACGCCGTGCTCATCGCGTCCGGCGTGCTGCGCGCAAGCCCACGCGGCACCTGGCTGCCGGAGGGGATCTACCCGCCCGCCGCGGCCGACTACGCGGCGCTTCGCGAACGACTCGGGGCATCGACGGCACCCGAGGTCGCCGTCCTCACGGGACACGGCTCGATCGATCCGGAACATCCGCTGCTCGAGTCCGGAGCACTCGTCCTGACGAGCGAGGCCGGGGCGGATCGGCTCGCCGGGCACCTGCCGGCCGCGTCGACCGTGGTCGCCCTCGGGCCGCGATCCGCAGATCGATCCCGTCGCCGTCGTGGACGCGCTTCGCGCACGGGGCCACCGACGGATCCTCTGCGAGGCCGGCCCGCACACGTTCGGCAGCCTCCTCGAGGCGGGTGTCGTCGACGAGCTGTTCCTCACGACGTCACCGCTCCTCGTCGGCGACGGCGGGCCGGGACGCGATTCGCGCTCGTCGAGGGAGCCGACCTGACGCCCGCCGGAAGGCATGCGCGCGCTCCTGAGCGTGCGACGCCACGGCTCGTACCTCTTCCAGCGCTACGCGCTGACCGAGCGCGGCTGACGCTACGCCGAGCGCGCGAGCCGCTCTGCGAGCTCTCGCACGCTCGTGCGCAGCTCGTCCGGCCGCCGGATCGAGAACCCGCAGCCGAGGCCGGCGAGTATCGTCGCCATCCAGTCGAGAGAGCCGACGCGCATGCGGAGCACCGTCTTCCCGTCCTCGTCGACGAGCTCTGCGAGCGTCGCCGGAACGCGCCGCACGGCTTCGTCGACGGGCAGCTCGAGGAGCACCTCGACCTCCCAGCGCCAGGGAACGCGTGCGAGCGACGTGCTCACGTACGCGACCGCGTCGAAGCCTTCCGGTGCGTCGACTGCGGTCTCCGAGATCGCCCGCAGGCGCCGCATGCGGTCGACCCTGAACGTGCGGAGGTCGTCGCGGAGGTGGTCGTACGCGGCGAGGTACCAGCGCCCCGAGTGGACGACGAGGCCGTGCGGGCTCAGCTCGCGGCGCGTCTCGTCGCCCGAGAACGCACGGTACGTCCCCCGAACTCGGCGTCGCCGCCGGATGACGTCGGCGAGGAGGAGCACGGTGTCGCCGCGCACGGGCGCGCTCCGGCGCGCACGCGACGTGAAGTCGAGCGTGGCCTCGAGCGCCTCGACACGGCGCCGCAGCCCGTCCGGCAGCACGCGATGGATCTTCACGAGCGCGCCGTCGACGGCCTCGGCGAGCCCGGCGAGCCCGAGCCGTCCCGCCGCCTGCACCCCGAGCGCGACGGCCACGGCCTCGTCGTCCGTGAGCATGAGCGGCGGCAGCCGATATCCCGGCCGGATCCGGTAGCCCCCGCCGACACCGCGCTGGCCCTCGACCGGGATGCCGAGCCTCTGCAGCGCCTCGACGTACCGGCGCACCGTTCGCGGGTCGATCTCGAGCCGGTCGGAGATCTCGCGGCCCGTGAGGAGCGGCTGCGCCTGCAGGAGCTCGAGGAGCTCGAGGAGCCGGGCGGTCGGCGTGAGCACCCTCGGAGTCAAGCACAGATAGAGGGCCGAATCCGCCCTATTTGCACGATAGGTTCGAGACTCCGACGACGACGTGGAGGTGCGACGTGACAGCGGCAGTGAAGGAGCGAGCGACGTCCCCGGACTTCGACTTCTGGATGGGGAAGTGGAACGTGCGCAACCGGCGCCTTGCGCAACGCCTGGCCGGATCCGACGAGTGGGACGAGTTCGAGTCGAAGGTTGCGGCGAGGCCGCTCCCGGGCGGACTCGGGAACGAGGACGTGTTCTGCACCGAGTACGGCGGCGGATTCGTAGGCATGTCGTTCCGCTTCTACGACCCGGACACGGAGCGGTGGTCGATCTACTGGGCGGACAGCCGAAGGCCCGGGCTGCTCGACCCGCCGGTGGTCGGATCGTTCTCCGGGGATACGGGAGTCTTCGAGGGAGAGGACACGTTCGGCGGCCGCCCGATCCGCGTGCGCTTCACCTGGTCGGGCGTGACGACGCCGACGCCGCGGTGGGAGCAGGCGTTCTCGGACGACGGCGGCACGACGTGGGAGACGAACTGGGTCATGGACTTCACGCGGGCCGAGGAGGCGGCATGAGCGCGCTCGAGCGGGCCGTCGGCGTGTCGCAGGAGTACCGCCACGTGGAGAAGATCGTGTGCCCGGAGCCGAGCCTCGCGCTCGACGGCGCGGTCCTCAAGTGGTACGACATCGCGCCGGACGACGAACCGGTGCCGTTGGCGATCAGGGCGCTGGCGCGACGCAGCTTGCGGGACGCGTCGCGGACCGGAGCGCTCGGAGAGCTGGGCGAGCTCGGCTTCGTCGTCCTGCATCGCTGCGGCGAGAGCTTCTACTTCCTGCTCGTGTGCACGTGGCGCAACGAGAACGAGCTCTGGGAGACGGTGTGGGCGAAGGACGGAGACGGCGACGTCTTCTTCCGGCCGTGGCCGATCGAGGGAATGCACCGTCCGACGTTCTGCGTGTGGGAGCTCGGAGCCGTGTGCCACGAACGAGCGGCGTGGAGCGATTACCTGCGCTCACCGCGCGACGACGGGGCGCGAAGCGTACCTGCGGTCGTCCTACGAGGGAGTCGTTGATGGCGGCGTCCGACGAGCCTCGCGAGCTGTACGTGAGAGTCGGGCGGGCGGGCCGACTGGTCGCGAGCATCGTCAGCCCCGGAGCGATGGGAAGCGCGCTCGCTCATGCGCTCTCCCGTCGACGGCGCGCGCGTCTGTCGCGAGCGCTCTCGAGGGCGGAGGGAGCGGAACGTCGTCGGCTCGCCGTCCGGGCAGGCATCGAGCTCGTTGCCGGACCTGGCCTGCCGTCGTACGCGACGGCCGACGTCGTCGCTGTCGATCGTTCCCGCCGGAGTCGGCGGGCAACGTCGTTGCGAGACCGTGGTCCGGAGGCCGCACGAGGAGCCGGCGCAGTTCCCGCTTCTCGCCGACCTGAACGCGATCTCGCCGGACGAGCGTCCGCGCCTCGGCAGACGTCGCGCCTCGGCGCGCGGCCGCGACGCTCGTCGACGGCTCGATCTCCGGGACCGCCGCCGTGGAGCTCAGGCACGACGCGCTCTACCTTCCGGCCCGCGCGCCGACGAGGCGCCGTGCTGCCGTTCGCGGGAGTCGAGACGATCGTCGTCGGTGCCCACGTGGGCGCCGCGTCGGCGGTGAAGATGAGCACGGCATCGGTCTACAAGGGCACGTCGGCGCTCCTCGCGCACGCGCTCCTCACCGCGGACGCGAACGGTGTCCTCGAGCACGTCCTTCGCGACCTCAGGACGCGGCTCGCCCGAGCTGTCGGCGAACGTCGAGCGACGGCTCGTCGAGCGCAGCCTCGAAGTCGGATCGGCTACGTCGCCGAGATGCGCGAGATCGCGGCGACCCAGGCAGCCGCAGGGCTCACGCCCGCGCTGTTCGACGGCGATGGCCGACGCGTTCGCGCGCCTGTCGCCGAGCGCGCTCGCTCGGTCCGCGCCCGAGGACCTTCGCCGCGGACGCTACGCTCGACGACGTGCTTGCCGGTCTCGAGGGAGCGAGAAGGACGAATGTCGGCAGCTGACCGGCGCGCTCGCTTCCGCGAGCTCCATGCGCGCGACGAGCTCTTCGTGATGCCCAACCCGTGGGACGTCGGATCCGCGCGGCTCCTCGCCGCCGAGGGGTTCGAGGCGCTCGCCACGACGAGCCAGGGATTCGCGTGGGCGCTCGGCAAGCAGGATCAGACCGTGACGCGCGACGAGCTCGTCGCGCACGTGGCGGAGCTCGCCGACGCCACACCGCTCCCGCTCAACGTCGACAGCGAGCGGTGCTACCCGGACGATCCCGGCGGCATCGCCGAGACCGTGGCTCTCCTTTCGGCGGCCGGCGCGGCGGGGTTCTCGATCGAGGACTACGACCCGGCTGCGGACGGGATGGATCCGATCGACGTGTCCGCACAGCGCGTCGCCGAGGCCGTGGCGGCAGCACATGCGGAGGCCGAGCCGCTGGTGGTGACCGCGCGGGCCGAAAACCACATCCGCGGCGTCGACGACCTCGAAGACACCGTCGAACGGCTGGTCGCGTACCGGGACGCCGGCGCCGACGTCGTGTACGCGCCCGGGCTCGTCGACCTCGGCCGAATCGCCGAGCTCGTGGACGCCGTCGGCATCCCGGTGAACGTCCTCGCCCTGCCGTCCGGGCCGTCGATCGGCCAGCTCGCGGAGGTTGGCGTGCGGCGCGTCTCGACCGGGAGCCTGCTCGCCGGCGCCGCCTACGGCGCGCTCGTCGCCGGCGCACGCGAGCTCAGCGGCGAGGGAACGTCGCGCTACGGCACCAGCGGCGTGCCGCGCGACGTCGCGGCGCGCGCGTTCGGCTGACGCCGTCTACGCCGTCGAGCCCGGGATCCAGTCCGTTCCCGCGAGCGGGACCTTCGCCATCGCCGCAGCCTCGACCGTGAGCGCGACGAGATCCTCCGGCTCCAGGTTGTGGACGTGCGACTTGCCGCACGCGCGCGCGAGCGTCTGCGTCTCGAGCGTGAGCACGCGGAGGTAGTTCGCGATGCGGCGGCCGCCGAGGATCGGGTCGAAGCGCGCCGCGAGCTCGTCGTCCTGCGTCGAGATCCCCGTCGGGTCGCGGCCCGCCTGCCAGTCGTCGTAGAAGCCGGCGGCGCTGCCGATCTCGCGGTACGCCTCGTCGTGCTCCGGCGCGTTGTCCCCCATCGCGACCAGCGCCGCGGTCCCGATCGAGACGGCGTCCGCACCGAGCGCGAGCGCCTTCGCGACGTCCGCCCCGCTCCGGATCCCGCCCGAGACGATGAGCTGCACCTTCCGGTGCAGCCCGAGCTCCTGGAGCGCCTCGACCGCGATCCGCGTCGCCGGGAGCGTGGGGATCCCGACGTGCTCGATGAAGACGTCCTGCGTCGCGGCGGTGCCGCCCTGCATCCCGTCGACGACGATGACGTCCGCGCCCGCCTTCACCGCGAGCTGGACGTCGTAGTACGTCCGCGTCGCGCCGACCTTGACGAACACGGGCTTCTCCCAGTCGGTGATCTCGCGGAGCTCGTGGATCTTGATCTCGAGGTCGTCCGGGCCGGTCCAGTCGGGATGCCGCGAGGCGGAGCGCTGGTCGATCCCCTTCGGGAGCGAGCGCATCTCGGCGACGCGGTCGGAGATCTTGTGCCCGAGGAGCATCCCGCCGCCGCCCGGCTTCGCGCCCTGCCCGACGACGACCTCGATCGCGTCGGCCTTGCGCAGGTCGTCGGGGTTCATCCCGTACCGGGACGGGAGGAGCTGGTACACGAGCGTCTTCGAGTGCTCGCGCTCCTCCGGCGTCATGCCGCCGTCGCCGGTCGTCGTCGAGGTCCCGACCTCGGTCGCGCCGCGACCGAGCGCCTCCTTCGCCGGCGCCGAGAGCGCGCCGAAGCTCATCCCGGCGATGGTGACCGGGATCTTCAGCTCGAGCGGCTTCTTCGCGAAGCGCGTGCCGAGGACGACATCCGTCGCGCAGCGCTCGCGGTAGCCCTCGAGCGGATAGCGGGAGATGCTCGCGCCGAGGAAGAGGAGGTCGTCGAAGTGCGGGAGACGCCGCTTCGCGCCGAAGCCGCGGATGTCGTAGATCCCCTCGCGTCGCCGCGCGCTGGATCTCCGCGATGACGGTGCGGTCGAAGAGGTACGACTCGCGGAGGTTCCACGGGCGCTGCTCGGCCGCCGACATCAGTACGCGGCCGCGTTGTCGACCTTGAACGTGTAGAGCTGCCGCGCCGAGCCGTAGCGCCGGAACTCGGATGGGTCGGCGTCGATCGCCGCCGCCTCCAGCAGCCCGCGCACCTGCTCGACGTGCTCGTCGCGTAGCTCCTTCTCGATGCAGTCCGCGCCGAGGCTCGCGACCGAGCCGCGCACGTACAGCCGCGCCTCGTAGATCGAGTCGCCCAGCGCCTCGCCCGCGTCGCCGCACACGACGAGGCAGCCCGTCTGCGCCATGAACGCGCTCATGTGCCCGACCGAGCCGCCGACGACGATGTCGATCCCCTTCATCGAGATGCCGCACCGGGACGACGCGTTCCCGCGGACGACGAGGAGCCCGCCGCGCCCCGTCGCGCCGGCCGACTGGCTCACGTTGCCGTCGACGAGCACACGGCCGGACATCATGTTCTCGGCGATCCCCGTGCTCGCGTTCCCGTGCACGCGCACCGTCGCGAGCTTGTTCATCCCGGCGCAGTAGTAGCCGACGTGCCCGTCGATCTCGACCTCGATCTCGGCGTCGAGCCCGCACGCGACCGCGTGCGCGCCGTTCGGGTTGACGATGCGGAAGTGCCGAGGCCCGGGCGCGCCGCCCGCGAGGTCGTGGAGACGCTGGTTCAGCTCGCGGAGCGAGGTCGTCCCGAGATCGACCACCTCCACCGCCGCGTGCTCGCGCTCGGCGACGGCCATCAGACGAGCGCCTTCTCCCAGGCGTAGACGACCCCGGGCTCGGGCTCCCACGCGCGGGCGTCGGCGGCGCCCGGGAAGCACCGCGATCGACCTCCACTCGGAGGACATCGCGACCCATTCGTCCGTCTCGGCGAGCACCGCCGGCTTGCAGGCGATCGGATCGCGGAGAACCGCGAACCCGTCGGCGGTGCCGACCGCGAACGTGTAGAAGCCGTCGAGGTCGTCGAGGCAGCCCTCGAGCGCCTCCTCGAGGCTCGCCCCCTCGCGCAGACGCCAGGCGAGGTAGCCCGCGGCGACCTCGGTGTCGTTCTCGGTCTGGAACTCGATCCCCTCGCGCCTGAGGTTCTCGCGCAGCCGGTTGTGGTTCGAGAGCGAGCCGTTGTGGACGAGGCACAGGTCGAGCCCGGTCGAGAACGGATGCGAGCCTTCGGTCGTCACCCGGCTCTCCGTCGCCATGCGCGTGTGGCCGAGCGCGTGCGTGCCCTGGAAGTCCTCGAGCCGGAATGCGCGTGCGAACTCCTCGGGGAGCCCCGTCTCCTTGTAGATCTCGATGACCTCCCCGGCGCTCATCACCCGCAGGTCGGGCCGGTGCTCGCGCACCCAGGCCTCCGCGTCGTCGGCGTCGGCAGCGACGACGAGGACGGCGTGGCTCGCGCGCACCGAGGGCTCCGCGCACGTGCCGAACGCGTCGCACAGCTCGTCCCGAACGGCGCCCCACCGCTCATGCGGATCGGCGGAGTAGAGCGTCAGCTTGCTCGAGCCGCTCGGAGCCGCGATCGCGGTACACCGCGACGCCGGCCGAGTCGGGCCCTCGGCTCGACATCTGGACGAGCATCGCGGCGAGGTGGACGCCGAGGCGCTCCTCGATCTCGGGCGACTTCGCGAACAGGCCGACGATCCCGCACATATGTTCAGAAGGTACACATGCCCAGCGCGCCTCAAACGTCCTTGATCAGCCGATCTTGCCTCGCGCGCGTATGGAGCTTTCCTCCATATCTAGAACCGCGTCAGGTACTCGCGAATCTCCCACGGCGTCACCTGCTCGTGGTAGCGGAACCACTCGTCGCGCTTCACGCGTGCGAAGTAGTCGACGTAGTCCTCGTCGCGACCCCGGCCGAGCGCCGCGCGCAGGACGTCGTCCCCCTCGAGCTCACCGATCGCCTCGACGAGGTTCGCCGGCAGCGACTGCAGGCCGCGGGCGCGAAGCTCCTCGTGCGGGAACGAGTAGAGGTTGTCCGCGTTCGGCTCGCCGGCGTCGAGGCCGTTCTCGATCCCGTCCATCCCGGCTGCGAGCACCGCCGCGGCCGCGAGATACGGGTTGCAGGAGCCGTCGATCGTGCGGTCCTCGATCCTTCCCGGGCCCGGGATGCGGAGCATCTGCGTGCGGTTGTTGTAGCCGTACGAGATCCACACCGGCGACCAGGTCGCGCCGCTCGCGGTCGTGCCGAGCTTGAGCCGCTTGTACGAGTTGACCGTCGGCGCGGTCACGCCGCTGTACGCGCGTGCGTGCGCCCGCAGGCCGCCGATGAAGCGGTAGGCGGTGTCCGAGAGGCCGAGCCCGCGCGGGTCCGACTCGTCGAGGAACAGGTTCGTGTCGCCGTCCCAGAGCGACATGTGGAAGTGGCAGCCGTTCCCCGTCAGGTGCGAGAACGGCTTCGGCATGAACGTCGCGATCATCCCGTTCTGCTCCGCGAGCGTGTGCACCATGTAGCGGAAGAAGATCGCGCGGTCGCACGAGACGAGCGCGTCGTCGTAGGTGAAGTTCTGCTCGAACTGCCCGTTCGCGTCCTCGTGGTCGTTCGCGTAGTTGCCCCAGCCGAGCTCGTTGCAGTAGCGGGAGACCGTCGTCAGGAAGTCGTAGCGGCGGGTCAGGCCGAGCATGTCGTAGCAGGGCTTCTCGAGCGTGTCGTACGGATCGGCGATCTCGATCGAGCCGTCCTCGCGCTGCTTCACGAGGAAGTACTCGAGCTCGAGCCCCATGCGGAACTCGAAGCCCTTCTCCTTCGCCTGCGCGAGAACGCGCCGAAGGATCGTGCGCGGGCAGTACGGCCACTCGTCGCCCTCGACGGTGACGTCGCAGGCGAAGCGTGCGAGGTTCGGCTGCCACGGGACCGGCGTGTAGCTCGCGAGGTCGGGGATCGCCGCGATGTCCGGATCGCTCGGCATCTGGCCGATCTCGCCGGCGGCGAAGCCGGCGAACCCGGCGCCGTCCTCGAGCAGGCCGTCGAAGGCCTCGCGGGAGCCGACCGGAACGAGCTTCGCGCTCGGCCGCGCGTACATGTCGACGAACTGCGCGAACACGAACTCGATGCCGCGCGTTTGCATGTCCTTCCAGATCGCATCGGCAGATGTCGTCCCACCCATCGCGACTCCTCCTCTGACGTCGGTGCGATAGCCCTACCAGCGCCGACGGCCCGAGTGAAGGTGCGAGTCCCACACACCTTCTCGCCGCCGATGTGTGCGTTTCAGCCGCTGTTGGTAGCGCCGAGTGCGTGCTGGAGCTTGACCATCTTCACGGCGATCTCGATCGCGAGCCAGTCGTCGCGCCGGAGATCGAGCCCCGAGAGCTCCGCGATGCGGCGCAGTCGCTGCCGCAACGTGTTCGGATGGACGTACAGCGCCTCCGAGGTCGCGCTGATCGAGCCGTGCCTGCGCAGGAACTCCTCGAGGGTGGCGAGGAGCTGCGCGCCGCGCTGCGTGTCGTACTCCGCGAGCTTCCCGACCGCGTCGACGGTCGCGTCACGGATCCCGCCGTCGACCGCGACGCGGAGGAGGTACTTGTAGGCGCCGAGATCGTCGTACGCCAGCACGTTCGGGGTGCCGGTGAGGACGGCCGTCCCGACGAGCGCCTGCTGCGCCTCGGTGAAGCCCTCCGCGAAGGCGGCCTCCCCCTGGCACACGCTCGACACGCCGATCGAGATCGGCTCGCCGAGCTCCTCGTGCACCCGACGGAGCCGCTCGAGAAAGCCTGCACTCGAGGGCGTCGTCAGCTTGACGAGCGCGCGGAGCGAGTCCTCGCGGTGGTCGAAGAGCGACCCGGGCGCGGCGACTCGGAGCGCGCGCGCCAGCGCGTCGCTCCTCGGCTCCGCGACGAGCACGACGTGAGGCTGGTCGAGGTTGCACCCGAGCCGTGCTGCGCGTCCCTCGAGGTCGCCGCGCGAGCGTCCGCCGGCGAGCTCCTCGAAGAAGTCCTTGATGAGGTTCTTCTCGGTGAGCTGCTCGATCACCTGCACCTTCTTGACGCCGACCGCGACCTGGCTCGCGACCGCACGACCGAGCTCGACGCGCGCGCTGCCCTCGGCGACGAGGAGGCCGATCAGCTCGCCGTTCGCAACGAGCGGAACCGCGAGGCGCGTGCTCCGCCCGCCACGTGCGAGCTCGGGGCCGAGCTCGGCCAGACCGAGGGTCTGGCGTGCGCTCCCCGGCTCCGGGTCGCTCGCCTTCCGGTCGAGCTCCTCGCTCGCCGGGTCGAGCAGGTACACGTGACAGGCCCGGGCGGCGAGCAGCGGACGCGCGTCGGAGACGACGGTCTGCAGGAGCTCGTCGAGCGCGTCGGCGCGCGCGATCGCCTCCGCGAGCTCGGTCAGCTGCTCGAGCTCGAGGACGCGCAGCCGCGTCTCCTCGTAGAGCCGCGCGTTCTCGATCGCGCTCGCGACGAGCGAGGCCGACGTCACGACGAAGTCCACCTCGTCGTCCGTGAACTCGCGTGGTGCCTCCGTGTGCGCGGTGATCGCGCCGATGGCCTCGCCGCTGCGACCGATGACCGGCACGGCGAGGAGCGACTGGTAGCGCTCCTCCTCGAGCGCCGGCACGTACTTCACGCGTGGATCGGCGAGCGCGTTCTCGCGGATGAAGGCCGGCTCGCCGTGGTCGACCGCCCACCACGCCAGGCTCTCGCCCCGCTCGAAGGCGACCTTCCCCACCTCGCGCTCGTACGGAGGCGAGGCCGCGCGCATGCACGAGCTGCTCGTCCTCGACGAGGTAGACGAAGCACCCGTGCACGCCGCTCGCGTCCGACACGAGCCGCACGACGGCGGGCAGCACCTCGGCGAGCTCGAGCGACGACGCGACCGTCGAGACGATCTCCTGCAGGAACTTCTCGCTCGTTTGCAGGGACATCGAGCGGGATCGTATGACGCCCGACGCGCGCGGGCAACGATGGGTCGCTACGACGCGGCCGCGGAGCGGCCGCCTTCAGGGATCGCGCGCGACAGGAATCTGCGATCGCAGATTCCGGTCTGCGCAGAACTCAGTGCAAGGTGGCGGCGCCGAGGTGGCGCTCGAACGCGCCCGTCTCGACGATGTCCGTGATCTGCTGCATCGCGAACCGGAGCTCGTCGTCCGTCGTGAAGAAGTGCGGGCCGAGGCGGATCCCCGCTCCGGGACGGAAGTCGCCGAGGATCCCGCGCGCCTCGAGCTCCGCGTAGACGGCAGCCGCCTCGGGCACGCTGACGATGACCGCACCGCCGCGCCGGGCCGGGCTCGCGCGTCGAGTACACGTCGAAGCCGGCTGCGTCCGCGAGGTCGATGAGGAGCTGGGTCTGCCGGAGCGAGTTCTCGCGGATCCGTTCGACGCCGATCTCCTCGATGAGGTCGTACCCGGCCGTGCCGGCCATGTGAGCCGCGGGGTTCGGCGTCCCGGTGAGGAAGCGGGCCGCGCCGGCCGCGTACTCCATCTCCGGCTCGAACGCGAACGGACGCTCGTGCGCCTGCCAGCCGGTGTACGTCGGCTCGAGCGCCTCCCCGAGGTCCGGCCGCACGTACAGCCAGCCGTTCGCAGGCCCGCCGCACAGCCACTTCACCGAGCCGCCGACGGCGAAGTCGACGCCGAGCGCGGTGACGTCCACGGGGACGATCCCTGCCGACTGGTAGCAGTCGAGGATCACGTGCGCGCCCACCTCGTGCGCGCGGCGCACGATCGGCTCGACGTCCTGGATCTCCGACTCCTTGAAGAGGACGTGGCTGATCGGGACGAGGAGCGTGCGCTCGTCGATCCGCTCGACGATCTCCTCGTCGTCCTCGCACACGACGACCTCGAGGTCGGGCTGCGCCTGGTAGAGGTAGCGGACGGACGGGAAGTTCGCGCGCTCGTAGACGACGCGGTTCCTCCCCGGGTCGACCGGCCGGAAGCACGAGAGCGCGATCGCCTCGGCGATGGCCACGTTCTGCTGCATGACGGTCGACCCCGCCGGCGCCCCCACGATGCGCCCGATCTGGTCGCCGACCCGCATCGGCGAGGCCCACCAGCCCTCCGCCCAGGAGCGGATCCCGCGCTCGGCCCACATGCGCGCGAACTCGGCGAGACGCTCTGCCGCCTGTCGCGGCATCGGCCCGAGCGTATGGCTCGCGAGGTACGTCGTATGCTCGAGGATCGGGAACTCGGAGCGGTAGTCGAGGAGGTCGCGCATGAGCCGGAGTCTGCCCGACATGGGCGATTGGGACGCCGTCTTCGACGAGACGTACCTGCAGACGTACGGCCCGCTGGACGACGTGGAGCGGAACCGCGAGCAGGCGCTCGCCGCCGTCACGCTCGCCGAGGTCGAGCCTGGCGCGGAGATCCTCGACTGCCCGTGCGGCTTCGGTCGCCATGCGCTTCCGCTCGCCGAGTCGGGCTACGTCGTCACCGGCTTCGACCGTCGGCAAGCCAGCTCGCAGAGGCCGAGCGCCGGCGCGGGCCCGCGGAGTGGCCGAGGCTCGTTCGTGGCGACTATCGGCGAGCTGCCGTTCGCCGATGCGAGCTTCGACGCCGTGCTCAACGTTGTTCTCGTCTCTCGGCTACCTCGAGCGCGACGAGGACGTGAGCGTCATGCGTGAGCTCCGACGCGTGCTGCGTCCAGGGCGCACGCTGATCGTCGAGACGGCGCATCGCGATGCCTTGGCCCGCTCCCTCTGGAGCCCGGCGGACCTGGGACCGCCTTCCGGACGGCTCGCTCTACCTCGAGGAGCGCACGACCGACTGGTCGGCCGGAACGACCAGTACGTACCGAGTGATCGTCACTCCGGACGGCGAGCGCATCGAGCGTCCCTACGTCATCCACGTGTACTCCGCGAAGGAGTGGCTCGAGATGCTCCGCGAGGCCGGCTTCGAGGACGTCGACGCCTTCGGCGCATGGGACGGCGTCACACCGATCGGCCCGGACGTGTGGCGCCTCATCCTTCGCGCCCGCTGACGCGGATGGACTAGGCTCGCGCGCGATGCGCGTCCGGTTCGACCGCTTCTACACCTACGCCGAGCTGACCGAGACGCTCGAGGCGTGGGCGTCCGACTTCCCAGCGCTGTTCGGCTTCGAGCCGATCGGGCAGTCCTACGAGGGACGCGACATCTGGCTCTGCACGGTGACGAACGCCGAGACGGGACCGCCCGAGGAGAAGCCCGCCGTGTTCGTCCATGCGCAGATCCACGCGATGGAGTTCACGGGGACGACCGCGGCCCTCCACCTGCTCGACAACCTCCTCCACTCCGACGACGCTCGCGTCCGGCACGCGGTCGACACGCGGACGTTCTACGTCGTGCCGCGCGTGAACCCGGACGGTGCGGAAGCCGGGCTCGCGGACGGGCGCTTCCGCCGCTCGAGCGTGCGCCCCTATCCGCGCGACGAGCGTCAGGACGGGCTCCACCGCGAGGACGTCGACGGCGACGGCCGCGTGCTGTTCATGCGCATGCCCGACCCGAACGGCTCGTGGAAGCCGCATCCGGACGACGCACGGCTCCTGATCGCGCGGCGCCCCGACGACGTCGAGGGCGACTTCTACCGCGTCCTGCCCGAGGGGACGATCCACAACTGGGACGGCGTGAACATCCCGATCGCCCCGCCGCTCGAGGGCCTCGACCTCAACCGCAACTGGCCTGCCGACTGGGCCCCGGAGGCGGAACAGCAGGGCGCCGGCCCGTTTCCGACTTCCGAGCCCGAGGTGCGCGCGCTCGTGGAGGCGATCGTCGCGCGCAGGAACATCACCTCGTACATCGGGTACCACACGTTCTCGGGCGTCCACCTGCGGCCGTGGTCCGGCCACTCGGACGACGACTTCCCGGTGCCGGACCTGCGCGCCTTCAAGCTCATGGGCGAGGAGGCGACGCGTCTCACGGGCTACCCGGCGATCTCGATCTTCCACGACTTCAAGTACCACCCGAAGACGGTCATCAAGGGCGGCGACGTCGACTGGGTCTACGACCACCTCGGCGTGTACGCGTGGGTGACCGAGTTCTGGAGCCCGCAGCGAGAGGCCGGCCTCTCGGAGTACCACTTCATCGACTGGATGCGCGAGCATTCGCCCGACGACGACCTCGCGGTGCTGAAGGTCGCGGACGAGTTCGGCGAGGGGTACGTCGACTGGTACCCGCTTCGAGCACCCGCAGCTCGGGCAGGTCGAGCTGGGCGGCTGGGATCTCGTCCGCTTCTGGTTCAACCCGCCACTCTCCCGGCTCGAGGAGGAGGTGAAGCCCCACGCGGACTTCGCCCTCTACCTCGCGCTCGTCTCGCCGAGGCTCGAGGCCCGGTCGTTCGAGTCGGAGCCCGTCGCGGAAGGGCGCGTTCCGGATCAGGCTCGTCCTCGAGAACGGGGGCTGGCTCCCGACGAACGTGACCGAGAAGGCGCTCGAGCGGAAGGCGGTGCTGCCCATCGAGGTCGACCTCGAGATCCCGGACGGAGCGCGTATCGCGAGCGGGAAGCCGCGTGAGGAAGCGGGCCAGCTGGGCGGTCGTGTGGAGAGACGCCAGATCAGCTGGTGGGGCACCGATCACTCGACGCGCGAACGCACGCTGGTCGAGTGGGTGATCGAGGCGAAGGCAGGCGAGCGCGTCGGCGTCGTGGCGCGGCACGAGCGCGCCGGCACGGTGCGTGCCGAGCTCGTGCTCTGAGCCATGCGCGCGATGGTGCTCGACGCGCCGCGGAAGCCGCTCCACCCGCTCGAGCTGCCCGACCCGACGCCCGCGCCGGGGCAGGTCCTGCTCCGGGTACGCGCATGCGGCGTGTGCCGGACCGATCTGCACATCGTCGACGGGGAGCTCCCGCGCCCGAAGCTCCCGCTCGTCCCCGGCCACCAGATCGTCGGCGAGGTCGTCTCGGGGGGCGAGCGATTCGGGCCCGGGACCCGTGTCGGCGTCCCGTGGCTCGGCTGGACGTGCGGCGAATGCCGCTTCTGCCTCTCGGGTCAGGAGAACCTCTGCGACCGGGCGCGCTTCACGGGCTACGACCTCGACGGCGGCTACGCCGAGCTCGTCGTGGCCGACGAGCGCTACTGCTTCGCGATCCCGGAGCGATATCGCGACGACGAGGCAGCGCCGCTCCTCTGCGCGGGGCTCATCGGCTACCGCTCGCTCCGCAGCGCCGGCGACGCGGAACGGATCGGGTTGTACGGCTTCGGGTCCTCGGCGCACATCGTGTGTCAGGTCGCCGTGTCTCAAGGTCGCAGCGTGTTCGCCGGCACGCGCGCGGGCGATGCCGAGACCCAGGAGTTCGCACGATCGCTCGGAGCGGTGTGGGCCGGCGACGCGCTCGCGGGGCCACCCGAGGAGCTCGATGCGGTGATCGTCTTCGCGCCGGTCGGAGCGCTCGTCCCCGCTGCGCTCCGGCACGTCCGCAAGGGCGGATCGGTCATCTGCGCGGGGATCCACATGAGCGACATCCCGTCCTTCCCGTACGAGCTCCTCTGGGGTGAGCGTGCGATTCGGTCGGTGGCGAATCTCACTCGCGCCGACGGCGACGAGTTCCTCGCGCTCGCGCCGACGGTCCCGGTCCGGACCGAGATCGAGCGCTTCGCGCTCGAAGACGCGAACGAGGCGCTCGACCGGCTTCGACGCGGCGCGCTCCGCGGCGGCGGCCGTGCTCGTGACGTACGAGGACTAGGGACGACGCGGCCGCGAAGCGGCCGATCTTCGCGCGCCCGGAATCCGCGGCTACGCGGATTCCGGGCCTGCGCAGTCTGAGCCTAGAAGCGGCCCATCTCGACGAGCCCACCGTCGACCGCGTGGTCGACCTGCAGCGTCGTGTGCTCGATCCCGAACTCGTCGCGAAGCAGGCGCTCGAGCTCGCGGCGGCGACCGTGGCAGTCCTCCCCCGGTGAGACGAGCACGTGCGCGGAGAGCGCCGGGAACCCCGACGTGATCGTCCACACGTGGAGGTCGTGGACCTCGACGACGCCCGGAGCCGACGCGAGGCGCTGACCGAGCGCGTCGGCGTCGATCCCGCGCGGCGTCGACTCGAGGAGGATCGCCGTCGAGTCGCGCAGGATCGACCACGTGCTCACGAGGACGAGGACGCCGATGAGGATGCTCACGAGCGGGTCGGCCTCGACCCAGCCCGTCGCGAGGATCACGACCGCCGCGACCGCGACGCCGACGGATCCGAGGAGATCCGCGAAGACGTGCCGGAAGGCGGCCTCGACGTTGAGGCTGTGGCTGCGCGCGCGGGAGAGGACGAGGCCCGCCGCCACGTTCACGACGATGCCGAGGAGCGCGATGGCGAGCATCCACCCGCCGAGCACGTCGCCGGGATCGCGAAGGCGCATTCCCGCCTCCACGAAGATCCAGATCGCGAGCGCGACGAGCATGACGCCGTTCGCGAGCGCCGCGAGCACCTCGGCGCGCTTGTAGCCGTAGGTCCGCTCGGGCGTGGCGGGCTTGGTGGCGAGCCAGGCCGCGACGAGGGCAAGAGCGAGCGCGACGTTGTCGGAGAGCATGTGCACCGCGTCGGCGAGCAGCGCGAGGCTCCCGGCGAACAGGCCCCCGACGACCTCGACGACCGTGTACGAGGCAGTGAGGACGAGCGCGAGGGCGAGCGCGCGGCGGCTCGCCGTGCGCGCATGGTCGTGATCGTGAGCCACCCCTGGGTTCTACCGCGAGGAGCGGGCGGTCGTCGCGGTCGTCGCGTCGACCGGCGGCGGCGACAGGTTCGTGAGGATCGCCGCCGAGAGGAGGACGGCGAAGGCGACCGCAGCCTCTCCCATGAGACTCGGCCCTGCGTCGGGCTCGTCACCGGCCTCGAGCCGCGGCCGGACGACGAAGTGATGCACGGCGCCCCACGCGAGCGCGACCGCGACCATCGCGGACTTGAGCAGGAGGAAGCGCCCGTACTGCGTCTCCCAGAGGTCGCTGAGCTCGGGCAGACGCTCGAGCGCGAGGTACGCGCCGGCGAGGACCATCACGGCGACGAGTGCAATCGCGAGCCGTGCGAACCCGACGAACGCCGTCCGTCGCAGTGAGGGTGCGAGAGGCCAGACGAGGAAGGCGAGAGTCGCGACGCCGCCGACCCAGACCGACGCGGCGACGAGATGCAGCCAGTCGGCGAGCTCCGAGAACGCCGACGAGTTGGGCTCCGTCGCCTGGTGTCCCGAGAGCGAGAGACCGGACGCGAGCGCGACGGACACGGCCAGCGCGGGCCAGCGCAGCTCGAGCCGGTCGAGGACCCAGCCGACGAGCAGGAGCGCGGCCACGACCCCGAAGCCGAACGTCATCACGAGGAACGCGATACCGAAGCGCGTCTTCTCCGCGAACGGTTGGAGATCGCCGTACGGGAGCTCCGCGATCGGCAGCTGGAGGGCGTTCGACGCGCGGAGCACGAACCCGGCGATCCCGACGTCGATCACGAGGAACGCGGCGACCACCGAGACCAGGTGGAAGCGCCGCTCGAGCGGCTCGGGCACCCGGCTGCCCCGCAGGATCACGAGCCGCACGACGAGCGGTCCGATGAGCAGGGCGAGCGCGCTGAAGAGCGCCCACCGCGCGATGTCGTCGCGCCACGTGGTGCCCGAGGCACCGACGGCCTCCGTCGGCGGGGGTGCGGGAACACCGACGCCGAACGTGAAGACGCCGGCGGGCGAGTGCCCGTCGCCTCCGATCACGCGCCACCGGACCGTGTACCCCTTCCCGTCGACGAGGCGCGACACGGGCGCGACGACGACGTACCCGCCGTCCTCGGTCTTCGCCGTCCCCGACAGCACGGTGCCGTCGGGTGCCAGCACCTCGATCGCGTTCGAGGTGATCGTGACCGGTTGGTTGAAGCGGAGTCGGATCTCCTTCGGCGGGGTCTCGACCCGTGATTGCGTCACCGGCTCCGAGCTCTGCAGCGTGACGTGCGCGAAGGCCGCGGACGGCACGAGCAGCGCGACGAGAACCGCGCCGAGCAGGACGAGCCGTCTCCTCACGGGGAGCCGGGACCGAAGCGGCCGAAGATGGGCGCAACGTCGCGGTCGGCGAAGAGCAGTACCGCGAGCAGCACGAACGTGACGGCGAAGCCCGCACGCCAGATCACCTGACGCGGCCGCACCGCCTGCCCGAGCGGGAACAACGCGACGACCACGAGCATCCAGCCGATCGAGTGGTGGAGGAAGGCGGATCGCGAGTACAGCCACCCGTTCGGCTCGTGGACGAGGAAGGCCACGCCGGACGCGAACAGCGCGAAGCCCGGCACGAGCGACCACAGTGGGTTGTGCAGCTTCCCGCGTACGACCGCGAGCTCCACGGCGCCGGCGACGAGCGCCGCCTGCGCCCAGACGGCGTGGGCGAGCAGGTGCATCGTCGAGAACGTCGAGAAGACGGTGATCAGCCACAGCCCGACGGTCGACGCGACGACGATCGACGGGAAGAGGTAGGCGCGCCAGGCACGGCGCCGGAAGACCTCCGTGCCGACGATCACCTCGGAGATGAGCACGAGCCCGATGAGCAGCGCGATCGCCGCCGCGAGCCAGTGGGCCAGCTCAGCCCGCGGGATCACGCGACTCCTGCTGCCTCGAGATCCTCGATCAGCCCTGGGGCGATCGCGAGCGTGTAGACGAGCCCGACCAGGACGACGAGGAGCGGCGCCTGGAAGAGGTAGTCGTAGACGCCCCGGTCTGCTCGCTCCAGGAACACGATCCGATACGGCTGGGCAACGGCCCACACGAGGCCGCCGACGATCGTGATCGGCCCGAGGAGCTGGATCGCGAGCGCGCGCCACGGCCGGCGTTCGACGGCCTGCAGCGCTTCTTCCTTCGGGATGCTGGACGCGATCTCGGAATTCACCCGTTACCTCCCGCCGAGAGTCTGGCGAGCGCGTGCCACTCTCCGCAAGGCTCTGTTCGCAACTCGGGCGAAACGGTCGTGCATCATCGAGTTCGTGCGTCTTCGGATCGTGGGAGTAGTGGCCGGTGCGGCGGCAGCCGCGTCGGTCGCGGTCGTCGCGCTCGCGTCGACGTCTGCCGCTGGCCTGCCGTCGTACACCGAGGGCTACCGCGCGTGGCCGCGCATCAACGAGAAGCCGTTCACGCGGTGCGGCCCGCCCTGTGCGCACTCCGGCGTGAAGAACGTCTACGCGAGCAAGAGGAAGGTGGGTGCGAGGTACCCGAACGGCACCGTGATCGTCAAGACCGTCGCGCAGTCCGGCGACCGCCCATCGCGTCCGAACCAGGTCGCGGTGATGCGGAAGGCGAACGGTCGCTGGCGGTACGTCGAGTACGCCCTCTCAGGATCGCGGTACACCGTTCTCGCGCAGGGGCAGCTCTGCCAGAGCTGCCACGCGCTGGCGCGGGCGAACGACTACGTTTTCACGAAGCGGTAGCGGCGAACGCCGCGCTCAGGTCGCCGGATACTTCTTGCGCCTGTATGTCATCCAGAGCGCCATGATCCCGCCGATGACCAGGATCAGACCGATGATGATCCCGACGAAGTTCAGGAAGTAGGCGAACAGGATGCCGGCGATGATGAGACCGAGACCGACGATGTTTACGGGCCAGTTGTCCATGGCCGCATATTCGGCGGCCCGGCGACGGTTCCTCGTCCCCTATTCGGGGCGGTCGCATCCCTCGAGTCACTGGCTCACCGCGCTCGAACGCGCCTGAACGCCTCGATCGCGCGCTCGAGGTGCTCCTGCTCGAGCGCGGCCGACATCTGGACGCGGACGCGGGCCGTGCCCTCGGGCACGACCGGGAACCCGAACCCCGTGACGAAGACGCCCTCGTCGAGGAGCTGCGCCGACAGCGCCATCGCGTCGGCGGTCTCGCCGATGATGATCGGGACGATCGCCGCCTCGCCGTCGAGGGGTCGATAGCCGGCCTCGGTGAGCAGGTCGCGGAACGCTCGCGTGTTCTCGCGGAGGCGGGCGAGCAGCTCCGGCTGCTCGAGCATGAGCTCGATCGAGCGCAGCGCGCTGCACGCGACGGTCGGCGGCAAGGCGTTCGAGAAGAGCTGTGGCCGCGAGCGCTGGGCGAGGACGTCGCAGACCTCCTCCGACGCCGCGACGTAGCCGCCGGCTGCGCCGCCGAGTGCCTTGCCGAGCGTCCCGGTGATGACGTCGACCTCGCCGAGCAGGCCGAAGTGCTCGACCGTCCCGCGGCCGGTCGCCCCCAGCACGCCGACGCCGTGCGAGTCGTCGACGATGACGACGGCGTCGTGCTCGCGGGCGAGCTCGACGATCTCCGGCAGCTTCGCGAGGTCGCCCTCCATCGAGAAGACGCCGTCCGTGACGATCAGCTTGCGCGCGTCGCCGCGGAGCGGCCGCGAGCCCGTCGCGCAGCGCAGTCATGTCGGAGTGCGGGTAGATGACCTTCGAGGCGGGGCGCGAGAGACGTATCGCGTCGATGAGGCTCGCGTGGTTGAGCTCGTCCGTGAGGATCACGGTCGTCTCGTCGGTGAGGCTCGGGATGCAGGCCTCGTTCGCGTTCCAGCAGGAGACGTACGTGAGCGCCGCCTCCGTCCCGGAGAGGTCGGCGAGCGCTCGCTCGAGGGCGAGGTGCGGCTCGAAGGTCCCGCAGATGAAGCGAACCGATGCCGTCCCCGCCCCGTAGCGCTCGAGCCCCTCGATTCCGGCTCGCACGACCTCCGGGTGCCCGGCGAGCCCGAGGTAGTTGTTCGAGGAGAGGACGATCACCTCGCCACGGCCGGCCATCCGAACGACCGGTCCCTGCGCGGACTCGAGGGTGAGGAAGCGCTTGTACGTTCGCGCCTCGCGGAGCGTGTCGAGCTCCGCGCCGAGCTGCCGGTCGAGAGTCGAGCTCACGGGGTCGCTCCGTTCGGTCGCAGGACGATCTTGCAGGCCTCGCCCGACTCGAGCAGCGCAAACGCCTCCTCGTAGCGCTCGAGCGGAAGCTCGGCGGTGATGAGCGGGCGAAGGTCGACGACGCCGTGCTCGAGGAGCCAGCGCGTCGTGTACCACGTCTCCCAGATCTCGCGTCCGTTCACCGCGGTCACTGTCAGGTTCTTGAAGATGAGCGACTCGGCGATGTCGATCGTCGCGGGCCTCGCCGGAATCCCGAAGAGGACGACGTTGCCGCCGTGCCGGACGATCCCGAAGGCGTCCTCGATCGCACGCAGCGCGCCGGACATCTCGAATACGACGCCGACGCCGACTCCCTCGTTGCGCTCGACGAACCACGCGGGGACGTCGTCGACCTCGTCGACGTTCACGACGTCGTCCGCGCCGAGCTTCTGCGCCAGCTCGATGCGGAAGGGAACGTGATCGGACGCGAAGAGCCGGCCGGCGCCGAAAGCCTTCGCGATCGCGATCGCGAAGAGACCGACCGGCCCGCAGCCGAGCACCGCGACCGCACGTCCGGCGAGGTCCTGCGTCGACGTTGCGAAGACCGCGTTTCCGAACGGCTCCTGCAGGCACGCGATCTCCGGCGGAAGCTTCGAGCGGTCGTTGCGCCAGACGACGCTCGCAGGCACCGAGACGTAGTCGGCGAACCCGCCGTCGCGGTCGACGCCGAGGATGCGCGTCTGCTCGCACATGTGCGCCTTGCCCGTCCTGCAGTGGAAGCACACGCCGCACGTGACGTGGCTCTCGGCCGAGACGTAGTCGCCCTCGGCGACGTCGCGGACGGCGCTTCCTGTCGCGACGACCGTCCCGCAGAGCTCGTGACCGAGCGTCAGCGGCGGCGTGACTCTCTCCGACGACCACTGGTCCCAGCGCTGGATGTGAAGGTCCGTGCCGCAGATGGACGCCGCCTCGATGCGGACGAGCACCTCGTCCGGCGCGGGTGTCGGGACGGGCACCTCCTCGAGCGTGAGCCCGGGGGCGGACTCGCGCTTGCGGATGGCGCGCATCGTCTCCACTGCCGGGACGATCTTGCCACGGGCGAACGGCCGGGCGGCGGGCGATACGATCGCGCCCGTGCGGGAGCCTTTCGCTCAGCGAACGGCGACAGGCGTACCGACGTCGACGAAGCGGTACACGCGATCCGCCTCGCCCTCGGGCAGGCGGACGCATCCGTGCGACGCGGGGTACGACGGAACGTCGGGCGACTGGTGCATCGCGATCCCGCCGCGGAAGTACGCGGCGTACGGCATCCAGACGTGGAAGGGGACCGACCAGGAGTAGAGCGACTTCACGTACACGTTGAAGTCCCCCGCGGGCGTGCGACCCAGCGAGCCGGTCGACGTGTGCACCGCGCGCACGACCTCGCCGTTCTCCGTCATGAGCAGCACGCCGCGGTCGCGGTAGATCTCGATTCGCCTCCCCGTGCGACGCGCGGCCGGGCGAGGGCGCGACGCCTTGAACAGCTCGACCTGGGTCTGGCCGGTCACGGTGCCCGTGCGATCGAGATCTTCCCACCCCTGGAACGCCATGAGCGCCTGCTCGGTGAGGTAGTCGAGCGACCCCGTGACCTCGGCTGCGTCGAGGTACCCGAGAGCGACGAGGCGACGCTGCACGCCGCGGACGACGTACGGGTAGTCGTTCTCGCCCGTCTCCGCGCTCCAGCGACCGGGACGCACCCCGAGCCGGGCCGTCGTCACGAACCGTCCTTCCGCGGCGAGCGACACGAGCTCCTGGTCACCCTGGAGCGCGAGCGTCGCTGCGATCTGCCACAGCCGCGTGCGCTTCGTCTCGGCCGAGCCCGAGCCGAGCGTGGAGCGCGAGAAGCTCGCGAACCACGTCTCGCCGTCGGTGCGGAGCGAGCGGAGTCGCGCACGCTCCGGGAGCGCCGTCCGGATCCCCTTGCGCCGCTCGGCGCGCGTCGGTCCCTGCGTGAGCTCTCGCAGCGCGGCCTCTGCGGGCGACATGCGTTTCGGGACGAGACGCTCGACGCGCACGATCCAGCCGTTTCGGACGAACGCGACCTCGACGGTCTCCGGTGTGGGCTTCGCCGCGGCGAGTGCGCGCGTAGGCACGACGACCGCGGCATGCGGCGTCGACGACGGTGCGAGGTCGACCGCGAGCAGCCCGGCGAACGCGAGGACGAGGACCACGAGCGAGATGCGCATCGGGCTCATCCGGTTCGCGGTTCGGTGCGAAATGCCTGCAAGCGTCCCGGTGAGCGGCACGTATCTTCAGCGGATGCGGACCCTCACGCTCCGCGAGCTGAACCGCGCCACGCTCGCGCGCCAGCTCCTGCTGCGCCGGCACCGCCTGACGGTGACGCGCGCGCTCGAGCGCGTGGCGGGCGTCCAGGCGCAGTGGCCGCCCTCGCCGTACATCGGGCTGTGGTCACGCGTCGACGGCTTCCGCGCCGACGATCTCACGCGGGCGATCGCGAGGCGGCACGTCGTCAAGGCGACGCTGATGCGCAGCACGCTGCACCTCGTCAGCGCTCGTGACTACCTCTCGTACGCCGGGATCTATCGGGAACGACGCATCGGAGAGCTGCAGCGACAGCTGTCCGCGCTGGGGGAGGAGGCCGACCTCGAAGCAGAGGGCGAGCGCCTCGCGGCGCTCGCGGCCGAACGTCCGCGCGCGCGACCGGAGCTGCTCGCGGCGCTCGGCCGGCCGAAGTTGGGTATCGAGGACCGACGGCCCTGGTTCGTCTGGTTCGCGCTCTCCGCGCGCGCCGGCCTGATCCACGGACCGTCGGCCTCCGCGTGGCGGTCGCACACGGCCGGAGGGACCTTCGTTCCTGCTCGGACCTGGCTCGGCGCGGACGGCGCCGCTGGGAGACGCCGCGGCGGAACACCTCGTCCGCCGCTACCTGGCGGCGTTCGGCCCGGCCAGCGGTGCCGACATCTCGCAGTGGACCGGCCTGCCGCTGAGCGTCCTGCGCGCAGGGCTCGAGCGGCTCGGGCTCAGACCCTTCCGTGACGAGCTCGGTCGCGAGCTCTACGACCTCCCGCGTGCCGCCCTCCCGCCGGGCCACACGCCTGCACCGGCGCGGCTCCTCCCGCGCTTCGACAGCCTCGTGCTGAGCCACGACGATCGCCGGCGCGTCATCTCCGACGAGCACCGGGGAGCCGTGATCGAGGGCGGAGAGGTGCGGCCGACGTTTCTCGTCGACGGGTTCGTCGCCGGCACGTGGGCACTCGAAGACGGTCGCGTGAGGCTGGAGCCGTTCGCGCGCGTTCCCAGGGCGGCGTGGCGGGAGGTCGAGGACGAAGCAGCCCGGCTCGAGGCGTTCGTGCGCGCCTCCGGGCAGGCGTGATGGACTGGCTCGGGCCCGGCGAGCTGCGCGTCGGCCTCGGCTGCATGCGCCTCTCGACGGACGAGGAGCGCGACGACCGGCGCGCGCTCGAGACGATCGCCGCGGCGGCCGAGGCAGGGATCACGGTGTTCGACACCGCGCACTCGTACGGCCGCGGCGAGAACGAGCTCGGCCACAACGAGAGGCTCGTCGTTCGTGCGCTGCGCGAGAGCGGGAGCGGCGACCGCGCGCGCATCGTGACGAAGGGCGGCATGCGCAGGTCCGGCACGGCACTGGGTGCCGGACGGACGCGCACGCTCGATCCGCGCCGACTGCGAGGCAAGCCTTGCCGCGCTCGACGGACAGCCTGTCGACCTCTACCTCCTGCACGCGCCCGATCCACGGACGCCGTGGCGCACGTCCGTGCGTGCGCTCGCCCGACTCGTCGACGACGGCCTCGTGCCTCGAGTCGGCGTCTGCAACGTCAACCGCGCGCAGCTGGACGAGGCGCTCGAGCACGCCCCGATCACGGCCGTCCAGGTCGCGCTGAGCCCGTTCGACGACGGCGCGCTGCGAGGCGGGATCCTCGACCGCTGCGTCGACGCCGGGATCACGCTGATGGCGCACTCGCCGCTCGGCGGGCCGCGTCGCGCGCGAGGGCTCCCCCGCCGCGAGCACGTTGGCCGCAGATCGCCCGCGAGCGCGGCGTGCCGGAAGCCGAGGTCGCGCTCGCGTGGATCCTCGACCTCGCGCCGAACGTCGTGGTCGTCCCCGGAGCCCGCCGACCGGAGACCGCGCGGTCGGCCGCGCACGCAGCCTCGTTGCAGCTCGACGACGGCGAGCGAGCGCGGCTCGGCCGCACCCGAGCGCCGTCGGCGTCGCGAGGAAGGCGGGCGACGTCGTGCTCGTGATGGGCGTCCCGGGAGCCGGGAAGTCGCGACTCGCGGCGGACCTCGTCGCGCGCGGGTACCTCCGGCTCAACCGCGACGAGCGCGGCGGCTCGTTGCGCGACCTCGCGGCAGCGCTCGACGAGGCACTCGCCGAGGGCGCACGCGAGGTCGTGCTCGACAACACCTACCTCACACGCGCCTCGCGCAGCTACGTCGTCGAGGCCGCGACGCGCCACGGGATCTCCGCACGCTGCGTCTGGCTCGACACCCCGCTCGCCCAGGCGCAGATCAACCTCGTCGAGCGCCTCCTCGATCGGTTCGGCAAGCTCCTCACTCCCGAGGAGCTGAACGCCGCCGCCCGCTCGGAGCCCGGCGTGCTCTCCCCCACGCGGCAGATGCGCAGCTTCCGCGAGCTCGAGGCGCCTGCGGACGACGAGGGCTTCGCCGTCGTCGAACGCGTGCCGTTCGAGCGCGCCCCGGCGAAGGACGCGAGAGGCTCGGGCGTGCTCGTCGCCGCCGCCGCGGTGGGTCGCCGAGGATGGGAGGAGGCGCTCGCCGGAGCGGACCCGAAGGCGCCGCACCTCGTCTTCGACTGGCGTCCGGACGGCACGACCGCAGCTCTGGCCGCCGCCGTCACGGCGGTCGCGGAGCGTCGTCTCCGGCACCGTCGAGGCGGCGATCTGCCCGCACCCGGGCGGCGCGCCGATCTGCTGGTGCCGCGTGCCGCTTCCGGGGCTCCCGCTCGCCTTCGCACGTCGCCACGGGATCGACCTCACCCGCTCGGCCGTGCTCGGCACGAGTGCCGCGCACCGAACGCTCGCGACCGCGCTCGGCGCGCGGCACGTCTCGTTGGACCGGACCGACGCCTCCTAGACGAGGGCTCGGCGCGGGTGACGCGCGCGAGCTCGGTCGGCGCGTCGGCGAACGCGTGCTCGGCGTCGACCGGGTAGCAGACGTTGTCGCTCGAGTCGCCGAGCACTCATCGACGTAGCCCTGGACGGAGCCCACCGAGGCGGACTCCCACAGGCAGGTGACGGCGGACCCGTCGAGGCTCGGCAGGAACTGCAGGACCCGTGTGCTCGGAGGCGCATCCTCGCCCACCATGAGCTTCCGACCGCGGTCGAAGGCGATCGACGGGTCCTTGATCGCGTGCTGAACGATGACGTACATGACTCTCCTTTCGTCACGCGTTACGTTACGCGTATCGTAACACGTGCCGATACGATGTCAAGCATGGGTCGCCCGCGCGAGCACGACGACGAGACGCGCACTGGCGCTTCGAGCTGCTGCTGAGCGCCTCGTCGAGAGTGGTGGTCCCGGCGGCCCTCACCGTCCGCGGAGTCGCGCGCGAGGCCGGCACCACGACCCGGGCCGTCTACAGCGTCTTCGGATCGAGGGACGGCCTCCTCGTCGACGCGGTCGCGCAAGGAGCCTTCGAGTTCCTGTTCGAGCGGATCGGCGCGCTCGAGGAGACGGACGACCCGGTGGCCGATCTCATCGACCTCGGCCTGAACGGCTTCCGTCCGCTCGTGCTCGAGCATCCGGCGCTCTATCGCATCGCGTTCCAGCGCGCCATTCCGGGCATGCAGGCCGGCCCCGAGCTCACGGCCGCGAGGACGCGCGCGTGGAACCAGCTCGTCGGCCAAGGTCGGACGACTCGAAGCCGCGGGCTTGCTCGGAGAGAAGTCGGTGCCCGAGGCTGCGGTCGAGTTCAACGCGATGCTCGAGGGCCTGGCGAATGCCGAGCTACGCGGAGCGGTGCTCAGGAACCTTCCCGAGGGAGACGAGGAGCGGGCGTGGCGTGACGCACTCGCGACCGTCATCCGAGGCTTCGCGCGCCCAGTCGGCCGCGCGTCGAAGAACGACCTGAGACGCGGCTGCGGGCCGCTCGCTTGTGAAGGCGGTGTTTCGCAGACGCCGCGAGTGGGTACGCGACGGCGTCCTCGACATTCGAATTGGGAGGGGAACAGATGATCGGATTCGACACTGTCCGCGTACGCTCGCGCCGTCGTGGCGGGCGTCTCGTCGGAGCAGCGCTGGCACTGCTGTTCGTCGTTGCCGTCCAGACGGCGTCCGCCGAAAACACGGCCGCCATCGACGCCGGCAACCGCGGCCGGGCTCTGCTCGACGGCCTATGCGCCATCAGGCGGCACCGAGCCGCTGGCGCGCCTGCCAGTGGGACATGCGCGTCATCCACGCGACCGCTGCCCACGCAACGGCCACAGGCGCCGGCGTGAAGGTCGGCGTCATCGACGGCGGCGTCGACTTCACACATCCGGATCTCGCCGGTGCGATCGATGTGGCGCTGTCGTGCTCGTTCATCTACAGCACGACGCCGACCGCCGACCCGCAAGAGATTGCCAACGGCGACTGCTCGAAGAAATCCGCCGTCCAGGACCTCCAGGGCCACGGCACTCACGTCTCGACGACGATCGCCGGGCGGCTGAACGGCATCGGCATCGAGGGCGTCGCGCCGGAGCGACGATCGTCGGCCTGAAGGCCTGCACGATCGTGGGCTTCTGCTTCGCCGACTCGGTCGCGGCGGCTCTCCGGTACGCCGGCGACCAGCGCCTGGACGTGGTGAACCTCAGCCTGTTCGCCGATCCCGTATCTCTACTTCTGCGCCAACGAGGCCGGGCAGCGGGCGATCCTCCGTGACCTCGCAGACGCCGCCCGCTACGCGCAGCAGCGCGGCGTCGTGATCGTCGCCGCCGCCGGGAACGAGGCGCAGGATCTCGGTCATCCGACGACCGACGAGATCAGCCCCGACTGGCCGCCGGACACCGCGATCGTCCGCGAGGTTCGCAACAACTGCCGGGTCGCACCGGCGGAGCTGCCCGGCGTCGTCACCGTCTCGGCGAGCGGGGTCAACACCCTCGCGAGCTACTCGAACGTCGGCTCGCCGATCGACGTCACCGCCCCGGGCGGCGACGCTCCGCAGACGCCCGCCACGGCGTATCGGGCGTGGGCGCATCCTCGCCGGCTGGTCGAGCACCGACGCGACCGGAACCTGGGAGGCTCTCTCGCAACGCCAACCGGGCCGTCCTGACAGGCGGCGGTCGATACGTCTGGATCAGCGGCACCTCGATGGCCTCGCCGCACGTCGCCGGCGTCGCGGCGCTGATTCGCCAGGCCCACCCGGGCATGCCGCAGGGAGCCGTTGCAGCGCTGCTGCGCTCGTCGGCGACGCCGCTGGCCTGCCCGGCGAGCTGGCCGGCGGACGATCCGCGCCAATGCACGGGAGGCTCGGGCCAGACCTCCTTCTTCGGAGCAGGGATGGTGAACGCCGCGGCCGCGTTGTCGCACTGAGCTCCGCGCGAAGCGGACAAGTCCGCAGAGCGACGAGGGGGAGAGCGCACCATGCTCTCCCCCTCGCTACAGCTAGGGTGAAAACGCGCATCGGGTGTCTCTGAAGCCGTCGAGGCTCGGCACTTGCTCTTCGACTGTGGCACCGGCCCGAGCGCAGCAGGGAGTTCGTTCGAACTCCGCTGTCCCGATGGAAACGAAGGAGCAGAAGATGAGCGTCGTTGTCCGCTTCAGCCCGGTCGCGATGACCGCCGCCAAGTACGACGAGGCAGTCCGGCGTCACGAAGACGCTGGAATCGAGTTGCCCCCCGACGGCATGAGCTACCACGTGTGCTTCGGCTCGGAAGGGAACCTGCGCGTGAGCGAGATCTGGGACTCGCGCGAGCAGCTGGCGGCCTACGGCGAGCGCCTGATGCCGATTCTCGCAGACGTCGGCATCGAGTTCTCCGGGGAGCCCGAGATCCTCGAGGTCCACAACATCATCGAGCGCTGATCGTGCCGCCTCGGCCACAATCGACCATCAACCCGAACCGGCCGAGGAGGGAACATGGCAGCTAAGACGGACTTCACCGAGGACGAATGGAAGGAGCTCCAGCAGGGCGTGACGGGCGCGGGTCTGCTCGTCTCCACGGCCCATCGCGACTTCACCGACAGCTTCGGTGAGGCGAAGGCCGTCGCGAGGCAGCTCGCCGCGCATCGCGACAGCGAGAGCGAGCTCGTCCGCGACCTCTCCGGAACCCATGGCACGGGCTTCGGCCTGGTCGCGTCTCCGAAGGAGGTCGTGGAGGGGACGATGAGCGCCCTGGGCGCGTCGGTGGCCCTGCTCACCCAGAAGGCCCCGGACGAGCTCGAGGCCTATCGCACGCTCGTGCTCGACGTCGCGAATGCGGTTGCCGAGGCGAAGGGCGGCGTGAAGGAGGAAGAGAGCGCGGCGATCGAGAGGATCAGGGGCGCACTCGGAACCGCCTAGCGCGACGTACACGAACGAGCTCGCCGCAGTGAACGAAACCCCCGTAGATGCGGGGGTTCGTTGTGAGGCGACGCCAGGACCCCGGACAGGGGGGCGTCTTTCCCACCTTCCTCGTCGCCTCGCGTGGCGCGGCGACGAGCGCCTTCGGGCGATCACGGTCTTTTATGTCGACGTCACGGAGAAACGCGGAACACCGGGGTGTGTCGATTTCACAGTCGTCCGCTCGTCGTGTCATCAGGGGTCGGAACCGCCGACCCGTGAACTCGTCGAAGGAGGCTCCCATGCCCCATCCCGTCATTCACGCTGAGATCCGCTCACAGGATCCCGACGCGACCCGCGCGTTCTTTGCCGAGCTGTTCGGTTGGCAGTACTCCGAAGGCGCGTTTCCCGGCTACACCTTCGTGGATCCGGGTGTCGAGGGCGCACTTCCGACTGCGATCGGTCCGCTGCAGGGTGGCACCGATGCAGTTCTATTCTTCGTTGGCGTCCAGGACGTCGAGGCAACGCTGGCGCGCGCGGAGCAGCTCGGCGGGAGGACGATCCAGCCCGCCCAACAGGTGCCCGGAGTGACGTTCGGTGTGTTCGCGGACGCCCAGGGCCATGTCGTCGGGGTGGCTGCCAACTGAGATTCGCGTGCTCGAAGCGAGGCGCTCGATCGTGCCCTGGCGCAGAGCGGGACTCCGAGCACGGCGCGCGGAGGATCGTGTCCGCTCCCGTGCCGGTTTCCTTGCCGGCGCCTGCGGCGTAGACGTCACCTCGGGCCGCTGCGAAGATCCACGCGTGCTCGTCTGCCCACACTGCGGAGAGGAGAACCCCGAGCGAGCACGCTTCTGCCTCACATGCGGGCAGTTGCTCGTCGCCGAAACGCCGGCCGGGGAGGAGCGGAAGGTCGTCTCCGTGCTCTTCGTCGACCTCGTCGGGTTCACCAACCAGTCGGACCGCGCCGACCCCGAGGACGTCCGCGCAACGCTGCGTCCGTACCACGAGCGCGTCAAGACCGACATCGAGCGGTTCGGGGGCACAGTCGAGAAGTTCATCGGGGACGCCGTCATGGCCGTCTTCGGAGCGCCGGTCGCGCACGAAGACGACGCCGAACGCGCGGTTCGCTCGGCGCTCCGGATTCTCGACACGATCGAGGAGCTGCGCTCAGAGGGCCTCGACATCGCCGTGCGCGCGGCTGTCACGACGGGCGAGGCCGTTGTTGCCCTAGGCGCTCGCCCGGAGCGCGGAGAGGGCATCGTCACGGGCGACGTCGTCAACACCGCCGCGCGTCTCCAGTCGGCGGCTGCCGGTCGGTTCCGTCATCGTCGACGAGACGACGCGGCGCTCGACGGAGGGCGTCATCACGTTCGCGCCGCTCGACGCGGTTGCCGCGAAGGGGAAGGCCGAGCCCATCGCCGTCTGGCGCGCGACGCACGCGCGGAGCCGTATCGGCCAGCCCGAGGCGGCGACGAAGGCACCGTTCGTCGGACGCGAGCACGAGCGTGCGCTCCTCATCGATACGTTCGCACGTGCCGAGCGGGAGTCCTCCGTGCAGCTCCTCACGGTGATCGGGGAGCCGGGGATCGGCAAGAGCCGCCTCGTCACCGAGCTCCGCACTGCTCTCGACGACCGGCCCGACCTCATCACGTGGCGTCACGGGCGCTGCCTGCCCTACGGCGAGGGCATCACGTTCTGGGCGCTGGGCGAGATCGTCAAGGCCGAAGCCGGGATCCTCGAGTCGGACGACCAGCACGTCGCCGCGTCCAAGCTCCAGGAGACCGTCGCCGGGCTCTTCGCGGACGAGTCGGAGGAGGCCTGGTTCGGATCGCGTTTGGCACCGCTCGTCGGTGCGGGTGGCGACGGCGCTGCGGTCAGCCGGGAGGAGGCCTTTACGGCCTGGCGCCGTTTCCTCGAGGCCATGGCCGCGCGACGTCCGTGCGTCCTCGTCGTGGAGGATCTCCACTGGGCCGACGGCGCGCTGCTCGAGTTCCTCGAGCACCTCCTCGACTGGAGCACGCCGGTGCCGCTTCTCCTGCTCTGCACGGCTCGCCCGGAGCTGTTCGAGCGGCAGCCGAGCTGGGGCGGGGGGAAGCGAAACGCGACCACGATCTCGCTGTCGCCGCTGTCCCTGGAGGAAACGGGCAGGCTCCTCCAGGTCCTCCTCGACCGCACGCTCCTTCCCGCGGAGACCCAGGCTGCGCTCCTCGAGCGCGCCGGGGGAAACCCGCTCTACGCAGAGCAGTTCGCGCGCATGCTCGTCGAGCGCGGCGACGTAGAGGGCCTTGCGGTGCCCGAGACCGTGCAGGCGCTCATGGCAGCCCGCATCGACACGCTCCGTCCTGACCTCAAGGTGCTCGTGCACGATGCAGCCGTCGTCGGTCGCATCTTCTGGAGCGGAGCCCTCGCGACGATCGGCGAGCGTAATCGAGACGAGGTTCGAGCCGATCTCAACGAGCTCGTTCGTCGCGAGTTCGTGCGCCCGGTTCGCCTGTCGTCGATCGACGGCGAGGACGAGTTCTCGTTCTGGCATGCGCTCGTACGAGACGTCGCGTACCAGCAGATCCCGCGCTCGCCGCGCGCCGAGAAGCATGTCGCGGTTGCAGCGTGGATAGAGACGACTGCCGGAGAGCGGCTCGAGGATCAGGCGGAGACCCTCGTCCACCACTACGGCCAGGCGGTCGAGCTGATGAGGGCGACGGGCGAGAAGCGTCCCGAACTGGAAGCCAGTCTGCGGCGTTTCCTCGTGCTCGCCGGAGATCGGGCGTTCCAGCTCGACACCGAGCGAGCCGTGACCTACCTCCGCAGCGCACTCGAGCTCGCAGGAGACGACGAGATCGTGAGGGCCCACGTGCTTGCGAAGCTCGCCCCAGTTCTCGGCATGCGCGGCGACGTCGCGGAGGCGAGAGAAGCGTACGAGTACGCGATCGGGGTACTGCGCGAGTCCGACCCGTTCGCCGCCGCCCCGATCATGAGGAGCCTCTCTCAGGCGATGTGGGCTCGAGGGAACATCGCTCGAGTCGGAGCAGCTCGCCGAGGAAGGAATCGCGATCCTCGAGCGCGATCCGCGGCCGGACCTCGTCGGTGCGTACGGAGGCGCAGCGCATCAGCTCGCGATCGCCGGCCATCCCCAAAGAGCGATGGCGTACGTCGAGAAGGGCCTCGCCTTGGCTGAGGAGCTCGGTGTCGCCGACGTCGTGGCGCTCCTGCAGGCCCGGGCGACGGCCCGAGGCTACGACGGGGATCCGGGCGCGGTCGACGACCTTCGCGAGTCCGTCGATCTCGGACTTCGGCTCGGCCTCGGGCGGGCGACCGCGGTCGCCATGAACAACCTCGCGGACGGGCTCTCGGTCTTCGAGTCCATGCACGCAGGCCGGGCCGCGTGGGACGAGGGAATCGAGTTCTCCCGCGCCCGGGGTTTGGACGCAGCTGCGATCTGGTGTCGCGGCGAGCGGTTGCGCGCTCTCTACCACTTGGGAGAGTGGGAGGAGCTCGAGCAGGAAGCCGGTGAGGTCCTGGGTTGGGTCGAGGAGCGTGGCGGTGGACAGCTTGCGGTGTTTGCTCACGTCGAGCTTGCGCAACTGCTCGTGCATCGAGGAGAGCTCGCCCTCGCCGCGGAGCACGTCGACGCGCTTCTGCCGTGGGCGCGGGAAAGTGGTGACCCGCAGGTCCTCGTTCCCGGGTTGATGGCGGCCGCGCTCGTCGCTTGGCGTGGAGCAAACGACCGCGATGCCCTCGAGCTCGTCCGCGAGATCGAAGAGAAGACGCGCAAGGAGGGGGGCTGGCGCTCGGCGAGCCTCACCTGGCCCGCTCGGATCGCAACTGCATCGGGCTGGTTCGAGCTGCTCGACCTCTTCCTCGACCGGAGCGAGCAAGCCTCGGCCTGGGATTCCTGCGCTCGCCCGGCAGCACTCGCGGGACTCGCTGAGGCGCGGGGTCGGGTGCAGGAGGCAGGCGAGCTCTATCGGCGCGCAGCCGAACGCTGGGCCGACTTCGGCAGCGTCGTCGAGCAGGCGTACGCGCTCCTCGGGCTCGGTCGCTGCGGTAATGCGAGGGCCTCGCTCGAGGGTGAGGCCATCTTCGCCACTCTCGGCGCGTCGCCTGTCGTAGCCCGGGCCGCGTAGCAAGACGCTCAAGAGCAGCGCGGCGCAGCAAAAGGTCACGCGGTTCAGACCGGCGAGGTCGTACTCACCGGCTACTCACGAGCGCCGTGGAACCAGGCGATGCAACGGCAATCCGAGGCCACGAATCAAGCCGACGCCGCCCGGCTCGAACCGGGGATCCCTTCATTGCGAGTACGCGAATGGAGTCTCGGCTGCGTTCGGCGCGTCTGGGATTTGGCTCTACATGGCGACATCCATTGCCCGACAGACGTTGCAGTCTCGGTGCGTCTCGGCCGCTTGTGTGGCCCTCGCGTGGCCCTCATGGTTCGCTCGAGTGCGACAGCCCAAGTTGGGCGCGTTAGCGATTCACAGACAGAGCCGCCTACTTCTCGCTGTTTCGAGTTGCGGAGCGCCCGACTAGGCTCGCCCGCGCCGAACCGCTAGGCCGACCGCGCCGATGCTCGTCGCGATCAGGACGACCAGCAGGCCGACCAGTGGCGCATCGCTCGCTGTGCCGATCGCATCCGCGGTGCTTCCGAGCGATCCCCCCGGCGAGGAGCTCGGATCGCGTCGCTGCCCGCATTCGACGCACCGGTCTTCGGCGCGCCGTACGCGGGCGAAGTGGCGATCGTCCTCAGCGCGCCCGCGGTCGCAGGCGTCGATCGGCGCAGCGCGCTCAGGGCGGCGGGAGAGAGAGGTTGCGCCGCCGGCTTCGTGATGCCGGGAGTCGACTGCCCGTTCGCGGTCGGCACGTCCTCGACGTACTGCTGTACCGCGGAGGCACCGGGCTGAGCCGGTGGCTGCTCGCCGGCGAGGGACACGGCCGGCAGCGCGGCGGCCGAGCAGATGCCGACTGCGACCACCAGGCGGAACACGCTCGTGGGCGTAGGCTCGCCGCGTCGAGAGCTTTCCAGCACCGCGGTTAGCCTACCCCCGTGTGCGGGCTGACCGCGTGAGGGCTGGGGCTCTAGAGTGGCGATGGCTCTATGGCGGCCTCGTCGCCGGGGCAGTCTTTTGGATCGCGTGGGACAACGGCAGCTTCGCGTTGACGAGCCGTGGGACACTCGCGGTCGCGATCTGGTGGGGCGTCGCGGTCGCGATCATGTTCGGGCTGGTCAGGTCGTCGTCGCTCACGCCGGTCGCGGTCGTGACGGGAAGCCTCGTGGCCGCGCTCGCCGCCTGGACCCTCGCCTCGGCCTTCTGGTCGCCGAGCGCAGAAGCCGCGTTCGCCGAGTTCAACCGAACGATGCTGTACCTCGGCGTCTACGTGCTCGTCGCCCTGCTGGCGACACGGCGCGACGTCGCGCTCTGGTGCAACGCCCTCGCGTTCGCGATCGTCGCGGTCGCGACGGTTGCGCTCGCGAGCCGGTTGGTTCCCGGTCTCTTCTCGGATCGAGGTCTCGCGGCGTTTCTCCCCTCCTCGGTGACTCGTCTGAGCTTCCCGCTCGGGTATTGGAACGGGTTGGGGGTGTTCGTGGCACTCGGGATACCGCTCCTCCTGCGCGTTGCGCTCGTCGGGAGGGACGCCCAGGTTCGCGCGATCGCCCTCGCTCCGATCCCTGTTCTGGCGGCGGTCATCTATCTCACCTCGTCCCGAGGCGGGGTCGGCACTGCCCTCCTCGGAGCGGTCGTCTTCCTCGCGCTGACCGAGCGCCGCTGGAGGGCTGCGGGCGCCGCCGCCGCCGCTCTCCTGGGCGCCGCGGTTGCGGTCGTCGTCCTGCTGGAGCGCGACGAGCTCGTCAACGGTCCGCTCGGCACTGCTCTCGTTCGCAGCCAGGGCCGTGAAGCGGCACTGCTGATCGTCGTCGCCTGCTGCGCGACCGGGGCCGCATACTGGATCGGAGATCGAGCACTCGGACGGCAGGCGGAGCCCGCGCGCTGGATCGGGGCGGTCGCCACGATCGGGGCCGTCGCCGCCGTCGTCGCCGCTGCTCTGGCGAGCCACCCGGTCCGGAGGTTCGACACGTTCAAGCAGTCTCCCGCGGACCTGAACGCAATCGGACGAGGAGACTTCGTGCAAACGCATCTCCTGAGCGGCCGGGGCAGCGGTCGATGGCAATTCTGGACGGCTGCAGTCGACGAGTGGAAAGACCATCCTCTTCGTGGTCTCGGCGCGGGCTCGTTCGAGCAGTGGTGGTCGGAGCACGCATCGTTCACCTACTTCGTCAGGGACGCACACTCCCTGTACCTCGAAACCCTCGGCGAGCTGGGCCTCGTCGGCTTCGTCTTGGTGATCGCGCTCGTCCTCCTCGCTCTCGTCGAAGGTGCTCGGCGGGCGCTGGGCGCCGACGGAGACGCGCGAGTGGCCGCCGCCGCACTGACGGCCGCCTTCGCCGGCTACGCGTTCGCCGCCGGCGTCGACTGGATGTGGGAGATGACCGCGGTGAGCGTCGTCGGGTTCGTCGCGCTCGGCCTGTTGACCGGGGCGGCGACGAGCACCGTGAGCCCTGCTCGACTCGTCCGGCCGGACGAGCGGCCGCCGCTCGGTGCGCGGAGGCGTTTCGGCATCGGTGTCGCGATTCTCGTGGTCGCCTGGGCCGCGATCGGGGCACAGCTCATCCCGCTGCTCGCCCAGCGAGCGATAGCACGGAGCGAAGAAGCGTCGCGGCGAGGCGACCTCAATGACGCTGAAGGCGAAGCGACTGCGGCACGCGACATCCAGCCATGGGCCGCAAGCCCCTACCTGCAGCTCTCGCTCGTTCACGAGCGACAGGGTGATCTCCCGCGGGCGCGAACTCGAATCGAGCAGGCAATCGAGCGAGATCCCCGAAATTGGCGACTGTGGCTCACAGCTGCACGTATCGAGACCAAGCTCGGCGACGTCCGCGGAGCAGAGCGAAGCTTGCGCCGGGCGATCGAGCTGAATCCGCGCTCCCCCCTCTTCAAGGGGTTGCTTGGAAACTCCGTCGGGTGACACAGTGGCGTTTGTCGTGCTTGAGCGATTCTTGAGCAGGCGCCGGGAGCCTTCGCGCCGTGCCCGGTCGTTTTCCGCGGCGTCGGATGTCGTCACCGATGTCGGTTACGGTTCGGTCGCCCGTGCGTGAGTCTCCGTCTCTGGCCGTCAGGACGGGAGTGCTGGACGAAAGGCATTCGGCCGACGTCCTCGGTCCCGCCCAGGCCAAAGGCGTGTGGCCGCGCAAGGCGTCGCCGACGTGGCGGTACGTCCTCCTCCGTCGGTTCCTCGCGTATGCGGATATCGCGGCGCGCTCCTCGCGACCGGCTCGCTCGTGGTCATCGGCAGCGGCAATGCCGGTCAGCTCGCCTGGGCGCTCTTCTACCTCCCCGCGTGGATCGTCGTCGCGAAACTGCTCGGGCTCTACGAAGCCGACGGTCGCTCGCTGAGGCACCTGACGGTCGACGAGATCCCGCAGATCGTCCTCTGGGCGCTGATCGGGATGTCCGGGCTCTCGCTCTTCCTCGAGGTGCTTCCCCCGGGCAGACCCGACGCGTCGAGCGCGATCATCGCCGGAACGATCGCCGCCTTCTGCTGCGGTCGCGCTACGCGCCGGCGCCCGCTGGTTCTGGCGTCTCGTAACTCCCCCCGAGCGTGTCGCGATCGTCGGCACTGCGGAGAGCACGAGGTCGGTAAAGCGAAAGCTCGAGCTCTTCCCGGATCTCCACATGACCATCGTCGAACAGCGCTCGATGCGCGAGGTGCTCGAGAGCGGGGCGGACGAATGGCTCGCGGGCGTCGATCGAGTGATCGTCACGCCTGCGTCTCTCGACGAGCTGAGCACCGCGAAGATCGTCGACACGGTCCGCGAACGCGGAGTGCTCCTCAGCATCGTTCCTCCGGGCCGGACCGCGTTCAGCGCCGCCGTCCGACTGGGGCACCTCGCGGAGCTCCCGGTCCTCGAGTACACGACCGGCGACCTCTCGCGTTCGACCTTGTTGCTGAAGCGCACTCTCGACGTCGTGAGCAGCTCGGTCGCGCTCGTCCTGCTCTCTCCGGTGTTTCTCGTCATCGCGCTTGCGATCGCGCTCGACAGCCGTGGACAGGTCTTCTTCTCACAGCTACGCGCGGGGCGCGACGGACGACCTTTCAGGATGCACAAGTTCCGAACGATGGTGGAGAACGCCGAGGAGTTGCTGCCACAGTTCGTGCTGGTCGACGACCTCGCCGAGCCCGTCTTCAAGCTGGAGTGCGATCCTCGGACGACCCGCGTCGGGCGGTGGTTGCGACGGTGGAGCCTCGACGAGCTTCCGCAGCTCGTCAACGTGTTGCGGGGCGAGATGAGCCTCGTCGGTCCGCGACCCGAGCAGGTCGAGTTCGTCGACCGTTACTCGCCTGAGCAGCGGTCGGCGCCTGAGCGTCAAGCCAGGCCTCACCGGCCCGATGCAGGTCTACGGCCGGGGAGCACTCGGATTGGACGAGCGCATCGCAGTCGAGTCCGACTACATCGAGAACCTCTCCATCGGACGCGACCTGCGCATTCTCGGAATGACGGCCTCGGCGGTCTTGCGGGGACGCGGGGCTTTCTAATCAACGCTCGCATGAAATCGTCCGCACGCGGCGAGCACTACACCAGGAAGCATCATGAGCGACCGCTACTTCACGCCACCGCGATACGTCCACCGAGAGGATCCGTCGCCAGATCCCATCCCCGAGGACGAGCCGTGGCAGCCCGACGTCTACAAGCTCGCAGGGCTCGTCGCCCGCGCTGTGGGAGCACCGCTGATCGTGGACATCGGCTGCGGCGACGCCAAGAAGCTTCAGAGATTGGCGGACGATCACTGCGTTCTCGGCTTGGACGTGCTGGAGATCGACGCGCCCCCGGGCGTACGCTTTCAGCGGTACAACGTGCTCGGCCCCGAGCCGATCCCGGAGGCGCAGCGATCACTGCTCGTCGCCGCTGACGTGATCGAGCATCTGACACGGCCAGAAATTCTGCTCGACAAGATCCGCCGCTCGGGATGCCTCGGGGCGGTCGTCTCCACGCCGGATAGGCTCCAGGAGTACGGGCACGATCACGGCGGCCCGCCGCTAAATCCTCGACACGTGCGCGAGTGGACCGCGACCGAGTTCGAGCGACTGTTATCCCACTACGGCCTGAATCCGTTGGTGCTGCTCACGAAGTCCCACGTCGACGGAGGGAAGTGGGCCACGATCGTCGCCGTCTGCACATGACGGCCGCGAGCGCAAGCGACGGCTAGCGCCGTCTGCTCGTGGTCACGCCTTGCGCGCGACGACCGCTCCTCCCCAGTGTGCGTCGTCGGGGCGCGCGGAGAACCCGATGCGACCGAGATCCCGGACACATGCCGCCACTGAATACGGCTCGTGCGTCTCGACCTTCAGCACGCGGACGCGGTCGACCCAGTTCCCGCCGGCCCTCAGCAGGTGCTGCTCCGCGCCCTCGATGTCGACCTTCAGGAAGTCGATGGTCTCGTTCGGCAGGATGGACTCGAGCACGGTGTCCAGCGTCCTCGCCTTCACCGTGACGGCCGCGCCGTCGCCTCGAACGCCGAAACGGTAGGCCCAGGCTTCGTCGGGGTTGCGGTGGTATGCGACCTCGCCGTCGTCCGACCAGATCGCCGCCTGCAGGACCGTGCAGCGATCGCTCCACGCGGCGATGTTCCGGCGACAGAGCACGGCGTTCCCACTGTCAAGCTCGACGCCCGCGATACGGGCATTCGCGAACAGCAATGCGAAGTGGCTCATCGTCAACCCGATGTTCGAGCCCAGATCGACGACCACCCCCGGGGCGGCGAGTTCCGGCGGCGGTAGGTGATATCGGCCCCAGAACGTGTTGTCGATGACCCTCAGGTCGGACGTCGCCGGTCGCACGCGGACCGCGTGACCCCCCAGAGCGGGAATCGGCACGTCGACGGGCGGGCCGGACGGAACAGCGAGGCTCGCGCTTCGTCGTGTTCCAGCCCGCAGAGCCGCGTCACGCGATCGAAGAGGTCTGGATCGGCGGCTGCGAGCCACCTCGGCGCCTTTTCGGGAACGTGGAGCCCGGTCGCTCCGTCGGGAGCTCGCACGTCGATCTCGACCCGCACGGCGCACGCGAACCAGCGAACGAACTCGTGCACGACGTCGATCTCGAGCAGGTATCGACCGGGCCGGGTCGGGGCTTCGACGACCATCGGGACGATCGCCTCCGCCCCGTTCCCGATTGCGACGGGGAACGGGGTGCGAAAGCCTTCCGCGAGCTCGTCGGCGCTCCCCGGGCGGAGCCAGCGATATCCGAGCCTGACCGGCCTCTCTCGATCGGGTACCTGGCCAGACTCTCGGTGCTCAGGTTTCGTGCGAGGACGTGGAACGGCGTACGGGATCCGGCTGTCATCCAACGGAATCGATCAACGACGGCGATGGACGCCTCCGGGTCGGCCTTCACGGGCTGATCGACCCGTTCCGGAGTGGTCGCGGTCGCCCCTGTTGCCACGCGCGCGACGGAACGACGGCGCAGGCGGCCGGCCGGACCGGGTGAGGGGCGCTCATGCTCGATGCTCATCGCCACCTTCACGGCGCACTCGAACCAGCGGACGCGCTCGTGCACGAGATCAAACTCGAGCACGTAGTCGCCGGGCTCCTCGGGGGCGGCGACGATGACCGGCGCGATGCACGCTCGCCTGGCTCGAGCGGCGCCGGAAGCGGCGACCTGAAGCTCTCGGTCGCGACGAGAGCCCCTGCGGTGTCCCTCCAGCGGTAGGACAGCCTGATCAGCGGGTCGCGATCGTGTCCGCCTGGCCAGCGCGTGTCTCCGTCGTTTCGAACGCGGACGCGGAACGGTCGATGGTCGCCTGGCCGCATCCACCGGTGCGTCGACAGAGGCTCGATCGTCGCGCGATAGGCGGACTCCCCCACGGGTCGCCGCGCCCAGAAGCAATCGATCTCTCCCCGTTCGAACAGCCGGACCGCTTCCGCCGTGGTGGGCGCGGTCCCGTCGCCGACCGGAGCGAGGCCTCGACCCGACCGCAAGTCGTCGACGGGGATCGCGACGGGCTCGAGGGTTGCATGGTCCTCCGGAAGATAGAAGTGCCTCAGAAGACGGTCGCTGCCCTCCGCCTTCAGGGTCGGATCGAGCTTGAAGTATTGGGCGACCTTTCTCTCCCGCTCGGGCTTCGACGAGACGGCGCAGAGCAAGTGGTAGAACGGCTCCTCGACGTACCGGGCCGGGAGGGCCGACACGGCGCCGGAGTGGCAGAGGCCGTCGAAATGAAGCCGCTCGTCGTTGCGGACGAGACGGTTCGAGAAGTCGGGCCACCACGGCCACTCGTCGAACCACCGGCGGCCGTCGGTATGGACCCAGCGGCACGGAATCCAGTATTGAAGGATGTCGTCGGCCTCGATCAGGCGAGGAAGCGCGCTATCAGCGCCGGGCTCGCTACCTCGTCCCCGTCGAGCCGGAAGATCCAGTCGCCCGAGCACAGGGACGCGAGCCACTCCAGGCTCTGCTCGACGAACGAGCCGAACTCGTACGCGACGACCGTATCGGCGACCGACTCGTAGAGACCGAGGCGTTCGTCACCGAGCCTGGAGTCGACCGCCACGACGATCTCGTCCGCGACCTCTCGGAACGGGCGCAGTGCCTCGGCAACCATCGCTCCTGGGTCGCCCGTCAGGCAGCAGACCGAGAGCCGCGGGCTCAACCCCGGGCCTCCGTCCACCGACGCTCGCCTCCGTCCGTCCCGGCTGCTCGAACCAGCGGACGAACTCGTGCACGAGATCGATCTCGAGCAGGTAGGGGCCGGGCTCGTCCGGGGCGGCGACGATGACCGGTACGACGGTGCCCGCGCCCGGGGGAACGCTGGCCGGGAGGTCGGTCCGGAAGCCCTCCTCGCCCTGGCGTTGACCGTCGGGCCGGTACCACCGATAGGCCAGCCGGATCTGCGGCCTGTGCTCGGTCGGATACGGCCATCCGTCCTCGCGGCTCGCCCACGGCCAGGTCTCGTCTCCCTCGTTCGTGATCCTCACGTGAACCGGGCGATGCTCACCCGGAGCAAGGTGGACGACCCGGTCGAGGATCTCGAGCTTCGCCTTGTACGCTGCTGCGGACATCGTCCGCTCCGGCCAGTGAGCATCGATCTCCGCCCTGGTGGCCAGAGGCACCTCGAGCGAGGGCGGCGTCGGCAGTCCAGGCCCCGTGGCCTTGAGCACCGCTGCGATCGCCTTGCGATCGGCTCGGGGGACGCTGACCGGTCGAGTCCCCGCCACTTCTTCCGGCATGTAGAGCTCGGCCATATCCCGATCCGTGCTCGGAATCCGATGCACGTCGGCGATCCCGAGATAGTGGGCCACCTTCTCCCGTCGTTGCGACTCGCTCGTTAAGAGGTACGCGAGATGGTAGAAGCCCCGTTCGAGGTGGCTCGACGGAAACGCCGGATCAGCGCGCGTGTGGGAGAGCCCGGCCGCCCACAGCATCGTCGGGTCGTTTCGCACCAGGCGGTTGCTGTCGAACGACCAAGGCGGCTCGTCGAGCCAGTGCGTCGCGTCCGGGAAGAGCCAGTGGCAGGGGACCCAGTACTGCCAGTAGCGCCAATCGCGGATCAGATCGGGAACCTGGCTGAGAAACGAGCTGCTCAGGACCTCGTCGTCGTCGATCTCGAGGATCCAGTTTCCGGCGCAGAGCGCGTAGAGCCAGGGGCGCGCGCGTTCGATCGGTGGCGCGAACTCGAACCGGATCACGCGATCGGCGATCCGAGCATGGTGGCCGAGCCGGGTCTCTTCCACGCGTGAGTCGACCGCGACGACGATCTCGTCCGCAACATCTCGGAGCTGGCCGAGCACGGCGGCCACACGTGGCCCTGGATCGGCGGTCAGGCAGCAGACGGACAGCTTCACCGCGCCCCCCGTTGACGCAGCTCGAGACCCGTGCCCAGACGCCAGGGGCCCGACGAATGGCCACCGGGAAGCCGTAAATCGGTTCGCGGAGGACGCTCCACTGCTGCGCCACACTACGTCGCCCGCACCGACGGCGCCCAAGGGTGGCGTGCCGAGATTAATCGCCCGCGAGATCAACCGGCCGGTCATCTGCATGCCCCCGCGTCACGGTAAGACGCTGCACGTCTCACGGGCGTTCCCGACTTGGGTGCTCGGGCGTAACCCGGAGGCGCAGATCATCCTCGCGACCTATACCAGCGAGCTCGCCGAGCAGAATAGTCGCCGGACTCGCGGCTTCCTGCTCGACCCGCGGCTGGCCGCGAGCGCCTTGCCCGAGTCGGCAGCCGTCGGGCGCCGGGGCACGACCGCCAAGGCACTGGTCATCACCGCGGGCGTAGCCAGAGACTGGATCGGGTTCGGCGCCGATGTCGCTGTCGTGGACGACGCGATTCACGACCGCCAGCAGCTGACCAGCGAGGCCGTCCGGAGCTCGATCTGGAGCTGGTTCACCGATGTGCTGATGAAACGCCTTTAGCCGAAGGCGGCCGTGCTCATCATGTGTGCGTGAGCTCGATCCCGTCGGTTGTCATCCGAGTGGCGTCTCTTCTTGTGCTGGGCTACTTCTCCGCAGTTTCGGCGCGGTCACGCGTTTTACGCACGGTCAAGCGGTCGCGCCCGCGTCGTAGGTCCTCGTTGACAAGCATGCGGACGAGCGTTTCAAAATCGACCGCCGGCTCCCAGCCGAGCTCCGAGCGGGCTTTGCTCGGGTCGCCGACGAGATTGTGGAGCTCCGCCTTCCCGCGCGTGAGCGCCTCGTCAGTGTGCACGTAGTCCTGCCATTCGAGCCCGACATGATCGAACGCGATCTCGACAAGGTCGCGGACGCTGTGGCTCACGCCGGACGCGATGACGTAGTCGTCCGGCTCGCTCTGCCTGAGCATCAGTCGCATCGCCTGGACGTAATCACCCGCGTATCCCCAATCGCGCCGCGCGTCAAGCGTGCCGAGTACCAGCTTGTCGGCGTACCCGAGCCGAATCGCGGCGACGCCGTGCGCAACTTTGCGCGGCACGAAGTCGAGTGGCCGTCGCGGCGACTCGTGGTTGTAGAGGATTCCGGACGAGGCGTGCAGCCCGTAACGACGCCGGTACGCGCGCGTGATGAAGTGGCCGTACGCCTTGGCGACGCCGTACGGAGTTACGGGGGAGGCGGCGTACTCTCGGTCTGTGGCGCATGCAGCGGCTCGCCGAAGTCTCGCTCGACGAGGCCTGGTAGAAGCGGATGTCCGGATCGACGCGCCTGATCGCCTCGAGCATGGACGTCACACCCACGGCCGCAAACTCCGCCGTGAGAATCGGCTCGTGCCACGACATCGGCACGAAGGAGGGCGATGCGAGATTGTAGACCTCGGTCGGGCGGAAGTTCCCTAGCGTCGCCTCGAGCATGTGCCGATCGATCACGTCGACCTGAACCAGCTCGATGCGGCTTCGAACGCGATCGAGGTTCTCGTAGCGCTCGGTCGTTGGACGTCGGACGATTCCGCAGATTTCGAGGCCTTCGTCGAGTAGGACTCCGCCAAGAGCGATCCGTCTTGACCAGCAACGCCTGTGATGAGGGCTCTACCGGACGACACGCATCGGGATCTTGCCAGCTTGCAAGAATGCGCGGCTCCACCCGCTCGGGGAGGCTGCCGTAGGTCTGATCTGCCTAGCCGCTGTTGCCGCAGCTAGGCGCGCGGGCCCAGCACGATTAGATCCTGGAAGTCGAGTGCACCGCGGACGATGTACGCCTTCATCTCGAGGAACCTCGTCCAGTGCTCGAAGACGTACCACGGAGCATGGAACGTCGAATGGTAGAAGTCGGGGAACGGGCCACCCGTCCAGCTGTCCTCGGTGATATGGACGAGCCCATGGTCCCGATAGAGGTTGACGAACGCGCTCGGGTCTGCCCCGGCGTCCAGCCATGTCTGCCGAAACTCGGCGAACGGCAGATCACCTGACACGGTGAGAAGGACGACCCGTCTGGGCGCGCGACGCGGTTTAGCTCGTTGAGCCAGAGATCCTGATAGTCCTCGGGCAGGTGCGAGTGAACACGCTGTGGTTGTAGATCAAGTCGAAGGACGAATCCTCGTAAGGCAGAGGGGGCTTCGGATCGTTGGCTATGGCCCGTACGTGGGGGAGATGGTTCGTGACCCATTCGACTGCTTCTGCGTCGATGTCGCATCCGTGCAAAGACACGGTCGAGGGCAGCTGGTCCAACCACCGGAGGATCCGACCACATCCACAGCCGAAGTCGAGGCCGTCGACTGAGACGCAAGCGTCGCGTCAACGAGCGCGAGCGCCCGTTCGATGCCCTCAAGCGAGCTGCGCCCCGACGTGTCGAAGTGATTGGAGTCTCGCAATCCGGTCACGCGCCACATCAGGTCCCGGGCTCGGGAGAGGTCGCGCGCTCTGCGTCAAGACGCCGACTTGAGGCGAATCGGTGGCAGTAGACGGATCGTGGTCCGAGCCGCAATCAGCGCCTGCGCGCGGCGCGACGAGACCGTCCACGACGGTCGGCTCGATCAGCTGTTCATAGCCTGCAGTCGTGTGAAGAAACTCCGGATCGCAAACACGTCCGAGGAAAGTCGCTCGTCCGTCACGCGAAGTCGACCTTGACTCCCCTACGAGCTCCACCTCTATGCCAGCCGACCCGCACCAGTCGGTCGTGCACGAAATGGATGGCAGGAACCAATTCGTCGCGTCTTCGTAGAACCCGTCATGGCGGAAGAACTGACTGACGGGCTGCGCCTCAAAGCTCACCGCGGTCTCGATCGACACGAGTTCTCGAGCCACCTTCCGGACCGCATCGAGCCCGAGGACAGGGTGTCTCAGGTGGTAGAGGACGCCCCAGAAGATGACCAGGTCGAACTGCTCTCCGCCAAGTGTGTGTTCAAGCTCGTAAACGGTCGAGTTCACATATTCGACACTGCTGTCGAGAAGGCGTCTGAGCTTCTCGAACCCGAAGGTCTCTGGACCAAGGATGTCTGTCGCTACCACGCGACGGGCACCGAGGCGTTCGGCAATGAAGGCCGCGCCGCCATTGGTCGTGCCGATATCGAGGACGCTAATCCCGGAAAGGTCAGCCGGCAAGCGGGCGTCGAGCCACTGCTGCTCGATGTCCCTGGGCCGGGAGCCTCCACCCCATCAGTCAGGCGGAAGCGCTGATACCACACGAAGTCGGACTCGGCGATGAGTCGCCAAGCTTCATCGGCAGTGGGCGGCACGGAGCGATTATCGGCCAGGCCCGGAGCCGCGGGTCGCCAGGAGCGCGTACTCGCCCTGAGTACGTCGGTCCACCTCGAGTCGTCGGTCCCGAGCGGGAACAGAACACGCGCTGATGCGAAGCCGTGCAGTCGAGCGAGTGTCACGGCGACCTCGGGGAAGATCGGCGCCCGGGGGTTGGGTCGACCCAGAAGGTCTTGAACGCCTGAATCGAGTGTGGATTCACCGTCTCAGCGACGAAGAGGCCGCCCGGTTTGAGCTTTGGCTCGCGAGCTCCAGGAACCGATTCAGCGTCTCGAACGAGAGGTGTTCGATCACCTGGGCAGAGAAGATGACTCCGACTGAATGGTCTCGTTGGACCTCGAGATAGGCCACGAGGTCGGCCTGCTCGACGGCCAGACCCTTCTCGCGGCAGCGCTCAACCATTCCCAGGTCGAGGTCGACGCCGATTGCAGGGATGCCGGCCTCGGCGAGCAGCTCGAGAAACTCACCTCGACCACAACCGACGTCGAGAACTGGGTGTCGGCCACGAACGACGTCGAGGTACACCCGCTGCCGCTCGCGGATGAAGTCCTCGGAGCCGCGGAACGTATTCTCGAAGCCGCGGTACAGGCCGACGTCGCCGCTGTCGGCGGCGTTGTAGCCGATCACAATTCGACCATTCAGGTTGGTGACCTCGACCGCGCCGCGATCGGAGACGTAGGGGGACGCGGTCAGCTCCCCCTCCAACCTTGCGAGCTCGGTCCGAAAATCATCGACCGCGCTCGGATCGCCGAAGGACGCGGCTGCAAGCTGGGACGCCAAGCCGACTCAGCTCTCCATGGAGCTCCGAAAGCGCGCTTGCGTTATTCTGCTCGCGGGCGCGCGACTCGAGCGTCATCGCCTCGAGCTCCCCTTGCATGCGGGACGACAACCTAGTCAGCTCTCCATGGAGCTCCGATAGCGCGCCTGCGTTACTCTGCTCGCGGCCGCGCGACTCGCTCGCCATCGCCTCTAGCTCCCACTGCATGCGGCCCAATGCGTCCACCACGCTGACGCTCAACTCGTGCTGGTCGAGGATGTACGGCCAGAGCAGACGCCGAAGCGTCGCTCGCAGTGCTCTCAGGCCAGGACGTCGCCGCTTGGCGCGCGCGAAGTGGCCACCGGGGCCGAGGGCGACTTTGCTCGACGCGAACGCCAGGGGCTCGGCGGCCGCGTGGATCGCGGCTTTCGCCGCGCTAGGCGCGACCTGTCCGCGGCCGGGCATACCGAGCCGTTCCGTGAGAAACGCAGCAGTTCGGTCGACGGAGAAGCGCGTGAGAACGTCTTCGCGGGCGTGCTCGCCGAGCTTGCGTGCTGCATCCTGATCCCCGTAGACGCGCCGCATTGCGCTCGCCGCGGCGTCCAGATCGGCGTCGGCCCACTCGGCGCTGGTGGGATACGGCTCGCACCCGCTCGGAATCCGAACGAGCGAGTAAGGGATGAGATAGCTGTTCGACTCGTCCATGAAGTCGACGTTGCCAGAGTATCCGGTCGCGATCACCGGCTTGCTGTAAGCCATCGCTTCGGCCATCGTGAGGCCGAACCCTTCGCTTCGGTGGAGCGACACGTAGCAATCGCATTCCGCCATGAGGGCGTTCTTCTCCTCGGGCCCGAAGTAGCCGTCGATCAGGTGGATGTCGGGTCGACCCGCAGCAGCCACTCGCAAGCGCTCGAGTGACGGGAGATCGTGCTCGCCGTTGATGCTCTTCAGGACAAGCTGTGGTCCTTCGCCTTCGGCGAAGGCTCGCGTGAAGGCGTCGATCAGGCCGATCGGATTCTTGCGCTCGACGATGCTGAGGAAATCGAAGCTGAACAGGAAGAAGAACCCTTCGGGAAGGCCGAGCTCGGCTCGAGACATCGGCCGTGTCGGCGGCACTTCCAAAGGCAGAGGGATGATCGCGACTGGCTTGGAGGTCGTGGCTGCGATCGCGTCTTGCACGAAGCGCGTCGCGACCCAGATCTCGTCCACATATTTGAACGCTCCGTGGAAAACAGCTGGAAACTCTGAGACCTCCCAGAACCACACACCGATCGTTTGACGGTGCGTGAAGAACGCCGGCCCGACGTCCTCGCGGAAGATCGGAAGCTGGTCGGCATTCACGCAGATGACGTTGGTGTCGAACGGCGCCTGCTGTGTCCTGCGCTCGTCGAATCGGTGCGCCTGGCGGCTGAGCGTCCGTTCGTAGCTGATGGTGGAGTAGTCGATCGTGGTGTGCTCGAGCCCTGTGAGGATCTTGCGCGCGACCTCGCCTATTCCGAGCTCTGCGCTGAGGTACCCGACGAGGTTGACCCCGTGTGTCGGCATTGACGCGATCTCGATGGGCGAGGACTGCCGCTGCTCGACCCCGTGAGCTGCCCGGCTGCGATCACCCGCGCCTACACTTGCGCGCTTCGCTGTGCGCCAGAGCGGCTTCCCGCGCGCGAGCGTTGGATGAGAGAGGGCGACCGAGCGCAGGCGCTTCTCCAGGCGATCCATCGTCCGTACGGTGACCGCGCTTCCGCGGGCTCCGAGCCTGCGGCGCGCGGACGAGCGGGCCCGCACCTCCGCGACGCAGCTCGACGCGCGCCTGCCCGGATGCCCGCAGCCAACGAAGGTAGCCGGCAGCATCCGCTCCGAAGACGTCCGGAAACGCCTTCTGCAGATCGGGCCGGTCCGAATAGAACGCATACGCGTACCGTGAGACACCGCTGCCGCGACTGCCGTTCGCCGGTTCCCGCAACGACTCGACGAAGTGGGCCGTCGACGAGGGATCGAACGGATCCGGCAGGGCGTCCCGTCCTTCTTGCTCAGCCTCGAGCAAGTCGGCGCGAAACAACCGGCGCATCGTTCTATCGACGTGCATCCCGCCTGGCAACTGTCCGAAGATGTACGCCACCGCGCCGGCGTTGTAGCCATGCTCCAAGACCTGGTGTCCGTACTCGCGACAGAGGCGGGCGAGGTCGCGGTGTCGGCTCAGCAGGATCCGCGGCCGCGTTCCCGTGTGGTGGCTCAGAACTTGCGGGGTCTCGGGCTTGAAGCCGCTGAAGTGAAAGAACCGAAGCGGCTCGCCGTCGACGCGATACCCAGATCCTGCCGACGCGAGCTCGCGTCCGTGGAGGTTCCAGTATGCGACGTTGTAGGCTGGATTCGCGACGACGGCATGTGTGAACAAGGCGGGGACGAAGTCGATCCATCGCTGATCCACGAACAGCGCCTGCTCGACGTCGACGATGCAGTGCCTCTGTAGGCGGTCCGACCACCAGAAAGGAACTCCTCGCTGCCGGCGCCGACCCCGATGAAGCCGAGGTTGTAGATGCCTGCCTGGAGGATCATCTTCTCGTCGGGGAGGCAGCCATCGTCGGGAATCGGCACGGTGGTGTGCGGGGTGAGGACGATCGACTGCGTCCGTGCGAGCACGTCGAGCTCCTCGAGCGGTGCATAGACGGCGATGTCCGGGTCGAAGTACATCGCCGTCGCCCCATTGCTCGCGAGCTGTCGAAGGAACCACGGTTTCACCGCGGTCGCGAGCTCCTTGAGATCGTAGATCATCGCCATTCGATGGAGCTCGGACCGTTCGATGCCGATGTCGTACGGTCCGATGACGTCGACTTTCTCGTCGAGGTCTTCATGGCCATCGAGGACAAGTACCGTGAAACGACTCTGAGGATTGTGCTCGAGGAAGGTCTCGGCCAGCACGCGCGCGAACGGCAGGTAGTTGCGCGCGACAATCGTGCAGGCGTTCACAGGTTGAGCGAGGTGTCGTGCGAGCTCACGGCACCTCCACGATCGGCCGTCCGTTCGGCAGCGCTTCGGGACATCTCCGCGTAGTAGCCCGCGACGACTTCGTCTGGCTCGCCGAGCGCGATGATCTGGCCGTCGATCAAGCAGAAGCGCGCGATCAGCGAATCGCTCGATCAACGTCGAGATCGTGCGTCACGAGGACGATCGTCTTGCCCTCGGCGCGGAAGCGCTCGAAGGTCGCGAAGCACTTCTCCTGGAAGCTCTCGTCGCCGACCGCGAGCACCTCGTCGAGCAGCAGGATGTCGAAGTCGACCTGGATCGCGATCGAGTACGCGAGCCGCACCTGCATGCCCGACGAGAAGTTCTTCAGCTTCTGGTCGACGAAGCGCTCGAGCTCCGGCGAACGCGACGATCTCGTCGAAGCGCTCCTCGAGCTCGCGTCGCGTCGAGCCCGAGCAGCGTGCCGTTGATGCGGATGTTGTCGCGCGCGGTCAGCTCGGGGTTGAAGCCGACGCCGAGCTCGATGAACGGCGACAGCAGGCCGTCGACCCGCACGGCTCCCGAGTCCTGGCGGTAGATGCCGGCGATGATCTTCAGCAGCGTGCTCTTGCCGCTGCCGTTCGGCCCGATGATCCCGAAGAACTCGCCGTGCGTCGACCGCGAAGCGTGACGTCGTCGAGCGCACGCTGCTGCTCGTACGTCGTCCGGCGGAACGGGTGCAGGAAGTACTCCTTGAACGTCGTGCGCTGCTCGTGCGGCAGCCGGAACGCCTTCGAGACGTCGATCGACCTCGATCGCGGCGCCGTGACCGCGCACGTCAGACGCGCTCCGCGAACCAGGGCTCCTGGCGCCTGAAGAGCGCGAGCGCCGAACGCGAAGACGCCGAGCGCGATCGCGATCGGGATCAGGCGCGCCGAGACTGCCCGAAGGACGTCGGCGGCGGTGATCGTGTTCCCGGCGAGGTCGTCGGGTAGAGGACGAGCGCGCGGATGTCCTGGAGCACCTGCGTGAACGGGTTCAGGAACACGAGCTTCCGCGCCCACGGCGGCAGGAAGCCGATCGGGTAGATGATCGGCGACGCGTAGAAGAGCAGCTGGAGCGCCGAGCTCCCACACCTGGCCCGATGTCGCGCAGGCGCACGAACAGCGTCGCGAGGATCAGCGCGATGCCCGAGGATGAAGACGTAGAGCTCGAGCGAGCAGCGGCACGATCAGCAGCCAGTCGGGCTGCGGGACGATCCCGCTTCCAGGCGATGAAGCCGGCGACGACGACGAGGTTGACGCCGAACGTGATCGCGGCGGTCAGCGTCGCGGCCGTCGGGATGATCGATCCGCGGGAAAGCGCAGCTTGCGCAGCAGCGACTCGCGGGCGACGAGCGACGACCATGCCCTGGCGTCGTCGCGTCGGAGAAGAACGTGAAGAGCACGATCCCGATCAGCAGCGAGACGGCCGTAGTAGTGCGAGATCGCGCCGAGCTTGAAGATGCGCCCGAAGACGAGGTACAGCACCGTGAAGAGCGCGAGCGGCTTGACGACCGACCAGACGTAGCCGAGCGCCGAGCCCGCGTACTTGAGCTTGAACTCCGCGAGCACCATGACCTGCAAGATGCGGAGGCGGTGTCGCAGCCGGTCTGCATGCGGCACCCGCGAGAAGGCCGTTGCCTCGACCACGTGCAGGCAGGTTAGCCGAGCCCATCGGTCGGATCGTTGCTCTTTCCTAGGGCCACCCGGCTCGCATCGGCTGCCTCCCGAGGGCGGACTCCCCGGTTCGGGGCATGAACCACCTACGCACCTCGGCGGGCGAGACCGCCTGTCGTCTCTTGATCTCCCGCCGCCTGCTGCGCGCCTCGGGAACGCTTCGTGCAAAACGCGCGAGGGCGCTCATCGTGTCGGAGGGAGACGACACGACGTTGTAGCCGAGCACGAGTGCCTCGCGCCCGAGCACCCATGGGGCATCCCGCAAGAAGTTGACGAGGTCATCGTTCTTCAGCAGCAGGACCCAGTGGTTCTTCATCGAGTTCATCCGGACCGAGACCGGCTTGCTGCGTTCGTTCTCGCGGAAGAGCCTCACGTCGGCGAGGTAGCTTCGGCGGCTGGGCCGTGGCTCGTGCGGCCGTGGTAGGCGACCGCGCTCGGCACGTACCAGCACTCCCAGCCAGCGAGCCGCAGACGCCAGGCAGAGATCGACATCCTCCTTGTACATGTGGAAGCTCTCGTCCAGGCATTCGCCGGCCACGGTGACGTCCTCGAGCGCCTCCCTACGCGCGACGAGCGCGGCGCCGCTGACGCCGAACACCTCCTCCTCGCGTTCGAACTGACCGACGTCCCGCTCGTTCTCTCCGCGATCCGCGACCCTCCGGTTCCGGCCGATCGTCAGCCCGGTCGTGTCGATGACGTCAGTCTCACGGTAGGTCTCCAGGTCGTAGCGGAGGATCTTCCCGCTCGCACAGCCGGCGCTGGGACGCCGTTCGAAGAACGGCACGAGCTCGTCGAGGTATCCGTCCGCGACGAAGAGATCCGAGTTGGCGAAAAAGACGAGCTCGCCGGTCGTGGCCACGAGTCCTGTGTTAATCGCCTTCGCGAAGCCGGCCCCGTGCTCGAGCTCGAGCAGGCGGACTCGCGCGTCTCCCAGGGAGACGACGAGATCGCGCATCCGCTCCAGCTGATCGAGGTCGTTGTTTAACAGCGCGACTTCGAGCTTGCACCGCGAGCCCTCGAGAAGTCGCGGGAGGGCACGCTCCACAAGGTGAGCGTCCCCGTAGCAAGGCACAAGGACGCTGACGAGCGCGCTCATTCTCCGGCGAGCCTCCGTCGCCGAACGGCATTCGTCGCGAGCGAGAGAGCGAGCTTGACGGCGATCGCGGCGTAGACCGACAGGTTGAGGAGTGGGCTGCGACTCGCTGCGTAGTGCTTGCGATAGAAGCGCAGCATCCCGTGGTGGAACGCATAGTCGAGGCGCGGCCGTCTGAACCTGCCACTCGTGCCGGCTTTGACGTGCACGACCGTGGCGTCGGGCTCGTACCACGTGATCCAGCCCGACTGCGCGAAGCGGTAGCAGATGTCCAGGTCTTCCATGTACATCCAGTACCCCTCGTCGAAGAGGCCGACTTCCTCGAGCGCCTGCCGCCGGAAGAGCATGAACGCGCCGTTGACGGCGTCGATAGGCCCACGGATCAACGGACGGCGCACGGTACGCGGCGAGCCCGGCGGGAGCTCGCTCGCTTCGCCCGGCTCCCGTGAAGTGACCGAGCGCGCTGAGTGGCGTCGGGAACGACCGGCGTGCCGCGTGGTCGAACGTGCCGTCCTCGAGCTCGAGCCGGCATCCCGAGATGCCGATCGACGGCTCCGCGTCCATGAGCTCGAGCATGTGATCGAGCGCTCCTGAGGTCACGCGCGTGTCGGGGTTCAGCGCGAGCACGTAGGGGGCGTTCCCGCGCCGGATGGCGAGGTTGTTCGCCGCGGCGAATCCGAGGTTGTGGGGCGACACGATGAGCTCGACCTCGGGAAAGCGCGATCGAACCATGTCGGCCGTGCCGTCCTGCGAGGCATTGTCGACGACCCAGGTCCGAGCCCCGCGGGCGGCCGGATGTGTACGGAGCGCGGTAAGGCATGCATTGAGCAGGTCCCGTGAGCGGTAGGTAACGATCACGACGTCGAGGACAGCGCTCGTCATACAGTGCGGGGAGTGTTTTTCGGGTCCGTCCGATCCTGAGCAGTCGTGTAATACGCGCTGCCACCCCTGTTACCATCGCCAGCTTGCGCCGGCCGTCGCCTGGAAGTGTGCTCTTCGTGTCGACGGTTATAGCGGTAACGGCTTGTCTCGGGACCCTCGCCGCTGGCGCACAGCCCGCGATCGAGGATGCCTTCGCGAAGAAGGAAGCGACTGGTCCGGGAAGACCGCTGGCTACTGCGGTTCTGGACCCTGACTCTTTTGGGGATGCTGAAAGCAAGACCGCGTATGAGCATCTCCGTCGAGCGGGAGCGCGTTTCGTCCGAGTCATGATGAACTGGGTGGACGTCGCTCCGGACGGGTCGACAGAACCGGCGAGCTTTCAACCTCGAGACCCGGGCGACCCCTTGTACGACTGGGCCTCGATCGACAGGCAGGTGCGGCAGGCGAAGTCCAGCGGAATCGAGCCTTTCGTCTACGTCCAGACCGCTCCGCGCTGGGCACAAGCGGACGCATGCACGAAGGATGACGGCGCCTGTCGCCCGAGCCCGAGTGCGCTTGCCGACTTCATGACTGCGGCCGGTCGTCGCTACGCAGGCGGATATCGGCGGCTACCTCGCGTGTGGTACTGGCAGATATGGAACGAGCCGAACCTCAACATTGACCTCGCGCCGCAGTCCGTGAGTGGGGATCACGTCTCGCCGAGCTGGTACCGGGACATGGTCAACTCTGCAGCGCACGCGCTACACGTGGTACACCGCGACAACGTCGTCATCGCCGGCGGCCTTGCGCCTTTCGGTAGCGACAGCAACGACGGAGGCGCGGGTCCTAATCATCAGGAGCGGATCCGGCCGCTCGAGTTCATGCGGCAGATGCTGTGTATGTCGGACGATGCGCACCCGGTCGCGACCTGCAACGGGACGTCCGAGTTCGACGCCTGGGCGCACAATCCGTACACCTACGGCGGGCCGACGCACCACGCGATCAACCCCGACGACGTCTCAATCGGTGACCTCGGCGACATGCGCAGGCTTCTTCGAGCAGCGGAAGCTGCCGGCCACATCCGCTCACGCCAGAGCGTCGACTTTTGGGTGACGGAGTTCAGCTACGACGCGAAACCCGCGGATCCGAACGGCCTCCCTCCCGCGCTCCATGCGAGGTGGACCGCGGAAGCGCTGTACCGTATGTGGCGGCAAGGAGTCACCCACGTGACCTGGTTCCTGCTTCGCGACGAACCTTTCCCGAGCCAGATGTTCCAGTCGGGTCTCTACTACCGAGGTCCGAACGGCATTGCGAGCGACAAGCCTAAGCTAGCCCTGCGCGCATTCAGGTTCCCGTTCGTCGCATTTCGCCAGAAGTCCCGCGCGATCGTGTACTGGGCCCGGACGCCGACGAGCACCGAGAATGCGGTCGTTGTTGAACAGAGGCAGGGTTCGAGATGGCGACGGCTCGTCTCTCCAAACGTTGATCGCTACGGGATCTTCCAGGGCCGGATCGTCGGGGCGCGCGGGAGCGGCCCGCTTCGGGCACGACTCGTTGACCGCAGCGACGTCTCGTTGCCGTTCAGCCTGACCGTGCCGAAGGACTTCAGGTTTTGCCCCTGGGGCAGCTTCTGCTGACGTCGCGGTTCATGCCGTGCATGCGGCATCGGCAGTGCCCGCGTTCACTACGTCATGCGCTGCCCGATGTCTCTGAAGCCCGTCCTGGAGTCCGGCGAGGGTCGCTTCGAGCCAGCCGCGTCCGTAGCGATCGTCGGGCTCGAGGTGCGTCCCCTCCGCCCATTCGTTCCATGCGTTGACGAACAGCAGAGGCTCTTGCACCTCGCGCTTCGCAAGCGCGTGGAGGGTGAGCTCTTCGAGCCATCGCCGATAGGCGTCCGGTGAGCTGCCGACGGCGATGTACGCATGCGCCCCGCGTCGCGCGGTGTTGTCCCACGAAGGCATGAGGCCCCGGTACCAGCGGTACTCGGGAAGCGGCTTTCCACGCATCTGCAGCGCGATCTCCTCGTAGTTCTCGAGGGTCCCTCGGAACCCTCGACGCAGCCTCATGACCTCGGGTCGGCTCCGCTCAAAGGCGATCGGACGCTGTCTACCGAATGGGTGCGGCGGGAACTCGACAGCGGCGTCGAATCCGTACGGACGCGGGTCTTCGATGCCGAAGCTCTGGACGGCAGCGAGGTGGAGCTCGAGGCATGCCTCCTTTTGTGCGATCTCGCGCCATAGCTCGACCACGCGAGGCGCGTCCGGGAGCTGGTCGATCCGATAGACGAGCAGCAGGGGGGCTCCGTTGACGCGGATGTGCCCGCCCTTCGAAAGTGTCGGGAGCAGATCCCGGATGAACCGCTCTGCCCAGTCTCCTGCGTACTCCTGCCTCAGCAGGATCTCGTCGTCGAGGCCGTCCCAGCGACGCGTCCAGTTCTCGTTCGCCCAGCAGCAGCAGAACGGCAGCGCCACACGATCGCAGGCGACAAACTCGTCCAGCGGCCGCTCCAGCACGCGTCGTCCGTTGAACCAGTAGTAGTGGAAGCAGAAACCGTGGATACCGGAGTGCCGCGCGAGATCCGCTTGGCGCTCGAGCACCTCGGGGTCGCGAAGGTCGTAGAACCCGAACTCGGTCGGAAGCTGCGGCTGGTAGTGGCCCTTGAACTGAGGGCAGGCCTGAGTCACGTTGTTCCACTCGGTGAAGCCCTCGCCCCACCAGAGATCGTTCTCCGGGATCGGGTGGAACTGGGGGAGGTAGAAGGCGATCAGCTTCGCAGGCAGGTCGCCGCTACCGGCTGACGTCGGCTGCTGCTGTGGGTTCTCCACGGCGACCCATCGTACGCTCCGGCCTTACGGACTCACGCTCGTTTCGTGTGGTTCGACGCTCAACCTCACCTTCCACGATCCGACGGAGATTGGCTTGAGGTCACATGGTCGTGGTACTGGACGCCGGTCTGGTTCACGTATCGCCACGCAGCGAGGTCAGGAGTGTCTGCTCCTGGCCCAAGGGCCTTCTCATGCTCTGTCCCGGTAAAACAGAAAGGCCCCGTTTCCAGGGCCTTTCTTAGAGCCGACGCCCGGACTCGAACCGGGGACCCCTTCATTACGAGTGAAGTGCTCTACCAGCTGAGCTACGTCGGCGAAGCCGACGGAGTGTAGCCGCGGTCAGGCGGCGCCAACACGGCCCGCGGGGCGCAACGCCCTGCGAATGCGGACGAACATCGCCTCGAGCGCGAGCGACGGGTTCAGGTTGAACTCCTCGAGCGCGCGCCACGTCTCCCGCACCGCCTCGGACGCCTCGACGGCACCGTCCGAGGCACCCGCAGCGACGTCTTCTCCGAGCTCGTCGAGCCGGTCGGCGTGGACGACCGCACCCTCCGCTCCCGCGGCCATGACGACGAGGTCGCGGTACCACGCCTCGAGCCCCTCGAGCCCGGCGAGGAGCTCGTCGCGCTCGGCGCCACGCTGCGCGCGCCGCACGCGCTGCTCGGCGTCCCGGGCGGGAAGGTCGAGCGTGTCGACGAGCGCCTGCTCGCGGTCACGCGCCTCCTCTCCCTTGGCCGCGGCCGCATCGAGCAAGACGGCCGCCGCGGCTCCGGGTGCGTCGTCCGGGTCGAGGTAGACGGAGCGGGCGGTCGCGATCAGCGCATCGCGCCGGGCGGCCGCATCCGTGTCGAGAAGACGACGCGCGCGGTCGAGCCGTCCTCCCGATGCTCGGGCCAGGACACGAACCTCCTCCTCGCTCCGGTCGGGCGCCTGCGCGGCGATCCACTCGCGAACCGCCTGCTCCGAGAGCCGGCGGAAGGGAACGAGCTGACAGCGGGAGAGGATCGTCGGCGGCAGCGGGCCGAGCTCGCTCGCGACGAGGACGATGACGGCATACGGCGGAGGCTCCTCGAGGTCCTTCAGGAGCGCGTCGGCCGCGTCCTCGTTCATGCGATCGGCGTCGAGCACGAGATAGACGCGGCGGTCGGCCTCGAACGGCCGCATGTGCAGGTCGTGGCGCAGCGCACGGACCTCGTCGATGCGGATCATCTCGCCGAGCGGCTCGAGGAGGTACAGGTCGGGATGCGCGCGAGCTGCGACGCGGCGCTCGTCGCCGAGCAGCGCTCCCGCGAAGGCGAAGGCGGCGGTGCGCTTCCCGACCCCTGCGGGACCGTGCAGGAGGTACGCATGCGCGCCACCCTCCGCGAGCGCGGCGGTCAGGAGCCGCTTCGCCTCGGGCTGCTCAGGTACGGACGCGAAGGGCTCCATACACCTCCTCGGCGAGCTCGTCGGCCGGGCGCCGGGCGTCGAGGACGACGATCCGCTCCGGGAAGCGCTCCGCGAGCTCGCGGTACCCGGCGGCGGCACGCGCGTGGAACTCGCTCCGACTCGCGCTCGAGCCGGTCGTGCTCGCGGCGCAGCCTGCCGCGCGATCTCCGCCGCGTCGAGCGAGAGCAGGAACGTGCGGTCGGGAAGCAGCCCGCCGACAGCGGCGAGGTTCAGGTCGAGCACGCGCTCGAGCCCGAGCTCGCGCCCGACGCCCTGGTACGCGACCGACGAGTCGAGGTAGCGGTCGCAGATGACCGCCGCGCCCCGCTCGAGCGCGGGCCTGATCACCTCGTCGACGTGCTGCGGCGCGCGCCGCCGCGTACAGGAGCGCCTCCGCCCACGGCGCCACGTGGCCGCCGTGGAGGACGAGGTCGCGCACCTTCTCTCCGAGCTCGGTCCCGCCCGGCTCGCGCGTCGAGACGACCTCGACGCCGTCCGCCTCGAGCCGCGCGCGCAGGAGCTCCGCCTGCGTCGACTTCCCCGAGCCGTCGAGACCCTCGAAGGTGACGAACATCGACCGCATCCTACGGTCGTCCGTAGGATGCGACCGTGCGGGCGATCGTGACCGGAGGAGCCGGGTTCATCGGCTCGCACGTCGTCGATGCCCTCGTCGCACGCGGAGACGAGGTGGCCGTCGTCGACTCGCTCGTCCACGGCACGAAGGACAACGTCTCCGACCGGGCCGAGCTCCACGTGCGCGACATCCGCGAGCCTGTCGACGACCTCTTCGACGAGGTGCGGCCCGAGGCCGTGTTCCATCTCGCCGCGCAGGCGGACGTTCGCGTCTCGGTCGAGCAGCCCGTCGCGGACGCAGAGGTCGAACGTCCTCGGCACGGTGCGGATCCTCGAGGCGGCGCGCCCGCACGGCGCACAGGTCGTCTTCGCGTCCACGGGCGGCGCGATCTACGGCGAGTGCGATGAAGCCGCGCGCGAGGACTCGCCCACAGAACCGCTCTCCCCCTACGGAACGGCGAAGCTCGCGGCCGAGGAGTACCTCCGCTCGTACAACCGCCTCTACGGCACGAGGCACGTCGCGCTTCGCTACGGAAACGTCTACGGGCCGCGCCAGGACCCGCACGGCGAGGCCGGCGTCGTCGCGATCTTCCTCGGCTCGCTCGCGCGCGGCGAGCAAGCGAGGATCTTCGGCGACGGGAGCCAGACGCGCGACTACGTCTACGTCGGCGACGTGGCGCGGGCGACGACGTTCACGGTCGGCCAGGACCCCGGCGTCTTCAACGTCGGCACCGGTCGCGAGACCTCCGTCGTCGAGCTCTACGAGCTGTGCGCGCGGGTCGCCGGGTCCGACGTCCCCGCCGAGCACGCACCGGCGCGCCTCGGCGAGCTCCAGCGGAGCTTCCTCGACCCCGAGCTCGCGGCGCGCGAGCTCGGCTTCAGCGCGATGGTCGGTCTCGAGGACGGCCTGCGCGCGACCTGGGACTGGGTCCGGAAGGAATAGAAGCCGCACGGGCGAAATCGATCGCCCGTGGATCATCCACTCCGAGCCCCCGACGTCGTGCGCCCCTGGCGCACCGCCGCGTACATCGCAGTCGCCGTCGCGGCCGTCGAGCTCCTCCTGCTCCTCCTCATCGGCGGAGGCAAGCTCGTCGGCTGGGCGTCGAACCGCGTCGAGCTCGCCGCCCAGCAGCACGTCCTCGCCCCCGCGAAGCAGACGGCGAAGCCGGCGACCGCTCGCAGCCACGCCGCCACACCCGTCGCGAAGCGACCGCGCTCGAAGACGGTCGTCCTCGTCCTGAACGGGAACGGGCGGACGGGCGCCGCCGCCTCTGCCGCGTCGCGCGTCCACGCGCGCGGCTACAAGATCGGCAAGGTGACGAACGCGCCGGAGCTCGTGCCGAGGAGCATCGTCATGTACAGGCCCGGCTTCGCAGGCGAGGGACGACGCCTTGCCCGGGACCTCCACGTGAAGCTCGTCACGCCGCTCGACGGAATGCGCGCGCGCGAACTGGGCCGCGCACAGGTCGTCTTCATCCTCGGCCCGTAGGCCGAGTCACGCGGCCGTGACCGCCGTCCTCTTCTGCTCGACATGCGGAGCGCGTCTGCCGCATGCCCCGCCCGTGACGTGCGCCGAGTGCGCGACGAGCCACTGGCTGAACCCGAAGCCGTGCGCGAACGCGATCGTCGTCGAGAACGCGAAGGTGCTGCTCGTACGACGCGGGAACGCAGCTGCTCCCTGGTACGGATCGTGGTGTGCTCCAGGAGGGTTCTGCGAGGTGGGCGAGCATCCCATCGCGACCGCCGAGCGCGAGGTGCGCGAGGAGACCGGTCTCGCCGTCACGGTCACGGGCTACATCGGTGTGTGGGTGGACGAGTACGCGACCGAACCCGGCCGCGGGGACGCCGAGACGATCAACGTCGCGTACTACCACGCCGTCCGGGCCGGTGAGGACGAAGGCTCGTTCGACGCCGCCGAGGTGAGCGAGATCGGATGGTTCCACTGGGATCGCGTTCCCGCGGATCTCGCTCCGCCGGGCACGCTGGAGACGGTGCTCGCCGCAGCCCGACAGCTGCTCGTCGAGGCCGCGGGAGTCATCGCCGCTCCCGGATCGCCCTCGCTGACCCTCGCTACGAGCCGGGCGCGCACCCGCCCTCGTTCACCGCGTCGCGGGAGACGTCGAGCGGGCCGCCCCTTCGCCACTGGCTCCCGGCCGGGTCGAGCGTGTAGGCGTTGTTGAGGAAGCGGTACGCGGCGCAGAGGTTCTTGCGAACGTCGAACTGGAAGATCCCGAGCGTGTACCAGGTCTCCGGGTTGTCCGGCTGGAGCTCCACCGCGTCGATGTACGCACGTTCGGCACGCCACGCGATACCGCGACGCTCGGCGACGCGCGCGCGCGCGAAGAGCGGATCGGCCGAGACCGGGTTGAAGAACTCCGCCCACGCAGCCTGATCCAGCGCCCGATCGAAGTCGCCGGCGGCGAGCGCCCGGGTCGAGCGTCGCTCGGCGCGATCGGCGAGTCGTGGGAAGGAGAACGACACGAGCACGGCGGCCGCCACGAGCACGACGCCGATCGCCAGGAGCGGGTGCCTCCCGCCCGCGCGTGCGACGCGACCGGCGCCCGCGAGAACGCCGAGCGCGACCATCGTCGGTGCCGTCACTGCGATGAAGTCCCAGTTGAAGTCGACCAGCGCGTACACGAGGTAGGCGGCAGGAGCCGCCACGAGCGCGACGGCTGCCGCGCGCTCCGCTCCCGAGAGCCGACGGAGCGCGCAGACGCATACGGCGACGCCCGCGAGGATCACGAGGACGAAGAGCCCGAGCGCGACGACGCCTCCGTCCGCGAGTTGCTGCAGCGGAACGCTGTGCGGCTGGGCGACGCTCCGCTCGTCCGGCCGGAAGCGCTTGCGCGCGACCTCGAACGTGCCCGCGCCCGCACCCTCCGGCGCGTGCTCCACGAACACGTCCCATGCCTCCTCCCACCAGCAGAGCCGGTTGTTGGGATCGAGCGATCCAAGCCGGCTCGGATCGTTCACGACCTCCGAGCAGTCACGGCCGGACGTCACCGCATCGGCCGCGGCGACGGACACGGCCGCGCTCGCGGCGATCACGCACAGCACGGCGACGACGACCAGGCCCCGCCCGGTGCGCCGTCGTGTCTCCGGCGCCGGCGACCTCCCCGCCGCCCAGGCGACGAGCACCGCGACGACGCCGGCGCCGACGAGCGCGAGGATGCCGAAGACGGTCCCGTCGGCAGCCCGATCCGAACGCGTCGCGACGTCCTCCGTGAGCGCCGGCCGCGTGAACGCCCACGCCCCGACGACGACCGCGGGGCCGCTCGCGGCGACGAGCAGGAGCCCACCCTCGACACGCTCGCTCGAGAGCACGAGCCAGAGCGCCAGCACGCCGACGCCGACGACGACACCCGCACGCGACAGCGTGAGCAGCAGGGCGAGCGTCGAGACGTAGAGCAGCAACCCGCCGGCGACACGCACGGTCCGGCGGTGTGTCGGCGCCGTGCCGAGCCAGAGCCCGAGCGCGAGCGCGACGTCGGCGAGCAGCGCGAGCGCGTTCCAGTAGCCGATCGGCTCGCGGATGCGCGCGACACGGTCTCCGTCCGGATCGAGATCGGGAATGGCCTTTGCGACGAGCGCCCACGTCAGGGTGACGCCGACGACGAGCGACAGCATCGAGGCGGCGAGTCGTGCGGCGAGCTCCCGACCGATCGACGCCAGCACGAAGCCGAGCCCGAGGAAGGCCGCGTACGCGAGGCTCTTGTTGAACGCGTCCCAGCTCCGATCGCCGACGATCGACCACCAGATCGTGACGCCGGTCCACACGACGAGGAGGAGCAACGCCCAGAGCAGCACGGCACCGGAGCGGCCGATCCGCGGAACCGGAAGCCAGCCGAAGGCACCCGCGACGAGGGCGATTCCGAGGAGGACGACAGCCGCGCCCCCCACGGGCAGCGTCCCGCCGACGCTCGAGCCGTCGCCCGCGAACATCGCTCCGAACAGCGCCGCGCCGACGAGAGCAGCGACGACGAGGGCGCCGACACCGGAGGCCCGGACCGGGGGCTCCGACGCCGGATCCATGACGGGCCACGCTAGCAGCGCCTCCGGTTTTCCCAGGCGAGCGGCAGGGTATTCCGCGGGTCCGTCCAACAAATCGTTTACTCTGCCCACACGACCGCCTCACCCCGCGTCGGAAGACTCCGCACGCCTGGGCTTCCGGCTTTCCCCGTGAGATCTCACACGTGACAACCAGTCGTCAGTGCCGCGCGTTCGTCGCGCTGGTCGTCGTCGCGCTGACGACCGCGGCGTCGCTGTCCGTCGCGGCGTCCGCCGGCGCGGCGACACCGTGTGGCAAGAAGGTGCTTGGCGACTGGTTCGACAACGGACGCATCGACCGCCTCTACCCGTACAACTGCTACGAGGAGGCGATCGACGCGATCCCGCCGGACATCGGCCCGTACTCGGACGCCGAGGACGTCATCACCCGCGCGTTGCAGTCCGCTCTCGACGGCCACCTCGCACCCGGCGGGAAGGATCCGACACCCGGCGACGGCAACTCGGGATCCGGGAACGGCGGGAGCGGCGGCTCGGGTGGAAACGGAGGCACCGGGAGCGGCGACCCGCAGGCAGCGCCGGACGTCGACACCTCGAGCCCGTCGTCGGTGCCGATCCCCCTCCTCGTGCTCGGCGGCATGTCCATCGCGCTCCTCGCAGCCGGTGGCCTCGGATACGTCGCGCGCCGTCGCCAGGCCGCACACGCCGACGACGACGTCGGCGACGACGACGACCCGTCGTCTAGACGCTCCTTCCGGCGTCGCGGTGTTTGGCGACCGCGAGAAGCGGGTAGGCCGACCCGCCACGCCATGGAGGTCCCGTGCATCGTCTCGCCGTCCTCGCCGTCGTTCTCCTCCTCGCGCCGCCACTGACCTCGTCGTCGCCCGCGGCGACCGCGTGCGCGAACCAGATCCTCCGCGACTGGTCCGCGGACGGGCACGTGACGAAGAAGTACGCGCTCCCCTGCTACGAGGAGGCGATCGACGCGCTGCCGACCGACATCCGCGACTACACCAATGCCGAGGACGTCATCACCCGCGCCCTGTCGAGCGCTGTCCGGTCCGAGCGGCTCCAACGGAGCAGCAGCGGAGCCTCTCGACACGTCGGTTCGTGACGCCGGGCCCGTGCTCTTCGCTGCGGCCGGTCTCGCTCTGCGTGGTGCTCGCGGCAGGCGGTACGGGGTACGTCGTACGTCGACGCCGTTCGCAGCACGGACTCGGCCCGTAGCATCCTCGCCGAGCGGGAGACACCGCGCCACCGGTACAATGGACGTACCGTGCGTTTAGCCCTATTTGCAGGGATTTTTATCCCAACACCTACCGTCCGGCTCGCTCCCTACCATCCCCTGCCCGCTCGCATGACGACCATCGCTCACCCGGGCGGGGAGACGTACTGTCGAACTCGGTCCGGGAGGAAATGATGGCAACGGCGGAGCAGGCGCAGGTCACGGAGAAGACGGCCGACGAGGTCGTGAACACGGTCGTCGACGCCGACACGAGCGTCGCTCCGAAGCGGTACTTCACGGTCCCGGGCATCGATCCCTTCGACGCGATCGAGTGGGAGCTCCGCGACGCGCACATCCCCGGCAAGGACGGCCCGACCTTCGAGCAGAAGGACGTCGAGTTCCCGAAGTTCTGGTCGCAGACCGCGACGAACATCGTCGCGCAGAAGTACTTCCGCGGCCGCATGGCCTCCCCCGAGCGCGAGCGCTCCGTGAAGCAGATGGTCGGCCGCGTCGTCGACACGATCGGCGGCTGGGGCCGCGAGGGCGGCTACTTCGCGACCGACGAGGAAGCGGACACGTTCGAGGCCGAGCTGAAGGCGATCCTCGTCAACCAGTACGCGTCGTTCAACTCCCCGGTCTGGTTCAACGTCGGCTTCGAGGCCCAGCCGCAGTGCAGCGCCTGCTTCATCCTCTCGATCGACGACTCGATGGAGTCGATCCTCGACTGGATCCGCCGCGAGGGGATCATCTTCCGCGGCGGTTCCGGCTCCGGGCTGAACCTGAGCCGGCTGCGCTCCTCGAAGGAGCAGCTCTCGAAGGGCGGCTACGCGTCGGGGCCGGTGAGCTTCATGCGCGGCGCCGACGCCTCGGCCGGCACGATCAAGTCGGGCGGCAAGACGCGGCGGGCGGCGAAGATGGTCGTCCTCGACGTCGACCACCCGGACGTCGAGGAGTTCATCTGGTGCAAGGCCAAGGAGGAGCGCAAGGCGCGCGTCCTCGAGCAGGCCGGGTACGACATGTCGCTGAACTCGCCCGACTGGGCGTCGATCCAGTACCAGAACGCGAACAACTCGGTGCGCGTGACGGACCAGTTCATGGAGGCGGTCGTCGAGGGCAAGGAGTGGAACCTCACCGCGCGCACGGACGGCTCGGTCGTCGAGACGACCGTCGCGCGCGACGTTCTCCGCCAGATGGCCGAGGCCGCATGGGAGTGCGCCGACCCGGGCGTCCAGTACGACACGACCATCAACTCCTGGCACACGCTCCCGAACACGGGCCGCATCAACGCGTCGAACCCGTGCTCGGAGTACATGTCCATCGACGACTCGGCGTGCAACCTCGCCTCGCTGAACCTCATGAAGTTCCGCCGCGAGGACGGCGAGTTCGACGTCGATGCGTTCGAGCACGCGGTCGACGTCGTCTTCCTCGCGCAGGAGATCGCAGTCGGCTACTCGTCGTACCCGACGCCCGAGATCGGGCGCAACGCGCGGGCGTTCCGCCAGCTCGGCCTCGGCTACGCGAACCTCGGCGCGCTCCTCATGGCGCGCGGGCTGCCCTACGACTCGGACGAGGGTCGCGCGTACGCGGCGGCGATCACCGCACTGATGACCGGCCGCGGCTATCGCAAGTCGGCCGAGGTCGCCCGCAGGATGGGCCCGTTCGCCGGCTACCAGCCGAACGCAGCGGCGATGACCGGTGTCATCGCGAAGCATCGCGCGGCTGTCGGCAACATCGACCACTCGACCTCGGTGCCCGACGACCTCCTGTCGGCGGCACGGCGCGCGTGGGACGACGCGCTCGAGCTCGGCGAGGTCTCCGGCTTCCGCAACGCGCAGGCCACCGTCCTCGCACCGACCGGGACGATCAGCTTCATGATGGATTGCGACACCACCGGGGTCGAGCCCGACTTCTCGCTGGTGAAGTCGAAGCGGCTCGTCGGCGGCGGCGAGATCACGATCGTCAACAAGACCGTGCCGATGGCGCTCGCCAAGCTCGGCTACGCGCCGACCGAGGCCGACGAGGTCGTCGCCTTCATCGACGAGCGCAACACGATCGTCGGCGCGCCGTACGTGAAGACCGAGCACTACCCGGTCTTCGACTGCGCGATCGGCGACCGCGCGATCCACTACATGGGTCACGTGAAGATGATGGGCGCCGTCCAGCCGTTCATCTCGGGCGCCATCTCGAAGACCGTGAACCTGCCCGAGGAGATCACCGTCGACGAGGTCTCACAGCTCTTCGTCGAGTCGTGGCAGCTCGGCGTGAAGGCGATCGCGATCTACCGCGACAACTGCAAGGTCGCGCAGCCGCTCTCGGGGAAGGCGAACGCCGGCGCCACGACCCTCGCTCCCGTTTCGGGCGCGGTCGGTGCGCTCCCGCAGCGCCGCCGCCTGCCCGACGACCGCATCGAGGTCGGCCGCAAGTTCAAGGTGGGCGAGTACGAGGGCTACATCCACGTCGGCCTCTTCGACGACGGGACGCCCGGCGACATCTTCGTGGACATCGCGAAGGAGGGAACGACCCTCGCCGGCCTCATGAACTCGTTCATGATCTCCGTCTCGCTCGGCCTCCAGTACGGCGTGCCGCTCGAGGTGTACGTCTCGAAGTTCAGCCACATGCGCTTCGAGCCGTCGGGCATGACGAACGACGCGGACATCCGCATCGCGAAGTCGATCGTCGACTACATCTTCCGCTGGATGGGGAAGAAGTTCCTCTCCACCGACCAGCAGGAGGAGGCCGGGATCCTCACCGCCGAGGTGAAGGCGCGGCTCGCGGCGGCCTACACGGACGCGGGCGGCGAGGCGGCAGCTGCCGTCGCGGCGCTCGACCCGGTCCCGCCGGGCCAGACGGCGCTCTTCAACCAGTGGGAGGACGCGCAGGAGTGCGCCCGCTGCGGCGGCCGCATGGTGCGGACGGGCAGCTGCTACACCTGCCGCGACTGCGGTACGAACACCGGCTGCTCGTAGGAGCTCCCGATCCTTGCGTCCCACGCTTCGGCGTGGGACGCGATCCGGCCACGCCGCGCTCCTCGCATCGACACGTGCCGCGCCCTCAGTCGAACGAGTTGGCGCCTGTTCCAACAGTGGCCTTGAAATCCAGACGCTCGGCCGCGTCGAGGGCCTTGCCGGTCTTCCCACGCGTGTTCCGACCGAGCGCGCCGCTCACGATCCAGCGTCGCGCAAGGCGCGCGAGCGGGAGGCGGCCGTTCGAGACGTCCGGTGTCCGGCGTGGCTTGAGATAGAGCTCGAGGGTCAGCTTCTGCAGGAGCGCAGGATCCGGCGGCGCACCGGTCGCCTTCTCGAAGCGGTGAGACAGCAGCGCGGCGAGTACCTGGAGCTCCCGGACGCCCGTTCGGACGGTGACGCCGATCGACACCGCTGACGACGCAACGAGCACCCACGGCACCCTCGTGAACCGCGCGCCCCGTAGGGCGATGCGCACGATCGGCGTCGCGAGCCCGACGAACCGCTGGATCGCATCCGTCATCTGCTCGGTGTCCTCGTATTCGGCGAGAAGGCGCTTTCCATCTGCGGCGCTGGTGACCTGCAGGTCCGAGGAGAGGAGCCGCTCGAAGGCCTGCTCGACGACGTCGCCCGCCGCACGCTGCACCGCGTGCGGAATCGCAAGGGTCGTGCTGGGCTTCTCTTCGACGACCTCGGCTTCGGGGTCCATCGATGCAGAGTGCCCGCTCCGCGGCTTCTTCACACCGGCGCTAGACGACCCGCACGCGCCGCCCATCCTTGAGGCGGCTGAGCTGGCCGGGAAGCCAGCCGACGCGGTACCGGCGACGCGCTCGAAGCACGGCCGAGCGCCCATACGCAGGGGAAGCTCGCGATCCAGATCACGTAACGCGGCTGGTACCGTGAGTTCGCACACCGCTCCCTCCTTCCGCCGCTGCACTCACTCCGAGTTGCGCCAGGTTCGAGCCACATCGGGAGGAGAGTCGATGACGCAGTCTCTGACGGATGCTCTTGCTGAGCGTGCCGAAGCGGCGGTGGAAGCCGACCACTGGGAGCGCGATCAGCAGGCGTGGAACCTTCCACGTGGCACGGCAGAAGACGAGCGACCCGGCGATCGGGAGCAGCTCGACTGGGACCGCTTCGTGGCGACGTACTTCCCGGGCAGTCGCCGACATGACCTGAAGGCGATCGTGGCGTACGCCGCATACAGGGGCTCGGGAGACGTACCGTCCGCGGGCCGAGGCGCCCATCAGCAGGCCGAAGGGCTCTGAGGTGGCGAGGACGCGTCAAGAGCGCGAGCAAGAAGCGCGCCAGGCGAAGCTCGACAACGTGCGCGAGCAGGTTGCGTCCGGGACGCTCGTGATTCGCGAGATGTCGACAGCCGAGCGGACGAGGTGGACCAGGCAACAGGCTGCGTCGGATGCGCGCGCGACACCAAGCGAACGCGCTCGCCGAGCGACGGCGCTCGAGAATCGCCGGAGGCGCGAAGCGAGACTCGCGTCGTAGAGCTCGCTCGCGCTACATGCCGGGTAGCTCACGCACGACGGAGTACCTCGCGGCGACGAAGTCGCGGTTCCGGCCCGTCTCCTCGAGTCGCAGCTCGACGCGGCGCGCGAGGAGCGGTGCGCCCGCACCGAGCGTGACCGGCGCGATGTAGACGATCACCTCGTCGAGCAGGCCCGCGTCGGCGAACTGGCCGACGAGGTCTCCCCCGCCGACGATCCAGACGTTCCGCTCGCCTGCTGCCGCGACCATCTCCGCGTGCACCGGCGCGACGTCTCCCCGCGCGAACTCGATCGACGCGCCGGGGACGACCTGCAGCTCGCGGGTCGTGAAGACCCAGGACGGGATCTCGTACGGCCACTTCCAGTCCGACGGATCCTTGTCGGCGAACTCGTGGTCGAGGATCCACTCGTACGTCGACGAGCCCATCGCCAGCGCGCCGACGCCGGCGATGAACTCGGCGTAGTTCAGGAGGCCCTCGCGGTCCTGATCGCGTGTGAAGAGCCACTCGAGCGAGTGGTTCGGATCGGCGATGAAGCCGTCGAGCGTCGTCGCCGTGTAGTACTGCGTGAGGCTCACGTCGCCCCTCGGTTCGCATCGTTGTCGAGCCACGAGCCGACGACGAGCGACCAGAACTCCGGCTGCGGTCGGAAGCCGACCGACTCGTAGAGCTTCTGCGCATCGTCGGTCTGGAGGCCGACGTGCTGGCCGGGCACTTCGTCGAGCAGGCGGCGGATCATGGCTGTTGCGATGCCCCGCCTCCGATAGGGAGAGGCCGTCCAGAGGTCGACGAGGTACGCGTTGCAGACACCGTCCGACAGGAGCCGAGCCATCCCGACGACGCGATCGCCGTCGCGAGCGAACGCGACGTGCTGCGACTGCTCGAAGGAGAGGCGCAGCGCCTCCGCGCTCCGTCCGTTGTCGAAACGGTCTGCGGCGAGATCGGACTTGGCCTGCTCCCAGTCGATCCCCTCGAGCGAGCCGTCGACGGCGACGTCACCCATCGCGTGGCTCGGTCCGAGATGCCCTTCTTCGCGAGCGCCGCCTGAACGCGGGCGTCGATCTCGGCACCGAGCGACTCGAACCGAGCGGCGATGTCGTCGACCGCCGATCCGTTCGCCCGTCGGGCCGACCTTGCCCTCGAACGACCGCAGCACCCTCTCCTGGATCCCCGCCGCGAGCCGCGCGCCGAGGTCCTCGAAGCGACGCGCGATGTCCTGCTCGAGCTCGGACTCCCGGTGGTCTCGGCGGCTGCGGCGCGGTTGCGCCTTCCGCCGCCGGTACCTCGACCTCAGCGGCTCGAGCCCGTCGATCGCGATCTCGAAGACGCGCTCGGGCTCGTCGATCCCGCGGAGATGGCGCTGCCCGAGCGGGAACACCGACACGCCGTCCGGCAGCCCGGAGCCGAGCACGGCGCGCGTCGTCTCCGAGAGGAGGATCTGACCGCCGCGGCCCATCGTGCAGATGCGCGCCGCTCGCACGACGTCGAGCCCGACGTAGCCCTCCTCGTGCACGGCCGGCTCGCCCGTGTGCAGCCCCATCCGCACGCGAACGTCGACGTCGCCCGACCACGTCGCCGCCGCGTGCGCGCGCTGCGCGTCGACCGCCGCGTCGAGGGCATCACGAGCCCGCGTGAAGACGAAGAAGAAGGCGTCGCCCTGCGTGTCGATCTCGATCCCGTCGCGCGCCGTGAACGTGTCGCGGACGATCCGCCGGTGCGCGGTCAGCACGTCGCGGTAGTCGTCCCCGAGCCGCTTGAGCAGCTCCGTCGAGTCCTCGATGTCGGTGAAGACGAAGGTGACCGTACCGCCGGGGAGATCGGGCACAGGCCGATCGTAGTCGCGTGCGTCACGAGCCGCGATAGCGTCTCCGCCGTGGCCGACCTCGCCGATCTGTTCGCGAACAACCGTGCCTGGGCCGCGGACATCGTCGCGCGACGATCCCCGGTTCTTCGCCGAGCTCGCCGAGCACCAGAGCGCCCGAGTACCTCTGGATCGGCTGCTCCGACAGCCGCGTGCCGGCGAACCAGATCGTCGGGCTCGCGCCGGGCGAGGTGTTCGTCCACCGCAACGTCGCGAACGTCGTCGTGCACACCGACCTCAACTGCCTCTCGGTGCTGCAGTACGCGGTCGACGTCCTCGGCGTGAAGCACGTGATCGTCTGCGGCCACTACGGCTGCGGCGGCGTGCAGGCGGCGCTCGACGGGCCGCGGCACGGGCTCATCGACAACTGGCTCCGCCACGTCACGGACGTCGCCGAGAAGCACGCGGACGAGCTCGCCTCGCTCGCCGACGAGCCGACGGCTCGACCGGCTGTGCGAGCTCAACGTCGTCGAGCAGGTCGTCAACGTCTGCCAGACGACGATCGTCCAGGACGCGTGGGCACGCGGCCAGGCGCTCACCGTCCACGGCTCGTCTACGGCCTCGAGGACGGGCTCCTGCGCGACCTCGGAGTGAGCGTCGCGCGCGCCGCCGACGTAGCTCTCCTACAGGCGAACCCTGAACGTGCGCCCGAGGATGCGGCCCGGAGCTCTCCGGCAGCAACGTCGACGCGAGCCCGCTCGCCGATCCACGAGCGGTGCCGCGGTAGACGAACTGGAGGACGCCCCCGCGTCTGCGGGCGCACCTCGCGCGGCTCCGCATGGAGCTTCGCGATGCGCCGTCCGCCGCGGAAGAGGGACAGCGTCGAGCCGGCACGCGCGAGCGACTCGGTGACATTCCCGCGGTTCGCGATGCCGAGCTCGAGCACGCGATGGTGCCTTCGTGACGACACGCGCAGGCCGCGGAGCTCGAGCCGCCGCACCGACCGTCCCCGGCGCCCGTACGACCACGACGACTCCCATCCGCATCCGCACCGCGACCCCGTCACGCACGCGCCGGCGTGTCGTGAACACGAGAAGCGCGTCGTGATCGCCCGGCTCAGCCCCGGAAGGAAGCCGCGACGTGATCGCGACCGCCGCGCTCCCGCCCGGCTCCGAGCACGACGGAGTGCGGGCGGAAGCTCCAGCCAGTCGGCAGCGGACCGCGCGACAGCGTCGCGACCGACGATTCGAGGTCGCCCTCTGAGATCCAGGGCGAATCCCGCACGCATGACGTCGACGACGACCTGGCTCGTGCCCGCGTTCCTGACGCGGACCGTGGTCCGGCCCGACCCCGCGAGAGCAACGTGCGCCGGCGAGGCCGTCAGTGCGACGGGCGGACGCGCGGCTCGCGCCCGCGGATGCGGGCACGAGCATGAGCACGACCAGTCCGATGCGGGCGGCAGCCGAAATCATCGGCCGATGACGGTGTACGTGACGGTTGCGGAGTAGTGACCGGGCGGGACGACCGGCAGCGGCCCGACGAACCCGACTTTCGTGGGCCAGGCGTCGCCGCCCTGGACGCTGCGCGCCGCGGTCGTGCCGATGAGGAGATCGGCCGCAGGCGCGATCGGAATCGCCGCCGTGGCGCCGCCGACGAGCGCGGGCTCCAAGCTGTCCGCCGGCCGGAGCGGTCGAGGACAGCCCGAGCGGCAGGTCGGCGGGAGCGAACGCGGAGCGGTGAACGGTCAGCGCGTACCCGGCGTCGTTGCTGCTCGAGACGGTGACGCGCTCGACACTGCCGCCGGGGTTTCGCCGGCGCTCGCGTTCCCGAAGCTGATGCTCGGGCGCTCGAGCGCGATCGAGAGCACGCCCTGGATGTCGATGTCGACCGCTGCGTTCCCCGAGACCCCCTGCGGGGAGGCGGCGGGCTACCGAGCACGGGCCGCGGCCGTCGCGGAGTTCCGCGGCGCGGGAGTCTCGGCCGAGAAGTCGCTCGCGTTCGCGTCCGTGTCCGTGCACCCGCCGCCCGCGCGGAGCGCGGCCGTCGTGCTGCTCAGCGCCGGAGCGGCGTCTGCGCCCTCGTAGTCCGCGGCGGAGCCGTACCCGACCAGATCCGCGAGCGAGGCGTTGCCGGAGCAGCTCCCGGCCGACGCGCCGCACGCGAGCGGCGTCGCGCTCCGCACGATCGCGACCTTCCCGCCCGACTGCGCGAGGTTGCTGGTGCCGGTCGCGTCCGGCGTCGGAAGCGCTGAACCGACCGCCGCAGCCGAAGCGAGCTGGATCAGGTAGTAACGGCCGGGTTGCACCGAGCCGGACAGCGCGGTCGCCTGCCAGCTCGTCCCGGCGGCGGAGGCGTACTGGATCGACCAGGTGCCGAGATCGATCGCCGTCGTGCCGCGATTGAAGATCTCCACGAAGTCGTTCGCGTAGGTGGCACCGCTGTTGCCGCCGCCGGCGTAGACCTGGCTCACGACCATGTCGGAAGAGGCGCTGCGCGCAGCCGGCGCGACGAGCAGCGCGGCTGCGAAGGCGAGCAGGACGAGAAGGCGAGCTCGAGGCATGGGCAGCTCCAATCGGGAGGAGGGAATCTGTCCCTACCACTGGTAGCGGCCGCGCGTCCCGACCGAAACTGTCCTTTCGCGAATTGACGACGGCTGCGGACACTCTTGTTCACGTACGGAGCACCGCTGCGGTCCTCGCAATCCGCGGGCGAGAACGGCGATCGTCCGCCTGGCGCGTGCACGCGGGGCACCCCCGTTGGCCGAGCTTGCCACCGCGCCGCGTCCCGACGCGGCCCTACACTGCGCGGGCATGAAGTCGGCCGTCCTCGCAGCTCATAGCGGTCCTTGCAACGGTCGCCGCCGTCGTGTTCGCGGCGCTCTACGTCACGAAGGACTCGGGAACGGAGGCCGCTGCCGCGCCCTGCGGGGACAGGATCTTCGGTCACGTCTCATCGCTCACGCAGAAGGACGGTGGGTACGAGATGCGCTTCGACCCGGCGTGGTTCACGAGCGGCGTCACCGCGAACAAGGCTGCGGCAGAGGACGGTGTGGTCGAGCCAGGTGAGCCGGTCCCGAACGACAACTACCGGATCGAGGAGGGCCATCGCCTCCTGACGTACCTCGTCGACCCGGACGCGCAGGTCACCGTCTGACCCGGCAGGGCGACCCGGCGAACTTCGGCTCGACGCCGATCACGGTCTCCGAGCTCGCGCAGCTCGTCAAGGGCGAGAAGCCCGTCGAGCTGTTCGAGCCACTCGACAGCGGCGTCTGGATCCGCGTGAACGTGGACACCGTCTGCGCGCTCGAGCAGCAGTACCAGCCGTAGGCTTCGTCGCCCGTTCTGTGGCGCTCGCGGCTAGCCGGGCGGGAGCGCGCCACGCCGCTCGAGCGCGAGCACGCGCGCGGCCGACTCCCGCACGCGCGTGCGGAACGCTTCGGAGCTCTCGGCAACGGCGAGGAGGTGCCGGTACACGGGCTGGTAGGAGCCGCGCCCCGTGAGGAGCAGGAGATCCGCGCCGGCCCGAACCGCTCGCTCGGAGGCCTTCTCGATCCCGCCGGTCGCAAGCGAGGCGCGAGCTTCCATCGAGTCGGTGATCGACGACCCCGCGGAAGCCGAGCTCGTCGCGCAGGACCCCCTCGATGATCGGCCGCGACTGAGAGGCGATCCGCGTTCGGTCGAGCGCCGGATAGCGCGCGTGCCCGACCATCACGAGCGGAACGCCGGCCGCGATCGCGGCCGCGAACGGCGGGAGGTCGACCGCCTCGAGCGCGTCGCGCGAGCGCTTGATCGTCACGGTCGCTGCATCGGTGTTCGCGCGGGCGCCGCCGAGCCCGGGGAAGTGCTTCGCTGTCGCGGCGACACCGCCGGCGCGCCAGCCGCGCACCGCGTCGCCGACGGCGCCTGCGACGACGCTCGGGTCGCTCGAGAATGCGCGGCTCGCGAGCGCTGCGCCCGAGACGCTCGGAACGTCGGCGACCGGTGCGAGGCTCACCGTGACCCCGACCGAGCGCAAGCGCCCGTCCGGCCGCCTCCGCATCGGAGCGCACCGTCCCGCGTGCGAGCTGCTCCGCCTCCGACGCGACCGGCGGCGCCCACGGCAGCCGCCGCACCGCGCCGCCCTCCTGATCGACGGCGACGACGGGGCTCCCTCCGCTCTCCGAAGCGCCGCCGTCAGCGCTCGCACCTGAGCCGGTGACGAGATGTTGCGGCCGAAGAGGATCACCCCCGCGACACGGCGCCCGCGCAAGGCTCGCGCACGTACGCGGGAGGTGTCGTGCCGGTGAAGCTCAGCACGATGAGCTGCCCCACCTGTTGCTCGAGCGTCAGCCGGTCGACGGCGAGGCGGTGCACCGCTGCGCACCGTCGCTGCCGGGCGCGACGAGGGCGACGGCGAGCGCGAGGGCGGCGATCGCCGCCGCCGGCGACACGACGCCTCACAGCTGCAGCAGCTCGGCGAGCCGCTTCGCGATCGGCCAGGCGCCGTCGGTCCAGTTCGAGATGACGGTCGCGGTGACCTCGGCACGCGGATCGTGGAGCGAGCGGAACGAGACGCCCGCGTCGTAGCCCTCGAGGAACACCGTCGTCCGTCGATGCGTGGAGCCAGAACCCGAGGCCGTAGCGCGCTCGTTCTCGGTCTCGTTCTCGGTCGCGGGCTTCGCGGCCGGTCATCTCCGCGACCCAGTCCGGCGAGACGATCTCGCCGGCGAAGAACGCCGCCCACAGTGCCCGGATGTCCGCAGCCGTCGTGTAGATGCCACCGTCGCCGGACCCGCGAACCGGCAGGTGGAGGACGTTCGTGCGGAGCCCGTCCGCCGCGAGGTAGCCGAGCGCCGCGCGTCCCGGCAGCTCGTCCGAGCGCAGGAACGCCGTGTCCCGCATCCCCGCCGGCTCGCACACGCGCTGCGCCACGAGCTCGTGGAACGGAATGCCGCTCGCCCGCTCCGCGATCAGCGCGAGCACGACGAAGCCGCCGTTGCAGTACGAGAACCGCTCGCCCGGCGCGAACTTCGTCGGGTGGCCGTCGAGCACGGCGAGGTACTCCTCGGTCGTCGCGAGCTGGTGCACCGGGACCGGCAGGAGGTAGTCGGTGACGTCGGTCTCGACGTCCTCGTCGAGGTAGTCGCCGATCCCCGAGCGATGGGCGAGCAGGTGCTCGACGGTCACGTCGTCGTCGATGAGCGGCAGGTCGTCACCGAGGATCGAGCGGGCCGTGGTCGCGAGCTCGAGCGCGCCGTCCTCGACGAGGCTCACGACCGCGAGCGCCGTCATGCCCTTCACGCCGCTCGCGATCGCGAAGCGCGTGTCGGTCTCGTTCGGGATCTCGTAGCCGCGGTGCGCCAGGCCGTACGCCTTCTCGACGACCGACCTCGTCCGCCGCGATCGATGCGGACGACGCCGGAGAAGGACGACTCGCCGACGAGGTCGTCGAGCTCCTGCGCAAGCGCAGACACGCCCTGACGCTACAGCGTCGCTGTGGCAAGCTCCCGCGCGTGGTCCCGGAGGCGAGCGTGGAGTCGACCGAGCACGGGCTCGTGCCGACGGGTGAGGGCTGGTACGTCCTGAACGCGCGTGCTTCGCGCTGGTACTACGTCGAGGGGCGCGGCGCGTTCTGCGACCTCGAGGGCGACCAGGACTTCCCGCAGGTCGGCATCAACGTCCAGGTCTTCGATCCTGGAGAGGCGATGGCCATGTACCACTGGGAGGCCGACCAGGAGGACTTCCTCGTCGTGTCCGGGGAGGCCCTCCTCATCGTCGAGGGTGAGGAGCGTCCGCTCCGGCAGTGGGACTTCGTCCACTGTCCGCCGGGCACGAAGCACACGATCCTCGGGGCGGGAGACGGTCCGTGCATCGTCGTCGCGGTGGGCGCGCGCGAGCACCAGGACGGGCCGGACTGGGGCGGATACACCGTGGACGAGGTCGCGCTCCGACACGAGGCGGGCGTCGAGCAGGAGACGACGGTCCCGGACGAGGCGTACGCCGCGCGTGCGCGCGAAGTACGGCATGCGCGAGCAGACGGCGTACCGCGACGGCTGGCTTCCCTAGGCGCGCGTCAGGCCACACCGCCGCACCGAGCTTGCTCGCCGAGGGCGGTCCTTGCGAACATATGTTCGTATGCGTGCAGCGACCATCCTCCACGCCGACCTCGACGCCTTCTTCGCCGCGGTCGAGCAGCGGGACGACCCACGGCTTCGCGGTCGACCGGTGATCGTCGGAGGCGGGGTCGTGCTCGCCGCGAGCTACGAGGCGAAGGCGTACGGCATCCAGACCGCCATGGGCGGCCGCCAGGCGCGGCGGCTCTGCCCGCACGCCGTCGTCGTGCCGCCGCGGATGACCGCGTACTCCGAGGCGAGCAAGGCGGTGTTCGCGCTCTTCGAGGACACCACGCCGCTCGTCGAGGGGCTCTCGATCGACGAGGCGTTCCTCGACGTGCGAGGGCTCGAACGGCTCGCGGGATCGCCACCGGAGATCGCGGCACGGCTTCGCCGACGCGTGCTCGACGAGGTCGGCCTCCCGATCACGGTCGGCATCGCGCGGACGAAGTTCCTCGCGAAGGTGGCGAGCGGCGTCGCGAAGCCGAACGGCCTCCTCGTCGTGCCGCCCGACGACGAGCTCGGCTTCCTCCATCCTCTGCCCGTCGAGAGGCTGTGGGGTGTCGGGCGCGTCACGGCCGGGAAGCTCCACAGCCGCGGCCTGCGCACGGTCGGCCAGGTCGCGACGCTCGACGAGACGCTGCTCGTCCACCTGCTCGGGCGCGCATCCGGCCGGCACCTGCACGCGCTCGCGCACAACCGCGACCCGCGTCCCGTGCAGACCGGGCGCCGGAGGCGCTCGATCGGATCTCAGCGCGCGCTGGGCCGCAGACCGAAGTCGCTCGAGGAGATCGACGCGACGCTCGTCGCCATCGTCGACCGGGTCGCACGCAGGCTACGAGCGGGAAGGCGTGTGTGCCGCACCGTCGTGCTCCGCCTGCGCTTCGACGACTTCTCCCGCGCGACGCGCTCGTTCACGCTGCCACGGGCGACCGGCCAGACCTTCGCGATCCTCGAGGCGGCACGCGGCCTCCTCGCGGCGGCGGTCCCGCTGATCCTCGCGCACGGCCTCACCCTGGTCGGCCTCTCGCTCACGAACCTCGAGGACGCCGACCGGGTGCAGCTCACGCTGACCGACGACTGGCGGCCCGACGCGCTCGACGCCGCGCTCGACGAGGTGCAGCGACGCTTCGGCGCGACCGCGGTCACACGCGCCCTGCTCGTCGGCCGCGACCCCGGGATCGCGATGCCGCTGCTCCCCGACTAGGCCCGGCGAGACCTAGCGGTTCTCGATCACGCGGCCTTTCCCACCCGGACCTCCTGCAACACCCAGCTGTTGCCGTCCGGATCCTCGAAGTCGGCGAAGGAGGCGTAGTCGCCGTGTTCGGGATCGGACCCTGGCTGCCACTCACCTTTCGCCTGATCGAAGTGGCGCACGTCGCTGACCTCGACCCCGCGCGCGACGAGCTCCTCACGCGCCGCATCGATGTCGGATACCACGAGGTGCGTTCCGCGGTACGAGCCGGGCTCCGCGCTCGTGATCCCGATTCCGATGGTGATGGAGCACGCCGAGCCCGGGGGCGTCATCTGCACGACGCGGAACTCCTCGCTCGGCTGGTGATCCACGTCGAGCGAGAAGCCCAGCTGGTCGGTGTAGAACGCCTTCGCCCGGTCGACGTCCGAGACCGGGATGAGCACGAGCTCGAGCTTCAGGTCCATGTCATGTTCTCCTATGCGTTGGGGCTAGCGGGGTGGCAGCTGCTGCACGGCCCAGCGGTTGCCGTCCGGGTCGCTGAAGAAGACGAACGAGCCCCACGGGAACTCCTGCACGTCGCTGACCTCGACACCGCGTCCTGCGAGCTCGTCGTGGGCGGCGTGGATGTCCGAGACGACCATCTGCATCCCCTGCACCGAGCCGGGCGGGGCGTCCGTGACTCCCTTGCCGAGCGCGATGGAGCACGCCGAGCCGGGCGGCGTCAGCTGGACGAAGCGGATCTCGTCACTGACTCGGTGGTCGTGGTCGGCGACGAAGCCGGCCTGCTCGGTGTAGAACGCCTTGGCGCGATCGACGTCCGAGACGGGGATTGCGACGAGCTCGAGCTTCCAGTCCATGGTGCCTCCCTCTCTCGACGGCATGACGGCGACGTACGCCGCCATTGTGCAGGGAACCGGCTCAGACGATCGTGATGGTGAAGCTCGTCGGAGCGCTCGTGTCCGCCCCGCCGTTCGCGGTGCCTCCGTCGTCGACGACCCGCACGGTCACGGTGGCGACGCCGAGCGCGAGGAGGCGAGGCGTGTAGGTGAGTGTTCCGTCGGCCGAGATCGTCGGCGGCACGACGAACAAGTTGGGCCTGTCGGTCATGACCGCGAACGTCGTGTGCTGCCCCGACTCGTTGGCCGGCCCCGGCGTCGCCGACACGAATCCCGACACCGACCGCACCCCGAGAAGCGATACCGCGACCTGGTTCCCACCGATCGAGCACGTTGGCGCGTCGTTGACCGGCTGGATCGCGATCGTGAACGTGGCCGCGCCGCTCGAGTCGACGCCGCCGGCCGCTGTACCTCCGTCGTCGTGGGCGACCACGGACACAGCGGCGGAGCCGTATGCATCGGCGGTCGGTCTGTACGCGAGGGTCCCGTCGGCGGCGACCGACGGCTGGGACGCGAACAGACCGGATTGTCGGTCGTGACCGTGAAGCCGACCGCTTGTGAACTCTCGGGCGCCGGACCCGCAGACATGGCCGTCGCCCATCCCGCCACCGTCTGGGCTCCCGCATCCTCGAGGACGCTCTGGTTTCCGCCGGCCACGAAGGTGGGCGGCTGGTTGGGAAGTGGAGGGGGCGGAGCGGGTAGTGCAGGTGGAGCCGGCGATGGTGCGGGTGGTGGCACTGGTGGCACTGGTGGCAGGGCCGGTGGCCTGGCACCGGTGGCGGTGGCACTGGTGGCACTGGTGGCACTGGTGGCACTGGTGGCACTGGTGGCACTGGTGGCACTGGTGGCACTGGTGGCACGTGGGTGGCACTGGCTTCGGAGCGGCCGGTTCGTCCGGCGGGGTGGAGTCAGGGCCGTTCGGCGCAGAGGGCGGCGGACCGGGCGACACGGGGTCGACGGGTGAGGTCGCGGGCGCCTCCGGTGCGCGCTTCGGGCCGGGCCCGCGGCGCGGCTTCCGCGGGGCCTCGTCGGTGCGAACGAGTTCGGGCCGGTTGGCTCTCCGGACGACAGAGGTCGTCGCCGGCGGACGTGACGGGGTCGCTCGGAGCACCGCTGCCTGCGGAGCGTCGGTGGGCCCGGCCATCACGGTCGCGGTCGTCGCGACCACGGCCGCGACTCCTCCGAGCGCCGCACCGATCGACGGCGTCAGCGGGATGCGGGCGAGCAACGGCGCGTGCGCGAGCCACGAGAGTGGACCCACGACAAGACGCATCCTGCCCAGCGAGATGTCCAGGAACGCGCGCACGTACCGGGGGTCGAACTGTGTTCCGGAGCTCCGCACGAGCTCTGCGCGGGCGTCGGTCACGCTTCCCGACTCCTTGTACGACCGCGAGGACGTGATCACGTCGTAGACGTCCGCAATCGCCACGATGCGGCCGGCGCGCGGGATCTCGTCGCCGGCCAGCCCGCGCGGATAGCCGGTCCCGTCCCAGCGCTCGTGGTGGTACCCGACGGCATCGACCCACTCGCCGAGCCATGACCGCAAGGACGCGACGAGCGTCTCGCCGTGGAGCGGATGCCGGCGGAGGCTCTCCCATTCCTCATCAGTGGGCGGACCCGGCTTGTTCAGGATCTCCTGGCTGACCTCGAGCTTCCCGATGTCGTGCAGGAGCGCTGCCCAGTTCAGTCGGTCGAGCTCCGCGCCCGGAAGCCCGAGTTGCTTTCCGACGGCGTAGCTGTACGCGCGGACGCGCTCCGCGTGCCCGGCCGTTACGTGGTCGTGGTAGCTGAGCTGGGCGACGAGCCTGAGGAGGATCTCGGCCGCCTGCTGGGTCGTTGGCGCCTCCTTGGCCTCCCGCATGAGCCGCATCCGTTCCTCGAGCGACTCGACGGTCCCGGTACGGAGAGCGAGCTGGAATCGCGAGGGTGCCTCGTCGGGGAACACGAGCGACAGGTGGAGCAGCGCTCCCAGCGGCAGCAGTCGGCGCGTCAAGGCGAAGGCGAACGAAACGACGAAGGTCGCGCCCACGCTGACGGCGAACCACCACGCGAGGAACAGCCAGAGCGACCCTGTCGGCGTGCTCGTCACCGCCGTGACCCCCCGGACGAAGCCAAGTGACAGCGCGACTGGAACCCCGTAGACGAGCACCCGGAGACTCCGCGCACGCCACGGGTGCGCGGACCACCGATCCGACGTCGCACTGTGGGCCGCAGCCACGACCGAATAGTCGATCAGGCGGTGCAATGCTCGGTCCCCCGGAAGGGGGAGTTGGCGGTGCTAGCCCGGCGGAATGTTCTGATTGCGCCGCAGGACGTTCGTCGGGTCGTACTGCGTCTTCAGCGCCTGAAGTCGGTCGAACGCGGCAGCTCCGAAGGCCGCTCGGACACGCTCGAGTGGCTCGTCGGCCTGCATGTAGTTGGCGTAGCCGCCGCCGAACGACCAGGGCTCGACGGCCGCCGCCGTGCTCCGCGCCCACTCGATGTGAGCCGCGTCGTCGCTCGAGTCCGCCCAGACCGCCATCGCGCTCACGTTGAACGCGGCTTCGCGATACGCGAGCGCCGACAGATCGCCGTCCGCGTCCTTCGGCGCGCCGTGGAGGGACTCGACGAGGACGTGTGACGGCGGGCGCCCGAACTCCACGACTCGCGCAACGAGCTCGTCGATCAGGTCGTCCGAGAGCTCGCGCACGAAGTGACCCTTCCAGTAGTGCCGGTTCTCGCCGTAGGGCGAGTCGAACACGAGCTGCTGCTCGAGGAACGTCTGCTGCCGCACACCGTCCATGACGAGCCCAGGGGCGGACCGGAGCACGTCCAGCTCTGCGGGAGCCCCGTCGGAGCCGGTGAAGCAGGGGGCGACGAGCACTGCGGGCGTCAGCGACTCGTCGAGCGAGATCACGGCCTGGCAGCTGAGGTCGCGCGGCGACCGGGCGACAACGTCTCGAAAGACTCGGAGCACGTCACGAACGCCGTCGCCGCGATACTCGAGCACGCCTCCGACGACGCGGTCCAGCGGATGGAGGCGGAAGTCCAGCCGCGTCGCCACACCGAAGTTGCCGCCTCCGCCGCGGAGCGCCCAGAGCAACTCCGCGTTCTCCTCCGGTCCCGCGTGGACGACGGATCCGTCGGGCGTCACCAGCTCCGCACCCACGAGGTTGTCGCACGTGAGCCCGTGCTGCGCCGTGAGGTGCCCGATGCCACCGCCGAGCGTGAGCCCGCACACGCCCGTCGAGCCGACGACGCCCCCGGGCGTGACCAGGCCGAACGCCTGCGTCGCCGCGTCGAAGTCGAGCCAGGTCGATCCGCCTTCGGCCCGGGCGACCCCGGCAGCCGCATCGACCTCCACGCGGCGCATCGCCGAGAGGTCGATCACGAGCCCGTCGTCGATCGCGCAGTGTCCGGCGGGGTTGTGCCCGCCCCCGCGAACGGCGACGTCGAGCCCGTGCGAGCGTGCGAAGTCGAACGCGGTCGCGACGTCTCCGGCGCCCACGCAGCGAACGATGACGGCGGGACGCCGGTCGACTGCGGCGTTGAAGCACCTCCGTGCGACGTCGTACTCCGAGTCGTCGGACGTGATGACGGCGCCCGCGAGCGACAGGCGGAGGTCGCTCAGATCGCGTTCGACGAGGCTCGTCACGTCAGTGCCACCGAGTCCGTCTGCGCATCAGGCAGCTTCCGCCGCGGGCTGCGGCTCGTGCTCGGCCTGCGCCGCGTACGCGCCTTGCCGCAGGAGCAGGCCGCCGATGGCAGCCGCTGCGATCGCGAAGAGCGCACCGACGAAGAAGGCCACGTGGTAGCCACCTGTGAGCGCGGCCGCCTCGCTCTCACCGGCGGCGAGAAGCGTGTCGCTCCTCGACGCAGCGAGGCTCGCGAGGACCGCAAGCCCGAGCGCGCCGCCCATCATGAACGAGGTGTTGACGACCCCTGACGCGAGGCCGGCTTCGGTCGGCTCGACGTCGCTCATCGCGGCGAGGAGCACCGGGTTGAACGCCATGCCGGCGCCGAGCCCGAGCAGGATCATCGCCGGCAGCACGTCGACGACGAACGTTCCGTCGACGGGTGCCCGCGCGAAGAGCAGGAGCCCGGTCGCGGCAAGACCGAGACCCGGTCGCGAGCGGCAGCTTGATGCCGAAACGCATGACGAGCTTTGCGGAGAGCCCGATCGACAGCGCGCCCATGATCAGGTTCGCGGGGAGGAAGGCGAGGCCCACCTCGAGCGGGCTGTACCCGAGGACGAGCTGCATGTAGAGCGCGGAGAGGAAGAACCACGCGAACATCGCGCCGGCCCAGAGCACACCGACGACGTTCGACACTGCGATGTTCCGCAGCCGGAAGAGACGAAGCGGTACGAGGGGCGACTCGACCCTCGACTCGATCACGAGGAACGTCACGAGGAGCCCGCCGGAGACAGCGAGCAGGCCGAGCGTTCTCGCTGTGCTCCAGCCCACCTCGTTGCCGTTCACGATCGCGTAGACGGCGAGCATCAGCGCGGCGGTCACCGTGACCGCGCCGGCCACGTCGAGCCGCCGAGACGCTGTCTCGATGCGCGCGGCCGGGATCAGCATGACCGAGAGGATGACGACAGCGATTCCGACGGGCACGTTGACCAGGAAGATCCAGTGCCAGTTGAGCGTGTCCGTCAGGATGCCTCCGAGGAGCACGCCGATCGAGCCGCCGCCGGAGGCGACGAAGCCGAAGACGCCCATCGCCTTCGCTCGCTCGGCGGGCTCGGTGAACAGCGTCATCATCAACGAGAGCGCAACCGCGGAGACGACGGCGCCTCCGATGCCCTGGACTGCGCGTGCGCCGACGAGCATCCACTGCGACGTCGCGAGGCCGCACGTCGCCGAGGCGAGCGTGAACAGCGTGATCCCGAGCAGGAACAGCCGACGGTGGCCGAACAGGTCGCCGAGCCGTCCGCCGAGCAGCAGGAACCCGCCGAACGTGATCAGGTACGCGTTCACGACCCACGCGAGCGACTCGTCGGAGAACTCGAGATCCTCCTGGATCGACGGCAGTGCGACGCCGACGATCGTCACGTCGAGGACGATCATCAGGTCGCCGAGGCACAGAACCAGGAGGGCGAGCCAGCGTGCGCGGGAGCTCATCGTCATCGGTGCAGTCCTTTCGTCTCGATCTCGGTTCTAGGACACGAGTGGGAGCCGAAACTCATCGGTCGCGCGCGGCGCGGGCACACTCCGCGCTGATGCTCGACGTCGACACTCCTCACGGCCCGGCCCGCGTGCACCTGCACCACGCGAAGAGGCTGCAGGCGTGGCTCGTGCTCGGCCACGGCGCCGGCGGTGGCGTGACCTCCCGCGACCTCGTCGCGACCACCGAGGCCGCGCTCGCCGAAGGCGTCGGCGTCGCCCTCGTCGAACAGCCCTACCGCGTGGCGGGACGTCGAAGCCCTCCGCCCGCCCATCACCTCGACGCGGCATGGCTCGCCGTCGTCGAGCACCTGCGCGCCGACGTGCTCGGTGCGCTCCCGTTCGTGACCGGCGGCCGCTCGGCCGGCGCCCGCGTCGCGTGCCGGACCGCCGAAGCAACCGGTGCCGCGGGCGTTCTCTGCCTCGCCTTCCCGCTCGTGCCGCCTCGCCGCGCTGCCGGAAAGCCGGCGGTCAGCAGGCTCCCCGAGCTCGACGCGGTGCAGGTGCCGACCCTCGTCGTGCAGGGCGAGCGTGACCCGTTCGGCATGCCACCGGGCTCGAGGCTGCGCACCGTTGTCGAGGTGTCGGGCGATCACAGCTTGCGGTCCGACCTTCCTGCGGTCGCAGCCGCCGTGCGGGCGTGGCTGCCCCGCTTCGTGAAGTAGGCGGGCGGAGCCCGGAGGCCCCGCCCGCCCCGAGTCAGGCTTCGCTCGGCTCCGGCTTCCCGAGACCGGCCGGAGCAGGCGCCTCGCCGTCGTGCGGCGGCTCGATGGTGATGTTCGGCAGCAGCCTGTCGAGCCAGCGCGGGATGTACCACGTCTTCTCGCCGAGGAGCGTGAAGAACGCCGGGATGAGGGTCATCTTCACGATCAGGGCATCGGTGAGGATCGCGACCGCGAGCAGCAGGCCGAACTCCTTCGAGATGCGGTCGGAGCGTGAGGATGAACGCCGAGAAGACGGTGCCCATGATGATCGCCGCGGCGACGATGACGCGACCGATCGCCGCGATGCCGTGCTCGACGGCCTCCTTCGTCTTCAGGCCGTGGACGTGCTCCTCACGGATGCGGCTCGTGAGGAAGACCATGTAGTCCATCGAGAGCCCGAAGAGGATCGCGAACGCGATCGGCGGCACGAACGTCTCGATCGGGACCCGTCGTGTCGAGCCCCATCAGGCTCATGCAGGTGGCCCTCCTGGATGACGAGCGTCAGGACACCGAATCCGACGAACGCCGACAGGATCGTCGTGATCGCCGCGGTCAGCGAGACGACGATCGAGCTGAACGCCATCGCGAGCACGATGAACGTGACGCCGATGATGTAGAGCAGGAAGATCGGGAGCCGCTGCATGATGCGATCGGCGATGTCGATGAACGCGGCGTTCAGGCCGGAGACGTAGACGGCGGCGTCTCCGCCGTCCGTCGCAGCCGGTGCGACGTCGTCCCGTGAGCCGGTGGACGAGCTTCTCCGTCGCCTCGTCCTGCGGCGCGGAGCCCGGCGTCACGAAGACGATCGCGACCGTCTTCGAGTCGTTGAACTGCGGCTCGCCGACCGACGCGACGTCCCTGCTCCCGAGCGCCTGGACGCCCTCGTAGACGCGCTGCGGCTGCCCCCTCGTCGCCGTTGACGTCGACGACGATCGGGATCGGGCCGTTGAAGCCCGGCCCGAAGCCCTCGGCCAGCAGGTCGTAGGCCCGGCGAGCGGTCTGGTTCGTCGGCTGCGTCCCCTGATCGGAAGCACCGAGACGCACGAGTGCCGACGTCCCGGCCGCCACCAACGAGGCCGATCGCAGCACGATCGACGAACACCGGCTCGCGCGTGCGCCGTGACGAACCGACCCCAGCGTGCGATCAGCGTCTTCTCGCGTGCGTCCTCCGAGTCGTCGATCGGACGCAGGAACGGCACCTTCAGACGATCGACCTTGTGCCCGAGCTTCGCGAGCACCGCGATGAGCAGCGAGTTCGCGATGAGCACGGTGGTCAGAACGCCGAGCGCCGAGCCGATCCCGAGCTTCGTGACGAAGTCGAGGCCGAAGAACGCGAGCCCGGACACCGAGATCGCGACGGTGAGGCCGGCGAAGATGCACCGCTCGACCGGCGGATGCCCCCGCCTCGGCCGCGGCATCTCGTGGTGAGAGCCCTTCGTGGAGGTACTGCCGGAAGCGCGTGACGATGAACAGCGAGTAGTCGATGCCGACGCCGAGACCGATCATCGACACGAGCAACGGCGTGATCGTGTTGATGTCGGTGAGGCCGGCGAGGATGAAGAGCAGCAGGAACGCCGTCATGAGCGCGACGATCGCGAGCGCGAGCGGAATCGCGGTCGCGACGAGCGTCCGGAAGACGATGAGCAGCACGATGAGCGCCATGAGCAGGCCGAGGAGCTCCTGCGTGCCCTGCTCGATCGGCGGGAACTCGGCGTCGCCGTTGAACTCGGCGGTCACCCCTGCCGGCGCGACCGCCTCGCGAACCGCGTCCTCGACGGCCACGACCTCCGAGCGATCCTTCGCCTCGATGGTCTCCGAGAACTGCGCCTCGGCGTAGGCGATGCGCCCGTCCTTCGAGAACGTCTGCTTGCTGAATGGATCGCCGACGCTCTCGATGCCGGCCTTGTCCGCCGTCGGCGCGAACTCGGGCGACTTGAGCTTCGCGATCGCCGCCTCGATCGCCGCCTTGCGCTGCGGGGTGTCCAGCCGCTCGCCCTCCGGCGCGGCGAACACGAGGTTCAGGACCGCGCCCTGCTCGGACGCGAACTCCGACTCGATCAGGTCGGTCGCCTTCTGCGTGTCGGAGCCCGGGATCTCGAACTCGTCCTTCAGGCTGCCGCCGACGGTGGCGACGAGGACGATGAGCGCGGCGATGATCCCGAGCCACGCGACGACGACGCGCCACGGGTGCGATCGCGCACGCGCGCATCCAGCTCGCGAGACCTCCGGTGGACAGTCGTTCGTGTGCTGCGAGACGATCGTGCTGCTCAGACATGCTCAACCCCCCAGTAGTCGCTGCGGGTACGACCCGCCAGCGTCACGTAACTCATCTGTCGATTGCGTAAATCGGGGACAACGCACCCGACACCCGATCTCTTCCCTGCTTCCGACGGCGGACCTAGGCTACTCGACCGCCTTCAAGTCGCGCTCCACTTCCCGATGCTCGCTCGAGCTTCCCGCGAGAACCATGCGTTCTCCGCTTTTCACTCGGTGTTCGCAACTCGGCCTCGTCGTCGTGCGATGACTTACGGGGCTGTCGCCGGTCCAACGTCCGCATGCCGACACCCGGGTCGCACGAGGTCGCCTTCGCCATCCGCGGCCCGATCAGCCGTGGGGACCTTCCCGGTCTCTGCGATCGCGTCTGTGCCGTGCTCGGACGAAGCGGTGCCGTCGTCGCCTGTGACGTCGCCGGCGTCGATCCCGACGCGGTCACGGTCGACGCGCTCGCACGCCTGCAACTCGCCGCCCGCCGGCGCGGCTGCGAGATCCACCTCTGCAACGCATCGGACGATCTCCTCGAGCTCGTCGAGCTGATGGGCCTGACGAACGTCCTCGGCGAGGACGTCAGTCGCCGAGGTACTCGAGCGGAAGCCCGAAGCGCGGGAAGACCGTCGCGACGTCGAGGAAGAAGGTGAGCTCGACGATGCGGCCGTCCTCGATCTCGAGCACCTGCAGCGCCCACGGCTCGTAGCCCTCCCCGCTCTCGGCGGGCTTGTACTGGCCGAACGCAGGAGCGCCGTTCGCGGACTCGACCGGGACGACCCGCGACCCGCGGCAGCCGTTCCCGGGGCCGACCCACCACGCTGAGGATGTCGTCGCGCCCCGCGAGCCAGAGGTCGAACGGCGGCATCGACTGCGTCGCGTCCTCGTGGATCAGCGCCGTCAGCGCCTCCATGTCGTACTGCTCGAACGCGTCGACGTAGCGCTGGAGGAGCTCGGCATCGGCGGCGTCGACCGAGGGCGAGGTGCGTCGACGGCGTCAGCTCGCTCGACTCGAGCGTCGCGCGAGCCCGCTGGAGCGCGCTGTTCACCGAGGCGACGCTCGTCTCGAGGAGCTCTGCCACCTCCGCCGCCTTCCAGCGCAGCACCTCGCAGAGGATGAGCACCGCCCGCTGACGCGGCGGGAGCTGCTGCAGCGCGGCGACGAAGGCGAGCCGAACCGACTCGCGCGCGCCGACGATGTCCGCCGGATCGCCCTCGGGAACGACGCGGCCGTCCGGCATCGGCTCGATCCAGAGCTGGTCGGGCGTGCGCAGGTTCTCGACGATCGGCTCGCCCGCCGGGCCGAGGTCCATCGGGCGCGCGCGTCGCTTGCGCGCGTCGAGCATGTCGAAGCAGACGTTCGTCGCGATGCGGTAGAGCCACGAGCGCAGCGCGGAGCGGCCCTCGAAGCGCTCGTAGCCGCGCCACGCCCGGATGAAGGTCTCCTGCACGGCGTCCTCCGCGTCGACCGATCCGAGCATCCGGTAGCAGTACGCGGTGAGCTCCACGCGATAGTGCTCGAGCTGTTGCTCGAGCGGGAGTGCGAGCGTCGTCGACGACTCGGGCATGGCGGCCATGCTAGACGGCGCGTCGCGACCGGCGCCGCGCGAGCGACAGCACGGCCAGGCGATCCCAGACCGGCTTCAGCACGGGATCGGAGAGGCGACTCAGAACCGCGACGGCGCGTCCGATCCAGTGTCTCCCGACGTGGACGACCACGGTCGCAGACGCCCAGCCGACCACCGCGCCGGCGAGCACGTCGCTCGGATAGTGGAGCCCGAGCGCGATCCGGGAGACCCCGATCAGCGTCGCTCCGGCGAGGAAGCCGATCCCTGCCCGTCGCGAGAAGGCGAGCACGGCGAAGGCGATCGCGAACGCCGCCGCCGCGTGGTCGCTCGGAAACGACGGATCCGGAGAAGAAGCCGCGAGCAGGTGCGTGGACAGGCCGTGCGTCACGTACGGGCGAGGGCGCTCCCAGAGGTGCGCGATCACCTGATTCACGGCCATCGCGAGCGCAGCGGCGGTGAGCGCGGAGACGGATGCGCACTTCCACCTCGTGCTGTCGGTACGGGCGCGCGACGAACCACAGCGCGAACGTCGCAAGCGCGTAGAGCGGCACGGCGAGCGCGGCGAGCGTCGTCCACGGGTCCTCGAGCCAGTCGCGCGTGGCGACGCCGGTGTTCACCCAGTGAAGGAGCGACCAGTCGATGCGCAGCAGCGTAGCCGCGCGCCGGACCGCGCTAGCGCAGGAGAGGCAGCACGCGGTCGCAGATGAGATCGACCCCGCTCGCCGGAGTGCGCCCCTGCGGAGTCCCGAGCTCGACGCGGTCGGCGCCCGCAGCCCACAGCTCCCGCACTCGCTCGGCGACCTCCTCGGGCGTACCGGCGATGCAGAAGCGGTCGAAGGGCGGCGCCTCGCCCGCGCGCAGCTCCAGCGTCGGGTCGAGGTGCGCGACGACGCCCAGGTACGGCTCGACCGCAGCCCGCGCGCGCTCGCGCGCCCATGCGCCGTCCTCGTCCACGACGCTCACCGACCCGACGACGATCTTCACGTCCGGGTTGTCGAGCCACTCGCGGGCGACCGGGACGAGATCGGGGTTCGCGCTGCCTCCGAGCTTGAGCTCGTCGGCGACCGTGCCCGCCCAGCGCGCCGTGGCAGGGCCCCACGTCCCGATCAGGAGCGGCACCCGATCCCGCTCTCGCGGATAGGAGAGCGTGAACCCGGGCTCGAGCGTGAAGCGCTCCCCGGCGACGCCCGTCTCGTCGCCCGCGAGGAGCGCCTCGACGATCGGCGACCGCCTCGCGAAGCGCGGCGAGCGGGCGCTCCTCCTCGATGCCGAGGCGGTCGAGCCACGCGCCCTTCGCGAGGCCGAGGAACGCGCGACCTCCGGAAACGAGGTCGAGCATCGCGATCTGGCCGGCGATCTCGTACGGGTGCAGCGTGAACGGGTTGAGCGCTGCAGGCCCCAGGCGGATGCGCTCCGTCACGCGAGCCATGAGCAGCAGCGGCCCGATCGCCGGCTGGTCGAGCAGGTCGTGGTAGACGGAGAGCACGTCGATGCCCGCGTCCTCGGCGCGGCGCGCGAGCGCCTCGTACTCGTCCGGAGCCTGATTCGTCCGGACACCGATGCCGAGCTCGCGCGCTACGTCAGCTCCTCGGTGACGAGCGTCCGCTCGCCGATCCGCTCGATGCGCATCACGACGCGCTCGTCGGGATCGGGACACGCGACGAGCGAGTCCTGCTCGAGCCAGTCCTCGTCCGGGAGGTCGACGCATCTTCGCCGGCAGCAGCGGCAGCACCGACTGGATCGCGTAGAGGCAGAAGTGCTTCCCGGCGGGGATGCGCACGCGGCTCGACTCCGTGACCTCGAAGAAGTCGCCGACCTCGAGCCCGCAGACGGAGCGGCCTTCGATCCGCTCGACGGTCACGCGGAGGTCGTAGAGCCGCATCTCGGTCATCTCGCGGGCAACCTACTCCCGCTCGCTAGGGTGCGCGGTCATGAGCGAGCTCGCCGCCGCCCGCCCCGCGCACGAGGGACCACGGGGTCAACCCGTGGCTCGTGCTCGTGCTCGTGTGCATGGCGCAGTTCATGGTGATCCTCGACGCGACGATCGTGAACGTCGCGCTGCCGTCCATCCAGACCGACCTCGACATGTCGGACGCCGATCTCCAGTGGATCGTGAACGCGTACACGCTGATGTTCGGCGGCTTCCTGCTCCTCGGCGGACGCGCCGGCGACCTCGCGGGGCGCAAGAAGGTGTTCCTCGTCGGCATCGTCGTCTTCACGGTCGCGTCGCTGCTCAACGGGCTCGCGCCGAGCTCGGAGTTCCTCATCGTCTTCCGCGGGGTCCAGGGCCTCGGAGCCGCGCTCATCGCACCCGCCGCGCTCTCGATCATCACGACGACGTTCGCCGAGGGAGCGGAGCGCACGAAGGCGATGGGCGTCTGGGCCGCGATCGCCGTAGGTGGGGGTGCCGTGGGCCTCGTTCTCGGCGGCGTGCTCACGACGGCGCTGTCGTGGCCCTGGATCTTCTTCGTCAACGTGCCCGTCGGGATCGCGGTGTTCGTCCTGTCGCTGCGCTTCGTCCCCGAGTCGAAGGACGAGCACGCGCACAAGAGCTTCGACGTCGCCGGCGCAGTGACGGTGACCGCCGGCCTGCTCGCGCTCGTGTACGGGATCGTGAAAGCGCAGGAGAAGGGCTGGACGTCGCTGCACACCGGCGGGTTCTTCACGCTCGCCGTCCTGCTGCTCGTCGCGTTCGTCGTGATCGAGCTGCGCTCCGCCGAGCCGCTCGTTCGACTCGACATCTTCCGCGTGCGCACGGTTCGCGCCGCGAACGTCGTCATGTTCCTCGTCGCTGCCGGCCTCTTCGCGATGTTCTACTTCAACACGCTCTACCTCCAGCGCGTGCTCGGATACAGCGCGCTCGAGGCGGGTCTCGCGTTCCTCCCGTTCACCGCCGGGATCATCATCGGGGCAGGCCTGTCGCAGAAGCTCGTCGCGTCGCTCGGCGCCCGCGAGGTTCCGCTCATCGGGATGCCGCTGGCGATCGTCGGTCTCCTGCTCTTCATGCGGCTGCAGCCGGACAGCTCGTACGTCACCGATCTGCTCCCTGGGATCATGCTCGCGTCGATCGGGATGGGGCTCGTGTTCGTCCCGATCACGCTCATCGCGACGAGCGGGATCCCCTCCGACGATGCCGGGCTCGCGTCCGGTCTCTTCAACACGTCGCAGCAGGTGGGCGGCGCGCTGGGGCTGGCGATCCTCGCGACGCTCGCCGTCGACGCGACGCAGAACACGCTTACGGATCTCGGGCGCCAGCCGACTCCGGCGGACGAGGGCCAGGCGCTCGTCGACGGCTTCCACGTCGCGTACGTGGGCAGCGCGGCCCTCATCGGGGTCGCGTTCTTCGCCCTGCTCTTCCTCCTGCGCCGTCAGGACGTCGTCGCCGTCGGCGAGGGCGAGCTCGCGCGCGAGCGCCTGAGGCTACCAGCCCGTCCGGGTCACTCGAACCAGACCACCGTCGCGAGCACCGCGTAGGTCGCGACGAGAGCGAGGCCCTCGTACGGAGCCGCTGCGCCGTCGCCCGTGATCTGCCAGATCGCGAGCGCCGCGAAGACGAGCGCCACGACGAGCACGAGACCTTCGGTCGGCACCCCGAACGTCAGGCGCTGCGTGAAGAGCAGCGAGATGATGACGAGTGCCGGGTACAGGAACGCTGCGATCTGCGCGACGGAGTTCTTCACGACCGAGATGGCCAGGTCGTAGCGCCGCTTCCACGCGAGCTGGATCCCGACCACGTTCTCGACGGCGTTCCCGGCGATCGCGACGATCACGAGCCCGGTGAATGCCTTCGAGATCCCCAGCTCGGTGACTGCAGGGTCGATGACGGCGACGAACCACTCCGAGACGAAGGCTGCCGCCACGCCGGCGACGGCGAGCACGCCGATGCCCACGCCGAAGCCGAGCGGAGGAGCATGCTCCTCCGCGATCGCCGGCTCCTGCGCGGCTCCCGCGCGCAGGTAGTTGGCGAGCCACGCGCCGTACACGGCGAGGATCAGGAGCGCGCCGATCACCGAGATGGTCAGGGCGTTGTCGCTCGCGCGATCGCCGAGCGAGACGGAGGCCGAGATGATCGCGATCATGAAGACGACGAGCATGAGGAGCATCGTCGTGTCGTTCGGCAAGCGCGTCTGGAAGCGCATGACGCGGTCCTCGGCGCGCCACGCACCGGCGATGATCGCGAGGCCCAGCACGAGGAGCGCGTTGGCGAGCAAGCGATCCGAGGATCGACGTCTGCGCGACGACGATCTCGCCGGCGCGCAGCGCGAAGATCACGATGAAGAGCTCCGGGAGGTTGCCGAGCGTGGACTGCAGCACGCCCGTCACGGCCGGTCCGAAGCGCGAGCCGACGGTCTCCGTGCCGACGCCCACCGTCCACGCGAGGAGCGCGAGCGCGACGATCCCGACGACGAACTGCACGACCGCGTCGACGTCGGCGTAGTGCAGCACTCCGAGCGTCGCCGCGACCGCGAACGAGGCGCCGATCCCGATCCACGTCCTCACGCGGCGAGACTATCGTCCGTCCGTGGCCAGCTGGGACGCCGTCCGGGAGATCGCGCTCGCCTTCCCCGAGGTGGAGGAGTCGACCGGGGGACGGGTCGCATACGGCGTGCGGGGCAAGGGGTTCGCCTGGGAGGCGAGGGAGCGAGACGGCGGCGGGCTCGCCGTCCGCGTCGACCGCGAGGAGAAGCAGCTGCTCCTCGACGCGAACCCGGAGGCGTACTTCACGAGCCCCCACTACAACGGCTTCCCGGCCATCCAGATCCGCGTGGAGCAGATCGAGCGCGAGGAGCTCCGCGAGCGTCTCGAGGACGCCTGGCTGATCCAGGCGCCGAAGCGACTCGCGGCCGCCTACATGGCCGCGGCCGACTGATGGCCGACTGGACGACGGTTCGCGAGCTCGCCGGCGCGCTCCCGGGCGCCGAGGAGTCGACGACCTACGGGCAACCCGCGTTCAAGGTCGGCGGGAAGCTGTTCGCCTGGATCAGCCCGGACCGGCACGCGGAGGGCGCACTCGCGGTTCGCGTCGATCCGGAGGAGAAGGAATTCGCAATTGCGGCGGATCCCGACGTGTTCTTCCAGACCGCGCACTACGAGGGTCACCCGATCCTCCTCGTGCGGCTCGAGCGCGCCGACCGCGCACAGCTGGAGGAGCGGATCGAGGAGAGCTGGCTCCTGCGCGCGCCGAAGCGCCTCGCCGACGCGTATCTCGCCGAGCGCGGACTAGGTCGCGTCGGCGACGAACGCGGCGATCGCCGCCGTGAACGCGTGCCTGCTCGCCTCCCACGCGTAGAACATGTGCCCGCCGCCGTAGTGCTGGACCGTGAGGCGGTCGGCCATCTGCGGGTCGAGGCGCATGAGGTTCCGCAGCCGATCGCTCGCGTAGTACGGCGTCACGAGGTCGTACTGCCCGTGCGTGATGAACGCCTTCATGTGCGGGTTCAGCGCCATCCCGTAGCGGAAGTCGTCGGTCGCGCCCGGTGGCGGAGCGAACGCGTGCTGCTTGGTGTCGTCCTTCCACGCGAGGTTGACCTCGTAGGAGAGCAGCGTGTACTCGCGGTCCGTCTCGACGCCGATCTCCGACCGCAGCATCCGGTTCACGGCCATCGTGTACGCCGGGCTGATGCCCGAGAGCGTCGGATCGGGCCACGCGAACTCGTCGCGATCCGGGAACGGGTCGGTCGCGGTGATCGTCGTGTCGTAGAGGCCGAGCACCTTGCGCTCGTCGCGCAGCAGCTCGCGGACGAAGCGCAGGATTCCGACGCGACCCTCTGCCCGCGTGACGACGTCGAGCGGCAGGCCGATGACGTCGGCGAGCCGCGAGAGGATCCGCGTGCGCTCCTTCGCGGGGATCGACGCGCCGCGGGTGAGGAAGGTCGCGTAGTCGCCCGTCGCGAACTCCTCGGACTCGCGGAAGACCTTCTCGAGCGACGTTCCCTTCCGGAACGCGCGCGAGCGGCCGTGATGGAACGCGGCGGCGGCCATGGTCGGGACGCGGTCGACCCAGCCGAGGACGTCGTAGTCGGTCGGCGCGAGGCCGGTGATCTCGAGCGCGGGCGAGATGAGGATCGCGCCGTTCAGCCCGATGCCCGAGCTCTCCTGGAGCATCCGCGCGAGCCGGCCGACGCGATAGCCGCCGTAGCTCTCGCCGGCGATGAACACCGGCGAGCCCCAGCGGCCGTGCTCGGAGAGCCAGCGACCCATGAACTCGCAAAGCGACTCGAGGTCGCGCTTGTACCCGAAGTACTCCTTCGGGTCGGCGGCGTCCTCCGGCTTCGCGCCCTCCTTCGCCTCGCCCTTCTTCTCCGGCTCGATGATGCGGCTGAAGCCGGTTCCCACCGGGTCGACGAACACGAGGTCGGTGAACGCGAGCCAGGACGACTCGTTCTCGACGAGCCTCGCGGGCATCGCCGGCAGCGTCCCGTCCGACGGGAAGTCCACGCGCTGCGGGCCGACCGCACCCATGTGCAGGTAGGCCGACGCGGCTCCAGGCCCGCCGTTGAAGACGAAGGTCACGGGGCGGTCGCGATCGCCCTCCCCGGCGACGTACGAGACCGAGAAGATCTCGGCCGCAGGCTTCTCCTTCTTGCGCAGGACAGTCCACTTCCCGGTCGCCGTGTACTGGATCGGCCTTGCGGCCGCGCCCCCACGTCGCGGTGGTCTCGGCGCCCTTCGGCGGCTCGTGATCCGGCTTGCTCTCGGTTGTCTCGTTCGTCGTCTCGTCGCTCATGGGCGCGCACGCTACCGACTTCTCCATACCCCGGAGATGACGACCGGGCGTCGCCGTGTAAGAGTGCAACTGCCGCCGAAGGAGGCATCAGTGGACGAGCACCCGGCGTACCCGGTGCGGATCGAAGGCGAGCTCGACGCCGACCTCAGCCGCTGGCTGTGGGTCGTCAAGTGGCTGCTCGCGATCCCGCACTACGTCGTGCTCGCGTTCCTGTGGCTCACGCTCCTCGTGCTGACGGTCGTCGCGTTCTTCGCGATCCTGATCACGGGCCGCTACCCGAGAGGGATCTTCGACTTCAACCTCGGCGTGCTGCGGTGGACGTGGCGCGTCGCGTTCTACTCGTACGGCGCCCTCGGCACCGACCGCTACCCGCCGTTCACCCTCGACGACGTGGCCGACTACCCGGCACGGCTCCACGTCGAGTACCCGGACGGGTTGTCGCGCGGGCTCGTGCTCGTGAAGTGGTGGCTGCTCGCGATCCCACACTACGTCGTCGTCGGCATCCTCCTCGGCGGCGGGGGCTACGCGGCGTCGCCGGACGGACGCGTGGGGATGGGGGCTCCAGACTCGGCCTGATCGGGACTCTCGTGCTGTTCGCCGGATTGGCGCTCGTCTTCATGGGCCGCTACCCGCGCGGGATCTTCGACTTCGTTCTCGGACTCGACCGCTGGGTCGCGCGTGTGGCGCGTTACGTGCTCCTCATGCGCGACGAGTACCCGCCGTTCCGGCTCGACCAGGGCGGCACCGAGAAGGGGACGCCGGTCGAGGCGCCGTCGAGCCGATCGCCGAGCCAGTCGCGGCGGAGACGCCACCGCCCGCAGAGCGAAGCGGCGGGACCGCCGGCCGGGTGGTGCTCATCGTCGTCGGCGTCATCGCCGGCATCGTCGCGTTCGGCCTGCTCGCCGGAGGCTGTGCGCTCGTCGCCGTCGACCAGACGCAGCGCGACGACGACGGGTTCCTCATGTCTCCGAGCGAGGACTTCTCCACGGCGACCTACGCCGTCGTGTCGGAGAGCGCCGACCTCGACACCGAGCGGCGCCGAGTGGGCGCTCGACACGTTCCTCGGCACCGTCCGGATCCGGAGCGAGAGCGACGCGCGGGACGTGTTCGTCGGAATCGGCCCCGCGGCGGACGTCGACGCCTACCTCGACGGAGTCGAGCACGACGACGTCACCGACCTCGACGACGAGCCGAACTACGACCGCGTGGCCGGCGGCGCACCGGCGGCGCCGCCGGGTGACCAGCAGTTCTGGGCCGAGTCGGCGTCGGGGACGGGCGAGCTGACGGTCGACTGGGAGCCCGAGGACGGCGTGTGGCGCGTCGTTCTGATGAACGCCGACGCAGCACGCGGCGTCTCCTCCGACATGAGCATCGGCGCCGAGCTCGACTCGGTGCTCTGGATCGGGATCGGGATGCTCCTGGCGGGCGGGCTCCTCGCCGCCGGAGCGGCGCTGGCGATCACCGCCGGCGTCCGTCGCCGCACCTGACCCCCCTCTCCGCGAGATAGAACCCGGTCGTGGAGATCGGGACCTTCACGTTCGCGGACACGCGGCAGGGACAGATCGGTGCGGACCAGCGCCTCCGCGACCTCATGGAGGAGATCGAGCTCGCGGACGAGGTCGGGCTCGACGTCTTCGGCGTCGGGGAGCACCACCGGCCCGAGTTCGCCGTGTCCGCCCCTGCGGTGGTGCTGGCAGCCGCCGCGGCGACGGACGACGCGGATCCGGCTCACGAGCGCCGTGACCGTCCTCAGCTCGGACGACCCGGTCCGCGTGTTCCAGGAGTTCTCGACCGTCGACCTCATCTCGGAAGGCCGAGCGGAGATCATGGTCGGCCGCGGCTCCTTCATCGAGTCGTTCCCGCTGTTCGGGTACGACCTCCGCGACTACGACCAGCTGTTCGAGCGGAAGCTCGGCGAGCTCCTCCACATCCGCGAGACGGGAACCTCGCCGACCGGCCTCGACGTGTTTCCCCGCCCCGTCCAGGATCCGCTCCCGGTATGGGTCGCGGTCGGCGGCACGCCCGAGTCTGCCGTGCGCGCGGGGATGCTCGGCCTGCCGATGGCGCTCGCGATCATCGGCGGCCTGCCGGAGCGTTTCAAGCCGTTCGCCGAGCTCCATCGCCGGGCAGCGGCCGAGGCCGGCCACGAGCCACCGCGACTGAGCATCAACTCGCACGGCTACATCGCGGAGACGCGCAGCAGGCGCTCGACGAGTCGTTCCCGTACGTCTCGAGCCGCGATGAACAAGATCGGCCAGGAGCGCGGCTGGCCACCGATGTCGCGCGCCGACTACGACGCTGCGGCGGCGTTGCGCGGCGCGAACTTCGTCGGGACGCCCGAGCAGGTCGTCGAGAAGATCCTCTTCCAGCACGAGATCTTCGGGCACGACCGCTTCCTCGTGCAGTTCGGGATCGGCGGGACGCCGCACGAGGGAGTCCTCCGCTCGATCGAGCTGCTCGGCCGCGAGGTCGCGCCCGCCGTGCGTGACGCGCTGGGCGCCTCGTAGGATCGCGCCATGGGCATCGAGCGCTTCGAGCGCGTCCCGCTGCTCTTCGGGCCGTCTCCCGTCCATCGGCTCGAGCGCCTCAGCGAGCACCTCGGCGGCGAGGTCGACGTCTGGGCGAAGCGCGAGGACTGCAACTCCGGGCTCGCGTACGGCGGAAACAAGGTGCGGAAGCTCGAGTACCTCGCCGCGGACGCGCTCGCGACGGGTTGCGACACGCTCGTGTCCATCGGCGGCGTGCAGTCGAACCACACGCGGCAGGTCGCGGCCGTCGCGGCCCGGCTCGGTCTCCGCTGCGTCCTCGTGCAGGAGCACTGGGTGGACTGGCCGGACGCCGTCTACGACAAGGTCGGCAACATCCTCCTCTCCCGGATCATGGGGGCGGACGTCCGGCTCGACCCCTCCGGCTTCGACATCGGGATCCGCAAGAGCTGGGAGGACGCGCTCGCGTCCGTCGAGGAGATCGGCGGCACGCCGTACCCGATCCCGGCCGGTGCCTCCGACCACCCGCTCGGCGGCCTCGGGTTCGCGCGCTGGGCGGACGAGGTCGCCGAGCAGGAGCGCGAGCTCGGCGTCTTCTTCGACACCGTCGTCGTCTGCTCCGTGACCGGCTCGACGCAGGCGGGGATGATCGCCGGGCTTCGCAGCCCAGGAGGCCGAGCGTGCAGTCCTCGGGATCGACGGGTCGGCCACCGTCGCGCAGACCTGGGATCAGATCGCGCGCATCGCGCGAGCCACGGCCGAGGAGATCGAGCTCGGACGCGAGCTCGACGACGCCGAGATCGTCCTCCTCGACGAGTGGCACGCGGGCACGTACGGCATCCCCGACGAGAAGACGCTCGACGCCATCCGGCTGTGCGCCCGGCTCGAGGGCATGCTCACCGACCCGGTGTACGAGGGGAAGTCGATGGCCGCCCTGATCGACCTCGTGCGCTCGGGGCGGATCGCGCCGGGGTCGACGGTGCTGTATGCGCACCTCGGCGGCCAGCCCGCCCTGAACGCCTACGCCGGGGCGTTCTGAGCCCGGATTGGCGGCGACGTGCACGCAGCGTTCACAATGAGACGCTGATGTCACAAGTGATCGACTCGCTCGACGATGCACGCGCCGCCGCCTCGCGGCAGGCGTGGCGCTCCGCCTACGCGGCGTACGCCGAGGTCGACGCGCAGGCTCTGACCGCCGGCCGACCTCGAGAGCTACGGCGAGGCGGCGTGGTGGAGCGGGAAGCTCGACGAGGCGATCGCACACCGCGAGCGCGCATACGCCGCCTACACCGCCGACGGCGACACGCTCGGCGCAGCACGCATGGCGTTGGCCGTGAGCTGGGATCACAACGGTCGGGGCTCGTTCGCGATCTCCGGTGGCTGGTTCGCGAATGCCCAACGGCTGCTCGAAGGGCTGCCCGAAGCACCCGAGCACGCCCGGCTCGCACTCGTTCAGGCCCTGATGGCGCTGTTCGGCGGGGAGCTGGAGGAAGCGGTGCAGCTCTTCGACGGCGTGTACGAGTTGGCCACGCGTGTCGGCGATCGCGACGTCCAGATGCTCGCGCTCTCCGGCAAAGGGCGGGCGCACATCAAGGCAGGCGAGATCGACGAGGGGCTGGCCCTTCTCGACGAGGCGACGGCCTCCGCGATGTGCGGCGACCTCCGAGCGCACTCGGCCGGGCTCGTCTACTGCATCACGATCAGCTCCTGCCAGGACGTCGGCGACTATCGCCGCGCGGCGGAGTGGACGGAGGTGGCGAACCGCTGGTGCGACAAGCTCGACCTCAGCGGCTTCCCGGGCGCCTGCCGGATCCATCGAGCGGAGGCGCTCCGGCTTCGCGGCGACTGGCCCGCAGCGGAGGCGCAGGCGCTCGAGGCCTGCGAGGAGCTCCACGACTTCGACCACTACATCGCCGCGAGCGGGCGCTACGAGATCGGAGAGATCCGGCGCCGGCGCGGAGACTTCGCCGGAAGCGGAGGAGGCGTTCCGCGTCTCGAACGAGATGGGCCGCGATCCTCAGCCCGGCCTCGCCCTCTTGCGCCTCGGCGAGGGCAAGATCGACGCTGCCGCCGCAGGGATCGCGCGGTCGCTTCTCGATACCGCGGACACGCTCTCGCGCTTTCGTCGTCTCCCTGCACAGGTCGAGATCGCGATCGCCTCGGGCGATCTCAAGACGGCCCGGGCAGCCGCAGACGAGGCCGAAGGGATCGTCGACTCGTACAAGATCGGAAACCAGCGAGCGGTTGCCTTCGATGCGACGCTCCACTTCGCGCGTGGCCAGATTCATCTCGCGGAGAAGGACTGGGACGCCGCAGCCCGGGCGCTCCAGCGCGCGCGTGACGAGTGGCAGAAGGTGGGCGCGCCGTACGAGACTGCGCGAGCGCGGATGCTCCTGGGCACGGCGTACGCCCGAAGCGGTGACGAGCATGCCTCCGCGGTCGAGCTCGAGAGTGCGCTCGCGACCTTCGAGCGGCTCGGCGCGCGGCCGGAGGAGAAGCGGGTCAAGGAGCTGCTCGGCCGGGTCGAGGCGCGCCGTACGTTCCTGTTCACGGACATCGTCGACTCGACGCGGCTGCTCGAGACGCTCGGGGACGACAAGTGGAAGCGCCTGCTCGCGCGGCACAACGAGCTCATCCGCGAGCAGATCGCCGACGCGGGAGGCGAAGTCGTGAAACAGACGGGCGACGGCTTCTTCGCCTCGTTCGAGCATCCGAAGGCCGCGATCGAGGCCGCGGTCGGGATCCAGCGCGCGCTCGCAGCGGAGATCGTCGCACCCGACGTGCGGATCGGCGCTGCACGCGGGAGGTGCGTTCCGCACCGGCGCGGAGTCCACCGACTACGGCGGCCAGGACGTGCACGTCGCGTCTCGCATCGGCGCGGCGGCGACGGCCGGCGAGATCCTCGTGAGCGCCGAGACGCTCGACGGCATCGGCGGCGCCTTCCGGCTCTCCGAGCCGCGCACGGAGGATCTCAAGGGCATCGAGCAGCCGGTCGAAGTCGTCTCCGTCGACTGGCGCTGAAGTGCGTGCCTTAGCCGCAGGCCGCGGGTGAGCGCCCGAGGAAGCGCAAGGTCCCGCGGCAGAGGCCGACCGCCGCACGGCGCTGGTACGCGTCGGTCGCGAGGAGGCGGTCCTCGGTCGGGTTCGTCATGAAGCCCATCTCGACGAGGATCACCGGGACGTCGGCCCAGTTGAAGCCGGTGAAGTCGGAGCGCTCCTGCAGCCCGCGATCGGGGAACCCGAGCGCCGAGCGGAGCTCACCCTGGACGATGCCGGCCGCCCGCCTGCTCGCCGCGTAGACGTCGTCCGTCCACCCCTTCCGGAGCGCCGGGTAGAGCGTGTGCGTCCCGCGCGCCGCCGGGTCGGTCGAGCCGTCCGCATGGATGCGGAGGAAGAGCGCGGCGCCCGCACGGTTCGCGATCCGCGCGCGCGCGACGTTGCCGATGCTCGTGCCTGCCGTCCTCGTTCGCGTCATGACGACCTTCACGCCGGCGTGCTCGAGGAGCGCGCGCAGGCGGAGCGCGACGCGCAGGTTGAGCTCCGCCTCGCGGAGCCCGCTGACCACCCCGTGCGTGCCGCCGCCGTCCTTGATCTTTCGCGTCGACGAGCCCGGGCCGATCGGCTCGGTGGCGGAGTTCGCGCGGAGGTCGTGGCCCGGGTCGAGAACGACGACCGGAGCGCTGCCGGCCGAGTGCCGCCGGCACGGCGCAGCAACGAGACGGCAAGGGCGAGGGCGAGCAGGCGCACCCGACGGCTCAGTGGGCGCGCGAGACGAGGCGGTCGAGCTCCGACCGCGGGCCGAGCCTCGCGGCGCGGCGGGTGTCCGACGCCCGCAGCTCGAGGGCGAAGCGGTACCGCCTGCCCGGGTCGTAGATCGCGCACGGGTCCTTGCGGCAGGGCGTCATCGAGAGCTTCCGCACGCGCTTGCCCGTCCGATCGAAGAAGACGATCGTGAGCGGCACGAGGGTGTTCTTCATCCAGAACCCGCCCATGGTGTCCTCGCGGAAGACGAAGAGCATGCCGTCGCGGGGTGCCTTCCTTCGGAACATGAGGCCGCGCTGCTGCTGCGCGGATGTCAGTGCGAGCTCGGGTGCGAACGGCACGCCGTCGAGGCGGAGAGCCGTCGTCGGCGACGAGCGCTGCAGTGCTCGCGACCGCGAGGGCCGTGACGAGCGAGCACGCGGCGACGAGCATGCGAACGACTCCCACGACGAGAGGGTAGTGATGCCTCTCAGCCGACGACAGTCACTGCGACGCGCTGAACCGCGTTGTTCACGTAGCCGCCGAGGTTCCACGGAGGCTCGAGCGGCTGCTCGTTCCCGGCCGCGTCGCGTGCGCGACAGCAGAGCTCGTGCTCGCCCGGCTCCGCGTCCCACGCGAACCGCCACGAGCGCCAGGCCCAGCGACCGAGCGCCGCGTCGCCGAGCTCGGCAGCGGCCCAGGTCCGGCCGCCGTCCGTCGACACGTCGACGCCCGCGATCTCCGCGGCGCCGGACCAGGCGCGCCCGACGATCTCGCAACGCCCCGCCTCGACCACACGCGCGCGACTCAGGAACTCGGGGATCCCCGGCGGGATCATCAGCGACCGGGGCGCGATCGCGGTGATCGGCTCGCCCGGCTCGTCCTCCTCGTGCCGCACGCGGTAGGAGTGGCGCATCTGGTAGCCGCCGAACGGCTCGTCGAGCACGGTCATGCGCGAGAGCCACTTCACGCTCGTCATCCCGTACCAGCCGGGGACGACCAGGCGAAGCGGAAAGCCGTGCTGCGGCGGAAGCGGGACGCCGTTGACCTCGTACGCGAGCAGCGCGTCGCCTTCGAGGAGCCCGGCGACCGGCAGGCTCCGCTCGTACGCCTGCTCCTCCTCCCCTTCGACGCCGCGATCGAGGCCGGTGAAGAGGACTTCGAGCGCTCCCTCCTTCACACCCGCCTCCTCGAGCAGAGACGAGACCGCGACGCCACGCCAGCGCGCCGTCCCGACGGCTTCGAGAAGCCACGGCTGGCTGACGACGTGCGGCTCGACGTGCGCGCGTCCGTTCCCGGCGCACTCCATCGTGACGGCCACCTCGACGGCCGGCCGCGCGCGGAGGTCGTCGAGCGAGAGCGTCAGCGGCCGCTCGACGAGGCCCTCGACGGAGAGGCGCCAGTCCGCCGCGTCGACGTCCGGGATGTCGTAGTGCGTGAGGAGGTAGTGGAGGCCGATCGGCGTGACGTCCCAGCGCAGCGCCTCGAGCGGCATGCCGTGGTTCCGGGCAGCGAGCTGGAGCTCCTCGAGGCTGATCCCCTCCGACACAGGACGGACGCTAGCGCAGGTCTCGCGGCTACGAGCCGAGCACGTTCACCGCGCGAGCTGCGACGAGGAGGATGGTCACCGCCGAGACGAACGACTCGAGCCCCATCAGGCCCTTCGCTCGCAACGAGAGCGGCATCGTGTCGGTGGGGCTGAACGCGATCGAGTTCGTCAGGGAGACGTACAGGTAGTCCCAGACCTGTGGGTTCCAGCGCGCCGTCGCGGTCGTCGTCCTGCGGAAAGCGAAAGTCCGCCGCATCTCGCTCGTCTGCACGTAGCCGAGCGACCGGCCCCCCGTCCTCGACTTCCCAGAAGATGAGGCCGAAGACGATCATGTTCGTCGTGTAGATCGCGAAGCCCGTGAGGAGGAGCTCGCCGCCGGTGAGCTCGGAGGCGTTCGTGGAGACGAGGCCCGCGACGAGGATCCCGAGCGCGCCGAAGTTGCCGGCCGCGAGGAAGCCGAGCAGCACGAGTGCGCCCTTGCGCGACTGAACGAGCCCGTTCCCGCGGACGCGCGAGCAGGAGATCGATCGTCAGGAGGAGCGCAGGAACTCCGAGGACGAGCCAGATCCACCACGGCAGTCCGAGGAGCTCCCACCCCTGGGACCTGCTGACGAGCGCGAAGCACGATGAGCACGACGAGCACGCCAAGGCGGCGCGGGGCGGCTTCCCGACGTCCTTGCGCTCGAAGCGACTGCCTCGCTCGCGGACATCGCGCACTGGTTCGGGTCGGCGGGCGCCGTTCCTGTCGGGAGGCGATCCCGATCCGATCTGCTTGTATCGCGCGATGCAGCCCGAGCGCCTCCTCACGAAGCCGTTCGTGCTCACGATGCTGGCGGAGTTCGCCCTGTGCACGTCCATCGGCATGCTGCTCGCGGTCGTGCCCGTCTATGCGCACGACGAGCTCGGCGTGGGCAGCTTCGGAGTCGCGCTGGCGGTCGCAGCGGTCAGCCCGATGGTCCTCGTCTGCCAGCCGCTCGCGGGACGGTTCGGGGACCGGCGTGGCCGCAAGCTCCTCATCGTCGCCGGCGGCGCGATCGCCGCGCTGGCGGTCGCCGGATACGTCGTCGCCGACTCGCTCCCGCTCCTCGTGGCGCTGAGACTCCTCACCGGAGCAGGAGAGGCGCTGCTCCTCGTCGGTGCGGCGACCATGATCACCGACCTCGCGCCCGAGCACCGCCGCGGCGAGGCGCTGAGCCTCTTCAGCCTCGGCCTCTGGGGCGGCCTCGCGCTCGGGCCGATCCTCGGAGAGCTCGTGCTCGGCGACGACCGCTTCGACGCCGTGTGGCTGCTCGCGGCGGCGTGCTGCCTCGCGTCCGCGCTCATCGGCCTCACGCTTCCGGAGACCGCACCGTCGCGGGAGCCCGAGCACCACACGACTGCACGGCTCGTGCACCCCGCTGCCATCGGGCCCGGCGTCGTGCTCGCCTTCACCGTCCTCGGGTTCGCGGGCATCGGGACGTTCGGGGCGCTCTACGCGCGCGAGCTCGGACTGGACGGCGCCGGGTCGGTGTTCCTCACGTTCTCGGCCGTCGTCGTCGCGACGCGCGTTCTCGCGCGCCAGGTGCCCGATCGGCTCGGGCCCAAGCGCACGGCGCGAGTGGCGCTCTCGCTCATCGCCGCGGGTCTCTTGACGATCGGGCTCTGGAACGTTCCAGCCGGCCTGTTCGCCGGGACCGTCGTCGTCGCCTTCGGTCATGCGCTCGCCTTCCCGTCGCTGATGACGTTGGCCGTGAACGCGGCTCCCGCGAGCGAACGCAGCTCGGTCGTCGGCACGTTCAGCGCCTTCACGGAGCTGGGCTTCCTCGTCGGCGCTCTGAGCCTCGGCGCCATCGCTTCGACGGCGGGATACGACGGCGTGTTCGTCGTCTGCGCGCTCGGGCCGCTTCTCGGGGTGCTCGTGCTCTCCCGTCTCACGGTGCCCCGACGCGTCGAGCCTCTGCCCGAAGGGGCGTAGCGACCGTCGCCGTTAGGACTGCGCGGCGCGTCGGCGACTGCGCGAGCGCGGGTGGATCTCTTCCTGGGTCGCTCGTCGTGCTTGACGTGACGCTTTTCAACGGCGATCAATCATGGAACGATGGTGCGCATGGCGACGAACCGTTACCTCTGGATTCTTGCGCTAGCCCTCGCGGTCGCGCTCAGCACCGCGGCAGCGGCCCCGTCCGCTCACCGGGTCGCCGGCGTGAACGCGTTCGTCGTGCGCGGTCTCGTCTCGGACGGCTCTGTCGTCGACACGACGGTCGACCCGAACCTCGTCAACGCCTGGGGCCTTTCCGCGAGCGCGTCGGGTCCCTGGTGGATTGCCAACGAGGCCACCGAGACGAGCACGCTCTACGACGGAACGGGGCGGAAACTGGCGCGCGTGGTGACCGTCGCCGGAGGCCCAACCGGAGTCGTCTTCAACAGCACCCCCGGGTTCGTCGTGACGGACGGACAGGCGTCGGCGCCCGCGCGCTTCATCTACGCCTGCGAAGACGGGAGGATCCGCGGCTGGGCCGGAAGCGTTCCCACCGATGGTTCCAACGCCACGGAGGTTGCGGTCGACAACTCTCACCGAGGAGCCGTCTATCGCGGGCTCGCCCAGGCCACGGCGTCGGACGGCTCGACGTACCTCTACGCGGCCGACTTTCACAACGGACGCGTCGACGTCTTCGATGCCAACTGGCGTCCGATCACGCGAAAAGGCGCGTTCGTCGATCGCAGGATTCCCCCCTGGTACAACGAGTTCGGGCTCCAGGCGATCGGCGAGCGGATCTTCGTTACATACGCATCGCCTGCGCCTGCCAACGGCAACGACTCTCCTACCGGCGGGTACGTGGACGTCTTCGACCTACGAGGAAAGTTGCTCGCGCGAATTGGACGGATGGGCCCGCTCAACGAGCCCGTCGACGTCGCGCTCGCGCCGCCTTCGTTCGGGAAGTTCGGAGGCGATCTGCTCGTCGGCAACTTCGGAGACGGCCGCATCGGCGTCTACCAGGAGCGCACCCGCAACCATTGGGTCTATCGCGGCGCGCTGCGGACGCCGGATCAGCAAGTCCTCGAGGTCAACGGCCTGTGGGGGCTCGAGTTCGGCAACGGCGCCTCGGCAGGCCCCAGGGAGGCGCTTTACTTCACAGCGGGACCGCACACCTGGCACGACGAGACCGAGGACGAAGTCGGCGGCCTCTTCGGCACGATCACGCCTGCGGGCTAGGGCGGGCCGGGCGCGCGCGAGACAGCGCGGCCGTTGCGAAGCGATAGTAGCCCGTCGCGCGTCTGGCTGGAGTCAGTCAGTGCACCCTTGCATCTGTCGGGCCGAACCGCGCGGATGCCTCCGCAGAGCCGTACGGCGGCCCGTAGTTGTTCGCGAGGTCGACGTGCGTAACGCCGAGGTCGAAGGCGCGCCGCACGATCGCGCGGCTCGTCTCCAGCGCGCGGTCGTGCCCAAGTTGAACCACAGGCCGAATGAGATGGCCGGGAGAAGACGACCGCTGCGACCCGTTCGCCGGTAGTGCATGCGGTCGTAGCGGTCGTCGGCGGGCTCGTACGGCATCGGCGCTGAGGATAGTCCGCCCAGTCACCTTGTCGCCCTTGCGGTTAGCTCAGCTGGCGAACGAGTAGCTTCAATAGCCTGGTGCCAATGTTGAGGGTCCGGATAGCCGCACTTGCGGTGGCGATCGCGGCTGCCGCCGCCGCTGGGGCGGCGGCCAAGGCTCCTCCGCTGCCGCTGCCGCGGCCAGCCGGACAGCAGACGGTGACGGTCGTCGCTCGCGGCGTACCGACTCCAACTCAGTTCGCCGTCTTCGCCGGACGACTCTTTGTCGCCGGCTACGGCGCCGAGTCCAACCCGGACGTCGCAGGTGGCGTCTACGTTCTCGGCGGCGGCAAGGCGATCAGAGTGCCAGGCTCGCCGCACCATGTGTATGGCCTCGCAGCCGGGAAGAACGCGCTGTACCTGAGCACTAACCATGCGCTGCTTGCGTGGAGCGGCTGGAACGGCACGCGTTTTCAGAAAACACGCGTCGTCATGACGCGTGCGCCCTACGGAAACTTCAGAGAACCAGCTGTCGGGCCCGACGGGTTGATCTACGTGGGAGCGGATACCTCTCTGCCCCCGCCGACATCGAACTACAACTCCTCGTTGGTTTCCGTCGATCCGGCAACGGGTTCGATCACCGTCATCGCAAGCGGGATGCGCCAACCGTGGCAGCCACTATTCCTACCCGGCCACGCATTGCCCCTCGTCTCCGATCTCAACCAGGACGACCTCGGCCCAAACCGCCCGGCCGATTACCTCCTCGCGATCAAGCGCGGCGGGAACTACGGCTTCCCAGCCTGCCCCGCGAACCCGCGTACGTGCGCGATCTACGATCAGCCGCTCGTCCGATTCCCGGCCCACGCCTCCCCCATGGGGCTCGGCTACCTGAAGGGCACGCTTTACGTCGCGCTCTACGGCGGCCTCGGCAAAGGCCCGGTTGTCGTGTCGATGCCGCCGGGAGGCGGTGAGCCGAAACCTTTCCTGTCGAGGTTCCCTGCACCCGTGATCGCACTCGGCACTTTCGGCGGCAACCTCTATGTCGGCGATCAGAGCGGCGTGATCTATCGCGTCAGGCCCTGATGGGCCGGGTTGGAATCGAACCAACGACCTTGGGATTAAAGTCCCCTGCTCTACCAACTGAGCTACCTGCCCCGAGCTTGCGCCAGTGTAGGCGGATGACTTCCCAAGCCGGAGTGCGTCTCAGTGGCGTTTCTGCGACCGCTCGAGCCGATTAGACGCAACGGCTTCGGCGGCGGCGTCGCGCACCCTGCCTGGTCTGACAACTCGAACAGCACGGCAACGAATCCAGACGGGGCGCTGAAGAAGCTCGACATCTACACGGCGGCGGTGGCAGGCTAGAAAAACCAGCCTCGAGCCACGGGAATGCAACGAACCCGCCCGCTTCGCCGGGATCCGCCAGGTCAGGACCTGACGAAGTCGAGGATCTCGGAGAGGTGGCCGTGGCGAGGCAGATGACCGTGTCCGCTCCGCCGTAGTAAACGGAGACGCGCTCAGCGTCGGCGAGCGCCGCGGACGGGAAGACGACGTTCGCGGCGTAGCTACGTGCGCCCGGCCCGCTGGGTCGCGATGAAGTCGCGATACCAGGTGAAGCTGTCCTTCGGCACCCGCTCGAGCGTATCGAAGTCCACGTACACGATCCCGAAGCGGCGCGAGTAGCCGAACGCCCACTCGAAATTGTCGAGCAGCGACCAGAGAAAGTAGCCCCGCACAGGGACGCCCTCGGCGATTGCCGCTACGACCGCGTCGAGATGCCCCTCGAGATAGGAGACCCGCCTGGAATCGGCGACACGCCCGTTCTCGCGCGCATCCGCGAACGCGGCGCCATTCTCGGTGATGTAGAGCTCGGGGGGCTCGTACACGGTCTGAAGATGCACGAGCAGCCGATAGAGGCCGTCCGGGTACACCTCCCAGCCCATCTCGGTGTGCTCCGCCCCCTCGGCCGGGACCTCGCCGACGCTGGCTCGTACCACGCTGCGCGTGTAGTAGTTGATCCCGAGGAAATCGAGCGGGGCGGCGATCGTATCCATGTCGCCATCCTCGATGGTCGGGAGGATCTCGTCGTACCGCTCGAGCATGTCCTCCGGGTAGCCGCGCCCGAGGACGGGCTCCAGGAACCAGCGGTTGCGAAAGCCATCCTCCCGATGTGCAGCCTCGACGTCTGCCTCGTTGTCCGAGAACGGATACATCGGGACGAGGTCGATGGCGATTCCGACCTCGGAGGCCGGAGCCTCACGGCGAAGGACCTCGGCAGCTCGGCCGTGTGCGACGAGGATGTGATGCCCCGCGGCGAGAGCGTCGCTGTCGCTCTTGCGGCCGGGCGCGTGCAATCCGAGCCCGTACCCGAGCCACGAGGCGACCCACGGCTCGTTCTGCGTGATCCAGTGCCGGACCCGGTCCCCGAGCCGCGACACGACCACTTCGGTGTATTCCGTGAACGCCTCGACCGTCTCGCGTGCGGGCCAACCGCCTCGATCCTCGAGCACCTGGGGGAGGTCCCAGTGGTACAGGGTCACGTACGGGTCCAGGCCGTTCGCGAGCGAGTCGTCGACGAGACGGTCGTAGAAGTCTAGGCCGGCCTGGTTCACGCGCCCACGGCCTTCGGGCAGGATGCGCGGCCACGCGACCGAGAGACGGAACGCCCCGATGCCGAGCGAGCGCATCAGCCCGATGTCTTCCGCATATCGGTGATACGTGTCGCACGCGACGGCTCCCGTGTCGCCGTTGACGACCTTCCCGGGTGTCGCGCTGAAGCGGTCCCAGATGCTCTCGCCACGGCCGTCCTCGGTCGCCGCTCCCTCCACCTGGTAGGCGGCCGTGGCCGCACCCCAGACGAAGTCGGAAGGAAAGGCTCGCGTGGTCTGGGACATTGGAGTTCCTCTCGTCAGGATGAGATGACCGCGGCAACGTCGGGCGACGGCGCGGTCACGTGACAACGGGCGATCTGGCCCGGACGCGCCTCGACGAGCGCCGGTGTGACCTGCGAACAGATACCCACGGCGATGGGACACCGCGCGGCGAAGCGGCAGCCGTCAGTCGGGTCGACCGCAGCCGCGGCGACTCCTTTCGACGGCTCGATCGGATCGTCCCCGATGCGCTTCGCAGGATCCGGAGCTGCGGCGAGCAGGAGCTGGGTGTACGGATGGAGTGGTTCGGCAAGGACCTGCTCCACCGGCCCGCGCTCGACGATCTGACCCGCGTACATGACCATGATCTCGTCGGCGATGTAGCGGGCGCTCGCAAGATCATGGGTGACATAGAGGAACGCGATTTGCCGCTCCTCCTTGAGCTTGATCATGAGGTTGAGGATCCCGATCCGGATCGAGACGTCCAGCATGCTGGTGGGCTCGTCCGCGAGCACGACCTTCGGCTCCACCGCGAGCGCCCGCGCGATGGCGACGCGCTGTCGCTGGCCGCCGGAGAGCTCGTGTGGGTACTTCGCCGCGATGTCCTCGGGCGGCACGAGGCCGACGGTGCTCAAGAGCTCGTGGACGCGCTCTTCGACCTGGGCGCCGCGAGCGATGCGGTGGATCCGTAGCGGACGCTCGATGTGGTGGCGGATGGTCTTGACGGGGTTCAGCGAGCCGAAAGGGTCCTGGAAGATCATCTGCACCTGCGCGCGATAGCGGAGCAGCTGGCGACGGCTCTTGGTCCGGAGCACGTCGCCTTCCTCGAAGAGCACCTCTCCCCCGCTCGCTTCGTTGAGGCGTGCGATCAGGCGCGCGACGGTCGTCTTCCCGCTGCCGCTCTCGCCCACGAGCGCGGTGATCGTCCCTGGACGAAGCTCAAAGGAGACGTCGTCCACTGCGTGGACATAGGCCCGGCCTCGGAGGCCGCCGATCGGAAAGCGCTTTGCGAGCCCGCGGACCTCCACCGTCGAGCTCATGCACCGCCTCCGGAGACGAGGTGGCACGCGACCTCGTGGCCGGGCTCGACGAGCTCGAGCAGGGGACGCTCGGTCGTCTGCCTGGCGAACAGGCCGGCGTTCGCGGGGTCGCAGAACGGGCAGCGCGGGTGGAATCGGCATCCCGCGGGCGGGTTCGAGAGGTCCGGGGGCGAACCGGGAATGCCCGTGAGCCGCGTCAACTGGCCGTGCAGCGGCGGAAACGACTGTAGGAGCCCCTGCGTGTAGGGATGCCGTGGCTGCTTCGCGAGCTGCTCGGCGGTCGCGGACTCGACGATTTCGCCCGCGTACATGATGGCGATCCGGTCCGCCACTTCCAGGAGCAGCGAGAGGTCGTGCGTGATGAAGAGGACCGAGAAGCCGAGCTGCCGCTGGATCTCCTGGACCTGCTGCAGGATCTCGCGCTGCACGACCACGTCGAGCGCGGTCGTCGGCTCGTCGAGGATGACGAGCTCGGGCTGGAGCGCGAGCGCCATGCCGATGATCACGCGCTGGCGCATCCCGCCGGACAGCTCGTGCGGGTACGCGCGGAGTCGACGCCGCTCGATGCCGACCAGCTCGAGGAGTTCGCCGGCCCGGGCCAGCGCCTCGCGCTTCGACACGCGTCTGTGGGCGCGCATCATGTCGAGGAACTGATCCTCGACCCGCATGACGGGGTTGAGGGCGTTCATCGCGCTCTGGAAGACCATCGAGACGTCGCTCCAGCGGTAGCGGCGAAGGCGGTCGGCGCTCATTGCCGTGACGTCCTCGTCCTGGAACAGGATGCTGCCGCCCGTGATTCGCGCCGGCGGTCGCAGGATCTGCATGACCGCGTTCGCGACCGTGCTCTTGCCGCAGCCGGACTCACCGGCGAGACCCAGGATCTCCCCGTGCCCGATCTCGAGGTCGATACCGTCGACCGCACGGACGGGCTTCTCGGGGACGCGATAGTCGACGACCAGTTTCCGCAGCTCCAGGACCCTCGGTCCGCGCGAGCCGGCGTCCGCGGCCTCGGGCCTACGCGCGCCGACCGGCGACGACTCCACGGCGCTGATCATGCCTCCTCAGCCTCCGTTGCCCGCGGCCGCCAGAGGTGGCGACGCAGCCACGACCCCGCCTTCTCCTCGCGTTCCGCACGGAGCCGGGGGTTGCTTACCTCGTCGATGCCCGCGAGCACGAGGACGAGCCCGAGGACCGTGAAGGCCAGTGCGGCCCCGGGGAAGAAGAACGGCCACCACTGACCCCGGAGCACGGTCGAGTTCGTCTGCGCCCAGTAGAGCGTCACGCCCCAGCTCGTCGCCGCGTGGTCGCCGAGGCCGAGGAACTCGAGGCCCGCGTCGACGAGGAGCGCGACGTAGAAGACGAGCACCCACGCTGCTGCGATCCGGCTGATCATGTTCGGCATGAGCTCGCCGAAGACGATCCGCCACGTCGGCTCGCCCGACACCTTCGCCGCGTCGACGAAGTCTCGGCTGCGGAGCGAGAGCGCCTGTCCGCGCAGGATCCGGGCCTCGAACGCCCAGAGGACGAGCGCCAGGACGAAGATCATCGTCCCGATCCCCTGCGTCCCGATATAGGCCGAGATGACCACGAGAAGCGGGATCGCCGGGATCGTGAGGAAGACGTTGATGAAGAGGTTGATGACCTCGTCGACCATGCCGCCGCAGTAGGCCGACGTGATGCCGAGGATCGCGGCGAGGGCGGTCGCGAGCGTCGCCGCGGCCGCGCCGAGGAGCAGCGAGCGGCGCGCCCCAACCACGACCTGCGAGAAGATGTCGCTTCCCTGGTCGGTCGTGCCGAAGAGATGGTTCCACGAAGGCGCCTGTCCGGCGTCGAGGAGGCTGAATCCGTTCGGGTCGCTGACCGAGATGAGCGGCGCGATCAGCGCGACCACGGCGACGGTCCCGACCATGAACAGGCCGATCCGCGCCTTCGGATTCCCGAGCAGGAGCGTGAGCCACCCAGGGAGCCGGAGACGACCTCGCCCGCGCGCGACCGGCGGGGTCGCGACGGGGAGTTCGAGCGCGGTGGGATCGAGCTGCGACATCAGCTCCGACGCAGTCTCGGGTCGAGGACGAGGTTGAGGATGTCGACGATGAAGTTCGCGAGGATCACCGAGATCGAGAGGGTGACCAGGATCGCCTGGGCGAGCGCGTAGTCGTTCCCGAGCACAGCCTGCTGCAACGTCAGACCCACGCCCGGGTAGCTGAAGACGTACTCGACGAAGACGAGCCCGCCGACCGCGCTCGCGAAGAGAGCCGCGAAGCCGTTGAGGGGCGGCAGGATCGCATTCCGCGCGGCGTACCTCGTCATCACGCGCCGGTCCGGGAGCCCCTTCGCGTGCGCCATCGCCACGTAGTCCTCCGAGATCGTGTTGATCATCACCGTCCGCATGTTCAGCATCCAGCCGCCGGTGAACGCGGCGAGCACGACGAGGATCGGGAGTTGGGCGTGCCTGAAGACGCTCGAGAGGAACGTGTAGTTGAACCCCGGAATCAGATCGGAGTCATAGGCGTGCTGGATCGGGAACCAGTGCAGCTTCAGCCCGAAGAAGTAGACGGCGAGAAGCGCCGTGAAGAACGCCGGGATCGCGCTGAGGGCCATGAAGAACGGCACGACCACGTTGTCGACGACGCCGCCTCGACGCCAGGCGGCGACCATCCCGATCGCGATTCCGAAGACGAACGAGAGCGCGAACGCAACGCCGACGAGGAAGATCGAGTACGGGAGCGTGCGGCCGATGACCTCGGAGACCGGAGTCGGGTAGTTCGAGGTAGAGATGCCGAAGTCGAAGTGCACGACGCGGCCGAGGTATGTGACGTAGTCCTGCCAGATCGAGTGGTCGCCTCCGCCGAGCAGCGCCTGGTACGTCAGCAGCACACCCGGATTCGCCGCGAGCTGCGCGGGGTCCATGTGCTGGAGCAGGCCGCCGAGTGGGTTCCCGGGCATGAGCCGCGGGAGCAGGAAGTTGATCGTCAGCGCGACCCAGATCGCGAAGACGTAGAAGAAGAAACGGCGGACGAACCAGCGCATGTGCCGAGGCTGGAGCGTAACCGGCGGGCAGAGCGGCGACCGGTGGACGGAGCCGCAGCTCCGCCCACCGGTCGGGAGGGCCCGCTGCTACTTCCCGGCCTGACCGCCCGGGCAGATGGTGGTGAACAGGAGGATGTTGTCGGGGTTGGTCGTGAAGATCGGATCGGCGTAGAACTTGTTCTGCGTCGGGAAGCAGTGGAAGTACTTCGTGCTGTACGTCGACCACCGCGCACCGATCATCACCGGGATCACCGGCAACGTCTGGAGCCAGATCTTCTGGAGCTGCGTCGCGAGCTGCTTCTGCTTCGCGGTCACGAGCGTCGCCTTCCACTGGTTGAGGAGCGGCAGCGCCTTCGGGCTGGCGAAGTGCTCCCAGTTGCCCGTCGGGGTGCCGTCCTGGCCGGACGGGATGAACGCGTTCGGATGGAGGTTCGCGTAGAAGTAGCCGTACGGCGACCCCC
>CAVWES010000023.1:0-39735 GCA_963754175.1 uncultured Gaiellaceae bacterium | reverse complement strand
CCCGCCTGGACTCGAACCAGGGACCAACCGATTATGAGTCGGCTGCTCTGACCAGCTGAGCTACGGGCCCGCGCGAGCAGGGTAACGGACGGTTCCGGCGAGACGGCGTTGCACGCTGCTGACAGAATGTCGGCGACGTGAAAGCGTTCCAGCTCGAGCACCAGCTGCGCACCGCCGGTGGGCTGACCGTGACCGACATCACGGAGGACGTCCAGGAAGCCGTCCGCCAGAGCGGCATCGTGGACGGCATCTGCTCCGTCTACTCGCCGCACACGACGTGCTCGGTGCGCGTGAACGAATGGGAGCGCGGCTTCCTGGAGGACTTCGCCGTCCTGCTCAAGCGGCTCGTGCCCTCGGAGCACTACTACGCGCACGACGACTGGGACCGCCGCACCGAGAACGTGTGCGAGGAGGACATGGAGGTCGGCAACGGCCACTCCCACTGCATGTCGATGCTCCTCGGCCCCGCGGGCGAGTCGATCCCGGTGCGCGACGGCGACCTCTGCCTCGGCCAGTGGCAGCGCGTCCTGTTCCTCGAGCTCGACCGCGAGCGCGACCGGCGCTGGCTCGTCCAGGTCGTCGGCGTCTGACTACTCAGGCGTGACGTAGGCGGCCGTCAGGCCGCCGTCGACGACGAACGCCGCTCCGTTCACGAACGACGACTCGTCGCTCGCGAGGAAGAGCGCGGCGTTCACGATCTCGCGCGGCTTCCCGAGCCGGCCCGTCGGCCAGTGCACCTGGCGGCGTGCGAAGGCAGCCGGATCGTCGCCGTAGATCGCGAGCAGGAGCGGCGTCTCGACCGGGCCCGGGCACAGCGCGTTGACGCGCACGCCCTGGCGCGCGAACTGGACGCCGAGCTCCTTCGACATCGCGAGCACGGCACCCTTGGACGCGGTGTAGGAGATCTGCGACGTCGCGGCGCCGAGGATGGCGACGAACGAGGCGACGTTGATCACGGAGCCCCCGCCCCGCTCCAGCAGGTACGGGATCCCGTGCTTGCAGCAGAGGAAGACGCCTTTCGTGTTGACGTCCTGCACCCGCTGCCAGGCCTCGACGCTCGTGTCGAGGACGGACGCGTCGTCGCCCGGCGAGATGCCCGCGTTGTTGTAGAGGACGTCGATGCCGCCGAAGCGCTCGGCCGTCTCGGCGCACATCGCGCGGACGGCGTCCTCGTCGGCGACGTTCACGCCGAACGCGAACGCATCGCCCGAGCAGAGCGAGACCGTCTCCTCCGCGAGCGCGACGTCGAGGTCGGCGACGCAGACCTTCGCGCCCTCGTCCGTGAACACGATCGCCGCCTCGCGCCCCATGCCGCCTCCGGCACCCGTGATGACGCAGACCTTCCCGTCGAGTCTCCCCATTTCTCAGACCTCCGTCGAGATGAAGACGCTCTTGATCTCCGAGTAGCCGTCGAGCGCGTGCATGCCGAGCTCGCGGCCGAAGCCCGACTGCTTGAAGCCGCCGAAAGGCGTCTGCACACGGACGGACGTGTTCGCGTTCACCGACGAGCACGCCGGCCTCGGTCGCGCGCACGACGCGCAGCGCGCGCGCTCCGTCGCGCGTCCAGATCGAGCCGGAGAGGCCGTACGGCGTGTCGTTCGAGATGCGGATCGCGTCGGCCTCGTCCTCGAAGGGGATGACCGCGGCGACGGGACCGAAGACCTCCTCTCGCGCGACCCGATCGTCGTTCGACGACTCGACGAGCGTGCACGGGTACCAGTAGCCGGGCCCGTCGGGAACGTCGCCGCGGAACGTCGGCTCGCCCTCGACGAACGACGCGACGGTCTCTCGGTGCGCAGCGGAGACGAGCGGCCCCATCTCCGTCGCCTCGTCCGACGGATCCCCGACCCTCACGCCCTTCGTAGCCTCGACGAGAAGGTCCAGGAACCGGTCGTAGACCGACCGCTGAACGAGGATGCGCGATCGCGCGCAGCAGTCCTGCCCGGCGTTGTCGAAGACCGAGTACGGGGCGGCCGCGGCGGCCTTCTCGAGGTCGGCGTCCTCGAAGATCACGTTGGCCGACTTGCCGCCGAGCTCGAGCGTGACGCGCTTGATCGTTCCAGCCGCGCCCTGCATGACGAGCCGTCCGACTTCGGTCGATCCCGTGAAGGCGATCTTCGCGACGTCCGGATGCTCGATGAGGCGCTGCCCGACCACCGAGCCCTTGCCGACGAGGACGTTGACGACGCCGTCCGGGATGCCGGCCTCGAGACAGAGCTCGCCGAGCCTCAGCGCGGAGAGCGGCGTGAGCTCGGCCGGCTTGAGCACGACGGTGTTGCCGCACGCGAGCGCCGGCCCGAGCTTCCAGCTCGCGATGTTCGCCGGGAAGTTCCACGGGACGATGAGGCCGACGACGCCGAGCGGCTCGCGAAACGTTGCAGCCACACCCCCGGCGACCGGGATCGTCTCACCGCCGTGCTTGTCGACGGCGCCGGCGTAGAAGTGGAACACCTGCGCGACCATCCCGATCTCGCCACGCGCCCCCGCGATTGGCTTGCCGACGTTCTGCGACTCGATCCGTGCGAGCTCCTCGACGTTTTCCTCGACGAGCGTCGCCAGCCTGCGCAGGAGTCGCCCGCGATCGCCCGGCGCGACGGCGCTCCATGCCGGGTACGCCGCCTTCGCTCGTGCGACCGCCGCGTCCGTCTCCTCCACCCCGCCCTGCTCGAGCTCGGCGATCGGCTCCTCGGTGGCCGGGTTGAGGACGGTCAGCGTCACGTTTCCCTAGAGGCCGGCCAGCCCGCGGCTCTGCCGCATGCGCCAGATCCCGTACACGATCCAGGCGAAGACGGGCACGACGAGCAGCGCGACGATCCAGAGCGCCTTCCCCGCGCCCGAGAGCGCCGTCGACGGCTGCCGGAGCACGTCCGCGATGAAGACGACGGACAGCACGACGTAGATGGCGGCGAAGGCGAAGTACACGTGTTCCTCCTGTCGACGGGAGGTCGGAGCCTACTGCGCGCGCGTCGAGCGGTACCCGCGAGCCTGCTCCACGAGCGCCTCGAAGAGGGCGGCGTCCTCCCCGGCCTCCGGGTGCCACTGGACGCCGACAGCGAAGCGCAGCGACGGGTCCTCGACCGCCTCGAGCGTTCCGTCCGCCGCCCACGCGCTCTCGACGAGGCCGTCTCCGACTCGCCCGAGCCCCTGGTGGTGGTGCGACGTCACGTCGGAGCTCGCGCCGACGATCGCCGCGAGCCGCGAGCCCTCCTTCACCTCCACCGGATGCACCGCGAACTCCCCGGGCACCTGCTTGTGGTCGTCGTTCCCGACCGCCTCGGGCAGGTGCTGGACGAGGTCTCCCCCGCGCGCGACGTTCAGCAGCTGGAAGCCGCGGCAGATCGCGAGCGTCGGAAGGTCCCGTTCGAGCGCCGCCTGCAGCAGCGCGAGCTCGCCCGCGTCGCGACGTGTCTGCGGCGTGTCCGTCTCCGGATGAGCATCCGCCCCGTAGCGTGCCGGATCGACGTCCGCACCACCCGAGAAGACGATCCCGTCGAGCGCGGCGAGAGTCTCCTCGACGTCGGTCTCGGCCGGTGGGATGACGAGTGCGCGACCGCCGGCACGCTCGATCGCATCGACGTACGCGAGCGGGACGAGCGCAGCAGGAAGGTGCCACACGCCCCAGCGCGCATCCTGCGCGTACGACGTGACACCGATCACCGGCCTCATGCGGGCTCGCTCTCCACGATCCAGAGTGTGCCGTCTGCGCACTCGATCGTGCGGCCCTTCTGCCGGGGCGAGGCTCGTGCGGAGGACGCGCACGGTCTCGCCGTCGAGCTCCGCGAGCGCCCCCCGCAGGCCGTCCGTCGCCGACGCGAACCGCCAGGCCTTCACCTGTCGGTAGATCTCAGCACGCGAGCTCGACGGGTCGATCCAGGCGTAGTCGTCGCCGAAGAACGGGAAGTAGTCGCCCGCTCCTTGCTCCTGGGGGTCGCCCGCGTCGCCCACCTCGACGCGCGCGAGGGCGTCGGTCAGGAGCTCGACGACCACCGGAACGAGCTTCGGCTCGAGCTCCTCCCACGAGTGCTCGTCCTCGAGCGTCACAGATCCCTGGGCGAGGATCGGCCCCGTGTCGAGCTCGGCGTCCATGCGGTGCCAGGTGTAGCCGATCTCGGTCTCCCCGTTCCGGATCGCCCACGAGACCGGGCTCGGACCGCGATAGTGCGGAAGGAGCGAGGGATGGCCGTTGATCGCGGCGAGCTTGGGCACGTCGAGGGCGTCCGGTGGAATCTTCCAGGGAAAGCCCACGCAGATGAAGGCGTCGGGCTCGTACCGCCGGAGCAGCGGCGCGATACCCTCGCGCCGGGAAGGGATGACGATGTCGAGCTCGGGCGGCGCGTCCCGGAGGAGCGCGTCGAACGCGTTTCCGTAGCGCCCCGCATGCTCGCGCGAGCACAGGAGCGCGACGGGCTCGTGCCCTGCCGCGCGAGAGGAACGGCGCGAGCCCCTGCACTGCCTGGGGCACCTGCGAGATGAGGACGACTCTCAACCGCGCTCGAACAGTCGCATGCGCTCCCAGTCCGTGACGACCTTGTCGAAGAGCGCCTGCTCGGTGTGTGCGTAGTTCAGGTAGTGGTCGACGACCTGGTCGCCGAACGCCGCTCGCGCCATCGTGCCGAGCTCGAGCGCGAGGATCGCCTCGCGCAGCGACGACGGGAACCGCTCGGCGTCGGACTCGTAGGCGTTCCCCTCGAGGCCCGGTGGGAGCTCGAGCTCGTTCTCGATGCCGTGGAGCCCGGCGGCGATCATCGCGGCGAACGCCAGGTACGGGTTGACGTCGCCGCCAGGGATGCGTGTCTCGACGCGCCGCGAGGCACCGTGGCCGACGAGCCGGAAGCCGCACGTGCGGTTGTCCTGGCCCCAGGCGAGCGTGGTCGGGGCCCAGCTCCCGGCCGCGTAGCGCTTGTACGAGTTGATCGTCGGCGCCAGGAAGATCGCGAGCTCCTTGAAGCGCGCGATCATCCCCGCCAGGAAGCGGTCGAAGAGCACCGGATCGTCACGGAACGCGGGCTCGCCGTCGCGGAAGAGCGACGCGTGGATGTGGCACGAGTTCCCGATCCACGACTCGAACGGCTTCGCCATGAACGTGATCGAGCAGCCGTTGAGGTTGGCGATCTCCTTCGCGCCGTTCTTGTAGATCACGTGGTTGTCCGCCATCGTCAATGCGTCGGCGAAGCGGAAGTTGATCTCGTGCTGACCCGGCCAGGCCTCGCCCTTCGAGGTCTCGACCTTGATGCCGGCGCCGTGCATCCCGTTGCGGATCTGGCGGATGAGGTCCTCGTCGTAGGTCGTCGCGAGGATGTGGTAGTCGAGGATGTAGGGAACGGACGGCGTCAGGTCCTCGTAGCGCTGCGCCCACGCCTCCTCGTAGGTCTCGCGCAGGAGGTAGAACTCGAGCTCCGAGCCGGTCATCGGCGTGAAGCCGAGCGCGGCAGCTCGTTCCATCTGCGCCCTGAGCACCTGGCGCGGCGACGGCTGCACGGGCGAGCCGTCGTGCCAGAGGACGTCGCAGAGGACGAGCGCGGTCGCCTCGAGCCACGGAATCCGACGGAGCGTCCCGAGATCGGGCTTCATCGCGAAGTCGCCGTAGCCGCGCTCCCAGCTCGCGATCTCGTAGCCCGGGATCGGGTCCATCTCCATGTCGAGGGCGAGGAGGTAGTTGCAGCCTTCGACCGGATGCCCGTCGCCCATCTCCTCGCAGAAGAACTCCGCGTGGAGCCGCTTGCCCATGAGTCGGCCCTGCATGTCGGTGAACGCGACGACGACCGTGTCGATCGCGCCCGCCTCCACCTCGGCCTTCAGCTCCTCGAAGCCCAGCACCGGAGCGATCCTAGTGGCTGCCCGACTGGTTGACATGTCAACGCGCGGGTGGGCGTAATACCCGCCTGAGACCGGCAGGCAACCCCTGGGAGGGCACATGAGCACTGGTCAGTCGCCCGGCTACCACACCTCGGAGGACGAACAGATCCTCCACAAGCTGGGCTACGCGCAGGAGCTGTTCCGTGGGATGGGGGGGTTCCGCAACTTCGCCATCAGCTTCACGATCATCTCGATCCTCGCGGGGTGCCTGACCTCGTACACGATCGCCTTCGAGCACGGTGGCCCGGTGGCGGTGACCTGGGGCTGGCTTCTCGTCGGCCTGATGAGCACGCTTGATCGCGCTCTCGATGGCCGAGATCGCGTCCGCCTACCCGACCGCGGGCGGCCTCTACTACTGGGCGTCGAAGCTCGGGGGCCCGGGCTGGGGCTGGGCGACCGGCTGGTTCAACCTGATCGGCCAGATCGCCGTTACGGCGGCGATCGGGTACGGCCTGGCGGTCTTCGGGCAGGTGCTCTTCGACTACTGGTTCACCTACTCGGCGCACATGGACGACTGGTTCGGAGCGTCGTTCAACATGTCGACCTACATCGCTGTACGCGGCCTTCATGCTCGCGGCAGTGGTCATCAACCTCTTCAACATCCGGCTCACGTCGGGTCTCAACATGATCTCGGCGTGGTGGCACATGGTCGGCGTCGTCCTGGTCGTCGGCATCCTCATCATCGTCCCGGATCAGCATCAGTCCCTGTCGTACGTGTTCACCGAGACCGTGAACAACTCCGGCTACGGAGGCGGCACCACGTCGTTCTCCAACCCGGCGTTCTGGTTCGTGTTCGGTCTCGGCCTCCTGATGTCCCAGTACACGATCACCGGCTTCGACGCGTCGGCACACACGGCGGAGGAGACGAAGGAGGCCTCGCGCATGGCGGCGACCGGCATGTGGACGTCCGTGTTCGTCTCGGTCGTCTTCGGCTGGATCCTGCTGCTCGCGGTCACCTTCGCGATTCCGGATACGCAGAGCGTCGTCGACAAGGCCAACGAGCTCCTGCCGATCGTGCCGTTCATCTGGGCGCAGTCGATGAGCCAGCAATGGGCGGAGTTCCTGCTCTTCATCTGCGTCGTCGCGCAGTTCTTCTGCGTCACCGCGTCGGTGACCTCGGCATCGCGCATGATGTTCGCCTTCTCGCGAGACCGTGCCGTTCCGGGGCATCCGCTCTGGCGTCGAGTCGCAAAGAACCGCGTTCCGACGGTGGTCGGTGCTGGGTGTCGCATTCTTCGCCGGCGTGCTGATGATCCCCGCGATCTGGAACTACTTCATCGGCTATGCGGTGGGCACCGCGATCGCGGTCATCGGCCTCTACATCGCGTTCATCATCCCGGTCTACCTCCGCTGGCGGAAGGGCGACAGCTGGGACGAGCCGCGCGCCTGGAGCCTCGGGCGCCACTACAAGTGGCTCGACGTCGTGTCCATCCTCTGGGTGTGCCTGATCACGATCCTGTTCATCTTCCCGCTCTACACCGTCGGCCTGCCGTGGAACGACCCGTTCGACTGGCAGTTCACGAACTACACGATCCTCTGGTTCGCGGCCATCGGCCTCATCTTCGGCGGCTGGTGGGCGCTGTCGGCGAAGAACTGGTTCAAGGGCCCGGTGCGGATGGGCACGGAAGAGGAGCTCGAACGGCTCGAGGAGGAGCGGCTCGGCGAGTTCGCGCTGCCGACCGAACTGACGTAGCGCCTCGGCCTGGTCTCGACGCGAAGGGCGCCGCGAGGCGCCCTTCGTCGTTCACCCCTCGAGCGCTGCGACGAATGCCGGCGCTGCTGCGGTGCGCTCGAGTCGGGCGAAGTGCTCGGCCGCATACGCGTCGAAGTCGAAGTCGAGCTCCGACACGGCAGACTGGACGACGCCCCACATCGCCTCACGGAAGTCGGACATGAAGCGCATGAGCTCGAGCGCCTGCGCGTCCGGCGTCCGAACCTCTCCGAAGTAGGCGGCGAGCAGCAGCTCGCTCTGCGACGGGTCGAGCTCGTGGTTGATGGCGAAGTTGGCGAGGTCGAAGAACCGGTCCCCCATGCCCGCGTACTCCCAGTCGACGATGCGGAGGCGCTCGCCGTCGTCGAGGAAGTTCGCGTTCAGCAGGTCGTTGTGGCACGGAACGGCGGCGTCCGTCGAGCGCGTCGCCTCGATCCGCGCCGCCACCTCGTGCGCCCAGTCGTACGCGTCCGGCACGCTGCCGCCTCGATCGAGCGCCGTCTGCACGGTAGCTCTCGACGACGCGGAACGAGTCGAAGGATCCCGGGATCGGGTCGCCGTCGTGGAATGCGCGCAGGGCGCGGGCAACGCGCTCCAGCATCGCGGGCTCGCGCATGCGCTCCAGCGCAGGGATCTCACCCTCGACGAAGCGTGTGACGAGCCAGCCCTCGGGCTCGACGAACTCGACGACCTCGGGCCCGATGCCGAGCGCCGCGGCGGCCTGGGTCGCGGCGAGCTCGACCGTGCGGTCGATGCCGAGGAGGCCGGTGTCCTTCCCCGCGACGCGCAGCACGAACTGCTCGCCGTCGACCTCGACCTTCAGGTTGTGGTTCGTGATCCCGCCGCCGAGCACCTCGAAGCTGGCGCCGCGCCCGGGCCAGACGCGCTCGACCTCGGCGGCGAACGTCACGCGCGGATCCGCTCGCCCGGCGGGTCGAACAGCGGCTCCTCGGCGATCACGCCCGGCACCCACTCGCCGAAGATCTCGACCGCGACCTCGGTGCCCACCTCGTGCTCGGCAGGCAGGTATGCGTACGCGATCGACCTCTCCACCGTGTAGCCGTAGCCGCCGCTCGTGACCCGGCCCACGGGATCGCTCCCGACGCGGACCGGCTCCGAGCCGAGGGCGATCGCGCGAGGATCGTCCAGCGTCAGGCAGCGGAGCAGACGCTCGGGCTCCCCCGCGGAGGCGAGCGCGTCGCGGCCGGTGAACTCGCCCTTGTCGAGCTTCACGGCGAATCCGAGACCGGCCTCGAAGGGCGTGTCCTCGGGCGTGATGTCCGCGCCCCACACCCGATAGCCCTTCTCGAGGCGCAGCGAGTCGATCGCCTTGTAGCCACCCGCGACGAGATGGTGCTCGCGGCCGGCCTCCCAGATCGTGTCCCAGAGCGCGAGCCCGAACTCCGAGCGGCAGTAGAGCTCCCAGCCGAGCTCGCCGACGTACGTCACGCGCAGCGCAAGGCACGGGACGCGGCCGATCGCGAGCTCTCGCGCCCGCATGTACGGAAACGTCGCGTTCGAGAGGTCGGTCGTGGTCAGCGGCTGGAGGAGCGTCCGCGCACTGGGCCCCCACACCCCGTAGCACGCGTACTGGGACGTCACGTCCGCGACGTGGACCGACCCGTCCTCGGGCGCATGCTGGCGGAGCCACGCCAGGTCGTGCTGCCCGAATGCCGTGCCCGTGACGATGCGGAACCTGTCCTCGGCGAGACGCGTCACGGTGAAGTCGCACTCGATTCCGCCCCTCGCGTTGAGCATCTGCGTGTACGTCACCTGACCGACACCGCGTGCGACGCGGTTGGAGCAGAGGCGCTCGAGGAACGCGGGAGCACCCTCGCCGCTCACCTCGAGCTTCGCGAAGGACGTCTCGTCGAAGATCGCCGCCGACTCGCGGCACGCGACGTGCTCCGCACCGATAGCGGGCGACCACAGCTTCCCCGCCCAGCCGCGCGGGCGCAGCGACTCGTCGCCCCGGACCGCGTTGGGCTCGAACCAGTTGGCACGCTCCCAGCCCGACTTCTCGCCGAAGGCCGCCCCGAGCTCTTGCAGACGTGCGTACGCACTCGACACGCGTAGCGGCCGGCCCGGCCGAGCGCTCGTGACCCGGGTACTTGACGTCGTAGTACGTCTCGTAGATCTCCTTCGTGCGCGCGAGGGTGTACTCCGGGCTCCGGTAGGCGGCACCGAAGCGGCGCGAGTCCATGTGCCAGACGTCGAGGGACGGCGTGCCCTCGACGATCCACTCGGCGACGAGCTTGCCCATGCCTCCCGCTCCGGCGAGGCCGTGGGCGCAGAACCCCGCCGCCACCCAGAAGCCGGGAACCTCGGAGGGCCCGAGGACGAACTCTCCGTCCGGTGTGAACGCCTCCGGCCCGTTGATGAGCTTCACGACCTCCATCTCGGCGAGCGACGGCACGCGGACGACCGCGTTCTCCATGAGCTCCTCGAACCGGGGCCAGTCCTCGTCGAGCAGCCTCGAGTTGAAGTCGGCGGGGATCCCGCCGAGCCCCCAGGGCGCGCAGTGGCGCTCGTAGCCGCCCATGATCAGCCCGCCGGACTCGGGACGGAAGTACACGAGCAGCGACGGATCGCGCATCGTGGGCATCTCGAGCGGAAGACCGGCCGGCTTGGTCACGAGGTACTCGTGCGCCATCGGCACGATCGGCACGTTCACACCGGCGAGTGCCCCGATCTCTCGCGCGTACATGCCGCCCGCGTTGACGACGACCTCGGTCTCGATGACACCTCGGTCGGTCTCGACTCCGGCAACGCGCCCGCCGGCGAGCGCCACACCGGTGACCCTCGTTCCCGTCGTGATCTCGGCGCCGCGACGCCGGGCACCTTCGGCGAGCGCGAACGTCAGCTGGCTGGGATCGATGTAGCCGTCCGTCGGAAGGAGCGCGGCGCCGAGCACGCCGTCCGTCGTCATCGGCGGGAAGAGCTCCTGGGCGTCTGTCGGCGAGATCAGCTCGAGCGGGAGCCCGAAGGTCTTCGCCCAGCCGGCCTGGCGGGCGAGCTCCTCCATGCGCTCGGCGGACGACGCCAGCCGGAGCGAGCCCACCTCGTGCCACCCCGTCTCGAGCCCGACCTCCTCCTCGAGCGAGCGATAGAGATCGACGCTCTCCATCATCATCGTCGTCAGCGCGAGGGTGCTCCGCAGCTGCCCGACAAGGCCTGCGGAATGGAAGGTCGAGCCGCTCGTGAGCTCCGCCCGCTCGACGAGAACGACGTCGTCCCACCCGAGTCGCGCCAGCCAGTAGAGGACGGAGCAGCCGCCGACGCCGCCTCCGACCACCACCGCCCGCGCCCGGTCCCGCATGGGCGGAGCCTAAACTCAGCCCCGTGAGACTCGTGCTGCAACCCGAGGCACGCGACCACATCGACGAGCGCGGCGGAGCCGTCTACCTCTGGGCCAGGGGAACCGGCTGCTGCCGGGGTCGCACCTTCGTTCTCGAGAGCGCGACCGAACCGCCGGATCGCCCGTTCGAGCTCGTCCATGCCGCGGACGGCTTCCAGGTCTTCACGACACCGGGTCTCGTCCAGCCCGACGAGCTCCACCTGGAGGTCACGCGCCGCGGGAAGCTCCGGGCGTTCTGGAACGGCCAGGGCTGGATCGGCTGATCCGCCCGCAATTTGCGAGAAGTTTCGGCGCGCGACCCCCTTGATCGGACCGGTCCTTTGTCGTAGATTCCTGCCTGCGCCGAGCACGGGGCGCCGGTAGGACGAAGCCCCCCGAGGAGCACTACGCGGAAGCGGAAGGTTCGTCGGGAAGGTGGACGAAAGCGTTCCCGGCTCGGCGAATCTTTGCGGCCGGGCCTTCGTGCCCGGCCGTTTTTCTTCCTCTCACGGCGGTAGAACAGAAAGCGGCGATTGCAGCCTGACCCTGTGCGAAAAGAAAAGATCGCAAATTGCGAGAAGTTCGCCTCCGGGTGCCTTGACGGCCTCGTGAGTGCTCCCTAGAGTCCGCGATGCACCGAGTACGGAGCGTCCGAGGTTGATGGCTCTCCGATCGGCACCCGCTTCGGCGGAGGTCAGTCGGAAAGCCGGACGAAGGCGCCACCGGCTCGGTGCATTTTCGTGTGCGCGTGTTTCCGGCGGATGCAAACAGCGCGCTGCGGGCAGTACCCGAGAGCTTTCCGCGGAAATTGCGTCGATTTGTGTTCGGGCGCCCTTGACTCGAGCGGGACGACCTCATAGTGTCCGCGATGCACCGAGAACGGAGTGTCTGAGGTTGATGGCTCTCCGAGTGGTTGTCGCTTCGGCGGTGGTCAGTCGGAAGGTCGGACGAGGACGCAACCGGCTCGGTGCATTTTACTCTTTGGACCGGTAGCCCGACCCCTATCCTCGCGCGAATGGGCCGTCTCCTCACCCTGGTCAGCGCGATCATCTTCGTGGACGCGCTGCTCTTCACGGCACTGACGCCGCTCGTCCCGATGTACGCCGACGAGTTCGACCTGTCGAAGGCCGGTGCGGGGTTGCTCGTCGGCGCCTATGGCGCCGGAGCGCTCCTCGGAGGCATCCCGGGCGGGCTTGCCGCCTCCCGGTTCGGGCCGAAGCGCGCCGTCGTCGCGGGCCTGCTCCTCCTCGCAGTGGCGAGCTTCGCGTTCGCCGCGGCGAACGACGCCCTCACGCTCGGCGGCGCGCGGTTCGTCCAGGGGATCGCCAGCACGGCGACGTGGGCCGGCGCCCTCGCCTGGATCTCCGTCACCGCACCGAGCGCTCGACGGGGCGAGGTGATCGGCACCGCGTTCGGCGCGGCGATCTTCGGCGCCGTCCTCGGACCTGCGTTCGGTGGTCTCGCCGAGCTCGCCGGGATCGAGCTCGCGTTCACGATCGTCGGAGTGCTGACGCTCGGCTTCGCCGGGCTGGCGTCCTTCGCGCGCTCGGCGAGGCCCGAGCCCACCTCGCTCGCCGGCCTCCGGCGTGCCTTCCGCGACCGGCGGTTCGTCGGCGGCCTGTGGTTGAACATGCTCCCGGCGATGCTGTTCGGCCTGCTCATCGTGCTGACACCGCTGGCGCTCGACGACGCGGGCTGGGGCACGTTCGCGATCGCTGCGGTGTTCTTCGCTTCGGGCCTCGTGGAAGTGGTGCTCAACCCGATGCTCGGACGGTTCAGCGACAGGGTTGGTCGCCTCCTGCCGATCCGGGCCGCGCTCGCAGCCTCGGTGGTCGTCGCGCTCGCTCTCGCCGTCAGCTCGCGCGCGGCGGTCGTCGCGGTTCTCGTGTGCGCAGCCGGAATCAGCTTCGGCAGTCTCTACACGCCGAGCATGTCGCTGACGTCGCACCGCGCAGAGACCGCGGGCCTCGCGCAGGGCCTCGCGTTCGGCGTGATGAACACCGCGTGGGCGCTCGGCGAGGTCATCGGCCCGTCGGCCGGCGGCACGCTCGCCGACTCCGCCGGAGACGCTGCTCCGTACCTCGTCGGCGCCTGCCTCTGCGGGCTCACGCTCGCGGCGACGTATCGCGTCGCCGGAAAGGTGCAGCCACGTGAAGCGTGAGGACTGGGACGCGCGCTACGCGTCGGTCGAGAACCTGTGGGCGGTCAGGCCGAATCGCTTCCTCGTCGCCGAGGCCGGCGAGCTCCCGCCCGGCCGAGCGCTCGACCTCGCGTGCGGCGAGGGACAGAACGCCATCTGGCTCGCCTCGCTCGGCTGGGACGTCGTCGGTGTCGACTACTCGGAGGTCGCGATCGCGAAGGCACGAGCGAGAGCCGAGCGGGACGGCGTCGGGGCCGAGTTCGTCTGCGCCGACCTCGTCGGCTACGCGCCGGACCCGCAGGCGTTCGACCTCGTGCTCGTGCTCTACCTCCACATCCCGGCAGACCAGCGCCGTGGCGTGCTCGAGCGAGCCGCGGCGGCTGTCGCACCGGGCGGGACCTTCGTCTTCGTCGGCCACGACCTCACGAACATGACCGACGGCGTCGGTGGTCCGAGCGACCCGCAGATCCTCTGCACGCCCGAGGAGATCGCGGCGGAGCTCCCTGGGCTGGAGATCGAGAAGGCCGAGCGCGTGCTGCGCGACGTCGATGGTGAGGAGCGCGACGCCATCGACGCGCTGGTCAGGGCAAGGCGGCTTTCGCCGAGCTGAGCTCGGCCGGGAAGCGCTCGAGAACCCACGCGGCATCGAGCTCGTCGAGCCGGTAGTCGCGCCCGTTCACGAGCGCGTAGTCCCTCCTGCGTGGGTCCATCGGGAGGCGCGACTCGACGGGATACCAGCGGTTGTGCCTGGCGATGAGGTCGTTCACCTCGTCGAATGCCTGCGCGCGCGCACTGGCCTCCCAGCGGAGCCGGAACCGCGCGTCGTCCTCGGCGCACTCGTCCGCGAGAGCCAGCCAGGCGGCGCGCAGGGTCGCCTCGTGCGCCTCCGTCCGCTGTTCGATCTCGCGCAGGCGAAGCATGTACGGCAACGGGCCGCGCGTGGCCAGGAGATACGCGTCCGCGCTGGGCCGAAAGTGCCTCGCGCGGATCGGGAGAGGCTTGCCGGAGAGCGCGATCGTGCGCAGGTCTTCCTCGAGGGCGGCTCGCTCGCGGCGCTGGCGGGGTGTCTCGGGGAGAACGACACCCTGGCGCATGATCGCGTTGCGCTCGGCCTTCTGCATACCAGGTAGTAGACCTGCCGAGAGTGTCCTCAGCGCGAGAAGACGCGCGCGAACCAGGAACGGCGCGGTGCTTCGTTCTCCGCCTCCGGGACAGGCTCCAACTCGACCTCGTCGTCCTCGTCGACGCGCATCAGCTCCTGCTCCCCCCTGCGCTCGGCCAGGCGCTCGAAGTCACCGCGAATCGCGGATCGCATCTCGTCGAGATGGCTCTCGTCGCCCACGGCCGCTCATTCAACGGCGGGACGTCCGAGTCCTGCCGAGCTAGCGGCGGGAGCCGAACGTCGCGGTCCAGACGACCGCGTCTCCGGCGTCCAGCAGCCCGTGCGCCAGGACCGGCGCAACGCCCACGTCTCGGAAGCTCCTGTTGAGGAGGTTGGCCCGATGCGGCGGAGACTGGAGCCACGCGCTGACGACGTCTCGCGCCGAGACGCGTCCCTGCGTGCCCGCGAAGAGGTTCTCGCCGAAGGTCGCGTAGCGGTAGCCTGCCGCCCGAACCGCCGCGGTCACCGCCGACCCGCACGGTGTGTGCGAGAACTGCCCGCACGACGCCACGCGCTGGCCCTTCAGCACGGCGGCGCGTTGGAGAGCCGTGCGCCGTACGAGGGGCGCGCGTCGATCGTGCGTCCGCGCCCAGTTGACGAGGCACGACACCGCCGAAGCCTGCACGGCAGGCGCCGCGAGCGGGTCGCTCGCCGAGCGGCACGCACTCTCGGGAGCGAGGTACGTGCTCCACGAGCGCTCGGCGCCGTCTGCCCGCCCGGCCACCACGAACGCGAGAACCGTCACGAGCGCGAAGGCGATCGCGACGAGACGGACCGGAGCTGCCGCAGACGCAGAGGTCACGGTTCGCACCGTGCCCCAGGCTCGACGTGGATCCTTCCCCTGGCCGAGTGACATGTCGTCCCTCGACTCAGTGATCCTGCCCCTCGTCAGGGATCACTCGGCGACTCTATCGTGTCCCTCGGTTGGTGCGTGCGCCAAGTGGCTGCGGACAGCAGTCCGAGCGCGAGAGTCGGGAGCACCGTGAGCGCCCGGTAGAGCAGCGTCGCCGCGACCGCCTCGGCGTTGGGCGCACCGAATGCCACGAGCGCGCCGGTCAGACCGACCTCGACGAAACCGACACCGGCGGGCGTGAGCGGGAGCGCTCCGAGTATCCGCACGAGCGCCCACGCAGCGAACGCCTCGACGACGGTGACCTCCGACTCGGTGACTCCGGTGACGCGCAGGCACGCGAGGAGCAGGACGAAGACGGTGAGATGGCCGGCGAGCGTCGCGATCGTGATGACGTGCCACCGGCGGCGGAGCAGGCCGAGGGCCTGGGAGCGGAATCGCGAGAACGACGCGCCTCCCCACGCAACCGGGCCTCTGCGCACGACTCGCAGCCCACGGTTGGCGAGCCGGGCCGCCCGATCGCCGATGCTCTGGGCCCGTTCCGCCCGGGAGAGAACCAGGGCGAACGCCGTGATGGCGACGATGAGCGCCGCGACCCCGATCAGCGCGGCCGTGCGGAGGCCCGGGTTGTTCTGGCCCTCGGCCGTCAGCAGTGCGAGAGCGACAACGGGGAACGCGAGGTTGAGGAGCTGGTTCCAGATGCCCGCGATCGCGACGGCGAGACCCACGGCCCCGGGCTTGAACTTCCAGGATCGGAGCATCGAGTACGACGCCGCCATGCCGACGGCTGCACCTGCCGGTGAGATGATCGACAGTGCGGTCGACGCCTGCGTCATGGCCATCGCATCCCGGAAGCCGAGCCCGGGAAGCGCTGCCATCCACGGTGGCGCAAATGTCGCGAGGTTCAGCACGACGGCAGCGGCGAGCACGGCCCAGTCCTGCCAGTCGAGGTCGCGCACGACGTCCAGGACGTCGCGGTAGTTCGCGATCTTCGGGAGGACGAAGACGAAGACGAGAACGACGACGGCGATCGACCCGGCTGGCGCCCAAGAGTCGCTTGTGAGTCTTCGTCAGCCCCCGCCCGCGCGTCGCGGTGCCGTCCGACATCGCGGGGAACCTACCGTGCGACCGTCATCCTCGGGCCGGAAGGAGCCACGACATGAAGCGAGCACGTCACCTCTCGATCACACCCGGCGCTGCCATCGGCGTGATCGCCCTCTTCTTCGCCCTCGGGGGCTCGGCGTTCGCGGTTCAGGACCGGGCGCAGAGCCCGGCCGTGGCCCAGCAGCGCTGCGCGAACGGTGCGGTCCGCGGCGTCGCCGTGGTCACGGGCATCGCCAGCCAGGGGATCGCGAACTTTCCCGACAGCTTCACGGGAGCGGGCAACCTGTTCGGCCGGAAGTTCAATTGCACCGGCAAGGCCGTCCAGGCACGACGCGTCGAGTCGGGCGTCTTCGAGGTGCGGTTCGTCGGGATCTCGGGCGCAAGCGGCGTGGGAAGTGCGACGGGAGACGCCTAGCGACGGTGCAGCCCGCCGCGGGCGGCGTGTTCCGCGTGACCGTGCATCCCGGCGGGACGCGACGACCGCGTCGACATCCCGTTCACGATCGTGGTCGTGTAGCTACGGCAGCCGAGGCGACACGAACGTCGCCACGAGCCCGGCGAACACCAGGAGCACGGCCGCCACTGCGACGAACAGCCACGTGACCTCGCTCTGACCGGGCTCGCGGCCGAGCCGCGAGCCGAGGTTCTCGTACGCTCGCTCGAGGGCGTCGGCCGTACGGGCCTCGGAGAACTCGCCGCCGGTCGTCTTCGCGATCGCGCGGAGCGTCTCGGGATCGGGAGGCACGGGAATCAGCTGGCTCGAGTCCCCGGCGCCGGGGATCCCGCCGAACGGGCCGCGCTCGATGACGCCCTCGGGCGTCCCGAGAGCGATCGTGTACACGGGGAAGCACGCTTCACGCGCGAGCGCGGCTCCCTCGAGAGGCTGGAGGAGGCCACGGGTCTGCGCGCCGTCCGAGAGGAAGAGGATCGAGACGGGGCTCTTCTCCTCGGGACAGGAGGCCGCCTGCGCCAGCGTGCGCGTGGAAGTCGACGAGGCGGGCGCAGGCGCAGCGATCTCGCCGTCGTCGTTCGGTACCACGTCGGTCACCTGCCGGCCGAGGTCGACGGCAGTCTGGAGTGCGTCGCCGATCGCGGTCCCCCCGAAGACGAGGTACTGGTCGATGTCGGTCACTGCGGTGTCGACGAGCTGATGGTCCTTCGTCGGCGGAGTCGCCACCTGCGCCTCGCCGGCGAACACGACGAGCCCGACGCGCAGGTCGTCGGGCGCCCGGTCGAGGAACGTGCGAATTGCTTCCTGCGCGGCTCCGAGCCGCGTGGGCTCGACGTCCTCGGCCTGCATCGAGCGCGAGGTGTCGACGACGAGGATGACCGTGGCACGCTCCTCGACCAGCGTGCGCGAAACCTGAGGGCGGGCCAGGCCGACGAACAGCGACGCCAGGCCGAGGACGAGGAGCGCGGCCGGAACGTAGCGCGGCCACGAACGCCCCGAGACGACCGTCGCCAGCACGTCGAGGTTCGTGTACCGAACGGCGTAGCGCGCGCGTCGTCGGTCGAGGAGGAGCCAGACGGCGACCGCAGCGGCGAGCACGAGAAGGCCGAGGAGGAGCCAGGGGCTCTTGAAGCTCATCGGCCGGTCTCCGGCCGATGAGCGGGGAGGGGCGTGGGGAACCGGGAGGTTCCCCACGCATTCAGGAAGAAGGGGGCACGCGGGGGAAACATGGTTTCGCCCACGACCGCGAGCCGAAGGTGAGCGGTGCTCATCAGCCGGTCCTCGCGCAGAGAGCGTGCACCTGGACGAGCGCGCGAACGCCTGCGAGCTCCGCGTCACCGCGCACACGGACGGCGACGCTGCCGTTCCCGATCTGCTGCGAGCTCGACACGCTTCCGAACGAGACTCGCGCTCGGAGGTGTTCGCGTGGCGAAGGCGAACGCGTGCGACCCACCGACGAGGCGCTCGCCCGAGGAGCAGCGCTGGACGACGGTCGTCGTGCCCGGCCGCACACGGACGGTCTTCACGCGGCGCGCGACTGGCTCGCCGGGCCTGAAAGCGGTCACGGACGTCGGAACGCGGCTTCCTCCTCCCGACCCAGGCAGGCAGCCGATGAAGGGACGAAAGGTCGGTGCGCGATCGGATTGCCCGACGTACGTGCCGAGAAAGACCGCGGAGCGGGAGGTCGTGATTCCCGGATTGACCGGGCTCCCGAGCCTGCCGAGGAAGGAGACGTCGATGCCTCGGACGCTCAGGCGGGCATCGAGCCCGCCGACGACGTGGCCACGTGGGCACGTGAGCTGATACTCGACTCGCGCGCGGCTCTCGCCCGTCGAGGCGGGAACGACGACCCACGGCCCCGCGACCGGAACGCACACCATCAGTCCGTCGCACTCGTTGGCGGCACCCGCAGGGAGCGCAGCGATGAACGCGGCGGCCACGACGACCAGCACCGAGCACGCCGCTCTGAGCGGCCTCACGGGATCCTCCTGAAGAGGACCACCGAGATCGTGGCCGCGATCAACACCAACGCCGCCGCGAGCCCAGCGAACACGTCCGTGACCTCTCGATCTTCGTTGCGTGTGCCGAGACGCGAGCCGAGCTCTTCGTACACGCGGCTCAGCCCGGCGGAGTCGGGCGCCGCGAAGAACTCGCCGCCGGACGTCTTCGCGACCTGCTCGAGCGTCTCCGGGTTCGGTGGCACGCGAATGATTCTGCGGAAACCTCCCGTCAGCTCCTCCTCGACGACCCCGTCCGGGGTCCCGACGAGAACGGAGTACACCGGCACGCCGCGTCGCTTCGCCTGCTGCGCGGCATCGCCAGGATCGACCTGACCCCCATCGCGCGCGCCGTCGGAGATGAGCACGATCGCGCGGGGCGGCACCGTCTGCGGTCTGCCCACGCGGCTGGCCGACGCGAAGCGAGAGCGCGACGGCGTCGCCGATCGCGGTTCCCTCGCCGGGCTTCAGCGTGTCGAGCGCGGTGTTCACCAGCGTCCGGTCCTCGGTGGGCGCCACGCCGACGACCGCTCTCGTCGCGAACGACACCACGCCGACGCGGAACTTCTCAGGCACTTCGTCGAGGAACGTCTTCGCCGCGACGCGTGCGGCGTCGAGGCGCGTGGGCTGGATGTCCGTGGCCTTCATCGAGCGCGAGACGTCCATCGCGAGGACGATCGTCGCCTCCTCGCGCGGGACGCGCACCGTGGCGTGCGGCCGAGCCACTCCGACAATCATGAAGACGAGTGCGACGAGCAGGACGAGCGGCGGGAGGTAGCGGAGCCGCCCCGGCTCGCGATCGACGACGTTCGGCAGCAGATCCGGGTTCCCGAACCGCGCCTGGGCTGCGACCCGCCTGCGGTCCCGGTCGATGTAGAGCGCGACGAGGACCGGCAGAGCGGCGAGCGCGGCTGAGGACGAGGGGCCAGTGGAAGCTCACGCACGGCTCCTGCGGAGGAACGTCACGAGCGGACGGAGCCAGTCGCCCGACGTGCTGAGGACGACGTGCCGCACTCCGATCGAGGAGAACAGTCCGCGTCACCTGGCTCCGCTCGGCTGCCGCGGCGACGGCGAAGCGCTCGCGGAGACGACGGCTGCGCGTGTCGACGCGCAACTGCCGTCCGGTCTCGGGATCGACGAGCCAGAGGAGCCCGACGTCGGACAGCTCCTGCTCGCGCGGATCGCGGATCTCGACGGCGACGACGTCGTGGTGCCCCGCGAGCTCGAGCAGCGGGCGTCGCCACTCGCGGTCGCCGCGAAAGTCGGAGACGACCACGACGAGCGAGCGCTGTCGCGCGAGCGCGCCTGTTCGCACGAGGGCGTCTGCGAGCGACATCGCTCCCGGACCCTCCGTCGGCGGGTCACGGCGCAGCGCGGCGAGCAGGCCGACCAGGCCGACGCGCCCCTGACGTGGAGGAACCGCAGTGGACTCGCTTCCGCCGAACGTGACGACACCGAGGCGATTCCCGCGCCGCGTGGACAGGTGACCGATTGCGACGGCGACGCCCTCCGCGACGTCGGCCTTCCGCCGATCGGCCGTGCCGAACTGCATCGACACGGAGGTGTCGAGCACGAGCCACGTCACGAGCACGCGCTCCGCGAGGTCGACCCGGACGTGTGGCTCACCGGTTCGAGCGGTCGCGTTCCAGTCGATACGTCGAACATCGTCGCCGGCGACGTACGGGCGCATCATCGCGAGCTCCGTTCCCGTGCCGAGCAGGTTCGAGCGGAAGTCGCCCGCGAGCAGGCCCTCGACCCTCCGACCGATGGAGACGTCCAGCGCGCGGAGCAGGCCCTCGGCCATCGGGCCGGGCCCGGGACGCGCCGGAGTCGGCCGCGCGAGAAGCGTGCCGGCGTTCCTCATGCCAGCCCGCGCCTCATGCCGCGCTGGCGCGCGCGAGGTCGAGCTGCGGCACCGGAACGGCCGCGAGCACCTGGTCGAGGATCGAGTCGGGAGTCACCTCCTCCGCGAGCGCCTGATACGACAAGACGAGCCGGTGTCGCAGGGCGTCGCGTGCCAGTGCCTGCAGATCGTCGACGACCGCGTACTCGCGCCCGCGGATCAGCGCGAGTGCCCGCGCCCCCTGGACGAGGCTGATCGGGCCACGTGGGCTCGCGCCGTAGGAGATGTACTGGGCGAGCTCCGGCAGGTCGTGCCCGGCCGGGTCGCGCGTGGCCGTGGCGATGTCGACCGCGTAGCTGACGAGCGAGGGGTCGACGTAGATGTCCTGCACGGAGCGCTGGAGTGCCGCGAGATCCTCGAGGGAGAGCACCTGCTTCAGCTCGGGGTGGTCGACGAGCTGTCGCTGGACGACGGTGAGCTCCTCGTCGTGCTGGGGGTATCCGATGAGCACCTTCAGCAGGAAGCGGTCGATCTGCGCTTCCGGGAGCGGGTACGTGCCCTCGGACTCGATCGGGTTCTGCGTCGCCATGACGAGGAACGGCGACGGCACGAGGTGCGTGTCGTGCCCGATCGTCACCTGCCGCTCCTGCATGACCTCGAGCAGCGCGGACTGCACCTTCGCAGGCGCGCGGTTGATCTCGTCCGCCAGGAGGAAGTTGCAGAACACAGGCCCGAGCTCGGTGTCGAACGTGCCCTCCTGAGGGCGGTAGATGCGCGTCCCGACGAGGTCCGAAGGGACGAGGTCGGGCGTGAACTGCACACGCGCGAACGACCCGCCCAGGACCCCTGCGGTCGTCTTGATGGTCAGCGTTTTCGCAAGGCCCGGAACCCCCTCGATGAGGAGATGGCCCTGCGCGAGGAGGCACACGAGCACGCGCTCGAGCATCGCGTCCTGCCCGGCGATGATCCGGCGGATCTCGAAGAGCGCCTGCTCGAGCTGCTCCTGGGCCTGTTCCGGGGTCGGCAGAGAGCGATCCACGTTCTCGGTCATGCGGCGTCCCTTCTCTCGCGGCTCAGAGGTACATACGAAAGCACGTGCGGCTGAGGTTTGGGTAAGAGCGCGGTGAAGGCGACGGCTTTGCCTGAGGTCTCGGCGACGCAGACTCCGCCAGCGGTCCGGCCCGACGCACTACGAGCGCTGGACGCCCATCGTGATCGAGCCCGCGTACGCCGACCCGTTCTTCACGAGCTTCAGCGTCGAGCGTTTCCCGCCGTTGCGGTAGATGCTGTCCGCGGAGTTTCGCGTCGTCCGGTTGCGGCGCGTGTTGTAAGGGCTCCGCGTGTAGACGGCGTCGGTCACGGCGTCCGAGAAGTAGAGCTGACCCGTGTGCACGACGTTCCCGCCGAGGTGCACCATCGTGTGGATGTGGACGGTGCGGCCCTGGTACCAGCCGGGGTAGATCGTGCGGAAGATCGCCAGGCCCTTCGCGTCCGTGCGCTGTACGCCGCGGAGGAACCACTCGTCCTCGGTGCCCAGGGAGCTCACGCCCGAGTAGATGCCGCCGGCGTCGCAATGCCAGATCTCCACGGCGGCACCCTTGATCGGCTTGCAGTTCGACGCGTTCACGACGGTGAGGCGAAGCGTCAACGCCACACCCGGCCGGCCTTCCGTGACGTTGCGCCTCACCGCGGCGTCGTCGACGTAGTACGGCCCTTCGGTCTGCTCGGGAGCGAGGACGCAGGTGACGAGCCCGGACGCGACGGCTGCGGGGCCGGCTCCTGCCGCCTCGGCGTCGTCGGCATCCAGGAGCTCTCGCGCTCCGAACGTGCCCGCCCCCAGGGCCACGGCGGCGAAACCGCCGAGCCTGGCGAGCGCACCGCGGCGGCTCAGCGCGCCGTCGTGATCGCGTGCGACGTCGTCGTTCATGCGCCGGAAAGTATGCGGCACTCCTAAGAGGCCGCTGAGAGCGGCCTAGTGGTTCTCTAAGACGCCTGGACGGCGTCGACCCAGGCGACCGCCTTGACGACCTCGCCGACGAGAAAGGCGGCGCCGTAGCGACCGTCGCGCGGGTCCTCCGCGAGCTCGACGCGCTCGCCGAGGTCGATGGGGTGGCGATAGTCGAGCCGCGCGCGGAGCGGACGCGGTGAGGTCGAAACCGTGGCCGACGAGGCGCTGCTCGATCGCGGCCCAGTACGTCGCGTTGTTCACGTGCCCCATGCGATCGACATCCGTGGCGCGAAGAGGCCACTCGACTCGCGTGCCCTCGAGTGGCGGTGGCGCGAGGGTGAGCTTCGTGGATGCCACCCGGCCCTGTGCGGCCTCCGCGTAGCCGTCGAAGCCCGTGCCGATGCGGGCCGGGCGCGCGTCGGGGCCGAGGTGGATCCACGTGCTGTCCACCTCGATCGCACCCCCCGCATCACCCGAGAGGGTCCAGCGCCGGCCCGCGGCGAGCGACGAGAAGCTGCTGCCCCAGGTGACGATGTCGACGGCGCTGTCCTGGAGAAACGGCACGAGCACGTCGACCCGCACCGAGCGAAGCACCCACAGATGCTCTGGTGCGCCCCAGCCGGTCTCCTCGACGTCGTCGATCGCCGCGTCCTGCAGGTAGCGGGCGATCGCATCGAGGCGCAGCCGCCCTGTCGCATCGGCGTCCGACAGGCGGATGCGGTAGCTCACACGAAACGTCCGACCCGAGGGGGGCTGCGGCACGAACGCCTCCACGGCGTCGCACACTATGTGCGGCGGAAGCTTCGCATCATCGATAGCCTCAGACCTCGTGGGTGCGCTCGAGGATCTCGCCGCTCTGCAGCCGATCAAGGTCTGGGAAGGCGTCATCGCGCGCTCGGTCGAGGGCGAGCGCATGAACCTCGCCGTGGTCGAGCTCGAGCCGTCCAGCGTCGTTCCCGAGCACAGCCACGACAACGAGCAGCTCGGCATCGTTCTCCACGGCTCGCTCTCGTTCCGGATCGGCGACGAGGTGCGGGATCTCGTTGCGGGCGGGACGTATCGCATCGCGCCGAACGTGCCGCACGAGGTGTTGCGCACCGGCCCGGAGGGCGCGGTCGTGCTCGACGTGTTCGCTCCCGCGCGGGCGGACTGGAGAGATCTCGAGCGAGTCGGCCAGCGACCGTTGCTCTGGCCGTAGCCTGATCAGGGAAACGCTCGACTCTCGGGATCGAGGTCGAGTCGCCCCCCGTCGCGACATTCGTCCGAGACGCGGTACTCGAGGCTTCCGGGGCCGCGGAGCATGTTCTCGGTGAGCTGCTGCGCCATCATGCGCCGCGCAGCGTCTTCGTCGAGCCCGAGTCGCCGACCGAGCTCGACCCCCGACTGCAGCGCGTAACACTCGGTCGTAGCCTCGTCGCGCTCGCCACGGAGATGCCAGGCCTCGTGTGCGAGGACCGCGATCGCCCGCGCGGTCTGGCTCCCTTCCTCGTCGCCCTCGAATGCGAGGCGGTAGAGCGCGAAGCAGATCTCGGGAGTGATGTAGGCACGATCGCCGCCGACGATCGCGATGCCGTCCGCGTGCTGGACGTAGCCGACGTAGTCGTGGGCCTCGTCGCAGCCGACCGAGACCGGCTTCCCCGCGATCCGCGACGCCTCGCCGGAGAACCGCTCGACGGCGGCGAGCTTGGCGTCGCCGTCGAGCGAGCGCCAGCCCGAGCGGCTGTCGACGATCCACGCCACGGCCGCGAGCGCAGCGAAGACAGCGAGCCCGAGCGCGAACCCCCGGTACGGCGATCGGTGCCCGGACACGATCTCCGCGTCGTCCGTCTCCTCGAGGTCGAACCCGTACCGCTCGCGGTCGATCTGCTGCGGAGAGCGATCGGGCACGCGTCGTGGACCGCCGCGAAGCGCGCCGACGAGGAACTGCAGCTCGAGACCAACGGCGATCGCGAAGACGAGGAGGAGCGGAACGGTCTCGCGCAGCTCGGGAGGCCCGAGGATCCACGCGAGCACGAACGCGACGAGAACGATCCGGACGATCAGGGACGCGGACACCCGACGACGGTAGCGGTGGCGCCGATCGCCGAGCCGCGCTGATAGAAGAAGGCATGGCGATGTTCCACGTGGTCTTCCACCGCTCCGGTCGCGAGCTGGGATCCGGCGCGCCTCGTCGTCGCAGCGATCGATCCATGGACGCATCCGACTCGATAGGCGAACGGCGTGAACGAGTCGCAGGGAGCGCGTGTGCTCGGGCCCGCCGACGGCCGGGCCGGGATGCTCGGGTCGATGGGCGTGCGATTCATGCTCGCCGGCGAGGAGACCGGCGGTGGCTTCGCGCTCGTCGAGCATCCGATCCCTCCGCGAGCACTCGCCGCGCCGCTTCACCGACACACGCACGAGGACGAGTACAGCTTCGTGCTCGAGGGCCGCGTCGGCGCCCTCCTCGGAGACGAGATCGTCTACGGCGAGCCGGGCGACCTCATCTTCAAGCCGCGCGGCCAGTGGCACACCTTCTGGAACGACGGCACGGAGCCCGCCCGGATTCTCGAGCTGATCTCGCCGGCCGGATTCGAGCGCTACTTCGAGGAGATGGTCGACCTGCTCGAGCGAGGCGGGCCGCCCGACCCGAGTGCTCTGGCGGCGATCGCCGCACGGTACGAGCTCGAGGTCGATCGCGACAGCATTCCGCGCCTGACGCAGGAGCACGGCCTGCACTTCGGGCCGCCCGCCCCGTAGCGCCGGCTCAGCCGTTGAACCAGCGGGCTCGGCGACTCGCTCCGAAGTGCTTCTTCTCGGCGACGAGCTCGAGTGAGGGCTCCTGGAAGGTGCCGGTCGGCTTCGGTCCCGAGAGGAAGTCGACGTCCACGCGGCCGACGCGGCCCGCTCCGAACTCGACGTAGCACGACCCTTTCCCGTCGAACCCCTCGGCCTGCCCGCCTCCCTGCCGGCGGGCGATGATCGACGCGGCGACGGTGCGCGCGGCGCCCTCCGAGAAGACGCCCGCCTTCGGCACGCCGACCGTCGCAACGTCACCAACCGCGTAGACGTTCGGGAATCGACTCGCAAGCGTGCGCGAGTCCACGGGGATGTACCCGTCCTCGGCCATCCCGCTCTCGAGCACGACGTTTGGCGCGCGATGCTTCGGGACGCCGAGGAAGAGGTCGTACGGCAGGTCAGCACCGTCGTCGAGCACGACGACACCGCGCGCGGCGTCGACGGACGAGACGCGACGGCCCGGGACGAACTCGATACCGCGCTCCGCGAACGCCGCGAGCAGCGCTGCGGACGTGTCCGGTGACGGCGGGACCGGCGTGCCGAACGGCATGACGAGCGAGATCTCGCACTGGTCTCTGACACCTCGTTGCGTCAGGTATTCGTGGAGGAGCAAAGCCGCCTCGCTCGGCGCGGGCGGGCACTTGAACGGCGCCCCGCACACGCCGACGAGGGCGCGGCCGCGCGTGAACGTCGGAAGCACGTCACGGAGCCGCTCCGCGCCGGCGGTCGAGTAGAACTCGTTCTCTCCTTTCACGAGCCCGGGCGTCGCAGCGAAGTCGTAGTCGGCGCCGAGGGCGACGACGAGGACGTCGGCCTCGTGTGTGCCCGCGCTGGTCACCACGCGGAGAGCGTCGGGATCGATCGCCGTGATCCTCTCGCGCAGGAGGGTCACGCCTGGCTTGGCGAAATCGGCGTAGGCCAGGCGGACGTCCTCGGGCGCCGCATGGCCGAACATCACGTCGAGCTTCGAGTACCCGAAGACGAACGCGTCGCTCGCCTCGATGAGCGTGACGCCGGCGTCGTCGCCGAATGCGTCGGACAGGATCGTCGCGAGCTCGAGCCCGCCGAAACCGGCGCCGAGAACGAGAACGCGCTCCACGGTACGAGCCTAACGGGGCGATGCGGGTGGTCGCCCCACGCTCGACGCGGACCGCGGCTCAGCCGGATAGCGTTGCCGGATGGCTCACGTGACGCAGACGACACGTCTCTGGCACCCGTTCGCGGCGATGGGCAAGGTCGACGGGCACGAGCTCGTGCTCGTGCGCGGCGAGGACTCGAGGGTCTGGGACGCGGAGGGGACGGAGTACATCGACGCGACGGCCGGGCTCTGGTTCGCGAACGTCGGTCACGGGCGGGCGGAGATCGCCGACGCCGTGGCAGCGCAGCTCCGCACGCTCGCCGCGCATCACGTGTTCGGCGATCACGCGAACGAGCCGGCTCTCGAGCTCGCCGCGCGTCTTGCCGACCTGGCGCCTCTCGCCGACGCAGCCGTCTTCTTCGGCACCGGCGGCGGTGAGGCCGTGGATGCGGCCGCGAAGATCGCGCGGCGCTACTGGGCTCTCTCCGGTCAGCCGCAGCGAACCGTGCTCGTCTCACGCCGGTTCGCCTACCACGGGACGAACGCATACGGCACGTCCCTCTCCGGAATTCCCGCGGTGCGTGACGGCTACGGGACGCTCGTCGGCGACGTCGTCGAGGTCGCACACGACGACCCGGATGCGCTCGCCACGGCGCTCGACGGGCTCGGCGACCGCGCGGCCGCGTTCATCGGCGAGCCGATGATCGGCGCCGGCGGGGTGATACCTCCGCCGGAGGGCTACTGGCCGGCGGTCGAGCGGATCTGCCGCGAACGCGACGTCCTCCTCATCTGCGACGAGGTGATCTCCGGATTCGGGCGGCTCGGCGAGTGGTTCGGCTGCCAGCGCTACGACTTCACGCCGGATCTCATGACCTGCGCGAAGGGCATCTCGTCGGGCTACGTGCCGCTGAGCGCCGTCATCGCATCGGGTCGCGTGCGCGAGCCGTTCTGGCGCGAGGACGCGGCGCCCTTCCTTCACGGGGGGACGTACGCGGGCCACCCTGGCGCATGCGTCGCGGGGCTCGTGAACCTCGACATCGTCGAGCGCGAGGGGCTGGTGGAGAGAGCGAGAGCGCTCGAGCCCGTGCTGCGCGAGCTCCTCGAGCCGCTTCGGGCCGAACGCGGGGTCGGGGACGTGCGCTCCGCGGGCCTGGCGGCCGCGGTCGAGCTCGACGCACGTGTCGTCGAGGCCGATCCCGGAGCGCCGATTGCAGCGGTGCTGGCGGCGCGCAGGCACGGCGTCCTCACGCGCGCCCTCCGCGGCGTCGCGCTGCAGATCTCGCCGCCGCTCGTGGTCTCGGAGGACGAGCTGGTGGCGATCGTGAGCGCGGTCACCGCCGGCATTCGTGCGGCCGTGGCGACTTCCGTCTGACGGCCAGGGAGCTGAGCCGATCGGGCTGGGGTCAGTGCCCGGTCGTGGAGAAGTGCATGTAGTCCTTCGTGGCGCCGCTCCAGCTCCCACCCCAGCCCCAGCCGATCGAACGGAAGGCCCGGACGACGGCCGGCGTCACCATTCCCTTGCGTCGCCGCGACCGGTCGACGTACGGTCGGCTCGCCGGGTCGTAGACCGCACCACACCCGACGTACGGGTTCTCGCGCGGATTCAGGTCGACGGCGTGGCCATATGCGTGGTTCGACCAGTTCCCGCTCCCGCTCCCGCACGGCGACGGAACGGCGCGCCGGCAGTGGAACGCCCCCGTCACGTCGCGGTCGGCCGGCTGTGCGCGCTTCGGCCCGTAGAGGTCGTCGAGCCGCATGTGCCGGATCGGGAACTTCAGCGCATGGAGCTTCCGGAAGACGGTCGCGAGCTGCTCGGCGGAGTCGCGATTCACGACGAGCTGTCCAACGTGCTCGCGCCCGTCGAAACCCCAGTGCGTCACGGTCAGCAGGCGAAGCTCGGAGAGCGCGACCGGGCAGCCTGGCTGCCAGAACCGAGCCTCGAGCCTCGACTCGAGCGGCGCCGGCAGCGGACGGACCGACGCGTCGTAGGAGCTCAGCGCGACGAGCGCGAGTGGCAGAGCGAGAAGGCGAATCACGATGCCGAGCGCAAGCCTGCACCGAGGGGCCGCGCGACGTCAAGCGGAAGGCGAGAGCCGCGCATGCTCAGTCGGCGAGGAACGCCTCCAGGCGTCCGGCCTCGTCCTCGAGCTCGCGCTGCACCGGGCGCGACAACTTCGCGAACGGATCGGCCACGACGCGCCCGTCCTCGACACGCCAGATGCCGGCGACGAAGCCGTCGACGAGGAACGTCTGGGCGACGTCGCCGTTCACGCCGATGACCGTCTTCCGGTAGGCCTCGGGCAGGACACGTGTTCGGTCCGCGAACGCGAGGAGGACGTTGTCCCACTTCGGCAGGAAGCGAACCGGCGCGGGCGTCTCGGCATCGGGCAGCGGCGCGCGCGGGACGTCGAGGAGCTCGCGGCCCTGCTCGTCGCGGAACCGGCGCAGCGGCTCGAGCCGATCGAGCGCCCGCGAGATCTCGGGCACGTGCATCATGCTCCACTGCCCGAGATCGCGGCGCGACGCCGGCCCGAACGCCGCGAGGTAGCGCCGAAGCATCTCGGCACGCGCCTCGGTCGGATCGTGCGTCTCCGGCTCCTCCAGCGCGACGAACCGAACGTCGCGAGGCGCGCGCCAGAGAGCGGTCTCGTGGTGGTGCACGAGATGGGCGCGCGCCCGCGCGCTGCGCCAGGCACGTCGCGCCTGCAGTCCCGTGAGCCCGTGCTCGCGCTCGACATGGGCGAGCCCCTCCGCCGATGTCACCGGGCGCGTCCGCGGCGAGCGCGCGGACGGACGACGCGAGCAGCTCCGCCTGCGACGACTCCCACGGAAAGTTCGTCTCGCTCATCGCCGCGCGGAAGAGCGCGTAGTCGCGCGGCGTGACGAGGTGCAGTGTCTGCCGCATGACCGTGGCCTTGACGACGGTGCCGTTCGCAAGAGCGCGCTCGAGTGCCTCACGCCGAAAGCTCGTCGTGCGCGTCCAGATGCCGACGTACGGGGCCGGTGGCCACTGCGCCTGCATCCCGACGAGGCGTTCGATCACCGCGGTCGGCGAGAGCCGCCTTCGCTCGAGCAGGAGCTGTCGCGCCAGCGTCGCGCGGCTCAGCTCGCGCAGCGTGAGGACGCGCTCGCCCACGCCGCCACGCTACACACGCCGAGCGCGGCGTACGATCTCCGCGATGAGTGAGCTGTCGAGGCAGGAGCTCGAGGCGATGCACTGCTGGGAAGCCGACGATCGAGTTCCCGGACAACCCGAGCTGACCGCCTTCCGGCGACGGCTGCGCTACCAACAGGCGCGCTGGCGTGAGGCACACGGGCATCCCATCGGCTCCCAGCCGATCGCACCGCGGCCGGACGGCGAGCCGGCTCGACCCGTCGGGAGCCGCCTCCCGCTCGCCTACGCCCGTGAGACCGGCGCCACCTTTCTCACCGCTGGAGCCCTCGAGGCGGCGAGAGCCCGAACGTCCGTGACCGAAGCTCACCAGAGCTTCGACCATCAGCGACTGTGGGCCGACCTCCTGTGGTCGCCGACGCTCGCCTTCAACCTCTTCGGCGACCTGGCCGCGGACTAGCGCGCTTGCCGACCGTGCCGTCCACACCTGGTGGCCGGATACGCCCGGCACCGTCACTGACGTCCGCTTCGCACATTCGCCGGGCCGCTTCGACCCCGCGTACCTGAACAGCTTGCGCGCGTTCGATGCCGCCTTCGTGCTCGACCTCGGGGACGGGACGCACGGGATCGTCGGCGTCGCCGTCAAGTACCACGAGTGGATCAAGCCCGAGACCCCCAAGCCGAGCAACCTGCGGCGCTACGTCGAGGTCGCCGAGCAGTCCGGCGTCTTCGCACCCGGCGCGATCGAGGCGGTCAAGGGACGGTCGGAGCTCGCCGTGATGTGGCTCGAGCACCTGCTGTTGCTCTCGATGCTCCAGCACCCGAGCGGCGCGTGGAGCTGGGGCCGCTACGTCGTCGTCCACCCTGCCGGCAACTCGAGCGTCGCCGACGGATGCGCTCGCTACCGCGAGCTCCTCGTCGAGCAGTCGACGTTCGGGTCAGTCACCTTCGAGGAGCTGCTCGACGCCGAAGTCCTCCCGCCTCGGACGGCTACGGCTCTTCGTGAGCGGTACGTCCCCGGCTGAGCGACCGCGTCGCGCGTTCAACGTGCCGGTGTCTAGCATGGCCGCGTGCGCGAGCTCCGAACAGGAGTGTGGCACTGGGAGGCGCCGCATCCGGACTGGAAGCCGGGAGAGGACTGGGGCGAGGTCGTCACGTCCCCTGCGATCGACGACGGCGACCGTCTGCTGTCCGACCGAGCCGCGCTCGAGCGCGTGCTGGCCTGACCTTGGTTCCCGAGTCGCAGCTGGAGAAGACCGAGCACGGGAGCGTCCCGAGGGGCGCGGGCTGGTACGTCCTCAACATGCGCGACGCGGAGTGGCGCCACGCCGACGGACGCGGTGCCGTCTGCGTGGTCGGCGACGACTTCGAGGGCTGGCGCGAGCTCGAGCAGTTCGGCGTCAACCCGTTCGTGCTGCAGCCGGGAGAGCCGATGGCCATGTACCACTGGGAGGCCGATCAGGAGGACTTCCTCGTCGTCTCGGGCGAGGCGGTCCTGATCGTCGAAGGCGAGGAGCGGCACCTGCGCGCGTGGGACTTCGTGCATTGCCCGCCACGAACGAAGCACGTGCTCGTCGGGGCGGGAACCGGCCCGTGCCTCGTGATCGCGGTCGGCGCGCGAGCGCACGACGGACAGCCCGACGCTCTCGGCTTCACGGCCGACGCAGCCGCGAAGAAATACGGTGCGAGCGTCGACGAGGACACGATGGACGGTGATGTCGCGTACGCCTCGGCCCCACCCCGCGAGCCGACCGCATACCGCGACGGCTGGCTTCCCGAGTAGCCGGTACGGCCACGGGCGCGATGATTCCGGAGCGCCGCGGGCGTCTACATCGCCGTCCCCCGTATCGAGGAGAGGAGCGAGTCCCATGCGCATCGTGATCACGGAGTTCATGAGCCTGGACGGTGTCGTGCAGGCGCCGGGCGGCCCCGACGAGGACAGAGACGGTGGCTTCGCCCATGGCGGGTGGTCGCATCCGTTCTTCGATCCGGAGGTGGTCGGTGGCGCCTTCGACGACGCGCTGCGCAAGGCCGACGCGCTGCTGTTCGGGCGCCGCACGTGGCAGACGATGGCCGCGGCATGGCCCGAGCGAGCCGGCGATCCCTTCGCCGACCGGATGAACGCGATCCCGAAGTACGTCGTGTCCGCGACGCTGAGCGACGACGAGCTGACGTGGAACAACACGACGCGCATCCCCGGCGATCAGGCCATCGCCCGCATCCGGGAGCTCCATGAGGCCGACGGCGGCGACGTGGTGGTCATGGGGAGCCCCACGCTCGTGCGCACCCTCCTGCGCGAAGGCCTGGTCGACGAGCTGCGGCTCATGATCGAGCCCGTGCTCCTCGGCGGCGGCAAGACGATCTTCCTGGACGACGGCGAGCTGCGCACGCTCGAGCTGGTCTCGACGGTCACGAGCGGCACCGGCGTGAACGTGTCCACGTACCGGCCGGCGGCTGTGGAATAGGTCAGGGCCCCGTTCGGTACGTTGTCGCTGCGATGGCGACCCGAGATGCCGCCTGTCATTGCGGGCAACTTCGTCTGGAAGTGGAGGGCGATCCGTTCGTCGTCTCCATGTGTCACTGCCTTGCCTGCAAGCGTCGGACGGGGAGCGCGTTCGGGATGCAGGCCGCGTTCACGCCGGATCAGGTGAAGGTCGTCGGTCGCTTCAGCGACTACCTGCGCGTCTCGGACGAGGCGGACCGGAAGGAGCACGTCTTTCACTTCTGTCCCGACTGCGGCTCGCAGGTCTTCTACACGGAACCGGACGAGCCCGACCTGATCGTCGTCTCGGTCGGCTCGTTCGCCGACCCGTCCTTCCCGCCTCCGACCGAGTCGGGGTACGACTCACGACGGCATCCGTGGTTGGCCGTGCCTGCGACGATCGAGCGCCGCGACGGGCAGTAGGTCCGCTCGACTCAGAAGCGAAGGAGGAGCCTACGATCGTCGGGTGCCTCGGAGATCCACTCGCCGACGGGTGAGGGCTGCCCGGTGCGGCACGTGTCGATCGCGTCCTGCCACGCTCTGTCGTAGGCGACACGCGGCACCCGATTCCAGCTGAATGCGACGTTGTCGACCGCGACGAGGCCCGGGCTGCGGTGCTCGAGCTTCCGGCCACGCCGGATGCGAGCGAGCTCGTCACCATCACACTCGGCGAGGTACACGTGCAGGCCGTCCGCCTTCACCCACGCCCACCATCCGTCCACGAGGGCATCCCACACCTCTTCGTCGGCTTCGACAGGGAACTCCCCACGCTCGGATCCGAGCAAGATACGGTCGGCGTGGTCGTGCCACGGAAATGCGAGCAGCACCTCGCCGTCCGTGCTCGCGAGATGCGCCTGCCAGTTCGTCGGGCCGAAGAGGTCGAACGCGACGACCACGTCCTCGTGCGGTCGCGCCCAGGCAAGCGGGAGGTCGATGTGCGTCGTCCCGAGTGCGCGAGACAAGTCGAGCACTCGCAGCGATCGTCCGAGGTGACGATCGGATTTCTGCACGATCTGGATGGGTCCCCCTTCGATCGTGATGCGGTACCGCTGACAGTAGGCGGGCCGGAAGCTTCGGCACAACCTCCAAAGGGTGACAACGCAGGAACCTGCAACCTCCTGGCGCACGGGTGCCGAGAATCGGGCTATCTCGCGATCACCAGGAGGCGATCGATGGCCATCATCTCCAGCTACGACTACGCGCCGTTCGACGAGAGCGACCCGGACGACTTTCGGCCCGAGGCGGTCTCGGCATCATCTAGACATTAAATGTCTATACGCTCGACGTCGTGCTCATCGTCGCCGGCACCCCGCTCTCGGCTGAGCTCGTCCGGACGCTCGCCGATCTTGTCGATGAGCCCGCCGCGTCTACTTTGAGAGAGGCTCTCGATGCTGATCGCATCGGAATCGCCCTGACGATCGCTGAGCGTGAGCAGATCCTGAGTGGGCTCGAGGATTGTCCGGACGGGCTGAGCGAGCTTCGCGGCGTGCTTCTCGAGGAGCACGAGTGGCGAGTGCGCGAGGGGCTCGTCTAGTAGCGCCCAGGGTTATGCAGCGAACTTCAGCGACGCGATAAGCCGTGTGGCCCCGCGTGTGCGACATCGACCTCAGCCGCCGGCAGGTCACCGTCTTTGGCAAGGGCCATGAGAGCTGCGTGATGCACCGGGTGCGCCACAGCTTCGCAACGGATCTTCGGCGTGCCGCAAACGTCGGTGCGGCTTCTCAGGCGCTCGGGCACAGCGACCTCTCCACAACGGCCGCGGTCTGCGGCCACAACGACCTCAGCGACCTCGAGCGCGCGGTGGATGCGCTGGCGCGTGCTCGCGGAAACGAGAAGAGCCGACCGACTGAGCAAACGTTCAATCGACCGGCACGGAGAACGACTCGGTTGAGCCAGAGGTGGAGGCGATGGGTTCGAAAGGTGCGAAGACCTGCGCAACAAAGCGACCGTCTGACCACCTTGCGACCGAACTGCAACCAAGACCAGGCGCGCCGGCTCGAAGAGTCGACGGCGATTCCGTGCAGCGCACTCCGGCGATCGGAGACACTTCTGCCGTGCAACTGCCTGACGTGAGCTACGCACGTAGCGGCGACGTCGCGATCGCGTATCAAGTCGTAGGCGCGGGTGCGCCGGATGTCGTGTTCATGCGCGGCATTGCCGGCGATCTGGTCTCGACGTGGGACCAGCCACTCCTCGTGCGACACGTCCAAGGGCTCGCCGACTGCGGCCGCGTGCTCATGCTCGACAAGCGGGGCACGGGTCTCTCGGATCGGGTGCGAGAAGTGCAATCGGCGGAGACCACCATGGATGACGTCCGGGCGGTCATGGACGCGGTCGGCTCGGACAGCGCCGTTCTGTGGACAGGTGCGACGAGCACGGGCATCGGCGTGCTCTTTGCAGCGACCTACCCGGACCGTTGTGCTGGCCTCGTCCTCTTCGACCCGAGGCTGAAGGGTGTGCGTTCGCCCGACTACCCATGGGCCCCGACCGAGAAGGAGTGGAGGGAACGCCTCGCCGAAGTGCGCGCCGGCTGGGGGGAGCGAAGCTTCCTCGAGAGCTTGGCACGCGAGTGGGCGCCCGAGGTCGCAGAGGACGACAGCTTCCTCGAGTGGTACGTCTGGCACATGCGCCGAAGCCTGAGCCCGGGCGCCGCACTGACATCGTTCCGCACAGCGATGGAGCTCGACGTGCGCGACATCCTTGCTGCAGTTCGAGTACCCACCTTGGTCATTCCGCACCCTGCGCTTCCCGGTCCTGGTCACTACGCCGCGGAGCGGATCCAAGGAGCGGACGTTGTCGAACTGCCAGACCTCCGCGGCGTGTACACATGGGTCGACGACGAAGCGCACCAAGCGACGATGGAGGCGACGAAGCAGTTCGTCTCCCGTCTCAGCCGGCGTGTCGGCCCAGAGAGGGTACTCGCGACAGTTCTCTTCACCGACATCGTCGGCTCGACAGAGCTGGCATCGCGACTCGGCGACTCTGCATGGAGAGAGCTGCTCCAGCGGCATCACGCCCTGGTCCGGCGGGAACTGGCGCGCTTCCAAGGAAGAGAGCTGGACACGGCAGGCGACGGTTTCTTCGCCGCCTTCGACGGCCCCGCCCGCGCTGTTCATGCCGCGTCGGCGATCCGCGACGCGCTTCAGGGGCTCGACCTCGACATTCGTGCCGGCCTCCATACCGGCGAGTGTGAGGTCACAGACGGCAAGATCGCGGGCATCGCGGTCTCGATCGGCGCTCGCATCTCGTCGCTTGCAGCTCCCGGCGAGGTGCTCGTTTCGAGCACCGTGAAGGACCTCGTCGCCGGCTCCGGGATCCAGTTCGAGGACCGCGGCGAACATCAACTCAAGGGCGTCCCAGACGCCTGGCGTCTGTTTGCCGTCGCCCGCTGAACGTGCCGCCGGCCGGTGAAGACCGGCAAGACCATCTCGCAACGACCCGAGCCGAGTATGGAGGCGATGGGTTCGAAAGGAGCGAAGATCCGCGCAACAGAGCCACCCCCGGACCCCGGTTGCGTCCTCCTTGCGCCCCATCGGTCGGGCTGACCGCGCCCTCAGTTCCTGCCCGCCACCACATCGGCGGAAGCCGTGCGCACAATGTCGGGGCGGCCATGAAAGTCCTCGACCGCGCCCAGAGCCGGATACCGCAGCCCTGGCGGACGATTGTCGACTGGTTCGTCACCGTCGCCGTCGCCGTTGCCTTCGTCTTGACGTTTCAAGCAGAGGTCGCCAAGCCGTACCGCACCCCCTCGCCATCCATGGAGCCAACCCTCCACTGCGCCAAGCCCATCGAGTACTGCGAGGGACGCTTCAGCGACCGCGTGATCGCCAACCGACTCGCTTTCAGATTCCGCGACCCCGAGCGCGGGGACATCGTCGTCTTCAGAGCACCAGCGGCGGCCAACCGATGTGGACTTGAGCAACGGGGGCTCCGCATTCGTCAAGCGCATCGTTGGACTCCCCGGCGAAGTGCTGTCGGAACGTGGGGGTCATCCACATCAACGGTGACCGCCTTATCGAGCCCTACATCGCGGCGTCTCGTCGAGGACACGAGAACCACAGCTGGCCGCGCGTCGCGCCCGGCCACTACTTCATGCTCGGCGACAACCGGACTCACTCGTGCGATTCGCGCACGTGGGGAACCGTGCCCCGCGACAACCTGATCGGCCCGGTGACGCTCACCTACTGGCCGCCTAAGCGGTTGTCCTTCCCCTGAGTTCCTCGTTCGACCGGGCCGGGCATGGAGGCGATGGGTTCGGACGGCCGAGGTCCGCGCAGCAGAGCCACCGTCAGACCGCCTTGCGACCCTTCTGCGACCCATCGGCCGCGAGCTGAAGCCGCGTCACGTTCGCCTCGTAGGCCCGCTTGAGCCGCTCGCGCGCTAGATCCTCTGACGGATGGCCGTACGTCGACATGACGAGAGCGCCACCGTCCGTGTGTCCCAGCTGGATTGCCACATCAGCATGAGACACACCCAGCTCTAAAAGGTGCGTCGCGCAGAAGTGCCCCAGCTCGTAGAAGTCCATCCCCGGCCGACCGAACGCCGCGCCAACCGGGTTCCAGTACTAGCTAGACTCGATTTGGTGAACCGCCGACCGTGCGGCGTGACGAACTGCCACGGAACGTCAAGGCGGGCGTTTGACTCCGCGGGCGCGGAGCAGCACGCCGGCTGTCAGATTGAGCCAGATGGAACTTTCCCGAGTGATCCGACATCAAGGAGATGTGACCGGCGAGCGCCTAACGCCGCCTGCTCGGAGCGATGAGTTGCTCTGGCAGGCAAGCGCGCGCGGCGACCAGCAGGCGTTCTCCGAGCTCTATGAGCGCCACTCTCAGGCGATCTACAACTACCTCTTCCGTCGCCTGGCAGACTGGTCGGAGGCGGAGGATCTCACTGCGGTCGTCTTCCTTGAGGCATTCCGCCACCGAAGGGACGTCGTCGTCATGGACGGCAAGCTCCTTCCCTGGCTCTACGGGATCGCGACGAACGTGCTTCGCAACCGTCGCCGAGCGCAGTGGCGTCACCGGCGACTCGTCGCCCAACTGGAGGCGCAGCCTCGCCGCGCAGCCGAGCCCGACGCCGACGCTCGCGCTCAGGCCGCCGTTCAGATGCGCGAAGTTCTCGAGCACCTGGGCAGACTTCCGCGCGCGCAGCGGGAGGTCCTCGCGCTCTGCGTCTGGTCGGGCTTGAGTTACGAGGAAGCAGCACTCGCGCTCGCAATACCGGTCGGCACCGTGCGCTCACGCCTCGCACGAGCCCGCGCGACGTTGACGGAACCTCAAGGACATTCGCGACATAAAGAGGTCGAGATGGAGCTGAAAGGAATCGCCGAGAAATGACCGAGATCCCGGAGCTTTGTCCCCTTCCTAAAGACGCGTTCGAGCGGCAGCGTGCGCTCCTCGGCGTACACGTCGCTTCGGAGTTGCACCGCTCTCCGCGCAGGCGCTGGCGAGTCGTTGCCATCGCTGTCGCGATCGTCGCTGGTGCGGCCTTGCTCGTCACGCCGGCGTTCGGCATCGGCGATCGCCTTCTCGCTCTGATCGAGGGCGCACCTGCGCGGCCCGAGGTGCAGAGTCCTGTGTGGTCGCCCGACGGCCGGCGGATCGCTTTCGTGAGCCGGCGCGACGGCAAGGCGCTGTACGTCATGAACGCCGACGGCAGCGGCCTGAGGATCGTGGCGCGCGTCAGCGGCTCGCCACCCCTGCCTGGTCGCCCGACGGGCGGAAGATCGCCTTCCAAGGCTGGGCGCGACGGCCAGCCGCCCTCTACGTCGTGAACGCTGACGGCAGCGGGCAGCGGACGTTGGCGCGCAGGGGAAACGCTCCTGCCTGGTCGCCCGACGGCCGGCGAATCGCTTTCATGATGGAGCCAAGCTGTATGTCGTGAACGCAGACGGAAGCGGGCACCGGACTCTGACGCGGGTGGGGAGGACGGGCAGAAGGCCTCTCTTGCATGGTCGCCCGACGGGCGGAAGCTCCTCTTCCTGGTGGAGCACAGCTCCGCCCCCCGCTGCGGCCACTGCTCCCGCCTCTATGTCCTGAACGCCGACGGGAGCGGGCTGCGTGACTTGACGCCGAAGCTGGGCGGGGTCATCGGAGCTGGTCCCGCCTCCGATCCTGTCTGGTCGCCCGACGGGCGGATGATCGCCTTCGTGCGACTGAACACGCGGCACGGGGTGTATGTCATCAACGCCGACGGCAGTGGGGTGCGGAACCTCACGCCCAAGCCGAGGGGGGCGCCTACGCCGCGCCCGCCTGGTCGCCCGACGGGCGGAAGATCGCCTTCGCCAGCGAACGCGACGGCAACTCCGAGATCTACCTCATGAACGCCGACGGGAGCGGTCAGCGGAATCTGACGAGCAACCTGGCGTACGACGGCGATCCTGCCTGGTCGCCCGACGGGCGGAAGATCACCTTCGTCAGTAACCGCGACGGCCGCTACGCGGTCTACGTCATGAACGCCGACGGGAGCGGGCAGCGGAGTCTGAGGTGAACGCCACGGATAGCCGCTCGGCGGATTAGTACAGCCCGCCCGCGCGTCGACCGGCCCGGCCCCCGCGATCGCTTCGCTCCCGCGTGGCCCCCAAGCCGGGCCGTCCGCCGGGGGATGCCGCAGGCGGGCGGGCGCTAGGGCGCGTTCGGAGCACAGACGACCGGATCGAGGAGCAGCGACACGAGCTCTTGCTGTTCCGAGGTCATGCTCGGCATGTCAATCAGCCCCTTCCGAGCGGCCCAGACGCGTCGAGACAGCCTCGCAATCGTCATCGTCACGCCAGAGAGTCGACTGAGCCACGGCGCGACGTAGAAGACACGCTCGCCCGTGTGACGTAGAAGAAACGCCGCCGCACCGTCGCTCTTCGACAGGTACTGGCCGAGCTTCGAAACGTAGTTACGCAGCCGCCCCGCCTCGTACTTCCCTTGTTCGAGTACGGCCATCTCGTAGGTCGTCGTGTGGCCGAGCCCGTGCGCATACGCCGCCGACTTCAGCTCGCGAAAGAACGTACGTGCGAACGCCTTCTCGAGAGCCGTCGTGTGTCCGAGGACGAAGTGCAGGTGCGGCACGCCGCGCGACTGATCCTCCATGACCCACAGCAGAAGCGTCGGCATCCGCTCGTTGTCCCAGCCCTCTCGCCGGAGCTGCCGGATAGCCGCCGTCCGAGCCGCGTTCAGCGTCTCGTGACGCCGAGCGGACCAGAGTCGCCGTTGATCCTCAGCAACCGAGTCGAGAACCCGACAGCCGAGCGGCCCCGAGCACGCGACCCCCGGTGGATGCGAGCACTTCGACGTGTCCCACCACCAGGGTTCGGCCGTGCAAGTGAGCACACCTTGCAGCACCTTCGCCTCGGAGCCGTACAGCTCGCAGTACGCGTCCAGCGCCGAATGGATCACCGATCGGAACGACGCCGCCCAGGATGGACGAACCGCGTCGCACCATCGCCGTCCGCAGTGCCGACGATCACGGTGGATGCGCTTCCCGCAGTCGCCCGGACACCACTTCTCGTCGTCCGAGAGTGCATCGCCTCGGATGCGCATGCTGTTCGCGATCGAGTGATCGAACGCCGCCCGTTCTTCGGGCGTGTGGACATGCACGAACGGCACGCGACGACGGCGACCTGGAGCAGGCTTGACCCCGATCAGCGACAGCTGATCGACGTGAACGCTACGACTTCGACGACCCACCGATCCTCCGTGCTGGCGCGGCGAGCGAGCCCAGCCGCACCACCGTGGGTCGCATGCGACCCAAAGGAGGCGCGGCTGCTACCCGGCTGCGACCGCAACCGCGGAGACGGGTCGCAAATCGACCACTTCTTGTGCGGAGCCGTTCGCACTCCGGCGCAAGTGTTCTGCCTGCACAGGAGCGCTTATCGCAGCTCTTCGCGCTCGTCCTACCGA
>CAVWES010000022.1:0-15688 GCA_963754175.1 uncultured Gaiellaceae bacterium | reverse complement strand
GTCGTTCCGGTGCGTCAACGCTTCACGCCGTGCACGGGCCGGCCCGGCTGCCTCCCACGCGTAGTACGACGCACTCGGACCGAACCCCGGCTCGTACCCGACGACCCGCGGGTTGCGACCCACCTCCTTCGCGCGCTGCGCATGCCAGAGCAGGTTCGGATCGTCGCGCTCCTCCCAGACGAGCACGAGGTGGGCCGCGGTCATGAAGTCCGCGACGAACGAGCACCCTTCGGCCGGGCACGGGAACGGATCCGTACGCACGCAGTACCAGCCGCTGTGGTCGCCGTCGTCGTCCCCGGTCCACAGCTTCTCGTCTGACTCGAGGTCGAGGTCGGAGAGCACAGCCGCCCCTGGACGAAGCTCCGACTCCACGGGGGCACAATAGCCTCGTGCCCGACTCCGCCCGACGCGACGTCGCCGTCGTCCTCTCGGGGGGCGGCATCAACGGCGTTCTCCTCGAGCTCGGGTTCCTCCGGCGGCTTTCGGAGACGGCGCTCTGGCCACGAGTCGGCTGGATCTACGGCACCTCTGCAGGCGCGCTCGCGGGGACGATGGCCGCGCTCGACCGGCTCGACGACCTCGAGGACTTCCTGCTCGGGATCCAGCCCGACGATGCGTTCCGCCCGAGGCCGATGTGGCAGTTCCCGGGCGGGCTGCACGACTACACGCTCCCGGAGACGATCGCCGATCGGATCGGCGCGCCCGCCGAGCTCGGAACGGCGCTCGCGCGCGGCGGAGATCGAGCTCGTCGTCTACGCGACGGACGTGAGCGACTACCCCGAGGGTGACGAGGACCGCGACTTCGAGCTCGAGTACTCCTCGCGCACGGCCGACCCCGAGACGATGGGCCGCGCGATCCTGGCGTCCGCCGCGATCAGCGGTCTCGTCCTGCCGATCGCGCTCGACGGCCGGATCGCGACGGACGGCGGCTGGGTGCGCAACTTCCCGTTCGAGCACGCGTACCGCAACCCGGACGTCGCCGCGATCGCAGCGTTCCGCTACGTGCCGAGCTACCCGCCGACGTCCGCTGCATTCCTCGAGCGCACGCGCGAGCGCCTCGAGCGCTTCCGGGCAGTGCCGCCCGTGCGGGCGCTCCTCGCCGAGGTCCGGCTCGCCCAGGAGCGGGCGGCCCGCGGCGAGCCCGCGCACTACGGCGAGCTGATCGCGCGACTCATGCGCGTCGCGTTCGCGCGGAACGCTGTCATCGAAGAGCGGCTCGCGAGCGAGCGCGAGACGTCGGTCGCCGAGCTTCGCGCGCTGCGCGACGACGTCACGAGCACCGCCGTTGCGGCAGCGGCGCCGTGGCGTCGCCGAACGCTCCGCGCCGACCTCGATGCCCGCTTCGCGGCAGCGCACTTCCCGTTCCGCCACGACCGCCACGTCCCGACGCTGATCGTGCGCGGAACAGCGGGACCGCACAGCCTCGACCCGACCTTCCGCAGCGAGCGCCCGTGGCCGGTGGAGCGCAAGCGCGCGCTGATCGAGCGCGGCTACACCCTTGCGGGCGAGGGCCTCGCTGCGAACCCCGGCTTCGAGAACGGGTAGGTCGGCTGGGGTCCGGGCAGGCGGTCGGACCCCATGCCGATGGAGTTGAGCAGGCCCCGGCTCACCGGGGCCGTGCTCCCGGCTAGCCCTGGGGGGATGGGGGCTGCCGTCCGAGCGTGACGGTCACGCTCGTCTTGTTCGCGTCGCGGTAGATCACGAGCTTGACCTTCTCGCCAGGCGAGTGACTGGCGACCGCGTCGCGGAGCTCTTCGATCGAGGAAATCTGCTGGCCGTCGAAGGCGACGATGATGTCGCCGCCGAGGACGAACGTGTCGCCCGCGACGACCACCTGTCGCGCGCCACCCTTCAGTCCGCCCTTGTCGGCGCCGCTGCCGCTCGTGACCGAGCCGACGAGGACGCCGGCCTTCACGGGGAGGTTGTAGGTCTCGGCGACGTCGGGCGTCACGGCCTGGCCGCTGATCCCGAGGTACGCGTGCTCGACGCGGCCGGTCTTGAGGATCTGCGCGACGACGTCCTTGACGGTGTTCGAGGGGACGGAGAAGCCGATGCCGACGTTGCCGGTGGTGGTGTCGCCGCCGGTCTCGATCTGGGTGTTGACGCCGATGACCTGGCCGCGTGCGTTGATGAGCGGTCCGCCCGAGTTGCCGTGGTTGATCGGCGCGTCGGTCTGGATGACGTGGTCGATCGTGAACTGGTTCGGTGCGGTGATGAGGCGCTGCAGTGCGCTCACGATCCCCGACGTGACGGTTCGATCGAGGCCGAACGGATTGCCGATCGCGACGACCGGATCACCGACCTGGACGTTGTCGGAGTTTCCGAGCGGGAGCGGCGTCAGCGCGCTCGCCGCCGTCTGCACGCGGAGAACCGCCAGATCGGACGACGGATCGGTACCGACGATCTCGGCCTTGACCGTGTCGCGGTTCGAGAAGCTCACCGTGACCTCGTCCGCGCCCTCGACGACGTGGTAGTTCGTGACGATGTGCCCGGTCTTGTCGATGACGAAGCCCGAGCCGAGAGCCGAGACTCCCTGCGAGCCGAACGGGTTGGTCGATCCGGTGGAGGATGTCGAGTTGCTCGTCGCGTTCACGCGGACGACACCGGACGCTGCACGCTCGTAGATCTCGTGGATGGTCATCCCGCCGGAGCGCGGCGCCAAACCCGGGCTCGATGCCGACGCGGTCTCCGTGACGACGGTCGTGCCGCCGTCGAGACCGCCGAGAGCGGCGACTGCTCCGACTGCCACGGCGCCGCCGAGAACGGCGGATGCGATGAGCGCGACGACGGCGCGGAGCGGTGCGTACGACATGGCCCGACGGTTATAGCCCTGGCGCCGTGAACCTCGGGTTACCGGCCGTTAAGGGGGAGTTGCCTGGGGCTAGGCGACGAGTACGCCGGTGACGTACATCGTTGCGATGCCCGCGATGAACCCGGCGATCGCATGACCCGATCGAAGTCCGCCTGGCGCGCTGCGCGCGACGTAGCGCCCGACCTCGACGACCACCTGAAACGCCGCCCCGGCCGCGATTGCGAAGAAGAGGGCGCCGAGGACGTCGCTCGACGTGTAGCCGCCGATCCACGCGCCGAGGATCGTCGGGGCGCCGGCGACGATCGCCAGGCCAGCGAGTGCGAGGACCGTCACCCGCGTCTTCGCGACCGGCGTTGCGATCCCGAGGCCCTCGGTGACGTTGTGGATCATGAAGCCGACGATGAGGAAGGCGCCGAGCTGGAGCTCGCCCAGGGAGAACGATGCGCCGATCGCCAGGCCCTCACCCAGGTTGTGCAGTCCGATGCCGATCGCGATGAGGAGCGCGAGCGTCAGCCCCGACGCAGCCGAGCCGCCGGTCAGGCGACCGGCGAGCGCGGTCATGCCGAGGAAGCTCAGGGCGACGCCGAGGAGCACGAGGCCCGCGCCCCCGAGCGCCACCGGGAGTGACGCCTGGAGGTCGAACGCCTCGGTGAGCGCCTCGACGCCGAGGAACGAGAGCAGCCCGGCGGTGAACGCCATGAACGTCGCGAGCCACACCGCGCCCGCGTGTCGCAGCGCCGGAAGCCAGAGCAATCCGAGCGCGATGGGGAGAACACCGACGATGAGCCCGATGAGCGCGTAGCCGAAGAATCCCTTCGCCGACGGCTCCGGCGTCGCCACCGCCGCCGGGATCTCCTTCACGGTCTGGATCCCGGTCGAGTTCGTCACCCCGACCGAAATCGGGTCGTTCTCGACCCACTCGAAGGGGACGACGATCGTGCTCGAGCGAAGGCGTCCGAGCGTCGTCGGCCCGTCGACGTCGTACGGGACGATCGCGTCGTCGACGTTCACGTTCGCGATCGTGAGGTCGTCACGCTGCGGGTTCCGTACGACGATCCGGATCTCGCCCGGCGAGAACTCGACGCGACGGATGTCGAACTGGTCCGCGGGCGGCGGGTTCGAGCCGACGAGGTCGACGAGCGACGAGCCGGCGGTGACGACCACCCCCACCGCGGCGGCGAGCAACAGCACCGGGACGACCGCCCAGATGCGCCAGTTGACCCGGCCGCGATCAGGCGTCGCCGAGTGCGCCTCCACTAGTCGACGACCTCGAAGAAGCCCATCCAGCCGAGCTCGGTGAACTCGGACTGGTGTGCGTGGAACATGTGGAGGCCGCTCGCCGCGAACTCGATCTCGATGACGCCCCGCTGCCCCTGGCACTGCATCACCGTGTCCGTGTACTCCCAGTGGTCGCCTGTTCCCGTCGGCTGATAGCGGAAGAAGTCGGCGTGCAGGTGGAACGAGTTCAAGAGGTCGAACTCGGTGAGGTTCGCCAGGTAGATGCGCACGCGCTCGGAGCGCTTGATGCGAATCGGGTAGCGCGCGTAGTAGAACGAGCGCCCGTTCACGGTGTAGAAGTTGTTCTCGCCGTCGCCGTCGGTGTCGAAGCCGTTCATCACCATGACGAGCTCCTTCGCGGGCGGCCGTGGCTCCTTCGGGTCGATGATGAACGCGCCGTAGAGGCCCTTGTGGATGTGCTTCTTCAGAGGCGTGGAGTGGCAGTGGTAGAGCTGCATGCCCGCCGGGCGGGCCTCGAACTCGTACGTGAAGCGCCCGCCCGGGTTGACGATCTGGAAGACGCCGTCCATGTTCGTCGGATGGATCCCGTGGAAGTGGATCGTGTGCGGGTGCGAGCCCCCGTTGACGAGGTGGACGCGCAGCAGGTCTCCCTCCGTCGCGCGGATCACCGGCCCGGGAGCCGTGCCGTTGTAGACCCACCCGGGGAAGAAGACGCCCGGCGCCACCTCGAGGTCGGCATCGGTCGCGGTGAGCGTGTACTCGCGAACGCGCCCGGGCTGGTACGGCAGGGCCGGGGGCGGATAGAGCAGCGCGTCGAGATCGGTCGGGGCCACCGACGGCAGGGGCCTCGTCGCCGACCATGGCGGCGTGGCCCATCGTGCCGGGCAGATGGCTCGTCGGCATCCGCCCGGGGCCGTGGCCGGAGTGGTCGTGTGCGCTCGCCGAGGCGTCTCCCGCCGAGCGCGACCTTGCCGACGAACGGCACCGCCGCGAGCGGCGCCGCCGCCGCGAGCAGCCTCCCCCGGGTGAGTCGTGCTTTAGCCATGACTAATTCCGAGTCGGAGTGTAACCTAAGAACCTCGGAATGCCAGGGCAGACACCCGATCTCACCGTCGCCGTCCAGGACTACCTGAAGGCGATCTACGCACTCGAGTCGGCAGGGGAGCGCGTCACGACGTCGGCTCTCGCGCGCCGCATGGGTGTCAGCGCTCCGTCCGCGACCGCGATGACGAAGCGCCTCGACGAGCTCGGCCTCGTCGAGCGGCTGCCGTACCGGGGCGTCGCGCTCACCGACGCGGGCCGGCGCGGGGCGCTCGAGGTACTGCGCCATCACCGGCTGCTCGAGCGCTATCTCGTCGACCGCCTGGGGCTCTCGCTCGACGCGGTGCACGCCGAGGCGGAGCTCCTCGAGCATGCGCTGTCCGAGGAGCTCGAGGCCAAGATCGACGAGGAGCTCGGGTACCCGACGCACGACCCTCACGGCGACCCGATCCCGGATCGCGACCTCCGTGTCGTGCACGCCGACGACCGGACCCTGCTCGACCTCGAGCCCGGCGCGCGAACGTCGATCGCGCGCGTCCCGGACGGCGACTCCGACCTCCTCCGCTACCTCGGTGAGCTCGGCCTCGTTCCCGGCTCCGATCTCGAGCTCGTCGCCTACGCGCCGTTCGGCGGCCCCGTCACCGTGCGGACGGAGCGCGGCGAGCACGCGATCTCGCGCGAGCTCGCGGACCGCATCGCAGCCGCCTAGCGCTCACGCGTGACCGCGTGGAGCCCGCTACGCCTCGATCGGGGCGGCCTGCCGCTCGGTGAAGGTCACGAACGTGCCGAGAAGCTCGTCGAGGTTGTGGGTGCCGCCGACGGCGTGAAACGTGTAGCCGTCGCACCATGCCTCGCACCAGTCCTCCGCACTTCGCTCCGTACCCTCACGTACCAGCACGCTTCCCTCGAGCCGCGTTCCGACGAGATCGATACGCAGCTCCCAGCCAGGCTCCTCGACCGTCCCGATGGTGACGCCGTATTCCTGTTCCCAGTTTCCGTCGCAGTGCGCGGCGAACCACGCCTGCAGCGCTCCCAGTCCTTCCCCCATGCATCAGAACGTACTCAGGTCGGCCCGAAATGGAACCCGGCCCTGAGGGCGATACGTGCGGCTCAGCTCAGCTCGAGCGCGACGACCTTGACGTCCTGGGCGCGGGCCGCGCCGAGCGTCGCGTCGAGCTTCTGCGCGAGCTCACCCGACTCGAGGAGCTCCTCGGTGATGTCCGCGCCGCCGATCAGCTCGCCCTTGACGAAAACCTGCGGGATCGTCGGCCAGCCGGAGATCGACGAGAGCTCCTGGCGGATCCTCGGATCGGGGAGGACGTCCACCGTGGTGATCGGCGCACCGGCCGCGTGCAGGGCCTGCAGCGCGCGGTGGGAGTTGCCGCACATGACCATCTGCGGCGTGCCCTTCATGAACACGGCGACGGGCTCCTGCTCGATGACGTCGGAGATCTGCTCGTTCAGGTTCTTCATGTCGTTCCTTTCGTCTTGATGCGGAGCTCGTGGATCGAGCCGTCGCCGAGGGGTGCAGCGAGCGCGTCGTTGACGCGCCGGTGCTGATCGAGGAGAGAGAGCCCGTCGAAGTCCCCGCTGACGACGGTCACCTGGAAGTGGTCGCCTGTCCCCGTTCGATCCTCGACGTCGAGCTGGGCTGCGTCGGGGAACGCCTGCTCGAGGATCGTGCGAATGGCACCGGCGTCCATCGCGGCCATGCTAGTCGTGCGGGGGTACCCTGCGGACGTGCGAGTCCTGCGCGCCGTCCTCCTGTTCAAGCTCGGCTTCTGGACTGGGATGCTCGCATCGGCCGTCGCTCATGAAGCGCATGTTCCCCTCGCGCGGCGATGCCGAGAGCGACGAGGTCGCCCTCGTCGCGATCCTCGACGGGGTCGCGGTCAAGAGCCGCGCGCAGGCGTTCCGGGGTGGGTCGATGTTCTCGTGGCTCGGAGGGATCGCCGTCGATCTCCGCGAGGCACAGCTCGCGCCCGACGCCCACCTCGACGTCCGCTCGCTCTTCGGCGGCATCGCGATTCGGGTCCCGCCGGGATGGAAGATCGAAGCGGACGTCAAGGCGCTCGGCGGCGGCGTCGCCGTCGACGCTCCGGAGCCGGGAACCGACGGCTCGCCGACGCTGCGGCTCGACGGCTTCTCCGCGTTCGGCGGGATCGCGGTCGGCGCGAAGCCCGCGGGCTAGGAAGTGCGTCGCGCCACTCAGTACCTCGTCTCGGTGCCCGAGCGGATCATCCGTGCGGTCGCCGCGGCGCTGGGCGGCACGATCCACGAGACCGCCGAGCTCCTTCTCCCGCGGCTCGTGCGGAAGTCTCGCTTCTACGAGGCGACGGCGAAGAACCTCCTGCGGATCACGGTCGAGCTCGTCGGCGGAGTCGAGCGCGAGCGACGAGGCAGTCGCGGGAGAGGTCGAGCAGTCGCCGAAGAAGCTCGCCGTGCGGAAGGCAGGCGGAAACGTCGTCGAGCTGGGCTCGATCCTCGCGTTCGGCTTCTCGCCGCTCTGGCTCCTCGCCGCGGCGGCGGACGTCACGCGCGGCACGCGCGTCTACCTCGACGCGCTCGTCTCGGAGCTCAAGGCGGCCGGCGTCCTCGCGAAGGATGCCGAGTTCGCGTCCGTCGACGACCTGCTCGGCGCGCTCGAGGGCGCGAGCGGGACGACGGCGCGGCTCATCGACATCCCGCCGCTCGAGGTCGAGGGGCTGAAGCGCTCGCTCTCCGACCTGCGCGACGACGCGAAGGCCTCCCGACCCCGCCGGAGCTCGCCGCCGTGTACCAGGGTCTCCTCGCCGAGGCCGATCGCGAGCAGCGCTCCCTCCTCGAGGTCTCCGTCGGCATGGGCCTCGCGTTCTTCAACTCGGCGCGGAAGGTCGGCCGCCAGCACGTCCTCGACCCGTACACGGAGGACCTGCGCCCGGTGCGCGACGAGGGCTTCGCGGCCTACGCGCGTCGCGTCGGCGGGCCGTACGCGCAGGCAGTCGGGCGCCACTTCGACCCGCGCAGCACGCACGCTCACCGAGCGCGGACTCGGACGGCTGACCCGGCCCAAGCTGCTTGAATCGGAGGGGATGGAGCATCCGAACAGCTTCGGCGCGCGCTCGACCCTCGACGTCGGCGGCACGAGCCGCGAGATCTTCCGCGCTCGACGCGCTGCAGGCGAGCCACGACGTCCGTCCGTCTGCCGTACACGCTGCGCGTCCTCCTCGAGAACGTGCTGCGCATGGAGGACGGCGCGAACGTCACCGCCGCCGACGTCGAGGCCGTCGCCGGCTGGGTCGCGAGCGCGGAGCCTTCGCAGGGAGATCTCGTTCACGCCGGGACGCGTGCTCCTGCAGGACTTCACCGGCGTCCCGGCGGTCGTCGACCTCGCCGCGATGCGGAACGCGATGCACGACCTCGGCGGCGATCCGAAGAAGATCAACCCGCTGCTGCCCGTCGAGCTCGTCATCGACCACTCGGTGCAGGTCGACGAGTTCGCGACCCGGCTCGCGATCTTCCGCAACGCCGAGCTCGAGTTCGAGCGGAACCGCGAGCGCTACGCGTTCCTGCGCTGGGGACAGGGCGCATTCGACAACTTCAAGGTCGTGCCCGCCGAGCACGGGAATCGTCCATCAGGTGAACCTCGAGTTCCTCGCGCGCGTCGTCGAGGAGCGAGACGGCGTCGCCTTCCCCGACACGCTCGTCGGGACCGACTCGCACACGACGATGATCAACGGCCTCGGCGTGCTCGGCTGGGGCGTCGGCGGGATCGAGGCCGAGGCCGCGATGCTCGGCGAGGCGATCTCGATGCTCGTGCCGCAGGTCGTCGGGTTCCGGCTGACCGGCGCGCTGCCGGAAGGCGCGACCGCGACCGACCTCGTGCTCACGGTCACGCAGATCCTGCGCGCAGACCGGCGTCGTCGGGAAGTTCGTCGAGTACTTCGGCCACGGGCTGGAGACGCTCCCGCTCGCCGACCGCGCGACGATCGGGAACATGTCGCCGGAGTACGGGGCGACGTGCGGCTTCTTCCCGGTGGACGACGAGACGCTTCGCTACCTGCGGCTCACCGGTCGTTCGCCCGAGCGGATCGCGCTCGTCGAGGCGTACTGCAAGGAGAACGCGCTCTGGCACGACCCCGACGAGCCGCCGACCTACTCGCAGGTGGTCGAGCTCGACCTCTCCACCGTCGAGCCGTCGCTCGCGGGGCCCCGCCGCCCGCAGGATCGCGTGCCGCTGCGCGACGCGAAGCGCGCGTTCCTCGACACGCTGCCGACCTTCGGCGTCGACTACGGGAACGGCGCACGACGAGGCCGTCGCCGAGACCTTCCCGGCGAGCGACCCGCTCGCGTCGGCGACGCCCGGGCACGAGCGCCGGAGCGCGGCGATGCCGACGTCTCGACCGGGCCGCGCATCGTCCTCGCCGAGCCCACGGCCGTCGAGGTGACGTACGACGGCGAGACCTTCCACCTCGATCACGGCGCGGTCGTGATCGCCGCGATCACGTCGTGCACGAACACGTCGAACCCCGCGGTCATGGTCGGCGCCGGCCTGCTTGCGAAGAAGGCGGTCGAGCGCGGGCTCTCACGCAAGCCGTGGGTGAAGTCGAGCCTCGCGCCCGGCTCGAAGGTCGTCACCGAGTACTACGACAAGGCGGGGCTGACGCCGTACCTCGAGGAGCTCGGCTTCCACACGGTCGGGTACGGCTGCACGACGTGCATCGGGAACTCCGGGCCCGCTCCCCGAGGAGATCTCGCGAGGCGTGTCGCAGAGGGCGACCTCGTCGTCTGCGCCGTGCTCTCCGGCAACCGGAACTTCGAGGCGCGCATCCACCCGGAGGTGAAGGCGAACTACCTCGCCTCGCCGCCGCTCGTCGTCGCCTACGCGCTCGCCGGACGCATGGACCTCGACCTCGCGACGGAGCCGATCGGCGTCGGCTCGGACGGCGAGGACGTCTTCCTCGCCGACATCTGGCCCTCGCCCGAGGAGGTGCGCGAGACGGTCGCCGGAGCGATCGGCGAGGAGATGTTCCGCGCGATCTACGCGGACGTCTTCACCGGCGACGAGACGTGGCGCGATCTTCCCGTCCCCGAGGGCGAGCTCTTCGCCTGGGACCCGGACTCGACGTACGTCCGCCTGCCGCCGTACTTCGACGGCATGCCGCTCGAGCCCGCGGACGGTCGAGGACATCGTCGGCGCACGCTGCCTCGTCTCGATCGGCGACTCCGTCACGACCGACCACATCTCGCCGGCCGGCTCGATCAAGCCGGACTCACCGGCGGGGCGCTACCTCGTCGAGCACGGCGTCGAGCGCAAGGCCTTCAACTCGTACGGCTCGCGGCGCGGCAACCACGAGGTGATGGTGCGCGGCACGTTCGCGAACGTCCGCCTGCGAAACCTGCTCGTGCCCGGGCTCGGAGGGAACGTGGACGGTGCACCTGCCCTCGGGCGACGAGACGACGATCTTCGAGGCGGCCGAGCGCTATCGCGCGGAAGGCACTCCGCTCGTCGTCCTCGCAGGCAAGGAGTACGGGTCCGGGTCGTCGCGCGACTGGGCGGCGAAGGGGCCGAAGCTGCTCGGCGTGCGCGCGGTCATCGCGGAGAGCTACGAGCGGATCCACCGCTCGAACCTGCTGATGATGGGCGTGCTCCCGCTGCAGTACCTGCCCGGCGAGAGCCGCGAGTCGCTCGGGTCTCACCGGGCGCGAGGAGTTCTCGATCGTCGGGCTCGAGAACGGGCGACGCGCGACGAGGTGACGGTGCGCGCCGACGCGACCGAGTTCCGCGCGACCGTGCGCCTCGACACGCCGCGCGAGCGCGAGTACCTCCGGCACGGCGGGATCCTTCCCTACGTGCTGCGCCGCCTGCTCGCCGCCTGATCGGTCTTCCAGCCGACGAAGATCGCCCAGCCGAGATAGCTCGCGGCCGTGGCGGAGGTAGTTCCGCTTGTGCGCTCGTGACGGCGGCGGATCTCCGGCGCGTCCGGATCGTCGCCGTTCGCCGCGAGCCAGCGCTCGACGGCCTGCCAGTGGAGCGTCTCGTACCGATCCCAGTCGTCCTCCGACGAGGCGATGACGGAGACGACCGGCAGGCCGGACGTCTCGAACACGAGGACGGTGCCCTCGAGCGTCGTCCACGGCTCGTCTCGATCCTCGTAGTCCTCCGGAAGCGGGAGCCTGCGCCAGTACGGCTCGCCGACGGCGACGTACCCGCCGGGACGAACCGCGCGGAACGAGCGCGTCGACGGTGTCCGCGAGGCTGCCGTAGACGAAGCTCGCGCCGAGGCAGAGGGCGGCGTCGTACGCCTCGGGCTCGAGCGTCGCCTGCGCGCCGTCCCCGAGCTGCGAAGGAGACGCGATCCTCGAGCCCCGCCGTCGCGACGCGCTCGACGGCGACCGCGTGGAACTCGGGCGAGATCTCGACCCCGTGCACGCTGCACCCGAGCTCGCGGGCCAGCAGGAGCGCAGGCCCGCCGCGCCCGGACGCGATGTCGAGGACGCGCGACTCGCGGCCGAGGCCGAGGCGCTTCCCGAGCAGCAGGATCTTCTCCTCGGAGGTCGGGTTCTGGAGCTCGTGCATCGCCTCCGCGACGACGTGGTAGCGAGGGATCACGAGCGCAATCATCTAGCCTCCTGAGCCGGATGGCGAGTCCCGAGAAGCTGGAGGGCAGCTGGGGGATCGACCCCGCGCCGCCCCGCCTGCGGATCCTCAGCGGGCTCGAGACGGGGCTCCTCTGGGGGAATCTGGGCGTCTCGCTCCTCGTGATCGTGGCGGGCGCGGTGCTCGTCCCCGCGCTCTCGCTCCCCGACGCGGTCGTCGCGATCGTCGTCGGCTGCGTCATCGGAAATGCGATGCTCGCCGTCGCAGGGATGATCGGCGCCGATGCGCGCGTCCCCGGGATGGCGCTCATGCGCGCCCCGCTCGGCCAACGCGGCTCGCTGCTCCCGACGGCCGTCAACGTGCTCCAGGGCGTGGGCTGGACGATCTTCGAGCTGCTCGTCATCGCGACGGCGGCGGCCGCGCTCTCGGACGAGCTCTTCGGCTTCCGCGCCCAGTGGCTGTGGACGCTCGTCTTCGGCGCCTGCGCGCTCGTGCTCGCGCTCCTCGGGCCGATCGGCTTCGTGCGCCGCTTCATCAGGCGGTTCGCGATCTGGGCCGTGCCGCTCGCGCTCCTCTATCTCACCTGGTGGGCGCTCGACGGCGCCGACCTCGGCGCGCTCTGGGACGCGGAGGGCGAGGGCGGGCTCAGCGTCTGGCAGGGAGCCGACGTCGTCGTCGGCATCACGGTGTCCTTCGTGCCGTACGCGGCCGACTACACGCGCTTCTCGAAGACACGGCGAGGCGCGCTCGCGGGAACGGGCGTCGGCTACTTCGTCCCCGACGTGTGGCTGCTCGTGCTCGGCGCGGTGCTCGTGCTCTCACGCGACCTCGGCGATCCCGCTGCGCTTCCCGCCGCGGTGGTCGCGGGAGGGTTCGCGGCGATCGTCGCTCTGTTCGCGCTGCTCGTCACCGAGACGGACGAGGCCTTCGCGAACGCCTACTCGGCGGCGGTCTCGCTCCAGAACGCAGTGCCTCGCGCGCCGCAAGAGCTGCTCATCGTCCTCGTCACCGGCGTCGCGACCGCGGGCGCGCTGGTCGTCGACTTCGTGAGCTACCAGAGCTTCCTCCTCCTGCTCGGCTCGGTCTTCGTGCCGCTGTTCGCGGTGCTGCTCGCGGACTGGCTGGCGGCGGGCGCGCACTACACGCCCGAGGACGTCTTCGGCACTCCTCCGTGGCGGCTGGGGCTGATCGGCGCCTGGATCGCGGGCTTCGCGCTCTACCAGTGGCTCTACCCGACCGGCCCCGCCTGGTGGGTCGACCTCGTCGGCGAGCTGCATCCTCCGGACTGGGGCGTCGGAGCGACGGTGCCGAGCTTCGTCGTCTCGTTCGGGATCGCGAGCGTCGTCGCGGTCGTGACGCGGCGAGCCGACGCGGGAGCAGCGACCGCATGACGACGATCGCCGCGCTCGGTCACATCACACGCGACGTCGTCGAGGGCGCGGAGCCCCGCCCCGGCGGCGGAGTCTTCTACGCGGCGCGCGCGCTGGCCCGCCTGGGCGCCGACGCGCACATCGAGGCGTCGTGCAGCGCGGAGCATCGGCCGGCGCTGCTCCCCCCGCTCGAAGCCTTCGGCCTGCCGGTCACGTGGCACGAGTCGGCGACGACGACCGAGTACAGCTTCCACTACGAGGGAGAGCAGCGAATCATGTGGCAGGACGCCGTCGGCGACCCGTGGACGCCGGAGCAAGCAGTCGAGGCGGCGGCTGACGCGACCTGGATCGACGTGTGCGCGCTCACGAGGACCGACTTCCCGCCGGCGACCCTCGCGGCGCTCGATCCCGGCGGCCGGCAGCTCCTCGTCGACCTCCAAGGCCTCGTGCGCACCGCCGACGATCGGGCCGCTCCGGACGGACGCGAACATCGGCGACGTACTCCACTACGTCGAGATCCTCAAGCTGAACGACGAGGAGGCCGAACGCTGGTCGGCAGCGCCGACCCGCACAAGCTGCAGGCGCTCGGCGTGCCGGAGGTGATCCTCACGCTCGGCTCACAGGGTGCGTGGGTGATCACTCCCGACCTCGTCAGCACGTGCCCGCCGTTCCGGTCGAGGGTGAGGTCGACCCGACGGGTGCCGGCGACACCTACTCCGTCACGTATCTCGTGCAGCGGGCCGCGGGCGCCGAGCCGGTCGAAGCCGCCCGGGTCGCCGCGGCGACGGTCTCCGCGTTCCTCGCGCTCCCTAGAGCCGGAACTCGCCGCGCGCGACCACGACCGCGCGACCACCGCAGAGCACGCGCTCGATCCCGCCGTCACCGCCGTCTGCGCGAGCGAAGAGCGTCGACGGGCGCCCGATCTCGACGCCCTGCGTGATCTCGATCCACTCGCCCCACTCCACGAGCCCGTGACGGCATGCGTGACACGCGATCGGCCCCGCCGCCGAGCCCGTCGCCGCATCCTCTCCGCGAGGCCAGAACATGCGGCTCTTCCAGCGACTCTCGCCGACCCGCGATGCAGTTCACACCCGTGACGCCGAATCGGGCTATCGCAGACAGGTCGGGCGAGAGCGCCGAGACCGCCGCGTCGCTGCCGAGCGTCACGACGATATGGGTCGCACCGTTGTCGTACAGCTCGACCGGAAGCTCCGACCCCGCACACCCAGCGCGTCGAAGAGCGCATCCGTCTCTTCGACGCCACTGATCGTCGGCACCGGTTGCACCATGCGCCCGAAGACGAGCGCACCCGACTCGTCCCGGTCGAGCTCGACAGGGACGATTCCCATGCCCGTTTCGAGCTCGATGACCGCCACGTTGGAGTGGAGCCGCGAGTACCCATGCGGTCCCGAGCGTGGGATGGCCGGCGAAGGGCATCTCGTGCGCGGGATTGAAGATGCGCATGCGCACCGTGCCGCCCGCTTCCGCAGGGAGGACGAACGTCGTCTCGGAGAAGCCGATCTCCTTCGCAAGTGCCTGCATCAGCTCTCGTCGATCTCCCGCGCGTCCGTGAACACGGCGAGCTGGTTTCCGGTGAGCGCCGTATCGGTGAAGACGTCGACGACGACGTAGCGAAGCGTCGGCACCGGGCCACCCTACCCAGCTCCCGCTCGGCGCATATCGTCTCCGGCCGTGGCGCCGGCAATCGTCGTGAACGACCTCCGCAAGTCCTACGGCGGCACCGAGGCGCTCCGGGGAGTCAGCTTCGAGGTCGCCGAGGGAGAGGTCTTCGGCCTGCTCGGCCCGAACGGCGCCGGCAAGACGACGACCGTCGAGATCCTCGAGGGCTACCGCGCGCGGGACGGAGGCTCGGCGTCGGTGCTCGGGCTCGACCCAGGCGACGCGCCGCGGGAGCTGCGCGAGCGGATCGGTGTCGTCCTCCAGCAGTCGGAGCTCAGCCCGCTGCTGACCGTACGCGAGACGCACGTGCTCTTCGCCGGCTACTACGCACGGCCGCGCGACGTCGCCGAGGTGATCGAGCTCGTCGGGCTCGCAGAGAAGCGGGACGCGCGGGTGAAGACGCTCTCCGGCGGCCAGAAGCGCCGATTGGACCTTGGCATCGCGCTCGTCGGCAACCCCGATCTCGTGTTCCTCGACGAGCCCACGACCGGCTTCGACCCCGCCGCGCGGCGCGCCGCCTGGGAATGATCCGCTCGCTCCGCTCGCTCGGGACGACGATCCTGCTGACGACGCATTACCTCGATGAGGCCCAGCAGCTCGCCGACCGTGTCGCGGTTCTCCGGGCCGGGGAGATCGTCCGGCACGGGACGCCGACCGAGCTCACCGGCGATTCGACGAGACGGAGATCCGCTACCGCCGAGACGGCCAGCAGGTCGTGTCGCAGACGACCGACCCGACCCGTGCGCTCCACGATCTGACGGAGGAGGCTCTGGCGGAGGGCCGCGTACTCGAGCAACTCGAAGTCCGGCGGCCGACGCTCGAGGACGTCTACCTCGAGCTCGTCGACGAGGGGCCGGAGGACGGCGCATGACGACGCTGCTCCATCAGCTCCGGTTCGAGCAGAAGGTCTTCTGGCGAAGCCGCGAGGCCGCGGTGTTCATCTTCATCTTCCCGCTTCTCCTCTAC
>CAVWES010000021.1:0-73252 GCA_963754175.1 uncultured Gaiellaceae bacterium | reverse complement strand
GCCGAACCCGGCCCGTTCGAGCGCGGGCATCACGCTCGACGGCCTGCTCGACGTGCGCCGCGTCAGCTTCCGAGGCACCTGGCGCGGGACCGGCCAGCGACGCGCGCTCAACTTCCTCAACAAGGCTCCGGGCACGAACGGCATCTCGCTCTTCACTTCGGACTGGGGATCGTCGACGCCGCGCATCGCGGGCGCCTTCGCAGCCGTGCTCGGCTCGTTCCCGCCGGCGACCCCGAACACCGACCTCGCCGTCCCCGTCACGACGACGGCGACGAGCGCGTCGGTTCGGATCGCAGCCGGGAACCGCGGTCCTCGTTGCGCGTGGGAACGCGGCGGCGAAGCTCCAGGCGGAGGCGCAGCCGGGGACGGTCGTGACGCTTCGGCTCATCCTCCAGCCGGACTGGTCGGTCGTCTCGGACGCGATCGGAGGTGGGCCCGTCCTCGTTCGCGACGGCACGCCCGTCTACCGCTCGAACGAGGGCTTCACCACGTCGCAGCTCGCTCCGCGCGGGCCGCGCACGGCGGTCGGCCAGCGTGCGGACGGGGGCATCGTGCTGCTGACGACCGACGGGAGGCAGCCGGGGCTCTCCGTGGGCATGACGAACTTCGAGCTGGCGCAGACGCTCGTCCGCTTCGGGGCCGTTCGGGGCATGGCGCTCGACGGCGGCGGGTCCTCGACGCTCGCGTTCGACGGCACGGTGCTGAACTCGCCGTCCGACGGGCGCGAGCGTGCCGTCTCGACGGCGCTCATGCTCCAGTACTACGGCGTCTACGCGCCGCCGCCGCTCGAGGCCGTCGTCTCGCCGAACGGCGACGGCGTCGCCGAGACGCAGCAGCTCTCGTACAAGATCGTCCGTCCGTCGACCGTCTCGGTCACGCTCACCGCACCCGACGGGGCGGTCGCCTTCCAGGAGTCGGGCGCGCGCGAGCCGGGCGCGTACGACGTGGCTTTCCCGCCGCTTCCTCCTCCACCGCCTCCGCCCGAGCCGGCACCGACCGAGCCGCTGCCGCCGGCGGAGGGGCGCTGGACGTTCACGGTCTCCGCGACGGACGATCAGGGCCTTCCCTCGACGACGACCCGGCGCTTCGCCGTCAACTCGACGCTCGGCTCGCTGCGCGTCTCGCCGGCACGTGTCGCCGTCCGGCCCACCGGAGGGCGGGCCGACATCCTGTGGGCTCAGGCCCGCGCGGCCCGGGTGAAGGTGACGATCGAGACGCCGGAGGGCGTCGTCGTTCGCACGGTCACGAACACCGCGCTCCAGGCCGGCGAGCAGACGGTGATCTGGGACGGCCGAGGCGGGAACCGCAAGCCGGTCGCAGGCGGGCGCTACGTCGCCCGCGTGACCGCGACGAACGAGCTGGGCTCCGTCGCGCTGACGCAGGAGCTCACCGTGCGTCGAGTCACAGGCGCTAGCCAACCGCCGCCAAGTACAGTCCGCGCGTGCTCGTCGCCTCCATCCTGAGCGGACTCACCGACGCCATCACGTCGGCGATCGGGGACTACGGGCTCTACGCCGTTTTCTGCCTCATGCTCGTCGACGCGGTGCTCCCGGCCGCGAGCGAGCTCGTGATGGTCTACGGCGGGCGCCCTCGCGGCGGGCGCGTTCGCCAACCAGGACGTCACGCTCTTCGGTCGCACGATCGACGAGGGGCTTCCGGCGTACGTCGCGATCGCGCTCGCGGGCACGATCGGCTACACGGTCGGCGCGATCGGAGGGTGGGCGATCGGGCTCTACGGCGGACGGCCGTACCTCGAGCGGCACGGCCGCTGGCTCCATCTGAGCAAGGCGAAGCTCGACCGCGCGGAGCGGTGGTTCGAGCGCTGGGAGGACTGGGCCGTGTTCCTCGGCCGCCTGACCCCGGTCATCCGCTCGTTCGTCTCCGTGCCGGCCGGAGTGTTCGAGGTGCCGTTCGTCCGCTACACGCTGCTCACGCTCCTCGGTTCCGCGATCTGGTGCTTCGCCTTCGCGGGCGCCGGGTACGCCGCGGGCGACGCGTGGGAGAACGTCCATCACGCGTTCCGCTACGTCGAGGTCGTCGTCGCGGCCGCGGTCGTCGCGGGCGCGGCGTGGCTCGGCTGGAGGTACGTCAAGCGGCGCAGGCGCCGGCTCGCCGAGGACTCTTCAGGCGTCTGACGAACGAGGAAGCGGCCTCGCCGGAGCTACACTCGCCCGCGTGACGGAGCAGATTCCACTCATCGACGTGAAGGCGCAGTACGCGCCGCTCATCCCCGAGCTCGAGCAGCGGTTCTCCGCGGTTCTCGAGTCCGGCCGGCTCATCTTCGGGCCCGAGGTCGAGGCGTTCGAGAGCGAAGCGGCCGCGTTCCTCGGAGTCCCGCATGCGATCGGCGTCGCGAACGGAACCGACGCGCTCGTGCTCGCGCTCGAAGCGCTCGGAATCGGGCGCGACGACGAGGTCGTCTGCCCGGCGTTCACGTTCTACGCGACCGCCGAGGCGATCGCGCGTGTCGGTGCGACACCCGTGTTCGCCGACATCGACCCCGTGACACTCAACCTCGACCCGGAGGACGTCGCGACGCGGATCACTCCGCGGACGAAGGCGATCGTGCCGGTGCACCTCTTCGGGCGGCCGGCGCCGCTCGGCGAGCTTGCGGCGCTCGGGCTCCCGCTGATCGAGGACGCGGCGCAGGCCTTCGGCGCAGACGGCGTGGCGCAGACCGGGCGTCTGCTCGACGTTCAGCTTCTTCCCGACGAAGAACCTGTTCGCGCTCGGCGACGGCGGGCTCGTCGCCTGCCTCGACGACGACGTCGCCGAGCGGGTGCGCATGCTGCGCTTCCACGGCTCGCGCGACAAGAAGACCTTCGAGCTCGTCGGGACGAACTCCCGCCTCGACGCCGTGCAGGCCGCGATGCTCCGCGTCTTCCTCCCGCAGCTCACGGGCTGGAACGACGGCGCGTCGTGAGGCGGCGGGACGGTACGCCGAGCTCGGGCTCGGCGAGCTCGTCGAGCTCCCGGCCGACGAGCCCGGCCACGTGTACCACATGTACGTGGTGCGCTCGCCCCGTCGCGCCGAGATCGCCGCCGGCGCTGGAGGAGGCGGGGATCGCGTGCGCCTCCTACTACGTCACGCCGCTCCACCTGCAGCCCGCGCTGAGCTACCTCGGCGTGCCCGAAGGCTCGCTCCCCGAGACCGAGCGCGCGGCCGCGGAGAACCTCGCGCTTCCGATGTGGGGTGGGATCTCCGCGCGACCAGCAGGAGCGCGTCGTCGAGGCCGTCCGCGCCGCCGTCGGCGTGCCCGCATAGCCGTGCGCTCGCCCGTCAACCGACACCGGCTCTGGCAGGTCGCGGTCGACGCGGCGCTCGTCGCGGCCGCGTGGGTGCTCTCCTGGTACGTCCGGTTCGAGGGCGACTCGCGGCCCCGCTACTACGACCGCTACCTCGAATGGGACGTCGTCGTCCTCGTCGTCGGGATCACGATCCCGGTCTTCATCGCGTTCGGCTTCTACAACCGCTGGTGGCGGTACGTCTCGACGCAGGACATGTGGGGCGTCGCTGCGCGGCGTCGCCGTCCGCCGTCATCGCCGTGCTTCCTCGTCTTCGCGGTGCTCGACTTCCACCCGCGCGAAGGTCCCGCGCGGGATCTGGATCGTCGACTTCCTGCTCCTGCTCGCGTTCGTCATGGGCGTGCGGCTGCTCGCGCGGACGCTCATCGAGCGGCCGGCGGCACGCTCGATCGTGGCGCGGGGCGAGGAGGTGCTCATCGTCGGCGCCGGCGACGCCGCGCAGCTGATCCTCCGCGAGATGCTGCGGAACCCGTCGCTCGGCTACACGCCGATCGGGCTCGTCGACGACGACCCGCGGAAGAAGAACCTGCGCCTGCACGGGATCCGCGTCCTCGGGACGACTGCCGAGCTCCGCGAGCTCCTCCGCGACCGGCGCCCGGACGAGCTCCTCATCGCGATCCCGTCCGCGTCCGGTGACGTTCGCGAGCGGATCGTCGAGGTCGCGCGCAAGGAGGGCGTCCCGGTGAACACGCTCCCGGGCCTCCACGAGCTCATCGCCGGGGACTTCAACCTCACGGGCCAGATCCGGCCGGTCGGCGTCGAGGACCTCCTCGGGCGCGAGCCCGTCGAGGTCGATCTCGCGTCGATCGCCGGGTACCTGGCCGGCGAGGTCGTGCTCGTGACCGGAGCGGGCGGCTCGATCGGCTCCGAGCTGTGCCGGCAGATCGCCCGCATGCGCCCGACGCGGCTCGTGCTCGTCGACAACGGCGAGCCGGGCCTCTTCGAGATCGAGCGCGAGCTCGTCGACGAGCGCGACTTCCACGCGACCGCCGCCATCCTCGCGGATGCGGGCAACGCGACGAAGATGCGTCAGGTCTTCGAGAAGTACCGGCCGGCGGTCGTCTTCCACGCGGCCGCCTACAAGCACGTGCCGCTCATGGAGGCGAACCCGCTCGAGGCCGTCCGCAACAACGCGCTCGTCACGCGCACCGTCGCCGACATCGCGGTCGAGTTCGGCGCGAAGCGCTTCGTGCTCGTCTCCACGGACAAGGCCGTCAACGCGAAGACGGTCATGGGTCAGTCGAAGGCGCTCTGCGAGTGGATCGTCGAGTCGTGGGGGCATCGCGACGACACGACGACGAAGTTCTGCGGCGTGCGGTTCGGAAACGTCCTCGGCTCGTCGGGAAGCGTCATCCCGATCTTCCGCAAGCAGATCGCGCGCGGCGGCCCGGTCACGGTCACGCACGCGGAGATGACGCGCTTCTTCATGACGATCCCGGAGGCCGTCCAGCTCGATCATCCAGGCCGGCGCGATCGGCGGGCGCGGCCAGGTCTACGTGCTCGACATGGGCGAGCCCGTGAAGATCACCGACCTCGCCGACACGATGATCCGCCTCTCGGGCAAGGAGCCGGGCCGGGACATCGCGATCGAGTTCGTCGGCGCGCGGCCCGGCGAGAAGCTGCACGAGGAGCTCTGGTCGCAGACGGAGACCGTGTCACCCGTCGACGCACGAGGCGATCATGCTCGTGACGCGGCCGCCGATCGACGCCTCGTGGCTCGAGGACGAGCTCGACGAGCTCGGCCGTCTCGTCGAAGCGGGCGAGACGCTCGAGCTCATCGGCCGTCTCAACACGCTCGTCGCCGCGCCTCGTCGGAACGGCGCTCCCGCCGGAGACGGCGCGGGCGCCGCCGAAGCGACGCCCGCATCCGAGACCGTCTAGTCCCGGCTAGATGCCCGGGATCTTCAGCAGCAGGAGCTGCCCGCCTTCGCGCTTGAACGTGAAGTCGGGCTGGCCGTCGCCGTTGTTGTCGTCCCCGGGCGCCTTCTCGATCCAGAGCGTGTGCGCCTGGACGTCGATCAGGTAGGCACCAGGCCCGAACGCCGCGGAGGCGTCGACGATGCCCGAGGACTCCCACGCGCCCTGATTGCCGATCGACGCGTCGCCTGTCGGAAGCGGGCCGACGTCGGTCGGGCCGCCGTCCGCGGACTGATCACCTTCGCGACGACCTGAGGCGAGCCCGAGAACGGCACGTACCACAGCCGGGCCGTGGTCGCGTTGGCGCTCGTGTCGGTCGGAGCGAACTGCTGGCTCGATCCGGGATCCTCGGTCACGAGGAGGCCGGTCGCCGTCGTCTCGAGGTTGTCCGGCTGGTGGATCTCGTTCAGGGTCTTGACCGGGGTTGTCGTCCCCCTCGACCAACACGGTGAGCGACGTCACCTTGGTCGGGTCGTCCTTGTCGAACACCATCTTCCAGACGCGGCCGTTCGTGGAGCGGACCGGCGTGTCGACGGCGCTGCGGTCGCGCGCCGGCCTCGACCCGAGTCGACGATGTAGACGACGTTCGACATGCCGGGGCGCTTGTCGTAGGCGATGTCCTCGACGCGCACGAACTGGAACACGTTGTTGATGTCGCTCCAGTACTCGAGCACCCACTGAGGCCCGTCGATGCCGATCGGCGTGACGGAACGAAGGTCTCGCTGCCAGCGACCCGTTCGTGGGCGGCGCCGGGAATCCGACGTCCGCTGACGTCAGCTCCGAGCCGTCGGCATTGCGTCCCGTCGCGATGTTCTTCGGCACCTTGACGAAGTGCCCCGCGACGGTCGTCCCCGACCCTGGGGTGACGTCGTAGTAGTTCTTGACGCCCGGCGTGTCCGAGACGAATGCCCAGAGGTCGCCCTGGTCGGCGAGCAGGTCGTCCGTGCTCGGTGCGATGTAGGAGTAGAGCTGCGACTGGCCGGCACCGGTCCGGCAGCGCTGGAGTTCCGGCCGGAGGTGCGGGCACGCCCGTGAGCGGACCGCTGGTGAACGTGTCGTCGCCCGAGAGCACGACGAGGTCGTCGAACCCGGGAATGGCGACGTCGTTCTCGTGGTTGTGCCGGCCCATCCCGTAGACGGTGTGGTACTTGCCCGTCTTGACGTCGAGGGCGAGGACGACGCCGTTCTCCTCCTCCGCCGGGTCACCGATCGCGGGCGGCCACGAGTCCTCCTGCCGGAGCACGTAGTCCGGCGACTCCTCGTTGGTGAAGAGGATGTCGCGATCGAATCCCTCCTTGCTCGTCGCGAGGTAGTTGGAGCAGAAACGCTGGAAGCCGCCGCTGCTCGGGATGACGAACGAGCCGTTGAGCACGCCTGCCGAGTGCTGGTTGAGGATCAGCCGGCTCACCTGCGCGTTGTCGAAGTCGCTCTGTCCGTTCGCCGCCGTCGGCGTCGCCGTGTTGTACGGGAACGGCACCTTGCTCGTCTCGTGGTTCACGAAGAGGTCGACCCGTCCCTGACCCCGCGTGCGCAGGGAGATCCCGTCCGGAATGGACTCGAACCGGTACCCGCTCGGAAGCACGTCCCCGACGGTCAGGAGCGGATCGATCTGTACGCCGGCCATGACGGGACTGAGCATCGCGGGCCGTCGCTGTCTTGAAGCCGCTGTCGTTGTCTCCGGCGAACGCCGCCGTGGCGCCCGCGCGAGCGCCGACACCGCAACCATGCCAGCCAGCAGGACGCCGAGCTTGCGTCGTTTCAGTCTCTCCCCTCCCTCGACTGAACGTCGGGACCCTAACCAGATCGACGACATTCGCGCTAGCGCTCCAAAGCCGAGAGCATCAGGTCGAGCAGCGCGGCGGGATCCCGGTCCGTCCGTTCGGCCGGAGCCGTCGCCCGCTCGACGACGAGCTCGTCGGCCGAGCTCAGGATCCGCAGTTTCCCTTCGTCCACAAGGGCGGTGTCGACCGCGCCCGGTCTTCCGGCAAACGTCGTGTAGACGGGAACGCCGAGCGCCACCGCCTCGCGGTTCATCGTGCCGCCGGCCGAGACGACGAGGTCGGCGAGCGCGACGAGGCTCAGCGCGTCGATCGCCTGCTCGGGGACGACGAGCGAAGGAAGATCTCGCGCTCGAATCGCGTCGCGCTGCTCGGCCGTCCGAGGGAGGACGACTGCCTGCACCGACGGGTCGGCTCCCAGGCGCTCGAGCACGTCCGGCGAACAGCGGGATTCCCGTGGCGGTGGTAGAGCGACACGTCCGGAGGTGTGCGCACGACGACGAGGAACCGGCTGCGATCGAGGCCCAGCTCGTCCAGGACGCTCGGACGCGGAACGAACCCGTGGAGGGCGTACTCCTCCTTGAGGCCCGGGTAGCGCCGCACCTTGCGCTCGCTCGCTCCGAGCCGGTCGAGCCGGTCCTGCGGGATCGCCTCCGGGACGACGACGCGCCTCGCTGCCCGGCAGCCGAGACCGTGCTGCGATGCGGGCGAACTCGTAGTCGAACGCGTACGAGGACGGGATCCCGAGCGAGCGCGCGACGATCGGCAGCTCGTGCGAGGCGTGCGAGAGCGCGACGTCGAAGCTCGCGGCCGCGCGCGTACCGGCGGAGCGCGCGCAGCCGGCCGGCCATCGCCCGCGCCTTCCCGACGGCGCCCGCTCCGCCGTGCGCCGGGCCGACGACGTCGTGCGCGATCCCGTGCAGCTCGAGCAGCTCGATCGTCTGCGCGTACTCGCGCGTCGTCACGTCGACCGTCGTGGCCGCGCTCGCGGAGCAGACGCGATGAGCGGCCGGAAGAACGGCACCTGCGGCGAGTTGGAGATGTCGATCCAGACGCGCATCGCGTGACGATAGCCACTCACGGATAAGGTTCGCTTATGGATACGCGTCAGCTCGCCGCGTTCTGCGCGGTCGTCGAGCGCCGCAGCTTCTCGCAGGCGGCCGACCGGCTCGGCGTCACGCAGCCGGCCGTCTCGCTGCAGGTGCGCGCGCTCGAGAAGCGCCTCGGCACGCAGCTCCTCGACCGCTCGGGACGTCGCGTCGAGCCGACCGAGGCCGGATGGCGGCTCTACCGCGGCGCGCAGCGCATGCTCGCGCTCGAGGACCAGCTCGTCGCCGAGGTGGCCGCGTCCGGCGAGGGCGCCCTCGCCGGCGACCTCGTGCTCGGTGCGTCCACGGGCCCGGCGGCGGTCGTGGTTCCGGTCGTGCTCGGCGAGTTCCAGCGCCAGAACCCCGACGTCCGCGTGTTCCTCACCGTGTCCGACACGCACTCGGTCGTCGAGCGCGTTGCGGCGCGCGAGCTCGAGCTCGGGATCGTCGGCGCGGCGCGCCGCCACCGCGGTGTGCGCTTCGAGCCGTTCTTCTCCGACGAGGTGATCCTCGTCTGCCCGCCGGGTCATCGCTTCGCCGACCGCACCGTGACGCTCGCGGAGCTCCGCGAGGAGCCGCTCATCCTCATGCAGGAGGGGGCGGGTGTCCGCCAGATCGTCGAGGACGCGCTTCGTCGGCAGGGCATCCGGCTCCGCGATCTCGACGTCCGACTCGAGCTCGGGCTGCAGGAGTCCGTCCGGCGCGCGGTCGAGGCCGGCTACGGCGTGACGTTCATCTCGCGGACCGCCGTCGAGTCGGACCTCGCGGCCGGCCGCCTCGCCGAGGCCCGGGTCGAGGGGCTCGAGGCCACGCGCGAGATCTCGCTCGCGTCCGCGACCGGCCGAGCGCGCACGAGGGTCGCCGACGCGTTCGTCGCGTTCGCTCGGGAGCGGCTCGCGTCGTGATCGTCCGCTGGGGCCTCGACGAGCTGCCGGCGCTGCTCGACGAGCTCGGCATCGAGCGCGCGCTCCTCGTCACCAGCGCGCGCTTCGGCGAGCTCGACCTTCCGGTCGCAGCCCGGTTCACCGGAGTGCGGCGTCACGCTCCCGTCGACGTCGTCGTGGCCGCCGACGGCTGCGGCCGAAGGAGCCGACGGCCTCGTCGGCGTCGGAGGCGGGAGCGCGATCGACGCGGCGAAGGCCGTCTCCGCCGCGACCGGTCTCCGGCTCGTCGCGGTCCCGACGACGTACTCGGGCTCGGAGTGGACGCCGTACTTCGGCATGCGCGACGAGGCTCGGCGCGCCAAGACCGGCGGGTCCGGCGCGATCACGGTCGCGCGTCGTCTACGAGCCGACGCTGACGCTCGACCTCCCGCGAGAGGAGTCCGTCGGCACCGCGATGAACGCGCTCGCGCACTGCGCGGAGGCGCTCTACGCCGGACCGTGCGAGGACGCGGTCCGTCGGCGCCGCAGCTGATCGCACGCGTCGCTCCCGCAGGTCGCCGAGGGCGGAGACGACCTCGACGAGCGGACGAGGCTGCTCGAGGGCGCGATGCACGCGGGCAGGGCGCTGGCCGAGCGGGGGCTCTTCCTCGGCGCACGCGCTGGCGCAGGCGCTCGGTGGCCGCTTCGGTGTGTCCCACGGCGCGATGAACGCCCTCTGCCTCGCGCCGGCGCTCCGCTTCAACGAGCCGGTCGTGCCGGATGCGATCGCGAGCCTCTGCGCGTGCGCTCGGAGTCGCGCGACGCGCCGCGGCGGGTCGAGGAGCTCGCGCGGCTCGGCGGCTTCGAGCGCCTGCGCGACTTCGGCAGTCCCCGAGGAGGAGCTCGCCGAGGTCGCCGCCGAGGCGGCGCAACGCCCGGGCGCGCGCTCGAACCCGCGCCCTGCGACGCCCGCCGACGTCGAGGCGCTCCTTCGCTCCGATCTGGTGAGTCGTTGACGAATCGGCCCGACGGGCGGACGATGTAGGCATGGTCGTCGAGTACGCGGGCATCCTCGCCGCCGTCTCGCTGCTGGCCGCGACCCTCACGGGCGCGTACGGGCAGAACGTCACCGCGGTCTTCGCGACGAGCACCGCCGGCATCGCCGCGGTCGGGAAGGCCGCGAAGGCGCAGAAGGTCTCGCCGGCAGGTGCGAAGACCGCGTTCAAGCGCGCGCCGTACTCGAAGACCGCGCTGCGCTACCTCTACGCGCTCGGCTGGATCGGCGGAACGAAGAACCCCGGACAGTGCGGACTCACGCTGCTCGGCGAGGGCGCGGCGCGGGATGTCGCGGCGATGCAGATGCGCGCGAACGCCAAGCTCGTCGCGCAGCTCAAGCGACGGTCGATCAGCGTCGGCACCGCGGCGAACGCCCTCACGAAGGGCGTCGTCTCGGCGTGCGCCTGAGCTGTTCGCGTCGAGGTGTAGCGGCGACGCGGCTGCGAAGCAGCCGCCGGTTAGGGGTCTTCGCGCACTAGTGGCGCCTGCCGCCCATGATGCGGCGCAGGCTGACGATCCCGAGGACGCTCTCCCCGTCGACGACGGGAAGGTGCCGGAAGCCCTTGTCGAGCATGATCTTCGACGCCTCCTCGAAGGTCATGTCCGGAGGGGCCGTCACGGGGTTCTCGGTCATCCACTGCCGCACGCGGGCGTCGCTCGTGTGCACGCGGGCGGCCATCGCGCGGAGCATGTCGCGCTCCGTGAGCACCCCGATGAGCCGGCCGAAGTCCTTCACGACGACGGCGCCGACGTTCTGCGCGCTCATCCGCTCCGCCACCTCGCCGAGGGTGTCCTCGGGAGCGACGGTGATGAACGTCGGCTTGACGATCTCGCCCAGGGTTCCCATGAGCGGGGGAGTGTAACCGCATCGGTTCGGTCTCGTGCCACGCGGCTCGTGTCGATCCGGTGACGTCTGAATAACGAGCAGTAATGACACGCATAAGAATCTGCGCTAGGATCCGGCCCATGCGCGCTGGCGCCTCCTTCGACGTGCTCGTCATCGGCAGCGGCGCTTCCGGGCTCGCGGCCGCCGTCTCCGCCGAGCGCGCAGGAGCGCGCGTGGCGATCGCGACGAAGACGACGCTCCAGGCGTGCAACTCGGCGAAGGCGCAGGGTGGCATCCAGGCGGCGTTCGGCGAGGACGACTCGCCGGAGATCCACGCCGAGGACGTGATGCGGAGCTCGCACGAGACGGCGAACCCGCGGCTCGTCGAGGTGCTCACGAGCGAGGCGCCGTCCGCGATCCACTGGCTCGAGGAGCTCGGTGTCGAGTTCACGCGCTCGAACGGCGGCTATCGGCTCGCACGCTGCGGCGGAGCGACGCGGAAGCGGCTTCTGCAGGTCGGCGACCGGACCGGCCACGCGATCACGAAGGCGCTCCGCGAGACGTACGAATCCGGCTCCGGTGTCGAGCTCCCGCACCATGCGCTGCGCTCCCTCGCACCGTCCGAGGGCGGCTGGCTCGCAGCCTTCGACACGAGGGAAGGGAGCGCGCAGGTCGAGGCGGGCACCGTGGTTCTCGCTGCCGGCGGCCGCTGCTTCGCGGAGGCCGAGACGCGCGGCGAGCTCTCCACGAACCACCCGAACGCGACCGGTGAGGTGACACGGATCGCGATGGCCGCCGGCGCGGAGACCCGTGACCTCGATGCGCTCCAGTACCACCCGAACGGCGGCGCCTGGCCGTCCACGATGCAGGGCTACTCGATCCCGGAGACGACGCGCGCCTACGGCGCGGTCCTGCGCAACGCGGACGGCGAGGAGTTCACCGACTCGCTCGGCCCGCGCGATGCAGTGTCCGCGGCGATCGTCGCCGAGGTCGAGAAGGGCAAGGGCGTGCAGACGCCCGACGGGCGTCCGGCCGTCTGGCTCGACACGACGCGCATCGCGCCCGAGGACGCCGAGATCTCCCTCCCGTACATGCTTCGCCGGTACCGCGGCGCCGGAATCGACCCGCTCGCCGAGCCGATCTACACCTACCCCGTCCTCCACTACCAGAACGGTGGGCTCGTGATCGACGAGCACGCGGAGACCACGCTCGAGGGCGTGTTCGCCTGCGGCGAGATCGCGGGCGGCACCCACGGAAGGAACCGCATGATGGGCAACTCCCTCCTCGAGTGCGCCGTCTTCGGGCGCCGCGCCGGCAGAGCTGCGGCGGAAAGGAGCAGAGCGTGAGCGACGCACCCGCGCCCCTCGACCCCGAGAAGGTTCATGCGTTCGTCCTGAACGCCCACGGCGACCTCGAGGTCGTCGCGCGCGCTGCTCGACGAGGAGCCGCGCCTCGTCAACGCCGCCTGGGACTGGGGCGGCGGCGACTGGGAGACGGCGCTCGGCGCCGCGGCGCACACGGGCCGGCGCCAGATCGCGCTGTTCCTGCTCGAGCACGGAGCGCGGCTGGATCTGTTCGCCGCGGCGATGCTCGGCTACTTCGACATCGTCAGCGCCGTGCTCTCGGACTTCCCCGAGATGCACGACGCTCTCGGGCCGCACGGCATCCCGCTCGTCGAGCACGCGCGCGCCGGCGGCGCCGACGCGCGAGCGGTGCTCGAGCTGCTCGAGGCGACCGAGGTGACCGTCGTGAGCGTCGTCGCGACGGATCTCGATACGGCGGTCTCGGACGCCGCCGCGCATCTCTACGTCTGGGCGCTCAAGGACATCCCGCAGGACCTGCGCGACGCGCTCGCCGACGCGGCGGGTCGCGAGACGTCCGTGACCGGGCAGCGCGTGCTGCAGACGATCCTCCGCAACGTCACCGTGGCCGAGGACGAGAAGAACCTCGTCTGCCAGGACACGGGCATCGCCGTCTACTACTGCAAGGTCGGCGAGCACTTCCCGCTGCATCCGGCACGGATCTACGCAGCGCTCAGGGAGGGCACCGAGCGGGCGACGGTCGAGCACCCGCTGCGCTCGAACACCGTGCACACGCTGACGCGCGAGAACACCGGGCCGAACGTCGGCTACCGCGTGCCGATCGTCCACTGGGACTTCGTGCCCGACTGGGACGGCCTCGACGTGAAGTGCGTCCCGAAGGGGTCGGGCTCCGAGAACATGAGCTTCCTCAAGATGTGCGTCCCCGCCGACGGCGTCACGGGGATCAAGAAGTTCGTGCTCGAGTCGATCGTCGGCGCCGGAGGGAAGCCGTGCCCGCCGGGGATCGTCGGCGTCGGGCATCGGCGGCTCGGCCGACTACGCGATGCACCTCGCGAAGGAGGCGATCGCGCGGCCCGTGGGCACGCGCAACCCCGACCCGCTCGTCGCCACGCTCGAGGACGAGCTCAAGGATCTCCTGAACGAGACCGGCGTCGGGCCGATGGGACTCGGCGGAGACGTGACCGTCCTCTCGGTCCACGTCGAGCACGCCGACACGCACATGACGCTCAACCCCGTCGCCGTGAACTACCAGTGCTGGGCTGCGCGGCGCGCGTCCGCGCACGTCGCGGCGGACGGCTCGGTCACGTTCGAGAGGGACGCGTGATGGCGACGCACGAGGTCACGTTCCCGGTCACCGACCCTGCCGAGATCCTGAAGCTCCGCGCCGGCGACGAGGTCGTCGTCCAGGGTCACATCATCGGGATCCGCGACCGCACGCAGATCCGGATCTTCGACCAGGGGATCGAGCCGCCGATGGACCTCGCCGGCGCGTTTCTCCTGCACACGGCGCCGAACGTCCGCAAGCTCGGCCCCGGCAAGTACGAGAAGCTCTGCATCGGGACGACGACGAGCGCACGCATGGTGCGCTTCACCGAGGGTCTCGGCGCGCAGTACGGCGTCCGCGCGATCTGCGGCAAGGGCGGCTTCCCGGACGAGGCGATCGAGCCGATGCAGCGCCTCGGGATGGTCTACTTCGCGATCGTCGGCGGCGCCGCGGCGCTCGAGACGACCCAGATCGAGGAGATCGAGGAGGTCGCCTGGGAGGAGCTCATGCCCGAGTGCCTCTGGAAGTTCCGCGTGAAGGACTTCGGCCCGCTCACCGTCGGCATCGACGCGCACGGCGGCTCGCTGTACCACGACGTTCAGGCCCGCGCCCACTCCAAGCTGGAGGAGATCTATGCACGCCTCTGACGAGCACTCGTTCCTCACCGTGCCGACGCGGGAGGGCAAGCCGCGCGAGCGCGGCCTCACCCATGTGATGGACAAGGGCCTGAACCTCCGCGAGATCGAGGGGCTCTTCGACACGGCCGGCGAGTACGTCGACATCGTCAAGCTCGGGTGGGGGACGAGCTACGTCACGAACAACCTCGAGAAGAAGATCGCGCTCTACCGCTCGTTCTCGACGCCCGTCGTCTGCGGCGGAACGCTCTTCGAGGCGGTCTACGGCCAGGGCAAGATGGACGAGTTCAAGCGCTGGCTCGAGCACTTCCGCTTCTCGCACGTCGAGATCTCGGACGGCACGCTCGACATCCCGCGCGAGCAGAAGCTCGAGCTCATCGCCGACTTCGCGCACCGACTTCGTCGTCCTCTCCGAGGTCGGCTCGAAGGACTCCGAGGTCAACATCGCGCCCGTACCTCTGGGTGCAGTGGATCCGCGAGGAGCTCGACGCGGGCGCGTGGAAGGTCATCGCCGAGGGTCGCGAAGGCGGCACCGCCGGCATCTACCGGCCGACCGGGGAGCTGCGGACGGGGCTCGTCGACGAGATCGAGCACTCGATCTCGTTCCACGACCTCATCTGGGAGGCGCCGACGAAGTCCTCGCAGGCCTGGTTCGTCCGGCACTTCGGGCCCGAGGTGAACCTCGGGAACATCCCGCCCGACGAGGTCATTCGCGCTCGAGACGCTCCGTCTCGGCCTGCGCGCCGACACGCTGAAGGAGGTGCTCCTTGGCGATTCCAGCGCTGAGCCCGCCGCAACTCCCTGACCTCGACTTCGAGGCCATGACGGCCGAGGAGCTGATCTCCTGGACGCACCAGTTCTTCTGGCCGCGCGTCTGTCTCACCTGCTCGTGGCAGAAGCAGTCGTCCGTGCTCGTGCACATGGTCGCCGAGCTCGGGCTGCGCATGGACACGGTCGAGCTCGACACGCACCTCTTCTTCCGCGAGTCGTACGACACGCGGGACGCGCTCGTCGAGCGCTACCAGCTGAAGCTCATCCAGCCCTCGATCCCGACGGTCGCCGAGCAGCATCGCGCCGAGGGGCCGAACCTGTGGGAGCGCGATCCGGACCGCTGCTGCCACATCCGCAAGGTGGAGCCGCTCGTCCGGGCGCTCCAGCCGTACGACGCCTGGATCTCCGGCATCCGCCGCGACCAGTCGCCGAGCCGTCTCGACACGCCGAAGGTGCAGTGGTCGGAGCGGTACCAGGTCTTCAAGATCCACCCGCTCGCCGACTGGGACGAGAAGCGGGTGTGGTCGTACATCGACGTCAACGAGATACCCTCCAACCCGCTGCACGACGCGGGGTACCGCTCGATCGGCTGCATTCCGTGCACCCGGCCGACGACCCCGGACGAGGAGGAGCGCGCCGGTCGCTGGGCGGGCTCGGACAAGCTCGAGTGCGGCATTCACGAGAACACGAACCTCGAAAGGAACGGCATGAGTCAGCACATCTACGCGCACGAGCACCCCGAGTCCGAGACCGATCGGGGCGGCGGCTTCACGCTCTGGTTCACGGGGCTCTCCGGCTCGGGGAAGACCACGATCGCGCACCACGTCGGCCCCGAGATGGACCGGCGCGGCCTCGTCGTCGAGTACCTCGACGGCGACACCGTCCGCACGCATCTCTCGAAGGGCCTCGGCTTCTCGAAGGAGGACCGCGACGCGCACGTCGAGCGGCTCGGCTGGGTCGCCTCGCGGATCACGCGCCACGGCGGCGCCGTCATCGTCGCGGCGATCTCGCCGTACGCCGCAGGCACGCGGAAACGCACGCGCGCTGGTCGAGGAGCACGGCCCGTTCATCGAGATCCACGTCCGGACCTCGCTCGACGAGTGCGCCCGCCGCGACGTGAACGGCCTCTACGCGAAGGCGTTCGCCGGCGAGATCAAGGGCTTCACCGGCGTCGACGACCCGTACGAGGCGCCGGAGAACGCCGAGATCGTCGTCGACACGGAGGGCCTCTCGCCGGAGGAGTCGGCGGCGCAGGTCATCGCGAAGCTCGAGGAGCTCGGGCTCGTGCCGGCCAAGGTGACGCGCATGACGTGCCGCGCGACCGAGCGCCTGATCGCGCCGCACGGCGGCGCGCTCGTCGACCGCACCGGCGACGCGCCCGACGATCTCGGCTCGCTCGAGGTCGTCATGCTCACCTCGCGGGAGCTCTCCGACCTCGACATGCTCGCCTCGGGCGCGCTCTCGCCGCTCGAGGGCTTCATGGGCAGCGCCGACTACGAGCGCGTCGTCGAGGAGATGCACCTCGCGAGCGGCCTGCCGTGGGCGCTTCCCGTCTGCCTCGCGGTCGACTCCGCTCCGGCCGGGGATCGCGTCGCGCTGGCCGACGAGAGCGGCCGCGCCGTCGCCGTGCTCGAGGTCGAGGAGACCTTCGAGTACGACAAGGAGCGCGAGGCCGAGCACTGCTTCCGCACGACCGACGACGCGCACCCCGGCGTCGCCCGGCTCTACGCGCAGAAGCCGCTCTACCTCGCCGGCCGCGTCACCGTGTTCGAGCGCGCGACGGCCGAGTTCCCGGAGCTCGCGCGCGATCCGGCCGAGACGCGCCGGATCTTCGCCGAGCGGGGCTGGAAGCGCGTCGTCGGGTTCCAGACGCGCAACCCGATCCACCGCGCGCACGAGTACCTGACGAAGGTCGCGCTGGAGACCGTCGACGGTCTCCTCGTCCATCCGCTCGTCGGCGACACGAAGTCGGACGACGTGCCGGTGGACGTTCGCGTCGAGTGCTACCGGACGCTGCTCGACGGCTACTACCCCGAGGATCGCGTGCTCCTCTCCGCGTTCCCGGCGGCGATGCGCTACGCGGGGCCGCGCGAGGCGGTCTGGCACGCGATCTGCCGCAAGAACTACGGCTGCTCGCACTTCATCGTCGGCCGCGACCACGCCGGGGTCGGCGACTACTACGGCACCTACGACGCGCAGCTCATCTTCGACGAGTTCGCGCCGCACGAGCTGGACGTCGAGCCGATGTTCTTCGAGCACACGTTCTGGTGCAACGTCTGCGGCTCGATGGCGAGCACGAAGTCGTGCCCGCACGGGCCGGAGGACCGCGTCTTCCTCTCGGGAACGAAGGTGCGCGAGATGCTCGGCGAGGGCGAGGTGCCGCCGGTCGAGTTCACGCGGCCCGAGGTCGCCAAGGTCCTCATCGACGCGTATCGGCAATAGTCCTCACCCAGCATGGACTGGGAATTCGTCGTAGCGGGGCTGTTCACGGGTTTGCTCGTGGGCATGACGGGGATGGGCGGCGGCTCGCTCATGACGCCCATCCTCGTCTTCCTCTTCGGCATCCCGCCGTCGACGGCGATCGGCACGGACATCGCGCACGGCGCGGCGTTCAAGACGGTCGGCGCGGTCCAGCACCGGCGCATGGGGAACGTGCGGGCACGGCTCGCCGGCTGGATGCTCGTCGGCTCGGTGCCGGCGTCGCTCGTCGGCGTCTGGCTCAACGAGCAGCTGACCGAGCGCTACGGCGACGAGGCGAAGTCGGTCATGGGGCAGGTGCTCGGCGCCGCGCTGCTCTTCGGCGCGGTCGGCCTCATCGCGAAGAGCCTCGTGCAGACGGGCGGGCCCGGCGGGCGATCCCGACTGGCAGCTCACGAACCGCGACCGCGTCGCCGCGATCCTGATCGGGCTCCTCGGCGGCTTCATCGTCGGCCTGACGTCGGTCGGCAGCGGCGTCTTCTTCGGCCTGACGCTGCTCGTCGTCTTCCCGCTGCGCGCCCACAAGGTCGTCGGAACGGACATCTTCCACGCGGCGGTGCTCCTCTACGTCGCGGGTGCGGCGCACTGGGCGGCAGGAAACGTCGACTTCGGGATCCTCTTCTGGCTCCTCCTCGGCTCGATCCCGGGTGTGCTGATCGGCGGCCGCCTGACGCTCTCGATCCCCGAGCAACGCCTCCGCCTGCTGCTCGCCGGCGTCCTCGGGCTCGCCGGGATCAAGCTGCTGAACGTTCCGTTCGCCGGGACGATCGTCGTCGTCGTGCTCTCGGCTGGGGCCGTCGCGCTCCTCGTCTGGCTCGCGCGCCACAGCTGGATCCGCTTCGTGCGCGGCCGCGGCGCAGCGGCTCCGTCCCCGGCGGAGTAGCTCGCTATACCATCGCGCGGCGATGCGCACGGTCTGGGTGAGCTTCGACACGATCGGCCGCGACTGCCTCGAGGCGGCTGCAGACGTGGGGGCCGAGATCGTCGGGAGTCGTCACGCTGCCCGGGCCGATCGATCCCGAACCGCTCGGGGCAGTGCTCGTTCGACGAGGTCGCAGCGCGTCTCGGGGCCGTCGCTCCACGAGACCCGCGACGTCAACTCCGAGGAGACCATCGCGGCGGTCCGCGAGCTCGAGCCCGAGCTCGTCTTCGTCGTCGGCTGGTCGCAGCTCGTCCGCGACCCGTTCATCGCGCTCGCGCAGCGAGGGCGTGTTCGGCATGCACCCGACGCTTCTCCCGCGGCATCGCGGGCGCGCGCCGATCCCGTGGACGATCCTCACCGGCCTCGCCCGCACGGGCGTGACGCTCTTCGAGATCGTCGACGCGACCGCCGACTCCGGCTCGATCGTCGGCCAGGTGACGCTGGACGTCGCCCGCGACGAGACCGCGACGACGCTCTTCGCGCGCATCGCCGAGGCGCACGTCGAGCTGACGCGCGAGCTCGTGCCGCAGCTTCTCGCGCGCACGGCACCGCGGATCCCGCAGGACCCCACCCGTGCGAGCTCCTGGCCGAAGCGCGCTCCCGCGGACGGGATCATCGACTGGGAGACGCGTGCGCCGTACCTCTACGACTGGGTTCGCGCGCAGACGCGGCCGTATCCCGGTGCGTTCACGTTCCTGGGAGACGAGAAGGTGATCGTGTGGGGCGCGCGGCCGGTCGAGCTCGCCGAGGCGCGCGCCCGCGGGGACGATCGTCGACGTCCGAGCGGAAGGCCCGGTCGTCGCGTGCGGCGAGGGAGGTCTCGTGCTGGAGGAGATCCAGACCGAGGCGGTCGGGCTTGTCGGTGGGGGCGAGGCTCGGATGAGCACCGCTCGCCTTCGGCTCGCGGTCACGGGGGAAACCATGTTTCCCCCGTGTGCCCCCTTCTTCTCGAGAGCGTGGGGAACCTCCCGGTTCCCCATACCCCTCCCCGCTCATCGCCCGACCGGGGTCGGTCGATGAGCCGCGTCCTCGTCCTCGCCGCGCACCCCGACGACGAGGTGCTCGGGATGGGTGGGACGATCGCCGTGCACGCGGATCGCGGCGACGAGGTGCGGATCGTCGTCGTCACCGACGGCTCCTCGACGCAGTATCCGGGCGATGCCGAGATCCGCGCGCGCAAGGAGGACGAGGCACTGCGCGCAGCCGCCGAGCTCGGCGTGACCGACTACGTCCACCTCGACCTCCCCGACATGCGCCTCGACACGCTCCCGCACGTCGAGGTCAACCGGGTCGTCGAGGAGCACGTTCGCGACTTCGCGCCCGCCCGCGTCTACACGCCTCATCCGGACGTCAATCGCGACCACCGCGTCCTCTTCGACTCGGTCGCCGTGGCCACGCGCCCGATGCCCGGGCAGCCCGTGCGCCGCGCTGTTCACCTACGCGCCGACGTCGAGCACGGAGTGGACGCCGCCCTCGCTCAACTGGTTCGTCCCGAACTGGTTCGTCGACGTCACCGGGACGATCGAGCGGAAGGTGGCGGCGTTCGCCCACTACGAGACGGAGCGACGCGAGTACCCGCATCCACGCAGCGAGCGCGCCATCCGGGCGGCGGCGGAGTTCTACGGCTCGAGCTGCGGCTGCGACCACGCCGAGCCGTTCGTGCTCGTGCGAAGCGTCGAACGGGTCTAATTTCCGCGCCTTGGCGCGGTGGCCACAGCTCCTGATCGCTCTCGCCCTGCTCGGGGCGACGGCAGCGGCGTTCGCCGTCACCGAGCGCCTGAAGCTCGAGCGGAGCCCGGTCACCGGAACGCGCGTCGACCACGTCTTCTCGCCGGTCTGCGAGTGCGCGCGCGACGTCGCCGTGATCTCCATCGTGCTGCGGCGCCGGGAGACGGTGACCCTGGACATCCTCGATCGCAACGGGCGCTCGATTCGGACGATCGTCCGCAAGCGGCGCGAGCCGGCGGGTCGCGTCTCGTACACCTGGGACGGGCGCGACAACCTCGGGCTGGTCGTTCCCGAGGGCGTCTACCGGCCGCGTGTCCAGCTCGAGCGGAACGGCCGCACGATCGTCCTCCCCAACCCGATCCGCGTCGACACGACCGCGCCGACGATCCGCCTCGTACGCGTCTTCCCGCGCGTGTTCTCGCCCGACGCGGACGGAAGGCGGGACCGCGTGACGGCGACGCTACCGGATCGACGAGCGCGCGCGGGCGATCATGCTCGTCGACGGTCGCCAACGCGTGCAGAGCAAGTTCCGCAAGGTCGACGGCAACCTCGTCTGGTTCGGTCGCGTCAACGGTCGCGCCGTCGCGCCCGGGCACCTACGAGATCCGGTCTGCGCGCGGTCGACCGCGCCGGGAATCGCTCTGCGCGCACGCGCGCGGTCACCGTCCGCGTCCGCTTCGTCGCGCTCTCGCGCGAGCGCATCGAGGTCGTCGCCGGGAAGCGCTTCTCCGTGCGCGTGCTGACCGACGCGCCGGCGTATCGCTGGCTCTTCGCGGGCCGCCGGGGGGTCGGTCGGCGCGAGGTGCTCGTGCTGCGGGCGCCCGAGGAGCCGGGCTCGTACACCCTCTACGTCACCGTCGGCGGCCGCGCCGCCCGAGCCGAGGTCGACGTCACCGCGCCGCCAGTGACGCAGCCGCTGATCCTGCTCGGCGTCAGCCGCTCGGGCACGACGCTCCTGCGGGTCATCCTCGACCGCTCGCCGGGGCTCGCGATCCCGGACGAGTCGTTCTTCGTCCCGCTGCTCGCGCGCCGCAACGGGCGGACGATCGACGCGGAACGCTTCCTCGACGACGTCTCGCGGATCCCGACGATCCGCGACTGGGGCCTCACGCCCGCGGACGTCGCGCGGCGGCTGCGCTCGGGGATGCGGATCGGCGACGCGATCGCCGCGATCTTCGAGGCGTACGCGGACGCGGCCGGGAAGCCGCGCTGGGGGGACAAGACGCCGATGTACATGCGTCACCTCGCGCTGCTCGAGGAGCTGTTCCCGGAGGCGCAGTACGTCCACCTGATCCGCGACGGCCGCGACGCCGCGCTCTCGTTCCTGCGAGATGCCGGAGGGGACGTTCACGCGCACCTGGGCGCATCCGCGCGACGCCGGCGCAGTTCGCGTGCCTGTGGCGGAAGGAGGTCGGCGACGCGCGTGCGCTCGGTCGGCGCGTCGGCCCGACCCGCTACCTCGAGGTGCGCTACGAGGAGCTCGTCGCGGACGCAGAGTCGGTCGTTCGGGGGATCTGCGCGTTCGCCGCGGTCGCCGTTCGAGCCGGCGATGCTCGACTACACGGGGTCGGTCGACGTCTCCGCGAAGCCGCACCAGCAGCGGCTCCTGACGCCGCCGACGACCGGCGTGCGGAGCTGGCGCGAGGACATGTCCGCCGACGGACGTCGCCGCCTTCGACGCGGTCGCGGGTGATCTTCTCGGCGAGCTCGGGTACGACGGTCGGGCTCCGAGTGCTCGGTCCGCGTCCGCGGGCGGCGGTCGCGCGCGCCTGGTACGACGTCGCGCCTCGCGGCCTGGAACGCCACCGCGTCGACGGTGCAGCGCTCGCCGCTCTGGCGGCGCCGCCACCCGCGCCTGTCAGCCTGACGTCTTCGGTGCGTCGCGTCCGGGGACGGCGATGAGACGGCCGTTCAGCGAGAAGAAGTAGGTCCGCTCGGTCGCGATGCCCGGCGAGTACTTCCCGAGCGGGAGGCGCCACGCGATCGCCCCGTCGGAGACGCGCAGCGCGTACGTGTGCTTCTCGAGCGTCGAGAAGAAGACGTACGGCCCGATGACGACGGGCGCGCCGAGGATGCGGCCGTCGACCGAGGTGCTCCAGAGCTCGTCGCCCGACGTCGCGCGGAACGCGCGCAGGCGGCCGTCGAAGCCGCCCGCGAACACGCGTCCGTCGGCGACCGCGGGCGTCGTGTAGCCGAGCCCGCCGACGCCGGCCGTCCAGACGATGCGCCCGCTCGAGGCGTCGAGCGCGGCGACCTTGCCCGAGCGCGCGACGCTGTAGATCCGCTCGCCGTCGCTCGACGGGCTGGCATAGAAGCTCTCGTAGCGGAACGCGTCGCGCTTGAGGTACGTCGTCCACCGCTCCTCGCCCGTCTCGCGGTCGAGGCAGACGAACGAGCCGGCGTACGTCGTGGCGCACACCTTCCCGCCGAACACGGCAGGGCTCGCGTTGATCCGTCCGCCGGTCTGGTACGCCCAGCGGACGCGCCCGGTGTCCGACCGAACCGCGAACAGCCGGCCGTCGTGCGAGCCGAAGTACGCGAGCCCGTCGACGACGACCGGCGAGGACTCGACCTTGCCGGCGGTGCGCACCTGCCAGAGCCTTCGCCCGGACCGCCGGCTGAGCGCCGTGACCGTGCCGTCCTGCGACGCGACGAGGATGCGCGGCCCGTCGATCGCAGGGCTGGAGGGGAGCGTCCCGCCGACGCGTCGGGTCCACCGGATCTTCCCGGTGGCGGCGTCGATCGCGAACGTCGTCCCCGAGAACCCGTTGACGTAGAGCTCACCCTCGCAGTAGACGGGCGGGAACTCGATGTAGCTGCCGAGCCCGCGCGCCCACGTGAACTTCCGCGCCGGGAGCCCGAGCGTCGCATCGGGGCGGGCGAGGGAGCGCCTGGGGTCGGCGCCGAAGGTGCGCCAGCATTCGCGGTCGCCGACCGGCTCCGGAGGCGGCTCGGGCTCCGGCTCGGTCGTCGTCTCGGCCGAGACGGTGACGCCTTCGAGGTCGGTGTCGAGCGAGCCCGAGGGCGGCTCCTGCCTCGTCAGCGCGATGGCGATCGCGAGCCCGAACAGCGCGAGCACGAGCACGGTGACCGCAGCGAGGATCCAGGCGAAGGCTTTCGGCATGAAGCGGCGGCCGGGCGCGGCGGCCGTGGGTCAGTGTGCCAGCAGCTCCGGAGCGGCCGGCGCGGCGTCGGTCGCCGGCTCCGCGGCGGCGCTCCGCTCCGGGGCCGTCGCGAGGGCAGCCGCGGTGAGCCCGATGACGCCCCAGGTCAGCGGATCCTCGAAGAAGCCGGCGTAGAGCAGCGAGTGCACGACGAGCGCGAGGAGGACGGCACCCAGACCGACGGCGAAGGTCCGGTCGGTGCGGGAGACGAGCACGAGCGCCCAGACCGTGGCGGCGAGGAGCCAGAGGTAGAGGGCGAAGCCGATGACTCCGAGCTCGGCGAGCACGGTGAGCGGGCTCGTGTGCGACGCGTTCCGGCTCGGTGAGCCCTTCCGGACGATCTCCGAGCTCGCGCGCGGCTGGCCGCCCACGCCGACTCCTGCGACGGGGCGCTCGCGGAACGCGTCGAGCGTGACCGTCACGAGTCGTGAGCGCCCGCTCGTGACGTCCTTCGCCGAGCGACCGCCGATGGACGCCCCGGCAACGCCGGCGGCGGCGAGCGTCGCCACGAGCGCGCAGGCGAGGAGGACGATGCGCGTCCTGCCATCCGCGCCCACGACCGCGACCGCGAACGTGACGACGAAGAGCGCGACGAAGCTCGACTGCGAGTACGAGTAGAAGAGGCCCGACGAAGAGGAAGGCCACGAACGCCGTCGCCACGACCCAGTCGAGCGTCCGGCCGCGTCGCACGAGGATCGCGACCAGGAGCACCGCGATCGGCACCACGAGGTAGCGGCCGTAGAGGCTCGGATCCTTGAAGAGCGAGGTGACCCGGAAGAACGACGTGTACGCGTTCGCGACCTCGACGTCGCGACCGAAGAACAGCGTGCGCGTGTGCGCCTGCCAGATGCCGATCGCGGCGAAGAGCGTGCCGAGCGCGACGAGCGTCACGAGGAGCGCGCGCGGGAGCCAGTCGGCGATCGGGCTGCGAGCCACCGTCGCGAGGCCCGCGACGAACGGGAACACGAAGAACGCGAGCGTGATTCCTCCGGCTCGCTCGTCCCACGTCCAGAGGAACGACGTCGAGGCCAGGGTCACGAACGCGGCGAGCGGCAGCGCGAGCAGGAACGGGGGCGGGGGCGGTCGCTCACCGCGCAGGACCCGGTACGCGAGCGCGAGCACGGCGGCGGCGATGGCGAGGTAGAGCGGGAGGAGCAGGAAGGCCTCGTCGTTGCCGAGCTGTACGGGCACGCGGAACGGTGCAACTGCGAGGAGTGCGACGGGAACGGCCGCCGGGTAGCGCGCGAGCGGCACGGCGCAGACGATCGCTGCCGCGACGCCCACCGCCACGAGCGCGACTCCTCCGGGATCTTCCAGCAGGAGCTTCACGTCGTCGTCGCCGACGAGGGCCCACGCGAGGCCGCCGGTGGCCACCCCGAGGAGCCCGAGCCCGGTGAGCGGGAAGATGCCGCCGCGCGTGATCAGCGCGAGCACGGCGCCGAGCGCTCCGACGAGCGCCGCGATCTCGGCGAGCTGGGCGTGCTCCATCGGCCGAGACGTTACGCCACGAGTGATTGAATGGCGCGGTGATCGAGGCCTGGAAACGTGCCCTGGTGCTCGCGCCGCACACGGACGACGGCGAGCTCGGGTGCGGCGGGACGATGGCGCGGCTCGTCGAGGGCGGCTGCGAGGTGCACTACGTCGCGTTCTCGATCGCGACGCGCTCGCTCCCGCCGGGATTCGAGCCGGACACGCTCGCGCGCGAGGTTCGCGAGGCGACGGGCGAGCTCGGCATTCGCGACGACTGGCTCACCGTCCACGACTTCGACGTGCGTACGTTCCCGCAGCGCCGGCAGGACATCCTCGAGCTCCTCGTCGCCCTCTGGGAGGAGTGGGAGCCGGACGTCGTCTTCCAGCCGTCGCACCACGACGTCCACCAGGACCATCAGACGATCGCGCAGGAGGGCCTGCGCGCGTTCAAGCGGACGACGATCCTCGGGTACGAGGTCCCGTGGAACAACTTCGACTTCTCCTACGGCGCGTACATCGCGCTCGAGAAGCGACACGTCGAGCGGAAGGTCGCGGCGCTCGCCCGCTACGCCTCGCAGCAGCACCGGCGCTACGCCGATCCCGAGTACATCTGGAACCTCGCGCGCGTCCACGGCGTCAACGTGAACCGCGAGTACGCGGAGTGCTTCCAGGTCTACCGGATCGTCGCCTGAGCGCTCAGCGGGCGAGGCGGAGCCGCGCGCCGATCGCCCTCCGCTCGGAGGGGAGGTAGAAGCCGAGCGGGAGCAGCGCGAGCGGGTACGCGAGCGCGAGCAGGACGGACACGGGTAGGCCGCCGCCGGCGAGCTTGCCCACGGCGACGAGCGCGACCCCGGTCGCGGCCGCCGTCACGACGCGACGCCACTGGTACGCGACCGGGTAGATGCGCTGGGCCCACCACGCCATCCCGGCGAACATCGTCGTGTAGGCGGCGATCGTCGCGATCGCCGCGCCCATCATCCCGTACGGGGGAATGAGGAGCAGGTTCAGCGCGATGTTGACGACCGCCGCGGCTCCGGTGACCACCCAGTTGAACTGCGTGCGCCGCGCGCGGCCGACGCCGATCGCGACGACGAGGTAGCCGGCGAACGCGACCGTCGAGAACGCGAGCGGGCCGACGACGCGCGACGACTCCTCGAACGCCGGCGCTGCGATCCAGCGGACGATCCACGGCGAGAGGAGCGCGAGCCCGGTCGCGACCCAGGTCGTCACCACCACGAGGTACGTCAGGACGTACGCGTACGTCCTGCGGGCGGCGGCGTCGTCGTCGATCGAGTACGCGAATGCGGGCCACGCGAGGCGGAACGCCGTGAGCAGGAGCACGAGGGCCGACGCGATGCGGACGCCGACCGAGTAGAGGCCGACCTCGGTCGTGTCCGCGAGGTGGACGAGGAAGAGTCGGTCCGAGAAGTTCGTGACCCAGAGGAAGAGGGCCGTGGGGACGAGCGGGATCCCGAAGCGGTTCATCTCGCGCAGGAGGTGCCGGTCGAACTGGAGGCCGAGCTGCTCGCGCCGGTAGCCGACGAGGATCGCGTACACGAGGAGCGTCCCGGTGAAGTTGCCGACGATGACGCCGACCGGCCCCTTGTCGAGCACGACGACGAGGAGCAGCGTCGCGCCGACGGTGACGAGGATGTTCGTGAGGCTCGCCGAGACGAAGGCGACCGACCGCTCCTCGACGCGGAAGAGCGACGTGAGCTGTTCGTAGTTCATGCCTGCCCAGAGACCGACGAACGCGGCCATGACGAGCTCGCGGTCGTCCGTCGAGCCGAACAGCCTCTGTGCGATCTGGCTCGAGAACGCGAGCCCGAGGAGGAGGCCCAGCGTCGCCATCCCCATCGTGAACCAGAACGAGGTGCGCAGCACGAGCCGGCGTGCCGCGGGCTCCGGCGAGTCGAAGTAGAAGCGGAAGAACGCGCTCGAGATGCCCATGCGGAGGACGATCCCGATGACCGTCGTGAGCGCGATGAGCGTCTCGACCTTTCCGTAGTCCGACGGCGAGAGGTATCGCGTGTACAGCGGCAGCAGGAGCACCGCGAGGATCCGCGAGACGAGCCCGCCGAGCCCGTAGATGACGGAGTGCTTGCCCAGCCGCTTGAGCTGCCCGCCGAGAGAGGACATCAGAGGCGAGCGTAGAGCGCGAGCAGGCGGTCGGCGACCCGCTCGATGTCGTGCACCTGCTCGACGTAGGCGCGCGACTCGGCGCCGATCCTCCTGCGCTCGGCGGCCGAGGCGACGAGCGGCTCGAGCCGCGCTCGAAGGCTCTCCTTCGTCGCGCTCACGATCGGCACACGCGTGCCGAGCTCTCGCTCGGTGCGCTCGACGGCCTCGTCGTGCAGGAACGTGACGACGGGCTTCCCGAGCGCCATGCACTCGATCGCGAAAAGCCCGTACCAGCCGGCATTGAGCTGGTCGACGACGATGTCGGCATCGCGGTAGCGCTCGAACGCCTCGTCGTGGTGCAGCCCCTCGACGAGGACGAGATCGGCGTCGAGCCCCTCGCACGCGGCGATGACATGCTCCGTCCCCTTGCGACGACGCGACGAGGGTGCGTGCAGGATCACGGGACGCGTGCGGTCGGACGGCGGTGCGGGCTCGATCGTCGTCAGGTCGATCCCGGGCGGGATCATCTCCGCCTCCGGCACCCAGCGGATCGCGTCGTAGGAGCCGACCACCTGTGCGCCGGCCTTCCTGCCGGACGCGAGCTCCGCGGGCGACTTCCCGCGGATGTCGGAGCCGAGGTAGTGCATCACCGACTTCTTGCGGAGCGCGCCGAGGATCGGGTACTGCACCGACTGCGGCACGAGCGTGAGCCCGAAGTAGAAGTGGAAGACGTCGGCGCGCGGGAGGAGCCGCGCGAGCGCCGACCACTGCGTCAGCTGCTTGCGGACGAGCCCGCCGCGGCGCTCGAGCGACCAGTCGGCCTCGGAGTGGAGCGTGTAGCGGTTGAAGACGACGAGCTGCGCGTCGACGCCCCGGCGGCGCAGCGCCTCGACGTTCGCCCACGGCACGCCGGCGGTGTTCACCGGGCAGTGGACGACCCTGAGCGGCGTGCCGTCAGTCAAGGTCGATGCCGTCGGCGGCCAGCTGCTCGAGTCGACGCGCCTTCTCGGCATTGAGCAGCGAGCGCATCGTCAGCCCCATGGTCGCGCCCTGGTACACCCAGATCGCCGGGTGGACGAGGATCTGCAGCCACGTGAACCCGCCGCCGCGAAGCTCCTCGTGCGGACAGCCCGAGCGCCAGTGCTGGTTCGAGTCCGAGCGATACGTCGGCGGGTCGAAGTACGGCTCTGCGTAGACGTTGATCGCGCCCGGGATCGTCTGCGACATGAACTCCGCCTTCGGGTTGTGCCACGAGACGACCGGGTCGAAGCGGTCGTCGAGCTCGACGTTCGGGTGGACGGCGTGGTGGCCGACGGCGTGGCCGAGCTCGCGCAGCCGAGCGATCGCCGCCGCCCCTTCGCTCGACGCGAGGTTGTAGAAGACCGACTCGGTCATGAGGAGATAGGTCGCCTGGACGCCGTGCTCGGCCTCGAGCTCCGCCATCTGCAGCGCGGCGTCGAGCGAGAGGTCGATGTCGTGGCGGAGGAAGATGTCGCCGCGCACGGGAGGCTCGCCGAAGGTCGTGAACCGGTAGCCGCCCGTCTTCGCCGCCTCGAGGATCTCGGCGTAGTGCGCGAGGTCGAACGAGCAGCTCATGCGGCGACCTCTACTTCGACCTCGAGCAGCGTCGCCGCGGTCTCTGCCCGGGCGAGCGCCTCTCCTGCGGCGAGTCGGCCACGGCGATGACGTAGCCGCGGCGGTCGCCGTCGCGGCGGACGGGCCTGATCGTCTCGCCGAGCTGGAGGTACGTGTCCGCCTGCACGACCCCCTCGGACGCGAGCACGGCGTCGAGCGGGCCGATGCGCGTGACGCGCCCGGTCGGCAGCGGGCCGGGCTGCGCCGTGAAGAAGCGGATCGCGAGCGGCTGCGTGAAACGCGGCAGTGCGACCTCGTCCGGAACCTCTTCGCCGAGAGCCTGCCTGAGCGCGACGTCGACGAGGTCGACTCCCACTGCGTGGCGCACGAGGTCGGCCATCTGGCCACCGGGAATCCGTGCCGCCACCTCGACGACGGCGACACCGCCGTCCGGCGAGGCGATGAGCTGCGGGAACGCGATCGCGTCGCGGAGCCCGAGTGCACGCACCGAGTCGACGGCCACCTGCTCGGCGAGGCGCAGCTGCTCCGGAGGGATCGACGGCGGATAGACGTGGATCCAGCCGACGCCGAAGCCGACGCCCGGCGGGCGAAGGCGATCGGAGAGGGTGACGAGGGCCGGCTCGCCGTCGCGTGCGATCACGATGCCGTTCAGCTCGACGCCGTCGACGAACTCCTCGAGGAGCGCCTCGTCCGTCGGCGACTCGGCGATCGCCTCCGGAAGGTCCCGCTCGAGCTCCTCGCGGCTCTCGATGCGGAAGACGGCGCGCTGGCCGCCCGAGTCGACCGGCTTCAGGACCGCGGGGAACGAGACCGTGGAGAGCGCCGCAGCGACGTCGTCGGCGGAGCGAAGGCTCGCGTACGGCGGTTGCGGCAGAGCTCTGCGCACCGAGCGCGTCGCGCATCGCGCGCTTGTGCGTCAGCAGGTGCGCGGTCTGCGTCCCGATTCCGGGGAGCCCGAGCGCCTCCGCGACGGCGGCCACCACCGGAACGGCGCGATCCGCGGACACGGTGAGCACCCCGTCGACCCCCACTCGCTGCGCGACCTCGAGCACTTCCGGAACGGCGGTGAAGTCGACCACCTCGGCGACGTCGGCCTCCGCGAGGCCCGGCGCCTCCTCGTTGCGGTCGACCGCGACGACACGTAACCCGCGCGCTCGTGCCTGCGCGATCGCGCGGCGCTGATGGCGCCCCGCGCCCACGAAGAGAACCGTCGTCACGGCGGCCGATGGTAGATGGTCGAGGCGCGCTGCTAGGTCACGCCGCCGGGAGGCACGAGCCACGGCGAGATGCGCTGCCAGCGATCGATCTCACAGCCGTCCCGGCGCGTGAACGTCGCCCAGACGCGCTTCCCGTCGACCGTCCCGACGACGCGCGCCCGCTGCGGGCCGCCGTAGATCTCCGTGCACACCATGTCCTTGCGCAGCGGGGCGAACAGCTTCACGCCTCCTGCGGCAAGGCGCGTACAGGCACGGGCCGGCCGGGCGAGCGAGCCGCTCGCCGGGTCGCACCGGAGCGTCCACGTGACGCTCTTCGACGTCGACTGCCCCGTCCTCCCAGTACGTGACGCGCAGCGAGGTCGTGGGGGACGTTGCGCCCCACACGGAGGTGCTCGCGACGAGCGCTGCGACGAGAACGAGCGAGCGGCGCGGCTGCGCGCATGCGCTCAGGGTACTCTCACGCCCCGTGCCTCCAGCGTCCGGACGTCGGATTGCTGCAGTCGTCGCCTGTGTGCTCGCCGTCGCGATCCTGCTCCCCGTCGGAGCGAGAGCCGTGTCCAGCCGCTGGCACGACGACTCGCTGTGGGCGAACTCGCTGCGCTCGCTCGGCGGCCTCGAGGTCCCGTTCGACTTCGCGATCTTCCTGAAGGCGGCCGACGACGTCCGCTCCGGCGAGAGCCCCTACGTCGATCCCGAGACCGTGTCGGAGGACGCGCCGGCGCCGTACGTCTACCCGCCTCTCCTCGCGATCGTCCTCATCCCTGCGACCGCGCTCCCCGACGAGATCGGCGGCTCGTCGCCGGTCGGGGTGCTCGTGTCGCTTCTGCTCGTCGCATGCGTGGTCGGAGCGCTGCTCGTGCTCGACGTCCGCGACTGGCGCTGCTACCCCGTAGCGCTGCTGTACCCCCCGACGCTGGAGAACATCGAGTACGGCGCCGTCGGGCCGGTGCTCGCGTTGCTCGTCGCGCTCGCGTGGCGGTATCGCGACCGGGTCGTCGCCGCGTCCGCCGCCCTCGGGGGTGCGGTCGTGTTGAAGGTCTTCCTCTGGCCGCTCCTCGTGTGGCTGGCGGCGACGCGCCGGTGGACCGCCGCCGTCGGGTGCTGCGCGCGCTCGCGCTCGGTCTCGCACTCGCGTCGTGGGCGGTGATCGGGTTCCGACGGGCTCGGGGACTACCCCGAGCTCCTTCGCCGGCTCTCGGAGGTCGAGGCGGAGAACTCCTACTCGGCGTTCGCGATCCTCGTCGCGCTGGGCCTTCCCGCGACGCTCGCACGCGTTCTCGTCGTGGTGGCTGCCGCCGCGCTGCTCGTGCTCGCGTGGCGTGTCGCCCGCGGCTCGCGACGACGGCGAAGGCGACCGGCGTGCGTTCGTCCTCGCGCTCGCTGCGGGTTTCGTCCTCACGCCGATCCTCTGGCTCCACTACCTCGTGCTGCTCGTCGTCCCGATCGCGCTCGCGCGGCCGCGGCTCTCGGCGCTCTGGTTCGTGCCGCTCGCACTCACGGTGTTCGAGGCGCTCGACTGGTATCGCGGCTGGCCGCGCGGGGACGGTCCCGCGCTCGCGAGTGTCGCCGTAGTCGCGGCCCTCGTGTTCGCGATCTCGGCGGGCCCGCGCGATACGGGCGAACGTAGACTCGCCGCGTGGCTCTGACCGGAAAGCGCATCGTCGTCACGGGTGGCGCCGGGTTCATCGGCACGACGCTCGCGCGACGGCTCGTGGACGAGAACGAGATCGTCGCCATCGACAACCTCCATCGCGACACGCTCGGCGGAACCGCGCTCGCCGGGCACCCGAACTTCACTTTCGTGCAGGGCGACGTCCTCGATGCGCCGTTCCTGAACGAGGCGGTGCGGGGGGCGACCCACGTCGTGCACGCCGCCGCGATCGCAGGCGTCGACACGGTGATCGAGAGCCCGGTGCGGACGATGCGGGTGAACCTCATCGGCACGTACAACGCCCTCGAAGCGGCGCTCGCCACGAAGGACACCGTCGAGCGCTTCATCGAGTTCTCGACGAGCGAGGTCTTCGGCACCTACGCGTTCAAGGTCGACGAGCAGCATGTCACCACGCAGGGCTCCGTCGGCGAGGCGCGCTGGACGTATGCCGTCTCGAAGCTCGCCGGCGAGCACATGGCGCACGCGTACCACGACGAGCTCGGCCTGCCGGCTGTCTCGGTGCGCCCGTTCAACGTGTACGGGCCGGGACAGATCGGGGGCGGAGCCATCCGCGCGTTCATCGAGACGGCGCTCGCGGGGAACGACCTCGTGATCCACGGGGACGGCTCGCAGATCCGCGCGTGGTGCTACGTCGACGACATGGTCGACGCGCTGATGCTCGCGCTCGAGCACCCGAACGCCGTCGGCGAGAGCTTCAACGTCGGGAACGCACGCTCGGCCGTGACGATCTACGACCTCGCGCAGCGCATCAAGCGGCTCACGGGTTGCTCCGCCGAGCTCGTGTTCCAGCCGCTCCACTACAGCGACGTCGAGCTCCGGATTCCGAACGTGGACAAGGCACGCGAGCTCCTCGGCTTCGCGGCGAAGGTCGAGCTCGACGAGGGGCTCGAGCGGACGATCGCGTGGTACCGGGAGAACGGCGCCAGGTGAGCGACCCGATCCGGCTCGCGCGGCCGGACGTCGGAGACGACGAGCTCGACGCCGTCGCGCAGGTCGTGCGGACGGGCCAGCTCACGATGGGTCCCAAGGTCGCCGAGTTCGAGGCGGCCGTCGCGCAGGCCGTCGGGACCGCGCACGCCGCCGCCGTCTCGTCGGGAACCGCGGCGCTTCATCTCGCGCTCCTTGCGCTCGAGATCGGACCGGGCGACGAGGTGATCGTCCCGGCCTACACGTTCCCGGCCACGGCGAACGCGGTGGAGCTGTGCGGAGCACACGCGGTGCTCGTCGACGTCGAACCGGACACGTTCGTCCTCGACCCGGCCGCCGTCGCTGCGGCGGTGACGCCGAGGACGCGCGCCGTCATGGCGGTGCACCTCTTCGGCCGACCGGTCGAGTGGGAGGCGCTGCAGACCGCCGTACCGCAGGAGGTCCTGCTCGTCGAGGACGCCGCCGGGGCGCTCGGCGCGAGCTACCGCGGAACGCCGTGCGGCGCGCTCGGGGTGGCGGCGTGCCTCTCGTTCCACCCGCGCAAGATCGTCACGACCGGGGAGGGGGGCGCGGTCACGACCGACGAGACAGGGCTCGACGCCGCCGTGAGGCGCCTCCGGCATCACGGCTGGGCGACGCTCGGCGACATGCCGGCGCCGGGCTTCAACTACCGCCTTCCCGATCTCCTCTGCGCGATCGGCATCCCGCAGCTGGCCCGACTCGAGGAGCTCCTCGCGGCGCGCGAGCGCGTCGCAGGGTGGTACACGGAGCGCCTCGAGCACATCGTCCTCACCCCGTCGGCCGCCGAGGGCGATCGCCACGGCTGGCAGGCCTACGTCGTGCAGCTCGACCGGCGCGACGAGGCGCTCGCCGCGCTCGGAGACGCCGGCATCGAGGCGCAGATCGGGACGTGGGCGCTCCATCGCCTCGATCCGTACCGTGCGCAGGGCGCGTTCCCGGGCGCCGACCGCGCCTTCGAGCGTGCGCTCGCGCTCCCGCTCGCGACGACGACGACCGAGGAGGAGGTCGAGCGCGTCGCGAGGGTCTTGACATCGTTGTGAGTGAGTGCTAACTTCCTACGCCGTGGCACAGGCGACGACGACGAGGCAGACGGCGGACGAGCGGCGCGTGGCGGTGCTCGAGGCCGCAACCGATCGAGTTCGCGCTCCGCGGGCTCCACGGTGCGTCGACCGACGCGATCGCTCGGCGTGCCGGCATCTCGCAGCCGTACCTGTTTCGCCTCTTCGGCTCGAAGAAGGAGCTCTTCCTCGCCGTGATCGAGGGCTGCCTCGCGAGGACGCTCGACTCGTTCCGCGCAGCAGCGTCCGGGAAGTCCGGCGCCGAGGCGCTCGCCGCGATCGGTGCAACGTACGCGGATTCGATCGAGAACGACAAGACGATGCTCCAGGGGCAGCTCCAGTCGTACGCGGCATCCGTCGAGGACGACGAGATCCGCGCGGTAACTGCGCAGGGCTTCGGGCGACTCGTGGACTACGTCGAGACCGTCTCCGGTGCCGACCGGGCCACCGTCGCACGGTTCTTCGCGAAGGGGATGCTGATGAACGTCCTCGCGGCCATGAACTACTCGATCAAGGACGAGCCCCGCGACTCCTGGGCTGCGCGTCTCGCGGAAGGGTGCAGGGAGGAAGACGCATGAGGGCTCTTCTCTTTTTTCTCAATCAGGTGAGTAATCAGTCACTAGATCGCTACCAGACGGACACCGGGAGGTCACGATGAAGGCCGGCACGCGCACGCTCTGGACATTCGCCATCACGTCGATCGCGCTCTTCATGGTCGTGCTCGACAACCTCGTCGTCTCGACGGCCCTACCCGTCATTCGCGTGGACCTCGGCGCGTCGATCGAGCAGCTCGAGTGGATCGTCAACGCGTACACACTCACCTTCGCCGTCTTCCTGCTGACGGGCGCCGCGCTCGGCGACCGCTTCGGCCGGAAGCGGATGTTCATGATCGGGGTCGCGATCTTCACCGGCGCCTCCGCGCTCGCCGCGCTGGCGCCGTCGACCGAATGGCTCATCGCGGCACGCGCCTTCCAGGGCGTCGGCGGCGCGATCGTGACGCCGCTGACGCTGACGATCCTGAGCGCGGCCGTCTCCGCCGACCGGCGGGGCATGGCGCTCGGCGCGTGGTCCGGCATCGCCGGGCTCGCCGTCGCGATGGGCCCCCTCGTCGGCGGCGCGGTCGTCGAGGGCATCTCGTGGCAGTGGATCTTCTGGCTCAACGTCCCCGTCGGCACTCCTCCTGCTCCCGCTCGCGACGCAGCTCCGCGAGTCGCACGGGCCGGACAAGGCGCTCGACCTCCCCGGGCTGGCACTCGGCGAGCGCGGGTCTGCTCGGCATCGTCTGGGGCCTCGTGAACGGGAACTCGGACGGCTGGTCGAGCCCGCAGATCGTCGCCTCGTTCGTCGCAGGCGCGCTGCTCCTCGCCGCGTTCGTCGCGTGGGAGCTGCGGACGGCCGAGCCGATGCTGCCGATGCGCTTCTTCCGCGACCGGGCCTTCTCGGCCGCGAACGGCGCGTCGCTCTTCATGTACTTCGGGATGTTCGGATCGATCTTCCTGCTCACGCAGTTCTTCCAGACCGCGCAGGGCTACTCGCCGCTCGAGTCCGGCCTGAGGGTTCTGCCCTGGACGGCCATGCCGATGGTGGTGGCCCCGATCGCGGGGGCGCTCTCCGATCGCATCGGCGGCCGACCGTTCATGGTGCTGGGCCTCGCCCTGCAGTCGATCGGCCTCGCCTGGATCGCCTTGGTGACCGAACCGACGGCGGGCTACTCGTCCTTCGTCGGCCCCTTCATCGTCTCCGGGATCGGGATGGGCATGTTCTTCGCTCCCGTCGCGAACGTCGTCCTCTCCGCGGTGCGGCAGACAGGAGGAGGGCAAAGCGTCCGGCGCCAACAATGCGATCCGCGAGGTCGGCGGCGTGCTCGGTGTCGCGGTGCTCGCGTCGGTCTTCGCGCATGCCGGCGGCTACGGGACGCCCGAGACGTTCACCGACGGGCTCGTGCCCGCGCTCGCGGTCGGTGCGGTCGTCGTCGGCGCCGGCTCTCTCGTCTCGCTCCTGATCCCGCGCAAGCGCCGCTCGGACGCGGTCCCCGTGGGCGAGACGGACGGCGAGCTCGTCGCGCTTCGAGGCTGCCTAGCTCATTACTGACGCCGGATCGGCGCGCGCGGTAGGACGCCATCCGCGCGCGCTCGCTCGACTGCGGAGCCGGGCCGAAGCTAGCCCACCAGCTTGGTACCGTCGCGCCGTGACGACCGACGGACGCCCGCGCTACGAGCCTTCCGACGCGCTCGAGACGCCACGCTACGCCGGTGTCCGGACCTTCGGGCGCTGTCCGCACGTCGACGACCCGAGCGGTGTGGACGTCGCCGTCCTCGGAATCCCCTTCGACACAGGCACGACGAACAGGCCGGGGGCGCGGTTCGGCCCGGAAGCGGTGCGGTCGGCCTCGATTGCGCTCCGGCCGTACAACCCCGTCCAGCGAGCACAGGTGTTCGGGGCCCTGTCTGTTGCGGACATGGGCGACGTCGCGGTCACGCCCGGCAATGCGGAGCGGACGGCCACGCAGATCGCGGAGCACCTCGAGCCGATCGTGCGTGCGGGAGCGCGGACGCTGTGTCTCGGTGGAGATCACACGGTGGTACTCGGGGAGCTGAGGGCGCACGCAGCCGTCCACGGCCCCCTCGGCCTCGTCCTCCTCGACGCTCATGCCGACGTGTGGGACACCTACGTCGGGCAGCGCTTCTATCACGGCTCGCCGTTCAGGCGTGCAGTCGAGGAAGGGCTGCTCGATCCCGGTCGATCGTTGCTCGCCGGCATGCGCGGCTCGCTGTACGGGCCCGAGGACGCGGGCATGCCGGCAGAGCTCGGCTTCGACGTCATCCCCTGCGAGGAGCTCGTCGCTCTCTCGGCGGAGGAGTACGGATCGCGCGCCCGCGAACGCGCGGGCGACGGGCCGCTCTTCCTCTCCTTCGACATCGACGTCCTCGATCCGGCGTACGCGCCCGCGACGGGAACGCCGGAAGCCGGTGGTCTGACGACGCGCGAGGCCTTCGCCTTCGTCCGTGCCCTGCGCGGCCTCCGCTTCTCCGGGTACGACGTGGTCGAGGTGAGTCCGCCGTACGACGGGCCGGGTGCTCCGACGGCGATCGCGGCGTCGAACATCGCCTACGAGCTGCTGACGCTCGACGTCCTCGGCCGATGAGTCGGAGGACGCGTCAGGTCGGGACGCTCGTCCTGACCGCCGCGGCGATCGCGTACCTGATCTGGAAGATCGAGCTCGGCACGACGCTCGACGTCCTCGCGGACACGAACCTCGCGTGGTTCGCACTCGCCGTGGCGATCATGGTCGTCACCGTCCCGGTGCTCGCGCTGCGCTGGGGCTGGCTCCTCGCCGCGCACGACATCTTCGAGCGCGTGCCCTGGCTCACGCGCACGTACTTCGTCGCATACACGGCCGGTCAGGTGCTCCCGACGTCGCTCGGCGGCGACGCGGTCCGCGTCGTCGAGACGACGCGACGGCATCCGGGGAGGGCGACGGTCGTCACGGGGACCGTGCTCCTCGAGCGCGGCGTCGGAGGCGCGGCGACGGTGGCCCTCGGAGCGGTCGGGTTCCTGCTCTCGATCGGGGAGTACGACGTGAGCGGCTACCTGTGGCTCGAAGGCGTGTTCGTGTTCGGGACGCTCGTGCTCGGGTTCCTGTTCTTCGCGCGCTCTGCGCGGCCGCTGCTTCGCCGGACGCAGCCGCTCCTCGAGCGGTTGCGGCTGGAGGCGCCATTGCGTCACTTCTACGAGGGCATCCACCACTACCGGCGCCATCCGGGAGTCCTCGGGAAGGTGCTCGCCGTGACGCTCGCGGTGCAGGCAGTGCGCATCCTCTCGATCTGGGCGGCCGCGAAGGCGGTCGGGATCGACCTCGACCCGCGGATCTACTACGTGTTCGGGCCGCTCCTCTTCCTCGTCATGCTCGTGCCCTTCACGCTGAACGGCATCGCCGTGCGCGAGGCGTTCTTCGTGAGCTTCCTCGGCAGTGTCGGCGTCGGCGCGAACCAGGCGTTCGCCGCCGGCTTCCTGTACTTCCTGCTCACGCTGCTGCTGGCGTTCCCGGGCGCCGTGATCATGCTGCGCGACGGGTTGCGGGGCGGCGCGCGCGCCCGGAGTCGAGCATGGCTGACGCGCGCGTCGCGGCCGTGGTCGTGACCTACGACGCGCTCCCGTGGATCGAGCAGTGCCTCGACTCGCTTCGCGGCGTCGAGACCGTCGTCGTGGACAACGGCTCGCGGGACGGGACGGTCGCCTTCGTGCGCGAGCGCTACCCGGACGTCCGCGTGATCGAGTCCGAGAACCGCGGGCTCGGCGCCGGCTGGAACATCGGCCTTCGCGAGACGACGAGCACGTACGCGCTTCTCCTCAACGCGGACGCCTGGCTGACCGAGGGCGCCCTGACGCGGCTCGTCGACTTCGCCGACACGCGGCCCCGAGCGGCCGTGATCGGGCCGCGCCTCCTGAACCCCGACGGAACGCTGCAGCGCTCGGTGCGCGGATTTCCGACTGTCTGGCGGCTCGCGACCGAGTACTTCTTCCTGCGGAAGCTCGCCCCGCGCTCGTCTGCGCTGAACGCGTTCTACGCCGGCGGCTTCGACCACGACGAGGTGCGCGACGTCGAGGTCGTCATGGGCGCATGCATGCTCCTGCGCCGCGAGGCGGTCGAGGAGGTCGGCTACTGCGACGAGGACTACTTCCTGTTCAGCGAGGAGACGGACTGGTGCTTCCGCTTCCACGAGGCGGGCTGGGAGGTCGTCTTCTTCCCGGGTGCCGAGTGCGTGCACGTGCGCGGCGCGTCGCACAGCGGGCGGCTCTATCGCGAGAACCTCCGCGGGCACCTTCTCTTCCTCACGAAGCACCGCGGCCCGAAGGTGGCGGAGCGTGCGCGGCGGCTGTTGCTCGCGTCGCTGCGGCTTCGGGGGCTCGTCTTTCGCGGTGAGCGCGGCCGCGCGTATCGCGACGGCGCGGCGTGGCTCGCGTCGGCCGATGCTGCGACTCTCGTCGAGCGCTGACCGTGGTCCTCCTCTATCTCAGGCTCGCGTTCGCGACTGCCCTCCTGCTCGCTCCGGGCTGGCTGCTCGCGAGAGCGCTCGGCGTGCGGAGCCTGTCGGCGACCCTCGCCTGGTCGCTCGTCGCCGTCTTCGGCGCGCTCGCGGTCACGTTCGCGCTCGGCTCGACGCTGACGCTGACGCTCGCCCTGCTCGTCGTGGTCGCGGTCGCCGGTGTGGCTCTTCGTCGCTTCCGCACGTGGCCCTCCGGGGTGGCCGCCCCACCGCGTCGGGCGTGGGCGCTCTTCTGGGGCGGGATCGTCGGCGTGCTGCTCTGGATCGTCGCCCCCGCGGTCCAGGGCGACGGCCTGTTCCACCTCGCTCGCGTACGGAAGCTGCTCGACCTCGACAAGCTCTCGCTCGACCGGGTCTCGGAGTTCGCCGACGGCAGCCTGCATCCCGGGTACGCGTTCCCGCTCTGGCACGGCTTCATCGCGCTGATCGCGAAGCTCTCGGGCGAGGATCCCGAGCGCGTCGTCGTCCATCTCCCGTCGATCCTCGCCCCGATCGCCGTCGTCCTCGCGTTCGAGGTGGGGTGGGCGCTGTTCCGCCGGACCTGGGCGGCGGGGGTCACCGCTGCTGCGCAGGTCGCGATGATCTGCTTCGCACCGGGCATGGGCGGCGCCTACGTCTTCCTCTCGCTCCCTGCCACCGCGTCGCGCCAGCTCCTCGTACCGGCCGCACTCGCGCTCGCGCTCGAGTCGGTGCGCTCGCCGTCCGTGGGGCTCGTGGCGTCGACGGCGGCCGCCGGGCTCGTCCTGGCCGTCGTCCACCCGACGTACGCGATCTTCCTCTGGATCCCGTTCGTCGGCTTCCTCGTCGTGCGTGTGCTGTGGGAGCGAACAGGACTTGCGGACCGGCTCGCTCGCGCTCGCTGCGCTCGTCGGTCCGGCGGCGCTGTTCTTGCTCTGGCTGCGGCCGATCGTGAACGACACGCGGTCGGTGTCACCCGACGCGGATGAGCTCCAGCGCGCCTTCGAGCAGTACAAGGGGCAGCTCGTCGTCCACTCGCCGACGTCGTACAACCTCGCCCCCGAGGTCTTCACGCGCGCCGGCGCCGTCGCGATCGCGGCGTTGCTCCTCATCCCGGTGGCCGGCTTCGCCGCGCGCCGCCGCTGGGCTGCGTACGTCGTCGGTGGGGCGCTCGCGGTGTTCGCGGTGATGCTGGTGCCGTTCCTCTTCACCTCCCTCGCCGACCTCGTCTCGATCTCGCAGGCGCGGCGGGCAGCCGGGTTCCTCCCGTTCGCGTTCGCGTTCGCCGGAGGCATGGGAGTGCTCATGCGGCTCGCCGGGCCGCTCCTGATCCCGCTCGCGCTCGGTGCCGGGATGTTCTTCCAGATCGTCTACCCGGGCGACTTCGACTACGTGCTGCGGAACCCGGCGCCCGCCTGGATCGCGTGGTTCGCGGTCGTCGGAGCCGTCGCCGCGCTCGTCCTCGGCTTCGTCCGACGCCGACCGCGCGCTCGAGATCGGGGCCGCCCTCGCTTCGGCGGCCTTCCTCACGCCGGTGATCGGAGGAGGCCTCCTCGACTGGACGCGAACCACCCAGCCCGAGCTCGCGAAGCTCTCGCCCGGCCTGGTCGAGGCGGTTCGTCGCGACGTCGGGACCGGGGCGATCGTGTACTCGGATCCCGAGACGAGCTTCCGCCTCGCCGCCTTTGCACCCGTCTACATCGCCGTCGCGCCGCCGGGCCACGTCGCCGACACGGAGGAGAACCGCCCGTACGAACGGGCGAAGGACGCGCGCCGCTTCTTCCGCACGGGCGACCTCGCGATCCCGCGCGGCTACGGCGCGGCCTACGTCGTCGTCGACGGTCTCCGCTCCGACCTCCAGCTCGATCTTCCGGTTGCGTACCAGGACGAGCGCTTCACGCTCTACCGCCTCTAGCCGGGCTCGCCCCAGCCGCCGCCGCCAGGGGTCTCGATCCGGAGGAGATCGCCTGCCTGCAGGTCGAGGTTGGCGATCGCCGGAAGCTCCATGCCGTTCAGGAAGTTGCGGCCCGGGAGGCCGTCCTCGCCGCCGCGCGCTCCGCGCGGCGCGAGCGCGCGTCGCTGCGTGAGGAGCGAGAGCCGGCACGGCTCGAGGATGCGCAGCTCGCGCACGACACCGTCGCCGCCCCGGTGGAGACCCGCCCCGCCCGAGCCGCGACGGAGCTCGTACCGCTCGACGCGGAGCGGGTACGCGAGCTCGAGCGCCTCCGCCGGGCGTGTTGTACGTGTTCGACATCGCGACGTGGACAGCCGAGGGCCCGTCGGCGTCCGGGCACGCGCCCTGGCCGCCGCCGATCGTCTCGTAGTACGTGAAGCGGTCGTTCCCGAGGACGGTGTTGTTCATCGTCCCCTGGCCCTGTGCGGGGACGGGGATCGCCTGCGAGAAGGCGTCGAAGACGACGTCCGTGATCCGGCTCGACGTCTCCGTGTTCCCCGCCGCGACCGCGGCGGGCGAGCGGGCGTTGACGAGGCAGCCTTCCGGGGCGCGGACGGTGACCGGGACGAACGCGCCGCCCGACGCAGGCAGATCCGGCGCCGTGAGGCAGCGCACGACGTAGAAGCACGCCGAGCGAGTGACCGCGAGCGGACAGTTGAGGTTGCCGTCGTACTGCGCGGCGGTGCCCTCGAAGTCGATGTCGATCGAGTCGCCGGCGATGGTCACGCGCGCTCGGATCTCGAGCAGCCCGAGCGGCGTCTCGAACTCGTCAGCGCCCTCGAAGCGGCCGTCGGGAAGATCCCGGATCGCGCTGCGGACGACGCGCTCCGAGTACGCGAGCAGCTCCTCCATCGCAGCGGCGACGCGCTCGCGCCCACGCCGGGCGCAGAGCTCGGAGATGCGCTCCTCGGCCAGCCGGTGGGCGGCAAGCTGCGCGCGCAGGTCGCCGCGGCGCTCGTCCGGGTTCCGCATGCGCGAGACGAGAGAGTCGAGGGTCGCGTCGTCGAGCCTGCGTGGGAGGGATGACGACTCCCTCTTCGTCGAGCGTTCGTGACCCCGGAGGCAGGCTTCCCGGCTCCGAGCCGCCGACGTCCGCGTGGTGCGCACGGGTCACGGCGAAGCCGAGCTCGGTACGCGTGACGATGGTGAGGTCGGGCAGGTGCGTTCCGCCCGCGTACGGGTCGTTCAGGATCCACGGCTCGCCCGGCGCCGGGTCGTGTGCCATGACCGCCGCCACCGCCTCGGGCATCGCGCCGAGATGGACGGGGATGTGCTCCGCCTGCGTGACCATGCGGCCGTGACGGTCGAAGAGCGCCGTCGAGCAGTCCCGACGCTCCTTGATGTTCGCGGAGAACGCCGAGCGGATCAGCGCGGCGCCCATCTCCTCGGCGATCGCTCGGAGCGACGCGCCGATGACCTGCAGCTCGATGTCGATCACGCCGCTCTCCCGAGGATCAACGTCCCGTGCCGGTCGGTCGCACCGGCCCAGCCGTCGGGGACCCAGGCCGTCGCGCCGTCCAGCTCGAGCACCTGTGGGCCGCGCGCGGTGAGCGACGGGCCTCCGACCGTCACGTTCGGTGCAGGACGGACCTCCGCCGTCCGCACCGCGACGAGCTCGATGGCGCGGTCGCGATCCGCGTAGCCGTACCGCCGCTCGTGCGCGTCGTGGAAGCGCTCTGCGAGACGAGGCCCGAGCGCCACTGCGAGCTCGAACGACTGGCCGACGTAGCGCAGATCGGCCTCCCCCTCGGAGGGGAGCCGTCCCGCATCGGCGAGTGGCATGACGAACGTCCGCACGGCGTCGCGCCGCTCGTCGGCGGCGACGAGGCCGAGCGCCGAGAGGACTCCGGCCGCGGCCGGGACGAGCACCGTCGTCATGCCGAGCTCCTCCGCGAGGGCGCAGGCGTGGAGCGGGCCCGCGCCGCCGAATGCGACCAGCGCGAAGTCGCGCGGGTCGAGGCCCTGCTCGACGGAGACGACGCGGAGGGCGCGCACCATCTCGGCGTTCACGACGTCGATCACCCCGGCGGGGTCGATTCCACCCAGGGCCCGCTCGGCCGCGGCTCGGTCGAGCTCGATTCCTCCGGGCAGCATCGTGGGCAGCCGTCCGAGGAGCAGGTTCGCGTCGGTCACCGTCGCTCGTGCTCCGCCGCGCCCGTAGCACGCCGGGCCGGGATCGGCGCCCGCGCTCTCGGGGCCGACGCGCAGGGCTCCACCCTCGTCGAGCCGGACGATCGAGCCTCCGCCCGCGCCGACCGTGTGCACGGCGAGAGTGGGGAGCCGGACCGGAAGCCCGCCCACGAGACGCTCGTGCTCGCGACGTGCGTCGCCGTCGACGATCGCGCACACGTCCGTCGACGTGCCGCCCATGTCGAACGAGAGCGCGTTCTCGAAGCCGGCGAGCGCGGCGAGCCTCGCTGCGCCCACGACGCCGGCGGCCGGGCCGGAGAGGAGGGCGAACGCCGCGTGCGCCGCCGCCTCCTCCAGCGTCGCGAGACCGCCCGACGAGCGCATCACGAGGGGCGTCGGAAGCCGCGCGTCCGTGCAGGCGCCCGCGAGGGCGCCGAGATAGCGCGCGAGGACGGGCCCGAGGTACGCGTCGACAGCGGTCGTCGACGCCCGCTCGTACTCGCGGAACTCGGGAGCCACCTCGTGCGACGCGACGACGTGCGCGCTCGGATAGCGGCGCCTCAGCTCCTCGGCGACCCGGCGCTCGGGCTCGCTGTCGCGGAACGAGAAGAGCAGCGAGACGGCGATCGCCTCCGCGTCGAGATCGGGCAGCGTGGAGAGGTCGAGCGGCACGAGCTCGCCTCCGGAACCGGTTCGTCCACGAACGCCGACGCAGCGCTCGAGCGGCACGAGCGGGGGCGGATGCTCGACGCACGGCCGATACAGGTGTGCGCGTGTCTGCCGGCGCAGGTGCAGGACGTGCTCGAAGCCCTCGTTCGTCACCAGCGCCGTTCGCGCGCCGCGCCGCTGGAGGAGTGCATTCGTCGCGATGGTGGTCCCGTGCGTGAAGCGCTCGACGTCCTCGGCGCCGACGGCGGCGGCCGCTTCGACCACCGACGCTCTCCTGTCGTTCGGCTGTCGGAACCTTCGCGATCCGGATCTCACCGTCCGAGACGAGCACCGCGTCGGTGAACGTGCCGCCGACGTCGATGCCGAGCGCGCGCATCCCGCGATTCTCGATCATCGAGCCGAGTAGCATCTACGCGGCGTGCACCGCCTCGTCTGCCTCGGTCTCAGCCACCGCACGGCTCCCGTCGAGCTGCGTGAGCGCATCGGCTCTCTCGGGCTCGGTGCGGAGCGCTGCCCGGCGGTCCTCGAGCACGCGGCGCTCCAGACGTGCTATCGCGTCGAGCTCTACGCGCACTTGACCTCCGGCGTCGAGGACGCGCGCGACGAGCTCGTCGACGCGCTCTCGACCGCACACGGGGTGCCGCGGGAGCTGCTGCTCGATCACCTCTACGTCCACGCGGGCGAGGACGTCGCGCGGCACCTCTGCCGTGTGGCCTCGGGCCTCGACTCCCTCGTGCTCGGCGAGGCCGAGATCCTGGGGCAGGTGCGAGAGGCGTTCGCGACCGCCGTGGAGGAGGAGACGATCGGCGACGTCCTCACCCTGCTCTTCCGAACGGCGATCTCGGCCGGTCGCCGCGCTCGTGCGGAGACCGGAATCGGCGCGAACCCTGCGACCGCGAGCTCGCTGGCGCTCGCGCTGGCCGAGGGCGTGCTCGGAGAGCTTCGCGACAGGCGAATCCTCGTCATCGGAGCCGGGCGCATCGGGCTGCAGACGCTGAAGGCCGCACACGGACGGGGCATCGCGCAGGCTGCAGTCGCCAACCGGACGAAAGCTCGTGCCGACGACCTTGCGCGTCGCTTCGACGCGACGGCGCACGACCTCGGCGAGCTCGAGGCGGCGCTCGCAGAGGCGGACGTCGCGATCAGCGCCACCTCGTCCGAGGCGCCGGTCGTCGGCGTCGGCGACGTTCGCCGCGCGATGGCACGCCGCGCCGACCGGCCGCTCGTCCTCGTCGACCTCGCCGTGCCGGCGGACGTCGAGCGCGAGGTCGCGGACGTCGACGGCGTACGGCTCTTCGACGTCGACGACCTCCGTGCCGGGCTGGACGACGCGATGACGGCGAGGCTCCGCGAGGTGCCGCGCGTCGAGGCCGTCGTCGAGGACGAGGTCGAGGAGTTCGGCCGCCGGTACCGCGAGCTCGAGGTCGAGCCGCTCCTCTCCGAGCTGCGTCGGCAGGCGGAGCTCGATCCGCGAGCGGGAGGTCGAACGCGCTCTGCGCGATCTCGGAGACGTCGATCCGGCGGTCGCGGAGCGGATGGAGCACCTGTCGCGGACGCTCGTGAAGCGGCTCCTCCACGATCCGACGGTCCGAGCTCGCGAGCGCGCGGGTGCCGGTGAGGCGGACGAGGTCGCCGACGCCGTGCGCGACCTGTTCGGCATCTCCGCTCCGAGCGATCAGTGAGCGGTCCGCCGCTTCCCGCGGCGGTCACTCTCGGCACCCGGGCATCGGCGCTGGCGCGCGTGCAGACCGAGCTCGTGATCGGTCTCCTCGCAGCCGCACGGCCCGGCCTCGAGTGCGCGACGAAGGTCGTCACCACCGCCGGCGACCGGACGCAGGCGAGCGGCGAGCCGCTGCCCGAGATCGGCGGAAAGGGGCTCTTCACCGCGGAGCTCGAGCGGGCGCTCCGCGACGGGGAGATCGACCTCGCCGTGCACTCGCTCAAGGACCTGCCGACCGAGGATCCGGAAGGCGTCGTCGTTGCTGCGGTCACACGACGCGAGGACGTTCGCGACTGCCTCGTGGCGCGCGACGGTCGGCACGCTCGCGGAGCTCGCCGCCGGGCGCGCTCGTGGGGACGAGCAGCCTGCGCCGCGCTGCGCAGCTCCGCGCGCTCCGTCCCGACGTCGAGGTCCGCTCGATCCGAGGGAACGTCGACACGCGGGTGCGCAAGGTCGTGGACGGCGAGTTCGACGCTGCCGTGCTCGCAGCCGCGGGCGTGCGACGGCTCGGCCTCGAGGACGCGGTCACCGAATGGATCGCGTCGGAGACGATGCTCCCGGCTCCCGGACAGGGGGCGCTGGCGGTTCAGTGCCGGGCCGATGACGACGCGCTCCGCGTACTTCTCGCCGAGCTCGACGATCCGGCGGCACGTGCGGAGACGACGGCCGAGCGCGAGTTTCTCCGCGCCCTGGGAGGCGGCTGCGCGGCTCCCGTAGCGGCGCTCGCGGTGACGACGACGACCCCTCGGGTGCGTCTGCAGGGACTCGTCGCAGCGGTCGATGGAGCGGACGTGGTGCGCGTTCGAGGCGAGGGTGAGCCGCGTGAGCTCGGCGAGCGACTCGCCGACGACGCACTCGCCGGCGGCGCAGACCGCATACTGGCGGCGATCCGTGGCTGACCAACCGCTTTCCGGACGGCGAATCGTCGTCACGCGCCCCGAGGCGAAGAGCCTCGCGGACGAGCTCGAGCGCCTCGGCGCGGAGGTCACGATCGTGCCGCTCATCGAGATCCTCCCGACGGACGACCGCCGGACGCTCGAGGAAGCGATCGCGAACTTCCCGACCTACGACTGGATCGTCCTCACGAGTGTCAACGGCGTCGCCGCGGTCAGCGAGGGCCTGACGGGGCTCGCCGGGCCGCGTGTCGCGGCCGTCGGGCCGGTGACCGCGGACGCGATTCGGGAGCGCGGCGTCGAGCCGGCCTACGTCGCATCCCGCGCATCGGACGACATCACGGGTGGGCTCGGATCGATCGAGGGCCTGCGGGTGCTCCTCCCGCAGGCGGACATCGCAGAGCCGCACCTCGCCGACGAGCTCCGCGGACAGGGCGCGGAGGTGGACGTCGTGGTCGCCTATCGCACCGCGCTCGTCGAGCCGCCGATGTGGGGGATCCTCCCGCTGCGGATCGCCGATGCGGTCGTGCTCGCGAGCGGCTCCGCGTGCCGGAGCCTGGCGGCGGCAGGTGGGGCCGGCGGTGGCGCGATGCTCGTCTGCATCGGCCCGAAGACGGCGAAGGTCGCCCGCGAGGTGGGGCTCCGGGTCGGTCTCGTCGCCGACGAGACGACGTCCGACGGCATCATTCGTGCGCTCGTGTCGCACTTCGGGGAGAGCTCGTGACGCAGTTCCAGCCACTCGACGCGCTTCGGACCGCGCCCGGGGCGAAGCGCCCGCGCCGCTTGCGGCGGACGGAGGCTCTCCGCGACCTCGTGCGCGAGACCTCGCTCGAGCCGAGCGACTTCGTCTACCCGCTCTTCGTCGTTCCCGGCGCGAACGTCCGGCGACCCGTCTCGTCGATGCCGGGTGTCGAGCAGCTCTCGGTCGATCGGCTCGCAGGCGAGGCCCGTGAGCTCGCGGCGCTCGGCGTGAAGGCCGTCGTGCTCTTCGGCATCCCGAGCGCGAAGGATCCGCACGGGCTGGAGAGCTACGCCGACGACGGGATCGTCCAGCAGGCGATCGTGGCGCTGAAGGACGCGAGCCCGGAGCTCGTCGTGATGACCGACGTCTGCCTCTGCGAGTACACCGACCACGGCCACTGCGGCCTGCTCGGCGCCGACGGCGACGTGCTCAACGACGAGACGCTCGAGGTGCTCGCGCGGATCGCGGTCTCTCACGGCGAGGCCGGCGCGGACGTCGTCGCGCCGAGCGGGATGATCGACGGCATGGTCGGCGCGATTCGGGGAGCGCTCGACGGTGAAGGCCTGCAGCGCGTCGCGATCCTCTCGTATGCGGTCAAGTACGCGTCCGCGTTCTACGGGCCGTTCCGCGAGGCTGCCGAGGGAGCTCCCGCATTCGGCGACCGGCGGTCGCACCAGATGGACCCCGCGAACGCACGCGAGGCGCTGCGCGAGGCCGCCCTCGACGTCGAGGAAGGCGCCGACGCGCTGATGGTCAAGCCCGCGCTCGGCTACCTCGACGTCGTCCGCTCGGTGCGCGAGCGCTTCCCCGAGCTCCCGCTCGCCGCCTACAACGTCAGCGGCGAGTACGCGATGGTGAAGGCGGCCGCCGCGAACGGCTGGCTCGACGAGCGCGCGGTCGTCCTCGAGGTGCTCACCGGGATCCGGCGTGCCGGCGCGGATCTCATCGTCACGTACCACGCGAAGGACGCCGCGACGTGGCTTCAGACCGGGCGGTGAAGGCACGGGTCGACGACCGGCCCGAGGACGGCGAGCTCGACGGCGTCGACGTCGCGGAGCACGGCCGTTCGGCCGACGGCGAGCCGACGTCGCTCGACCGGCGGCTCTACATGCAGCTCCACGCGTACGGCGGCGTCGGGCGACAGCGCGAGCTCGTCTCGGCGCTCGAGGGCGCCGGCGTCGCGGGCGTGCTCTACGAGGACGTCAACGACCCCACGGGCGTCGCGCTCCTGACGCTCTCGGAGTCGCCCGAGGCGTTCGTCTCCGAGTACCGGAGCTTCCTCCAGGCCTCTCCGTTCGCCGCGCTCGAGCCGAAGCCCGACCTCACGATGCTCGGGCGCACGTACGCGATCGGGTACGAGCAGGACCTCGAGGAGACGCTCGTCCAGCGGCCTCGGCAACGTGTCCTCGACCCGACGCTGCCGTGGGCCATCTGGTACCCGCTGCGCCGCGCGGGCTCGTTCGAGCAGCTCTCGAAGCGAGAGCAGGACACCGTCCTCATGGAGCACGGCGGCATCGGGATGGCGTTCGGTCGCGCCGGGCTCGGATACGACATCCGCCTCGCGTGCCACGGGCTCGATCGCGAGGACAACGACTTCGTGGTCGGCCTGCTCGGCCCCGAGCTGCACCCGCTCTCGATCATCGTGCAGCGGATGCGGAAGACGAAGCAGACGTCGCTCCATCTCGAGCGACTCGGGCCGTTCTTCGTGGGGAGAGTGGCGTGGCAGAGCAGTCCGTAGCCGACCCGGCAGACCAGTGTGGCGGAGATCGAGCCGACGTCCGTGTTCCTGCGGGCGTGCCGCAGACTGCCGGTCGAGCGGACGCCCGTGTGGCTCCTGCGGCAGGCGGGCCGCTACCAGCCCGCGTATCGCGCGATCCGCGAGCAGCACTCGATGCTGGAGGTCATCCGCACGCCCGAGCTCGCGGCGCAGGTGACGCTCCTGCCGGTCGACTCGTTCGGCCTGGACGCGGCGATCGTGTTCTCGGACATCCTGCCTCCGCTCGTCGGGATGGGTCTCGACCTCGACTTCGTGAAGGGCGACGGGCCGGTGATCGCGAACCCGATCTCGGTTCCGCGGGACGTCGACCTCCTCGGCACTCCGCCGGCGGAGGAGACGATGACGGGAACGCTCGACGCGATCCGCATCGTCCGGCGCGAGCTCGAGCCACGCGACGTCCCGGTGATCGGGTTCGCCGGTGCCCCGTTCACGCTCGCGAGCTACGCGATCGAAGGCGGTACGTCGAGGGACTTCACGAAGACGAAGGCGTTCATGCTCTCCGAGCCGGCGGCGTGGAAGCGCCTGCTCGGGAAGCTCGTCACGGTCCAGGCGGACTACCTGCTCGCGCAGGCGGCGGCCGGCGCCCAGGCGTTGCAGGTCTTCGACTCGTGGGCCGGGCGCGCGCTCGGTCGCGAGGACTACCTGCGCTACGTCGCGCCGCACAACCGCGACCTGTTCGCGCGGGTCGCCGCCGCGGGCGTGCCGGTGATCAACTTCTCGCTGGGCGTCGGCGCGTATCTCCCCGACGCAGCCGGATGCGGCGGCGACGTCGTCGGCCTCGACTGGTCGCTCCCGCTCGACGAGGCGTGGGAGCGAGTCGGCTTCGATCGGCCGGTCCAGGGCAACCTCGACCCCGCCGCGCTGCTCGCGCCGTGGCGCGAGCTCCGGTTCCGGATCGACGACGTGCTCGACCGCGCGGGCGGACGTCCCGGTCATGTCTTCAACGTCGGCCATGGCCTGACGCCGCGGACCCCGGAGGACAGCGTGCGTCGGCTCGTCGAGCACGTGCGGGAGCGCACCTCGACGTGAGCGTTCGTCTCCCGGTCGGCGTCCTCGTCATGGCGTACGGCGGTCCCGCGTCGCTCGACGAGATCCCCGGCTACCTCGCCGACATCCGCCACGGGCGGCCGACCCCGCGCGCGGTGCTCGAGGAGATCACGGAGAACTACCGCGCGATCGGCGGGAGCTCGCCGCTCCTCGCCGTGTCGCAGCGCCAGGCCGACGCCCTCGCGACCGAGCTCGGCGACGACTACCGCTGCTACCTCGGGATGCGGCACTGGGCGCCGTGGATCGAGGACGTCGTCGGTCGAGATGGTCGGCGACGGCGTCACGCACGCGGTCGGCCTCGTCCTCGCGCCGCACTTCAGCGCGCTGTCGGTCGCGCGGTACCAGCAGAAGGTCGCAGACGGCCTCGACCTCTACCGCGGGCGGATCCACTTCGAGCAGGTTCCGAGCTACCACGACGCGCCGGGTCTCGTCGACGCGTTCGCCGCGCGCGTCGAGGAGGGGCTCTCGCGCTGGCCGGAGGAGGAGCGCGAGCGCGTCCACGTCGTCTTCAGCGCGCACAGCCTCCCGCAGCGCGTGCTCGCGTCCGGCGATCCGTACGGCGAGCAGTGCCTCGAGACGGCCGAGCTCGTCGCGGCGCGCGCCGCGCTCCCCGAGGACCGCTGGTCCTGGGCCTGGCAGTCCGCGGGCCGGACGCCGGAGCCGTGGGCCGGGCCGGACATCGGCGAGCACCTCGCGCAGCTCGCGGGGCAGGGCGTTCGCGACGTGGTGTCCGTGCCGGTCGGATTCGTCTCCGACCACGTCGAGATCCTGTTCGACATCGACCATCGCGCCGCCGAGATCGCTGCGGGCCTCGGCATCCGGCTCGAGCGTCCGCCCGCACTGAACGACGACCCGGTCTTCGTCGCCGTGCTCGCGCAGCTCGTCCGCGAGCGCGCCGAGTCGTGGCTCGTGGACGCGCGGGCGGCATGAGGGTCGTCGTCGTCGGCGCTGGGATCGCCGGTCTCGCGGCGGCTCGGCGCTTCGAGTCGCTTGCGCCCGACGCCGAGGTACTGCTCGTCGAGCGCGACGACGTGGTCGGGGGGAAGGTCCGCACCGAGCACGTCGACGGATTCGTGGTCGAGGCGGCGCCGGACAGCTTCCTCTCCCGCAAGGAGCGAGGCGTCGGCCTGTGCGAGGAGCTCGGCCTCGGCGACGAGCTGATCGGCCGCCGCCCCGAGCACCACGGCTCGTTCGTCCGGCGCGGCGAGAGCTCTGCACCCGCTCCCCGAGGGCCTCACCGGGATGATCCCGACGAACCTCGACGACCTCGAGGCGAGCGCGCTGCTGTCGGCCGAGGGCAAGGAGCGCTTCGCGGCCGAGCCGGACGTGCCGGCGGCAGCGGGCGACGAGGACGAGTCGATCGCCTCGTTCGTCTCGCGGCGGTTCGGACGCGAGGCCTACGACGCTCTCGTCGAGCCGCTCATGACCGGGATCTACGGTGGTGACGGCGAGCAGCTCTCGTTGCGGGCCACCTTCCCGCAGCTGCGTGTGCTCGAGCTCGAGCACGGGAGCCTGCTGCGTGGCCTGAGCGCGCCTGCGGCGAGCGAGCGGCCGCCGTTCGTATCGCTCCGGACCGGGATGGGCTCGCTCGTGGCGGCGCTCGTCTCCGGCTTCGCGCGCACGGAGCTCCTCCTCGGCCGAGCTGCCGCACGCGTGTCTCGAGGTGCGGCCGGCTTCGAGGTCGAGCTCGGCGACGGCGAGATGGTCGCTGCCGACGGAGCCGTCATCGCGACACCCGCGTTCGTCGCGGCGGAGCTCCTCGCAGAGCTCGACGACGACCTCGCGGCGGCACACGCGGCGATCCCGTACGCGTCGTCCGTCGTCGTCACGCTCGCGTTCTCGAGGGCCGACGTCGTCCCGCTCGACGGCTACGGCTACGTCGTCCCGCGCATCGAGGCCACGGACGTGCTGGCCTGCACGTGGACGACGCAGAAGTGGGACGGGAGGGCGCCTGACGGCACGGTCCTCCTGCGGGTCTACCTGGGGCGGTTCGGAGGCCGCGATGTCACGCTCGATGCGGACGAGGAGCTGGTCGCTTCGGCGCGTGACGAGCTTGCGCTTCTCGACGTCACGGCGGATCCGACCTTCACTCGCGTCCACCGGTGGCCGCGGGGCATGCCGCAGTACGTGCTCGGCCATCCGGAGCGGCTGGCTCGCATCGACGCGGCGCTTGCAGAGCAGCCGGGGCTCGCGGTGGCCGGCGCCGCCTATCGCGGCGTAGGGATCCCCGACTGCATCCGCTCCGGGGAGGCTGGCTGCGGAGTCCGTCGTCCGCGCGCTGGCGGGCGCCCGCGCGTGAGTCGCGAGACCTCGGAGCGCCTCTTCGCCGAGGCGCTCGATCTCCTCCCGGGCGGAGTCAGCTCGCCGGTGCGCGCCTTCCGCGCGGTCGGCGGCGCGCCGCTCTTCGTCGAGCGCGGCGAGGGCGCGTACCTCGTCGACGTCGACGGCAATCGCTACGTCGACTACGTCCTCTCGTGGGGCCCGCTGATCCTCGGGCATGCGCATCCGCGCGTCGTCGCAGCGCTCGCAGAGGCGCTGCGGAAGGGGACGAGCTTCGGCGCGCCGAGCCCGCTCGAGCTCGAGCTCGCGCGGTCGATCCGCGACGCGATGCCGAGCATCGAGCTCGTCCGCTTCGTCAATTCGGGGACGGAGGCCACGATGAGCGCGCTCCGCCTCGCTCGTGCGTTCACGGAGCGCCCGAAGATCGTCAAGTTCGTCGGCTGCTACCACGGGCACGCGGATCTCCTCCTCGTGCAGGCCGGGTCGGGGGTCGCGACGCTCGGGCTGCCGGACTCGGCCGGGGTCACGCCGGGTGCCGTGCGAGACACCCTCACTGCGCCGTACAACGACCTCGAGGCGGTACGTGCTCTGTTCGCCGCGCACGACGACATCGCCGCCGTCATCGTCGAGCCGGTCGCAGGGAACATGGGTCTCGTCCTTCCCGAGCCGGGCTTCCTCGAAGGGCTCCGCGACCTCACGGCTTCTCAACGGAGCGCTCCTCGTGTTCGACGAGGTGATGACCGGGTTCCGCGTGCATCCAGGAGGAGCGCAGGCGCTCTACGGCGTCACCCCCGACCTGACGACGCTCGGCAAGGTGATCGGCGGCGGGCTCCCCGTCGGCGCGTACGGCGGACGGCGCGAGATCATGGAGCTCGTCGCTCCTCTCGGGCCGGTGTACCAGGCGGGAACGCTCTCCGGGAACCCGCTCGCCATGACCGCCGGAGTCGAGACGTTGCGTGCGATCGCGGAGCCGGGGGTGTGGGACGCACTCGAGCGCACGGGCGCGCGCCTGGAGGCGGGCCTCGGCACGCTCGGCGACGGCGTTCGGGTCGCGCGCGCGGGGACGATGTTCGGCCTGTTCTTCTCGGATGTGCCGGTCACGAGCTGGGGCGACGCGAAGAAGGCGGACACCTCCCGCTTCGCCGCGTTCCATCGTGCGATGCTCGAGCGTGGCGTCTACCTCGCCCCGTCGCAGTACGAGGCCGGCTTCGTCTCGACGGAGCACGGCGACGCGGAGATCGACGCGACGGTCGCCGCGGCAGCGGACGCGCTCGCGGCCGCTCTGACCCACGGGCCGGTCTACGCTTCGCAGCCGTGAAGGTGCTGCTCGTGACGATGTACTTCCCGCCTGCGGGCGGAGGAGGCGTGCAGCGCTCGCTCAAGCTCGCGCAGTACCTGCCGGCGCTCGGCATCGAGACGCACGTGCTCGCCCCGGACGACCCGAAGTGGGTGCACCGCGACCCCGAGCTGCGCGTGCCCGACGCAGGCGTGGATCCACCGCGCGCGGTACATCGGCCCGCGCGCGCGGAAGCCCGCGGAGGAGCTCCGCGCGGCGGAGGGCCTCGAGCGCGTGCTCGTCCAGGCGCAGGTCACGGCCCGTCGCCTCCTCCTGCCCGACGCGAGCGTGACCTGGAACCTCACCGCGATCCCCGCCGCGATTCGCATCGCGCGGCGCGAGGGGATCGACGCCGTGATCACCACGTCGCCGCCGGGGTCCGTCCACCTCGTCGGCGCCGCCGTCCAGAGGGCGAGCGGCGCTCGCTGGATCGCCGACCTTCGCGATCCGCTCGTCGCGAACCAGCACCGCCGTGACGACACCGCCGCGGCGCGCGCCCGCCAGGCCGCGAACGAGCAGGTCGCGCGCCTCGTCGCACGCCGTGCCGACGCGGTCACGTGCGTCTCCGAGGCGATCGCGGACGAGGTGCGCGGCCTCGACGCGCGACGGATCGGTCCGCGTGATCTCGAACGGCTGCGACTTCGACGACTTCGCCGGCCTCGAGTACCGCGCCGGCTCCCGGTTCCGCATCACGCACACGGGAAGCTTCTTCGGGAAGCGCGATCCGAGGCCGTTCCTCCAGGCGTTCCACGACGCGGACCTCGACGCGGTTGCGCGCTTCGTCGGCGACTTCCGCTCGTCGGATCGCGAGTGGGCCGGCTCCCTGGGCCTCGGTGACCGTCTCGAGCTCGTCGACTACCTCCCGCGTGCAGAGTCGCTCCGGCTCCAGCGGGACTCGGAGGCGCTGCTGCTCCTCGTCCCCGATGCAGGCGGCCGCGGCAAGGGAGTTCTGTCCGGGAAGGTCTACGAGTACATCGCAGCGGGCCGTCCCATCCTCGCCGTCGTCCCCACCGACGGCGCGGCGGCCGAGCTCGTTCGCGAGACGGGCTCCGGGGTCGTCGTCGCCCCGGACGACGTCGAGGGGATCACGGACGCTCTCGTCGAGCTCCACGCACGCTTCACGAACGGCGGGCTCCCGTCCGTCGAGCTCGCGAAGCGCGACGAGGAGCGGCTCTCGCGACGCGCGCGCGTGGAGGAGATGGCGGCGCTCGTCGAGGAGATCGTGTGACGAGCCACGCGCTGCCCGTCCCGCGGAGCTCGGAGCGCGACCGTGTCCTCGTCCAGCCCGTGCTCGACGGGTTGTTCCTGCTGACGATGCTCACCGTGACGTTCCACAAGCTGCAGTGGGAGCTCGCGGGGTCGCTCACGCTCTCGGACGTCCTGACCTCGGTATTCCTCGTGCTCTTCGTGTGGGACCGCGTCGAGAAGAGCGACGGACGCCTTCCGCGTACGGCGGTCGTCGCGCTGGCGTTCTTGATCGCGTTCGCGCTCGTCTACCTCGCCGGCTTCTACAGCCTCGACACGGCTCAGTCGCTCGCGCAGTGGGCGAAGGGCATGGTGAAGTTCGTCCTGCACTTCGGCTTCCTCGTCACCGGGATCGCGCTTCTCGCGCGCCGGAACGTTCGCTTCTACTGGTACGCCCTCGCAGCGTTCCTCGGAGGGATCGGCCTGGACGCCGTCTACGGCGTCGTCCAGCTCGTCCTCGCCGAGGGCGGCGTGAACCTCGACGAGCTGCTCATCCAGCCGATCACGTCGCGCCAGACCGGGATCAACGTCTTCGGCGCCGTCGGCGGGACGCAGGAGGTCTTCCGCCCGAACGCGCTCACCGGCGACCCGAACCATCTCGGGATCGAGCTCGTCATCCCGCTCCTCGTGCTGACGCCGCTCTACCTCCGTCTCGAAGCCGGGCATCGGCTGAAGACCCCCCTCGCGATCGGTCTGGCGTTCCTCCTCGTCGTCGAGCTCGCGACGCTCTCGCGGAGCGCCCTCCTCGGCCTCGCGTGCGGCGCGCTCGTGCTCGCGCTGCCGTACCGCCGGCATCTTCGGAGGCCGGCGTTCCTCATCCCGCTCGGCGCGGTCGGCGTCCTCGTCGCGACCGTGATCGTCGTGCGGCTCGACTTCTTCCTCACCGTGCTGCGGGCGCGGACGAACACGAGTCGAGGCGCCGCCTCGCCGCACTTCGCGGTCTACTCCTTCATTCCCGACATCCTCTCGACGAACCCGTTCCTCGGCCTCGGCCTGAACAACTTCGCGGTCTACTACGAGTTCGTCACCGGCCGTCCCGACTTCGGCCCGCACTCGTTCTACGTGGCGACGATCGTCGAGACCGGGATCGTGGGAGCGACGCTCTTCGCCGTGTTCGTCGTGTGGCTCTTCCGCCAGCTCGGCGCGGCCCGGCGGATCGGGCGCGCGCTCTCCGCGGCAGGCGACCCGTTCGCGGCCCGCGTGCGCCCGGTCGCGTGGGGGATGACCGCTGCGCTCGTCGCGACCCTCGTCGCCAACGTCTTCTACCTCACGATGACCTTCTACTACTTCTACGTGTTCGCGACGCTCGCGGCCGCGCTTCCCATGGTCGCTCGTCTGCGGCGCGAATGAAGGTCGTCGTTCTCACGACGTCGTACCCGCGCGGGCCGGACGACGTCGCTGGCGTGTTCGTGCGCGAGGCGGTGGAGGAGCTGCGGGGCGCCGGCGTCGACGTCGAGGTCGTCTCGCCCGCCTCGTTTCGGCACTTCGGGCTCGCGTACGGGCACGGCGTCGTCGGGAACCTCCGGCGACGCCCGTGGAAGGCGCTCCTCGTGCCTGCGTTCCTCGCCTCGTACTCGATCGCTGCGCGGCGTGCGGCGCGCGATGCGGACCTCGTCCACGCCCACTGGCTCCCGTCCGCCCTACCGGCACTGAAGACACGCAAGCCGTTCGTCCTCCAGCTGTGGGGAACGGACGTCGAGCTCGCCGCGCGTGTCCGCTGGGCGGCCCGGAAGCTCGTTGCGGAGAGCCCGCATCGTGCTCTGCCCGTCCGAGGCGCTCGCGGCGGCGGCGCGCGAGCTCGGCGCACGAGAGGTACGCGTCGTCCCGAGCGGGGTCGCAGCTCCCGACGAGGTCGGCGAGCCGGACGAGCCACCGTGCGTGCTGTTCGTCGGGCGACTCTCCGAGGAGAAGGGGATCCTCGACTTCGTCCAGGCGACCGAGGGGATGCCGCGCGTGATCGTGGGCGACGGCCCCCTCCGCGGCCGTGTGCCCGATGCCCTCGGCTTCGTCTCGCGCGCCGAGCTCGTCGCCCACTACGAGCGCGCGGCCGTGGTCGTCTGCCCGTCGCATCGCGAGGGGTACGGAGTCGTCGCCAGAGAGGCGATGGCCCACGGTCGGCCCGTGGTCGCGACCGCGGTCGGTGGGCTCCTCGACGCCATCGAAGACGGCGTGACGGGTCTCCTCGTTCCTCCGCGGGACCCGGCTGCGCTGCGGGCCGCGATCGAGACGCTGCTCTCGGACGCCGAGCTCAGGCGACGCCTCGGCGCGGCCGCACGGAAGGCCGCCCGCGACCGCTTCTCGTGGCAGGTCTCGACGGAGCGAACGCTGGCCGCATACCGGGACGCGCTCCAGGCGCGGTCGCCGGCCGGCGCCGCCTGATCTCGCCTCTATCCTCGGGAGGTGCTGCAGCGTGGAGTTCGCGTCGGTGTCGTGGCCTGCGTCGTCGTCATCGCCGCCTTCGGACTCGTCTACCTCGTGCGAGCGGTCGACCGGCTCGACGACATCGCGAGCACGAATGCCTCCATGAACTTCGACGACCGCGAGTTCGGCGGCGGCAACTCGCTCGTCGTCGACAAGCGCGCGTTGTACGAGGCGCGGTCGCTCATCCCGGAGGACGGCCGCTACCGCGTCGCCGCCGGGCCGGGGGTCGACGGTGCGACCGACCTGACGGAGCCGTACATCGACCAGTACGCCCGGTACTTCCTCATGCCTCGCCGGCCCGATCCGAGCGCCGAGTGGATCCTCTGTTACGGCTGCGACCGGGCCGACCTCGAGCGGCCCGCCGACGTCGTGTGGGACAACGGGGCCGGCATCTCGATCCTCAGGGAGAACGGATGACGGTCAGGGCGCTCGTCGGCCTCGCCGCGTTCAACCTGTTCCTGCTCGGAGTCGGAATCAGCGACGCTCGCCGCGCTTCGAGGGTGGCGCACGTGGCACGACCTCGTGCGGATCGGCGGGCTCGCGTACCTGCTCGGGGTCGCGCTCATGGGAGTGACGCTCTCGATCGAGCTCGTTCTCGGCATTCCGTTCTCGTTCGCGACCATCGTGCTGACGGGTGCGGCGCTTGCTCTCGCTGCCGTCGCCCTCCGCCGCCCCCTTGCCCGGTGGCGTCCCGAGCTACCCGACACGCGTGCGCAGGGGGTCGCGCTGGTCGCCCTCGCGGGCGCGGCGCTCGTCGTCGTCTACCTGGAAGCGCTCTTCCGATCGGCCCGCCTCTCCTCGCTCTCCGCCTGGGACGCCTGGGCGTTCTGGGTTCCGAAGGCGAAGGCGATCTACTTCTTCGGAGGCCTCGACGAGCAGTTCTTCCGCGAGCTCGCGAACCCGAGCTACCCGCCGCTCGTGCCGGCGCTCGAGGCCTCGGCGTTCCACTTCATGGGCTCCGCCGACGTCGTCACGCTCCACGTGCAGTTCTGGTTCTTCGCGTGTGGCTTCGCCGCAGCGGTCGCGGGGCTGCTCGCCCCGCGCGTCTCGCCCTACGTCCTCTGGCCGTGCATCGTCCTCGTGCTCGTCACGCCGCGTGTCGTCGGCCGCAACCTCGACCCGCAAGCCGACTTTCTGCTCGACTACTTCTTCGCGCTGGCTGCGCTCCTCGTCGCGCTCTGGCTCGTCGACCGCGAGCCCTGGCTGCTCGCCACGGCGTCGATCTTCATGGCCGGCTGCCCTCATGACGAAGCGCGAGGGACAGCTGCTCGTCGCCTGCGTCGTCGTCGCCGGAGCGGTGGCGTCCTGGCGTCGGTGGCGATATGCCTGGCCGCGCCTGGCGCTCGTGGCGGGCGTGGCGGTCGCCGCGCTCGTCCCGTGGCGCATCTGGTTCTCGTCGCGAGACCTCACGGGAGACCTCCCCTCGGCGGGTGCGCTGGCTCTCTTCCACAACCTCGATCGCGGCTGGCCGGCGTTCCAGTCCGCGGTCACGACGCTCTTCGACTACGACCTCTGGCTCGTCGTCGTGCCGCTCGTCGGTGTCGGCGTGCTCCTCGCGTTCCTCGCCGGAGCACGGACGCTGCCGACGTACGCGCTCACGCTCTACGCGCTCGTGCTCGCAGGCCTCGTCTGGGTGCTGTGGTCGTTCACGGAGCTCGAGCTTCCGTTCGTGCAGGACGAGGGCGTGAACCCGATCGTCCGGCTCTCGGCCTCGCTCGTCGTCGCGTCGGCGGCGATCCTCCCGCTCCTGCTCGATGCCGCGTGGCGCGGCAGCCAGCCGGCGGTGGAGGAGTCGTGAGACGCGTCGTCCCCTGGCTCGTCGTCGCGGCCGTCGTGCTCGCGTATCCGGTCACGACGCTCGCGCGCGGCGAGCCGAGCTTCCCGACGCGCGACGAGTGCGTCGCGCCCGGCCACGACCGACGGCGACATCGACGCGGTCTTCGGCTACTTCGACAGCGAGAGCGAAGCCGCCGTCGGTGCGCGACCACGCCCTCGAGGTCGGTTTCATCGGGACGGAGATGGAGTGGAACGCGCTGCGGGCGCCTACGCGTCGCCGTCGGCGGCATTCCGACCCTCGCCGTCGGCCACGAGTTCGCCGACGAGGCGCGCAGCGTCGGATTCGACGTCACGCTCGAGCAGGCGGCCGGATGACGGACGTCGGCTGCCGGAAGCCTCTCCGAGCCCGGGGTAGATTCGGCACCCGATGTCGTCCGGGCGGCTCCGCACCGTCGTCGCGCTCGTCGGCGTGCCCATCGGGCTCGTCTTCCTCTGGCTCGCCGTCCGCAACGCCGACCTCGACGCGGTCTGGGACTCGCTCCGCGCGGCCGACGCCGGTCTCGTCGCGCTCGCGATCGCCGCGTTCGGGATCGTCTACCTGCTGCAGTCTGCGCGCTGGCGCCGGATCGCCGCCACGCCCGCCGTCGGGCTCCCGCGCTTCTACGAGATGACGGTGAGCGGCGTCGCCGTCAACAACGTGCTCCCAGGCCGGCTCGGCGACTTCCTCCGCGCTCGCTGGCTCGGGCTCGCAGCCCGGATGCCGGCCGGGAAGGCGTTCGGCACGGTGATCCTCGACCGCGCGTTCGACCTCGTCGTCCTCGTCGGGCTCCTCGTCGTCGGGATCGCCGCGGTGGCGAGCTCGCAGTGGCTCGTCGAGCTCGCGGCCGCAGGCGCTGTCGTCGTCCTCGGGTTCGTCGCTGTCCTCGTCTTCTCGCGCACCTACATCGACCGTCGTGATCGCGACCGTCGCGAGCGTGGGCTTCTCCGGCGGCTCGTCCGCGACACGGTGGAGCGCCTGGCCGAGCCGCTCGGACGACGCCACCTCCTCGTGTGGATCGGGCTCAGCCTCGGGGCGTGGGCGATGTGGGCGGTCGCGGCGCTGCTCGATTGCGCACTCGCTCGACGTCGAGCTCTCGCTCACGGACGCGCTCTTCGTGACCGCCGTGCTCAACCTCGGCTCCGCGGTGCCGTCGTCCCCCGGCTACGTCGGGACCTACGAGTGGCTCGGCGTCGCGTCGCTCGGGCTCCTCGACGTCGGGCACGAGCAGGCGCTCGCGTTCACGATCCTCGTGCACGCCGCCTGGTACGTGCCGACGACGCTCTTCGGTGCGGTCGCGCTCGGCGACGCGCGGGGCGCGGCAGCTCCGGCGGCGCGTCGCCAGTCCCACACAACCGTCGGCGTGACGCGACACGACCTGTCTGCGCGAGAGGCGCTCCTCGCTGCGCTCGGTGGCGTCGCCCTCGCGATCGTCATGAGCTGGCCGCTGGTCCTCCATCTCGGCAGCGACATCGGGAAGGACCTCGGCGATCCGCTCCGGCCAGACGTGGCAGGTGGCCTGGATCGGCCACGCGCTCCTGACGTCGCCGCTCGATCTCTGGCAAGCGAACACGTTCTGGCCGTTCGACGACACGCTCGCGTTCTCGGACGCGCTTATCGGATACGCGCCCGTGGGCGTGCTCGCGCAGGCCAGCCCGCACGCTGCGCTCGTCGGCTACAACGCGCTCTTCCTCTTCGCCTATGCCCTCGCCTTCGCTGGGCGCGTACCTGCTCGCGCAGCGAGCTCGGCGCGGGTTGGCTCGGCGCGGCCGTGGCGGGAGCCGCTTTCGCGTACGCCCCCTGGAAGCTCACCCAGAACGGCCACCTCCACGTCCTCTCGAGCGGCGGCATCCCGCTCGCGCTCTTCCTCCTCGTTCGCGGCTACCGGCGCCGCAGCCGGTGGACGGTCGCTCGCGGGCTGGCTCGTCGCGGCCTGGCAGATGAGCGCTCGGCTTCACGCTCGGCCTCCAGCTCTTCGTATCTCCTTCTCGTCCTCGCGCTCGGCGCGTCGGCCTCGCTCTCGTGGCGGCGCTGGCTTCGCGCTGCCCGATCGATGATGTCCTCGTCGCGACCGCGGCCGGCGCCGCGTCTTCCTCGTCGCGACGACGGTACTCATGGCGCTCCCGTACCTTCAGCGTCCTCGACGCGCATCCCGAGGCGCGAACGGACGCCGGCGTATGTCGAGACCTTCTCGCCGCAGCCTCCGCAGCTTCCTGGCCGCGCCCGCCGAGAGCTGGCTCTTCGGCGACGCGACGCTCCGCGCACGCGCTCCGTTGCCCGCGCCCGACGAGATGTCGCTGTTCCCGGGCTTCGCCATCGGGCTCCTCGCGCTCCTCGGTCTCTCTCGGGTCGGTGTTCCCACGCCGGCTGCGCATCGGGCTCGTCGTCGGCACTGTCGTCGTGTGCGCTCCTCTCCCTCGGTGTGCGCGACGTCGACGGGCTCGGTGCGCTACCTCACCCCGTTCCGTTTCCTCTTCGACTTCGCGCCCGGCTGGGACGGCGTCCGCGCTCCGGGTCGGATCAACACGTTGACGTCGCTCGGGCTGGCTCTGCTCGCCGGGGCGGGCGCTCTGCGTGCTCGTCCGCGCGCTCCGCGGACGCGCTCGGCGCGGCTCGCGGCTCGCCGCGGGCGTGCTCGCCGTCGCCGTCGATCCTCGTCGAAGGTCTCGGTCCGCTCGCGCATCCACGGCGTGCCTCCGCCGCCCGCTGCGGTCCGCGCTCGAGCCCGCCCCGCAGCTCAATCTTCCGGCCGGCTTCAGGGACTACCTCTGCTACAGCTACTGGTCGACGGCAGGGTTTCCCCGAAGATCGGTGAACGGCTTCGGCAGGCTTCGATCCCGTCCGCGTACGACCGCGCTGCGGAAGGCCGTCGCGGGCTTCCCCGACGCCGCAGTCCGTGCGACGCGCTCCGCGAGCTCGGCGTCCGAGACCGTGCTCCTCCATCCCGAGTTCGCAGCCGTCGGCACCGCCGTGGGAGGACGCCGCTCGCGAACTCGACGGCAGGGCCTCGGCCTCGAGCGCACGCAGGTCGGCGACGTCATCGTCGTTCCGTTCGGCCTCGCTAGTACCATCGCCCCGTGCGCGAGCTGGTCGTCGACGGCAAGGTCATCGCGCGGGACGGGCCCGCGTACGTCATCGCGGAGATCGGCAACAACCACCAGGGCGATCTCGAGAAGGCGAAGGCGCTCATCCACGCGGCGAAGGAGTGCGGCGTGGACGCCGTCAAGTTCCAGAAGCGCGAGAACCGCGTTCTCTTCACGCGTGCGTACTACGACGCGCCGTACGACAACGAGAACAGCTACGGCTCGACGTACGGCGAGCATCGTGAGTTCCTGGAGCTCCCAAAGAGCGACTGGTTCGAGCTGAGCCGCTACTCGCGGGAGGAAGGGCGTCGCGTTCGTCTCGGCGGCATTCGACGAGCCGAGCGCGGACCTGATGGCCGACCTGGACGTGGACGCCTTCAAGTTCGCCTCGGGCGACCTTCTCAACGTTCCGTTCCTCCGCTACGTCGCGGAGAAGGGGAAGCCGATGTTCCTCTCGACGGGCGGCGGAACCCTCGAGGACATCGATCGCGCCGTCGACGCGATCCTCGCTCGCAACGAGCAGCTCTGCGTCCTCCACTGCACGGCCGCCTATCCGGCGGACGTCGAGGATCTCAACCTCTCGGTGATCACCGCGCTCAGGGAGCGGTACCCCGAGCTCGTGATCGGGCTCTCCGACCACCACAACGGCATCGCGATGGCCCCGGTTGCCTTCATGCTCGGCGCGCGCGTGTTCGAGAAGCACTTCACGCTGAACCACGCATGGAAGGGCACCGACCACGCGTACTCGCTGATGCCCGACGGGATGCGCCGCTTCGTGCGGGACCTCCACCGCGTCCCGGTGGCGCTCGGAGACGGCGTGAAGCGCCGGCTGCCGAGCGAGGAGCGGCCACTCGAGAAGATGGGGAAGAAGCTCGTCGCGACGCGCGCGCTCCCGGTTGGGCACGTTCTCGTCGCCGGCTGACCTCGTCGCGAAGTCGCCCGCCGACGGCGGGCTTCCGCCCTACGAGCTCGACGACCTCCTCGGACGTGCGCTCGCGCGGCCGCTCGCCGAGGAGCAGGCCGTCACCTTCGCGGACGACCTCGAGGCTGTCGCGCAGCCCGTCGCCGCACGCGACGCGTGACGGCACTCGCCGAGATTCGCCTCGTCGTCTTCGACTTCGACGGCGTCTTCAGCGACAACCGCGTGTGGACGAACGACCGCGGCGAGGAGAGCGTCGCCTGCTTTCGCGGCGACTCGCTGGGCCTCAGGCGGCTCGACGAGGTCGGCGTCGACTACTTCATCCTCACCTCGGAGACGAACGACGCCGTGCCTGCGCGGGCACGGAAGATCCGGAGCGAGTGCATCCGCGGGATCGAGGACAAGCTGCCGGTCCTGCGGGAGCAGCTCGAGCGGCGCGGTGTCCCGCCCGAGCAGACGGCGTACCTCGGGAACGACGTGAACGACGCCGAGTGCCTCGCCGCGGTTGGGCTTCCCGTCGTGCCGGCCGACGCGTGGGCCGAGGTCATGCCGCTCGCGAAGCTCGTGCTGACGCGCGCCGGCGGAAACGGGTGCGTGCGGGAGTTCTGCGATGCCGTCTGGAACGCCAAGCGGGCAGCCGCCGCATGACCTCGGATCCGCTCTTCGATCTCGAGCGGCCGCGTGGCCGTCGTGACCGGCGCCCTGGGTCAGCTCGGGCAGGTGTACGCGGCCGGCCTCGCCGAGCGCGGGATGCGCGTCGCGAGCTTCGACGTCGCGACCGGCGCGCTGCCGGACGGCGTCCGGGCGTTCGAGGTCGACGTGACCGACCGCGCCTCGATCGCGGCGGCGCTCGAGGAGGTCGTCGGAGAGTGGGGCGTCCCGCACCTGCTCGTCAACAACGCGGCGCTCGACTCGCCGCCGGACGCGCCGGCGGAGGAGGTCGGCCCGTTCGAGGAGTACCCCGAGGCCGCGTTCGACGCCGTGATGGACGTCAACGTCAAGGGGACGCTCCTCTGCTGCCAGGTCGTCGGCGGCGCGATGGCGAGGGAGGGGCGCGGCTCGATCGTCAACGTCTCGTCCGTCTACGGCCTCCTCTCGCCTCCGCAGGATCTCTACGAGTTCCGGCGGACAGCGGGGCGAGACGTTCTACAAGCCCGTCGCCTACGCGGTCTCGAAGTCGGCGGTCCTGAACCTCACGCGCTACCTCGCGACGTACTGGGCGAAGGCGGGCGTGCGCGTCAACACGCTCACGCTCGCGGGCGTGTGGAACGACCAGCCGCAGGAGTTCCTCGACGCGTTCGCGACTGCGCTCGCCGATGGGCCGGATGCTGGACGCGCGCGAGGCGCTCGGCGCCGTCGTCTTCCTCGCCTCGGACGCGTCGTCGTACGTCACGGGCTCGAACGTCGTCGTCGACGGCGGCTGGTCGGCCTGGTGATCCCGGAGGAGGTCTCGAACCTCATCGGCGGGTCGGTGGTGGCGCCCTCGACCGGCGACTGGCTCGACAAGCTTCGTCCGGCCGACGAGACGCTGCTCTGCCGCGTCGCGCGCTCGGGAGCGGACGACGTGCGAGCTGCGGTCGCTGCCGCACGGGACGCGCAGCCGGAGTGGGCGGCGCGCACGGCGGTCGCTCGAGGCGACGTCGTCCGCGAGCTCGCGCTCCTCCTGCGCGAGCGTCGCGAGGAGGCATCGGCGATCGTTGCGGAGGAGACCGGCAAGTCCGCGGAGCTGGCTCTCGGTGAGACCGATGCGGCCGTGGAGATGGGGCTCTTCATCGCGGGCGAGGGCCGACGGTCGTACGGCCGCACGACGACCGCGAGCATGGCGCACCGCACGGTGCTGACCCTCCGGCAGCCGCTCGGCGTCGCCGCGCTGATCATGAGCTTCAACACGCCGCTCCCGAACGTCGCGTGGAAGGCGTTCCCGGCGATCTTCTGCGGGAACGCGGCGGTCGTGAAGCCCTCCGAGCACACGCCCGCGTCGGCGTCGTTCTTCGCGCAGCTCGCGCTGGAGGCAGGCGTCCCGCCCGGCGTGCTCAACGTCGTCCACGGCCTCGGCGCCGAAGCGGGCGCGCCGCTCGTCGAGCATCCCGACGTCGACCTCGTGAGCTTCACGGGCTCGGCCGCGACCGGGCGCGCGATCAACGAGGCGGCGGCACGCCGGCTGGCGAAGACGTGCCTCGAGCTCGGTGGCAAGAACGCGCTCGTCGTCTGCGACGACGCGGACCTCGGCAACGCCGTGACCTGGGCGGTCGCGTCCGCCTTCTCGAACGCGGGCCAGCGCTGCGCCTCGGCCAGTCGGATCGTCGTCTTCGACGCGGTCTACGACGCCTTCCGCGAGGGCCTGCTCGAGGCCGCGCGGTCGCTCGAGCCGCAGCCGGTCATCAGCCAGGAGGCGATGGAGCGGATCCTCGACGCCGTCGAGCAGGCGCGGCGCGGACGGAGCGGCAGTGCTCACCGGCGGGCGGCGCCTCGAGCGGCCGGGCTGGTACGTCGAGCCGACCGTGATCGAGGGCGCCGGCCCCGCGGCGGAGATCTCGCGCACCGAGCTCTTCGGCCCCGTCACCGTGCTCTACCGAGCCGCGGGTCTCGACGAGGCGCTCCGGATCGTCAACGACTCGCCCTACGGTCTCACCGCGGCGATCCACACGGCCAGCGTCCATCGCGCGTTGCAGTTCGCCGAGCGCGTGCAGGCGGGTGTCGTCGTCGTGAACGCGGGCACGCACGGATCCGAGCCGCACATGGGGTTCGGGGGAGTGAAGGACTCGGGCACGGGGTGGCGGGAGGCAGGGATCGAGTCGCTCGACGTGTATTCCGATCAGAAGGTCGTCAATCTCGTCGTCGACCCCGCGAAGACATGAACACCTCTGCGGCAGTTCTCGGCCCGGGTGCCGTCGGCGGCTCGCTCGCCGTCCGGCTCACGAGCGCCGGCGTGCGCGTCGTCTGCGTGGCCCATCCGGAAGCCGTCGGGCTCATCGCGCTCGCCGGGCTGGTCGTCGAGTCGCCCGAGGGGACGCTGAGCGCCCGCATGGAGGTGGTCGAGCAGCTCGCGAGGCCGGTCGACCTTCTCCTCGTCACCGTGAAGCGACCGCCCAATCTCACCCGCGCCGCGCCGCTTCGATCGCGGCAACGTCAATCTTCCTCATGCCCATCATCGCGTCAAAGCGCGCTTTGCCTCATCGCCGCCGACAGCAAGCGCCTCGGTCAGCACGCGCGGCGTGATTTGCCAAGACACGCCCCACTTGTCTTTGCACCAACCGCACGCACTCTCCTGGCCGCCATTGCCGACGATGGCGTTCCAGTAGCGGTCAGTCTCTTGCTGATCGTCGGTCGCGATCTGGAACGAGAAGGCTTCGTTATGCTTGAACGCGGGGCCACCGTTTAGACCAATGCAGGCGATGCCGGCGACCGTGAATTCCACTGTAAGCACGTCGCCTGCCTTGCCCGACGGGTAATCGCTCGGCGCACGATGGACGGCAACCACCGCGCTATCAGGAAACGTTAGGGCGTAGAAGCGGCAGCAGCTTCGGCGTCCTTGTCGCACCACAGGCAAATCGTGTTCTTAGGCATTGCGTCTCATCGCTCGATTTTTGTTCGACTAAACAAAAACAAACGGCTTCTCTTTACTAAAGACTCTCAGCAGAGTAATTCTGGCCTACCGTCATCGGGAATCCGGCGAATGTCGGGTCAGATTAAGGGGCAGGGCATGCCGGCGCAAATGAGCGAGCTGAAGGTCCGGGACGTCAGGATCAGGCTGCACCGCGCCGGGCGCGGCCCCACCGTACTGTTCCTGCACGGCGCGGGCGGCGTGCCGCAATGGCTGCCGTTCTTCGATGCGCTGGCCGAGCATTACGAGCTGCTGGTGCCGGAGCATCCCGGTTTTGGCGGCTCCGACGATCCGCCGTGGATCCGCTCGATGGCGGACCTGGCGATGTTCTATCTCGACCTCGTTGAGGAGGCGGGGCTCGACCGCATCCATCTGATCGGCAACTCGCTCGGCGGCTGGCTCGCCGCCGAGATCCTGATCCGCGACCGCGCGCGTTTCCGCAGTCTCGTCCAGCTCGCGCCGGCCGGCATCCGCGTCAAGGGCGTGCCGTGCGGCGACAATTTCATCTGGGGGCCGGAAGAGGCGGTGCGCAACCTCTATCACGACCAGTCCTTCGCCGACCGCATCCTGGCGGTGACGCCGAGCGAAGAGCAGATGGACGTCATGCTGAAGAACCGCTTTACGGTGGCGAAGTTCGGCTGGCAGCCGCGCTGGTTCAACCCCGATCTCGAGAAGTGGCTGCACCGCATCAAATTGCCGGCGCTGATCGTCTGGGGCGATGACGACAAGATCATGCCGCCGGAATATGCCGCGCTGTGGCAGGAGCGGCTGCCCGATGCGCGGCTCGTCATGGTGAAGGAGTGCGGGCATCTGCCGCATGTCGAGCATGCCGCACTCGTCGCGCGGCATGTCCGCGACTTTCTGGAGGGAGCGGCGCCATGAAGCTCGTCTCCTTCCATCTGATGCCGTACCGGCCGCTCGATCTCGAAGAGGCGGCGAAGCACCGCTCGCCCTGGGTGGTGCTGCCGAACCGCCTTTACGACCCGGTCAAGGGCGCCGAGGAATACGCCCGCCACATCGACGCGCTGGTCTATGCCGAGGAGCTCGGCTTCGACGCGATCGGCGTCAACGAGCACCACCAGACCGCCTACGGCCTGATGCCGGCGCCCAACCTGATCGCCAGCGCGCTGATCCAGCGCACGAAGCGGGTGCAGATCGCGATCCTCGGCCGCGCCCTGCCGCTGGTGAACAACCCGATCTACATCGCGGAAGAGTTCGCGATGCTCGACAATCTGTCGAAGGGCCGGATCATCGCCGGCTTCGTGCGCGGCATCGGCTCGGAATACCACTCCTCCGGCACCAACCCCTATTTCTCGCATGAGCGGTTCCACGAGGCGCACGATCTGATCATCCGGGCCTGGACCGAGCCCGGCCCGTTCGCCTTCCACGGCGACCATTTCAGCCTGCAATACGTCAATCTCTGGCCGCGGCCCTACCAGAGCCCGCATCCGCCGATCTGGATCCCGTCGCAGGGGTCGAGCGAGACGGTCGCCTGGGCGTCGCATCCCGATCGCAAATATCCGTTCCTCGTGACGTTCTCCTCGGCCGATCTCGTCGCGCGCTACCACACCACCTATCGCGAGCGGGCGCGGGAATATGGCTACGAGGCGGCGTCGGAGCAGCTCGGCTGGGCCTGCCCGATCTATGTCGCCGAGACCGACGAGCGCGCCCGCGCGGAGGCGGGGCAGGCGGTCGAGACCTTGTTCAACGACTTCCTGCGGCAGACATTCGAGATGCTGATGCCGCCCGGCTACACCTCGATCGGCTCGATGAAGAACTTCATCAGCATGCGCCGCGGGCTGGGCGGCGGCAAGACCACCGCCGAGGGCCTGATCGAGAGCGGTACGGCGCTGATCGGCAGCCCGAAGACGGTGCTGGCCGGCATCGAGCGGATGCGCGAGCGCACCGGCTTCGGCATTCTCGTCGCGCTCCTGCAGTTCGGCATCCTGTCGGACGAGCTGACGCGGCGGAACATGGATCTCTTCGCCGCCGAGGTGATGCCGCATCTGCGTTAATTTGTTTTCGCGCTTCAGCCAGCACTGGCTGACGTGGTGTTCAAGAACTCAAGACTTTCGGCAAACTCGCCTATCCCTTGCCGCCCAAGGGGTTACGGTTGCCGTAAGATATGACCGGAACTGACCCCGAAAGGCGGACACCCGGCGGCGTGTGATGGGCGGCACCAGCGCTCGGCCAGATGATCCTGCGGCGGACCGGCAGCCCGGTGCAACCGGCCGGCGCGCCCTGCAGGCGTTAAAACGCGCTGAGCTGCGGAAAGAAGATGTCGCACTGATCGCTGATCGAGACGACCGCGGCCCTCGGGCAGTCGCCGGCCAGGATCAGCCGCAGCTCAGGCAGCTCGGCGTCACCGTATTGCGCGACCAGCAGATCCACCTGCAACCGGCCACGGCGCTCGCAGCGGGAGCACGCGACCTCGAGCATCGCGATCCTGGCGGCAAGATCGCCGAGCGTGACAGAACCGCGTCTCATGGGCCTACAGGCCCCAGCTCGGACCGCTGCACTCGGTAAACACGGCCGGCGATGTCGATCTCAGCTTGATCATCAGCGGCATCACGCAGGTAGACGCCGACAGAGTCCTGCCATTGCACTTTGTCGCCGGGACACCGGCGCTCGGCCACCCTCTCGGCCCAATCGATGAGCAGCTGATCAGTCGGATGTAGGGTCGAGCACTTCGAGCAGATGACGGTGAAAAGTGTGAGCGGGTTGTCGTCGCTCTCGTCGGCGGCCAGGACCATCGCGAGCGAATCGCGCGACCGACGACCGCAATAGAGGCAGGTCTCGGCGCCATCGGGAAGCGCCGACACGAGGTCAGAAAACCCAGCATCGTCGGCGGCAACAACGCGCAAGCGATTGACCCTGAATGCCATGACCTCCGGCTCCTACCCGTGGGCGAGGTGTTCAGGATAGCGCGCCTACCCGCGTCGCTACGGCCACCAGGAGCGTGGTCAGCGCACCGCCCGCGCCAGCTCGGCCCGCGCCGCGAGCATGTGCCACACCAGCCGCAGTTGCCGCGGCGAGCGCGATGACACCGCGGCGCGCACCAGTCTCGCCGTGTCCGGGTCCAGCTCGCGCCACTCATCCCAAAGGTCTGCGATTTCCTTCGGCACGCTGCTGCGATCAAAGAACTCTGCGGCCGGTTCAAAATAGGACTTCCGCATCCACACCCCCCTTGATGGATGCCCTAAATTACCGAACCCGGCACCGCCAATTCCACCAGCGCCGCCGTGCCGGTTCACGTCGACAGATACAGCAGCAGCACCCGCTCCGCCGCGTCGAGGTCCTCGAGGAAATCGTCGATATTCGCCACCCCGGCGAGCGTGGTGCGGATCTCCTTGATGCTACCGAGCGCGGACTGCGCTTCAGCTTTGCCGTGCTGGATGACGCGGTTGACCATGCGGGCGAGCGCCTCGACGAGTTCCGCCCGGGCCACCTCGAAGGGATCCACGGCCGCAGGATCCGGTGCAACCGGGGTCATGCGCGCCGCCGCCACGGCAACCACGATCGCCGAGGCGGGGCCGGCGGCGTCGCGCGCTGATCGGTCAGCAACCGCACCTGCTGCAGCGCCTCGCCGAGCTGCGCCGTCGCGGTGTCGAGGCGGCGGCGGAGGTCGCTCAGCGTATCGACCAGCACCGTATTTCTCGCCTGTTCGGCGGCGAGCAAAGCGGCGAGATCGGCGTGGCGCGGCGTATCGACCGCCTCGCCGTTCGGCGCACCCGGCAGTCGGTCGCGATCGAGCCGCGTGTCGCTCGGTGTGCCGGCTGCGGTACCGGAATAGACGCGCCGCAGTTCGCTCAGGTCGACAAGGTATGCGCCCGATGCGTCGCGCGCGGCGGAGAGCTTGCCCGAGCGGATTGCCCGGATCAGCGCGGATCGGCTGCGTCCGGTCGCCACGATCGCCTGCGCCAGGGTGTAAGCCGCCATGCGTCCCCTCGCCGCTCATACGCCGCTTGTAAGCCGGGCGGCACGCCGATCGGTTTGCCGCCGGCACGCCGGGCGCAGTGCTCGGGGGAACGGGCTCGATGATCGTCGCGCGTCAGCTCGGATGCAATCAGCCGCCAGCTGCGATGCAGCAGCTCGACCGGCGCGAAGCAGCCCGGCTCGGTCGGCTTCGGTCCCCAGAGCGGCAGCCAGAACCGCGACTTGCGCCAGCTGCGCAGCCGCGCCTCCCATTTCGCGCGGTCGTCGGGGATCTCGCCGAAGCTCATCCCTGATTTTGCGAATCGCGCGCGCTGCGCGCCTCCTGTTTTCTTACCTGGTCTGTTCTTCTGTCTCGCCTGCCGTGGGACACCCTCTGCCCGCGGGTGGGACACCCCGGCGCGCGCCGGCAGGAAGCGGCTCGCGATCGACTGTAGGCGTAGACGCCGACCAGGGCGCCGCTGGCGCGTGATGACGCCAGCCTCGGCCAGTGGCGCCAGATGGCGGGACACCGTGCTCCTGGACAGTCCCGGCGGCTGCGGCGAGCTTGCGGACGGACGGGAAGCATCGCCCGGCGCGGTCGGCGAACGCCACAAGGCATTGCATCGTCCAGTGCAGATGCGCGGCGTCAGCGGGCGGTACAGGTCAAAGGCGACGGGGACAAAGGCAAGCATAGGGCCTCCGGGGTTGCAGCGCAACCCGCCCGGAAGCGGCTGACTTTGGGCGCACTTTGCCCGTGGCACGCAAAGGGGCTTGCGAAAATTCGGCGAGTTTCGGGGAAGCTCTCGATCGCCAAACGAGATAGCTTCCCGGCTTCAGCCGGATATGCAGACCCGCCCTTCGAGGCGGGTTTTGCTTTTCAGGGTTCTGGTGTCGCGGCCTCGCGGAAATGGGACCGCGCGCGCGGCGCATTCCGCGCACCCCGCGAGCCTGCCCGATTATCGCCAGCCCAGCAACCCGACAGGCTATCGCTTGCGCGGAAGGCGATACTCCACCTTGACGACATCGCCGGCTGTACGGTGTTCTCGGAATCAGAACAATCCAAGAACGAAGCCGGCGGGATGGTGCCGCTCTATGCTGCGCGGGTGCAGGACCTGGGGCCTGATGACGTGGCCGTGTTCAAATGTGGCGCCTGCGGACACACCGCGGAGCTATCCGCCGAGCGCTCTGCTACGCGGGCTTGGGCTGCAGCCGACCGACAAGGTTCTCGACCTGGAACGGCGGCTGCGGTGCCGGCTGTGCTACGCCAGGGAGCAGGCCGTGGTGTCGATCAAGTGGAAGGCGACGAGCTGAGCCGTTTCGGCAAGGTCGCGCCAAGTTCAGGAAATTTTAACCATATGTGATGGTCATCACATTCGGAGCTTTGGCGGCGGTCTACTTACACGCGCATCGATTAGGGGAGAGTAATATGCTGCAAGACAAGCTGATCGATGCGGCGCAACGCCAAGAAGCTCGTCCGGTATTTGCCGCCGGCCCGCTGCTCACCGAGCTTTTGAGCGATCCGATCATGCACATGCTGATGGCTGCGGACCGGGTAGAGTATCGGGATATCGAGGCCGTGTTGCAGAAGGCCCGGTCGCAGCTCGGGACTGGTGCGCACCGTCTCATAAGCGCCCCTGTGTCCCGCCACGCGACAATCTGACCGTCCGTGGCTTCCGATCGACCTTCCGGGACTGGTGCTTCTGGATTTGGGTTCGCAGCAGCCACGGTGGTATTCCGCCGGTGCCATTCGTGATCCGCGAAGCGGAGCCGGCGTCACGCCGTCTGTGGTGCGCAGCACCGACCGCTAAAACCGCGGTAGGCGGAGTGGTCATCCGTCGAACTAAGGCCCATTGAGAGCAGGAACTCTCGTGTTCTCCCCCGGATGGTGATTGATACCCACGCCCCAACCCATGTTCGGCGGCCCGGATAGGCGCTTATCAGGCATCTGCAGCGCTCGTCGACGCCACGGAGAAAGGCTGTCGTGTCGGTGACGTGGCGGATGGCGAGCTGAACCAGGGCGCCGCGTGAGCGTGCACCAGGATTTTGCGGGGAGCAACCGGGAAGCGTTACAATTGCGAGGAAATGAGCACCCCACGAGTACGGTAATCCCTCCACAGCGGGAAATTGGTCCATACGAGACGTGAAAACCGTCTCATCGCATCGTTTCTCTTAGGGATACTCGAAGGAGGCAAAGTGGCGAGTTCTATCGGCCGAGCCGAGTGAGGACCAGCTGCAACGGTGCGTCCGAGGCCTTGATGACGCCGACGAAAGGCTCATCGAGTTCGAGTATCAGGAAGATCGCTCCGGCGGTGGACAATGCGCAAACGAGAAAAATAATAACGGCGGTCGAATTTACCGGCGCGAACAGGCCAAGGCCGGTAAAAATCACGGTTACCCACAAAATCAGCACGATCAGAAACGGAATGGGGATTGAATGGCCTATATGCGAGACGAGGAGAAAACGGGTCCGGATGATCTCCGTTTGCAGCTGCAATGCCTGAGCGCGCAGAGCCTGGTGCCCCTCTGTGTCGGGTGGCAATCGGCTTATCGCCTTGTGCAGTCCTTCGAGTTGCGGCGCGCTCGCGTTAAATCCGGTTACCGTGGTGCTGTCGCTCGGCCAGAACCGTTCGATCGTAGCGACTACCGCCTCACGGAGCTGCAATCGGGTATCGCTGGCCTCGGGTCCGTAATACGCGAGCACGCGATCCAATAACAGGATATCCGTCGATAACTGTACCAGTTCATTGCCGCGCAAGTCATAGGCCGTTTTCGCCGTCGAGAGCAGCAGGCTCAGCACGAGCGCGCTGATCGTGGCGACGAGTCCCAGCGCCACCTTGGAAATATCTTTCACCTCAGGGCTCAGATGGTTCTCAGGGAGCCGCGAGCGCAAAAACATGCCGAACAGTATGCCGCTGGCGGCCAGTACGACCATGATGCTGCTGATGATAATTGCGCTCATGCCCATAACTATGTCGCCCCAGCATTGGCGCGTCCATGAGGCGCTTGGGATAGAGGGTGAACTCGGCCAACACGGCGGCAGGCACTGTCAACTTGGCTGATGTCCGGCTTGCCGATTGGGAACAGGGTGGGTAACCAGGATTCACGCATGGGATCGCTCCGGTAGCTGAGCCCATCCGACAATCACGTCTTTGGTTTGGAAACAGCCGCTTCCCCCAGGGCTGATGAAGCTCCGAAGTTGCCGGCCTTTATCGCACTCAGCCTTCGGTTTCTCATGCGTGAACCTTGGGGCTGCACCCATCCTGCACCAGCCGCTTTAAGCCCATTTAGGAGGTACAGCCCATTTCTGTGCTCGTGTCGCGCATAACATCTATATATGGAAAGCAGTGGACCCAGGCGCACCGCAGGTTCTGCGCGGTGACGGCGATTGCGCCTTGCGTTCGGTTTTATTGAGCGCGCTGCGGTTGAGGGCGCCAGCACGTCTGGATGGGGCGCCGCGCTGGCCGACGGCACCGCTGTGGGACCGTCGCGAGATTGGGG
>CAVWES010000020.1:0-62301 GCA_963754175.1 uncultured Gaiellaceae bacterium | reverse complement strand
GATCGTGTTGATCTCGTTCACGACCACCTCGCCGTCCGGGCGCACGAAGAAGTCGATGCGCGCCATCCCCTCGCACTCGGTGGCGACGAACGACTCGACCGCGAGCTCTCGCACGCGCGCGTCCGCCTCCGCGCGAGATGCGTGCCGGGACGACGAGGTCCATCCCGCCCTCGTCGTACTTCGCCGAGTAGTCGTACCAGTCGGCGTGGGCGACGATCTCTCCGACGACCGAGGCGACCGGGTCGCGGTTGCCGAGCACGCCGCACTCGACCTCGACTCCCGTCGACGCCCTCCTCGATCAGCACCTTGTCGTCGTGGCGGCGCGCCAGCTCGACGGCGGCGCTGAGCTCGCTCGCGTCATGAACCTTCGAGATGCCCACCGACGAGCCGAGGCGCGCCGGCTTCACGAACAGCGGGTAGTCGAAGGGATGCTCCGGCTCGTCGCCCTCTCGGAGAGTGACGTTCCTGGCGACCGGGATCCCGCGGTCTCGGAGCACCGCCTTGAAGAGGTCCTTGTCCATGCACAGCGCGGAGGCGGCGACGCCCGCGCCGACGTACGGGACGCCGGCGAGCTCGAGGAGGCCCTGCACGGTGCCGTCCTCGCCGAACGGGCCGTGGAGGACCGGGAACACGACGTCGACCTGGCCGAGCGTCGCCGCGGGCGCGGAGTCGGCGACGACCGGGAGCGTCTCGACGCTCGACTCGGGAAGCTCGGCTCCGGCCCGAGGCGAGCTCCCAGCGTCCGCCGCGGTCGATCTCGACGACGACGGTCTCGTAGCGGCTCGGGTCGAGCGCGGCGACGACGGAACGCGCCGACTCGAGTGAGATCTCGTGCTCGCTCGAGCGGCCGCCCGCGAGCACGGCCACGCGAACGCGTGGGCTCACGGAGTCGTCGTTGTCGTGGTCGTCGTTTCGACGAAGCGGCCGACGAAGAGGGTCACGACGGAGTTCGGCTTGGCCTGGCTTCCGCCGATGGGGTCCTGCGAGATGACGATTCCGTCCAGCGATTGATCGTCCGTGTCCTCGTACGAGAAGCGCGTTCGGAAGCCGGCGTTCTCGAGCGTCGTCTGTGCGATTGCGTAGTCCTCCGACGTGACGTCGGGAACGGCCGACGTCGACGGTCCCTTCGAGACGGTGACGGTGATCGTCGCGCCCTTGGAGCTCTCGGAGCCGCCGCTCGGCGTCTGGCCCGTGACGATCCCGGCCGCCTGATCGGAGTCCTCGTCGATGCGCGCCACCCCGAAGCCGGCGCGCTGGAGCTCCGACGCGGCCTGGTCGTACGGGAGCCCGACGACGTTGGGGACTGCCACCGGGCGTCGGGCCCTTCGAGACGTTGATGCGCACCTGCGTCCCTTCGACGACGACGGTGCCCGCGCTCGGCGACTGAGCGGTCACGGTGCCCTCGTCCCGGTCGGAGTTGACCTCGACGACCTGGGCGACGAGCCCGGCGCGGGTCAGCTCCGCGACGGCGTCCTCACCCGTCTGACCGACGACGCTCGGGATCGTCACCTCGGGCTTGCCGGACGAGACGTCGATGCGCACGACCGTTTCCTTGTCCACACGCGTGCCCTCGGTGGGGTTCTGCGAGATGACCGTTCCCTCCTCGACGTCCGCGTTCGCCACGCGACGAACGTTGCGGGACGAGGCCGGCGTCCTGGATGTTCTTCACCGCGAGCGCCTGCGGGATCCCGACGACGTACGGGCACGGCGACCGTCTCGGAGCCTTCGAGTTGACTCTTGATCGGCCCGTAGAGGAGCACGCCTGCGACGAGGAGCGCGAGGACCGCGCCGATCGCGACGAGCCATGGCCAGAGCGGCCGGCCGCGCTTCGGCGGCTCGTACTGGGGCGGAGGCGGACGCCGACCGATCTGGGTCGCCGCGGTCGCATCGAGCCCGCGCTCGCCGGAGAGCACCATGGTCGCCGCCTCCGCCGTCTCGGACGCAACACGGCCGCCGCGGGCGACGGTCTCGAGGTCGGCGTCCATCGCGGCGGCGGACTGGTAGCGATCCGCCGGCTCCTTCGCGAGCGCGCGGACGACCACGAGATCGAGGTCGGCGGGCACGTCGGGGCGGAGGTCGGACGGCGCGGGAGGCACCTCGGCGAGGTGCTTCATCGCGATCTCGACCGGGCTGTCGCCCGTGAAGGGCACCTCGCCGGTGAGCAGCTCGAACAGCACGATCCCCGTCGAGTAGAGGTCCGAGGTCTGATCCACCGGCGCACCGCGGGCCTGCTCGGGCGAGAGGTACTGCGCGGTGCCGATGATCGCGCCCTCCTCGGTCATCTGGCTCGCACCGGCACGCGCGATCCCGAAGTCCGTCACCTTCACGACGCCCTCGGAGTCGACGATGACGTTGTGCGGCTTGATGTCGCGGTGGATGACGCCGTTCCGGTGCGCGTACCGGAGCGCCGCGAGGATCTGGCGCGTGTACGCGATGGCGACGGGAACCGGGCAGAGGCCGCGCGAGCGGATGAGCTCCTTCAGCGTCCGCCCCTCGACGTACTCCATGACGATGTAGTACGAGCCGTCCGCCTCGCCGCGGTCGTAGATCGAGACGATGTTCGGATGCGAGAGGCTCGCCGCGTGCGTCGCCTCGCGCCGGAAGCGCTCGACGAACTGGTCGTCGTTCGCGTAGCGCGCGTGGAGCATCTTGACGGCGACCCGGCGACCGAGCTCCTGATCCTCGGCGAGGTAGACGTCGGCCATGCCGCCGCCCCCGAGCTTCCTCGCGATGCGGTAGCGGTTGGCGAAGAGCGTGCCGGAGAGGGTGTCCTGGGTCGTCATGGGTGCCGTAAGAGTGCCTAGAGGTTAGGGATTCTCCGTCCCCTGCAGGATTGCCTGCATGACCGTGCGGGCGATCGGAGCGGCCGTCGTGCCGCCCACCCCACTCTGGTTCTGGAGAACGACTGCGATCGCGACCTCGGGCGGCGACTCCGCGTCCTTCCCCGCGAACGCGATGAACCACGTCGTGTTGGACTCCGAGACACCGGTCTCGCGCGGTCCCCGTCTTGCCGCCGACCGAGTAGCCGGAGATCTGCGCTGCGGTTCCCGTTCCCTCGCGCACGACGAGACGCATCATGGCCGCGACCTCGTGCGCAGTCCGCGCGCTGACCGCCTGGCGGATGAGGTGCGGCGCCTGCTCGTCGACGACCTTGCCGCCCGGCCCGACGATGCGGTCGACGACGTGCGGCTCCATCAGCTTCCCGCCGAAGCCGAGCGCGCCCGCGACCATCGCCATCTGGAGCGGCGTGACGAGCATCCGCTCCTGTCCGAACGCCATCCGCCCGGCGTCGACGTTCGAGTCGACGCGCGGGTAGTACAGCTTCCCGTCGCGATAGAGGCCGCTCGGGAGCCGCTCGTCGGCCGGTGTCTCGAGCGGTGGCCGCTCGTAGAAGCCGAACCGCTTCGCCGTGTCGAGGATCCGCTTCGCGCCGAGCTTGAGGCCGATGTTGCAGAACACCGAGTTCACCGAGTGGACGAGGCCCGTCACGAGGTTGATCGTCCCGAAGACCTCGGGGCCGCTCTGGTCGGCGAAGTTGTGAACCTGCTTCCCGTACACCGTGCAGTACCCCGGGTCGTAGAAGGTCGAGCCGGGCCCGAACTTCTTCGATTCGAGCGCCGCGGACACGGTGATCACCTTGAACGATCGAGCCCGGGATGAACAGGCCCGCACTCGCCCGGTTGAGGAGTGGCGCGGCGGGCGTGCAGTTCGCGGTGATGTCGCGAGATCGCGCCGTAGTGCTCCTCGACGAGGTTCGGGTCGAAGCTCGGCGACGCGGCCATGACCAGCACCTTCCCCGTGCGCGGGTCGAGCGCGACGACAGCGCCGCAGTTCGTGCCGAGCTGCTCCTGCGCGACCTGCTGGGCGTCGAGGTCGAGCGTCGTCACGACGTCGTTCCCCTGGATCGGCCTGCCGTGGAGCTCGTCGAGCGCCTTGTCGAGGACCGTCGAGAGGTTGGCGTTCGAGGCGGTCAGGTAGTCGTTGAGCGATCGCTCGAGCCCCGTGCGCGACCGTCCGACGGTCGAGTAGCCGACGACGTGCGCCGCGAGCGAGCCGTACGGATAGCGGCGGAAGTAGAGCGTCTTGCCGTCGACGACGCGCTCGCGGTTCCGCGCCAGGCGCCGCCGCGGCTCGAACGAGAAGATGAGGCCCGCGGTCGATCGAGAACTCGGCGACGCGCCGGATCGCGTTGTCCTGCCGCGCGGCGAGACCGGCGGCGGCCCAGGTCTGCCAGTACGTCGTCATGACGACGAGCGCGCCGACGAGCCCGAGGGCGACGTACGTGAGCCGCATGATCTGGCCGTTCATCGCGGTGCGTTCGCCCTGTTCGACACGAGCAGGAGCAGCGCGAGGAGCACGAAGTTCGCGACGATGCTCGTCCCGCCGTAGGAGACGAACGGCAGCGTGATCCCCGTCAGCGGGACGACGCGGAGGACGCCGCCGACGATGATGAAGGCCTGCAGCGCGAAGCCGAACGTGAGCCCCGCTGCGAGCAGCTTCGAGAAGCCGTCCTGCGCCTGCAGCGCGACCCGCATCCCGCGGACGACGAAGACCATGAATACGAGGAGCAACGCGGCCGCCCCCATCAGCCCCAGCTCCTGTGCGATCGCCGAGAAGATGAAGTCGGTGCGCAGGTAGGGGATGAGCTGCGTCCCGTCGACGGACGTGAACGTGCCCTCACCGAGCCCCGTCCCTCCGAAGCCGCCGTTCGCGATCGAGTAGAGGCTCTTCACGAGCTGGTACGACGCGCAGTCCTGCCGGTACTCGAGCTTGCCGTTGAGCGCGCAGTAGACGCGCTCGTCCGTCCACGGGTGGAGCCAGATCGTGACCCGGTCCTGGACGTGCCCGATCGCGTTGTAGAGGACGGCCGAGCCGCCGACGAAGAGCGCGAGGCCGGCGGCGACGAAGAGCGCACGCCCGGTCGCGACGTAGAGCATCGCCAGGAAGATCCCGAAGTTGAGGAGCGCGCTTCCGAGGTCGTCGGTGACGACGATGACGAGCATCGCGGCGCCCCAGATCGCGACGAGCGGGCCGATGTCCTTGAGCCGGCCCTGCGCGAGTGTCTCCCGCTTCTCGCGCAGGTAGCCCGCGAGGAAGAGGATGAGGCAGATCTTCGCGAGCTCGCCGGGCTGGAACTGCAGCGGCCCGACGCTGACCCACAGTCGGACGCCGTTCACGCGCTCGCCGATTCCCGGCACCGAGGGGAGGAGCAGCAGTCCGACGGCCGCGACCCCGAAGAGGTAGCGGTACGACTCGAGGACGCGGTAGTCGTGGCGCAGCACGATGAGCGTCGCTGCGAGCGCCCCGACGCCCACTGCGACCCAGACGGCCTGGCGGCCCCCGTCCGTGGCATCGAGGCGGTAGACGAACGCGATCCCGAAGGCGGTCAGGACGGCCGTGAGCGGGAGGAGTGCCCCGTCCGCGTACGGGACGGTGCGACGAACGACGACGTGGGCGACGACGTACAGGGCGAAGAAGAGCGCCGCCCACGTGACGGCGCTCGCGGAAATCTCCGCGTCGCGCGCGATCGTGACGCTCGCGAGCGCGATGCCCGCGAGCAGCGCCGCGACGACCAGCCCGGCGAGCTCGCGGCTGCGAGCGCTCACCGGCTGATGCCCCAGTAGAGGGCGAGGAGACCGACGACGACCACGAGCGTGATGAAGCCGATCGCTGCGGCACGCCCTCCGGGGCCTGCGCCGTGTCGGCGCACGCCTGCCTCGCCGGCCGGCGTCCGCTGTCGGCTCGATCGTCGTCTCGGGCCCTGCAGCCGGTTCGTGGTTCCGGCTCCGGCTCGGAGCCCGGCTCGCCCTCCACGAGCTCGAAGAGCACGACGGTGATGTTGTCCTCGCCACCCTGCTCGTTCGCGGCCGCGACGAGTGCTTCTGCGGCCCGCTCCGGGTCCGCGTCGGCCCCGACGATCGCCGCGGCGATCTCCGCCTCCGAAAGCATGTCCGTCAGCCCGTCGGAGCAGATGAGAACCAGGTCTCCGGGCTCTGCGGGCGACGGTGAACACGTCCGCGTCGATCGCTCGCTCGGTTCCGACGGCACGAGTGATGGCCGACCGCTGCGGATGTCGTTCCGCCTCCTCGGGAGTCAGGACGCCGGTGCGCACGAGCTCTGCGACGAGTGAATGGTCGGTCGTGATCTGCTCGAGAACTCCGTCGCGCAACCGGTACGCCCGGGAGTCGCCAACGTGTCCGAAGACGACCTGGGAGGCGGGAGCATCGACGAACGCGACGGTGATCGTCGTGCCCATCCCGGCTGTGCTCGGGTCGGCGACCGAGCGCTCCCAGACGAGTCGGTTGGCCTCGGCGATGATCGCCTCGAGGCTCTCCTCGCCGTCGACGTGTCGGCGGCCGTCCTTCAGCGCGGCTGCAGCGATACCTGCGGCGACCTCACCCGCCCGCGCGCCGCCCATGCCGTCGGCTATCGCGAACAGTGGGGGCTCGAAGACGAAGGCGTCCTCGTTGCGTAGGCGTCGGCGACCGGTGTCGGTGAGCGACGCAGCCCGTCCGATCCTCACGGCTGCACCTGCAGCTCGGTCGCGCCGATGCGGATCACGTCACCGACCTTCGCGAGCTGGGCTCGCTTCAGCTTCGTTCCGTTCACGAAGGTCCCGTTCGTCGAGCCGAGGTCGTCGACCCAGGCCCCGTCGGGGCGTGGCTCGATGCGGGCGTGCGTCGCCGAGGCGAACTCGTCGCGATCGAGGCGGATCCCGCTGTGCGCATCGCGGCCGACGGTCGTCGGCGCGGCGACCTCGATCGTCTGCCCTTCCTGGAGCTCCGGGCTCGCGACCACGAGGAGGCGCCTCGGCGGCAGCCCGTGCTCCGCCCGCAGCTGCGCGGCCTCGGCGGCGCCGAGGATGATGCTCTCCTGCGGCGCCTGCTCCATTCCCTTCGTCGCCGAGCGCACGACGAGCAGGATGAACCCGTAGAGCAGGACGAGGAACGCGATCTTGAGGATCAGCAGCGTCTCGTCGGTCTCGAGCGCGAGCGTCACGACGGCAGCGAGCGCCCGAACACGACCTCGGTCGAGCCGATCGTGATGCGGTCTCCGTCGCGCAGGCGCGCGCGGTCGGTGCGCTTGCCGTTGACCTCGACCCCGTTCGTGGAGCCCAGGTCGACGATCCAGTACCCGGCGCCCTCCTGGCGAAGCTCGGCGTGGCGGCGGGAGACGTTGACGTCGGCGACGCGAACGTCGGCCTCGCGTGAGCGACCGAGCACGACGCTCGTCTTCGTGACCTCGTGCTTGCGACCGGCGACGGTGAGCGTGACGACCTCGCGCTGCGGCTCGGGTGGCGGTGCGTCGGGGACGGCCGGGGCGGGCGCCTTGTAGATCATCGTCTGCGCGGGCTCGGCCACGGGAAGCTCCGGCGGTGCGGGCGTCTCGGGCGAGTCCTCGCCCGCGACGAGCCGGGTGGCGATCCCGAACTCGCCGACGGCGAGGTCGTCGTCCGTCGTGACGAGGACGCGCGGTGCGTCGAGGAGCGCGTAGCGCTCGCGGCGGGCGTGCTCGGCGAGGTACTCCTGCAGCTCGCCGACGAGCGCCTCCTCGTAGCCGTCGAACTGCTTCCGGTCGTCGGGCGACAGGTAGACGGTGAACTCGTTGGGGACGTAGACCTTCGAGACCGACACGTTGCGGTGGTCGTCCATCTCCTTCACGAGCTTGCGCGCGAGCTCGATCGGCTGCACGTGCGTCCGGAAGGCGCGGCCGAATACGCCTTCGAACAGGCCTTCGATCTTCGATTCGATGCTGCGCAGGACGGGCATGGACGCGGGGTGGTTCGACCGACGAGTCTAGTCGTCGCTTCGGTGAAGACCGCTACGAAACGCGGCGGAGCGCGATCGTCGAGCCGCCCGCCACCGCCCAGCCGAGGAGCACGACGACGGTGCTCGCGACGCTCGCCCCGGCGACGACGGATGCCGCGGTGAGGCGCGAAGCCGATCGCCGCAACGCCGAATGGCGAGATGCGCCGGGCCCACGGCACGAGCGCCGTTGCGGCAGCGACGAGTACGGCGGCGGCGATGGTCGCCGGATGGGCCGCGAGCCAGCTCCATACGCCGAGTCCGGCATGCCGAGACGGGTGTGAGCGGGTCGATGCCGACCGCGCCCGCTGGTTCGTCCGCGACCGGGAGCCGGTGGCCGGCGACTCCGGCGAGAAGGACGGCCGAGAGCACGGCCAGCGCGCCCTGCGCGGCTCGACGCACGGTTCCCTGCGCGCGCTGGAGGACGAGCGGCACGAGCGGCAGCAGCCCGATGCCGGCGAGGAGCGGTCCGCTGACGAAGAGCAGCCCGTGACGGGCGTCGCGCCAGTTCAGCACGACCCAGCCGACTGCGAAGACGCCGTAGAGCGTCGCAGCGCTTGCGGACACGTTTCCGAGCGGAAACACGGGTGTCGCGAGCGCGGCGGCCATCCCGAGGCGAGGGTCGAACCAGCACGCGATCGCGGTGCCCAGGGCGAGGGCGACGACGAGCTCGGGCGGCCAGAAGGGAAGGAGCGTCGCGCCGAGGACGGCCGTCACGACGCCGAGCGCTACGGGGACGACGCGCCGCGCGTGTCGCTGAGCGGGAGCGAGCGTCTCTTCGGCCTGCTTCGTCGACCGTTCCTTGCGCGCCGGCCGGCTCGGTGACGACCGCAGCGCATTGCGCAGCTCTGCCGCGAGCATCGAGGCGGTCGGCCGTGCGGCGGGATCGAGGGAGAGTGCGGCGTCGACCGCTCCGGCGAGCCGCCGAGGAAGGTCGCGGCGCTCGGTCGCGAGCGGTGGCGCACCTTCCTGGATCGCGCGTGCGACCTCCTGGATCGGAACGCCCCAGAACGGGATGTCGGTCGGTGAGCGTCTCCCAGAGCAGGACGCCGACCGACCAGACGTCGCTCTCGGGCGTCGCCTCGCCACCTGCGAGCCGCTCGGGCGCGATGTACGCGAGCGTCCCGGGTACGTCCCCGACCGCGGTCAGCGTGTCCGCTCCGTCGAACTGGGCGAGGCCGAAGTCGAGGAGCTTCGTCGCGAGCTCGTCGCGGTCCTCGACGAGGATGTTCGCCGGCTTCACGTCGCGATGGACGATCCCCGCCCGGTGCGCGTGGGCGAGCGCGTCCAGCATCTGCGCCGCGACCTCGACGGCATCGCGGTCGGAGAGCGCGCCGGCCCGGATCGCCTCGCGCAGGGTCCTCCCGGGCACGTACTCGTACGCGATGTAGACGTGGCTCCCGTCGTGACCGACGTCGTAGGCGCGGACGCAGCGCTCGTGCCGGAGGCGGCGCGCAGCGAGCGCCTCGCGCTCGGCACGTGCGGCCGCCTTGCCCTCGCGCGGGATGATCTTCAGTGCGACGTCGAGCCCGTTGCGCTCGTCGAGCGCGAGCCAGACCGAGCCGGAGCCGCCGCTCCCGAGCGGGCGCATGGGCCGATAGCGCCCGAGGACGAGCTCCTGGGTGGATGGGGCAACCGCGACGGACGACACCGGTTGACACTCTTTGCCGCCGCCGCCCTGACTCCTTGCCGACCGGCTCGCGGGCTTGGCGGTGAGGACAGGCTCGCTCCTACGCCTCGTCTAGAGTCCCCTGGCGGCGCATGAGTACGCGCGACGACGACATTCTCGATTTCGACTTCTTCGACGAGGAGGACGCACCGTCGTGGGAGGAGCCCGAGGGCCTCGAGACTCCTCCTCCGACGTCCGAACGGCGTGGTGGGCGTGGCCGTGGCTCTCGCTTCGGGCCGCCGCGGAACCTCACGCCGCTCCTGCGGCTCGTCGGCCTCATCGCGCTCGCGATCCTCGTGATCGTGCTGCTGGCCGTCTGGGTCGAGGGCTGCACGGCCGACGCGAAGCGCGATCGGAACAGCACGTACCTGGCGGAGATCGGCGCGATCGGCAACGCGTCCGCCCGGCTGGGACAGCAGCTCAGCACGCTCCTCACGACCCCCGGCCTCAACGCGGAGGACCTCGACGCGAAGCTCGGCGGCTACATCCAGACGGCCGAGAACCAGATGCAGAACGCCGCGGACCTGAACGCGCCCGGGCCCGATGGTCGTCCCGAACTCGGGTGCCGTCGAGTCGCTCCGCTATCGCGTGAACGGGCTCAAGGGCCTCCAGTCTGCGTTCAAGGAGACCGCGGACGAGACGGACGCGAGCGTCGCCGGCGAGCAGCTCCTCGCCCAGACGCGTCGGCTACTCGCGAGCGACATCATCTGGACCGACTCGTTCCAGGAGCCGGCGACGGTCGTCCTCCAGGACGAGGGCATCGAGGGCCTCGACGTCCCGTCGTCCGAGTTCGTCACCGCCGACGACCTCGTCAGTCAGAGCTCTCTCGCGGCGATCTGGCAGCGCATCCAGGGCGCGTCGACCGGCGGCACGCCGACCGGCCTCCACGGCAACCAGATCGCGTACCTGAAGGCACTGCCGAGCGGGCAGCTCCTCTCGACGACGACCGAGACGACGATCAAGGTCACCGACGAGCTCGCCTTCGAGGTCGGGGTCACGGACTCGGGCGAGAGCCAGGAGGTCCAGCGTGAAAGTGACGCTGACGATCCCGAAGCAGCCCGATCCGATCGTCAAGACCGCCGTCATCCCGATCATCGACGCGGGCGAGACGAAGTCGGTCACCATGAAGATCGGCGCGCTCGTGCCGTTCGGTGAGCAGACGACCGTGAAGGTCGACGTCGACCCGGTGCCCGGCGAGACGAACACGTCCAACAACACCGCCGAGTACCCCGTCATCTTCACGCTGTGACCGCCTCGCTCGCGGTGGCCGTTGCGGCCTGCGTGGCGGCGGGGCTGGCGCTCGTCGTCGCGCTCGTGCTCTGGCGGCGCGTCTCGCACGACTGAGAGCTGCGCAGTCCGTGCTCCTCGGCAGCGGAAGCTGGCGATCTCCTCGACTTCACCGTCTCGCTCCAGGGCCGGATCGACGACCTGCACCGAGCGGTCGACGAGGTCGCCGCGGGTCTCTCGCGCGTCGATCGCCGCGTCGACGGCTCGGTGACGAACACGGCCGTCGTGCGCTACGACGCCTACGAGGGCACCGGCGGCCAGCAGTCCGCGTCCGTCGCGCTGCTCGACGCGACGCGTACCGGCACCGTGCTCACGGCGATCCAGGGCCGCGACTACGCGCGGATCTACGTGAAGGACCTCGACCGCGGGCGCTCGTCCGTCGCGCTCTCACCCGAGGAGCAGGAGGCCGTCGACCGCGCGATGGCGCGCTAGCGCTGCCTCAGGCCGCCGCCGCGGCCGCTGCCTCGAGGCCGGGGAGGTAGCGCCGCCACGTGTCGGGGACGTGGTCGGCCGCGAGCCGGATGAACAGCACCGGCGTCGGCGGTCGCGGAGGCGTGCGCAGCGTCATGCTCGTCTCCTCGAGGAGACGGTCGCCCTTGCGGTGGTTGCAGGGTGCGCACGACGTGACGACGTTCTCCCACACGGATGTCCCCCACGCGAGCGTGGGACGACGTGGTCGAGCGTGAGCCGGTTTCCCGCCGTCCCGCAGTAGACGCACTTCCAGCCGTCGCGCGCGAACAGCACGCGTCGCGAGATGCGCTTGGTCACGCCGCGAGGCACGCGGACGTACGTGACGAGCCGGATGACGTGCGGTCGCGTGAAGGTCGACGACGACGTCCGGAGGGGCTGGCCGTGGCTCTCGAGCACCTCCGCCTTCCCCTTCCACACGAGCACGTGCGCGCGACGGACCGAGCACACGTTCAACGGCTCGTAGCTCGCGTTGAGGACGAGGACGCGCTCCACCGCGCGCGCAATGTAGCACCCGCTCCACCGCTCACCTAGGCGGCGCTGCTGCATGATACGCGCGCATATGTGCATAATACGATCCATGGCGACGGTCGCGATCGTAGGGGCATCGGGGTACGCGGGTCAGGAGACCCTCGACCGCGTCCTCGCGCATCCTGCGCTCGAGCTCTACGCCCTCGGGTCGGACTCGCTCGCAGGCCAGCCGGCGAGCACGCTCGATCCGCGGCTCGGCCCGGAACGGCTGGAGCCGCATCCCGCGCTTCATCACGAACGAGGCAGCGCTCTCCGCCGGCGCCGACGTGACGTTCGTCTGCCTTTCGCACGAAGAGTCCGCTGCGCTGGAGGCCCCGGCTCGAGGCGTCGTCGTCGACCTCTCCGGGGCGCACCGGTTCGCGGAGCCCGGCGGCTTACCCGGCCTGGTACGGCTTCGAGCACCCTCGCCCCGAGGTGCTCTCGTCGTGGTCGTACGGGCTCCCCGAGCTCGCTCCGCCGACGCGGCCGCCTCGTCGCCAATCCGGGCTGCTACGCGACCGCGGTCCTCCTCGCCCTCGCCCCGATCGCCGACGCGATCGAGCCGACCGGCGTCGTCGTGGACGCGAAGTCCGGGATGACCGGCGCGGGCCGCGCGCCGCGCTCGTCGTCGCATGCCGGAGCCGTCCTCGAGAACGTCTCGCCGTACCGCGTCGGCGAGCACCAGCATGCGCCGGAGATCGCGGCACAGCTCGGCTTCCCGGTGACGTTCGTCCCGCACCTCCTGCCGGTGCGGCGCGGGCTGCTGGCGACCTGCGTCGTCCGCTCGCGCGGCGCCGACCTCCGCGCGCTGCTCGAGGAGCGCTACGCCGAGAGCCACGTCGTCGACGTGCTCCCCGAGGGCGTCGTGCCCGAGCTCGCGCGCGTGCAGCAGACGGACGGCGCAGAGATCGGCGTCTTCGAGGATCGGCTCACCGGCGACGTGATCGTGATCTGCGCCCTCGACAACCTCGGCAAGGGCGCGGCGGGGCAGGCGATCCAGAACGTCAACCTCCTCTACGGCCTCGAGGAGACGCTCGGCCTCCGGCTCTCGGGAGTGCTCGTCTGATGTCCGTCACCGCGGCTCGGGGCTTCGTCGCGAGCGGTGTGCACGCGGGGATCCGCCGGTCGGGCCCGGACCTCGCCGTCGTGCGGTCGACCGCCCGCGCCGTCGGTGCCGCGGTCTGGACCACGAACCGCGTGCTCGCGGCGCCGGTGGTCGTGTCGAAGCGACACCTCGACGACCGCCGAGCCGCAGGCGGTCGTCATCAACGCGGGTGTGGCGAACGCGGCGACCGGCGCGACCGGCATCGCGGACGCCGAGCGCACGGCTGCGGAGGCCGCGTCGGCTCTGGGGCTGCGGCCGGAAGAGGTCGTCGTCCTCTCGACCGGCGTGATCGGTGTGCCGCTCCCGCATGGATCGCGTCCTCGCGGGTGTACGCGAGGCGTCCGCAGCGCTCGCTCCCGACGGAGGCGAGCGGCGCCGCGACCGCGATCCTCACAACCGACCGCTGGCCCAAGCAGGCCGCGGTCGAGGGCGACGGGTTCGTCGTCGGCGGGATGGCGAAGGGCGCAGGGATGATCCATCCGCGGCTCGCGACGATGCTCGCGGTGGTCACGACGGACTACCCGCTCGCGCCGGGCGAGCCGATCGACTTCCTGCGGCCCGCGGTCGACGCGAGCTTCAACCGCATCTCCGTCGACGGCGAGTGCTCGACGAACGACGCCGTGCGTCCTGCTCGCGAACGGCGCGAGTGGCGTCGAGCGCACGGCTGCGCGCGACGCGCAGTTCGCGGCGGCGCTCGGCGAGGTCTGCGCCGCGCTCGCGCGCGAGATCGTCGCCGACGGCGAGGGCGCGACGGTGCTCCTCGAGATCGCGGTGTCGGGCGCCGCGTCGAACGAGGAGGCCGAGGCCGTGGCGCGGAGGATCGCGACGTCGCCGCTCGTGAAGACGGCGGCGTTCGGTCGCGACCCGAACTGGGGCCGCGTGCTTGCAGCGGCCGGATCGGCGCCGTGGAACGGCGGCTTCGCCCGGGTCGAGACCGACCGCCTCAGCGTGTCCTTCGACGGCGCGCCGGTTTTCGTCCGAGGCGAGCCGACCGGTGCCACGCCGGTCCTCGGTGGCTCGGCCGTGTCGATCGACCTCGACCTCGGGCTCGGCGACGGGAGCGCCTCCTACCTGGCCTCCGATCTCACGTCGACTACGTGCGCCTGAACGCGGAGTACACGACGCTGATGCGCGCTCGTGCTCAAGCTCGGCGGACGTATCGCGGGTGACTCGACCGCCCTCGCTCTCGATCGCCACGACACCGGAGACGAGGTCGTCGTCGTCCACGGAGCCGGGCCGCAGATCACTGCCGAGTTGCAGGCCCGCGGGATCCCGGTCACGTTCGTCGACGGCCGTCGCTTCACGGACTCGGAGACCCTCGCCGTCGTGCGCACGTCGCTCGTCGCTGTCGGGGCGAAGCTGGCCGCGGCGCTCGGCCCCGCGGCCATGCATCTCGTCGGCGACGAGATCGGGCTCGAAGCGCTCCGGATCGCGGAGCTGGGCTTCGTCGGCGAACCGCTTCCCTGTGCCCCGGCCGCGATCGAGGAGGCGCTGGCCGACCGGAGGATCCCGGTCGTGACCCCGGTCGCCGCCGGCCCGCTGAACGTCAACGCGGACGAGGCGGCGACGGCGCTCGCGGCGGGGCTCGGCGCCGAACGCGTCCTCTTCGTCTCCGACGTCCCGGGCGTCTACGTCGAGGGCTCGGTCGCGCGCCGTCTGCACGTCGACGACGCCGACGAGCTCCTCCGCTCGGGCGCGTTCGAGGGCGGCATCGTCCCGAAGCTCTTCGCGGCCGTCCGCGCAGCCCGGCTCGGGATCACCGCGGAGATCGGCGAGACGGCGGTCGTGGCATGAGCGTGCCGGGTGACACGGTGTCACAAGGGCTCGAGCGGCTCCTGCCCACGTACGCGCGCGCCGACCTGACCGTCGTCCGCGGTGACGGGTGCCGCGTCTGGGACGCCGAGGGTCGCGAGTACCTCGACTTCGGAGGCGGGATCGCCGTCGTGTCGCTCGGTCACTGCCATCCCGCCCCGCTCGCCGCGGCCCAGGCGCAGCTCGAGCGCCTCTGGCACGCCTCGAACCTGTACCGGACGGAGCCGGCGGAGCGGCTCGCCTCGCAGCTCTCCGCCCGCTTCGGCGGCGCGCAGGCGTTCTTCTGCAACTCGGGCGCGGAGGCGGTCGAGGCGGCGCTGAAGTACGCACGCAAGGCGACCGGGAAGGCGGGCGTCGTCGCCCTGGAGGGTGGCTTCCACGGGCGCACCTCGGGCGCACTCTCGGCGACGGGGCAGCCCGCCAAGCGCGCGCCGTTCGAGCCGCTCCTTCCGGGCGTTCGCTTCGTCCAGCCGAACGACGTCGACGCGCTCCGCGCGGCCGTCGACGGGGAGGTCGGGCTCATCCTGCTCGAGCCGATCCTCGGCGAGGGCGGGGTCATCCCGCTCGACTGCGGACTTCGTGGCAGCGGCGGCCGAGCTGCACCCCCTCCTCTGCCTCGACGAGGTGCAGACCGGAGTGGGCCGCACGGGGACGTTCTTCGCCTTCGAGCAGCTGGCGGTCCGGCCGGATCTCGTGACCCTGGCCAAGGGCCTCGCGAACGGCTTGCCGATCGGCGCGCTCCTCGTCGCGGACGAGGTGGCAGGTGCGTTCGCGCCCGGCGACCACGGCTCGACGTTCGGTGGGAACCCCGTCTCGTGCGCGGCCGCCTCCGCGGTCGTCGACGCGATCGACGAGGAGTTGCTCGGCGACGTCCGGATGCACGGCGCCGCGCTCACCGACTCGCTCGCCGTCCTTCCGCGGGTCCTCTCCGTACGCGGGCGCGGGCTGCTGCTCGGGATCGAGATCGACGGCGCTGCCGCGGAGGTCGTCGATGCGGCCCGCGAGCAGGGCCTCCTCGTCCTCACCGCCGGCGAGAACGTCGTTCGCCTCGCGCCGCCGCTCACCGTCGCCGCCGACGAGGTCGAGGAGGCTCTCGCCATTCTCGCACGCATATTGTGCTAGCGTTTTGCATACTATGAATCGGCGCGAGAGACAGAACGCGATCCTCGAGCTCGTTCGGGAGCGAGCCCTCTCGACGCAGGCGGAAGTCGCGTCAGCCCTGAAGGACACCGGCTTCGACGTCGTCCAGACGACCGTGTCGCGCGACATCGCCGACCTCGGGCTCGTGAAGGTGCGCGCGCCGAGCGGACGGCTCGTCTACGCACCTCCCGGGAGCACCGACGGCGACCGGCTCCGCGCGCTCGGGGCGGCGATGCGCCGCTACGCGGTGAGCGTCGAGGCCGCAGGGACGCTCGTCGTCGTGACGACCCCTTCTGGATACGCGAATGCCCTCGCGCAGGCCGTCGACGAGGCGACGCATCCGGCGATCGCAGGCACCATCGCCGGCGACAACACGATCTTCGTCGCCGCGCGCGACGGCATCTCGGCGCAGTCCCTCCGCGAGGAGCTCGCCGGGCACCTCCTCCAGGGCGCGGCGTGACATGAGCCGCACCGCTGTCGTCGCCTACTCGGGCGGTCTCGACACGAGCTGCATCCTCGCCTGGCTGAAGGAGGACTGGTACGGCTTCGAGGAGGTCGTCGCCGTGCTCGTCGACGTCGGCCAGGAGTTCGACCTCGAGGAGTCGATCACGCGGGCGAGGGCCGCGGACGCCGACGATGTCCTCCTCGTCGACCGCAAGGAGGCGTTCGCCGACGAGCAGTGCGCGCGAGCGATCGTCACGAACGCGCTGTACGAGGGCAAGTACCCGCTCGTGTCGGCGCTCTCGCGGCCGGTCATCGCGCAGGCGGTCGCGGAGATCGCGCTCGACCTCGGCGCCGAGGCCGTCGTCCACGGCTGCACCGGGAAGGGCAACGACCAGCTCCGCTTCGAGCTCGCGTTCAAGGCGCACTACCCGGGCGTGAAGGTGATCGCCCCGCTGCGCGATCGCATCTGGACGCGGGACGAGGAGATCGAGTACGCGCTCGCGAAGGGCATCCCGGTCGTGCAGACCGCGGCGTCGCCGTTCTCGATCGACGAGAACCTCTTCGGTCGCGCGATCGAGGCCGGCGTCCTCGAAGATCCCTGGAACGCGCCGCCCGAGGAGCCGTATGCGCTCACGTTCGACCCGGCGAGCTCCCCCGCTCCGACCGAGATCGTGATCGGCTTCGAGAAGGGCATCCCGGTCTCGCTCGACGGCGAGGAGCTCGGTCTCGCCGACCTCATCGCGCAGGTGAACCGGCTCGCAGGTGCGTACGGGATCGGGCGGATCGACATGATCGAGAACCGCGCCGTCGGCATCAAGAGCCGCGAGGTGTACGAGGCGCCCGGCGCGATGACGCTCATCGCGGCGCACTCGGCGCTCGAGGACGTCGTGCTCACGAAGGACGAGGCGCGGCTGAAGCGCCCGCTCGAGCAGCGCTGGACGGAGATCGTCTACGAGGGCCGCTGGTTCAGCCCTGCCCGCGAGGCGATCGACGCCTTCGTCGACGCGACGCAGGAGCTCGTCAGCGGGGAGGTCAGGCTCGAGCTGCGGCCGAACGCCGCGGTCGTCACCGGCCGGCGCTCGCCGCACATGATCTACGCGGCCGAGCTCGCGTCGTACGGCACCGGGGAGACGTTCCCGCACGACGCCGCCGAGGGCTTCATCCGGATCTCGTCGCTCGAGACCGAGCTCCACGCCGCGAGGGCGCGCGCCGCGAGCAGGGCATAATCGCCGGGTGACGACGTGGGCAGGCCGGGTCGAGAGCGCTCTCGACCCCGACGTGTGGCGCTTCCTGCGCGTCGACGACGCCGAGCTCCTGCCGTACGACTGCGAGGCGACGTTCGAGCACGCGAGGCGTCTCGCCGCTGCGGGCCTCCTGACCGACGAGGAGCTCGACGAGGTCGAGTCCCGCCTGGCCGAGATCGCGCAGGATCCTGACGGGTACCTCGACTCCGACGAGGACGTGCACTCGGCGATCGAGCGGCTGCTCGGCGACGTCGGGCGCAAGATCCACGCCGGGCGGTCGCGCAACGACCAGGTAGCAGCCGCGTTCCGCCTGTACGTGCTCGACTGCCTGCGCGGAGGCGCGTGAGGCGATCGACGCGTTCGCGCTCGTCGTCCTCTCGTTCGCGGAGTCCGAGGCGGAGACGGTGATGCCGGGGTACACGCACCTCCAGCGTGCGCAGCCGGTGACCCTCGGCCACCACCTCCTCGCCTGGGTCGAGATGCTCGACCGCGACCGCACGCGCTTCGCGGCGGCTGCCGAGTCCGCTGCGGAGAGCCCGCTCGGTGCGGGCGCGCTCGCCGGATCGACGCTCGAGCTCCCGCCCCCGCCGCGTCAGATGCGCAACTCGATCGACGCGGTCGCCGATCGCGACTTCGCGCTCGACTACCTCTACGCCGCGGCGGTGCTCTTCACGCACCTCTCGCGCATCGGCGAGGAGATCGTCCTCTGGGCGACCTCCGAGTTCGGGTTCGTCCGGCTGCCGGAGTCGGCGGCGACGGGCTCGTCGATGATGCCGCAGAAGCTCAACCCCGACGTCGCCGAGCTCGTGCGCGGCAAGGCGGGCACTGCGATCGGCCGCCTTGCCGGCCTCCTCGCGACGGTCAAGGGGCTCCCGCTCGCGTACGACCGCGACCTGCAGGAGGACAAGGAGCCCGTGTTCTCGACGCGACGCGAGACGCGGCTCGCGCTCGAGGCGCTGACGGTGCTCGTGAGTGGGCTCGAGGTCGATCGCGACCGTCTCGCGAAGGCCGCGTCCGATCCGCTGCTCCTCGCGACCGACGCGGCCGAGGCGCTCGTCCGCGACGGCGTTCCCTTCCGCGACGCGCACGAGCAGGTCGCCGAGAGCGTGCGCGACGGCTCGTTCAAGAAGCCGCGCAAGGGTGCGACGCGTGCGTCACCCGGGCCGGGCGGTATCCGCGAAGCGCTCGACGAGGCGCGGCACCGCTTCGTCGACAATCTGTAGAAGAGTTCTACGAGAGCAACGCGTCGTGAACGCGGCGCTGGAAGTCGGCGATGAGCTGCTCGCTCTCTCCCATCAGGCGCCCCTGCGGCACGGCGCCGGAGTCGAGCCCGCGCTGCACCGACTGGACGAGCGCGACGTCCTCCTCGGCGACCTGGTTGTCCCAGGCCATGAGCTCGTCGATCTCGTCGGCCGGGGCGTCGACCCCGAAGTAGTAGTCCGTGACCTCGATCGTCCGCCGGAGGCCGTCCGGGAGGTAGCGCTCGAGCGAGATGTTCGGGATGCCGGGGGCGATGTTCAGCGTCGTCGTCGGGAACAGGAAGTGGTACTGCGACTGCGCGACGTCGCCGCGCGGCACGTAGGGCGCCTTGCCGTTGCCCGCGAGCGCCGACGCGCGCACCGGGCCGATCTGGCTCGAGAACGTCGGATGCACCTGCAGGGCGTACGCGTCCGGGTCGACGTCGACGATCTTGCTGAAGCCGGGGTGCGCGGTCGGGCAGTGGTAGCACTCGAGGAAGTCATCCCAACCCTCCCAGGCACTCCTTCGGGGGCCCCTATCCGAGTGAACCAGAGTGAGGGGCTGCGGTCAATCCGTGAGGACGACGAGGGCGTCGACGGCGACGGTGTCGTCGGACCCGACGATGAGCGGGTTGACCTCGACTGACTCGATGTGAGGGTAGGCGAGGCCGAGATCCCCCAGCGCGACGAGCGTCGCGGCGACGACCCCGTGCCGGTCGTCGATGCCCGCCTCGGCGACGAGAACCGCCGCACCGGCGCTGTCCAGCGGGGCGCTCGAGAGCGCAACCCGGTCGAGCTCCTCGACGGCGATGCCGCCTCGCCCGACGGCCAGGATCGGCCCGAACTCGCGATCGCGAGTCATCCCGCAGAGGACCTCGTCGCCGGGCTCGATCTGGCGGGCCACGAGGACCGGGCCGCCGAGGCGCTCGGCCACCTCTGCCGCTTCCTCCGGCGAGGCCACGCCGAGCACGACGCCTCCTGCTCGGGACTTGTGCGCGGGACCGTCGAGCTTGACGACGAGACGGCCGCCGCCGATGTCCGCCGCCGCCGCCGCGGCCTCCTCCGGTGTGTTCGCGCGGCGACGTGGCGCGAAGGGGACCCCCAGGCGCTCGAGGACGAGGGAGGACTCGTGCTCGCTCAGCGCTCCCGCCGACCGGATGAGGTCCGAGACGTCGGGCACGTCTCGCGTCGTCGTGCTTGCGAGCTGTCGCTTCCGTGCCGTCCGCGCGAGCGCGAGCATCGTGTCGCGCGGTCCACGCAGGAGAGCGACGTCGAGGTCTCGCGCGAGCTCCTGGAACCGCCGCGGCGGATCGGCGGCGTGCACGGTCGTCATCGCGGTGAAGAGGCCCTCGTGCTCGCGAGCGAGCCGAGCCAGAGTGCGCAGCGTCAGCTCGCACCACTCGTCGTTCGTCCGGTCGCGGAACTGGGAGAGGTCGACCTGGGCGAGGAGGACGTCGAACTCGCCCGACGCGGCGAGCAGCTCGAGCGACCGCGGGTAGACCTCCGTCTCGTCCGCGATGCCCCACGCGTCGAGGGGGTTTCCCGGCGCGAGGTAGTTCGGGAACGCTTCGGACAGCGCACGCGCGAGCTCGTCCGAGAGCGGCTCGAACGGGATCCCGGCAGCCTCCGCCTGGTCTGCGAGCAGCGCGCACTCTCCGCCCGACTCCGAGATCGCGGCGATGCGCGCCCCCTTGGGCCAGCGGCGCCTGCCGAGGATCTCGAGGGTCTCGACGAGCTCGTGGAAGTCGGCGACCTCGATCGCGGAGTACCGCCGGAGCACCGCGGAGAACGCGCGCTCGGAGCCGACGAGCGCGCCCGTGTGGGAGAGCGCCGCCCGCGCCGCCGCCTCCGAGCGACCGACCTTGAGGCAGACGACCGGCTTGCCGGCTTCCGCGCACCGGCGCAACGCGTCCACGAAAGCGTCGGGTCGGCGCACGGTCTCGAGGAAGAGCCCGACCGCGCGCGTCGAGGGATCCTCCGCGAAGAACGCGAGGAAGTCAGCGGCGTCGGTGACCGCCTCGGCCCCCGACGACACGACGCAACGCAGCCCGATGCGGCCGCCGAGCGAGAGGAACGCGTCCGCGATCGAGCCCGACTGGCACAGCACTGCGACGTGACCCGACGCGGTCGTGTCCTGGGGGCGCCCGTTCCACGCCGCCGGGCCGCCCGGGACGAAGAACCCCATGCAGTTCGGCCCGAGGAGCACTGCGTCGAGCTCGCGCGCTCGAGCTGCGAGCCGCTCCGTGGTCTCCTTCGCTGCCGCGCCCGCCTCGGCTCCGACCCCGGGCACGACGAACGCCCGGACGCCCGCGGCCGCCGCCTCGTCGAACGCGGCTTCGACGCGCTCGTGGTTGACCATGAGGAATGCGAGCTCGGGCACTTCGGGCAAGTCGGCGACGGTCGGGTAGCAGCGAAGGCCCGCAACCTCCTCGCGACCCGGGTTGACCCCCCACGCCCGCACCCCGCTCGCGACGACCGTCTCGACCGCAGCGACGTTGCGCGGAGACGCGCCGATCGACGGCGATCGAATCGGGGAAGAGGAGCGAGCGGACGCCGGTCACCGCGCGCATTCTCGCGACACCGGACTAGGATCGCGGCCCATGCGTCACGAGAAGCGCGTCGAGATCCGCTGGAGCGACGTCGACGCGTACATGCACGTCAACAACGCGGTCTACGCGACGTACCTTGAGGAGTGCCGCGACGAGTGGGTCGACCGCGCTCTCGGCGAGCTGGGGGACGCCTGGGACTTCGTGCTCGCGCGTGTTGCGATCGACTTTCGCCGCGAGCTGCGCCTGGAGGACGAGGAGGTCGTCGTCAGCTGCACGCTCCACCGCATCGGGAACTCGAGCGTCACGCTCAGCGAGGAGATTCGAACGCGCGACGGCGAGCTCTCCGCCGAGGCCGAGGCGGTCCTCGTCGCGCGTGACCGCGACCTCGGACGCTCGCGTCCGTTGACGGAGGCAGAGCGCGAGGCGTTCGTTGGTGCTCTCCAGGCTCAGTAGCCCGCTCGCAATCGGTCCGGTTGAGCTTCCCAACCGGATCGTCTCGACCGCGCATCAGACGACGCTCGTCCACGAGCACCTTCCGACCGACGACTTCGTCGCCTACCACGAAGCGCGAGCGCGAGGAGGCGTCGGGCTCATCGTCCTCGAGGCCACCGCGATCCACGAGTCCGGGCTGCTCACGTCGCACACGCTCGGCGGCTATCTCCCGGACATCGTCGAGGGCTATCGGCGGGTCGCGGCTGCCGTGCGCCCACATGGGACGCGACTCTTCGTCCAGCTGTTTCACGGCGGCCGGGAGCAGATCGCGTCCGCTCCGCGTTCGCCCGCGCTCGCGCCGTCCGCGGTGCCGAGCGCCCGCTTCCGCACGGAACCGAGGGCGGCGCGAGCGCACGAGCTGGAGGAGATCGTCGCCGGCTTCGCGGTGGGAGCGGAGCTCGCGGCAGCGGGCGGCCTCGACGGGGTCGAGGTCTCCGCGGCGCATCGGTACCTCATCGAGCAGCTCTTCGATCCCGCGCTCAACCGTCGCGAGGACGAGTGGGGCGAGGGCGACGTCTTCCTGCGCAGCGTGCTGAGGGCGATTCGAGCGGCCGCGCCCGGACTCGCGCTCGGCGCGCGCGTTTCCGGCGATTCGGGGTACGCGCCTTCCATTGCGAAGGTTGCCGTCTCCGAAGGCGTCGACTACGTCTCGGTGGCACTGGGTGAGTCATCGACGTACCTCGGCTCGGTCGGAATCGTGCCGCCGCCCCCTGTGTCCGAAGACGCCGTCGCCGAGCACGCCTCTGCGTTCCGGCTCGGGCCGCCTGTCGTCGCGACCTCACGCGTCGTCGACCCCGAGCGCGCGGAGGCGATCCTCGAGGCCGCCGTCGCGGACGCGGTCGGGATGACGAGAGCCCTCATCGCCGATCCCGACCTTCCCCAGAAGGCGTTCGGCGGGGAGACTCGACGCGTCCTCGTCTGCATCGGCTGCAACGCCTGCATTGCCCACTACCACGCTGGTACGCCGATCGGCTGCACCGTCAATCCGCGAACCGGTCGCGAGCTGACGCTCCCGCCACGCGGGCGCGCGGCGATTCCGGGGCGCGTCGTCGTCGCCGGCGGAGGGCCCGCCGGCCTGCAGGCAGCGGCAGATGCCGCCGAGATGGGCCACGAGGTCGTACTGCTCGAGTGCCGCGATCGGCTCGGAGGGCAGCTGCTCCTCTCGGAGCGCACGCCGGGCGGAGCCGAGGTGGCTCGGCGCTTTCTCGACCTGCTGGACCGACGCATAGCCGACGGGGGAGTGCAGGTGGAGCTGTCCACGAAGGTGACTGCCGAGGCCGTGGCCGCGCTCGAGCCCGCCTTCGTCATCGCCGCGACGGGAGCAGCACCGTACGTGGTCGACCTGCCGCTGCTGGGAGTGGAGGTCATGCAGGCGTGGGCGCTGCTGGCGGGCGAGGTCCCCGCGGGCCGACGGGTCGTCGTCGCGGACTGGGGAGGCGACCCCTCCGGGCTTGATGCAGCAGAGCTTCTCGCGGCGGCGGGCAACACCGTGACGCTCACGGTCGCCTCGGTGACGCTCGGCGAGACGGTCCACCAGTACCGGCGCAACCTGTATCTGCAGCGGCTGTACCGCGCCGGCGTCGAGGTGCTGAGCCATCGGGAGCTGATCGGGGCGTCGGACGGCGTCGTCGAGCTTCGGAACGTTTTTGCCCGCGAGCTGCACGAATACGTCGAGGCCGACCTCCTCGTGCTCGCCCAGGGGCGGATTCCCGTCGACGACCTCGCGCCGTCGCTGCGCGCTCTCGAGCTCGTGGTCGAGGAAGTCGGAGACTGCCTCTCGCCACGCTCGCTCGAGGAGGCCACGTTGGAGGCGTCGCTCGCCGTACGCCGTCTCAGCGCGGTGGCGTAGGCTGCCGCGCGCGATGATCGTTCCGGAGCTGCCCGAAGACATCCGTGCGCTGAAGGAGGCCGTCGGCCGGTTCGTCGAAGCCGAGGTCTACCCAGTGGAGGAACGCATCGCCGAGTGCGGGGCGATCGATCTCGGCCGAGCTCGAGGCGCTGCGGCGGAAGGCGCGCGACGCGGGCTTCGCGATGCTGAACATGCCGCCCGCGCTCGGCGGCCGTGACCTCTCGATGCTGGGCCAGGTTGCGCTCGAGGAGGAGTCGGGGAAGGCGACGAACGGGCTCGGATTCGCGGTCGTCGATCGCGGGCCGCGTGAGCTCCACGAGATCGCGACGCCCGAGCAGATCGAGCGCTACGTGCGACCGATCGCGAACGGCGAGTACCGCGAAGCGTGGGCGCTCACCGAGCCCGGGGCGGGCTCCGACCTCACCGGCCTCGCCGCGACTGCCGTGCGTGAAGGCGGCGAGTGGGTGCTGAACGGCGAGAAGTGGTTCGTCACGAGCGAGGGCGAGCCGGGCGTCTACATCGTGCTCGCGGTCGCGGAGGACGAGCAGACGCTCTTCCTCGTCGACCCGGGCACGGAGGGGATGGAGATCGGGCGCACGCCGTCGTTCCTCCACGACCCCTATATCGACCACCACCCCGAGATCGTCTTCCGCGACTGCCGGGTGCCGGATGCGAACCGCGTGCCGGCGAGCGGCGACGCCGGGGCGAAGGAGTGGATCCTCGTCGAGCGGCTCTTCATCGCCGCCCGCTGCTGCGGGGCGGCCCTGCGCCTCGTCGACCTCACCGCCGGCTGGGCGCAGGAGCGCGAGGCGTTCGGCTCCCCCATCGCCGAGTACCAGGGCATCTCCTTCCCGCTCGCGGATTCGCTCACCGAGCTGCACGCGGCGCGGCTCCTCACCTACCACGCCGCCCACGCGTTCGACGTCCTCGACGATCGCAAGGTCGTGCACGGCAAGGTGTCGATGGCGAAGCTCTACGCGTCCGAGATGGCCGGGCGCGTGGTGGACCGCGCAGTGCAGGCGCTCGGTGGTCGCGGCTACATGGTCGAGAACCCTGCCGCCCGCTTCTATCGCGAGCTGCGTGTCGACCGCATCTGGGAGGGCACGAGCGAGATCCAGCGCTCGATCATCTCCCGCGGCGTCTTCACGCGTGGCGCCGCACCGTATCTCGGTTGGGCGCAAGACCACATCCGCTAGCGCGACGTCCAGTCGCGCAAGACCCCTAGAGGCGACCGCTTCGTGGCCGCTCCCACCCACTGCCCAACTTGACGCTGCTCGTGTGACGTGACGTGACGCGGCAGCGGCGGCGTATACGCGTCGTCACCGACTCGCGGAGGTCTTCTCGATGAAACGCCTGCTACTCCTCACGGCCGCCGGCCTCACCGTCGTCGCACTCGCCGGCGCCGTCGGGCTGCCCGATCTCGCCGGCGCGCAAGATCCGGCTCAGACGCCCGACTCGATCACGGTCAGCGGCGTCGGCACGGTCGACGCCGTCCCGAACGAGGCGCAGATGTCGTTCGGCGCGGAGACGCGCCGGCCAACGGCGCAGGCAGCCGTGGCCGCCAACGCCGACGCGATGCGGCGCATCATCAACGCGCTCCGCCAGGCGGGCGGGCGCGAGCTCGCGACGCAGTGGGTCAGCGTGTACCCGTACACGGATCAGAACGGCCAGGTCGACGGCTACTCGGCGTCGAACAGCGTCTCCGCCGTCAGCGACGTCGGGGACGCGCCGGCCCTCATCGACGCGGCCGCCGAAGCCGGTGCCAATCAGATCTCCGGGCCCGGGCTCAGCTCGAGCAACGCCGAGGCGCTCTACCGCCAGGCGCTCGGCAAGGCGGTCGACGAGGCGCGCCTGCGGGCCGAGGTGCTCGCGAAGGCGGCCGGGCGCTCGCTCGGGTCGATCACCGCGATCGTCGAGGGCGGAGCGGACCAGCCGATGCCGCTCTACGACAGAGCGCAGGCAGCCGACGCCTCCACCCCGATCGTCCCGGGCGAGCAGGAGACGTCCGCGACGGTCAGCGTCACCTTCTCCCTCCGCTGAGCTGCCGTCGGAGCGCCGCCGTTCTGGCCGGCGGCGCTCCGCTCCGGCAGGAGGCTCGGGGATGATTGAGTCATGTCCGAGCTCATCGACCGGAGCGCCCGCGTCTCGACGCTCGAGCTCTTCTTCGATCTCGTCTTCGTCTTCACGATCACGCAGCTGACGAGCGTGCTCGTCGCCGGCGGCGGCCTGTCGAGCGCGCTGCAGGTCGGCGGTGATGCTCGCGGTGATCTGGTGGATGTACGACGGCTACGCGTGGCTCACGAACGCGATCGCGACCGACCTGCTTCGCTTCCGGCTCCTCCTGCTCGGCGGGATGGGCGGCTTTCTCGTGATCGCCCTGGCCGTGCCCACCGCGTACGGGGGCAAGGGGCTCGCGTTCGGGATCGGGTACGCGCTCGTCGTCGTCCTGCACGCGGGGATGTACGCGAAGGGGACGTCGGTCTCCGAGGTCGCCGCGATCCTGAGGATCGTCCCGTTCAACATCACGGCTGCCGTGCTCGTGCTCGTGGGAGGCGCGGCCGGAGGACGCCCGCAGGACATCCTCTGGGCTGCTGCCGCGCTCCTGCTCTGGTTCACGCCGTGGTTCACGAGCACCGAAGGGTTCGTCATCGCACCGGCGCACTTCGTCGAGCGCCACGGCCTCGTGATCATCGTCGCGCTCGGCGAGTCGATCGTGGTGGTCGGTGCAGGCGCGGTCGGAGTGCCGCTCGATCTGCGACTCGTCATCGTCGCCTGGCTCTCGCTCGCGCTGAGCGCGGCGCTCTGGTGGCTCTACTTTCGCGACGAGGACGGTGTGGAGCGGGCGATGAAGGACGCTTCGCCGCCGCGTCGCGCACGTGTCGCGCTCACCGCCTTCGGCTACTGGCACTACGGCCTCGTACTTGGCGTCGTCGCCGTCGCGGCCGGGCTGAAGAAGGCGGTCGGCGACCCGTACGACCCGTTGGACGGCTGGATCGGCTCGGAGCTCGCGGTCGGCGTCGCGCTGTTCACGGCGTGCACGGTCGGCTTCAGGACGACCCTCGGGCTCGGTGTCAGTCGCGCACGGCTCGTCGCAGCCGCTGCTGCACTCGCGACGATTCCCGTGGGCACGGAGTGGACGGCGGCCGGCGAGCTCGCTGCGCTCACCCTCATCGTCATCGCGGCGCTCGTCATCGAGGGATCGAGGAGCGATGGCTAGAGCCGGGCGGACGGAAGTCGCCTCGGGTCGTGCCGGTGTAGGCTCGCCTGCGTGATCCCGTGGATCATCATCGCCGTGATCGTCGTACCGCTGGTGGTGATCGCCTTCGCGGTCACGCGTCGCAACGCCGCTCCAAAGAACGCGTCCCGCGAGCGATGACGAAACGGCGAGAGCCCGAACAGAGCAGGAGTTCGCCGAGGCAGAGGCCTACGAAGCGAAGTGGCACGAAGAAGACAAGGGCAGGTACCACAAGGAGCGTCTGCCCTAGTACGCAGCTCGACGCGGGCGGGCCGAACTGAAGGAATCCCGAGTTGACCTCGTCCGGGACGGCCGCTAAGGTGCCCGGGTTGTGATGCTCTTCGCGCGTATCTGAGATACCGGTTGCCGGGGCCCACCGACAGGGCCGGGCGCTGGCTTGCACGTTTCTCGCTACGCAGTTCTTCGAAGGAGCATCGGATGATCGACACACAGGAAGCAGTCATGGAGGCCGTCCCTCGTCGACTCGAGGTGGCCGTCGAGGTGCACGAGCTGCGCAAGGAGTTCCGCCGCAAGGACTCCCGCAAGCGCGGTGAGAAGCGCGGTGAGAAGCGCAAGCGCGTCGCCCTCGACGGCGTCTCGTTCACGATGGAGAAGGGCGAGACCGTCGCGATCCTCGGCCAGAACGGCTCGGGGAAGTCGACGCTCGTCCGCCTGCTCTCGACCCTGCTCCTCCCGGACGGCGGATGGGCGCGGATCTTCGGGCACGACGTCGTCTCCGACGAGCGCGCGGTGCGCCGCCTCGTCAACCGCGTCTCGGTGGAGGCGTCGTTCTTCAAGAAGATGTCGTCGTCCGAGAACCTCGGCTACGCGTCGCGGTTCTACGGCATGACGTCGAGGGAGACGAGGGACAAGATCCCGGAGATCCTCGAGCGGGTCGGCTTCCCGCCGGACAGACGGAGTGAGCCGATGGAGAACCTGTCGCGGGGCATGCAGCAGAAGGTCGCGCTCGCGCGGGCGCTGCTCACGTCGCCGGTCCTGCTCCTCCTCGACGAGCCGACGACGGGCCTCGACCCGCGCTCGAAGCTCGAGGTGCAGGAGTTCATCCGCGAGATCCGGACGACCCACGACTCGACGATCCTGCTCTGCACGCACGACCTCGACGAGGCCGAGGCGCTCGCCGAGCGCGTCGGGATCCTCGACCGCGGGAAGCTGCTCGCGCTCGAGCCGGCCGATGACCTCAAGCGCCGCTACCGGGCGGACGACGCTCGAGGAGGCGTTCTTCGCCGCCACGGGGCGCGAGTTCGAGGCGGAAGGCGACGACGACGACGATCGGGAGGTGTTCGCATGAAAGCGATGTGGGGAACGATGCGGGCGGAGCTCGTCGGAGCCGGCGGGGTCGTCGAGCGCAACGCCTACCTGACGAGGCGGTACATCTGGTGGGACGTCGCGTGGTTCATCTGGACCGTCGCGAACACGCTGACCATCGTGTTCATCGCCAAGGGCGTGGAGTCGAGCGGCGTCGAGTTCGACGTGAACGAGTACATGACGTACCTGCTCATCGGGGCGGTCGTCTGGGCGTACCTCGGCGTCCTCTTCGGGTTCCTGATGGAGACCGTCGCCTGGGAGCGCTGGGAAGGGACGATCGAGTACACGTTCATGGCGCCGCTCTCGCGTGCCATGCACCTCGCCGGCCAGGGCGTGTTCGCGATCCTCTACGGGATCGTCCGCGCCGTCTTCCTGTTCGGCGTCTGCGCGCTCTTCTTCAGCCTGTCGATGCCCGACGCGAACTTCGTCGCGGCGCTCGTCATCCTCGCCATCTCCTCGATCTCGTTCATCGGGATCGGGATCATGACGTCGGTCCTGCCGCTCATCTCGCCCGAGAAGGGAACGCAGCTGGGCTTCATCGCCCAGGGAACGCTGCTCGTCGTCTCCGGCGTCTACTACCCGGTGAGCGTCCTGCCCGACTGGATGCAGTTCCTCGCGAAGTTCTCGCCCGCGACGTACGCGCTCGAGGGCATTCGCCGCGCGATCCTCGACGGCGACGGGCTCACGGAGCTGGGTGACCAGATCTGGCCGCTCGTCCTCATCGGCGTCGTCTCGATCCCGCTCGGCCTCTGGGTCTTCCGGCGGGGCGAGATGTACGCGAAGCGGCACGGGAAGCTGAAGAGGAGCGGATGAGGTGATCGGGGGGCCGCATGAGTGAGACGTCGGTAACGGTCGAAGGCCTGCTGAAGGTCTTCGACGTCCCCGAGCGTGAAGCGGGTCTCGTCGCAGCGGCGAAAGGGCTCGTGCGCCGGAAGACGCGTGCGGTGAGAGCCGTCGACGAGATCTCGTTCGCCATCTCGCCGGGCGAGGTCGTCGGCTTCCTCGGCCCGAACGGCGCCGGAAAGACGACGACGCTCAAGATGCTCTCGGGCCTGCTGTATCCGAGCGGAGGGGAGGCGCGCGTCCTCGGCTTCGTTCCGTCGAAGCGACAGCGTGCCTTCCTCAGCCGGATCACGCTCGTCATGGGGAACCGCAACCAGCTGCAGTGGGACCTGCCGGCGCTCGACTCGTACGAGCTCAACCGCGCGATCTACCGGATCCCGCGCGACCAGTTCGGACCGACGCGGGACGAGCTCATCGAGCTGCTCGAGATCGGCGATCTCGTGCGCAAGCCCGTCCGGCAGCTCTCGCTGGGCGAACGCATGAAGGCGGAGATCGTCGGGGCGCTGCTTCATCGGCCGCAGGTGCTGTTCCTCGACGAGCCGACCATCGGCCTCGATGTGACGATGCAGAAGCGCATCCGCGCCTTCGTGGCCGACTACAACGGGCGCTACGGCGCCACCGTCCTCCTGACGAGCCACTACATGGCCGATGTCGAGGCGCTTTGCAAGCGCGTCGTCGTCATCCACCACGGCCGGATCCTGTACGACGGGCCGCTCGCCGGCCTCGCGGATCAATTCGCCGCGTACAAGACGATCAGAGTCGCGCTGGAGAACGGGCGCGCCGACCTGTCGCGCTACGGCGAGGTCATCCACGTCGACGGCGATTGGATCACGCTCCGCGTTCCGAAGGCCGACACCTCGAGCGTCACGGCGCGGCTGCTCACCGAGGAGCAGGTGCTCGACCTGAACGTCGAGGACCCGCCGATCGAGGACGTCATCGAGCTCGTGTTCGCACAGGAGAGGCCGGAGTGACCAGCGTTCCGCAGACCGTCCCTCTGCGTGAGGCCGGGCGCGTCCGCTCGATGGTCGACCTCTATCTCACGACGATGCGGACGGCGGTGGCTCAGCAGTTCCAGTACCGCACCGCGAACTACTTCTACATGCTCGGGATGATCGCCGAGCCCGTGATCTACCTCGTCGTATGGACGACGATCGCCGATCAGCATGGGGGCTCGGTCGACGGTCTCACGGCCGGGTACTTCGCCGCGTACTACATCGTCTGGACGCTCGTTCGGAACATGAACATCGTCTTCGGAGCGCCCTACTGGGAGCACCGGATCCGCGAGGGCGAGCTCAACCGCGACCTCCTGAGGCCGGTCCTGCCGCTCCACTACGACATCGCCTACTTCGCCGGCTGGAAGGTCGTCGTGATCGTCCTCTGGATTCCGCTCGCGATCGCCCTCTCGCTCCTCTTCGATCCGACGCTAAGCCCCAATCCCCAGCAGATCGCGACGTTCGCGATCGCGATCTGGGGGGCCTACCTCATCCGCACGATGTTCCAGGAGAGCCTCGGGATGCTGTGCTTCTGGACGACCCGGGGCGCCGCGATCTTCGATCTCTGGATGACCCTCGAGCTGCTGCTGTCGGGACGTCTCGTCCCCATGCCGCTCATGCCCGACTGGGTACAGGAGATCGCTCGCTTCCTCCCGTTCCAGTGGACGTTCTTCTTCCCGATCGACAGCCTCGTGGGCGACCTCTCGACGACCGAGCTCGTGCGGGGATTGCTCGTGCAGCTCCTCTGGATCCTGATCGGCCTCGCGATCTTCCGTCTCGCCTGGCGCTGGGCGATTCGGCGCTACAGCGCGGTGGGTGGCTGACGTGAACGCACTCCGGGTCAGCTGGCTCTTCTTCAAGCTCGGCGTGCTGAACGAGCTCCAGTACCGAGTCAATTTCGTCGTGTCCCTGTTCCAGGCGGCGATTGCGCTCGTGACCGGCCTCGTGGTGCTCGCGCTCGTGTACTCGCACACCGAGGAGTTGAACGGCTGGACACAGCCGGAGCTTCTCTGCGTCCTCGGCATCCAGATCCTCATGGGCGGGCTCATCAGGACGTCGATCCAGCCCAACATGACCCGCCTGATCGAGGACGTCCACGACGGGAAGCTCGACTATGCACTGACGAAGCCGGAGGACGCGCAGATGCTGGTGAGCGTTCGCGAGGTTCGCATCTGGCAGGTCGTCGACGTCATCTCCGGGCTCGATCGTGCTGGCTGTGGGGCTCTCGAGGATCTCGACCGACGTCAGCGCCACCGACGCGGCCGCGTTCGCCGTCTCGCTCGTCCTCGGAGCCGTGCTCATCTACTGCTTCTGGCTGGTCATCGCGACCGTGGCGTTCTGGGTCGTGAACATGTGGACCGCCGTCGAGCTGTTCGACGGCGTCTTCCAGACCGGACGCTGGCCGATCGGGATCTACCCGCCGTGGCTTCGTGTCGGCGTGACGTTCCTCGTGCCGATCGCCTTCGCCGTCACGGTGCCGGCGGAGGCGCTCACGTCCCGATTGGACTGGCAGACACTCGCTCTTCGCCTTCGTGTTCGCAGTGACGCTCTTCGCGGTCACCCGTTGGTTCTGGCGGTTCGGCCTGCGGCGCTACTCGGGCGCCTCGGCGTAGGCCATGGCGCGCCGGCGAGCCGATCGCGTCTGGCTCGTCTACCGCGGCGCGGAGTCGTTCGCGATGGCGATCGGGTGGACGCTCGCGCCCGTCTACTTCGTGCAGGAGGTCGGGATGGACCCGCTCCAGCTCGTCCTCACCGGGACGTTCATGGAGATCGCCTACTTCCTGTTCGAGGTGCCGACAGGGGTCGTCGCGGACTCGTACAGCCGGAGGGTCTCCGTGATCGTCGCGCAGGCAATCATGGGGATCTCGTTCGTCGTCACGGGGCTCGTCACGAGCGTGCCGTTGATCCTCGCCGCAGCTGCGCTCATGGGCTTCGGTTGGACGTTCAAGAGTGGCGCGATCGACGCATGGCTCGCCGACGAGGTCGGCCAAGAGCGGCTCGGCCGCGAGTATCAGCGCGGAGCGCAGGTCGCACGCATCTTCACGCTGGTGGGAATCGGCGCCGCCGTTGCGCTCGCACTCGTCGACCTGAGGCTGCCGATCATCGCCGGCGGTCTCGTTCTCCTCGCGCTCGGTGCGTTCCTCGTGTTCGCAATGCCGGAGTCCGAGTTCGAGCCGGCCACGCGCGAGGAGGTGTCGGCGCTTCGTTCCATGACGGGCACAGCCAAGCGTGGCGGAAGGCTCATCTGGGCACGGCCGATCCTTCTCCTGATCACGGGAATCACGTTTTTCGGTGGCATGTGGAGCGAGAGCGTGGACAGGCTCTGGGAGGCGCACTTCCTCACGGACATCGGTGTTCCCGAGTTCGCCGGGTTCAGTTCCATCGTCTGGTTCGGCGTGCTGAACGCCGTGGCGGTCGTGCTCGCCATCGTCGTCGCGCAGCCGCTCTCTCGCCGCTTCGCCCGGGCGAACTGGCGCGGCATGACCTGGAGCCTCTTCGCGCTCGACGCCGTGATGCTCGGTGCGACGCTCGCATTCGCATTCGCGGTGAGCTTCGCGGCCGCGGTGATCGCGTACTGGGGGATCTGTGTCGCGAGGTCGCTCGCTGCGCCGATCTACTCGACGTGGCTCAACGCGAACATCGAGGACTCGAGCGTGCGCGCGACGGTCATCTCGATGACGAATCTCGGTGACTCGGCCGGCGAGTGGGGCGGCGGCCCCGCGCTCGGGCTCGTGGGCAACGCCTACGGCATCCGGGCGGCTCTCGCGGCCGGCGCGGCGGCTGCTCTCGCCCGCGCTCCTGCTCTACGGCCTCGCGCTCCGTCGCGGCGACGAGAAGCCGCACGCTTCGACGTCCTCCCGCAGGCCGAGGCCTGACCTTCGCGCCTGCTAGAGTCGCGCGGTCTGTGAGGCGACGTGGCCTCGGGCGGCGCTGCCGTCCGGGGCTTTTTCCATTTCAAGGGAGGTGTCATGGCACGACCGAGGACGCAGGCTCGCGGGACGATGGTCAGGAGCAAGGATCGCGCGACGTCGAGTTTGGCCGCACGGCGCGCGGTGCTCAAGCGGATCAAGGACGAAGGTGTCGAGCACGTCCTCTTCTGGTTCACCGACCTCGAAGGGCATCTCAAGTCGTTCGCGATCACGCCGTCGGAGATGACGGAGGCACTGAACGACGGGATGGGATTCGACGGCTCGTCGATCACGGGGTTCAACGCGATCGAGGAGTCGGACATGGTCGCGATCCCCGATCCGGCGAGCTTCCAGCTCATGCCTCGACCCGAGGACGATCACGGACACCCGATCGGCGCGAACGTCGCGCGGATGATCTGCGACGTCGTCACGCCCGACGGCACTCCCTACGAGGGCGATCCGCGCTACGTCCTCCGACGTGCGCTCGACCGCATGAAGAGCATGGGCTTCGACGCGTTCAACGTCGGCCCCGAGCTCGAGTACTTCGTCTTCGAGGACGACAAGGGCACGGAGACGATCGACGAGGGCGGCTACTTCGCGATGACGGCGCAGGACGCAGCCACGGAGGTCCGCAACGACACGATCCACGCGCTGGAGGCGGTCGGCATCCCGATCGAGTACCACCACCACGAGGTCGGGCCCTCGCAGCACGAGATCGACATGCGCTACGCGGACGCGCTCGCGATGGCCGACTACACGATCACGTACCGGCTGATCGTGAAGGAGGTCGCCGCGTGGCACGGCTACTACGCGACGTTCATGCCGAAGCCGCTCTTCGGCGAGAACGGCTCGGGCATGCACACGCACATGTCGCTCTTCCGCGGCGGGCGCAACCAGTTCTTCGACCGCCGTGACGAGCACCACCTCTCGAAGACGGCGAAGAGCTTCATCGCCGGCCTCCTCGTGCACGCGCGCGAGATGTCCGGCGTCCTCGCGCAGTGGGTGAACTCGTACAAGCGGCTCGTGCCCGGCTACGAGGCTCCCGTCTACGTCGCGTGGTCGCAGCGCAACCGCTCGGCCCTCATCCGGATCCCGCTGTACAAGCCGGGCTCCGAGCAGGCGACGCGCGCAGAGATCCGCTGTCCCGATCCCGCGTGCAACCCCTACCTCGCGTTCGCGGCGCTCCTGCACGCCGGCCTCGAGGGGATCGAGGCAGGGCTACGAGCTCCCCGATCCGATGGAGCGGAACCTCTACCGGCTGACGGCCAGCGAGCGGCGCGAGCAGGGAATCGTGTCGCTGCCCGAGTCGCTCGGCGAGGCGATCGACGAGCTCGCGGGCTCCGAGCTGATGAGGCGCGCGCTCGGCGAGCACATCTTCCCGCGCTACATCGAGCTGAAGCGGCGCGAGTGGGACGAGTACCGCGTCCAGGTCACCGAGTGGGAGAAGGAGAAGTATCTGGCCGCGCTGTGACCACGTACCCTGAAGAGGCGCGAACGCCCGGCCGCGAAGCGGCCGCCTTCAGGAATCTCTGCTTGCGCAACAACTTGGCACTTGCAGAGATCCGACGAAAGTCGGATGATGCGCGCTGCAGGGAACGCCGCAAGGCGAGCGGTGAGCCCTGTATCTGACGGCCGATCGCGGGCTCCCTGGTGTGGAGCCCGTGGTCGTTCTGGCGCGGGTGGAACCTACGGTTCCCCCCGCCGAGCCCCCTCCCTTGCGGCTGCGTGCACTCGAACGCGCTCTGGCCTCCCGGCCGGCAAAGCCGGCCTTCGGCCGCGGCAGCGGCTGCACCGAGAACGAGCTAGTTCGGCTTGCCGGCCATCGCCCACACGGCGACGAGTGCGGCTGCGAGCACGATCCAGGCGATCACCATGGCCGCCTTCAGGAGGCCCGCGCCTCCGCCGCTGCCGAGGCGGCGTACGCCGATCCCGCCGAGGATCAGCGCGATGAGGACGAGCAGCGCGCCGGCGTCGGCCACGATGAAGCCGATACCGATCCACGTCGGGTCGTCGACTCCCGCAGGAAGATCGTCCCAGCCTTCCTTCGAATAGATCCACTGCGCGCCGATCCGCATGACCACGTAGCCGGGCAGGGCGACGGCCAGGAGCGTCCAGTAGCCGAGCCTGAGGAAGCGGGCGTCGCCCCGGGCGAACAAGAGCGTGCTTGCACCGGTCAGCAGGCCTCCGACGAGGATCATCGCGCCGAGGACGTGCACGAAGAGCGGGAAGTTCCACTCGGTCGGGCGGCTGACAGCGAGGAGAGTGCTCATGCGCCCGGCTTCCAGATCATGTCGATGAGGATCAGCAGCAACGACGACGCTCGCCGCGGCGTGCAGGAGCAGGCCGGTCTGCGTCCGGTTGATCGCGAGCAGCTCGGCGTTCGGTCCTGTCTGGCCGGCTGCCTGGAGCTCCTTCGCCTTGTCCATTCCCTTCGTGTACTCCTTGCCGGTGCGCCCCCCGATGCCTCCTGCGATCGCCCACAGGACGATCGCGGCGATGATCCACGGGTCCCAGATGTCGTATCCGCCGTACGAGAACGCGAGCCAGATGCCGAAGACGATCGTTCCCGCCGCGCCGATCCCGGTACCGATCGTCCCGACCTTCACGATCGGCTCCATCCGGATGGTTCCATCCGGCGTGTCCGTCCGGCGCACCGCGACGATCAGGACCCAGAAGACGATCATGCCCGCGACGTACGCGAACGCGCTCAGGACGTGGAGCGCGAGGATCCAGTCGTCGAAGGTCACGCGTGGCTGATCCTATGACAATGCGGCTCGGTGGCATGACCACGGCGCGTCACCTGCGGCTCCTGACCGAGACGATCGCCGCGGTCAACTCGTCGCTCGACCTGCAGGAGGTGCTCGAGCTCGTCGCGAGCAAGGTCGCCGACGCGCTCGGCACCGACGCGTGTTTCGTCTACCTCTACGACGAGCGCGCCGACGAGCTCGTGCTGCGTGCGACGCACGGCACGCGCGTGGAGGAGCTGACGCGCACGCCGCGGATGCGCCCGGGAGAGGGGATCACGGGCGTCGCAGCGGCCGAGCGCGCGCCGGTCATGATCGCCGAGCAGGCGCACCTCGACGCGCGCTTCAAGGAGTTCCCGAACCTTCCCGAGGACGAGTACGAGTCGATCCTCGCCGTCCCGATCGTCACGCGCGCCGACGAGCTGGAGGGCGCGCTCAACGTCCGCACGCGCGAGCCACGCACGTTCACCGAGGCCGAGATCGAGCTCCTCGTCGCGATCGCGTCCCAGGTCGCGCAGACGATCGAGCACGCGAAGCTCTACGAGCGCGCCCAGCGGCGCGTCGCAGAGCTGGAGGCGCTCGCGCGGATCTCGGAGGCCGTCTCGGAGTCCCTGTACCTCGAGGAGTCGCTCGAGGCGATCGTGAAGACGACGATGGAGTCCCTGCACGCCACGGGCGCGGCGCTCGTGCTCGAGGACGGGAAGATCGCGTGGCCCGAGGGTCGCCCTGGCGCATACGCGGTGCGGATGCCGCTCCGCTGGAAGCGCCGCCAGATCGGCGAGCTCGTCTGCGATCGCGACACGCCGTTCTCGTCCGACGACGAGGCGCTTCTCGAGGCGATCGCGCACCACGCCGCAGTCGCGCTCGAGCACGGACGCGCGGTGATGCGCGGCGTCCTCGCTCAGGAGATCCACCACCGCGTGAAGAACAACCTGCAGTCGGTGGCTTCGCTCCTTCGGCTGCAGGCGCGAGCCGAGAACGTGGACGCACGGAAGTCGCTCCAGGACTCCGTGAACCGCATCCTCGCGATCGCGGCCGTGCACGAGGTGCTCACGGAGCATCGCGAGGACGACGTCGACCTCGGCGAGCTCGTCGACCGGCTCCGGGCGATGCTCGTCCAGGGCCTCGTCGCCGGGAAGGACGTGTCTGCGCAGCTCGGGTCGGTCTCGCTCGCGGGCCAGCGTGCGACAGCGCTCGCGCTCGTCTTCACCGAGCTCTTCCAGAACGCGCTCGAGCACGGAGGCGAGCACGTCTCGATCGCCCTCGCGCAGCGGAGCGGCGACGTCGTGCTCACGATCTCGGACGACGGTGCGGGGATCGACGGCGAACCGACGGGAACGGGCCTCTCCATCGTGCGCGCCCTCGTCCGCGACGAGCTGCGGGGCGAGCTCGCGCTCGAGAACGCGGGCGGCCTGCGCGCCGAGGTGGTGTTCCCGGCATGACGCGTGTCCTCGTCGCAGAGGACGAGACGCTGATCCGGCTCGACCTGAAGGGCCTGCTCGAGGCCGCCGGGTTCGAGGTCTGCGCCGAGGCGCGGGACGGCGAGGAGGCCGTCGAGCTCGCACGCGAGACGGAGCCGGACGTCGCGCTCCTCGACGTGAAGATGCCGCGGCTCGACGGGATCGAGGCGGCGCGGCGCATCCTCGAAGAGCGGCCGATCCCGATCGTGATGGTGACCGCCTACGGCGAGCGCGAGCTCGTCTCGCGCGCGGTCGAGGCAGGCGTCTTCGGCTACCTCGTGAAGCCGTTCCGCGAGACCGACCTGCTCCCCGCGATCGCGACGGCGACGGCGCGGCACGAGGAGCTGCGAGCGCTGCGCGAGGAGGCCGACTCCCTCGCCGAGGCGCTCGCCGCGCGCAAGGCGATCGAGCGCGCGAAGGGGATCCTCATGCAGCGCGAGGGCCTCTCCGAGGAAGAGGCCTTCGCGCGGCTCCGCAAGGCGAGCCAGATCTCGGGGCGCCCGCTGAAGGTCGTCGCCGAGGCGCTCGTCGCGACGCTCGGGCCGGCTGATCGTCAGACGCCGCGGGCGTGAGCGCTACGTCGCGAGGAGTCGCTCCTCTTCGCGGCGCCGGTAGAGCCGGCGCCCGAGCCACGCGGCGAACGCGACGAAGGCGAACGGCGCGAGCACGATGAGCAGCCCGAGGGCGACGACGCCCTCCCAGGCGAGGACGTTCAGCGCCTCGTCGATCGTGCGGTCGATCCGCGAGGGAGGAGCGACCGCGCCGAACGCGCCGGGCGTGACGACCGTGAGCTGGATCGTCGACATCCGCGCCTCGGCCTCGGTCGAGGAGATGCCCGTGCGCAGCTCCGTCAGCTCGCTGCGAAGCGTCTGCAGACGGGTGCGGAGAACCGCCTCGGTCTGCGGGTCGAGCGTCTCCGACTCGAGCCGGGCGCGGATCCGCGCGATCTGACTCCGTACGGTCGCCTCGCGCTTCTCGAGCTGGTCGAGCGTCTCCTGCAGGTCGTCGATCGTGACCTGCTGGGAGACGATCCGGCCGAGCCCGGAGAGCCCCGTGATCGCCTCCTGCACCTTCGTGACCGGCACACGGACGGTGAGCGATGCGCTTCCCTCCTCGCCCGTCGACACCGAGGACGAGACGACGTAGCCCCCGAGCGATCGGGTGAGGTCGAGCGCATCCTGGGCCGCGCGCGAGACGGCGTCGGAGTCGGACACCTCGACCGTCAGCGTTGCGCTGACGCGCTGCGCGCGATCGGTCGACTGGTCGAGCGCGGAGCCCTGCGTTCTGCTCGGAGCCGGCGCGAGGCTCCCCGATCCGGTCAGGGGCGCGCTCTGGGGCGCGCTCTCGGCCGTCGCCTTGTCGAGCGCGTCCTGGCGGTACGTCTGGGGGGCGACGTCGGAGCGGGCGAGCCCGAGCACGCCGGCGCTCGCGAAGGCGAGAGCGGCCGCGGCCGGCACCGCGACGAGCATCCCTCGTCGGACCGGGAACCGCCAGCTCGCCCAGCGAGCGCGCGCCGGCTGCTCCGCCGCGATCTCGCGCACGCGAGCACGCAGCTCGGCCGGAGCCGACGGACGCGACGCCCGCAGCTCGTGGATCAGTTCAGGCGACGACGTCATGGTCTCTCATCCTCTCTTCGAGCTTCGACAGCGCACGGCTCAGCCGGGTGGACACGGCCGTGGGTGAGATCCCGAGCAGGCGCGCGGCTTCCTCGCCGTCGAGATCGAGAACGATGCGCAGCGCCACGACCTCGCGCTCGCCGGCCGAGAGCGAGCGGAGGCTCTCGGCGAGCTCGGGCGAGAAGCCCTCGCCGAACGAGCCCGACTCGTCACGCCGCTCCGCGGCCTCGGCTCGCTCCTCGCGCTTCCGGCGCCGTGCATCTGCGCGGAACCAGTCGAGCGCGGTCGAGCGTGCGATCGCGAGGAGCCACGCGCGCGGTGTCCCGCGGCCCGGGTCGAAACGACGCCACTTCTTGAACGCCGTCTCGAAGGTCTCGCCGGTGAGGTCCTCGGCGACCGCCCAGTTCTTCGTGAGGTACAGGAGGTACCCGTAGACGTCGTCGAGGAGCTCCTCGGCCACCGCCGCGAACGACGGCGTCGCGGCGTGAGCCGGGCGCGGTGCGTCGATGGTCACTGCATGCACGCCATCCATACGCCGCCGGGGGCCGCTCGCGTCACGTCGCATGAGCCTCGCCGAACAGCACCTCCCACCGCTCGAGCAGCGCGACGAGCTCGTCCCGCGCGGCGCGGTGCGCGCCGAGGACGTCCATGTTCGTCCAGTCGTCCGCGAGCTTTCCCTCGAGCTCGGCGATCCGCGCCTCGACACCGGCGATCTGGCTCTCGAGGAGCTCGAGCTCCGACGGCGCTCGCTTCGCCGGTCGGGGCTTCGCCGCCTTGAGTGGCTCGCTCGCGCTCCGGCTGCGGCTCCTCGGTCGCTGGGCGTCGCGCTCCGCTCGCGCTCCAGGTCGGCCCAGCCGCCGTCGTACGAGCGCAGCACGCCGTCCTCGAAGGCCACGATCCGGTCCGGCACGGCGTCGAGCAGCGCACGATCGTGCGAGACGAGCAGGATCGGTGCCGGGGAACGCCTCGAGCGCCGCCTCGAGCGCCTCGCGGCGACTCGACGTCGAGGTGGTTCGTCGGCTCGTCGAGCACGAGGAAGTTCGACCCCGAGGCGACGAGCAGCGCGAGCGCGAGCCGCCGTCGCTCCCCGCCGGAGAGCGCGGTCACGGGCCGCTCGTGCGTCTCCCACCCGGAGAAGAGGAACCGCCCGAGGAGCGCCTGGGCGCGCGGCCGCGGGAGCCCGGTCGCGGCGGCGGTCGCGTCGAGCACCGAGCCGCTCGTCGGGAGCTCCAGCGCGTGCTGCGAGAAGTAGCCGGGCACGACGCCGTGCCCGATGCGCGATCTTCCCGTGCTCGACGCGGATGCCCGTCGAAGATCGCTGCGAGCAGCGTCGTCTTGCCCGCCCCGTTCGGGCCGACGAGCCCGACCTTCTCGCCGCGCTCGACGACGATCGTCGCGCCCTCGAGGAGCCGCTTGTCTCCGGCCGAGAGCGCGATGTCCTCGGCCTCGAGGACGATGCGCCCGCTCCGCGGCGGGTCGAGGAAGTCGAAGCCGAGCGAGCGCCGCTTCTTCGTCAGCGACGCGACCTCCTGTCGCGCCGCCGAGCGCTCCTTCTCGAGCCGCGCGATCTGGGTGAGCTTCGCCTGCGCCTGCTTCGCCTTCGACTTCTTGTAGCGGAACCGCTCGACGAAGCGCTCGAGGCGGGCGATGTCGACGGAGACGCGATCCGCGGTCTTCTCCGGCCGCGGCGGCGCGCGCCGCCTTCTCCTGGCGCCACTCGTGCCACGGCCCCGCGAAGTAGTGCGCGCCGCCGGGCGACAGCTCGAGCACCGAGGTGGTGACGGCCTCGAGGAACCAGCGGTCGTGGGCGACGAGGATCACGGCGGCGTCGATCGTCTCGAGCTCGCGCTCGAGCCACTCGAGGTTCTGGACGTCGAGGTGGTTCGTCGGCTCGTCGAGGAGGAGCAGGTCCGGGCTCGCCCGCGAGCGCGCGTGCGAGCGACGCGCGGGTCAGCTCTCCGCCGGAGAACGTGCCGAGCGGCCGGTCGAGATCGTCGTCGGAGAAGCCGAGGCCGCGCACGGCCGCGGCCGCGCGGTCGCGCCAGGCCCAGCCTCCCGCGTGCTCGAGCCGCGCTTGCGCTTCGGCGTAGCGGCGGAGCGTCGCTTCGTCGTGCGCCCCCTTCCCCATCGCCTCCTCGAGTCGCCGGAGCTCGGCCTCGACCTCGAGCAGGTCACGCGCGCCGGAGAGTGCGTACTCGCGGAGCGATGATGTCGAACTCGAGCGGCGGGCGCTGGTCGTGCAGGGCGACCCGCGTCCCCTTCGCGAAGGCGAGCTTGCCGCCCTGCAGCGAGGTCTCGCCCGCGATCGCGCGTAGCAGCGTCGTCTTCCCCGCCCCGTTCGCGCCGGCGAGGGACAGCCGGTCCTTGCGCCCGACCGTGAAGGAGACGTTCTCGAAGAGTGGATCGCCCGCGAACTCCTTGCGGAGCTCGGATGCGATGAGGACGGCCATGACGGCCGAAGGGTAGAGGCGCGCGCTGCTAGGCGGTCTGCACGGTTTCCGCGACGAGCCGCCGCGCGGCTGCCGCGATGTGCTCGGCGTCGATGCCCGCTGCGGCGAGGAGCTCGTCGGGCTTGCCCGACCTGGGCATCCCGTGCACCGCGAGCTTGACGACACGCGGCGGATCGTCGGTGTCGGCGAGCGCGGCCAGGACGGCGTCTCCCAGGCCACCCTCGGGCCAGTGATCCTCGACGGTCACGAGCTTGCCGCCGGTCGCCTCGGCCGCGGCCTCGAGCGTCGCTGCGTCGACCGGCTTGATCGAGTACAGGTCGATGACACGTGCGGCGATGCCGTCCTCGCCGAGCGCGTCGGCTGCCTTCAGCGCCTCGTGCACGGTGATCCCGGCGCCGATCAGGGCGACGTCGTCGCTGTCGCTCGAGCGCAGGACGCGGCTCCCGCCGATCGCGAACTCCTCGTCGGGCGCGTAGAGAACCGGCGTCGCGGGCCTGAGCGTGCGCAGGTACGAGATGCCCTCCGTGTCGGCCATCGCCGCGACGAGCTTCGCCGTCTGGTTCGCATCGCAGGGATGGAGGACCGTGCTCCCGTGGACCGCGCGCAGCGCCGCGATGTCCTCGAGCGCCATCTGCGAGGGCCCGTCCTCGCCGATCGAGACGCCTGCGTGCGACCCGCTGAGCGAGAACGTCGCGCGGCTGATCGCCGCCATGCGCACGAAGTCGTACGCGCGCGAGATGAACGCGGCGAACGTCGACGCGAACGGTCGCCACCCGACCGCCTGGAGCCCGACTGCGGCAGCGGCCAGCTGCTGCTCGGCGATGTACATCTCGAAGTACCGCTCGGGGTGCGCCTTCGCGAAGATCTCGGTGAACGTGGAGTTCGACACCTCGCCGTCGAGAGCGACGACGTCGGGCCGAGCCGTGCCGAGCGCTGCGAGCGCGTCGCCGTAGGCCTTGCGCGTCGCGACCTCGGTGCCGAGCTCGTAGCGGGGCAGCTCGAGCTCCGGACGGAGCCGGTCGCGGCGCCGGCTCGACATCGGGCTTCGCGACCTCGATGCGCACGTCTCGTCAGCCCGCCGAGCTCGGCGATCGCGCCCTCCGGGTCGTCGAGCGGCTTGCCGTGCCAGCCGTTCTGGTTCTCGACGGCCGCGACGCCCTTTCCCTTGACCGTGCGCGCGACGACGACGGTGGGCTTCCCGGCCGTCGCGACCGCCTGGCCGAACGCCTCGTCGATCGCGTCGACGTCGTGCCCGTCGACCTCGATCGCGTTCCAGCCGAACGCTTCCGCGCGCGCGACGTAGACGTCGAGATCCCAGCCGACCATCGTCTCGCCGCGCTGGCCGAGCCGGTTCACGTCGATGATCGCCGTGAGGTTGTCGAGCTCGTAGTGAGCGGCGTGCTCGAAGGCCTCCCACATCGAGCCCTCGGCCATCTCGCTGTCGCCGCAGAGCACCCACACGCGGGTCGGGAGGTGCTCGAGGTGCTTCGCCGCGAGCGCCATTCCCACACCGATCGGGAGGCCCTGGCCGAGCGAGCCGGTCGCGACGTCGACCCATGGAATGAGCGGCGTCGGATGTCCCTCGAGCATGCTGCCGTGCTTGCGGTAGGTGAGGATCTCGTCGTCCGTGACGACGCCCGCGGCGCGGTACATCGCGTACAGGAGCACCGACGCGTGGCCCTTCGAGAAGACCAGGCGGTCGTTGGCCGGGCTCTTCGGCTGCGAGAAGTCGTAGCGGAGGTAGCCGTCCACGAGCACCGCGAGCAGGTCGGCTGCGGACATCGCCGAGGTGGGATGGCCGGAGTTCGCCGCCGCGGCCATGCGGACCGAGTCGACGCGGAACTGCTGCCCGAGCTCGCGCCTTCGTCTCGGCTGCGCTCATCGAGCCATTCTACGGAGCAGTCGACGCGGTAACGTAGGCGTGTGGCACGCAGCAGATTGCACGAGCTCTCGGAGCACGGCGTCAGCGTGTGGGTCGACTCGCTCTCGAGGGAGATGCTCGAGACGGGAGAGCTGAAGCGGCTCATCCACGAGGACGCGGTCGTCGGCGTGACGTCGAACCCGACGATCTTCGAGAAGGCGCTCTCGACCGGAGAGTGGTACGACGCGCAGCTCCGTGCCGAGCTCGAGCGCTCGGACGACACGAAGCAGGTGTTCTTCGCACTCGCGATCGAGGACATCAAGCGCGCGTGCGACGTCCTCCGACCCGTCTGGGAGCGGACCGAGGGCGTCGACGGGTTCGTCTCGCATCGAGGTCGATCCCGATCTCGCCTACGAGCGGGAGGCGACGTTCGAGCAGGCGAAGCTGCTTGACGGAGCGCGTCGACCGGCCGAATCTCTTCGTGAAGATCCCGGCGACGGTGCCCGGGCTCGGCGCGATCGAGGACTCGATCGCCGCCGGGCGCTCGATCAACGTCACGCTCATCTTCTCGCTCGAGCGCCATGCCGCGGTGGCCGAGGCGTACGTGCGCGGGCTCGAGCGGCTCGTCGAGGCGGGTGGCGATCCGACGCACGTCGCGTCGGTCGCGAGCTTCTTCGTCTCGCGCGTCGACACCGAGGCCGACCGCCGCCTCGACGAGATCGGCCGCGAGGATCTCCAGGGGCGGCTCGCGATCGCCAACGCGAAGCTCGCCTACGAGCACTACCTCGAGGTCTTCTCCGGCCCGCGCTGGGAGGCGCTCGCGGCTGCCGGCGCGAGGCCTCAGCGCTGCCTCTGGGCCTCCACCTCGACGAAGAACCCGGCCTATCGCGACGTCCTCTACGTCGAGGAGCTGATCGGGCCGGACACGGTGAACACGATGCCGTTCGAGACGATCGCCGCCTTCCAGGACCACGGCGTCGTGCGCGACACGCTCACCGAGGGCGTGGACGAGGCGCACGAGCTCCTGCAGCGAGCTCGCAGCGGCGGGAGTCGACTACGACGACGTCACGGACACGCTCGAGCGGGAGGGCGTGCAGAAGTTCTCCGACTCGTTCGCCTCGCTGCTCGAGGGCATCGACGCGAAGCGCGCGGCGCTGATCGCGTAGCCGCTTGCGCTTACATATGTAACTCACATATAGTGGGTGCATGCACCGAGGCCACAAGCGTCGAGCACGCGGCCGCAGACAGCGCCCGGACGGGAGCTGGGAGGTGCGCGCGCGCGTCGAGCGCTTCGGCGAGCCCGCGCTTCTCGTGCTCGTCGCGGACGGCCCGACCCACGGGTACGAGCTGCTCGAGCGGCTGCCCGAGCTGATCGGCGACGACCGCGTCGACGTCGGGAACGTCTACCGGGCGCTCAGGGCGTTCGAGGACGAAGGGCTCGTCGTCTCCGAGTGGCGCGGCGACCTGCCGGGGCCGACGAAGCGGACGTACACGCTCACCGACGAGGGGCGAGCGGTTCTCGACACGTGGCTCGGCTCGCTCGAGGAGCTACGCGACGCTCTGACCGACCTTTCTCGAGAGCACACGGAAGGGAGGTGACCATGTGTCGAAAGCACAGCCGCCGGATGCGCCAGTGGCGAGCGCCGAGCACTGAAGAGCTCAAGACGGCGCTCGAGGAGCGCCAGAAGGATCTCGAGCAGGAGATCGCCGACATCCACGACCTGCTGCGCCGCCTTCGCGACGACGAAGCGGCCGCGCCGGCCGAGCCGGCACCGGCGATCTAGCGATACGTCGTCGGCCGAGCAGGTCGGGCCTGCTCGGCCACCGCGGCGAGCAGCTCGTCGTGCACGAGGCCGTTCGACGTGACGGCGCTCCCGGTGTCGATGCGGGACTCACCCGAGAAGTCGGAGAACCGCCCGCCTGCCTCCTCGACGACGACCTGCACCGCCGCGAGGTCCCACTCGCTCACGCCGATCGAGTCCACGGCGCCGTCGACCGCGCCCTCGGCGACGAGCATGTGCGCCCAGAAGTCGCCGAGGCCGCGGGCGTGCCAGGCTCGCCGCGCGAGCGCCGGCACCTCGTTGTCGATCGAGAAGGAGAGAACTGCCTCTTCGACCTCGGAGACCGCGGAGACGCGGATCCGCTCGCCGTTCGCGAACGCACCCTGCCCGCGTTCGGCCCACCACCGGTGCCTGAGCGCCGGGGCGGAGACGACGCCGACGCCCACGACTCCGCTCTCCTCCAGCGCGACCAGCGTCCCCCAGACCGGGATGCCACGCGCGTAGTTCCGAGTCCCGTCGATCGGGTCGAGGATCCAGCGCCGCGATCCCGTGCCCGCAGCGCCCTGCTCCTCGCCGAGGATCGCGTCGTCTGGCCGCTCGTCCGCGAGGATGCGCCGCAGCTCCGCCTCGACTGCGCGATCGGCCTCGGTGACCGGTGTCAGGTCCGCCTTCGTCTCGATCGCGAGCCCCGACCGGAAGTGCGGCAGCGAGATCGCGTCGGCGGCGTCCGCCAGTCGGAGCGCGAGAGCGAGGTCGGGGCCCACGGCTCCGACCTTAGCGAGCTACCCGCCCGTGATCTGGAACGTCGGGCGGACGACCTTGACGGCGACCGGCGCCGACCAGGTCATCGCGGGGGTACCGACCTGCGCCGCGTTCAGCCCGCGGACGCGGTAGTACCAGTTGCCCGCGCCGAGCTGGAGCACCGACGAGGTTGCGTACGTCAGCGCCGATCCGCGCGCGCGCCAGGGGTACTTCGAGCGGGACCACTGCACCTCGTAGGCGGTCGCGCCGACGACGGGGCGCCATGCGACGAGCGGGGTGGAGTAGACCACCGGGCGTCGCCCCGCCTGCGCGAGCAGGCGGCCCTTCGGCGAGAGCCCCGACACGTACGGCGTCCCGGCCGTGGTGATCGCCGGCCGCGACTCCTTCGCAAAGCTCGCGACGCGACCCGACTCGCACGCGTCCTGCGGCGACTCGGCGTCGTAGTACGAGAAGGACCCGTCCTCGGCGACGTTGATCCCCACCGGGACGACGGTCCAGAAGTAGCGCGTCGTCGACGTGTCGACGTCCGGGAGGTCGACGCGGACGGTGTCGTTCGCGTCCCACGTCTCGCTCGCGGTGACGCGGCGTGCCGTCGGCCATGTACGTCTTCGCGTTCTCCGACTTGGCGCTCGGGAGAATGCCGCCGAGCGCGGCGTCGAGCTCCTCCTGGTTCGTCGGCAGGTCGAGCGGCCCGGAGATCCGTGGCGCGTACGCAGGCCCGCCGACGACGGAACCGCGGAAGACCGCGTTGACGCAGTCGCGGTCGGTGAACGCATATGCGCGGAAGAGCCGGTACTCGTGCCCGTCGAGGCCGAGGTCGCCGCCGAACGTCATCGCGGGCATCAGCTGATGTGCGGCCGCCTTCGAGTCCGTGCTGACGACGTCGGACACGGCCGCGCGGATCTGCAGCTTCCCGGCGGCCCACGCCGGATTGGTCGTCGCGTACGTCGGGCTCCATGGCCCGTAGGAGACTGCGGGCAGGCCGTTCGGGAGGGCACCGACGACCTGCCGCACCGGGCGGACGCGCCACCGAACGAGTTGCCACCAGCTGTCCTCGAGGTGGAAGCTGTAGAGCTCCCGCTGGTCGGCGACGTTCGTGTGCGTCCGAATGACCTTGCGAATGTCCGGGTACCAGACGTCGTACGCGGTTGCGCCCTCGACGGGCGCCCAGCGGACGAGGCCGGGCTTCGACGCCAGCGGCACCGGCGTCGACTCCCAGCGGACGTTGAACCCGAAGGGCTTGCTCCAGGCGGTTGCGCCGCGTGTCGTGATCGCGCGCACGTGGGCGTAGAGCGCGTACGGCTTGCCCGTGAACCACGGCAGGACGAGGTTCACCGAGGTCGCCGGGATCCGGATCGGCGCGATCCGTGTCTTGACGACGGCGCTCTCGGCCGCCTCGCTGTCCGACTTCTGGTCAGCGGACGCCGGAGCGCTGATCGTCACCGCGCGGCAGAACTTCCCGGAGCCCGCGCCGTACGCGACGTTCGACCAGAAGACCGAGCTTCCGTCGAACGTCCGGCTCGTCGCGAGCTCGAACTCGTAGCACGATGCGCCGCGAACCGGTCTCCACGCGAAGGCCGGCGTGCGCGAAAAGGAATGCGTGGGCACCTCGTTCGGCCGCAGCTCGAACCCCCGCAGACCCTTGGGCGCACCCGGGGGTCCCGCCGCAGCGGAGGTGACGAGCGTCGTGGCGAGGATCGCCACGGCGACGAGAGCGAAGCGGGCCGCACGCATCGCAACTCATGTCGGCACCCGCAGGCGTCACTTGAGGGACGGCGCGACATGTCAGTCGACCAGACAAGGCCGCGAAGCGGCCGTCTTCAGGATTTCCGCGCGACCGGAATCTGCACTCGCGGATTCCGATCTGCGCACAAGCTCAGTCCAGTTGCAGATAGAGCACCGCGATGACCGCAGTGCCGGCGAAGAGCAGCCAGAACAGCAGGAACAGCGCCCAGCCGAAGCGGAGGTTCCGGCGTGCGAGCTCGGGATCCATCAGAGGAGCACCGGGTCGAGCGCAGCCGCGGTGAAGAGCAGCGCGAGGTAGAGGAGCGAGTAGTGGAAGAGCAGCTTCGCGTGCCCCCGTGAGAGGTCGCGGCGCAGGAGCACGGCGAGAGCGACGAACACCGCGCCGAGCACGACCGCGGCGACGGTGTAGAGCGGTCCCAGCCAGAGCCCGACGACGACGGTGAACGCGACCATCGCGACCGAGTAGAGGACGATCTGCCGCGCGGTCTCGCGGTCGCCTCGCACGACCGGGAGCATCGGCACGCCGGCCGCCGCGTACGCGTTCTTGATCATCAGCGCGAGGGCCCAGAAGTGGGGCGGCGTCCAGAGGAACACGATGAGGAAGAGCCAGAGCGCCGGAAGCGCGAGCGACCCGGTCGCGGCCGCGTAGCCGACGAGCGGCGGGACCGCTCCCGCAGCGCCGCCGATGACGATGTTCTGCGGTGTCGAGCGCTTGAGCCAGCGGGTGTAGACGAGGACGTAGAAGAGGTTGCCCACGAGCGCGAGAACCGCGGTGAGCACGTTCACCGCGGACGCGAGGAGCGCGAACGAGATCGCCGAGAGGAGGATCCCGAACTCGAGCGCCTGCTCGGGCGTCACGCGCCCGGACGCGACCGGTCGCTCCTTCGTTCGGCTACCCATGAGCACGTCGATGTCCCGGTCGAGGACGTGGTTGAGCGCCGACGCGCCGCCGCACGCGAGCGCGAGCCCGAGCATCGACACGCCGAACAGGGCGAGCGGCGGGACGCCCTGCGCGCCGACGAACATCCCGGCGGCTCCCGTGAGCAGGAGAAGCGTCATGATCCGCGGCTTCGTCAGCGTGAGGTAGTCGCGCGCGGACGCGAGCGGCGCACCCTCGCCCCGCAGAGCCCCTGCGACGACCACGAGTCCGACGCCGAGCGCCACGGCCGCCGCGGCCACGTGCAGCGCGGTCGCCCACGTCGCGTCCCCGCTCCACGCGACGACGCCGCCGAGCGCGATCGCGACGAGGAATGCAGCGAGGGCCAGGACGGTACGGCGCAGCAGCCCGGGGTACGCGAGACGTGCGAGCACGACGTTCGCGACGAGCAAGCGGCAGCGCGACGAGGGCGATGCCCCAGTGCGTCGGCCCCAGCTCGAGCACCGCGCTGACGACCACGAGGCCGACCGCGACCGCGCTCGCGACCGCGGACAGCCGGAACAGCACGCCCGGCGCAAGCTGCGTCTCGCTAGGCAGGCGCTCGCTCACCACGCTGCTCACGCAGCCTCCTTCGCAGGTCGTAGAGCGGTCTCGCGCTCGTCACGTACGGCACGTCGTCGAAGTTGTGCGGCGGCGGCGGCGAGGTCGTGTACCACTCGAGGGTGTCCGCCTGCCACGGGTCGTTGCCGACGCGTGCGCCGCGACTGGTCGTCCGCCACACGTTCACGATGAAGAGCAGGATCGCGATGCCCATGACGTACGAGCCGATCGTCGACGCGAGGTTGTAGCCCTCCCAGCTCTCGTTCGAGTACGTGTACACGCGCCGCGGCATCCCCTCGAGCCCGAGGAAGTGCTGCGGGCATGAACGCGAGGTTGAAGCCGACGAAGAGCGTCCAGAACTGCCACTTGCCGAGCTTCTCGTTCAGCATCCGGCCGAACATCTTCGGCCACCAGTAGAAGAGGCCGGCGAAGATCGCGAAGATCACGCCGCCGAAGAGCGTGTAGTGGAAGTGCGCGACGACGAAGTAGCTGTCGTGCAGCTGCCAGTCGATCGGGAAGGCGGCGAGGTAGATCCCCGTGAGCCCGCCGATGACGAAGATCGAGAGGAACCCGAGCGCGTAGAGCATCGGCGTGTCGAAGTGCAGGTTCCCGCGCCAGAGCGTCGCGAGCCAGTTGAAGATCTTGATCCCGGTCGGGACGGCGATGATCATCGACGCGATCATGAAGAAGGCCTGGAGCGAGATCGGGAGGCCCACCGTGAACATGTGGTGCGCCCACACGAGCATCGAGAAGAACCCGATCGCGACCGTCGACGCCGCGATCGCCTTGTAGCCGAACACCGGCTTGCGCGCGAAGACGGGAAGGACCTCGGAGATGATCCCGAAGGCGGGCAGGACGATCACGTAGACCTCCGGGTGCCCGAAGAACCAGAACGCGTGCTGGTAGAGGATCGCCGAGCCGCCCTCTGCGGGGTCGAAGAAGTGCGTCTGCACGTCCCACGGGCCGATCGAGATGCCGCGGTCGAGCAGGAGCAGCGTCAGCCCGGCCGAGAGCACCGGCAGGATCACCATCGAGCAGCCAGCCGAAGAGCAGGATCGACCACACGAAGAGCGGCATGCGCGTCCACGTCATCCCGCGGGTGCGCATGTTGTGGATCGTCACGATGAAGTTGATCGCGCCTGCGAGCGAGGCCGCGGAGAGGATGTGGAGCGAGAGGATCTGGAGGTCGATGCCGTTCCCGGGCTGGTGCTCCGAGAGCGGCGGATACAGCGTCCAGCCCGCCTGTCCCGCGCCCCCGTCGGCGAAGAAGCTGAGCATGAGGATCGTCCCGCCGAGCACGAAGAGCCAGTAGGAAAGCGCGTTCAGGCGGGGGAACGCGACGTCGCGCGCGCCGATCATCAGCGGCACGAGGTAGTTCCCGAAGCCGGCGAGGATGGGGACGACGACGAGGAAGATCATCGCCGTGCCGTGGATCGTGATGAGCTCGTTGTAGTGCTCGGCGCTCAGGACGCCCGCGTTCGCCTGCGAGAGCTGGAGGCGGAAGACGAGCGCCATGAGCCCGGCGAGGACGAAGAAGACGAGCGCGGTCGAGATGTAGAGGATCCCGATCCGCTTGTGGTCCGTCGTGACGAGCCAGCTCGCGACCTTGCCGCGCTGCCAGGCCGGTGTCGGTTCGGCTCTAGCTGCCACTCGGCGGGCTCTCCTTCAGGTACGTCGCGAGCGCCTGCACCTGCTCGTCCGTCCAGCCCGAGCCGACCGCCGGCATCGTGCGGCGGCCGTTCCGGACGAGGGTCGCGAGCGCCGCCGGGTCGGATGAGCGTCGGCGAGCCGGCGATGCGCGGGCCGATGCCGCCCTCGCCGTTCATGCCGTGGCACTTGGCGCACACGCCCGTCCACTCCTCCTTGCCGAGCTCGCGTCGATCCGGCAGCTCTGCTCGCTGCGGCGCTGGTCGAGCCAGGCAGCGAACGCGCCGCTCGACATGACCTCGACCGACGCGAGCATCCGCGCGTGCTCGAGGCCGCACAGCTCCGCGCACTGGCCCGTGTACGTGCCCTCGTCGTCCGCCTCGAACCACGTCTCGTTCGTCCGGCCCGGGATCGCGTCGATCTTCCCGCCGAGCGCGGGGATCCACCACGAGTGGATGACGTCCGTATCGGGAGCCGTGACCTCGAGACGGACGGGCACGCCGGCGGGCGCGCGCATGTGGTCGATCGCGATGACGCCGTTCGGATACTCGTACTGCCAGTAGAACTGGCGGCCGGTCACCTTGATCTCGAGCTGCTCCTCGCCGGCCGTCGCCTCCGGGATGTCCTTGATCCCGGGCAGCTCGATGAACACGAACGCGCCGATGAGGAAGAGCACGACCACCGGGAACGCAGTCCACGCGAGCTCGAGCTTCGTCGCTCCGTGCACCTGCGCGCCGTCCTCGAAGCGCGCGCGCTTGTTGCGGCGGTAGCGCACGATGAACGCGATCAGGAGCCCCTCGACGAGGACGAAGATCGCGAACGTGAAGATCGTGACGAAGAGGTAGCTCCGGCGGATGCCGTCCGCGTTCGGCGACTCGGGCGTCACCGGGGCGAACTGGGCGAGTGCGGCAGGCGTGACGATTGCGGCGACGAGCGCCATGCCGGCGGCTACAACGAGGAAGCGTCGCACCGGCTGCCATTCTATGAACGTGCAGGAGGGACCGGGCCGAGGAACTCGCGTGCGGCTTCCTGCCGACGTCGTGCGACCCTTCGAGGTGTTCGTCAACGGCGTCGCGCAGGAGGAGGGCAGGGACTTCCGCATCGACGGCCGCACGCTCGTCTTCGATCGCGAGCTGAGGACGGAGGGAAAGCTCGGCTTCTGGCGCTGGCTCTCCCTCTGGGTCGGGATCGCCGGCACCTACCGCCAGAACGACTCGGTCGACGTCGCCTACCGCCGGGGCGGGAAGCCGGTCGTCGCGGCGAAGCTTCCCCTCGAGCCGCTCTGATCAGCGAGCTCGGGCGCTCGCGGAGCGCACGTTCTGCTCGAGCCTGGCCAGGAGCTCCCTGAGCTCCTCGATCTCGGTCTCGGTCAATCCCGCCAGCAGCCGTCGATTGAACGCCTGCACCGCCCGCAGCAGCTCGGCGTGCTTCGCTCGTCCGAGGTCGGTGAGCTCGACGCTCACGGCGCGGCGGTCGGCGGCATCTCGGCGGCGTACCACGAGCCCGTCCTCCTCGAGCCCGTCGAGGTGGCGCGTCAGCGTGGGCCCCTCGATCCGGAGCGCACGTGCGAGCTCGTGCTGGGTCCGCCACGCTTCGCCCTTGAGATTGGTGAGGATGAACCACATCGGCATCGAGCCGCCGACCTCGGCCAGGGCATCGTTGAACGCACGCCCGACGTGCTTCGCCGAGTGAGCGAGTTGGAGCCCGATGGGAGTGCCGACCGCCTGCATCCGCGGCATTGTAGCGTTTTGATAGCGTACTAACGGTTAGATGGCTAACGAAAACGGAATCGAGGTTCGCGGGCTCGTCCGCGAGTACAAGAAGGGCCCGCGGGCGGTCGACGGGATCGACATCTCCGTCGCGCCCGGCGAGATCTACGGCTTCCTCGGCCCGAACGGGGCCGGGCAAGTCCACGACCGTCCACGTCCTGACGACGCTGCTGCCTCCGACCGCGGGGACGGCGCTCGTCGGCGGCTACGACGTCGTGAAGGACGGGCCGAAGATCCGCGGGCTGATCGGCGTCGCGCTGCAGGAGGCGGCGCTCGACCCGCTCCTCACCGCGCGCGACCACCTGCGTCTCCAGGCGACCCTGCAGAGCGTTCCCAAGGACGAACGCGGCCCGCGCGCGGAGGAGCTGCTCCACCGCGTGGGGCTCGTCGACGCGGCCGACCGCAAGGTCTCGGGCTACTCGGGAGGCATGAAGCGGCGCCTCGATCTCGCGCTCGCGCTCGTGCACAGCCCGCGGATCCTCTTCCTCGACGAGCCGACGACGGGGCTCGATCCGCAGAGCCGCACCGACATCTGGAACGAGGTCGCGCTGATGCGCCGCGAGGCGGGAGTGACCGTCTTCCTCACGACGCAGTACCTCGAGGAGGCCGACGTCCTTGCGGACCGGGTCGGGATCATCGACGCGGGCAAGATCGTCGCCGAGGGCACGCCCGCCGAGCTCAAGGCCGAGATCGGGCGCCCGAGCGTGCACGCGATTCCCCGGACGGAGGACGACCGGCCCAAGATCGCCGCGTTCCTGGCGCAGTTCGGCGAGCCGCTCGCCTCGACCCGCGACGTCGCGGTGCGTCTCGACGACGGGCTCGGGCTCACCGACATCGTCCGGGCGGTCGATGCCAACGGTGTCGACATCGCCGACCTCGAGCTGCACGCGCCGACGCTCGACGACGTCTTCCTCGCGAAGACGGGCCGGACGCTCGAAGGCGCGGCCGAGGAGGCCGACAGCGCCGGGCAGGAGCAGCGCCGGCAAGTGAGCAGCGCGACGTTCACACAGGTCGGCGCGATCGCTCGGCGATCAGTCGTGCGGACGTCGCGTCAGCCCGCGAGCATCATCCCGCCGCTGATCTTCCCGGTCGCGCTCATGGCGGTGAACGCCGGCGGCCTGCGTGCGTCGACGAACCTTCCGGGCTTCCCGACCGACTCGTTCCTCGCGTTCGCGCTCGCGGTGCCGTTCATCCAGGGCGCGCTCTTCTCGACGATGAACGCGGGCACCGACATCGCGCGCGACGTCCAGACGGGCTTCGTCAACCGCCTCTCGCTCACGGAGCTGCGTGACTGGGCGCTCCTCACCGGCCAGCTCGCGGGAATCGTCGTGCTCGGCGTCGTCCAGGTCGTGTTCTACATCGCCGTCGGACTGACGGCAGGTGTCCGGTTCGAGTCGGGACCGGCGGGAATCGCCGTCCTGCTCGTCTACGGCGCGATCGTCGCGCTCGCCTTCGGCGCGCTCGGCGCGTGGCTCGCGTACCGCACCGGCTCGGGCGAGGCGATCCAGGCGCTCTTCCCCGTTCTCTTCGTCTTCCTGTTCATCTCGTCGATGAACACGCCGCGCAACCTCATCGGCGTCGACTGGTTCCGCATCGCCGCGACGCTCAACCCGGTCTCGTACATGATCGAGGCCGTCCGCAGCCTGATCATCACGGGCTGGGACTGGCAGGCGCTCGCGCTCGGCTTCGGCTTCGTGATCGTCATCGGGCTCGCGTCGTTGTTCCTCGCCTCGCGCGCGCTGCGAACGCGGATGACGAGGACGTGACGTCGTGACGACCTGGAACGTGATCTCGGGCGTCGCCTGGCGGACGCTGAAGAACGCCCTCACGAACCCGCAGATCCTGCTGCCGACGATGCTGTTCCCGCTCTTCTTCTTCACCGCGTTCGCGGGCGGGCTCTCGCAGGTCGTCGCAGGTCCCGGGCTTCGACTACCCGCCCGGGTACACGGCCTTCCAGTTCGTCTTCGTCCTCCTGCAGTCGGCCGCGTTCAGCGGCGTCTTCACCGGGTTCGGCGTCGCGCGCGACTTCGAGGGAGGCTTCGCGAAGCGGCTCATGCTCGCGGCGCCGCGGCGGAGCGGGATCGTCCTCGGCTACGCGCTCGCGGCGCTCGTCCGCTGGTCGATCGTCGCGGTGCTCCTCACGGTGATCGCGCTCGTCGTCGGCATGAACGTCGGAGGCGGCGTGGTCGACCTGTGGGGCCTGTACGTCCTCGCCGCGCTCGTGAACTTCTGCGGATTCTTCTGGGCGGGCGGGGTCGCGATGCGGCTCCGCACGATCCAGGCAGGGCCGCTCATGCAGATGCCCGTGTTCCTGATCCTCTTCTTCGCGCCGGTCTACGTGCCCCTGAACCTCCTCGAGGGCTGGATCCACGGCGTCGCGTCGGCGAACCCGGTCACGTACCTCCTCGAGACGGGACGCGGCTTCGTCGCGGGCGACGCACCGCACGTCGCGGGAGCGTTCGGGATCGCGATCGGCCTCGGCCTGCTCTTCTGGATCTGGGCTTTCCGCGGTCTGCGCAACGCGGAAGCCGCAGGCGCCTAGGCGTCGAGCACGCGCAGGAGCGCGTCGACCACCTGCGGGTCGAACTGCGTGCCCGATGCCTCGACCAGACGGCGCTTCGCCTCGTCGACTCCCAGCGACTTCCGGTACGGACGGTCGGTCGTCATCGCGTGGAAGGCGTCGCAGGCGAGCACGATCCGCGACTCGAGCGGGATCTGCTCGCCGGTGAGATGGTCGGGGTACCCGGTTCCGTCGTAGTGCTCGTGCGCGCAGCGGACGATGAGCCGCACCTCGCCGAGCTGCTCGATCGGCGCGAGGATGCGCTCGCCCAGGATCGGGTGCGTCTCCACGAGCGCACGCTCCTCGGCGGTGAGCGGCCCCGCCTTCGCGAGGATGCGGGCCGGGATCCCGATCTTGCCGATGTCGTGGAAGAGCGCGCCGAGCTCGAGTCGCTTCAGCTCGTGCGCCTCGAGCCCGAGCTCTGTCGTCCGACCCGCAGCGCGAGGTCGGTGATCCAGCGCGCGTGCGTCGAGGTGTACTCGTCGTTGGCCTCGAGCGCGTTCGCGAGCGCCTCCACGGTCGAGAGGAAGGTGCGCTCGAGGTTCTCGTAGCTCGCCGCGGTCTGGAGCGCGAGGCGGGTCTGCCGCGCGATGCTCGCGAGGAGCTCGAGCTCGCGGTCGTCGTGGGTCGACTTGGCGGCGATCGCGGCCGCGACGACGCCCCAGCGACCGTCGACGACGAAGGGGGCGATCGCGAACCGACCCTCGGTCCCCTCGGGCACCTCCGCGATCGCCGCGTAGTCCTCGGGCGTCGACGGTGAACGGCTCGCGGCGGCCGAGCCACGGCTCGAGGATACTCGGCGGGGATCCGCGTCAGACCGTCGTCCTCGGCGGGCTCCGGGCAAGCAGGGCGAGGCGGCACAGGTCGCCGTCGGACGTCGTCCTGGAGCCAGACGGACGTGCTCGGGCTCGCGAGGATGCTCGCGGCGCCCGTCGCCACGCGCTCGGCGACGTCGACGGTGCCGGCTGCCTCGGCGAGGTCGCGCGAGAGCGCGAGGAGCGCCTTCGCGCTCTCGGCCTCGCGCCGCTGCGCCTCGTAGAGGCGGGCGTTCTCGAGCGCGACCGAGGCGTGCCCTGCCATCACCTCGAGCAGGCGCAGGTCGTCGGCGTCGAACTGGTCGAGGCCGAGCTTCGAGATCACGATCACGCCGGTCACGCGCGCTCCGTACCTCAGCGGGACGGCGAGCAGCGACTCCTCGATCTCGGCGGTCCCGGCGATCTGCTCGCCGAACTCGTGACGCGCAGCGTCGCCGACGAGGAGGGGCACGCCGGTCTCGGCGACGCGGCCCGTTATGCCGCGGCCCACGCTCGTCGGCAGCAGCTTCACCGGGTCGCTCGCCGGTCAGGCCGGTGAGGTCACCGCGGAACGCGACCGGCACGAGGTCGTCCTCTTCGCGGAGGAAGACGCGGCAGTTGTGGTAGTCGACGAGCAGGCGGAGCTCGTCCGAGATCGTCAGCCCGATCTGCGCGACGTCGTTCAGGCGGGAGAGCTTCCCCGAGAGGCTCTGGAGCATCTTCAGGTGCGCGATCGAGCGCACGTCGTCGCGCCGGATCTCGGCCTCCGACGGACGCTCGCGGTCGCTCTCGTCGAAGGGGACGACGAGCCCGTTCCCTCGGGTCTTCGCGGTCATCATCGCGGCCTCCGCGCATGCGACGAGCTCCCGTGGGTTCGCCGCGTTCTCGGGCCCGACCGCGATCCCGGTCGAGACGGTGAGCTTGCCCACCGCGTCCGCTTCGAGCTTCGCGAGCTGCTCGCCGATGCGCTCTGCGAGCGCGATCGAGCTCGTCAGGTCGCCCGAGGGCAGGATCACCGCGAACTCCTCGCCGCCGACGCGGCAGACGACGTCCGAGGCCCTGACCGATGCGCGAAGGACGTCGGCGACCTGGTACAGCAGCTGATCGCCGATGCCGTGGCCGTAGACGTCGTTCACCTTCTTGAAGTCGTCGAGGTCGAGCATCACGAGCGCGACCGTCTCGTGCGCCGTCGACGCGCGCAGGAGCTCCTGCCGCAGCCGGTCGTGGAAGGCGCGGTGGTTGTAGAGACCGGTCAGCGCGTCGGTCTCGGCCTGGTGCTCGAGCCGCGCGCGGATGTGGGCGTTGTCGATGGCGAGTGCCGCGGCGTCGCCGAAGCGCTTCGCGAGCAGGAACTCCTCGTCGGAGAACGCGGCGTCCTCGCCGACGCGATAGATGTTGAGCGTGCCCTTCAGTTGCCCGCGCGCGATCAGCGGCACGGCGATGAGGGCCTCCGGCTCGATCGGCGTGCCGGGGACGAAGCGCACGCGCGGATCGAGGTGCGCCCGGTTCGCGAGCACGGCCTCGCGGTGGTCGACCGCCCAGCCCGTGATGCCCTCGCCGAACGAGAACGTCTCGCTCATCACCTCGTCCGCCCACTCGCTCGCGCGCGAGGACCGGCGCGCAGCTCGCGCTTCGCCTCGTCCGCCTCGTAGATGTGGACGTCCTCGTAGGGGATCAGCTCGGCAAGCGTGTCGGCGATCCGCTCGAGGAGGGCGTCGAGGCTCTGCTCCGAGAGCACGTCGTGGAAGATCTCGGCGAGCCGCCGGTACGGCTCGGACGAGCCGCTCGCGACGAGGCTGATCTGTGGCCGAGGCGTCGGCTCGATGGGAGCAGGGTCGGACATGCCGCCTTGGACCTCATCGGACGACCGCGGAATCGGCTTGAGACCACCTCTGCGAAGATCCCTCGACGATGGAGAGCGACGACGCCCGCCGTGCGCTGCTCGGGCGCCTGATCGACCATGCGCCGACGTTTCCGCCCGCCTCCCTGTTGCCGGCCGAGGCGCTCGCCGAGGACGCTCGGGCGCGCGTGAGCCCGCACGCGTTCGTGCTGGCACGGCTCGTATGGCCCGCGTCGCGACTCGACGAGCTGCCACCGTCGGAGCGCGCGATCAGCGCCGTTCTCGACGAGCCGCTACCGTGCCGGTGCGCGCGATCGAGGCCGTCGAGACGCGGTATCGCGAAGGCCTCGACGGAGCTGGCGGGCATCGCGGGCGAGGTCTACGTCGAGGTCCCGATCGACGATGCGCTCGAGGAGCGGCTCGACGCACTCGCGGAGCACGGGCTTCGGGCGAAGGTCCGGTGCGGTGGCGACGAGGTTCCGAGCGATGTCGAGCTCGCGCGCTTCGTCCGCGCATGTGCGGAGCGCGGCCTCGTGTTCAAGGCGACGGCGGGGCTCCATCACGCCGTGCGCGCGAACGGCGAGCACGGCTTCCTCAACCTGCTCGCGGCGGTCGTTTTCGCCGGCGAACGAGGAGGCGGCGCTCGCGGAGACCGACGCCGCCGCGTTCGGGCTCGACGCGCACGCCTTCTCGTGGCGAGGCCGTGAAGCGACGGGCGCCGAGGTCGCTCGGGTGCGGCACGAGCTCTTCCACTCGATCGGAAGCTGCAGCTTCTTCGAGCCGATCGAGGAGCTCGAGGCCCTCGGGATGCTGCCAGCGTGACCGGCGCGGTCGGGTTCGGCGTCTTCTCGGTCGACGGCGACGAGCCACGAGTCGGGTTCCGCGTCGGCCACGGGGTCCTCGACCTCGCCGCGAACGGCCTCGGCTCGGTGTTCGAGGCGGCGGCACTCAACCCGTTTCTCGCGCTCGGCCGGTCGTCCTGGGAGGACACCGTCGCGCGGATCCAGGAGCTCGTCCACTCGGGTGCGGATCTCGTGCCCTTGGAGGACGCGTCCGTCGCAGCTGCCCTTCGCGGTGGCCGACTACGTCGACTTCTACTCCTCGCTCGAGCATGCGACGAACCTCGGACGCCTCTTCCGCCCGGACGCCGACCCCTTGCTCCCGAACTGGCGCCACCTTCCGGTCGGCTACCACGGCCGCGCCGGGACGGTCGTGGTGAGCGGCACGCCGATCGTGCGCCCGTCCGGCCAGACGAAGGCGCCCGCAGACGACGCTCCACACTTCGGGCCGAGTGGCCGGCTCGACATCGAGCTCGAGCTCGGCTTCGTCGTGGGCGTCGGGAGCAGGCTCGGGGAGCCCGTCCCGGCGTCCGCGTTCCGCGACCACGTCTTCGGCGTCGTGCTCGTCAACGACTGGAGCGCCCGTGACATCCAGGCGTGGGAGTACCAGCCGCTCGGGCCCTTCCTCGGGAAGTCGTTCGCGACCTCGATCGGCGCCTGGGTGACGCCCCTCGCGCTGCTCCAGGACCGCTTCGTCTCGTCGCCCGGTCAGGATCCGGAGCCGCTTCCCTACCTCCGTACGAGCGGCGACTGGGCGCTCGACGTGGAGCTCGAGGTCGAGCTCTCCGGCACCGTCGTCTCGCGGACGAATGCACGCGGCCTCTACTGGACGATGCCGCAGCAGCTCGCTCATGCGACCGTGAACGGCGCGGCCATCCGCACGGGTGACCTCTTCGCGTCCGGCACGATCTCCGGGCCGGAGCACGGCAGCGAGGGATCGTTCATCGAGCTCACGTCGAACGGCGAGCATCCGATCGGGCTCGCGGACGGCTCGACGAGGACGTTCCTCGAGGACGACGACGAGGTCGTGCTGCGCGGTCGAGCGGGCGAGCTCGAGCTCGCGGAGGTGCGCGGCCGGATCCTGCCCGCCCGCGTCAGCTCGTAGCGCTCGGAAAGCCCCCTGCTCGGTAGAGCTGGCCGTCGAGGCGACGCCCGAGCAGCTCCGCGAGCCAGCGTGCGACGTCGATGAGCGCTCCCAGCTCGATGCCGGTCCGCACGCCTTCGCGTTCGAGCAGGTAGACGAGATCCTCGGTTGCGATGTTCCCCGTCGCGTCGGGAGCGAATGGACAACCCCCGAGGCCGCCGACCGAGGCGTCGAGCACGGTCGCGCCCGTCTCGAGTGCGGCGAGGGCGTTCGCGTACCCGGTGTTGCGCGTGTTGTGGAAGTGGCCGCCGACCGCGGCGCGGAGCTCCCCGACGCGCCCGACGAGCGACCGTACGGCGGACGGCGTCGCGACGCCGATGGTGTCGGCCAGGATGATCGCGTCGGGCTCGACCTCGGCCACGTTCGCTGCGATCTCGGCCACGCGCCCGGGGTCGACCTCGCCCTCGAACGGGCAACCGAAGGCGACGCTCAGCGTGACGGCGCAGCGGACGTCGTCGCCACGCGCGCGAACGGCGATCCGGCGCGCCGCGGCGATCGAGTCGTCGACCGCGGCTCCCTGGTTGCGCTGGTTGAACGACTCCGTGACGCCGAACGCGAAGCGCACCTCGTCGAGACCGGCGGCGAGCAGCCGGTCGTACCCGCGCTCGTTCAGCGCGAGCCCGGCGCGGACGACGCCCTGAGGAGCGCCGACGGCCGCGACGACCTCCTCGGCGCCTGCCATCTGCGGGACGCGCCGCGGGTCGACGAAGCTCGCCACCTCGACCGCCCGGAGGCCGGCGTCGATGAGCCGTCGCACGAGCTCGGCGCGCGTCGTCGACGTCGAGGACCTCCGGCTCGTTCTGGAGCCCGTCGCGCGGCCCCACGTCGTAGACCGTGACGGCGCGCGACACTCCCATGACAGGCGCCACGATAGCCACGAGACCAGGTGGCACAGGCACCGCTCCTGCCTGTGTGCAGGCAGGAGCGCCCACGTGACGACCCGTAGCTCGGCGCCGCCGCCGCGGTAGGCTGGAGAACGATGAGCGGGACGATCGTCGTCGGTGTCGACGGATCCGAGGCGTCACGCGAGGCGCTCCGCTTCGGTGCCGAGGAGGCAGCGCTGCGGGAGGCGCGGCTCGTCGCTGTGCATGCGTGGTTGTTCATCCCACCGCAGCCGCTGGGCGACCCCGGGATCCTGGCGGTTCCTGCGGGCGACCTGGCAGGCCAGCTGAGCGCGGAGAACGACTCCGCGAGGCTGGCTCTCGACGACGCGGTCGCCGACGCCCTGGGCGCGGAGCCGTCGGTGGAGATCGAGCGGCGGCTCGTCGAGGGCGACGCCGGCGAGTCGCTCGTAGCGCAGAGCGCGGGGGCCGATCTCGTCGTCGTGGGCTCGCACGGGCGCTCCGGACTCAGGGCCGCGCTGCTCGGCTCCGTCAGCCGGCACGTCGTCGACCACGCCACGTGCCCCGTGGTCGTCGTGAAAGCGCACGCGTAGATCGGTCGCAGCGACGCGGCTGCGGAGCAGCCGCCTTTAGGGATCTCCGGTCCTGCGCACTACAGCAGGCTCGTCTTCTCGGCGAGCTCGCGGTCGCGATCGGTGATTCCGCCCGCGGTGTGCGTCCACCAGCGCACGGTCACGTTCCGGTAGCTGATCGCGATGTCGGGGTGGTGGTCCTCCGCCTCCGCCAGCTCGCCGACGCGATTCACGAACGCGAGCGCCTCGACGAAGCTCGGGAGCTCGAAGGTCCGCTCGAGCGCCCCGTCGACCTCGCTCCAGTCCTCCGCGGCCACAGGGGGAGTATCTACGATCGACGCCGGATGCCGCTCTCGACCGAGGATGCCTCCGGCAGCGAGGTCGCTCGAGCGGAGTCGAGGCGCGCCGGTCGCGAGCTCGTTCTCGAGCTCGTCTTCCGCCCGCTCTCGAACCTCCTCGTGCCCCTGCTCGCCCGGATCGGGATCGCGCCGCCTGTCGTCGTGCTTGCGAACGCGGCGACCGGCCTGCTCGCGGCGCTCGCCATCGCACGCGGGGAGTTGCTCGTCGCGGCGCTCCTCCTCCAGCTGAAGACGCTTCTCGACAACTCCGACGGCCAGCTCGCGCGTGTCACCGGGAGGGTGACGCTCGCCGGACGCTACCTCGACACCGAGGCCGATCTCGTCGTCAACGTCGCGCTCTTCGCCGCACTGGGGCACGTGACCGGAGAGCCGCTGCTCGCAGCCGCCGCCTTCGTCGCCTTGACCATCGTGCTGGCGGTCGACTTCAACCTCACGGAGCTCTACCGCGCTGCGCGGCATCTCGCGGAGACGCCTGCGTTCGAGGTCGGCAGTCGCGCCGAGCACGTCCTGGCCACGATCTACGGCGTGACATTCGCGCTCCTCGACCGCACGCTCCGAGCAGCATCCGAGCGACGCTTCGAGCGGCTCGCGGGCGACGCCTCCGGCGAGCGTGCGCACGAGGCGCGGCTCGCGTACGTCGATCCGCTGACCGTCTCGGTCCTCGCCAACCTCGGGCTCTCGACCCAGCTCGCCGCTCTCGGCATCTGTCTCGCCCTCGCTGCGCCCGAGGCCTACCTCTGGGTCGCGCTCACCTCGCTGGCGCTCCTCGTTCCGCTCCAGATCAGAGCCGAGCGCCGCGCGCGGGCCGCGCTCAGGCAGCCCCGCGAAGCGTGAGCCGTTGCCCGTTCATCGACGCCGCGTCATCCGAGCAGAGGTAGACGATCGCCTCGGCGATCTCCTCCGCGGGCGTGAACGTGGAGAAGTCCTTGTCGGGGCTCTCCTCGCGCATCGCCGGGGTGACGATCGCGCCGACGACGACGATGTTCGCAGTCGCGCCCGTCTTCTTGAAGCGGTCCGCGAGCGCGAGCGTCCACGCCTCGGACGCCGCCTTCGCGGCCGCGTAGGCCGCGTTCGGGTGCGTCGGTGCCTGCGCCTGGCCGGCCGACACGAGTCACGAAGCG
>CAVWES010000019.1:0-46553 GCA_963754175.1 uncultured Gaiellaceae bacterium | reverse complement strand
TCCGTCCTGGCGCGTGAACCGCGTCGTCTCCCCGACCAGCGCGGCGTGGAGCAGCACCTCGTACGGCGTTGCGCCCTCGCCGCCCATCTCCGAGAACTCGACGTCGAACAGGATCGGCGCGGCCCCGTGCCGCTGTCCGCCCGATGCGCGTCGAGCACGATCCGGACGCCCGTCGAGGGATCGAGCTTGATCACGAGCTGGTTGGGCTCCGGTCGTCGGTCGAACGCGGCGAAGCCGAGCCGCGGCGGCGTGCTTGAAGACGAGCCGGACCTCCGTCTGCGTGACCGGGAGCCGCTTGCCCGTGCGGATGAAGAACGGCACGCCCGACCAGCGCCAGTTGTCGATCTCGAGCCGCAGCGCCGCGTACGTCTCGGTCGTCGAGTCCGCCGCGACGCCGTCGATGGCGAGGTAGCCGTCGTACTGGCCGCGCACGTAGTGCGCCGGGTCGGCGGGGCTGATCGCCCTGTAGAGCGACGACCTTCGCGTCCTGGAGCGTCTTCGTGTCACCGCCGGCAGGCGGCTCCATCGCGGTCATCCCGACCACCTGCATGAGGTGGTTGACGACGACGTCGCGCAGAGCGCCGACCGGGTCGTAGAAGTGGCCGCGGTCCTCGACCCCGAAGTCCTCGGCCATCGTGATCTGGACCGACTCGACGTAGTTCCGGTTCCAGACCGGCTCGAGCATCGTGTTCGCGAACCGGAGGTAGAGGATCTCCTCGATGCCCATCTTCCCGAGGTAGTGGTCGATGCGGAGGAGCTGCGACTCGTCGATGTACTGGTGCAGCTCCTCGGCGAGCGCCCGGGCCGACGCCTTGTCGTGTCCGAACGGCTTCTCGACGACGACTCTCGCGTTTGCCGTCACGCCCGCCTTCGCCAGGCCGCCGACGACCGTGCCGAAGAGCGACGGCGGGACCTCGAGGTAGAAGACCGGGGTCTGTCGAGCCCTCGATAGCCTCCGCGACCTCGGCGTAGGTTGCGTCGTCCGTGAAGTCTCCGTGGTGGTACGAGAGCCGCTTCGCGAAGCGGGTGAACACCTCCTCGTCGAGCTCCTCGCCCGTAGCGACGATCGAGTCGCGCGCGCGCTGGACGAGCTGCTCGAGCGTCCAGTCGTCGAACGCGACGCCGACGATCGGGCAGTCCAGCAGCCCGCGCTGCTCGAGTCGGTAGAGCGAGTGGAACGTCATCACCTTCGCGAGGTCGCCCGTGATCCCGAAGATCACGAGGACGTCGGCCGGCCGCGGATCGGCGTCCGTCTTCGCTCCGATCGCCTGTGGAGCCTGTGTTGCGCTCATGCCCACCTCTCTCTCTGTTGTCGAGGCCGACGACGCGTCCGTCGCGCTCCGCCTCTTCCTCGGTCTACTCGTCCGCGTCGACGCTGATCCGGCCCACGCGCTGGTGTGTGAACTCGCTCCCGGCCCAGTCGACGACCGCCTTCGCACGGTCCTCGTTCGTCGGGAGGAGCGCGAGGTGCACGGTCCGCCACGCGAACTGCGCCTTGTGCCCCTTCATCGTCTTCCCGCCGAGCATCTGCACGACTGCGGCGTGGCGCCCGATCGCCGCCATCGTGCCCTTGTCGTGGTACTCGAACGGCTTCGTCGACTTGCCCGCGACGCGGCGGGAGATGGTCTCCCCCACATGCTCGCCCGACTGGAGCGCGACCGAGCCGAGCTGCGGCAGCACCTGCTCCGTCTTCGAGTCCGTTATCGCCGCGACGTCGCCCACGACGAAGACGCCCGGATAGCCGGGGAGCTCGAGGTCCGGTCCGACGGCGATCCGGTTGCCCCGCTGCAGCTCGATCCCGAGCGACTGGACGAGACTGTTGCCCTGTAGCCCTGCGCCCCAGACGAGGGTGTGCGCGGAGATCACTTCACCCGTGGAGAGCGTCACACGCGTCGGCGACACCGACTGCACCCGAGCGCCGGTCATGACCTCGACCGTCCGCTGCTCGAGCGCGTCCTTCGCGTATTCGCGCAGGTTCGGCTTGAACATCGCGAAGATCTCGTCGCCGGCCTCGACGAGGACGACGCGGGCCTTCTCCTGCGGAAGGCTCGGATAGTCCGTGACGAAGTTCGACCGGTAGAGCTCGGCGAGGGCTCCCGCCGTCTCGACGCCGGTCGGCCCGCCTCCGACCACGACGACCGTCAGCGCGCCGTCGTCGACGAGCTCGCTGTCCTTGTCCGCCGCCTCCCAGCGCTCGAGGACGTGGTCCTTGAGCTTGACCGCGTCTCGCAGCGTGTACATGGGAAACGCGTGCTCGGCAGCGCCCTCCGTCCCGAAGAAGTTCACCTGCGCCCCGAGGGCGAAGACGAGGTAGTCGTAGGCGATCGGCGCGAGACCGTCGAACCGGACCTCCTTGGCGTCGAGGTCGATCGCGGTCACCGGCGCCTTGTGGATCGTGGCGTTGTCCTGATCCTTGACGAGATCGCGGAGCGAGTGTCCTACGGCCGTCGTCTCGAGCAGCCCCGTCGCCAACTGGTACAGCAACGGCTGGAAGGTGTGGTAGTCGTGCTTGTCCACGACGACGACGTCGACGTCGGCGTCCTTCAGCTTCAGTGCGGCACCGATTCCGGCAAACCCTCCGCCGAGCACGACGACCCGCGGTCGCTCGCCGCCGGCGACGGCGTCAGGCACCAGCCCTCCATCCGAACATCTCGTCGTCGTCGAACGCCACGTGCCTGCCTTCCGGGTGACCCCTTGACTGTCTGGGAGCCTATTGCTCGCGCAAGCACTCGACAAGCGAACATCCGGTGAACGTCTGGTGATCGCTGGGCGGAGGTGGATCCACTCGTCCCGATGTCGGTTGTGGAGCCCATGGGGAAGCTGAAATGCTCCGCACGTGAACCGGCAGGCGAACGGCGGGCCTCGGCCTGCCGACGTGCTCGTGATCTTCGGGATCACGGGCGACCTCGCACGCGTCATGACCTATCGCTCGCTGTACCGGCTCGAGGCGCGCGGCCTCCTCGAGTGCCCGATCGTCGGCGTCGCCTTCGACGACTGGTCGCTCGAGCAACTCGTCGATCGCGCTCGCGAATCGATCGTCGCGACGGGCGAGAAGCTCGACGAGGAGGTCTTCGAGCGGCTTGCGACAGCGCCTTTCCTACGTCCACGGCGACTTCACTGACGCCGACACGTACGCCCAGGTCGCGAAGGCGGTCGGAGCTGCGAAGCTCCCGGTCTTCTACCTCGAGATCCCGCCCTCGCTCTTCGGCACCGTCGTCGGCGGCCTGGCGAAGGCAGGCCTGACCGACAACGCGCGCGTCGTCGTCGAGAAGCCCTTCGGCCACGACCTCGCGTCGGCTCGCGCGCTGAACGAGGAGCTGCACGCGTACATCGACGAGTCCCAGCTCTACCGCATCGACCACTTCCTCGGGAAGATGTCCGTCGAGGACATCCTCTACCTCCGCTTCGCGAACACGATCCTCGAGCCGGTCTGGAACCGGCACTTCGTCTCGTCCGTGCAGATCACGATGGGAGAGGACTTCGACGTCGCCGACCGCGGGCACTTCTACGACCCGGTCGGGGCGATGCGCGACGTCGTGCAGAACCATCTCCTGCAGGTCCTGAGCCTCGTCGCGATGGAGCCCCCCACGGGCCACGGGATGGACATCATCAACAACCGCAAGCGCGACGTCTTCGTCGCGATGGCCGAGGCCGACCCGTCGCAGTACGTGCGCGGCCAGTATCGGGGCTACCTCGACGTGGACGGAGTCGCGCCGGACTCGCAGACGGAGACGTTTTGCGCGATGCGACTCGAGATCGACAACTGGCGCTGGTCCGGCGTCCCCTTCTTCATCCGCGCCGGGAAAGCGCTACCGGTCACGGTCACCGAGGTACGCGTGGTCTTCAACACGACCCCTTGGCTCGGCTTCGTCCCGAAGGACTCGCCCCGCCCCGAGCCCAACCAGCTCGTGCTCCGGATCGGTCCCAAACCGGGCGCGCGCCTGCGCATGCAGGCCAAGGACGCCGAGAAGCACGCGCTCCGCTCGGTCCAGCTCGACATGGAGTTCGCGACCATGGGCGGCGAGGGGCCTACGCCGTACGAGGTGCTCCTCGACGCGGCGATACACGGCAACGCGAGCAGCTTCGCCCGCCAGGACGCGGTCGAGGAGACGTGGCGCGTCGTCCAGCCACTGCTCGACTCGCCGCCCTCGGTCGAGGTCTACGAGCCAGGCACCTGGGGGCCGGCCTCGGCGGACGAGCTCACACGCGACTACGGAGGCTGGAGGAACCCGTGGCTGCCGTGACGGCCACCGTCCTTCGATGACGCCGCTTCGCGAACGTCCGTCCTGGGTGGCGCTCGAGCGCAACCACGCCGAGATCCGCGACCTCCATCTCCGCGACCTCTTCGCCGAAGACGCCGGCGCGAGGAGAGCGGCTCGCCGCGGAGGGCGCCGGCATCTACCTCGACTACTCGAAGAACCGCGTGACCGACGAGACGCTGCGGCTCCTCCTGCAGCTCGCGGAGGAGTCGGGCCTCCCCGAGCGCACCGAGGCGATGTTCCGGGGCGACCGGATCAACACGACCGAGAACCGCTCCGTCCTCCACGTCGCCTTGCGGATGCCCAAGAGCAGCTCACTCGTCGTCGACGGGCGCGACGTCGTCGCGCGACGTCCACGAGGTGCTCGACCGCATGGCCGCGTTCTCCGATCGCGTCCGCTCGGGCGACTGGAAGGGGCACACGGGCAAGCCGATCCGCAACGTCGTGAACGTCGGCATCGGCGGCTCCGACCTCGGCCCGGTGATGGCGTACGAGGCGCTGCGCCACTACTCGCGGCGCGACCTGACGTTCCGCTTCGTCTCGAACGTCGACTCGACCGACTTCGTCGAGGCGACGCACGACCTCGAGCCCGACGAGACGCTCTTCGTCATCTCCTCGAAGACGTTCACGACGCTCGAGACGATGACGAACGCGCACTCGGCACGCGCGTGGACGCTCGCAGCGCTCGGCGACGAGGCCGCGGTCGCGAAGCACTTCGTCGCCGTCTCGACGAACGCCGAGGAGGTCGCGAGTTCGGCATCGACCCGGACAACATGTTCGGCTTCTGGGACTGGGTCGGCGGGCGGTACTCGATGGACTCCGCGATCGGCCTCTCGACGATGATCGCGATCGGGCCAGACCGTTTCCACGAGCTGCTCGCCGGCTTCCATGCGATGGACGAGCACTTCCGCACGGCGCCGTACGAGCGCAACCTCCCCGTCCTCATGGGGCTCCTCTGCGTCTGGTACGCGGACTTCTTCGGCGCGCAGACGGTCGGCGTCATGCCCTACAGCCAGTACCTGAAGCGCTTCCCCGCGTACCTGCAGCAACTCACGATGGAGTCGAACGGGAAGCACGTGACGCTCGACGGCCGCACCGTGGACTACGAGACCGGCGCGGTGTTCTGGGGCGAGCCGGGCACGAACGGCCAGCACAGCTTCTACCAGCTGATCCACCAGGGGACGAAGCTCGTCCCGGTCGACTTCATCGGCTTCGCGAAGACCCTGAACCCGCTCGGCGACCACCACGACATCCTCATGTCGAACGTGTTCGCGCAGGCCGAGGCGCTCGCGTTCGGGAAGACCGAGGCGGAGGTGCGCGCCGAGGGCACTGCCGACGCCGTCGTCCCGCACCGGGTCTTCGAAGGCAACCGCCCGTCGAACGTCCTCCTCGCCGAGCAGCTCACGCCGTTCACGCTCGGCGCGCTCGTCGCCCTCTACGAGCACAGCGTGTTCACGCAGGGGACGGTCTGGGGGATCAACTCCTTCGACCAGTGGGGCGTCGAGCTCGGGAAGGCGCTCGCGCAGCGGATCATCCCGGAGCTCACGAGCGACGACGAGCCGGAGCTCGCCCACGACTCGTCGACGAACGCGCTCATCCGCCGCTATCGGGCGCTCAAGTGATCCGGCTCGTGCTCTCCGACGTCGACGGGACCCTCGTCGACAAACAGAAGGAGCTGACGCCGCGCACGATCGCCGCCGTGCGACGACCTGCACGACGCCGGGATCCTCTTCGCGGTGACGAGCGGGAGGCCGCCGCGCGGGATGTCGATGCTCGTCGAGCCCCTCGCGCTCTCGACGCCGATTGCCGCCTTCAACGGCGGGCTCGTCGTCGAGCCCGACCTCGACGTCGTCGAGGAGCGCGTCGTCCGTCGCGATCTCGTCGCGCCGACCATCGAGCTCATCGAGTCGTTCGAGCTCTCCGTGTGGGTGTATCGGGGCGCCGACTGGCTCGTGCTCGACCCGGATGGACCGCACGTCGACCGGGAGGCGCACACCGTCCGGTTCGAGCCGACCGTCGTCGCCAGCTTCGAGGGGATCGACGAGGTCGCGAAGATCGTCGGCGTGAGCGACGACTACGCAACCGTCGCGGCTGCGGCGAACGCCGCGCGTGAGAAGCTGGGAGACGACGTCTCCGCCTCGCGCTCGCAGCCGTACTACCTCGACGTGACGCATCCCGACGCGAACAAGGGGTACGTCGTGCGCTTCCTTTCGGAGCGGTACGGCATCCCGCCCGCCGAGATCGCGACCATGGGGGACGGGCCCAACGACGTCCTGATGTTCGCGCCATCGGGCCTCTCGATCGCAATGGGGAACGCGGACCCCGAGGTGCAGCGCGCGGCCACGCACGTCACCGCGACCAACGACCAGGACGGTTTCGCAGACGCCGTCGAACGGTTCATCCTTCCGGAAAGGAGCTGACGCCATGCCCACGGACACTCCCATGCAGCTCGGAATGGTCGGGCTCGGACGAATGGGCGCCGGGATCGTCCGCCGGCTCATGAGGGACGGCCACCGCTGCGTCGGCTACGACGTGTTCCCGGACGCGGTGAAGGCGCTCGAGGCCGACGGCGCGACCGGCTCGTCGTCGCTCGAGGAGTTCGTCGTCGAAGCTCGAGAAGCCGCGCGCGGCCTGGGTGATGGTGCCCGCGGGAGACATCACCGACCAGACGATCACCGCGCTCGCCGAGGTGCTCGAAGCCCGGCGACACGATCATCGACGGCGGCAACACGCACTACGTCGACGACATCCGGCACGCGAACGCCCTCCGGGAGAAGGGCATCCACCACGTCGACGTCGGCACGAGCGGAGGCGTCTGGGGCTTCGATCGCGGCTTCTGCCTGATGATCGGCGGCGAGACGGAGGTCGTCGACCGGCTGAGCCCGATCTTCGCGTCGATCGCGCCGGGCGTCGACGCCGCTCCGCGGACGCCCGGGCGCACCGGCGAGCCGAGCCAGTCCGAGCACGGCTACTACCACTGCGGGCCGAACGGGGCCGGCCACTTCGTGAAGATGGTGCACAACGGCATCGAGTACGGCCTCATGGCCGCCTACGCCGAGGGTCTCAACGTCATCGCGAACGCCGACATGGGGAAGCGCCAGCGCGACATGGACGCCGAGACGGCGCCGCTCGAGCGCCCCGAGCTCTACCAGTACGAGATCGACACGACCGAGGTCGCCGAGGTGTGGCGGCGCGGCAGCGTCGTCGGCTCCTGGCTGCTCGACCTCACCGCGCAGGCGCTGCAGGAGTCACCGAAGCTCGAGGAGTTCGCCGGCCGCGTCTCCGACTCCGGCGAAGGGCGCTGGACGTCGATCGCGGCCATCGAGGAGGGCATCCCCACGCCGGTCCTCACGACGGCGCTCTACTCCCGCTTCGCCTCGCGCAACATGGACGACTTCGCGAACCGGCTGCTCTCCGCCATGCGCAAGCAGTTCGGCGGGCACGACGAGAAGAAGGCGTAGCCGATGGCGCTCGAGATCGAAGTGCTCCCCGACGCACGGGCAGTCGCGCAGCGTGGCGCGGAGATCTTCGCCTCCGCCGCAGCCGCCGCGATCGCCGAGCGCGGGCTCGTTCACGTTCGCCGTCTCCGGCGGGCGGACGCCCTGGGCGATGTTCGCCGACCTCGCCGGGAAGCTGCCGTGGGAGAAGGTCACGATCTTCCAGGTCGACGAGCGCATCGCGCCCGGACGGCGACCCCGACCGCAACCTCACGCAGCTCGAGCGGAGCCTTCCGCCGGGAGGTGCGGCCGACGTGCGCGCGATGCCTGTCTGGGCCGAGGATCTCGAGGCGGCAGCGGCGATGTACGCGGCAGCGCTGCCCGAGCAGCTCGATCTCGTGCACCTCGGGCCTCGGCCCGGACGGGCACACCGCGTCGCTCGTCCCCGGCGACCCGGTGCTCGACGTCTCCGACCGCGACGTCGCGGTCACGGGCGTCTACCAGGGCCGACGGCGGATGACGCTGACGTACCCCGTGCTGAACCGCGCGCGGCAGATCCTCTGGCTCGTCACGGGCGAGGACAAGGTCGACGCGCTTGCGCGGCTCCGCGCGGGCGACCCGTCCATCCCCGCCGGCCGCGTCTCCACGGCGAACGCGCTCGTCGTCGCCGACGCGGCTGCGGCAGGATCCACGGCATGAGCGAGCAGAGCGAGCGCAAGTACCCGGTCGAGCCACGCGCGCCGAACGTCCTCGCGGTCGACGTGGGCGGCTCCCACGTCAAGGCGGTGCTCAACGGCATCGACGAGCGGCGCCGCTTCACGTCGGGAACGTCGCTCTCCGCGCAGCAGATGGTCGACGGCGTGCTCGAGATGACCTCGGACTGGGAGTACGTCGGAGTCTCGGTGGGCGTGCCGGCGCCGGTCGTGGACGGCCGCGTCGTCCGCGACCCGTTCAACCTCGGCAAGGGATGGGAGGGATTCGACTTCGAGAAGGCGTTCGGCAAGCCGACGAAGCTGATCAACGACGCGGCCATGCAGGCGCTCGGCAGCTACGAGGGCGGGCGGATGCTCTTCCTCGGGCTGGGAACGGGGCTCGGGACGACGCTCATCATCGACGGGTTCATCGTTGCCATGGAGGTGCAGCACATGCCCTTCCGCAAGTCGACGTTCGAGGACTACGTCGGCGAGAGAGGGCTCGAGCGCCTCGGAGTCAAGCGCTGGCGGAAGGCGTTGCTCGAGGTGATCGACGTCTACGTCGCCGCGTTCTCGCCCGACTACGTCGTCCTGGGCGGCGGCAACGCGCGCGTTCTCGGAGAGCTGCCGCCGAACTGCCGGCTCGGACACAACGAGGACGCGTTCCTCGGCGGCTTCCGTCTCTGGGTCGAGGCTCGACACGACGTCGACCGAGCAGTAGCGCGAGGCGCCCGCGCTAGCGAAACGACCGATGCTCGATCTCGTCGCCCCGGCCGACGACGACATCGGCGACGAGCTCGGGCGGGAAGAGCCCGTGCTCGACCACCCCGACAGTCGCAGAGAGCACGGCGGCGAGGTGGGCGGGATCGTCGAACTCGGCCGTGTAGTCGGCGATCACGCCCCCATCGGGGCTCCTCGGGACGTCGCGAAGCTCGACCGACCCCAGACGGCGAAGCGTCGCGGCGACGCCGAACTCGAGAAGCTCGAGCGGCACCGGCGGTCGCAACCGTTCGACGACCTTGTCGGCGGAGACGATGACGACGAACCGCGCCGCGGCGGCCGCGACCGCCTTCTCGCGCGTGTGTGCTGCGCCTCCTCCCTTCACCACCCACCCGGACGGCGCGACCTGGTCGGCGCCGTCGATCGCGATGTCGAGCTCGTCGACAGCGTTCAGGCCGGAGAACGGCTCCACCTCGAGCCCGAGGGCGCGCGCTGCCCGCTCGGTCGCCGGCGACGTGGCCACGCAGCGGAGCGACAGCTCCGCGCCGGGCGAGTGCCGGAAGCAGGAACGCCACGGTCGAGCCCGTCCCGAGCCCGACGCGCATGCCATCCTCGACCAGGAGAGCTGCGGCCTCGGCCGCCAGCTGCTTCTCGCGTCCGTTAGGCACCGCCGAAGACCGCCTCCGGATCGGCGTCGAGCAGCTCGCCGACCCGGTCGATCGTGACGTCCGCCGGCGGATGTGCTGCGGTGATCGCGGGGTCGTTCGCGAACTGGCCCTGGCGCGGAAACACGGTGGTCACGCGCTCGCCCCAGAACTCCTTCGCCGCGGTGAGGATGCGCAGCTTGTCGTCGACGAGGACGTACCGCTCGGCCGGGTACCGGCGCTCGAGATCGTCGAGCTCGAGCTCCTTGTGGACGTAGACGAGCACGTCACCGGCGACCGCCTCGCGAATGCCCGCACGGTGGACCTTCCACGGCTGGTAGACCGCGTCCCCGTCCGTGACGACGACGGTCGGCGCAGCGCGGCGAAGGTGCGTGAGCACCTGGAGTGCATCCGGGTACAGGCGGTCGGCGAACGGGTAGTCGAGGAGGTAGCGGGAGAGGTCGAGCAGCCGCGGCTCGGAGCCCTCCCCTTCCCACCACTCCTGCGCCGCACCGAGGTAATCGCGATAGCCGAGCTCGACGAAGCGGCGCTCCTGGATCGTCCAGTAGCGCTCGCCTGACTCGGCTCCGTACGTCGAGCCGAGATGCTCCTGGAGGTCGTCGCGGATCCCGTCGTTGTCGAGCAGCGTGTCGTCGACGTCGACGAGGAACGCAACCGAGTGACCGGCGCTCATCCCGACATCCTCTCGCACCAGGCGTCATGATCTCGGATCGACCGCGCCCGACGAGGAGGGGACACTGACGTGAAACTCGCGCTGCAGGTGCTGCTGACCACCGTCGTTGCGACCGCCGCGCTGGCCGGCTGCGGTGGATCGGACGGACCCGAGACCGTCAACGGCTGCGTCATCGAGCCGTCGACGTCGTGCGCGAGCGTCGACCTCTCCGGCGCCGACCTCTCCGGGGCGGACCTGTCCAGGGCGACGCTGTCCGGCGCGAATCTCGAGGACACGGACCTCAGCGACTCGAACCTCACCGAGGCGAACCTGAGCAGCGCGCAAATCGTGGGCACCGACCTCTCCGGCGCCGACCTGACGAGTGCGAACCTCACGGGCGCGACGATTACGGGCGCGAACCTCGACGGGGCGACGTTGTGCGGCACCACCCGAACGGACGGGACGGTCGACGACACGAGCTGCCCGGCCACCACCGCCACGACCGACACGGAGACGACCGAGACGACGACCACGGCGGTGTCCGACGCCGAGCTCACGTCCCTGGACGTCGGCGACCTCGACTGCGGAGCAGCGGCGACCGGGCCCGTCACCGTCTCGTGGGAGACGTCGAACGCGACCGCCGTCGAGATCGCGGTCGACGGTCTCTCGCCGGCCGGGTTCGGCCCGAGCGGGTCGACGGCCGTCGTCGTTCCGTGCGACGGCGAGTCGCACCAGATCACGGTCACACCGCAGAGCGACGCCGGTCCCGGCCAGGCCGAGTCGGAAGAGGTCAGCTCGGGTACTAGGCCTGCAGCCACGTGAGGACGGCGACTCCGACGACGATCGTCGTCACTCCGACGATCTGAATTCGCCCGAGCCGCTCCTGGAAGAGGACGTACGCCGCGACAGCCGCGATTGCCGCGAACTGCGACGCAAGGACGGCGGCGACCGCGACCCCGTGACGGGCCCCGACGGCAAAGGACGCGAAGCCGACGACCTCGGCGATCCCGGACGCCACGACGAGCGGAAGCGCTGCCCGCGTCAGGGAGAGTCGCGAGCTGAGCGCGAGCGGCAGCGCCACGACGAGCACTCCCAGCAGCCGAGGAGGCGATACGGCCCACGCAATCGGGAGCTCTTCGCTCGCCCGACCCGTCGAGTAGATGCTCACGGCGAAGGCGCACGCCGCGGCGAACGCGTAGACCGGCACGCGCCACGTCGTCCACCGGTGCACCACGTCGTCTTCGCTGTTGCCCGCGACCGCTGCGAGCACGATGCCCACGGCGATCGCGGCCAGCACGACGCCCGACCCTTCTGCGATGTGCTCGCCCGCCAGGACTGCGATCACGGCCGCGATCGCGCCCTCGGTCGAGATGATCGGTGCCACGATCCCGACCTTCCCGACGCGAAGGGCCGAATACGCGAGCAGGAGGCCGACCACGTTCCCGGCCCCGGAGAGAACGAGAAAGGCGACCGAGTCCTCGTCGAGCCCGTCCGGCCGGCCCTCGAGCGCCGCCCACGGCACGACGATGCAGAACCCGGTGAAGAGCACCCACGCGAGCACGGACGGCGCGCCGATCATGCGCGTTGCTCTCGACGCGGTGAGCGTCGTCACGGCGAACGCGACGGCTGCCCCGAGCCCACCCAGGATCGCGACCATCGCACAGCTGTAACAGAGCGGCTCGGGACGAGCCCGCGGTTTGCGAGACTCGAGCGGTGAGCGACACCTACGACGTCGTCGTCGTCGGAGGCGGGCCGGCCGGTGAGAACGCCGTCGGCCGCTGCGCCGCGGGCGGGCTCTCCGTCGCGCTCGTCGAGCGCGAGCTCGTGGGCGGCGAATGCTCGTACTGGGGCTGCATTCCGTCGAAGACCCTCATCCGGCCCGGCGACGTCCTCGCGGCCGCACGCCGGGTGCCTGGCGCGGCCGAGGCCGTCACCGGGCCCCTGGACGTCGCGGCGGCGTTCGCCCAGCGCGACTACATGACGGCGAACTGGAGCGACGACGGCCAGGTGAAGTGGCTCGACGAGATCGGCGCGACGCTCGTCCGGGGCACCGGCCGACTGGCCGGTGAGCGAGCGGTCGACGTCACCTCCGACGGGAGCACGACGCGCCTGGAAGCGGCTCGTGCAGTGGTCGTCGCAACCGGAACCGTGCCCTTCCTCCCCCCGATCGACGGGCTCGCAGAGGTGATGGCCTGGACGAACCGCGAGGCGACCGAGGCGACGCGTGTTCCCGACCGTCTGCTCGTCCTGGGCGGTGGCGCCGTGGGCGTCGAGCTCGCACAGGGGTTCGCCCGCCTCGGAAGCACGGTGACGCTCGTCGAGGGCGGGCCGCGGCTCGTCGGCCGCGAGGAGCCGTTCGCCGGCGAGGAGGTGCTCGCCGCCTTCGAGGCCGAGGACATCACCGTCCTCCTCGAGGCGCGCGCTGCCGCGGCGTCCCGGTCGAACGGTGTCGTCACGCTGACGCTCGAGGACGGACGCGAGCTGGCCGCGAACGAGCTGCTCGTCGGTGTCGGGCGTCGGCCGAACACCGCCGACATCGGCCTCGAGACCGTCGGGCTCGAGCCGGGCCGCGTCGTCGAGGTCGACGACTCGCTTCGCGCCGTGGGCGTCGAGGGCGGCTGGCTCTACGCCGTCGGGGACGTCAACGGACGCGCGCCGCTCACGCACATGGGGAAGTACCAGGCGCGCCTCGCGGGCGACGCCATTCTCGGCAAGGAGGTGCGCGCGTTCGCGGACCACGTGGCAGTCCCTCGCGTGACGTTCACCGATCCGCAGGTGGCCGCCGTCGGCCTCACCGAGGAGGAGGCGCGTGAGCGTGGCGTCGACGTGCGCGTCGTGACCACCGGAACCGGCGACGTCCCGGGCGCGTACACGCGCGGGAACGGAATCAAGGGAACGAGCCAGCTCGTCGTGGACGCCTCGCGCAGCGTGGTCGTGGGCGCGACCTTCACCGGCCCGGACGTGCAGGAGCTCCTGCACTCGGCGACGATCGCGATCGTCGCCGAGGCACCGCTCGAGACGCTGTGGCACGCGGTCCCGTCGTTCCCGACGGTGAGCGAGGTCTGGCTGCGGCTGCTCGAGGCCTACGGCCTCTAGCCGGTCGACCGAGCTCGAGCCCGCCGCCGACCGTCGCGAACGTCGACGCGCCCGCGACCGAAGGCGTCCACGCGGCCCCAGCGGCCGGGGATGTCGAGCAGCTCGAGATGGCCGATGTCGCTCGGCAGCGCGGGATCGACGGCGAGATGGCCGCCGTACGGCTCGAGCCCGAGCATCGTGCGCAGGAGGAGGAGCGGCGTTCCCGTCGACCACGCCTGCGGGCTGCACGCGGTCGGGTACTGCACCGGGTACTTCGTCTGCTGCCGCGGGTAGCCGCCGAACGCCTCGGGCAGGCGGCCGTCGAAGAACTCGGCGGCGTCGAGGATGCCCGAGGCGATCTCCGCAGCCTCGTCCTTGAAGCCGTAGCGCCGGAGGCCCCAGGCGATGAACGAGTTGTCGAAGGGCCAGACGGTGCCGGTGTGGTACCCGATCGGGTTGTAGCGCCCTTCGCCCTCGGCGAGCGTGCGCACGCCCCAGCCGGAGAAGAGCCGCGGTCCGAGGAGGTGGCGCGCGACGGCCTTCGCCTTCGTCTTGTCGACGATGCCGCTCCACAGCAGATGGCCGTTGTTCGACGAGAGGCAGTCGACCTGGCGCCCCTTCTCGTCCAGCGCGATTGCGAAGTACTCGCCGTCCTCGACCCAGTAGTCGCGGTTGAAGCGGCGCTTGAGATCGGCGGCATCCCGCTCGAGCGTGTCGGCGAGCTGCGTGTCCTTCCAGATCTCGCGGGCGAGGCGGGCGCCACGCACCTTCGCGTCGTACGCATAGCCCTGGAGCTCGCAGGTCGCACGCGGGAACCCGGGCAGCGACCCGTCGCGGAACGAGATCGAGTCCCACGAGTCCTTCCAGCACTGGTTCTCGAGCCCCGTCTCCTCGTTGCGACGGCGGTACCAGATGTACCCGTTGCCCATGAGGTCCGCGTACTCGTCGATCCAGTTGAGCGCGGCGCGGGCCTCGACCTCGAGCTCGCGGACGAGCGCACGGTCGCCCGTCCAGCGCTCGTACTCGTCGAGCAGCACGACGTAGAGCGGAGTCGCGTCGACGGAGCCGTAGTACGGCGAGTGCGGGCGCTCCTCGAACGCCGTCATCTCGCCGTAGCGCATCTCGTGGAGGATGCGGCCGGGATCCTCGTCGCGGAAGTCGTCCAGCCGCACGCCCTGCCAGTCGCCGAGCGCGCGAAGCGTCGTGGCGGCGAGCTCCGGCGTGAACGGCAGCGCCTGCAGGCTCGTGAAGATGCTGTCGCGACCGAACATGGTCATGAACCAGGGCAGGCCGGCCGCAGGCAGCGAGCGCCCGCCTGCGATCGGCGGCGAGAAGCGCAGCGCCGCGAGGTCGACGAGGCTCCGTCGGTACGTCGCCTTGAGCGGCTCCCAGTCGCACTCGATGCTGGGCGCGTCGTCGATCCAGCGCTCGAGGTTGCGGCGCATCCGGGCCTGGACGCGCGCCGGATCCGGCGCCTCCAGCGTCCCCTGCCCGGCCCCCACGCGCGCGGTCACGACGTCGATGCCGGTCGACCACTCGCCGTGCGCCGCGATCCGCACCGTGAAGGTGAGGCCCTCCGCATCGAACTTCGCCGGCGCGGTCGCGGTGATCGCAGTGGCCCGGGTGAACGGCCCGCGCTCGTAGCCCAGCGTGAGCGAGCGAGGCTTGACGTCTGCCGTGTAGCTGCCCTTCTTCTGCAGCGCGTCCTTCACCTCGAAGAGGTCGGCGAAGTCGCAGCCGGCGTCGAGGCGGACCGTGAGCGCGACCGGCTTGTCGGCGTGGTTCAGGATCGTGAGCTCCTCGTGGAAGCCGGTCGCGACCGCACGCTGCCGGATCACCGAGAGCTTCGCGTCGATGTAGACGGTGCCGGTCCCCGGCACGAGGAAGAAGCGCGCCTCGAAGTACTGCAGGTCGTCGACCGAGAGCGGGTTGAGGCGCTCTCCGTTCACCGTGAGCACCCAGCGGGAGAGGAAGCGCGTGTCGTACGAGAAGAGCCCGGTCGGGTCCGTGAGCGACGCTTCGATGTCTCCGCTCGAGTCGCTCACGACGAACGTGTTGCCGTCGAGGATCTTCACGAGCCCGTCGTTCACGCAGCGGCTCTCTTTCGTCGAGAGGATCGCGGGCCCGGAAAGAGCCGCTGCATGCGCACGAGGAGTCGCCAGTCGCCCTCGACCTCGAGGTCGCCGCGAAGGACGGCCGCGACGGCGTTCAGCTTCCCGCCGGCCACCTTGTCGAAGACGGCCTTGTCCGCACGGATGACGCAGTCCGCGTGCGACGGCTGGCGCGTCACGACGATGTCTCCGTTGTCGATCGTCACGAACCAGCGGTCGGTCTTCCGTCCGGTGACGATGTCGAACCGCGTGCAGCCATTCGCCTTTCGGAGCAGATCCTCGTGGTCGCGCGCAGCGAGCTCCTCGAAGAAGCGCGCGGTCGGATCGGGCTGCGGTGTACTCACTCCAACACCCTAGTACTCCGCGGTCTCCACGTGCGCGTCAGACGTCTCGTCGTCCGTCGCGTGTACTCGCGCCAGCCGCATTCCGACGAGCGGATAGGCGAGCACCGAGATCATGCCGGCGCCGATGAGCGAGGCGCCCACGCTGCTCGAGACGTCGCCGCGCTCGGAGCCGATGCCGACGATGGCGACGATCAGCGGCAGCCCGGTCGCCGACAAGAGCGCGAGGCTCGGCCGTCCGACGCGGGCCGAGCTCTCGGAGCCACAGGAGTGCGGCCGCGCCGCGCGTGAACAGCAGGATGCCGAGGAACAGCAGGGCGAGCGCGAGACCCTCGACCGTGAGGAGGCTGTCGAGGTCGAAGTTCATCCCCGTGACGACGAAGTACACGGGAATGAGAAAGCCGAACCCGATCCCCTCGAGTCGCAGACGCACGACCTTTCCCTCGGGTGAGTCGAGCACGAGCCCGACGACGACCCCCGCGGCGAAGGCCCCGAGGACGAACTCGAACCCCGCGTCGGCTGCGACGAACACGAGGAGCACGAGGAGGAAGATCGACGACGCGGACGCCGGCCTGGCCGGTCGTGTGGAGCGTGTCCTGGACGATCCGCAGGAGCCTCGGAGGCCGCGCCTGCAGCGCGACGCGTGCGGCCACCGGCGACCACCAAGCCGAACGCCGACGAGGAGCACGACCTCGGTCGCCGCCCCGTACACGCTCGTCAGGAAGACGGAGATGAAGATGATCGGCCAGAACTCACCCGCGACGCCCGTTCCCGAGCACCGCCCTCCCGAGTGGAGTCGGCAGCAGGCGCGCGTCCGAGAGGATCGGGACGAGCGTGCCGAGCGCGGTCGTCGCGAACGCGACCGCGAGCAGCCACCACGTCGCGTCGACGCCGGCCGCTTCGAGGGCGAGGCCGAGAGCCAGCCCCATGCGAGGGAGATCCCCCAGCCCATGGTTCCGCGTCGCAGCGCATCGCGCGGGGTGTGGTGCTCGATCACCTCCAGCCCGGCGAAGAAGAAGAGCAGCGCGAGGCCGAAGTCGGAGAGGAACGTGATGTAGTCGTTGACGTCGGCGATGTCGAGCCCCTCCGGCCCGATGAGGATCCCGAGGACGATCTCGACGACGACCGTCGGCAGCACGACGCGCAGATGCCAGCGCGAGAGGATCGCTCCCAGCGCGGAGGCAAGGAAGACGAGCATGAGCGAGCGCGCCTCCTCTCGCGTGAGGTCGGCCGCGAGGGGGATGTCGACCAGGTGGTCGAACAGGCCCACTCAGCCTGCGTCCCCGCGCACCGACGGCCCGCCGATCCCCTGTCGGTCCGAGAGCGACGCGAGCCCGAGCACCCAGCCGAGAACGCCTCCGACGAGGGGAACCACCCACAGGCTCTCGCGCAGGTAGCGGCGGAGCCGGAACGCGACGCTCCAGGTCACCGCTCGGCGACTGCGGTGTCCTGCGCGTGGTACGAAGCGAGGAGCTGCTCCTCCTCCTCGTGCTTCGGGAACATGAAGAAGACGAGCACCGCACCGAGGAGGATCGCGACGACGCCGGCCGTGTACGCCCAGTCGTCGCCGTCGAGGAACGCCTGCTTCGCCGCCGGCGATGATCGCGTCCGCGTACTGCGGGTGCTGCTGCGCGACCGCCTCGGCGCTCGTCGAACGACTTCGTGAGCTGCGGCCTGCGTGCTCGACGTGACGTCCTTGCCCGACGCCGCGATCTGGGCCGACACGGCCGACGCGTACCCGGCGGTCAGGAGGGCGCCGAAGATCGACTGCATGATCGCGCCGCCGAGGTCGCGCTGGAGATCGGCCGTGCCCGAGGCCATTCCGGCGCGCGTCACGGGCACGGAGCCCGTGAGCGAGTGCGAGGCGGGTGTTCCCGCGAGTCCGACGCCGGCGCCGATGAAGACGTACGCGACCGCGATCTGCCAGTACGGCGACGCCCTCGTTCCAGAGGAGCAGCATCCAGACGAACGCGAGGAACAGGAACACGTAGCCGCAGAGCAGCGTGAACCGGGCCCGCGCGCCTCGACGAGCTTGGCAGAGCGTGGCGCGACGACGACCATGACCAGCGCCGCGGGCAGGATCGCCGCGCCCGCCTCGAGCGTCGAGTACCCGAGCACGTTCTGGAGGTACTGCTGGCTGACGAACATCGCTGCCATCAGCGAGCCGAAGACGATGATCCCCGCGCACGCCGCGACCCAGAAGACGCGCCGCCCGGCGACGTTCAGGTCGTAGAGCGGATTCTCGGCTCGCCTCTGGCGAATGAAGAAGCGCGAGCAGCGCAGCGGCTGCGATCGCGGCCAGCCCGAGCACGAGCGTCTCCCTCGTTCGGGACCGGCGCGAAGTTGATCGCGAGGATGAGCGCCCCGACGAGGACGACGGAGAGGATCCCTCCGAGGTTGTCGACGGCATCGCTCGTCTCGTTGACGTGGCTCGGCACGAAGAGGAACGCCATGACGAGCGCGACACCGGCCAGCGGCAGCGTGATCAGGAAGACCGAGCCCCACCAGAAGTACTGCGAGGAGCGCGCCCGCGACGAGCGGGCCGAGCGCGGCGATCGCGCCGCCGAGCGCCGACCACAACGCGATCGACTTCGTGCGTGCCGGGCCCGACCACAAGGCGGTGATCAGCGCGAGCGTCGTCGGGTACGCCATTCCCGCCGCGATCCCTCCGCCGACGCGCGCGACGAACAGCACCTCGTCCGACGGCGCGTACGCCGCGAGCAGCGACATCGGGACTGCGAGAGCGCGTGCCGAGGACGAGCATCAGCTTGCGCCCGTAGCGGTCGCCGAGCGCTCCGAGGTACAGCACCGAGCGCCGCGAGCCCGAGCGAGTAGCCGACCGCGATCAGGTTCAGCGTGACCTGCGAGGAGTCGAACGCCTCGCCGATCGACGGCAGCGCGACGTTCGCGACCGACAGGTTCAGGTTCGCGACGGCCGCGACGAGGATCAGCGCTGACGAGGACGATGCCGGCACGTTCCGGTGCGCGGCCTCCAGCTCGCAGGTCCGGGCCGCTCACGCCAGCGATTCCATCAGATCGACGATCGAGCCGCATTGCGCATAGGGTTACGGGCGCCACGCAAGCGCGAACCTGAAACGGAGGCTACGAATGGAAGAGATCGGCCCTGTCGAGTACATGATCGTGTCGTTCCCCGGCAACCGGTTCACAGGCGAGATCGCGCCTGCCCTCGGGAAGCTCGTCGAGTCGAACACGATCCGGATCATCGATCTGGCGTTCGTGAGCAAGGACGCGGATGGCTCCGTCGCAGCATTCGAGCTCAGCGACATCGACGAGGAGGTCCGGCGCGGCCTCGATGCGCTCGGCCTCGAAGCGACCGGGCTTCTCGGCGAGGAGGACCTGATGGACGCCGCAGAAGACCTCGAGCCGGGCTCGTCCGCAGCGATGCTCCTCTGGGAGGACATCTGGGCAGCCGAGCTCGCGTCCGCCCTCCGAGGCGCAGGCGGCGAGCTCGTCGCCATCGGTCGCATCCCGCACGATGTCGTCACGGAGGCGCGCGAGGCTCTGCTGTCCGCCGCCAACACCACACAGGAGGGTTGACATGTTCCGTCGCAGAGGAGGTCTGGTTCGCGCGGCCGCGACAACGGCGGTCGTCGCGGGGACGGCGGGGGCGGTCCGACATCGCCAGGATCAGAAGTACGCCGCCCAGGACCAGGAGGCATACGACCAGCAGATGGCGGCACAGCAGGCAGCCGCCGCACCGGCTGCTCCTGCGCAGCCGGACTACGCCGCCGAGCTCGAGCAGCTCGCCCAGCTGAAGGCGCAGGGAATCCTCACCGAGGAGGAGTTCGAGGCGAAGAAGAAGCAGATCCTCGGAATCTGATCGTTACAGGCAAACGACCACGGAAGGAGGCTCGAGTGCTCGCAGCTGACTACCCGTTCCTGGACATCCTCTGGACGATGTTCATCTTCTTCCTGTTCATCATCTGGATCTGGATCCTCATCACCGTCTTCGCCGACGTGTTTCGCCGGAAGGACATCGGAGGTGGGATGAAGGCCATCTGGATCATCTTCGTCATCCTCTTGCCGTATCTCGGCGTGCTCGTCTACCTGATCGCGAACCACGACGGGATGGCAGACAGGAACATCCAGCAAGTGCAGAAACAGCAGGAAGCGACGGACGCCTACATCAAGTCCGTCGCCGGCGGCGCGGCCGCCGAGATCGAGAAGGCGAAGGGCCTCCTCGACTCTGGCGCGATCACGCAGGCCGAGTTCGACTCGATCAAGGCGAAGGCGCTGGCCGCGAGCTAGCGCGCCGTCGGAGCGGAGGGGCGCCTCACGGCTCCCCTCCGCTCGTCGCCGCCATCGGCACGGCGCGTTAGGCTCGTCCGATGTCCGACGTCGCCGTCGCACAGTCGCCTCCCTCAACCGATCCGCGGCAGCACAAGCTGCTGCGGATCGCAGCGTGGATCGTCGGGACGCTCGTCGTCCTCGTCCTCCTGCAGCTGGCGGGGATCGACGTCTGGGGCTGGTTCACGCAGCTCTGGGACACCGTCACCGAGATCTCGCTCGGCTACCTCATCCTGGGCTGCCTCTTCCAGGGCTTGCAGACGGTGCTCACGGCGCTCGGCTGGTACGGGATCCTGCGCTACGCGTACCCGGGCGGCGTCACGTACATGCCGGTGCTCGCCGCGTACGCCACCGGCGTGGCGCTCAACAACTTCGTGCCCGCGAACATGGGCACGTTCGTGATGCTCCTCATGTACGTCGCGATCGTCAAGGGCGCGACGTTCCCCGGCGTGCTCGGCGGCTACGTCGTCCAGAAGATCTTCTACTTCATCATCGGCGGCGTTCATCTACCTCTACCTCTTCAGTGCCGTCGCCGGCTCGTTCGAGTTCCAGTTCGGGAACGAGAAGGACGCGCTCACCAATCACCCCGTCCTCGTCCTCGGCATCGCAGCCGGCGCGATCTTCCTCGTCACGATCCTGCTGCGGATCTTCTGGGCGTGGGTGAAGAAGATGTGGGCGAGAGGCGGTCGAGGGAGCGGCGATCCTCAGCGACCTCCGGCGCGTACGTGAAGTGGGTGCTGCTGCCGCAGATGGGCGGCTACGCCGCGAAGGTGATGGTGATCATCGTCTTCCTCGCCGCGTATGGGATCCCGGTCACGTTCGGATCGGTGATGAGCGTGCTCGGCTCCAATCAGCTCGCGAACATCCTCTCCTTCACTCCGGGTGGCATCGGCGTGAACCAGGCGTTCAACTCGTTCGCGCTCGAGAGCTACACCGACACGACCACGGCGACCGCCTACTCGCTCGGACAGCAGCTGATCACGACGGCGTTCAACGTCGGCTTCGCGATCCTGCTCATCTGCATCGTCTTCGGCTGGCAGGGCGGATCGAAGCTCGTGAAGGACTCGTACGCCGATGCGAAGGTGAAGAAGGACGAGATGGGCGCGGACCGGCGCGAGAAGCGCGAGGCGAAGAAAGATGCCCGACGGGAAGGTGGGCGCAGCGGCCTCCTCGGCGTGTTCAGGCGCTCGGGCGACGACCACGGCGACACGGCCGAGTGACCGTGGCCCTTGACGTCCCGCCTCGAGTGCGAGAGGGTTGATCGCACATGTGTTGCCTCGCCCTGCTCGCAGGCTTCATCGGCCCCCGCGTCGCCCTCCTCGCCTGGTGGCTCTTCGGCGACAAGGTCGACGCTGCCTTCAGCACCTGGGTCTGGCCGCTGCTCGGGCTGTTCTTCCTGCCGTGGACGACACTCGCCTATGTCCTCGCGTGGGGCCCGCTCCACGGCGTCAGCGGCGCCGGCTGGCTCGTCGTCGCGCTCGGCGTCGCGGCGGACATCGCGACGTACAGCTCGCGCGCCGCGAAGAACCGCTACCAGCACCGCATACTGAGCCTCCACTCGAGTCGCCGTCTTCGTTGACGGCAGGAGCGAATGGCTGACGCGATCTTCGAGGACCCGCGGCTGGCGGCGATGTACGACGCGCTCGATCCGGACCGCAGCGACCTCGATGTGTACCTCGCCATCGCCGACGAGCTCGGAGCCAGGCGCGTGCTGGACGTCGGCTGTGGCACCGGGACGTTCGCGTTGCTCCTGGCCGAACGCGGGCTCGACGTGATCGGCGTCGATCCTGCCGGAGAGTCCAGTCGACCCGTCGAAGCTCGGCTATCGCGTCGGTGATCGGTCGGTAGCGCCCGGGAGCGTTGTGCAGGACGACGCCGGCTCGCTGGTCGATCCCCGTGGACGCGACGAGCGCGTCCACCTCTTCCGGGCGACGTTCCGCCCAGCCATCCGAAGGTCGCTACGAAGACGACCTGCAGCTGCGAGCGACCTGCCCGGTGACACGCAGGAACAGGTCGTGGAACCTTCCGTCGTTGAAGTGGTCCTCGATCCCAGCGCCTCCGATCCAGCCCACGGAGCCGTCGACCACGACCACCTTGCGATGGTCGATGTGCCCGAGCTGCGCGAGGTTCCACGCGCCGACCGCGTGCCCAGCGGGCCATGCTGGGTGCGCAGTTGCGTCGCACGGACGACGAGGACTTCCATCCCGCTGACCAGGCGCTCGTGATCTCGCGACTGGAGCGCTCCGGATCGGACCCTGGCGATCGCCGACGAGTCGGACCTGGGACGCCACGCCTGCGACGGAGCGACGAACTGCGTGGACGAACCCCGGTGGACGCCTCGTGTTCGAGACCCGCGCCCGGCGGGCATCGCGTTGGACGCGTCGATCCGGCGGGAGTGCTGACGTCCGATCGACGCGTCGTTCGAGACAGCGTCGACGAGATCGACGGCCTAGGCGTGGTCGAGAACTGGGCCGACCTCACCGACGTGAGCCTGCCTCTGGTCACCTTCCGCTGGACCTTCGTCTTCCCCGACGGCGAGGTGCTGACGTCCGACTCGACGCTGCGCTTCCGCGAGCGCGACGAGGTCCGAGTCCTCGCTCGTCGCGCACGGCTATGTCGTGGAGGAGGTCCGCGGCGCGCCCGACCGGCCCGGCCGAGAGTTCGTCTTCTTCGCGCGCCGCCCGCAGATCGGCTAGGCGCCTACCAGCGCGAGCGCGGCCGCCTCGATCTCGTCCTCGGAGACGAGGACGAGCCGTGCGGCGTCGCCGAGCGGGACGAACGAATCCTTGCTCGTCGACCCGCGCGATGCGACCGGCGAACCCGGCGTCGACGAGCTCCGCGATCACGCCCTCGGAGACACCGCCGCGTGCGGCGCGTCTCGTCGACGACGAGCACGCGACCGGTCGCGTTCGCCTCGCGCAGGATGTCCTCGACCGGGAGCGGTGCGAGCCAGCGCAGGTCGAGGACTCGAGCGCTGACTCCGCGCTGCTCGCAGCCGCGCGTGCAACCCGCAGAGACAGGTGGAGCCCGTTCGCCCAGGTGACGATCGTGAGGTCGCCGCCGTCGAGGTACGTCCGCGCCGAGCCGACCGGCACGTGCTCGTCGGTGAGCGCAGCGACCCAGCCCTCGTCGCCTTCGTCGTGCAGATCCCGGGCGTGGTACAGCGCGATCGGCTCGAGGAAGACGCACACGCTGCCGTCCACGACGGCCGACTCCGCGCAGGTCACGAGCATCGCCGCAGCGTCGTCCGGCCGTGCCGGCGACGCGATCACGAGGCCCGGGATGTCGCGCAGGACGCCGACCGCGTCGTCGTTGTGGAAGTGGCCGCCGAACCCGCGCTGGTAGCCGTACCCGGCGATCCGGATCACCATCCCGTTGCGGTACGCCCGCTGCGAGAAGAACTGCAGCGTCGCCGCCTCCCCGCGTAGCTGGTCCTCCGCGTTGTGGAGGTACGCGAGGTACTGGATCTCCGGGATCGGGAGGAAGCCGCTCACCGCCGAGCCGAGCGCGAGGCCGAGGATCGACGTCTCGTCGAGCAGCGTGTCGAAGACGCGCCCCGCGCCGAAGCGCGCGTGCAGCCCGCGCGTCACGCCGTAGACGCCGCCCTTGACGGCGATGTCCTCGCCGAAGAGGAGCGCGTTCGGGTGGCGCTCGAGCACCGCCGCGAGTCCTGCGTTGACCGCCTGGGCGAGGGTCAGCGGCTCGTCCGCCGCCAGGTGCACGCGGCGCGCCCGCTCGGCCACGACTCCGGGCGAGCGCGGCGCGAGCGGCGCGACCACCTGCTCGGCCGAGGTCATCTGCGGGAGCGCGGCGACCTCGAGCGCGAGCTCGCGCACCTCGTCGCGCGCCGCGAGGTAGTCGGTCGCGAGCTCCTCGCCGGTCGCGCGCCCCGCGGACACGAGCCAGCGGGCGGTCCCGAGGATCGGGTCGCGCTCGTAGTCGGCGCGGATCGCCTGCGGCGTGCGGTACGCCATCTCCGCGTCCGCGCCCGCGTGGCTCAGGTAGCGCACCGTGCGGAGATGGAGGACGGCCGGACGTCGCTGCGCTCGCACCCAGTCGGCGAGCTCGCTCGCGACCCCGAGCACCTCTGCCGGGTCGTGGCCGTACGCGACCTCGTACCGGATCTCGGGCCGCGAGGTGAGCGCCGACTCGACCCAGCCCGCGGGCGAGGGGACGCTGATGCCGAGCCCGTTGTCCTCGCACACGAAGAGCAGGGGAAGCGGCAGGCCCTGGAACGCGATCTGCGCCGTCGTGTTGAGCGCCGCCTGCGCGGTCGCGTGGTTGACGGAGGCGTCGCCGAAGGAGCAGAGGACGATGGCATCGGCCTGCCACGGGCTCGGCACGCCGAGTCGGGCCGCACGGTCGATCGCCAGCGCCATGCCCACCGCCCGCGGGAGGTGCGAGGCGATCGTCGAGGTCATCGGGAGGATCGCGAGCTCCTTCCGGCCGAAGACCTTGTGCCGACCGCCCGCGATCGGCTCGACCGCGGCGGCGACGACGCCGAGCATGATGTCCCGGAGCCCGTCGAGCTCGGCCTGGGCGGCGCGCGCGAGATAGAACGCGCCCGAGCGGTAGTGGAGGAGCGCCGGATCGTCGACGCGCAGCGCCAGCGCGACGGCCGCGTTCGACTCGTGGCCGGCCGAGCCGATCGTGTAGAAGCTGCGCCCGTGCTGCTGGAGCCAGCGGGCGGCGTAGTCGGCCTGCCGGCTGTCGACCTGCGCGCGCCAGATCTCCTCCACCTCGGGCGGCGCCGTGCGCAACGCCGCGCTCGGCTCGAGCGCTCGCAACGACGCGAGGAGATGCTCCTCGAGCGGATCGACGTCGAGAGCGGCAGTGGTCGACATGGGCGAGGCGAGCCTCGCCCCTACGCGGCGACCGGCTGCTCCAGCTCGGCGCTCCACTCGCCTGCCGCGGCGAGCGCGTTCATCCGCGCCCGGTGGACGAACACCGCCTGCGCCGCCTCCACGTTCGCGGCGTCTCCGGCCCACGTCTGCAGCGCCGACTGCTGCAGCGCCCTGCCGTACGAGAACGACAGCGGCCACGGCCCGCCGAGCTGGTTGATCGCGTTGAGGTTCTCGGTCGCCTCGACCTCGGACTGACCGCCCGAGAGGAAGACGATGCCCGGCACGGCCGCCGGAACGTGGATCAGGAAGCACTGCACGGTGAGCTCGGCGATGCGCGACGCGGGCGCCTGCTCCGGGCAGCCCTTCCCCGCGATCACCATGTTCGGCTTCAGGAGCGTCCCGCGCAGGTCGACCCGCTGGACCAGCAGCTCGTGGAACGTCCACTTCAGCGTGCGCGAGGTGACGTCGTAGCAGCGCTCGATGGTGTTGTCGGCGTCCATGAGCACCTCGGGCTCGACGATCGGGACGATGCCGGCCTCCTGGCAGAGCGCGGCGTAGCGGGCGAGCGCATGCGCGTTCGCACGGATGCACGCGACCGACGGGATTCCGTCTCCGATCGTGATGACCGCACGCCACTTCGCGAAGCGCGCGCCGAGGCCGCGGTACTCCTCGAGCCGTGCGCGCAGGCCGTCGAGCCCCTCCGTGACCTTCTCGCCCGGGAAGCCGGCGAGGTCGTGAGCGCCCGTGTCGACCTTGATGCCCGGGATGACGCCCTTCGCGGCCAGCAGCTCGGGGAACGGCGTGCCGTCGTCGGCGGACTGACGGATCGTCTCGTCGTAGAGGATCACCCCGCCGATCGCGTCCTCCATCCCGGGCGCGGTGAAGAGGAGCTGGCGGTAGAGGCGCCGGTTCTCCTCGGTCGACTCGATGCCGACCGCGTCGAAGCGCTTCTTGATCGTGCCCGTGGACTCGTCGGCGGCGAGGATGCCCCGATGGTCGGCGACGATCGCCCGCGCGGTGTCGTGCAGCTCGTGCGCTCCCATGTCTAGCGCGCTCCTTTCATCAAGCTCTGGATCTTCGTCAGTGGATGCGAGGCGACGATACGGCGAACCGTGCCCGAGCGCGACCGCATGACGATCGACTCGGTCTCGACCCGATCGCCGACGACACGAACTCCCCGCAGCAGTGCGCCGCTCGTCACGCCGGTCGCCGCGACGAACACGTCCTCGCCCTGGACGAGGTCGTCCGCGGTCAGCGTGCGGCCGATGTCGAACCCCGCAGCGAGGAGGCGCTGTCGCTCGTCGTCGTTGCGCGGCCACAGCTTTCCCTGCATCGCACCACCGAGGCACTTGATCGCCGCGGCCGAGATGACGCCCTCGGGCGTTCCGCCGATGCCCATGAGCAGGTCGACGCCGGTGCCCGGCCTGCGCGGCTGCGATCGCCGGCGCGACGTCGCCGTCGCGGATGAGGTTCACGCGCGCGCCGGCCTCGCGGAGCTCGGCGATGAGGTCGTCGTGACGCTCGCGCTCGAGGACGACGACGGTCAGGTCGTTGACGGCACCGTGCTTCGCCTCGGCGACGCGCTCGAGGTTCTCGGTCGGTGTCGCGTCGATGTCGATCGCATCCGCCGCCTCGGGTCCGACCGCGATCTTGTTCATGTACAGCGCTGCTCCGGGGTCGAACATCGTCCCGCGCTCCGAGACGGCGATGACCGCGATCGCGTTCGGCATGCCCAGTGCCGTGAGCCGCGTCCCCTCGAGCGGGTCGACGGCGACGTCGACCTCGGGGCCGGTCCCGTCGCCGATCTCCTCGCCGTTGAAGAGCATCGGCGCCTCGTCCTTCTCGCCCTCGCCGATGACGACGACGCCGCGCATGGAGACGGTGTCGAGCATGAGGCGCATGGCGTCGACCGCCGCCTGATCGGCCGCCATCTTGTCACCGCGCCCGATCCAGCGCGACGCGAAGGTCGCCGCGGACTCGGTGACGCGGACGAGCTCGAGCGCCAGGTTCCGGTCCGGAATCTCGGCGCTCACGTCGCCCGATCCTACATCCGCTCCGGCGCGTCCACGCCGACGAGATCGAGGCAGCGGGCAATGACGAGCTGTACGGCGCGGACGAGGCCGAGGCGGAATGCCTCCTGCTCGGACTCGAGCACGCGGTGCTCGTGGTAGAAGCGGTGGAAGTCGTCCGCGACGCGAATCGCGTAGATCGGGACCGCGTGCGGCGCCCGCCGCTCCGTCGCCTGGGCGACGACGGCGGGGAACTCGAGCAGGCGCTTCACGAGCTCGCGCTCCTCCGGCGCAAGAAGTACGTGGTCACCCACGGAGCCGGACGCCGGCTCCGACCCCTCGGCGTTTCGCAGGATCCCCGCGATCCGCGCGTGCGCGTACTGGACGTAGTAGACGGGGTTCTTGTTCGTGCGCTCCTTCGCGAGGTCGACGTCGAGCTCGATCGTCTGATCGTGGCCGCGCGAGACGAGGTACCAGCGGGCCGCGTCGACGCCGATCGCGTCGACCAGCTCGTCGAGGAAGACGACGTCACCTCGCCGTTTCGACATCATCTTCGCCGCGCCGCCCTCCACGAGGTGCACGAGCTGGTACACGAGCACCTCGAGCGACTCGCGCGGGTGGCCGAGCATCTCGGCGAGCGCCTGGAGCCGCGCGACGTAGCCGTGGTGATCCGCTCCCAGGACGTAGATCAGCCGGTCGAAGCCACGGGCGTACTTGCGGCGCATGTAGGCCGCGTCCTTGGCGAAGTAGGTCGGCTCGCCCCCGGAGCGGACGAGAACACGGTCCTTGTCGTCGCCGTGCGCGCTCGTCCGCGCCCAGACCGCGCCTTCCTCCTCGAACGTGTCGAGCAGGGCGACAGCCTCCGGGATCTCGGGCTCGACCTCGGTCTCCCTCGTCCACGTGTCGAAGTGGATGCGGAACCGCTCGAGTGACTCCTCGATCCGCTCGACCATCGCATCGGCCGGATCGCCCGGAAGCGTCGCGAGCTCGGCGATGTACTCGCCCTGGTACCCGTCCTCGGGAGGAGCCTCGCCGCGACGCACCGCCTCGACGGACGCATGGAAGCGCTCCATCTGCGCACCGGCGTCGTTGTAGTAGTACTCGCGCTCGACCTCGTGTCCCGCGAAGGACAGGAGCCGCGCAACCGAGTCGCCGTACGCTCCGTTCCTGGCGCTCGCCACGGTGACCGGCCCGGTCGGGTTGGCGGAGACGAGCTCGACCTGGATCCGCTCCCGCTCCGCAGCCGAGCCCGACCCGAAGTCGTCCCCTGCGGCGACGATCTCCCGCACGCCGTCCGCGAGCCATGCGTCGGAGACCCAGAGGTTCACGAATCCCGGGCCGGCGGCCTCCGCCCGCGTGGCGATCCCGTCCTCGACCACCTGCGCGGCGAGCTCGTCGGCGATCTCGCGCGGAGGCCGCTGCTGCAGCCCGGCGAGCTTCAGCGCGACGTTCGTCGCGTAGTCGCCGTGCTCGGCGTCGGCCGGGCGCTCGAGCGTGACGGGAGCGCCGGCGATCTGTGTGAGCTCGCCGGCGAGACGTGCGACGGGATCAGCCACGGCGGAGCGACTCATCCCGCCATCGTAGGCGCGAGCCCTGCCCGCAGCTCGGCAGTCGTCCGCCGACGAGCTACCGGCTCTTGGCGGCGGACGGCGCAGAGGTGATCGGCACCACGACGCCGTCGCGATGGAGCGCGAGCTGCACTTCCTCGCGCGCCTTGTAGATCCGCCACTTCACGGTCGCGAGCGTGATCTCGAGCGTCTCTGCGATCTCGGTGTACGAGAGCCCGACGACGTCGCGCAGGAGCAACGCCATCTTCAGGTCCGGGTTGAGACCCTCGACCGCGCGCCAGACCGCGTCGATCGTCTCGGCTCGCTCGGCCGGTGCGTCGACGACCTCGAGCGGCGGCGCGTCCTCGATGTTCACGACCGCGCGCGGGCGGCGCTCGATCGCGCGCAGCTCGTCGAGCACGCGGTTCTTCGTGACCTGGAAGAGCCACGTCGTGAACCGCGACCTGAGCGAGAAGCTCGGGAGTCCCTGGAACACGCGGAGGAAGACCTCCTGCGTGAGATCCTCGGAGAGGCTCCTGTCGCCCGTCAGCCGCAACACGTAGTTGTAGACCGGCTGCTCGTAGGTGCGAACGATGATCGAGAACGCACGCTCGTCGCCCCTCTGCGCCTTGCGCAGAACACCGAGATCTGGCTGAGGCAAGGACATGTGCGCGGGGAGTATAGGGCCGGATTTGTAAAGGCTTGGGGCGGCGGTCAGTTACAGCGGTGTTGCGAGCACCACACCTGTCATGTCAGCGGGAATCGCGTACGTCGAGCATCCCCAGAATGGTGGGTGCGAGGTCGGATAGCTCACCCTGTTCACGGAGCTCGAAACGGTCGCTCGTGACGACGAGTGGCACCCGATTCGTCGTGTGCGCCGTGTGAGGGCTGATGCCGTCGGGCTCGAGCATCACCTCTGCATTCCCGTGATCCGCGGTGACCAAACACACGCCGCCGGCCGCCTGCGACACACTCGACGACCTGGCCGAGTGCGCGGTCCGCTGCCTCGACCGCGGCCACGACCGCAGGAATCGACCCCGTGTGGCCCACCATGTCGGGGTTTGCGAAGTTCACGACCGCGAACGCGTAGCCGTCGCCCGATCTCGTCGCAGAGGCGCCGCGCGACCTCGTCGGCCGACATCTCGGGCTTCAGGTCGTAGCTGGGCACGTCGCGCGGTGACGGGACGAGGATGCGCGTCTCGCCCTCCCACTCCCGCTCCTCGCCGCCGTTGAAGAAGTACGTGACATGGGCGTACTTCTCGGTCTCGGCGACGTGGAGCTGACGCAAGCCGCTCGCCGCGAGCACCTCGGCGAGGGTGTTCGGGACGTGCTGCTCGGCGAACGCGACGGGGAACGGGAAGTCCTCGCGGTAGCGCGTCATCGTCGTGAGGTCGATCCCGGCCTCGAGGAGCCGCTGCGACAGCTGGCGCGCGCGATCGGGACGGAAGTTGAAGAAGATGGCGGTGTCCTGCGGGCCGAGCCTGGGACGCCCGGTCACGACGACGGGCTCGACGAACTCGTCCGTGACCCCGTGCTCGTAGCTCGCCTCGACGGCGGCAACCGGATCGAGCGCTTCCACGCCTTCCCCCAGACAGATCGCCCGGAACGCGCGATCGGTCCGTTCCCAGCGGCTGTCGCGGTCCATCGCGTAGTACCGGCCGCAGACGGTCGCGATGCGATCGACCGGCAGCTCCGCGAGATCGCTCGCCGCTGCATGTGGCGAGACGTCGCGCCCGTCGGTGAAGGCGTGCACCCAGGTCCGCTCCGCCATCGCTTCGCGCTCCGCCATGGCGAGCAGTGCGCGCAGGTGGTCGATGTGGGAGTGGACGCCTCCGTACGACACGAGCCCGAGCAGGTGGACGTCTCCCCCGCGCTCACGCGCACGGGTGAACGCGGAGACGAGCGCCTCGTTCTCGGCGAACGAGCCGTCCTCGATGGCGCGATTCACGCGCGCGAGGTCCTGGAAGAGGATCCGTCCGGAGCCGATCGTGAGGTGACCGACCTCGGAGTTGCCCATCTGCCCCGCCGGAAGACCGACGGCCTCGCCGGACGCGGCGAGCGTCCCGTGCGGATAGCGCTCTCGAAGCGCGTCGAACACGGGCGTGTCGGCGAGCTCGACGGCGTTCCCCGGTCCTGGCGGTGCGAGCCCCCACCCGTCGAGGATGACGAGGACGACCGGGCTCAAACGGCCTCTGCAGCCGCGCGGCAGATCGCCTCGAACGACGCGACGTCGAGCGAGGCGCCGCCCACGAGCGCACCGTCCACGTCCGGCAGCCCGAGCAGGACACTCGCGTTCTCGGGCTTCACCGAGCCGCCGTACAGCACGGGCGCTGCGTGCAGCGACTTGACGAACGCGTGGGCCTCCTGCGCGATCTCCGGCGTCGCGGTCTTCCCGGTGCCGATCGCCCAGACGGGCTCGTAGGCGATGACGAGCCGCTCGTGCCGGGGAATGACGCCGACCTGCCGGGCGAGCACGGCCTCGGTCTCCCCTGCCTCACGCTCCGCCTCGGTCTCACCGACGCATGCGATGACGTGGAGCCCCGCCTCGAGCGCTGCTTCCGCACGCAGGCGCACCGTGTCGTCGGTCTCGCAGAAGTGCTGACGTCGCTCGGAGTGCCCGACGATCGCACCCGTCACGCCGAGCTCGAGCAGCATCGGCGCCGAGACCTCGCCCGTGAACGCGCCCTCGAGCTCCCAGTGCACGTTCTGTCCGTAGACGCCGATGCCGCTGTCCGCGCCCAGCCCTTGCAGCGTCGCCTCGAGCGAGACGTACGGCGGGCAGACGACGAGGTCGACGCCCGGAGCGAGCGCCGGGATGCGCCGAATCTGCGCAGCGAACTCGCGCGCCTGGTGCGCGCCCTTGAACATCTTCCAGTTCCCGGCGACGAGCATGCTAGCCCCCATCCTCCGGGATCGCGACGACTCCTGGAAGCTCTTTCCCTTCGAGCAGCTCGAGCGAGGCGCCACCGCCGGTCGAGACCCACGACACCTGCTCGGCGAGACCGAGCTCCTGGAGCGCGCGCACGGAGTCCCCGCCGCCGACGACGGTGAACGCATCGGCCTCAGCGACCGCCTGCGCGACCGCCTGCGTCCCCTCGGCGAACCGCGGCCACTCGAAGACGCCCATCGGCCCGTTCCAGAAGACCGTTCGCGCGGCGCGGATCCGCTCGCCGAACACGCTCGCGCGTCGCGGGACCGATGTCGAGGCCGAGCCAGCCGTCCGGCAGCTCGTCGTAGGGGGTCACCCTGCTCTCGGCGTCGGGCTCGAACGCGGCGGCTGCGACGACGTCGCTCGGGAGGTCGGCGTCGTACGGGAGCGGATTCTCGTCGCGCAGCTGCTCGGCCATCTTGCCTCCGATGAGGACCGCGTCCGCGCGGGCGCCGAGGTTCATCAGCACGCCGAGCTTGTCGTCGACCTTCGCCCCGCCCGCGACGAGCACGAACGGGCGCTCGACGTCGCCGAGGAGCCGACCGAGCATCTCCAGCTCCTGCTCGAGCAGAAGCCCCGCGTATGCCGGGAGCAGGTGCGCCACCCCCTCCGTGGACGCGTGCGCTCGGTGCGCCGAGCCGAACGCGTCGTTCACGAACAGGTCCCTGCCTTCGGCGAGGCGACGCGCAGTCTCCGGGTCGTTCGCCGTCTCGCCCGGATCGAAGCGCGTGTTCTCGAGCACCTCGACGCGGTCGTCCGGCAGGAGCTCGCGGAGGCGTGCCGCCACGGGCGCCATCGCGAACGCCGGATCGGGGCCCTTCGGCCGGCCGAGGTGCGAGCAGACGGCGACGTGCGCTTCGCATCCGCGGTCGAGCAGGTCGCGAAGCGTCGGCAGCGACGCGCGGATCCTCGTGTCGTCTGCGACCTGCCCGTCCTCGAGGGGAACGTTCAGGTCCGCCCGCACGAGGACGCGCTTGCCGCGCGACGTCGGCGTCACGGACCGAGCGCGGCCGATGCATTCCTACGGCAGGAGCTTGCCGATCAGGTCGACGAGCCGACTCGAGTACCCCCACTCGTTGTCGTACCAGCCGAACACCTTCACCGTGCGCCCGTGCACCATCGTCAGGCCACTGTCGTAGATGCACGAGTAGGCGTTCCCGACGATGTCGGTCGAGACGAGTGGATCCTCGGAGTACTGCAGGATCCCCTCGAGCGGCCCGTCCGCCGCCGCCCGATACGCGGACTGCACCTCGTCGGACGACGTCTCGCGACCGAGCGAGACGACGAGGTCGGTGAGAGATCCGGTCGCCACGGGCGCGCGAACCGAGAGACCGTCGAGCTTCCCCTGCAGCTCGGGGAGGACGAGGCCGATCGCCTTCGCCGCGCCGGTCGAGGTCGGGACGAGGTTGATTGCCGCGGCGCGCGCGCGTCGCAGGTCCTTGTGCGGCGCGTCCTGCAGATTCTGATCCTGCGTGTACGCGTGGATCGTCGTCATGAACCCGGACTCGATCCCACCGAGATCGTGCAGCACCTTCGCGAGCGGAGCGACGCAGTTGGTCGTGCACGAGGCGTTCGAGACGATGTGGTGCGCGTCGGGGTCGTACGTGTCGTCGTTCACGCCGAGCACGATCGTGACGTCGGGGTCCGTCGCCGGCGCGGAGATCACGACCTTCTTCGCTCCCGCGTCGAGGTGCTTCTGGGCGCCTGCGCGGTCGGTGAAGAATCCCGTCGACTCGAGGACGACGTCGACCCCGAGGTCGCGCCAGGGAAGTTCCGCCGGGTCGCGCTCGGAGAGGATCCGCACCTCCTCGCCGGCCGCGTGGAGCACTCCGTCCGCGAGCTCGACCTCGCCCTGGAACGGACCGAGGGTCGAGTCGTAGCGGAGCAGATGGGCCATCGTCTCCGCATCGCCGAGGTCGTTCAGCGCGACGATCTCCAGGTCGGAGCCGAGCGCGTGCTGCGCGCGGAAGAAGTTCCGCCCGATGCGGCCGAATCCGTTGATGCCCACGCGAATCCCCATCGTCTCCTCCGTCTGTCGTTACCCCGAACGTCGCGCCGCGAGTCTAACCGCGGTCTTCCGCGATCTCTTCGAGGGCGCGGAGGCGGCGATGGACCGCCGCCTTGGTCGCCGGAGGGTCCGTCCGCGCCGCGAGCTCGCGCAGCGATTCGGTCGGATGACGGAGGCGGAGCTCGGCGGCCTCGCGCAGAGGATCCGGCAGCGCGTCCAGATCGTCGTCCGCCCGAAGGCGTTCGACCGCCGCGAGCTGTCTGCCGCGCGGAGCGGCTCGTGCGGACGAGGTTGGCGTGGTCCGCGTTCGCGAGGCGGTTCGCGCGTGACCTCGTCTCCGCGACGACGGCTCGCTCCTCGAGGGCGAGCACGGTCTCGGAGGCGCCGATGAGCGCGAGGAGCGACTCGATCGTCTCCCAGCTCTTCGCGTATGCGACGGCATGTGCCTCGCGCTCCGCGACCGCGAGCTCCACGCCCTCGTCGTGCGCGAGCCGGGCCAGCAAGGCCGCGGACTCCGGAGACGTCGTGCGCAGCTCGAGGTGCGGCGAACGCCCGAGCGAGAGGGAGCCCGCGCCCAGGAACGCGCCGCGGAGGTACGCGGCGCGGCAGCAGCTGCGTCCCACCACGCGTCGTGGCGGGCGGGCGAGCGGCCCATGTCGCCGGTCGACGACGCCCGCCGCGACGAGGACCCGTAGGGCGGCGTCGTCGCCGTCGACGTGGAGCTGGTACCGCGTCGCCGTGTCGAACGCGCGGCGGCGGTACGTGCGGATCTCGGACCGGATCCCGCTGTCACGCAGCAGGGCGAACGCGCGTCGGGCAGCGGCTCCGCTTCCGAGGTCGAGGTGGAGCGCCCAGTCTCCAGCCCCGCGGAGATGGAGGCTCCCGGCGGAGTGGAACAGCGCCGAGAGCTCCGCCCGGCGGTCGCACTCGCGCTCCGGCGTGATCGTCGCGAGCTCCTCCCGAACGTCCTCGGAGGTGATCACAGGACGACGCCCTCGAGCGCGAGGAGGCGCCGCTTGACGGCGAGCCCGGCGTCGCCGTACCCGCCGATGCCGTGCGCCGCGACGACGCGATGACACGGCAGGACGAACGCGAAGCGGTTCGCGGCACAGAACGCTCCCGCGGCGCGTGCAGCACCCGGTCGACCGGCGAGCGCGGCGAGCTCGCCGTACGAGACCACCTCGCCGCGCGGCACGGCACGGAGGGTGTCCGCGAGCTCCCTCTGGAACGGCGTCGCCCAGTCGAGCTCGAGGCTGACGTCTCCGAAGTCGACGGCGGCGCCGGCGAGAAATGCGCTGAACCGCTCGATCAGCCGGTCAGCGGTCGGTGAAGCAGCCTGTTTCGAACTCGGCGCGAACGCGTTCACCACGTGCGAGCGGTTGCCGGCTAGCGTGCCTGTTGGGGGGACGTGCGCCCCCTCGGGGGGTCCTGCCATCGGATCCGCGGCCGCGGCCGTCGGCGAACCGAAAGTCGTGCGCCACGAGGACCTCACCGTCGCACCAGAGCTCGCCGACGCCCCAGCCGGGGACCGCGTACCGCGTCTCCACGAGCGCCACGCCCGGACTGTAGAGCGCCGTGACCCGGTGTCGGCGCAGACCCGCGGAGTCGCACGCCGAAGCCTCTAGACTCGCCGCCATGAGCGCACACGGCTTCTTCACCCCTCCCCTGCACGACAACGAGCCGGTGAAGTCCTACGCCCCCGGCACCCCGGAGCGCGCGGAGCTGCAAGCGCGCCTGCGCGCGATGGAGGGCGAGCGGATCTCCATTCCGATGATCATCGGCGGCAAGGACGTCCACACCGACGAGACGTTCGAGGCGGTCATGCCGCACCGCAAGAGCCACGTCCTCGCCGACGTCGCGAAGGGTGGTCCGGAGCACGTCCAGCAGGCGATCGACGCCGCGGCGGAAGCCCACGCCGACTGGTCGCGGATGCCGTGGCACGAGCGCGCGGCCGTCTTTCTCCGCGCAGCCGAGCTCCTCTCCGGCCCGTGGCGCTCGACGCTGAACGCGGCGACGATGCTCAACCAGTCGAAGACGGCGCACCAGGCCGAGATCGACGCGGTCTGCGAGATGTGCGATTTCTGGCGCTACAACGTCGATTTCATGCTGCGCGTGTACGCGGAGCAGCCGCACTCGCCGACCGGCATCTGGAACCGTCTGGAGTACCGGCCGCTCGAAGGCTTCGTGCTCGCGGTCAGCCCGTTCAACTTCGCCTGCATCGGCGGGAATCTGTCGTCGACGCCGGCGCTCATGGGCTGCACCGTCGTCTGGAAGCCGGCCTCGACGGCCGCGCTCTCCGCCTACTACTACATGCGGCTCCTGCAGGAGGCCGGTCTCCCGGACGGGGTCATCAACCTCGTCTACGGCTCCGGAGCGACCATCGGGAGCACCGCCGTGGCGAGCCCCGACCTCGCCGGCATCCACTTCACCGGCTCGACCGAGGTCTTCAACGGCATGTGGGAGGCCGTCGGCGCGAACGTCGCCGCGGGCACGTACCACGGCTATCCGCGCCTCGTCGGCGAGACCGGCGGGAAGGACTTCATCCTCGCCCACCCCTCCGCCGATGCCGAGGCCGTCGCGACGGCGGTCGTGCGCGGCTCGTTCGAGTACCAGGGACAGAAGTGCTCCGCCGCCTCACGGCTCTACGTCCCGTCCAACCTCTGGCCCGAGGTGAAGGAGAAGCTCGTCGCGGACGTCGCCACGATCCGCATGGGCGACCCGACCGACTTCGAGAACTTCATGGGTGCCGTCATCGACGCGAGCGCGTACAAGACGCAGGCCGACGCGATCGCCGAGGCGAAGGAGGCCGGTGCCGAGATCCTCACCGGCGGGAGCACGGACGATTCGGAGGGCTACTTCGTGGAGCCCACGGTGATCACGACGGAGGACAAGGGATTCCGGCTCCTCCGCGACGAGCTGTTCGGACCGATCGTCACGACGTACGTCTACGACGAGAAGCGCTGGGACGAGACGCTGCGCCTCGTGGACGAGACAGCGCCGTATGCGCTCACGGGCGCCGTGTTCGCGACCGAGCGCGCCGCGATCGAGGAGGCGCACGATGCGCTCCGCTACTCGGCCGGGAACTTCTACGTCAACGACAAGCCGACGGGCGCGGTCGTCGGGCAGCAGCCCTTCGGGGGCTCGCGTGCGAGCGGGACGAACGACAAGGCAGGGTCGATGTGGAACCTCATCCGCTGGGTGTCGCCGCGCACGGTCAAGGAGACCTTCGTGCCGCCGACCGACTACCGCTATCCCTTCCTCGCACCGGATTCGTACGACACGCAGTAGGGCATAAGAAGCGGACATGCTGGTCCGCGTCCTAGACGGCGTCGATGCCTTTCTCGACCAGCTGGGGTCGGTCTCCTTCCTCCCGCTGGCAGCGGCGATCGGCTGCCACCTCCTGAAGATGGCCTGCACGAGCCGCGCGTGGCGCAACGTCCTCGCCGCCGCCTATCCCGAGGAGCGCGTCCCCTGGATCTCGATCTACGGCGCGTATCTCGCCGGCGTCGGGATCAACGCGATCATCCCGGCTCGCGCGGGTGACGCTGTGCGCATCGTGCTCGCGCACCGCGCGATCCCCGGAAGCACCTACACGACGGTGGTCTCGAGCACGCTCGTGCTGAGCTTCTTCGACATCTTCGCGGCGACCACGCTCCTGACGTGGGCCGCGGCCACAGGGCAGCTGCCGGGCCTCGACGTCCTCCCGCGCCTGCAGAGCTTCGACTTCGCGTGGCTGTTCTCGCGACCGCTGCTCTTCGACCTCGCGCTCGCCGGGGTGCTCGTGGCGATCGGAGTGCGTCGCCATCTGGATCGCAGGCCACGTCGCCGACTTCCGCGCGCGGATCGCGCAGGCGTTCCGCGTCTTGTCTCCCCCAACGCGCTACCTCCGTCGCGTCGCAACCTGGCAGGCAGCGGACTGGTCGCTGCGACTCCTGACGATCTGGTTCCTGCTCGCCGCCTTCCACATCCCGCAGACGCTGGAGAACGCCGGGCTCGTGCAGGTCTCGACGAGCGTCGCGACACTCCTGCCCATCACGCCGGCCGGGGTCGGGACGGAGCAGGCCTTCCTGCTGTACGTCCTCAACGGCGTCGCGTCCGCGGCGGTGCTCCTCGCGTTCAGCGTGGGCGCCAAGCTCACGCTGACCGTCACGAACGTCGTCGCGGGGTTCACCGCCATCGCGCTGACCCTGCGCACGGTGCGGTACAAGCGAGCGCTCGAGCTTCCCGAGGAGGCAACCGAGGGCTAGGAAGGGCCGGCCTTGTGGAGCTGCGCGTAGAGGTCGCGCGCGGTCTTCTGAGGCAAGCCGGGGACGCCCTCGAGCTCCTCCTGCGACGCGTCGAGGAAGCGCTCGACGGAGCCGAAGTGGCGGATGATCGCCCGCCTGCGCACGGGGCCGACACCGGGCAGGCCCTCGAAGATCGTCTCCATCGAGCGCGCTCCCCGCTTGCGCCGGTGGTAGCGCAGCGCGACGCGGTGCGCCTCGTCTCGGATGCGCTGGAGGAGCTGGAGCGCGGGGCTCGACCGGTCGAGGACGATCGGCGCCGGGAACCCCGGCACGAAGACCTCCTCCTCCCGCTTCGCGAGTGAGATGACAGCCACGCGCGGCAGATCGAGCTCCTCCATTGCGCTCAGCGCGGCAGCGAGCTGCCCCTTTCCGCCGTCCACGACGACGAGGTTCGGCATCTGCGAGAAGCTCTCGTCGAGCTCCCCCTCCCGCGCCCGCGCGAATCGGCGCGACACCGCCTCCCGCATCGCGCCCACGTCGTCCTGACCATCCAGGCTGCGGATCGCGAACGTCCGGTAGTGCGCATTCTTCGGACGGCCGTCGACGAACACCGTCATCGAGGCGACGATCGACTCGCCCTGGATGTTCGAGATGTCGAAGCACTCGATGCGCAGGGGCAGGCTCTCGAGATTGAGCACCTCGCGCAGCTCCTCGAGCGCGGCGATCCGCCTGGAGCGGGCGGCCTCGCGGATCGCGGCGTCCGACTCCAGCGCGAGCTGCGCGTTCTCCGCGGCGAGCTCGACGAGCCGGCGCTTCTCGCCGCGCAGCGGCGTGCGGACGACGACGCGCGAGCCACGGCGCTCGCTGAGGAACTCGGCGAGCACCGTCCGTGTCCGCGATCTGCGCCGGGACGAGCACCTCCGGCGGTGCGCTCGGCGCCGCACCGTAGTACTCGAGCACGAACGCCTCGATGATCGACTGCGCGTCCTCTCCCTCGACGTTCTCGAGGTGGAATCCGTAGCGGTCGATCATCTTGCCGTCGCGCAGCGGGAAGACCTGCACCGCCGCCTGGTTGCCGGCGATCGCGAGCCCGATGACGTCGACCGACCCGACGTCCCGCCGATCGGCTGCCTGCCGGTCGGCGAGGTGCCGGATCGAGAACAGCCTGTTCCGGTAGCGCGCGGCCTCCTCGAAGCGCTCCTCGGCCGCAGCTTCGCGCATCCGCTCGGTGAGCTCCGCCTGGATCGTCTGCGTGTCCCCGGAGAGGAACCCGATGACGCCCTCGATCACCGAGCCGTAGTCCTCCTTCGAGATCGCTTCGATGCACGGTGCGAAGCAGCGGTCGATGTGGAAGTCGAGGCAGGGGATCCCGGAGTGGCGCCCGGGTCGAGGCCCCTCGCACGGGCGGAAGCGAAACACGCGGTTCAGCACGTCGAGCGTCTCGCGCACCTTCTTCGCGTTCGCGTACGGGCCGAAGTAGACCGTTCCGCGCCGATGCCGCTCGCGCGTGAACATCACGCGGGGGTACTCGTCGGTCAGCGTCACCGCGATGTACGGGAACGACTTGTCGTCGCGCAGGCGGACGTTGAAGGCCGGCCGGTGGCGCTTCACGAGGTTCTGCTCGAGGTGGAGCGCCTCGGCCTCCGTGCGGGTGACGATCACCTCGACGTCGGCGATGCGCTCGCTGAGCTGGGCCGTTCCCATGCGCCCGTCGCCCCGCTGGAAGTAGCTCCGGACGCGTGATCGCAGCGACTTCGCCTTGCCGACGTAGAGCACGTCGCCCGCTTCGTCGCGGAAGAGGTAGACGCCGGGGCCACGCGGCAGCGCCTGAAGCTTCCCTTCAAGGTTTTCTCGCATTCTCGGGCTAGCGTATCCCCATGCGTCTTCCGCTCCTGGCCGCCCTCGGCGCCCTGATCGCGCTGATCGCGCCGAGTCTCGCGGCGGCCGGCCCGGGCCTCATCGTCGGCGCCGTCGAGGACGACGTGCGCGCGAACAGCCTCGTCGAGGCCGAGGCCAAGATGACGACCTTCCGACTCTCCGGCTTCCGCGCGGTCCGCATCACGAGCTTCTGGAGGCCCGGTCTCACGCAAGCCGAGCGACGACGAGCTGCGGATCGCTGCGGAACGTGGGAGACGCCGCCGACCCGGAACGGCGTGCGTGTCTACGTGACGGTCATGAGCCCCGGTTCGGCGACCACGCCGCTCACCGAGGATGCGCAAGCCGATTTCGCCTCATACGCGGCGGCGATCGTCCGCGAGGCCCCTTCGATCGAGCATGTGATCATCGGCAACGAGCCCAACCTCAACCGCTTCTGGTTGCCGCAGTTCGCACTCGACGGGACGAGTGCCTCGCCCGCGGCGTACCTCGCGCTCCTCAGCCAGACCTACGACGCGATCAAGAGAGCGTCGAGCACGGCCACCGTTTACGGAGCAGCCGTCTCTCCCCGGGGCACAGACCGTCCGGACGGCGCCCGTCCCACGCACTCCCCGACGACCTTCATCCAGGGCCTGGGAACCGCATATCGGGCGAGCGGCCGCACACGCCGCGTCATGGACGCATTCGCGATCCACGTCTACGGCGACAACTCCAGCGTCGCGCCGACGGTCGCCCACCCACTCAACACGTCAATCGGAGTGGCGGACTACGACAAGCTCGTGCGCCTCCTCGGCGAGGCGTTCGACGGGACAGCGCAGCCGGGATCGACACTGCCGATCCTCTACGGGGAGTACGGCGTCGAGTCGGAAATCCCCGCGAGCAAGGCCTCGCTGTACACCGGCACCGAGCCCACCACGACGAAGCCGGTGAGCGAGGCGACGCAGGCCGCCTACTACCGGCAGGCGCTCGCGCTGGCCTTCTGTCAGCCGACGGTCGAAGGAGTGCTGCTCTTCCTTTCCCGCGACGAGCGCGCGCGGGCGAGCTGGCAGTCGGGCATCTACTACGTCGACGGCACTCCGAAGTCGAGCCGCCCGCTCGTGACCAAGGCGCTCGACCGCACGACCGGCGGCTCGATCACGCGCTGCCCCGGGGTTGAGCTGCCGGTACGGACGTCGTATCTCCGCTTCGGTACGCGCTCGGCTGCGAAGCGCGGAGTGTTCCGCGTCAGCTTCCGTTGCGACCTCGACTGCCGCTACTGGGTGCGCCTCGAGAACGCCGACACGCACGCGACGAAGCTCGCGGCGAAGGGCTCGGCCGAGGTGGGCGAGCTCGTTCAGGCCGACCTCGGGACGCGTCGGCTCAAAGCCGGCACGTACCGGTACACGATCCGCCTGATCCATCCTGTGAACCCCGCGCCCGCCACCCTGCGCCGGGGCCCTGGCTTCTCACTGCCGTAGCGAGCCTCAGTAGCGGTGCTCGATGCGCCAGACGCGCACGATCACGTACGCGCACGCGGCCACGACCAGCACGAGGGCGAGCGCGTCGCGGCTGGCCGGCAGGCCGTAGCCGAGCCAGAGCCCGATCGCGAGCACGGCGAGAACGACAGCGGCGTAGAAGAGCTTGCGGTTCCACTCCGACCACGCCTCGAGATCGCCGCGGCGCTCGCGCCAGACGAGGAACAGGAAGAGCGCGATCGCGAGGAAGAACGCGATCTGAAGGATCCCGCCGACCGTCGCGACGACCGGCTCGAGCGAGAGCACGACGACGACGATCGCGATCACCGCGACGATCCCGAGCGCGCGGGCGAGCGACGGGATGCGGTCCCAGAGCCTTCTCATGAGCCCGTCATGAACGCCCGCACGGCGAGCCCTCCTGCGACGAGCGTCGTCGCCGCGAACCAGAGGAGGCGTCGTGGTCCGACTCCCGGCGCGTAGAACCACGGCGTGAGCACGAGGCCGAGCGCGAGCGCGCCGTACGCGTAGTGGAGCTTCTCGGGCGCGCGCCGCCCGTCCGACAGGAGCAGGAGGCCGACGGCCGCCTGCGCGATGAGGAGCGTCTGCGCGAGGACGAGGGCGTGCGACACGAAGGCTCCACCACTTCCTCTCCGGCGGTAGGCGACGAAGCCGAGAACCGCCGACGCGACGCAAACGACGATGACCGCGATCCCGAGCGCCACGTGCACGGACAGCATCGCCGGACCCTACCGAGAGGCGAATGCACCGCTGATCGAGGAAGGCAAAGCCGCGCCGACGTTCACGTTGCCGAGCGACTCGGGAGAGGACCTCTCGCTCGAGTCGTTCCGAGGAATGCCGGTCGTCCTCTACTTCAACCCCAAGGACGACCCGCGGCCGCGTTGTTGAAGTACAAGGCGACGCTCACTAGCTTGTAGACCGCTGCGGCACTCCGTAGGATCGACCGCGGTGCGCTTCGCCATCCCACTCCTTGTAGCTTTGACCGTGGTCGCGCTCGTCGCGTGCGGCGGTGGTGATGATGAGACGGCCGCGCCCCTTCCGGTAGCTCAGCGATTCGTATCCGCGGAGGATGCCCCGGGCTCGAAGCCCGATCCCGTCGAGACGCGCCAGACGACGACGGACTACACCACCTTCATCTCGGCGCTCAGCGACTCCTCGATCGATCCCGACAGGGAGGAGATGACGACGGTCTTCGAGGACGAGGACTTCAAGAGCGCGGGCGTGGACGCACGATTCTTCGGAGAGACGCATTCGCCGGAGACCTCGGTGCATGTCTTCAGTTCATTCATCGAGCTGGGCTCCGAGGACGCGAGCGATGAGCGCCCTCGACTGGCTCGAGACGGACCAGATGAAGCCGTGCCCGATGGGTTGTGCGGTGCAGAGAAGCACCTTCGAGGTGGACGACATTCCGGATGCACGGGGCGTCCACCGCGTCGCTACCGCTGAAGACATCGAGAGGGTCGGAACGCCCGACGAGCAGCCGCAAGACGATTACTGGATCGGCTTCACCAACGGTCCGATCGTCTACACGGTTGTTCTGCACGGCCACGCGGTGCCAGGAACTGTTTCGGAGGACCAGGCTCAGGAGATCGCCAGCGCCTATTACGACCGGCTGACGAGCTAGCGCTCGATCCCTGCAGCGCACGATTCCGCGGTAAGTGCATCCGGCGACGACACGCTGCACGGGTCGCCGCCCAGAACCCCCTCTGGCTAGCATCGCGCGGATGGTGACGGAGGGACAACCGCGCTCCGGATTTCACGCTCCGGTCCGACACGGGAGAATCGGTAACGCTCTCATCCCTCAGGGGCCGCTCGGTCGTTCTCTATTTCTACCCCAAGGACGACACGCCCGGATGCACCGCGCAGGCGTGCGGGATCCGCGACGTCTGGGGCGAGTTCGAGCGGAAGGGCGCGGTCGTCCTCGGTGTGAGCCCGGACAGCCCGAAGAAGCACGTGAAGTTCAAGGAGAAGTACCGGCTGCCGTTCCCGCTGCTCTCGGACGAGGCGCACGACGTCGCGGAGACATACGGCACCTGGGTCGAGAAGAGCATGTACGGCAAGACGTACATGGGCATGGAGCGCTCGACGTTCGTCATCGACGCCGACGGAAACGTGGCGAAGATCATGCGGAAGGTGAAGCCCGCCGACCACGCGGACGACGTGCTCGCCGCCCTCTGACGGCGCGCGCCGAGCCTCCGATGAGTTCCGGGCCGGTCGGCGGTCTCCATCCCCGTCGAAGCAACTACGAGAGGTGACGGGAGATGACCAAGGTTCTCTCAGGCATCACGACGTCGGTCGACGGGTACGTCGCAGGGCCGAACGACGGGCCTGGCAAGGGTCTCGGCGAGGGCGGCGAGCGGCTCCACTACTGGGTCTTCGGCGGGCCGTGGACGTACGACGCCGAGCCCAGCGGCGAGGCGACAGGTGAGGATGCCGAGTGGCTGAAGCAGGCGATGTCCAGGCTCGGCGCCGTCGTCGGCGGGCGCTAGACGTACGAGGCTGCCGACCACTGGGGTGGTGAGAACCCGGGGGACGTCCCCTTCTTCATCGTGACGCATCGTCCCGAAGAGGAGCCGCCAGGCAAGGGCGTTCACGTTCGTGTCGGGCGTGGAAGAGGCCGTCGAGCAGGCACGAGAGGCGGCCGGCGACAAGGACGTGCACGTCATGGGCGGCGCGGACGTCATCCGCCAGGCGCTCGAAGCAGGACTCGTCGACGAGCTGACGATCATCGTCGCTCCCGTCGTGCTCGGCGGCGGGAAGCGCCTGTTCGAGGGGTTCACGCGCTCGCTGGAGCTCGAGCACCTCGGCGTGCGCCAGTCGCCGTTCGCGACGTTCATCGACTACCGGGTGAAGAACAGCCCCGCGGGCTGAATCACGCCGGCGCCCGGGCGTTCCGCTCGAACTTGTGCCAGGCCTTGTCGCCCCGGAGGAAGCCCCACGTGCCCTTGAGGCGCGCCCAGACGATGATCGGACGGTAGAGGACGAGGTCGAGCGGGGCGAGCACGAGCATCCGGGCGAGGTCGCGGACGCGGTACGTCCGTGACTGCAGGTCGTCGAGCAGGATCGCGCACGCGGTCAGCGCGGCGTTGAGGAACGCGACGGCGAAGAGCATCACGACGAACACCGCCGGATCGAAGAGGCCGAGCGCAACCGCGACGCCGAGCGTGACGATCGCCAGCACCTCGAATACGGGAGCGAGCACCTCGGTGAAGAGGTAGAACGGCGCGCCGAGCAGCCCGACGCTCCCGTACCGGGGGCGGAACCACATCTGCCGGTAGTGCCACACGGTCTCGTTGATCACGCGCTGCCAGCGCTCGCGCTGCGAGACGAGCTTCCGCACCGTGTCGGGGCCCTCGGTGGTGCCGACGTTGTCCGGTAGGCAGTGGATCTCGTAGTCGCGGCCCTCGCGCCGGAACTTCTCGTGCACGCGGAACGTGAGCTCGATGTCCTCGCACGTGAAGTTGCGCGCGTACCCACCGACCTCCTCGAGCACGTCACGACGCCAGATCTGGAAGGCGCCGACGGCACAGAGCATGAAGCCGAGCCGTGACCAGGCGAGGCGGTTGTTGAAGAAGGCGCGGAGATAGTCCAGGTGCTGGTACGCCATGAACGGCCTCCGGTCGATGGGTCGGCGGCCGGGAGGCGCCGCCATCGCACGCGCCGGGTCCTCCGCGATCGTGAGGTGGCTCGTCACGCCGATGATGCGGGCCGGATCCTCGACGACCCGGCGCATGCCCTTGAGGAGCGCCTCGCGGTCGAAGACCGTATCGGCGTCCACGCCGCACACGTACCGGAAACGCGCGACATTGAGGCCGGCGTTCAGCGCATCCGACTTCCCTCCGTTCTCCTTGTCGACGACGACGAGGTTCGGGTGGGCGGAGCTGCGGTAGATCGCGCGCACCGCCTCCGTCGGGAAGACGTGCCGGACGAACACCTGGTACGGCTCGAGCTCGAACGCCTCGATCAGCCGGTCGAGCGTTCCGTCGCCGGATCCGTCGTTGACTGCGATGACCTCGAACTCCGGATACTCGAGCCCGAGCAGCGACTCGACCGTCGACACGATGGCGGTCTCCTCGTTGTACGCCGCCACGATCACGCTGACCGGGATCGTGAAGCGCGACTCGCCGAGCACGTCGAAGTCCTGGCTGGCGTGCTCGTGCCGCCGCACGACGTTCTCGACGAACGCGACCCCGATGAGGGCCATGTACGCCAGATTCGTCAGCAGCAGGTACGCGAGACAGACGACCACCGCCACTTCGAGGAACGTCCCAGTCATGCCGCCCGCACCCCTTCGGCCGGGATGCGCTCGATGCGGGCCTCCGCGGCCTCGCGAAACCGCTCTCCACCCGCGGCGTAGATGCGCTCCAGCAGCGGGCTTCTCGGATCGTCGAGCGCGAGGAAGTCGACGAACCCGATGTCCTGCAGCACCTCGGCCGCGCCGTTCCGTGCGAACGGATCCTCGTGTCCGAGGATGGCGAGGAGCGACGGCACGGCGTCGGAGCCCATTCCGCGCAACGCGTCCTTCGCCGCGGTCCGCACCCACCAGCGCTCCTCGGCGAGATGGCGCGCGACGGTCGGAGCGGCCTCGGCCCCGAGCACGTGGCCGGCGGCGCGGGCTGCATGGACGCGGACGAACCACTCGCTGTCGTCGAGTCGCGCGAGGAGCGCGACACCGACGTCGTGGCCGCTCCGCGTTCCGAGCGTCTCGACGGCGGCGGCGCGTACGTTCGGGTCGCCGTCCCACGTGAGCTCGATGAGCGTCGCCTCGCCGAGATCCGGATAGGGCCGCAGCAACGTCGCGCCCCAGAAGCGAACCGTCGGGTTCCAGTCGCGCAGCAACGGGAGCAGCTTCGAGCCGGGGGCCGGGGCGAGCCGCTCGAGCTCGGATGCGATGCGGGAGCGCTGACCGTCCCCACGCCGAAGCGCATCGAGGAGAAGGTCGATCGCCCACTCGTCACCGATGTCGCCGAGCGTGCGGATCGCCGCCGCTGCGATCTTCGCATCCTCGTCGACGAGCAAGGGCCTGATGAGCCGTGGGACCGCACTATGGTGTGCCCGCTCGAGGCGCTGGACCGCCGTCACGCGGCGCCACCGTCCCCACTCGGTTCGCGGCCGTCCACGGGCTCGTCGCACCAGGCGCCGCGCGGTGCGGTCGCTCAGCGGCGCGGACGTGACCTCGCGGTGACTCCGCTCGTACCGCACGCGGCCGAAGACGATCGCGAGCGAGAGCGCGAGCCATACGGGCAGCGAGAGCGCCAGGACGAGCAGGGCGACGTCGAGAACGAGTTCGTTCACCAACTCGTCGTCGTCGCGCGCCGCTCGCCGGGCCGTCCCTCGAACGAGGGATCCGCACGCTATAGGCCCGCGTCGCGACAATCTCGCG
>CAVWES010000018.1:0-62956 GCA_963754175.1 uncultured Gaiellaceae bacterium | reverse complement strand
ATGGACCGGGGACGGCGACGGCGACCACAGCGGCTGGTACTGCGTTCGTACGGATCCGTTCCCGTGCCCGGCCGAAGGGTGCTCGTTCGTCGCGGACTTCATGACCGCGGCGCACCTCGTGCTCGTCTGGGAGGAGCGCGACGATCCGAACCTGCTCTGGCATGCGCAGCGCGCGAAGGAGGTGGGTCGCAACCCGCGGGTCGTCGGCTACGAGACGGGCTTCGGTCCGAGTGCGTCGTACTACGCGTGGGAGGCAGCCGGGCGGCCCGTGCACGGCGTGAAGCGCTGACACCTCCGTAATACCGTTGCCGGTGTCGAGGGAACTGCCGATACTCTTTCGCCGGTGACGACCGTAGGCCCCGGATTCCAGCCCGCCGGACGGACGCCCGCGCCGCCGCCGCTCGATCTCGTCCAGGACTTCGTCAACACCGAGATCCCCGAGTGGGCGCAGGACGACATCGCCACGCCCGGCAGCGCTCGCGACCTGGCTCCGCGCCCGCTCGCTGCTCGCGCGGCGACGAGCACGTCGACGCGGACGCCTTCGTCACCGCGCGTGCGCTGCGCGACGTCCTTCGCAGCCTCGCGCTGCACAACACCCTGGGAGAGCCGCCCGACGCGCGGCTGCACGAGGCGTTCGACGCGGTCGCAGGCAGACGTTCGCTTTCGCGTCGCGCTGGCCGACGACGGAGGGCTCGAGCTCGCGCCCGACGGCGACGACGGTGCCCGACGCGCCCTCTCGGCAATCGTCGCCCGTGTGCTGGACGCGCAGGTCTCCGGCGCCTGGAGCCGGCTGAAGGCGTGCCGCAAGGAAGGCTGCGGCTGGCTGTTCTACGACGCCTCGCGCAACGGCTCGTCCACCTGGTGCTCGATGTCGATCTGCGGCAACCGGGCGAAGACCGCCGCGTACAGGCGTCGCCGGAGCCGGGTGTCGTGAGATCGGCGCTGTTCGTCGTCGGGCTCGCCTGGCGTCGCCTTCGGCGACGCGACAGCGGCGCGGCGATCACGATGCTCGGCCTCGCGGTCGCGACGGCGGTGCTCGCCGGCGTGCTCGCGGGCGTCACGATCGCGACCGATCGCTCGACCGCGCAGGCGATCGAGCGCATCCCCCCGTCGGCGCGGTCGGTTCGAGCCGTGTGGTTCGGGATCCCCGGTGACCCGAGCGAGCGGCTCGCCGTGCTCGATCGCGACGTCGAGCGACGCATTCTCCGGGCTCGGGCTCGACGGTCCCACGCCGCTCGTGCTCTTCCGCGAGAGCACCGTGGCCGGCAGGTTCGTCGGGATCACGGCGGATCGACGGGGTCGGCCCGAACGTCATCCTGCGCTCGGGTCGCCTCCCGCGCACGTGCACGCCCGCTCGCTGCGAGGTGCTGCGGCTCCGTGGTCGCGGCAGGCTGCCGAATGCGCCTGGCTTGCGCCTCGTGGAGGTCGGAACCGCCACGCTTCGCTCGACGCAGCTGTACGGCGACTTCCTGCGCTCGACGGACGCTGCGACCGCGGACGCCATCCTCGCGCCCGCGCTCGGACGATCGGGCAGCTATCACCGGCCGATCCCTGGCCCGCTCGTCGTGGCGGAGGGGAGGACCGCGCTCGAGGTCGCGCCGGCGCTCTCGCGCACCTATCGGACCTACTCCTGGGTCTGGCCGGTCGATCCCGGCCGGCCGCGCCTGTGGGACATCGACGCTCTCGTGCGCGACACCGAGCGCGCACGCGCCGAGCTGACGGCGCGCTCCTCCTCCTTCGACGTCGACGCGCCGGTCGAGGAGCTGCGCGCAGCACAGCGAGCCGCGGACGTCGCGGGGACGCGCCTCCTGCTCGTCGGCGGCGAGGGCGCGGCGCTCCTTCTCGCCTTCACCGTGCTTGCCGCTCGCGGGATGCGGCGCGATCTCGAGCAGGCGCGACGCCGGCTCACGTGGTTCGGCGCACGGCGGTGGCAGCTGTGGCTCCTCAGCGGCGTCGAGAGCGCCGGCGTCGCGGTCGCAGGCGTCCTCGTCGGCTGGCTGCTCGGGATCGCCGTCGCTGGCGCTCGCGGCGAGCCTCGCCGGCGCTCCGGTCGACGACGTGCTCCGCGAGAGCGTCCTCTCGTCTCGCGGGCTGGCGCTCGCGGGGGCGGCGGTGGTCGCCGCCGCCGTGCTCGTGTGGATCACCGTCTCGCTGCCGACTCGCGAAGGCGCACGCCTCCAGGGCGTCGATCTCGTGGCGATCGCTGCGCTGCTCGTGGCCGCGGTCGCGCTCGCGAGCGGCGCCGCCGACGAGGATCAGCTTGCGCGCGGACGAGGGCTCGGCGTTGCTGCTCCTCCTGCTGCCCGGTCTCCTCGCGGTCGTGGCTGCGATCGGCGTCGCGCGCGTCTTCCCTGCGATCGCGCGCTGGTGGTCCGAGCGGAAGCGGTCGGCGCTCTCGGCGTCGACTCGCCGCAGTCGGGCTTGCGCGCGGCCCGGGCGGCGCCGTTGCGACGGTCGCCTTCCTGACCATCGCCTTCGCGCTCGCGCTCCTCGCGGAGGGCTATCGGGCGACGCTCGCGCAGGGGGAGCGCGACCAGGCGGCGTTCGAGGTGCCGCTCGACATCGTCGTGCGCGAGGACCTCCAGAACCTCGTCCGTGTCTTCGACGTTGCGCCCGAACGCCGCTTCGCCCGACTCGCCGGCCAGGGAGGCGCCGCCTACCCGGTGCTCCGCCTGACGGGCGGCGCGGGCCGCGCGGAGCGCGTGAGCGGCGTGACGGTGCTCGGCCTCGACCCCGCCGCGATCGAGCGCGTCGGCGTGTGGCGGCCGGAGTGGTCCTCCGGGCGCGGACTGCAGCGAGCTCGCCGACCTCGTCGATCCCGGGCACCCGGTCGAGCTGCGCGGGCTCCGGCTCCCCGGCGATCGCATCGTTCTCGGCGTCTCTCCGAGCATCGTCTCGTTCGCGGCGATCGTTCGGCTGCCGGACGGAGCGTTCCGCCGCATCGACGATCGGAGCACGCCGAAGCCTCGTTCGCGCGCGTACGTTCTGCGCAAGCGCCTCCCGCGAGGCGCGCTGCTCGTCAGCCTCGAGATCGTGCCGCCGCCCCGGCTCATCGAGCGTGGTGCCGACGCCGGAAACGCGTTCATCGCGGACGCTCCGTCTCTCGGGCCCGCTCGCGACGCAGCTGCGCGACTGGGTCGGCGTCGGCGGCGTGCGTGACGAGGTCCACGCCCGCCGGTGTCGCGGTGCGCGTCCCCTCGACGCTCTTCCGGAGCTCGTTCCTCCGGTCGCCGCAACCGACCGACGACTCGCCGGCGTCGGTTCTCGTGACTCCGCGGCTCGCCGAGCTCGCCGGAGGCGTCGGCGGCATCGTTGCCGCTCCAGCTCGCCGGCGCGACGGTCCCGGTGCAGGTCGCCGGGATCGTCCAGCGGTTCCCCGGCGCCGACCGGCGACGTCGGTCGTCGGCGATCGCGTCGAGCTGCGGACCGCGATCAACACGGCGTCGCCGGGCGGCGCACGCGAGAACGAGGTCTGGCTCGACGTCCCGCCCGATCGGGTCGACGCGGTCGCGGCTGCGCTCGAGCGGCCGCCCTATCGGACGCTCGCGACGACGGTGCGGCGCGAGGTCGAGGCGGAGGCGCACCGCGATCCACTCGCTCACGGAACGCTGCTCGCGCTGATCGCGACGGCGATCGTCGCACTCGTCCTCGCGTCGCTCGGTCTCGCGCTCGCGGTTCGCGCGGATCTGCGCGACGACCGCGGCGAGCACTACGACCTCGAGGCGCAGGGCTCGTCCCCGACGTTCCTGCGCCGCGTCGTCCGCGTCCGCGCAGCGAGCCTCTCGGCCGTCGGTCTCGCCGCCGGGGTCGCGACGGGCCTGGCGCTGCTCGCGCTCGTGACTCGGGTCGTGTCCGTCACGGCGCGCGGTGAAGCCGCCGAGCCGCCGCTCGCGGTCGTGGTCGATCCGCTGCTCGTCGTCGCCGGCATCGTCGTCTTCGTCGTCGCTCGCGGTCGTGCTCGTCGGCGGCGCGACGCGCCGGGCGTTCGCGGGCGCACGCGGGCCCGCGTACAGGGAGACGCGACGCGTGAGCGCTCGTCGACGCGCGCGAGCTCTTCGCCGTGTACCCGTCCGCGACGGGAGGAGTCGCGGCGCTTCAGGGACTGACGCTCGCCGTCGACGAGGACGAGATCTGCGTCGTGCTCGGGCCGAGCGGCTCGGGCAAGACGACGCTGATGCGGGTTCTCGCCGGGCTCGCCCGCCCGTCCGCCGGCTCGCTCGTGGTCGCGGGCGTCGACCTCCCGCCATGCGTCCGAGGGCGACCTCGGCCGCTACCGCCGCGACGTCCTCGGGTACGCCGATCAGCACTACTGGCGTGCCCTCGCCGGCGAGCTGACCGCGGAGGAGCTGGTCGCCGTCCCGCTCGGGCTCGCCTCCGCGCCGCGCGCCGAGCAGCGGGCGCGCGCACGGGAGCTGCTCGAGCGCGTCGGCCTCCTCGATCGCGCGGACGCTCGTGCCCTCGGAGCTGTCCGGCGGAGAGCAGCAGCGCATCGCGCTGTGCGCGGCGCTCGCGCATCGCCCGAAGCTCGTCATCGCCGACGAGCCGACCGGCGACCTCGATGCGGAGTCGGCTCGCGAGGTGCTCGCGCTGCTCGCCGAGCTGGTGAGGGAGCACCGCTCCGCAGCGATCCTCGTCAGCCACGACCCTGCGTCGACCGAGATCGCCGACCGCGTCGTCCACATCCGGGACGGCCGGGTGAGCGAGGAGCGCCAGGGCGAGTCGGAGACGGCCGTCGTCGGAGCCGGGGGGTGGCTCCGGATCCCCGAGGAGACGCTGCGCGCGGCGGGAATCCACGACCGCGCGCGGATCGTCGCCGCGAACGGCGTCCGTCGAGCTGCACGCGGTCGCCGGGAGTGAGCGCGGCCGCCACGGCGCAGTCGGCGCCGCTCGGCGGGGCGCGCGGCGTGCGCCTCCTGGCGCGAGGCGTCTCGCAGGCGCTACGGCGCTCAGGTCGCCCTCGACGACGTGACCGCGACGTTCGAGCCGGGCGAGCTGACGGTGGTGGTCGGTCCGTCGGGCTCCGGCAAGTCGACGCTCCTCGCGCTCCTCACGGGCATGGACGTTCCCGACGAGGGTGAGGTCCGCCTCGGCGACACCGTCGTGTCGTCGCTCGACCGCGCGGCGCGCGCGGCGCTCCGCCGCGACCACATCGCGGTCGTCGGCCAGGCACCGGGGCTCTCCGGCTTCCTCTCCGCCCGCGAGAACGTCGAGCTCGGCCTGGCGCTCCGCGGTGTCCCGGACGACGAGACGGACACGCGGGCAGCCGAGGCGCTCGCGGCGGTCGGCCTCGCCGCGCACGCCGACCGCCGGGTGGACCTCCTCTCGGCAGGTCAGCGCGAGCGCGTCGCGCTCGCCCGCGCATTCGCGGCGAGGACACCCGTCGTCGTGGCCGACGAGCCGACCTCGCGTCTCGACGCAGTCGACGACCGTCGAGATCGGCGCGCTGTTCGTCGAGCTCGCACACGGCACCGGAACGACGGTGATCTGCGCGTCGCACGATCCGCTCCTCGTCGGCCTCGCCGATCGCGAGGTGCGGCTGCGCGAAGCCGTCCCGCTAGCATCGGCGTGATGGCGAGCGCGACCGTGACGGTGAGCGGCGTCCGCTGCGAGCGCTGCATCGGCAGGCTCGCCGTGGCGCTTCGCAACCACGAGGGCATCGAGTACGCGAACGCGAACCTCATGGGCGAGGTCGCGCTCGGGTGGGACGAGGAGAAGACCTCGAAGGACGAGATCGTGGCCGCTCTCGCGCGCTCGGGCTTCCCGGAGATCGCCACGGAGCGGGAATAGCGCTCGTCGGCGGCTCGTTCCAGGCTCCGGTACAACGCAGCGGTACGGTACGCCGGTGAGCGAGCCGGGCCCCGACACCGAAGCACGGCGGATCGCGACCGAAGCTCGCGACCGTGCGCGCTTCGAGGAGGAGGCGCTCGCGCTCGCCGACCAGGTCTACCGGGTTGCGAGACGACTCGTCGGCTCGCGTGAGGAGGCAGAGGATCTCGTGCAGGAGACGTACGCAAGGGCATTCCGCAGCTGGAAGTCGTTCACACCGGGAACGAACCTCCGCGCGTGGCTCCTCCGCATCCTCACGAACCTCAACGTCGATCGCGGCCGCAAGATCCAGCGCACGCCGCAGATGCAGGCCCTCGAGGAGACCGACTACTACCTCGCGAACAAGGTGGCCTCCGCGGCCGGCGAGGATGCGCTCGAGTCGGACGACGTCGTCGAGCGGCTCTCGCAGGACTCGATCGTGAACGCGCTCTCGGAGATCCCGCCGCAGTTCCGCGACGTCGTCGTGCTGGTCGACATCGGGGACTTCTCGTACGCTGATGCGGCACAGATCCTCGACGTCCCGATAGGAACCGTCATGTCACGTCTTCACCGCGGTCGTCGCGCCCTGAAACAGCACCTCGCAGAGGAAGCGCTGTCGTAGTGGGCGCGCCGTGCGATCGCTGCGAAGAGCTCCTCCAGGACTTCCTGGATCGCACGCTCACCGACGCCGAGTGGCGCGAGGCCGAGACGCACCTCTCCGACTGTGACTACTGCCGACGCCGCTACCGCTTCGAGGAGAGCCTGCGCCGGTACGTGAAGACGAGCTCGCTGGAGCGGATGCCACCGGGCCTCATGGACAAGCTCGCGGAGCTCCGCGGGCTCGACGCGACCGCCTAGAGCAGCTCCAGGTCTTCCGGCACGTCCACGTCGCCCGGCGCACCGAGGTCGTCGCACGGGACGAGTCGCACCGGGCGGTCGCGCAGCCCGTCGTCCGGGATCCCGTCCCAGTCGGCGCGTCCGAGCACGAGCGGGTGGCCTCGCGCGCCGTCGTACGACGCGGCGACGACTCCGCCGTGCGCGCGCCACTCGTCGAGCACGCGCTCGACCGCCTGCGGGCGAGAGGTTCGGCCCGTCGGCGAGGACGACGACGGCCGCCTCGACGTCGTCGTCCAGCGCCGCGAGCCCGCAGCGCAGCGACGCTCCGGGCCCGCGCTCCCAGTCGGGGCACGGGACGACGCGCGCGGGCGGACGTGTCGAGCGACGGACTCAGCAGCTCGTACGCGCCCTCGACGACGACGATCTCGTCGACCGAGGTCTCGCGAGCCGCTCGAGGACGCGAGGGAGGAGAAGCCGCTGCTTCGGGCTCCCGAACCGCGACGCCTCGCCGGCCGCGAGGACGACCGCGGCGACGCGCGCCATCAGCTCTCGCCGACGGTGACGCTCGAGACGACGACCGGCTGCGACGGCGGCCCGTCGCCGATCGCCGAGCGCGTCGATCCGCTCGACCGTGTCCAGCCCGTCCGTGACCTCGCCGACGATCGCGTACTCGGGCGGCAGGCCCGCGTCCTCGCCCGTGACGACGAAGAACTGGCTCCCCGCCGTGCCCGGCGCCTCGGCGCCGGACTTCGCCATCGCGACGACGCCCTTCGTGTACGCCGCGTCCGACGGAGGCACGTCGACCGTCGAGTAGCCGGGGCCGCCGGAGCCGGACTGGGTCGGGTCGCCGCCCTGGATGACGAAGCCGGGGACGACGCGGTGGAAGATCGTGTCGTCGAAGTAGCCGTCCTTCGCGAGCGCGACGAGCGATGCCGCCGTCTTCGGCGCGAGCTCGGGGTCGAGCGTGACCGTGAACGACCCGCAGTTCGTCTCGAACGTGAGCGTGTAGGTCTTCGAGGCGTCGAGGGGCTCGGTCGGCGCCTCGAGCGACTCCGGGTCGCGCGGCGCGGGAGCGTCGACGCTCGTGCACCCGTCCGGCGCTCGTTGCCGACCGACTCGGTCGTCGTGTCGTCCCCGCCGCCTCCGCAGCCCGCGACGAAGGCGAGTGAGACGACGAGGACGAGGACAGGCGCGCACGGCCTGCGATCCTATCCACGCGATGACCGAACGTGACGCGGTGCGAGTGGGCGGCCGGGGGCGACGAGCTCATGCTCGCCTACCACGACGAGGAGTGGGGCGTCCCGTCCCACGACGACCGCCACCTCTTCGAGATGCTCACGCTCGAAGGCGCGCAGGCCGGGCTCTCGTGGTCCACGATCCTGCGCAAGCGCGAGGGCTACCGGACGCGCGTTCGCGGGCTTCGACCCGGAGGTCGTCGCGCGCTTCAGCGGCGAAGGACGTCGAGCGCCTGCTCGCCGATCCGGGGATCGTCCGCAACCGGCTGAAGGTCGAGTCGACGGTCGCGAACGCCGGCCGCGTCCTCGAGGTGCAGGAGGAGCTCGGGAGCTTCGACGCCTACCTGTGGGCGTTCGTCGACGGCGCGCCGATCGTCAACGCGTGGCGGACGCATGTCGGAGCTCCCCGCGGAGACGGAGCTGTCGCGCGCGCTCTCGAAGGACCTGAAGCGCCGCGGCTTCCGCTTCGTCGGCCCGACGGTCTGCTACGCGTTCATGCAGTCGGTCGGCATGGTCGACGACCACACCGTCGACTGCTTCCGCTACTCCGGGCACCTGCCGTGAGCGATCGCGATCAGGTACGCGAAGAGCGGCGACGTCAACATCGCCTACCAGGTCACCGGCGACGGGCAGTTCGACCTCGTGCTCGTCTCCGGCTTCTTCTCGCACCTCGAGATCGACTGGGAACACGCCGAGCTGGCGCGCTTCCTCCGAGCGGCTTGGATCCTTCTCGCGGCTGATCCGCTTCGACAAGCGCGGGACGGGGCTCTCGGACCGAGGTGTCGGGCTGCCCGATCTCGAGACGCGCATGGACGACGTCCGGGCGGTCATGGATGCGGTCGGAAGCGAGCGGGCCGCGCTCTTCGGCTACTCGGAGGGCGGGCCGATGTGCGCCCTGTTCGCCGCGACGTACCCGGAGCGCACGCGTGCGCTCGTCCTCTACGGCACCTACGCGAAGCGCTTGCGAACCCGACGACGACTACCCGTGGGCGCCGACGTGGGAGGAGCGCGTGCGATCGCGCGCGAGCTCGAGGAGACCTGGGGCGAGAACGTCGACCTGTCGACGATGTGCCCGAGCGCCGACGCCGCCGAGACGCGCCTGGTTCCATCGCCATGGCGCGAGCGTCGCTCAGCCCGGCCGGCGCCCGCGATCTCATCCTCATGAACTCGAAGGTCGACGTTCGTGAGGTGCTGCCGAGCGTGCAGTGCCCGACGCTCGTCCTCCACCGGACCGGCGACCGCGACTCGCGGGTCGACGAGGGCCGCTACATCGCCGGGCGCATTCCGGGCGCGCGCTTCGTCGAGCTGCCGGGCGACGACCACGTCCCGTGGGTCGACCTGGACCAGATCCTCGACGAGGTCGAGGAGTTCCTCACGGGCGCCCGGCCCATTGCCGGTGGGTAGCCGCGTTCTGGCCACGCTCCTCTTCACCGACCTCGTCGGCTCGACCGAGGGGCGCGGCGGCTCGGCGACGCGCGTGGGCCGACCTGCTCGCACGAGCACCACGCTGCGGTCCGCGCGAGCTCGGCCGATTCTCGGGCGACGAGATCGACACGGCGGGCGACGGCTTCCTCGCGCTGTTCGACGGCCCTGCGCGCGCGATTCGCTGCGGCGCTCGCGATCCGCGACGCGCTGCGGCGCGCTCGGGCTCGAGGTCCGCGCGGGCGTCCACACCGGCGAGGTCGAGCGCGCGCGCGGGTGACAAGCCGCGCGGGATCGCCGTGCACGTCGCCGCACGGTCTTGCCGCCGCGGCGCCGGCGAGGTGCTCGTGAGCTCGAACGACACACGACCTCGTCGCGGGCTCCGGCCTCGAGTTCGAGGACCGCGGCGACCACGATGCTGAAGGGGATCGAGGGCGCGCGTCGCCTCTACGCGGTGCGCGGCTACGCGAGCTAGGCGCGCGTCGTGAGCGCGACCATGTCCGCGAGGTTGACGAGCTGGATCGCCGCGCGGAACGCCGCCACGCGCTCCGTCGTCCGGTCGAGCTCGGCGCCCTCCCGCCAGAGCTCCTGCGCGGTCACGAGCAGCTCCTGGATCCGCTCGGACTCCTCGGGGTGGCCGTTCCGCGCTCGCGCGAGGCGTTCACGGCGAGCCCGATCGCGCCGATCGCGTCGCGCTGGCGAAGCCAGAGCATCGGCACCGCCATCGAGATGTACTGGTGGATCCGCGCGAAGGTCAGCGGCTGGACGAGCGAGGTCGGCCCCTTCGGCGCCGAGAGCGGCTCCAGCTCGCGCCCTCGGCGATCCGGCGTGCGCTTCCTCCCAGCATCAGCCGCAGCTGCTTGTCGTCGAAGCCGGCGAGCTTCGCCGTCCGGACGGAGACGAGCAGCGAGTTCGGCTGGCGGCCGTACGGGTAGTCGGACGCGTAGAGCACCTGCTCGGGCGAGACCTGGCGGTAGAGGTCGAGGAGGTCGAGGCCGCTCCACACCGAGGTGTCGAAGAAGACGCCGGGATCGCCGCCGAGCCGGCCGGCGAGCCCCGCCATGTCGGCGATGCCGGCGTGCGCGACGATGAGCTGGACGCCCTCGTTGCGGCGCGACGAGCGCCTCGAGGTGCTCGGCGATCGGCGGCAGCCCGCGGCCGCCGTGGATGAGAATCGGCACGGCGCGCTCGACGGCGAGCGCGAAGATCGGCTGCGAGGCGCTCGTCGTCGAGGGCGAACGCCTGCGCGCGCGGGTGGAGCTTGATCCCCTGCGCACCGAGATCGAGGCAGCGCCGCGCCTCCTCGAGCGGGTTGTGCGGTCAGGTCGAGGCGGACGAACGGGACGAGCCTGCCCTGCGAGCGCTCGGCGTGGGCGAGCGTCCGGTCGTTCGGAACGGTGAACGCCGGCTCGCGATCGTGCTCGTCCATGCAGAAGATGAACGCGGTCTCGAACCCGTAGCGGTCGAGCGTCGTCGTGAGCTCGTCGTAGCTCCCGACCATGCCGTCGATGTCGTTGCCGAGGTGCGTGTGGGCGTCGAAGAGGCGCGCGTCCTCGGGGAGCTCGCGGCGCAGCTCGAGTCGTCCCAGGACTCGACGATCGTCCGCGCGCGCTCGATCGGAGTCACGAGCGGAGCGCCGCCCAGACGCGCGGCGGCGTCATCGGCAGCTCGCACAGCCGCATGCCGGCGGCGGCGGCGACGGCGTTCGCGATCGCCGGCGGGCGCACGCGACGACCGGCGCCTCGCCGATGCCCTTCGCGCCGAACGGCCCGTCGGGCGCGGGCACCTCGACGATGAGCGTCTCGATCTCGCGGCACGCGCTCCGCGGTCGGGATCGCGTAGTCGAGGAACGAGCCCGTCAGCAGCCGGCCGTCCTCGTCGTGGACGAGCTCCTCGTAGAGCGCCCAGCCGATGCCCTGCGCGGCGCCGCCGCGCATCTGTCCCTCGACGAGCGCCGGGTTCAGCGCGCGGCCGACGTCCTGGGCGATCACGTGCCGCAGGAGCTCGACCTCGCCCGTCTCGCGGTCGACCCGGACGTGGGCGAGGTGCGCCGCGACCGACGGCGCGCCGCTCGTCTGGGCCGAGCCGCCGTGGCCCTCGATCGGCTCGTAGCGGCCGCCGAAGCGGAGCGCCTTCTTCGCGATCTCCTCGACGGTGATCGAGCGGTCGGGCGCGCCGACCGCGCGGACGACGCCGTCGACGACCTCGAGGTCGTCCGGCGCGATCTCGAGCTCCTCCGAGGCGGCGGCGAGCAGCTTCTCGCGCGCCGCCTCGGCCGCGCGCAGCACGGCCGCGCCGACCGTGTACGTGACCTTCGAGCCGCCGCTCGCGCCGGCGTACGGGCCGGACGACGTGTCCGCGGTGACGACGCGCACCTTGTCGGGCGACAGGCCGAACGCTGCGGCGGCGATCGTCGGCGAAGCCCGTGTTCACGCCGCTCATGTCCACGGCCGACGTGACGACGGTCATCGTCCCGTCCGTGTCCACGCGGCAGACGGCGGCGGCCGGCTCGTTGCCGCCGGGCCAGTAGCCCGCGGCCATGCCGATGCCCTCGTCCTCGGGGAGCGAGTCGCGCGCTTGCCCAGAGCGGGTGCTCGCGCGAGCCGCTCGAGCACCTCGACGGCGCCGATGGTCGGGAACGGGCTGCCGCTGACGCCTGACGTCGCCCTCGACGACGGCGTTCTTGCAGGCGCAGCTCGAGCGGATCGAGCTCGAGCTCGGCCGCGAGCTCGTCGAGCAGCGACTCGAGCGCGAAGGCGGCGGTCGGCGCGCCCGGCGCGCGGTACGCGCCGAACGTGAAGCGGTTCGTCTGGACGCCGTAGCCGCGCAGGTCGTGCGCCTCCCAGCGGTACGGCCCGGCGACGAGCAGCGAGGTGATGCCCTCGACGCCCCAGCCGGCGTTCGAGCCGCGGTCGACGATCATCCGCGCCTCGAATGCCGGTGAGCGTGCCGTCCTTGCGCGCGCCGATCTCGAGCTCGCGTCACCTGCGCCGAGGCCGGGTTCGTGGCCTGGAAGTCCTCGCTGCGCGTGAGCACGAGGCGGACCGGCCGTCGGAGCGCGAGCGCCGCGCCCGCCGCGAGCGGCTCGACGAGCGCGAACTTGCCGCCGAACGCGCCTCCGAGCGGCTCGGCGATGACCCGGATCCTGCTCGAGCGGCAGCCCGAAGGCGCGGGCGAGCTCCGCGCGGCGTGACGAACGAGCCCTGCGTGCTCGTCGGAGACGACGAGCGTGCCCGCCGGCTCGAGCCACGCCGTCGCCACCTGCGGCTCGATGTACGCCTGGTAGACCCACGGCGTCCGGAACGTCCCCTAGACGACGGCGTCGCTCGACGCGAGCGCCGCCGCCGACGTCGCCCTGCTCGCGCGTGGACGCGGTCGAGCACGTTGCCCGGAGAGCTGCTCCTCGTGGTCGTCCGCCTGGCCGTGGTCGACGCCGGCGTGGATCGACTCGAGGTCGCCGCCGTCCGTCGTCCGTCTCCTCGACGCGCGCGCGAGCGCGCGCGCCGGCCTCCATCGCGGCCTCGACGTCGACGACCGCCTCGAGCGGCTCGTAGTCGACGACGACCGCCTCTGCGCCGTCCTCGGCGGCGGCCTCGGTCTCGGCGACGACGAGCGCGACCGGCTGGCCGGCGAAGACGACCTCCTCGCGCGCGAGCGGCTCGGCCGTGCGGTCGGTGCCCGGCGTCGCGATCGGCAGGTCGGCCGCCGTGAGCACGGCGACGACGCCGGGGATCGCGAGAGCGCGCGTCCCTGTCGACGCCGCGATGAGCGCGTGCGCCTCGGTCGCGAGGACGAGACGCGCGTGCAGCAGGCCGTGGACGTAGCCGTCGGCGGCGTAGCGCGTCGCGCCGGTCACCTTTCTCGGGCGCGTCGACCCGCGGGCGCGCGACGCCGATCACCGTTCGCTCACGTCGCGTCCTCCTTTGCGCGCGGCTCGCGCGCGCTCGCGAGCGCGCGCTCGACGAGCGACCGCGGCGAGCTGCCGCCGGTACTCCGCCGGCGCGAAGCGGTCGCCGAAGATCTCGGCGTCGTCGATCGCCTCGCGCGGTCGCCGTCGAGGAGGAACGGCGTCGCGCGCGACGCCGGTGAGCGCGACCGCTCGTCCGTGCCGGGCCGACGAGCGCGGCCGCGCCGGCGAGCGCGAAGCCCGAGCCGGATGCTCGACCGCGACGTACGCCGAGCCGGAGCCCGCCGGCGGCAAGCGGGACGACGACGTCGGTGACCAGCTCGTCTGCGGCCGAGCGCGGTCGTGAACGGGCCGAGGAGCGAGCTCCGCGAGCGGCGAGCTCGCGCTCGCCGTCGGCGGAGCGGACCGCGAGCGCGCGCTCCGAGCGCGAGCAGCACGGCGGGCATGTCCGACGCCGGGTCGGCGTGCGCGAGGCTGCCGCCGATCGTCCCGAGGTTGCGCACCTGGAGGTCGCCGATCCCGCGCGCGCACTCGGCGATCGCCGCGAGCGCCGGTCGGGCGAGCCTCGGCGCGCGCGCAGCTCGTCCCAGGTCGTCAGCGGCGCCGATGTGCAGCTCGCCGTCGCGCTCCTCGACGCCGCGCAGGTCGAGCCGCGAGATGTCGACGACGACGCGACGGCCGCGCGATGCGGAGCTTCATCACCGGGAGCAGCGACTGGCCGCCGGCGATCGCCTTCGCGTCGGGCTCGGCCAGGAGCTCGAGCGCGTCGTCGATGTCCGACGCGCGCACGTAGCGCGTCGCCGCGGGGATCACGGGGCTGCTCCGGCGGCTCGGATCGACTCGACGATGCCCTGATAGCCGGTGCAGCGGCAGAGGTTGCCGCGCAGCGCGTGGCGGATCGTCCTCGTCGCTCGGGTTCGGCGTCGCGCGAGAGCAGGTCGGCCGCCGTGAGGATCACGCCCGGCGTGCAGAAGCCGCACTGGAGCCCGTGGTGCTCGACGAACGCGCGCTGCACGGGTGCAGCTCGCCGTCGCGGCGCAGCCCCTCGATCGTCGTGACCTCGCGGCCCTCGGCCTGGAGCGCGAGCACGCGTGCAGCTCTTCACGGCGCGGCCGTCGAGGAGCACGGTGCACGCGCCGCACTGGCTCGTGTCGCAGCCGATGTGCGCTCCCGTCAGCCCGAGCCCGTCGCGCAGCGCGTGGACGAGCAGCGTCCGGCCCTCGACCTCGAGCGTGCGCGGCTCGCCGTTGACGACGAGCGAGAGCTCGTCAGGCACCGGCGGGCAAGCGCTGCGAGCTTTTCGCGCAGGTACGCGAGGTACGGCTCCGGGTCGATCGTCGGCGTTCCGGTCAGGCGCTCGATCGTCTCCTTCGGCGTGAACTTGCGTCCGAGCGAGTAGAGGTTGTCGCGGAGCCAGGCGGCGAGCTCGCCCAGCTCGCCGGCCTCCATCTGCGCGTCGAGGTCGGGGAGCGCCTCGCGGACGGCGGCCCAGATCTGGAGCGAGATGACGTTGCCGAGCGCGTACGTCGGGAAGTAGCCGATGCCGCCCTGCGACCAGTGGATGTCCTGGAGGACGCCGTGCGCGTCGTCGGGCACCTCGACGCCGAGCAGGTCGGCCATGCCCGCGTTCCACGCCTCGGGCAGGTCCTTCGGGTCGAGCGACCCCTCGATCAGCTGCTGCTCGAGCTCGAAGCGCAGGATGATGTGCAGGCTGTACGTCGTCTCGTCGGCCTCGACGCGGATGAGGCCGGGCTCGGCGCGGTTGACGGCGGCGAGGAACGTGTCGAGGTCGACGTCTCCGAGCTGCGTCCGGGAACGTCTCCTGCAGCGGCTCGTACCAGTGCAGCCAGAACGGCCGGCTGCGGCCGACGAGGTTCTCCCAGGTGCGGCTCTGCGACTCGTTGAGGCCGAGCGACGGCGAGCCCGGCGAGCGGCGTCCGCTCGAGCGACGCGCGCGATCCCGTGCGCGTAGTGGCCGTGGCCCGCCTCGTGCATCGTCGACCAGAGCGAGTCGAGGCCGGTCTCGAAGCGCGTCGTCATGCGCACGTCGCGCCTCGAGAACGAGGTGCAGAACGGGTGCACCGTCGGGTCGAGCCGATACGAGCCCTCCTCGAGGCCGAGCGTCGCCAGGATGCGCTTGCAGAACGCCTCTTGCGCGTCGGCCGGGTAGGACTGGTCGAGGAACGACGCGTCGACCTGCGGCGCCTCGCGCACGAGCTCGGCGAGCACGGGGCGGATCGTCCCGAACACCTCGGCGACCTCGGACGTCTTCATGTACGGCTCGAAGTCGTCGAGGAGCGGCGTGTACGGCGAGTCGTCCCACTCGAAGCACTCGACGTACCGGCGCTTCAGCTCGAGGTTGCGCTGGAGCGCCGGGAGGAACCTCGCGAAGTCGTTCGTCGCGCGCGCCTCGATCCAGACCTGGTTCCCGAGCGCCGCAGCGCGGGTCAGCTCGACGCGGAGCTCGGTCGGGAACGCGGCGCTGCTTCTCCCAGTCGCGGCGCGTGACGCGGATCAGGCTGGCGTCGTCGGAGTCGTACTCGAGCGACTCCTCGAGCGGCGCAGGCGCTCGAGGAGGCGTCCGATCTCGTCGTCGACGAACTTCTCGTGGGCGATTCGGCTGAGCGTCGCGAGCGCCTCGGCGCGCGCAGGATGGCCGCCCGGCGGCATCGTGACCTTCTGATCCCAGGAGAGGACGCCTGCCGCGCGGGAGACGTCGGCGATCTCGGCGAGGCGCTCCCGGAGCGCACGAAGGTCCGCGTCCACCGCGAGGGACTCTACCGACGACGTTAGGATCGGCCGGCGATGACCGACAAGCGATCGAGACGCTGTTCGACGGAGGAGCGGCGCTACCCGCCGCCGCCCGAGTTCGCGGCGCAGGCGAACGCGCAGCCCGAGATCTACGACATTCCGTTCGAGGAGTTCTGGGAGCGGGAGGCCCGCGAGCGCGTGACGTGGTTCGAGCCGTTCACCTCGCTGCTCGAGTGGGAGCTCGCCGTACGCGAAGTGGTACGGCGGCGGGAAGCTCAACGTCGCGTACAACTGCCTCGACCGCCACGTCGAGGCGGGCCTCGGCGACCGGGTCGCGTTCTACTACGAGGGCGAGCCGGTCGGCGAGCGCGCCGCGATCACGTACCAGCAGCTGCTCGACGAGGTCGTCCGCGCGGCGAACGGCCTCAAGGCGCTCGGCGTCGGGAAGGGCACGCCGGTCGGGATCTACATGGGCATGGGGCCGGGCCTCCCGGTGGCGATGCTCGCGTGCGCGCGCCTCGGCGCGCCGCACACGGTCGTCTTCGGCGGCTTCTCGGCCGAGTCGCTCGCCGACCGGCTGAACGACATGCGGTGCGAGGTGCTCCTCACGCAGGACGAGAGCTACCGGCGCGGCACGCTCGTCCCGCTCAAGCGAAACGCCGACGAGGCGCTCGAGTCGTGCCCCGGCGTGCGCACGGTCGTCGTCGGCCAGCGGACGCGTGGCGACGTGCCGATGGTCGCAGGGCCGCGACCTCACCTGGAACGAGCTCGATCGACGGCCAGCCGACCGATCCGGCCTCGTGCCCGTGCGAGCCGATGGACGCCGAGGATCTCCTCTACCTCCTCTACACGAGCGGCACGACCGCGAAGCCGAAGGGCATCGCGCACACGACGGCCGGCTACCTCGTCGGCGTCGCGGCGACGCATCACTACGTCTTCGACCTGAAGCCCGAGCGCGACGTCTACTGGTGCGCGGCCGACATCGGCTGGGTGACGGGGCACAGCTACATCGTCTACGGGCCGCTCTGCAACGGCGCGACGAGCGTCCTCTACGAGGGGACGCCGGACTTCCCCGACAAGGACCGCTGGTGGGACATCGTCGAGCGCTACGGGTGACGATCCTCTACACGGCGCCGACGGCGATCCGCGCGCACATGAAGTGGGGGCCGGAGCACGCGGCGAAGCACGACCTCTCGTCGCTGCGGCTGCTCGGGTCGGTCGGCGAGCCGATCAACCCCGAGGCGTGGATGTGGTACCGCGAGCACATCGGCGCTCGACCGCTCCCCGATCGTCGACACGTGGTGGCAGACGGAGACGGGGATGATCATGATCACGCCGCTCCCGGGAGTCACGACGACGAAGCCGGGCTCGGCGACGAAGCCGTTCCCCGGGGTCGACGCGGCCGTCGTCGACGACCACGGCGAACGAGGTCGGGCCGGGCGGCGGCGGCTACCTCGTCCTGCAAGCGACCGTGGCCGGCGATGACGCGCGGGATCTTCGGCGACGACGCGCGGTTCCGCGCGACGTACTGGGAGCGCTTCCCCGGCATGTACTTCGCGGGCGACGGCGCGCGCATCGACGAGGACGGCGACTTCTGGCTGCTCGGCCGCGTCGACGACGTGATGAACGTCTCGGGCCACCGCATCTCGACGATCGAGGTCGAGTCGGCGCTCGTCGACCACCAGAGCGTCGCCGAGGCGGCGGTGTGCGGGCGCGCCGACCCGCTGACCGGCCAGGCGATCGTCGCGTTCGTGACCCTGAAGGGCGGGGAGGAGGGCTCGGTCGAGATGCTCGACGAGCTCCGCGACCATGTCGCCGTGAAGATCGGCCCGATCGCGAAGCCGGCGAACATCGTCTTCACGCCCGAGCTGCCGAAGACGCGCTCGGGGAAGATCATGCGCCGCCTGCTGCGCGACGTCGCCGAGAACCGGCCGCTCGGCGACACGACGACGCTTGCCGATCCTGCCGTCGTGTCCGAGATCGCCGACCGCGCGGTCGCCCAGCCGACCGAGGACTAGCTACTCCGGCCGATAGGTGCCGATGCTCCAGATGTTCCCTTCCGGATCGCGGACCATGTACTCGCGCGAGCCGTAGTCGGTGTCCTGCAGCGCCCGTACGACCTCGGCACCTCGGGCGACGGCCCGTTCGTAGTGCGCGTCGATCTCGTCGACGACGACGTAGACGCCCTGGTTCACCGCGCCGAGTTCACGGGCCGTCTTCAGCCCGAAGTCGTTGTCGCCGGCGGGGCCGAGCATGACCATGCCGTCCCCGAAGCGCAGCTCGGCGTGCGCGATCGTGCCGTCCGGGCCCCCGTGCACGGACGTGCGTTCGAACCCGAGCGCGTCCTCGAGCCAGCCGAGCGCTGCCTGAGCGTCGTGGTAGGTCGTGAAGGCGATGCAGTTCATCGGTGTCCTCTCGTCGTGGTGCTCCGAGCGTACGACCGAGCGATCAGCGTCGTCTTGGACGAATGTGACCTAGACGCACCACGCCGCCGTCCGGCATCATCTGGCGCGCGAACGCGGCCGGAGAGGTCCCCGCGAATTCGCGGAAGTCACGGTTCAGGTGCGCTTGGTCGTAGTAGCCGCACTCGACGGCGACTCCGGCAAGCCCCGCGCCAGGCTGCGCCAGCATGGAGACGGCGCGGTCGAAGCGGAAGATCCGCGCGACCGTCTTCGGCGGGAGCCCGACCTGCTCGCGGAAGCGCGCAGCGAGATGTCGGCGGCTCCGCCCGAGCCGGTCGCAGATCCCGCCGATCGGCGCCCGGCCGTGCGAGCGCTCGAGCACATTCCACGCCCAGGCGACGTCTGCCGACGGCGTGCGCGCCTGGGCGAGTCGCGCGACGAGGACCGAGTCGAGGAGCTCGAACCGCTGCTCCCAGCTCGACGTAACAGCGAGCCGCTCAGGGAGATGGCCGAGCCCCGGCGGAAGCACGGAGTCGATTGGCACGACGAGGTTGGCGAGCTCGTGCATCGGCAGGCCGAGGAGCATGTGCGCCCCGACTGGTGTCACGTCGACCTGGACGCAGCTCGCGGGGCCGGCTGCGGCGACGTACGTCGACCGATCGAAGAGGCCGGCGGCGAAGCTGTCGCACAGCTCGCGCGGCTCGCCGGGTGAGGCCCCGATCGACCAGGGCGCTCCGAGGTTGAAGATGAGAGGGAGACGTGTCGTCGGAACCTGCTGGCGTAGCACCGGCGTAGTGCCGCTCTCGACGTACCCCTGGTAGTCGCCGACGTACGCGCGGAGCTGCTGCTCGGGCGCGCGGCGGACGAGCTCCCAGCGTCCGAGCTCGGACTCGTGCCGGACCACGCGGGTGCCTGCGGCCACCCGAACAGGTTAGACCGTGACCAGAGCGGCTTCGAACGCGGCGACGGTCCGCTCGATGTCGGCCTCCGTCGTCCGCCAGCCCGACACGGAGATGCGGATCGCGGCCCGGCCCTCCCACACCGTTCCGCCCATCCACGCCTCGCCGCTCTCCTGCACGCGTGCGAGCACGCCGCCGGTCGTCTCGTCGTCCTCGAAGCGGAAGAGCACCTGGTTCAGGACGACGTCGTTCAACAGCTCGCAGCCCGGAAGGCGCGAGACCCCCTCCGCGAACTGCTCCGCCAGCCGGCAGCAGCGTTCGACGAGGTCTGCGACGCCGTCTCGCCCGAGCGAGCGCAGTGCGGCATAGACGGTGAACGCACGGGCGCGGCGCGACGACTCGGGCGTCCAGTCGGCGGCGTCGCGGACCCATTTGCCCTGGCCCTCGAAGTAGGACGCCTGCATCGTCATCGACGCGCGATGTGCCGACGGCTCGGCGCAGAAGACCAGGCCGCAGTCGTACGGGACGTTCAGCCACTTGTGCCCGTCCGTCGCCCACGAGTCGGCCCCGCCCACGCCGTCGACGAGGTGACGCCGCTGCGGGCTCGCGGCCGCCCACAGACCGAACGCTCCGTCGACGTGGAGCCATGCGTCCGTCGCGCGCACGGTCTCGACGATCTCGGGCAGCGGGTCGAACGAGCCCGTGTTCACCTCGCCTGCCTGCGCGCACACGATCGTCGGGCCGTCGCAGCGTCGCCAGGGCGCTCCGCAGCGCATCGGGCTGCATGCGCCCGGCCTCGTCCGCCGCGACGACGAGCGAGCTGCGCATCGCCGATCCCGAGGAGCCGCAGCGCGCGGTCGACGGTGACGTGGCGGAGCTGTCCGACCACGACGGTGATCGGAGGCGAACCGGCGAGCCCGCTGCTCGCGGACGTCCCAGTCACGTGCGGCGAGCACGTCGTGCCGCGCCGCGGCGAGTGCCGTGACGTGCGCCATCTGGCAGCCCGTCGTGACGGCGAAGGACGCGTCGGCCGGAAGCCCGAAGAGGTCCTTGAGCCAGTCTCCGACGATCACCTCGACCACGGACGCCGACGGCCCGAGCGCGCCGAGCCCGGCGCATTGGTCCCAGACCGTCGTGAGCCAGTCGGCCCCAACGGTCGCTGGCAGCGCGCCGCCGATCACGTAGCCGAAGTAGCGCGGCCCCGCCGTCGCGACGACGCCGCGCTCGATCTCGCGGGCCATCAGCTCGACGACCTCGAGCGGGTCGGTAGGCGAGCTCGGAAGCGGTCCGCCGAGCGCAGCGGCGATCTCGTCCAGGGAGCTCTGAGGGAAGACCGGCCGCTCGTCGAGCGAGTCGAGAAAGTCCCCTGCGAGCTCGGCCGTCCGGCGCAGCAGCTCGCGCTCGTCGCCCACGCGGACGAGTCTATGCGTGCGCCGAGCGCTCCACGACGCCGCTGTGAATCAGGCGGCGAGGAGCTTCTCGAACCGCGCGGGGTCGTCGAACGGGCCGACGACCGCCAGGTAGAGGCGCTTGTCCTCGAAGAGGTCCTTCGCGACGCGCTGAACGTCCTCGACCGTCACCTCGTCGAGGCGGCGAAGGAGCTCGTCGGGCTCCTCGATCTCGCCCTCGAGCACCTCGCGGCGGAGTCCGTACTGGATCGTCCCCTGCGGGCTTTCGAGCCGGAGGACGAAGCGGCCCTTCGCGTAGCCACGTGCCTTCTCGAGCTCGTCGGCCGGCACCGGCTCTGCGGCCATCTTCCGCATCTCGCCGAGGATCGTCGTGATCGCCTCGTCGACCCGCTCGACGTCGACCCCGGCGCTCGAGTAGAAGGTGCCCGCGTCCGTGTACGCGGTGTTGCCCGCGTGCACGTAGTAGCCGAGACCGCGCTTCTCGCGCACCTCGGTGAACAGGCGCGACGACATCCCGCCGCCGAGGACGACCGCGAGCAGCTGGAGCGCGTAACGGTTCGGGTGCCCGATCGGGTAGCCGCGGACGCCGAGGATGAGGTGCGCCTGCTCGGAGTCCTTCGTGTGCAGGAGGACGGGCGACGTGTCCGGCGGAAGCTCGACGTCCGACGCTCGTCCGGTCGGCCGGGCCTCGATACCGCCGAGGAGCTCCTCGAGCTGCTCCCCGAGGCCGTCCCCGATCCGCCCGCCGATGCCGACGACCATCCGTTCCGGGCGGTACCACGTGTCGAGGTACGAGGTGAAGGTCTCGCGCGTCGCAGCCTCGATCGTCTCCCGCGTGCCGAGGATGTCCCAGCCGAGCGGCTGATCCGCGTACAGAAGCCGGTCGTAGACGTTCCCGACGTAGCGCTGTGGCGTGTCGAGGTAGACGTTCATCTCCTCGAGGATCACGCCCTTCTCCTTCGCGATCTCGGCCTCGTCGAAGCGTGGAGTGGAGGAGCATGTCGGCGAGGACGTCGAGCGCGATGTCGCGCGTCTCGGATCCGCAGCGGACGTAGTAGCCGGTGAGCTCCTTGCCGGTGAACGCGTTGAACTCGCCGCCGATCGCGTCGATCTCGGTCGAGATCGTGCGAGCGGTCGGGCGTCGCTCCGTGCCCTTGAAGAACATGTGCTCCGCGAAGTGGGCGATGCCCTTCGACTCGGGCGTCTCGTACCGCGAGCCGGCTGCGAGCATGACGAAGCACGAGACCGATCCCACCTGCGGGAAAGGCGCGGTCACGACGCGAATGCCGTTCCCGAGGGTCGTCTTCTCGAAGATCGCCACTCCGCGCGATGGTATAGACACGCTTCGTGCCCGGACACTTGACCCGCAAGGCCATCGCCGCACAGCCCGAGTGGCTTCGCCAGGTCCCCGAGCGGGTCGGCGATCTCCGGCTGCCCGAGGGCGCGCGCGTCCTCTTCACGGGCTGCGGCACCTCCTTCCACGCCGCCCTCGCGTGCGGTCCGGCGGCGCAGGCGCTCGAGCTCGTGCTCGGGGACGCGCCCGAGGCCGACGTGCTCGTCGCGATCTCGCACGAGGGCGGGACGGCGCTGACGCTCGAGGCGGTCGCAGGCTTCGCCGGCGAGACGTGGCTCATCACCGGCGCGGCCGAGAGCGCGCTCGCGAGCGACGTCGACCACGTCGTCGTCGCGACCCCGGCGCATCGAGGAGAGCTACTGCCACACGGCGAGCTACACGTGCGCGGTCGCTGCCGGTCGCGCGCTCCAGGGCGAGGACGTGAGCAGCCTCGCCGACGGACGTCTTTCGCGAGCTCGACGCCGAGCCGCTCGGCGCCTCGGAGCACGATCGCTTCGTCGTCGCGGGCGCGGGCCGGGACCGGGCGACGTCGCTCGAGGCCGTCCTCAAGCTCCGCGAGGGCGCGCACGTCGCTGCCGAGGCGCACCACACGGAGCAGCTCCTCCACGGCCACCTGGCGGCGATCGACCCCTCCGTGCGCTGCTTCGTGCTCGAGGGCGAAGGGACGCGCGGCGAGACGCGCCGTCGACGCGATGCGTGCGCTCGGCGAGCTCGGCTGCGACGCGCTGCTCGTGCCGACGACGCATCCCGTCGTGGACATCGTCCGCTTCCAGCTGCTCACCGTGCGATCTCGCCGAGGCGCGCGGCATCGACCCGGACCTGATCCGCTGGGACGAGGATCCCTGGGATCGCGCCCGCAAGGCCCAGGATTTCACGGCTGATCTCTGAGGCGGACGCGCGAGGTCGCGCCGAGCACTCCGATCTTGCGCAGATGCTGCCTTTCACGGCCGATCCGTGAGCCGGTAGACGAAGCGGAGCGCCTGCCAGCGCTCGTCGATCGAGCAGCTACTTGTTGTCGACGAGCCCGTGCGCGAGGCCGATCTCCTGCACGGCCTCGAACGTGAGGTCGCCCGTCGATCTTCGCCGCCTTCTTCGGCCACGCGATCCAGAGCCCGTCGGCGGGGTCGAGCGTCGCCTTCAACGACTCGAAGCGCCGTTCGAGCTCGCTCGCGTGTCGTGGTGAAGAAGACGACGACGCCGGCGCCCGGCTTCGCGCCGAGCTTCTGCGAGAGCGGCGTTCCCGAGTAGTCCTTACTCGCGGCCATGCCAGGCTGCGAGGAGCTCCGCCTCGCGCTCGGGAGTCGAGGCCGGCGGCGTCAGTCGTCTCGGCGTGCTCGAGCGCGCCTCGCACGGTCTCCTCGAGCGGTCGGAACGTGAGCCCCGCCTCGATCGCCCGCTCGACGTCCGCCTCCACGACTCGCCGCCATCGCCGGATCGGCGATCCACAGCGGAAGCTCCATCCACTCGCCGACCTCGTGCTCGAGAAGGAACGCGTCGGGCACCCAGGTGACCTCGGCGTCGGTCCCCGAGGCCGCCTCGCACGCCTCGAGGAGCTCCGACCACGCGAAACCGGGATGAGTCGCGTTGAACGTGCCGCTCGCATCCGCCCGTTCGCAGAGCGTCACCATCCACTCGGCGAGATCGCGCACGTCGATGAGCTGCGTCAGGCGCTCGGGAGGAGCGGGCGCGAGCACCTCGCCGCCGCGCGCCATCGCTGTGCGGCCAGTACGTGAAGCGTCCGGTCGGGTCGTGCGGGCCCGCGATGAGCCCCGGCCGCACGACGAGCGCTCGCGTCTCCGAACACCTCGTCGAACGGCGTCCTCGCAGAGCGCCTTCAGCGGCGCCGTAGCTCGCCTCCGTCACGTCGTCGTCCGGGCAGATCGCCGAGCTCGGCGAGCGTGCTCGTCCTCGTCGCTCGGTCGCTCGAGAAGTCGGCGTAGACGGAGATGCTCGACACGAAGCAGTAGCAGGCCGCTGTCGGCGAGCGCTTCGGCCGATGCTGCGGACGACGCCGCGGGAGGTAGCCACACGTGTCGACCACGGCGTCCCAGCTGCGGCCGCGCAGCTCAGCCGAGGTCGCCGCCGCGGTCGCCGACGAGCCGCTCGGCGTCCGGATAGAGCTCGGGATTCGTCTGCCCGCGGTTGAAGAACGTCAGCTCGTGCCCGCGCGCGAGCGCCGCGTCGGCGACCGCTCGGCCGAGGAACCGCGGTCCCGCCGAGGAGCAGGAGCTTCACGCGAGCGTCGGCGAGCCCGTCGAGCAGCCGGTCGACCTCGTCCTCGGTGTTGTAGTGGACGATGCCGGCGCGCACCGCGCCGTCGGCGAGCCCGAGATGCTTCATCGTCTCGACGGCGTAGTAGTCGCCGTGCCAGACGGCGACGTCGCGCTCGGCGAGGAACGTGGCGACCGCCTCGGCGCTGTGCCCGGGCACGTTGAAGCAGAAGGTCGGCACGCGCCCCTCCATCGTGCGCAGGCCGTAGAGCTCGACCGCGTCCGGGAACCCGGCGAGGAAGCGCTCGCCGAGCGCGCGCTCGTGGGCGAGCATCGCGTCCCAGCCGAGCGAGTCCATGTAGTCGACCGCGGCGACGAAGCCCGCGAGGAGCTCGTGCTGGCTCGTGCCGAGCTCGAAGCGGTGCCCGACCGGCTCGTTCGCCGCCGGTCGCACCTTGTACGGCCGCCACGACTCGAGGAGCTCGCGCTTTCCGAACGCGAGCCCCATGTGCGGGCCGAAGTACTTGTACGGCGAGCAGATGAGCACGTCGACGTCCCAGGCGCGTGACGTCGATCGGCCCGTGCGGCGCGTAGTGGACCGCGTCCGCCCAGGCGAGCGCGCCGGCGGAGTGAGCGAGCTCGACGATGCGGCGGACGTCCGGGCGCCGTGCCGACCGAGTTCGCCGCGACCGGGAACGCGACGACTCGCGTCCGGTCCGAGAGCTGGCGCTCGAGGTCGTCGTAGTCGAGCTCGAGATCGTCGGTGAGTCCTGCGACGCGGACGACGATGCCGAGGTCGTGCGCGAGCTCGAGCCACGGCGAGACGTTCGCGTCGTGGTCGAGGGCGCGTGACGACGATCTCGTCGCCGGCGCGCAGGGTCCGCGCGAACGCGCGGCGTGAGCAGGAAGTTGAGCGCGGTCATGCTCTGCCCGAACGCGGTCTCGTCCGCCGAGCAGCCGAGGAAGCGACGCTGCGCGCTCGTGGGCGAGGTCGACGAGCTCGTCCGTCCGGCTGCTCGTCTCGTAGGGCGCGCCGATGTTCGCGTTGTCCTCGCGCAGGTAGCGCGCGATCGCGTCGATCACCTCGTCCGGGCACTGCGTGCCTCCGGGGCCGTCGAAGAAGGCGAGGCGCCGGTCGAGCGCGGAGAAGCGCGCGCGCACGGCGGCGACGTCGAGTGCGGTGGTGCTCACGCAGACCTCCTGTCCGTTGACGATCCAGCGGTAGCGCGGGCTTGGACGACCAGCGAGTTGCCGACGAAGCAGCCCGCTCGGCCGTGCGACGAGCTCCGCGAGTGCTCCGGCCTTGGGAGCGGGTGCGAGCTCGACCTCGAGCGTGGTCTCGATGTCGACGAAGGCATACAGGCCGTCGCCCTCGCGCCTGGTGACGACACCGTGCGCCGCTCCCGGCGCCTTGGAGTCGAGCCCGGCGCGTTCGCGCCGTGTGCTCCATGCTCGCGAGCGTGCAGCGGACGAGTCCGGCGAGCACGAGATGCTCCGCCCACCATTCGGCCTGGCGCGGAAGCGAGCTCCCGCCCAGGGCGCTTCGCGCGTCCCGGCCCTGTCGACGGTCACGTCGAACTCGAGCACGCGGGGCAGGGTCGGCATCGCGGCCAGCCTAGCGTCGTCCGGACCGTGACCTAGCCTGCGAGCGAATGGAGCGGCTCCGGACGCTCAGCGAGGCGGAGTGCTACGAGCGCTGCTACGGCTGGCGCTACGACGAGGACACCGTGAAGGTGCTCCCGCGAGGATGCGCTGCACGAGCGAGCGCGAGGACTTCGGCGAGAAGCTGCGGATGCTGCTCGAGCTGCGCCTCGACGCACGCGAGCCCGAAGCGGCCTGACCGAGTCGGCCGTCCCGGACGTCCTCGCGCCCGGGCTGCGAGTCGTCTTCTGCGGGATCAACCCGGGTCGGGTGAGCGCAGCCGCACGGGCGCCGTTCGCGAACCCGCGGAACGACTTCTGGCGCCTGCTCCACGCGGCCGGCTTCACGCCTCGTCTGCTCGAGCCGCGGGAGTACCGGAGCTTCTCGAGTCGGGATCGGGACTGACGAACGCCGCGCGCCGGACGACCCGGGGCTCGGGAGACCTCCGCGCCGCCGACTTCGCGGGCGCCCGCGAGCGGCTCGAGACGATCGCGGCAGAGCTTCGGCCTCGCGCCATCGGCTTCGTCGGCAAGGCCGCCTACCAGGGTGTGTTCCGCGAGCGACCCGAGCACGGTGCTGCAGGAGCGCGCGCTCGAGCGAGACGTGCTCTTCGTCCTGCCGTCGACGTCTCCCGCGAACGCCGCGGTCCCGTGGGACGAGCGGCTCCGCTGGTTCCGTGCACTTCGTGATCTCACGGGATGAGTGAAGCGCGGCTCCGCGACGCGGTGCGCGCACTCGTCGCTCGACGAGAGCGACCGCGTGTTGCTCGTGCGCTTCGAGTTCCCTCGCTGGGTGGGCTGGGCGACTCCTGGCGGCGGAGTGAACCCGCGAGAGACCGACGAGGACGCGATCCGTCGGGAGCTTGCCGAGGAGGCGGGGCTCGAGGCCTTCGCGCTCGGGCCGCTCATCTGGACGCGGACGCATCTCTTCGAGCTCGGTGAGTGGGACGGGCAGGTCGAGCGCTACTACCTCGTGCGCACCGAAGCGTTCGAGCCCGCGCCCGGCCTGACCTGGGCAGAGCTGAACGCCGAGCACGTGACCGACGTTCGCTGGTGGACGCTCGAGGAGCTGGAGGCGTCGACGGCCAGTTCGCACCGAGTCGCCTCCCGCTCCTCGTTCGCGAGCTGATCCTGCACGGGCCGCCCGCGGAGCCGATCGACGTCGGCGTCTAGCCGGCGCGATCGACGTACCTGCCGAGCACGACTCCCCAACCCGCGTCGTAGTCCCCACGCTTCGTCGGGGCGTCGAGCTCCGACGTTCTCCCACCCGCGGTGCTCGAGCTCGACGCGCGTCTGCGCCGTCCGCGGCGAGGAACCGCACCTCGACCTCGGTGAGGTCGCCCGCGGTCGAGGATGTTCCAGGCGAGGACGAGGCGGCTCGGGCGGCTCCCACTCGAGCACGGTCGCCCAGTGGCCGTCTCGCCGGACTCCGCGACCTCGTAGACCTCGCCGCCGACGTGCGGCTCGAAGACGATCTCGCTCACCGTCCCGTGGATCGAGTGGCTCGCGACCGGCCACCAGCTCATCGCATCCGCCGTGAAGATGCGGAATGCCTCCTCGACCGCGCAGTCGACGGTCACGGTCTTGCGGACGACCTCGATGACGAGTGCGTCGTTCATGACGAACCTCCTGTTCGGGATGCTTCTTCCGCGACGGCCTTGAAGCGGGCGAGAGCCTCGCTCCAGAAACCGTCGACCCAGTCGCGCAGCGTCTGCGACGCCGGCCGAGTCGAGCTCGTAGAGATTCCTCGTCCCGCTCCGGTGGTGCGTGACGAGGCCGACGTCCTCGAGGACGCGCAGGTGCTGCGAGACCGCGGGCCGGCTCACGGGAAGCCCGGCCGCGAGGTCACCGACCGACCGCGGCCCCGAGCGCAGGAGCTCGAAGATCTGCCGCCTCGTCGGGTCGCCGAGCGCGTCGAGGGGATGTCCGTTAGTCTGCCACTTACCGTAAGTTACTACTTACGGTATAGGCATGTCAACCTCGGAAGCGATTCGTGATCGGCGTGCGCCGGTCGCGGCCGAACGCCTTCGGGCGCAGCTTCACGCCCGGCGGCGCCTGACGTCGCTTGTACTCGGCGCGGTCGACGAGCGCGACGGCCCGCTCGACGACGGCCGGGTCGAACTCCGCCACGAGCTCCTCGCGCGAGCGGTCCTCCTCGACGTACGCCTCGAGCACCGGGTCGAGGACGTCGTACGGCGGGATCGAGTCCGAGTCGCGCTGGTCGTCCCGGAGCTCGGCGCTCGGTGCGCGCTCGATCGTGCTTCGCGGGATCACGTCGCGCCCTGCGCGCGCGTTGAGGTGCTCGGCGAGCCGGTAGACGTCCGTCTTGAACACGTCCTTCAGCAGCGCGAAGCCGCCGACCATGTCTCCGTAGAGCGTCGAGTAGCCGACGGCGAGCTCCGACTTGTTCCCGGTCGAGACGACGAGCCAGCCGTACGTGTTCGAGAGCGCCATGAGGAGGACGCCGCGCACCCGCGCCTGCAGGTTCTCGGCCGCCAGGCCGGCGAGACCGCCGTCGATCTCGGGCGCGAGCGCCTCGTGGAACGCACCGACGATCGTCTCGATCGGGATCTCGCGGAACGCGCAGCCGAGCGACTCGGCGACGGCTCGCGCGTCGCTCCGCGTTCCGTCCGAGCTGTAGCGCGACGGCATCGAGACGCAGTGGACGCGCTCCGGCCCGAGCGCGTCCGCGCAGAGCGCCGCGGTCACCGCGGAGTCGATCCCGCCCGAGACGGCGACGACGACCTCCGCGAAGCCGTTCTTCTCGACGTAGTCGCGGAGGCCGAGCTCGAGCGCCGCGCGCATCTGCTCGAGCTCGGGGGCGAACGGGGTGACCGAGCCGGCGACCTCGTCCGGCTGCTCGCGGCGCAGCGACGAGCTCGATCTCCTCGACGACCGGCGTGTGCTCGCGCGAGCGATCGAGCTCGCGGCGTCGTGCGTCTCGCAGACGCCGCCCGATCGCGGCGACCGGCTCGACGTCGACGACGAGCAGGTGCTCCTCGAAGCCCGGTGCGCGGGCGACGACCTCACCGGCGTCGTCGAGGACGACCGAGTGCCCGTCGAAGACGAGCTCGTCCTGGCCGCCGACGAGGTTGCAGAACGCGAAGTAGGAGCTCGTGTCGCGCGCCCGCGTGACGAGCATCTCCTCGCGCTCCTCGGCCTTGCCGACGTGGAACGGCGACGCGGAGAGGTTGACGATGAGCTGCGCTCCGGCGAGCGCGAGGTCGGTCGCGGGCGGCCCGGGCTGCCAGACGTCCTCGCAGATCGTGATCCCGACCGAGGCCTCCCCGAGTCGGAGGACGACGAGGTCGCGGCCCTCGGCGAAGTAGCGGTGCTCGTCGAACACGCCGTAGTTCGGCAGGAAGTGCTTGCGGTACACGGCCTGAACGCGCCCGTCGGCGCACACGGCACACGCGTTCGCGAGATCGCGGTCGAACCACGGCGTCCCGACGAGCGCCACGATGCCGTCGCGTCGCCGCGGCGATCTCCTCGACCGACTCGCGTGCGGCGCGCACGAACCCCGGGCGGAGGAGGAGATCCTCGGGCGGATAGCCGGAGGTCGCGAGCTCCGGAAACACGACGAGATCGGCACGTGCGGCGCGCGCCTCGGCGATCCGCGCGAGGATCGTCGCGCGATTGCCGTCGAGGTCGCCGACGACGCAGTTGACCTGCGCCAGAGCGAGCCTCAAGGTTTTAGCCTCACAGTCACAAACCTCAGTCTAGTCAGTAGTCTGTCGCCGATGGAGGTCACGTTCCCGCACCGCTACCGCGGGCCGCTGACGTCGGCCAACGGAGGCTATGCCTGCGGACGGCTCGCGGCGTTCGTCGACGCGGAGGAGGTCGAGGTCACGCTTCGCCTCCCGCCGCCGCTCGACCGTGCGCTCGCCGTCGAGCGCGACGGCGACGCCGTCCTTCTTCGCGACGGTGATGCGGTCGTGGCGGAGGCGCGGCCGGCCGCCGTCGAGATCGAGCCGCCTGCTCCGGTCTCGATCGCGGACGCGGACGCCGCGCGAGAGCGGCACGTGCGGGAGTGGACTCCCGACTTTCGCGAGTGCTACGTCTGCGGGGTACGCGAGGACGGCCTGGAGATCCGGGCCGGGCTCGTCTCGGGGCGCGAGCCGTTGCACGCGTCGCCGATCGCCCTCCGCGAGTCCGGTCCGGAGTTCGTCTGGGCCGCCATCGACTGTCCGGGCGCGTACGCCGTCGGCGCCGAAGGCCGCGGCGACATCGTGCTCGGCCGCATGACGGCGCGCGTCGATCGCGTGCCCGAGGCCGGTGAGCGGTGCGTGGTCACGTCGTGGCCTCTCGGCGAGGACGGCCGCAAGCTCTTCGCGGGGACCGCGCTCTTCGCAGCCGACGGCGAGCTCCTCGCGTTCGCGAAGCAGGTCTGGATCGCGCCGAAGGGCTAGCGAGGCGTCAGCGCGAGAAGCAGCCCGCCGTCGTCGTCGTACGCGGGGAAGAAGTCGACGACGACGCGCTTCTCGATGCCCGCGCGTGTGCGGATCTCGAGCTCCTGGCCCATCTTCCTGACGCCCCACTCCTGCACGACCTCGATCGGGGCGTTGTCGGAGAGCCCGAGCGCGTCCGTCACGTCGCGGCCGATGAGATCGGCATCGCGGAACCCGGTCAGCTCGAAGACGCCGCGCCCGGCAGCGAGGACACGCGCATCGCGGTCGCACACGACGAAGCCGGTCTCGGGCGCCGGGTAGTAGTCCTCGAGCAGCTCGTACAGGAATCCGAACGCGCAGCTCTTGCACTGGACCGCCTGCATCGAGAATCCGTCGTACCCGTCGAGGTCGATGGAACGCTCCTTGCAGTTGGGGCAGATGAACACCGGCACGCCGGCGCAGGGTAGGCGATGGAGCCGTTCACGCCGCGTTACGTCAGCGGCGCAGCCGTATCGCGTTGAGGTCGTTCGCGACGATCTCGTCGGCGCGCGCGATGAGATCCTCGATGTCGTCGTGCTCGGCATGCAGGTAGCGACCGGCGAGCGCGTCGGCACGGCCGGATGCGAGAACACGAACGAGCTGCGGCGCGAGCTCGGGCGGAGTCCAGGGCGCGTCGTCGCCGAACGGCTCGGTCATGTCCGTCCGCACGAGCCCGGGGCTGAAGAAGAACACCGGGATGCGGCCGCGCGAGCTCGTTGGCGAGCGTCTCGCCGTAGCGGCAGACGGCTGCCTTGCTCGCCGGGGTACGCGCGTGTGCTGCGATCCGGGCAGGTACGCGGCGCCGCTGCCCGTGATCACGATGCGGCCTCGGCCGCGCTCGAGCATGCCGCGGGATCACGGCGCGGCACGAGAGGTGCACGCCGAGCACGTTCACCTCGAGCACGTGCCACCAGGCGTCGACCGGGATCTCCCAGGTCGGCGCCGTCCTGGCTGCCGATGCCCGCGTTCGCGGCGAGCAGGTCGATCGGCCCGAGCTCCGCTTCGGTGCGGCTCGACCCAGCGCTCGACGTCGTCGCTGTCGGCTCACGTCGCCGACGAGGGCGAGCCCGCCGATCTCGCTCGCGACCGCTTCGACCTGCTCGGCCGTCCGCCCGGTCACCGCCACACGCATGCCTGCGTCGGCGAGCTCACGCGCGATCGACGCACCGATCCCGCGGCCGCCGCCGGTGACGAGCGCGACGCCCTCGAGCCGGTCAGACGGCACGCTCGATCTCCTCGAGCGCTTCGGGATTCTCGAGCGTGGAGAGGTCGCCCGGATCCTGCCCGAGCGCGCGCGCCCGCACGGCGCGCCGCACGATCTTCGCGCTCCGCGTCTTCGGAAGGGCCGTCACGAAGAGGACGCGGTCGGGCGCGAACGCCTTCCCGAGCTCGTGCGGAGACGGCCGCCGCCACGTCGTCGGCCGTGACGTCGGCGCCGGGCACGGGAACGCAGTAGAGCCAGGCGACCTCGCCCTTCACCTCGTGCGGCACGCCGATCGCCGCCGCCTCGACGACGGCGGGATGGCCGACGGCTGCGGACTCGAGCTCGGCCGGCCCGATGCGCTTGCCGGCGATGTTCAGCGTGTCGTCCGAGCGTCCGTGGAGGAACCAGTAGCCGTCCTCGTCGACGGAGGCCCAGTCGCCGTGGGTCCAGATGCCCGGGAATCGCCGCCAGTACGTCTCCAGGTAGCGCTCCGGGTCGCCCCAGATCCCGCGCGTCATGCCCGGCCACGCGCGCCGGCAGACGAGCTCGCCGACCTCGCCGCGAACCGACCGGCCCTCCGTCGTCGACGACGTCCATGTCCTCGCCGAGCGCGGGAAAGCCCACGGAGCACGGCTTCGTCGGCTCGAGCATCGTGACCGAGAGGAAGCACGCGCCCACCTCGGTCCCGCCGGAGCAGTTGACGATCGGGATGCGCCCGCTCGCCGCACACGTGCTCGTCGAGCCAGTCGTACGGCCCACGGTTCCACGGCTCACCGGTGGTCAGCACGGAACGCAGCGACGACAGGTCCTGCGCGGGCTCGCCATGCGGGATCAGCGCGCGCACGAGCGTCGGAGACACGCCGAGCATCGTCACGCGCTCGTCCTCGACGAGCCTCCACACGCGGTCGTGCGGCTGGTCGGGCGCGCCCTCCATGAAGACGATCGACGCACCGCAGGCCATCCCGCCGACGACGGTCCACGGCCCCATGATCCAGCCCATGTCCGTCGTGAAGAGGACGCGGTCGCCGGCTCGGAGGTCGGCCTGGTAGGCGGTCTCGCGGGCGATCGAGAGCAGGAAGCCGCCCTGGACGTGCAGCGCGCCCTTCGGCCGGCCCGTCGTGCCGGAGGTGTACGCCAGGAGGTAGGGCGTCTCGCTGTCGACCTCGACCGCTTCGAGGGTGCCGGGCTTGTCCGCGACGGCGTCCTCCCACCAGACGTCACGGCCGGACGCCATCGCGACGGGAGCTCCGGTGCGCTGCCAGACGACGACCCGCTGCACGGTGGGCGCGTCGACGAGTGCCTCGTCGAGCACCTCCTTCATCCGAACGAGCTTGCCGCGGCGATACGAGGCGTCGGCGGTCACCACGAGCTTCGCTCCGGCATCCGCCAGGCGCGACGACACCGCCGGTCCCGCGAACCCCGAGAAGATCGGAACCTGCACCGCCCCGAGGTGCGCGCACGCGTGTGACGCGATCGCCGCCTCGGGGGACATGGGCAGGAACGTGCCGACCACGTCGCCCTTGCCGATGCCGAGCTCCCGCAACGCCTCCGCGAATCGGCGCACCTCGCGCGACAGCTCGGCCCACGTCAGAGACCGACGCTCGCCCTCCTCGGGCGCCCAGGCGGCGGCCTCGCGATCGGGCGTCTCACGCGCCCACCTGTGGACGCACGCCTCCGCGACGTTCAGGCGGGCACCGACGAACCAGGTCGTCCACTCGATGCCGCGCGTGTCGTCGAGGACGTCGTCCCACGCGCGCGCGAGCGGGATCCCGAGATCGTCCACGACCGCCCGCCAGAACCGGTCCGGCTCGTCGATCGAGACCCGATGCAGCTCCTCGTAGGACGCGCAGCCGAGAGCCGTGGCGAGGCGCGCGACGTTCGCGCTCGCGAGCTGCTCCGAGGTGGGGGACCACGTGAAGTCACCCAGTGCGCGGTGGCTAGTCTGGAGGCGCATGAGGGCTCGGATCTTCGCAGAGGAGAACCGCAAGTGGCTGACGCTCGGGTCCGTCTCCATCGGCCTCTTCATGATCATGCTCGACAACACGGTGGTGAACGTCGCGCTGCCGTCGATCCAGCGGGACCTCGGCGCCGATCTCTCGGAGCTCGAGTGGATCGTCACCGGGTATGCCCTGACGTTCGCGTCCCTGATGCTCGTCGGGGGGAAGGTCGCGGACGCCTACGGCCGCAGGCTGGTCTTCATCATCGGGATCGTCGTCTTCACGCTGGCCTCGCTCCTCTGCGGGCTCGCAGGCTCCTCCGAGATGCTCATCGGTGCGCGAATCCTGCAGGGAGCCGGCGCGGCCTTGATGAACCCGGCGACGCTGTCGATCATCGCCGCGACGTTCCCGCCGCGCGAGCGCGGGACCGCGATCGGAATCTGGGCGGGTACGTCGGCGCTCGCGCTCGCGATCGGGCCGCTCGTGGGAGGCCTGATCACGGAGCACATCGACTGGAGCTGGATCTTCTTCGTCAACGTGCCCGGTCGGCGCTCTCGGGATCGTCGCGAGCCTCCTCTTCATCGACGAGTCGCGTGACGAGACCCACGCGAGCCTCGACCTCCCCGGGCTCGCGACGTCCGCGCTCGGCCTCTTCGCGTTGACGTACGGCCTCATCGAGGCGAACACGTACGGGTGGACGTCCGCGCGCATCCTCGGCGCGTTCGTCCTCGCAGCCGTCTCGCTCGGCGTCGTTCCTCGTCATCGAGCGGCGACGACGCGACCCCATGCTGCCGCTCGAGCTCTTCCGCAACAGCACCTACACCGGTGCCAACCTCGTCGTGCTGCTCGTCGCGCTCGCGATGTTCGGCGTCTTCTTCTTCGTGTCCCTCTACATGCAGAACATCCTGGGCTACTCCGCCGTGCAGGCCGGGGCCGCCTTCCTGCCCCTGACGGTGCTGATCATCCTCGTCGCTCCGATCGCGGGGAGGACGAGCGATCGCATCGGCTCTCGGGGTCTCATGACCGCAGGAATGATCCTCGTCGCGACGCAGCTCGTCCTGTTCTCGCGGCTCAGCATCGACTCGACGTTCTGGAACCTGCTCCCGGGGATGCTGATCGGTGGCGTCGGGATGGCGCTCACGATGACGCCGAGCGCGGCGGCTGCGACGCGTGGCGTGCCGGTGGACAAGGCCGGTGTCGGCTCGGCGGTGCTGAACAGCGCCCGTCAGGTCGGCGGCACGATGGGGGTCGCGATCCTGGGCGCGATCATGGCCTCCGAGATCGGCGGCGAGCAAACGCCGGAAGCCTTCATGCGCGGCTTCGAGCGGGCGCTCCTCGTCGCGGCCGGCATCGCGGTCGTCGGCGCCGTCGTCGCGTACGCCCTCGTCCGTCCGCACGAAGAGGCCGGCCGGCGAGCCCGAGCGCGCGACGCCCGAGCCTGTCGCCAAGTAGCGCTGAGGCAGTCGCTGACGCTCGAGGGCCGAAGGGCGATTCATTCGCCCGTAGGCCAGCTGCGGCGTGCTCGTGCACGGCAAGAGGGAAGGGGGCACGCGGGGGGAAACAGCGGTTTCTCCCCGCGAACGCGAAAACGCCCCCGGCTGCGGCTCCGGGGGCGTTTCCCGTTCGAGGCGACCCCTTCCCGGGGTGGCGAGCCGGCGAATCGTGGCTCTGCGGCCCAGCCACGCTCGTCCTGCGCCCGCCGACCTATCCGGCGGTGGTGCCCGCGCATCCGATCTGGCGTCCGATCGTCTGCGGTGTGGGCCTGACTATAGGAGCCGTGTCCGGAAAAGTCAAGTAGCCAGGTCAAGTGATTTGGGCTACGGTTACTTGACTCCGAAGCGGGAGCCGGACATCCCCCGAGCGGGGGAGCGCGGGGGAGCCGAAAGCGACGTTGACTGATATGGGCATGCCCGAGACCGCCACTTCGCCTGCGCCCACCGCCGGGGCCCGCCTCGGCGAGCGCCTGCGCACGCTGCGCGTGTCGGCCGGCCTCACCCAGACGCAGCTCGCGGGTGAGCGCTTCTCGAAGGAGTACATCAGCCAGATCGAGCGCGGCAAGACGCGCCCCACGGAGTCCACCATCTCCTGGCTCGCCGAGCAGCTCGGCGTCGATCCTGTCTTCCTCGCCTCCGGGGTCTCGACGGAGGAGCGGACGAAGGTCGAGGCGCAGCTCGAGCACGCCGAGGCGCTGTCCGCCTCCCATCGCTACGACGAGGCCGTCGAGGCGTTCCGCGAGGCTGCGCCCGGCGCGCGCCAGACCGGCGCCGCAGGCGCTCGAGCTCCGCGCGCTCGCGGGCGAGGCGTGGGCGCTCCAGGAGCTCGGTCAGACGCGCGAGGCACTCGACCTCCTCGTCGCGGCTCGTGAGATCGCAGAGCGCCCGGAATTCTCCGACGTCGACCGTGCCGACGTGCTCATGCGCATCGGCGTCTGCCGCTACAAGCTCTCGAGCATCTCGACGGCCGTCTCGTTGTTCGACGCCGCGCTCGAGCTCGCCGAGCGGCCCGGGCTCCCGGTCGGCGCACTCCGCTCGGACATCCTGCAGTGGCGCTCGCGGTGCCGTCGCGTGCTTCGCGACTACGTCGCCGCGCGGGACGACGTCGAGCGCGCTCTCGAGCTGGCGCAGGACGTCGGCGACCGCGGCGCCATCGCGCGTGCCTACACCCAGGCCTCGCTCATCGCGCAGCGGCAGGGTCACTACGTACTGTCCCGCAGCTACGCACAGCGGGCGAAGGAGCTGTGTCAGCAGCTCAACGACGAGCGGAGCGTCGGTCGGCTCCTGCTCATGCTCGGCGGCCTGACGCTCCTCCTGGGAGACGAGGAGCATGCGGTCGAGCACCTGAAGGCGTCCTATTCGAGGGCGCTGGACTCCGATTCACCCGCGGACGCCGCGCAGGCGCTCGAGGGCATCGCCCGGGTTCACCTGAATCGGGGCGAGTACGACCAGGCGGATTCACTCGCGCGCAACGCGCTCGAGCTTCTGCAGGGTCGGGACGACTATCTCCACGAGGTCTGTCCGTCGCAGCTCGTACTGGGACGAGCGTTGCTGGAGCGCGGACGGCTGGATGAGGCGGAAGAGTGTTTCCGGGCGGCTGACGCTGCTGCCGAGCAGATGGCGTCGATCAGCCACCGAACCGAGGCGTGGGTTGCACTGGGTGATCTCGCGGCACGTCGAGGTGACGACCGCGACGCCGCACGTCTCTACCGGAACGCCGCCGAGGCGCTCCAGGAAATCCGCTTCTAGGAGAGGAGGTCGCCATGAAGCCGAAACTGCTTCTGCTGCTCGCCAACCTGGCGTTGCTTGCCGCAGCGCTGGGCAAGGGCGGCTGGTCCTGGCCCGACGGGCTCTAGGGACCGCACGGCTACACTCGGGCGCCTATGCGCCCAGCTGCGGCACTGACCGTGCTGTCGTGCCTGCTCCTGGTGGGCTGCGGCGGATCTGACACGGACTCCGCCGCAGACGACGACCGCTCCGGGTGGGGGTGCGACGCTGGAGGAGCTCTGGCGTGCCCCCGGCGACGACGTCGCCGTGATTCCGGGCACGCAGAACCACGAGCCCGGGAACGATCGGGTCTCGTTCCTCGTGGTCGATGCGGACGGGCGTGTCGTCACGCTCCCGACCGCGCGTGTCTGGGTCTCGAAGGCGCTCGACGAGGCGCCGTACCTCGAGACGGAGGCGAAGCTCGAGCGGATCGGCGTCCCGGGTGGAGCCGAGGCCGATGCGACGCACATCTACGTCGCCACCGTGCGGCTGCCACGCGCCGGCAAGTACTGGCTCCTCGCGGAGCCCGAGGGCGGCAGCACGAAGGTGCAGGCGCTCGGCAACGTCGTCGTCTCGAAGCAGGACCCGCCGCCGGACGTCGGGGATCGCGCGATCGCCTCGCAGACGCCGACGCTCGCCTCGACGGGCGGCGACATCGCGGCGCTCACGACGCGAACGCCGCCGGACGAGTCGCTGCTCCGCTACTCGGTCGCCGACTCGCTCGCGGCGAAGGTTCCGTTCGTCGTGACGTTCGCCACGCCGAAGTTCTGCTCGAGCCGAACGTGTGGTCCGGTCGTCGACGTCGTCGAGGAGGTGGCGCACCGCTTCGAGGGCGACGACGTGCGCTTCATCCACGTCGAGGTGTACGAGGACAACGACCCGGCGAACGGGTTCAACCGCTGGATGCAGGAGTGGAAGCTCCCGACCGAGCCCTGGACGTTCCTCGTCGATGCGCAAGGGAACGATCGTCGATCGCTTCGAGGGCACGGTCTCGGTGACCGAGCTCGAGGACGCCGTGCGCGCGAAGCTCGTCGAGTGATCACTGCGCCGCGAGCCGCGAAGCGGCCGCCTTTAGGGGGTCTTCGCGCGACCGGAGACTCCGCGCTAGCAGGATCTGCCCGTCTGCGCAAGGTCAGTACGCGTCGCCGAGGCGCTCGACGACGATGTTCGGGACGCGGGCCGGCGGACTGAGCGAGAGCACGGCCCGGACGAGCGCGACGATGTCGTCCGGCGAGATCTGCTCCTCCTCGGGAAGGCCGGTCCACTCGGTCATCCGCGTCGCGACGAAGCCGGGCGAGATCGCGGTCGCCCGGACGCCGTGCTCCGCCTCCTCGCGGTTCAGCGAGCTCGTCCACGCGATGAGCGCTGCCTTCGTCGCGCCGTAGACGGCGAGCCCCGGCGTGGGGATCGTCCCCGCGATCGACGCGAGCGTGACGATCTGGCCGCGGGACGCGCGGAGGTGGGGGAGCGACTCGCGCGTGATCACGAGGGTCGCACGGAGGTTCACGTCGAGCTGGAGTGCGATGCGCTTCGTGTCCTGCTCCGCGAACGACCCGCCGATACCGATGCCGGCGGAGTTGACGAGCACGTCCATGCCGCCGAAGCGCTCCGCGTGGGCGGCGACGACGCGAATGCACTCGTCGGCGTCGCCGAGATTCGCCGGCACGGCGAGTGCGTCGAGCTCGCGCGCGGCCTCCTCGAGTGGCTCCGGGCGGCGAGCGGCGAGCGTGAGCTCGTACCCGTCCTCCCGAAGCGCGCGCGCAAGAGCAAGCCCGATCCCGGACGACCCACCGGTGACGAGCGCCGAAGGCACGCGCGGGAGTATCTCGCAGTGCACTCGAGCGTGCCGCATCGCCGAGCGGTCGCCCGGCTCGAGGGCCGAAGGGCGATTCATTCGCCCGCAGGCCAACCACGGCCGGCGCGTGCACGGCCAGAGGAAGGGGGGCCGGCGGGGGGAAACATCGTTTCCCCCCGCCATAAAAAGCGGCCGCCGAGGGGGCGGCGGCCGCTGCGTCAGGGGGAGAGGAGAAGGGGATGGATCTCTCCGCTCGCCGTGTTCGCGCGGCGCGCGCGATTTCCTTCCGCGTACAGTGCTCGTGTGGACGCAGTCGCGCTCACGTCGCTCGCGCGGGCCGGCGGATGCGCCGCGAAGTACTCCGCGGGACGCCTCGAGACGCTCCTCGCCGGGCTCGTCCCGGGCGCTGCCGAAGATCTTCTCGTCGGCCTCGATCCCGCCGACGACGCCGCGGTCTACCGGCTGGACGACGACCGGGCGATCGTCTTCACCGTGGACTTCTTCCCACCACTCGTCGACGATCCGCGCACGTTCGGTGGCATTGCGGCGGTCAACGCGCTGAACGACGTCTTCGCGATGGGCGGGCGCCCGCTTCTCGCCCTGTCGGTGGCCGCGTTCCCGGAAGAGCTTCCGGTCGAGGTGCTCGGCGAGGTGCTCGCCGGCGCGGACGAGCGCGTGCGGGAGGCGGGTGCGATCCTCGCGGGCGGGCACACGATTCGCGACGACGAGCCGAAGTACGGCCTGGCCGTGGTCGGCACCGTGCACCCGCAGCGCATCTGGGCGAAGGCGGGTGCTCGCGCCGGCGACGTGCTCTTCCTGACGAAGCCGCTCGGGACCGGAATCGTCCTGCAGGCGCAGCGCGACGGCCTCGCCCCGCCGGGCGCTCTCGAGGTCACGATCGATTCGATGCTCGAGCTGAACATGGCGGCAGCCGAGGCGCTGCGGCCGTTCGAGCCGAACGCGGTGACGGACGTCACGGGTTTCGGCCTCCTCGGCCACGCTCACGAGCTCGCGTCGCGGAGCGGCGTTCGGGCGGTGCTCGACGCCGGTGCGCTCCCCGCGCTCCCGGGCGCTCTCGAGCTCGTCGCGGACGGCGTTCGCACGGGAGGCGATCGGCGGAACCGGGACTTCGCAGCCGCGCACGTCGAGAGCCACGCGAGCGCAGCCCTGGAGGCGCTCGCATTCGATCCGCAAACCGCCGGCGGCCTGCTCGTCTCGATGCCCAGCGACCGGGCCCCGGTCCTCGAGGCGGTCTTCGCAGCGGAGGGGATTCTCGCCGCGCGCATCGGTCGGGTCGAGGAGGGCTCGGGAGTGGTTCTCGAGTAGATGGCCGTCGCCGTCGCGCGTGCCCGCTCGGTCTCGGCGCCGACCTACCTCCGCCTGGCGACCGCGTCGGGCGTCGCCCTCTTCCTCGTGATCACGTCCGGGCGCGTTCGTCCGCCTCACGGGCTCGGGGCTCGGCTGCGAGAACTGGCCGAGCTGCGGCGACAAGCCCTATCCCGAGCAAGGCTTCCACGCCTTCGTCGAGTTCGGGAACAGGATGGTCGCGCTGGTCGGGATCGTCCTCACGCTCCTCACGTGGCTCGCGTCGCGGCGCGTGCACGGGCTGTCGCGAGGAGGACGGTGGGCCGCGCTCGGCGCGTTCCTCGTCGCCGTCGCACAGATCCCGATGGGCGGAATCACGATCGCGCTCGATCTGCACCCGCTCGCGGTCATGACGCACTTCCTGCTCGGGCTCACGGCGTTCGGGCTCGCGGTGATCGCCGCGTTCGAGGCGTGGAGCCTCAGGGACGGCCTGGCGCCGGCAGCCGACCCCGCCTGGCTCCGCTGGATCGTGACCGTGCTGGGGCTTCCGGCGTGCATCGCCCTGCTCGTGACCGGAGCCGTTGCGACCGCTTCGGGGCCGCACCCGGGCTCGAGCGACGACGTCGAGCGGCTCGGGCTCGGCATCGTGGACACCGTCTACGTGCACGTCCGCGTCGCGGCGGCGTTCGGCATCGGCGTTCTCGTCGTGGGCTGGGTCCTCTGGAGGATCCGCCAGCGGTACCCGGGGCTGCTCCGGCTCTGGATCGGCCTTCTCCTCGTGCTCGTCGGTCAGGCGATCGTGGGCGAGGTGCAGTACCGGAACGCGCTTCCGTGGGGTCTCGTCCTCGTTCACGTGATCCTGGCGGCCGCGATCTGGGCGTTCAGCCTCGCGCTGGCGTTCGCGCTCTGGCGGCCGCCCAGGCCGCTGACCCGCCAGTAGGCTTGTCGCGTGGCTCGTGAGCTCAGGATCTACGAGCGCCCCTCGTCGCTCGAGCGCCCGGTCCTGATCGGGGCGTTTCGCGGTTGGAACGACGGTGGTCAGGCCGCGACGCTCGCCGTCGGCTACCTCGCTCGGCTCTGGGGAGCCAGGAAGTTTGCGGACATCGATCCCGAGCTCTTCGTGGACTTCCAGGCGACGCGGCCCATGGTCTCGCTCGAAGACGGTCGGACGCGGAAGATCGAGTGGCCGGAGAACAGCTTCTTCCGCGGCCGGATCCCGGGCGCCAACCGCGACGCGATCCTGCTCGTCGGTGTCGAGCCGAACTACCGCTGGAGGACGTTCAGCGAGATCGTGACCGAGCTCGCACGTGACCTCGGGGTCGAGCTCGCGGTGACGCTCGGCGCGCTGGTCGCCGACGTCCCGCACACGCGCGCCTCGCCGGTGACGGGTGCCGCGACCGACCCGCAGCTCGTCGACGAGCTCGGGCTGCAGCTCTCGCGCTACGAGGGGCCGACCGGGATCGTCGGCGTGTTGCTCGACTCGTGCCGTCGTGCGGGCATCCCGTCGGTGAGCCTCTGGGCCGCCGTGCCGCACTACGTGCAGCTCGCGCCGAGCCCGCCGGCGGCGAAGGCGCTCTGCGAGCGGCTCGCCGGGGTGCTCTCCACGACGATCGACGTGACCGAGCTCGACGAGGCGTCCGAGGAGTACGTCGAGCAGGTCTCGCAGGCGGTGGCGACCGACGCGGACACGGCGAGCTACGTCGAGGAGCTCGAGCGGCGGTCCGATTCGCTGGAGCTGCTCGAGGAGTCCGACGACATCGTGTCGGGCGACGCGCTCGCGGCCGAGATCTCGCGCTTCCTGCGCGATCGAGAGGCCGACGGGGACACGCCCGAGTCCGGCGGCGACGGCTAGCGCGAGCTACGCAGCGTCTTCGGAGGACTCGGACACCGACGACTCGTCCTCCGGCTCGACGAGTGCGAGTGGCACGACGTCGGTCGGTGCCTCGCTCGCCGTCGCATCCGTGGTCTGCGCCTCGGTCGCAGGCGCTCCCTTGCGCTTGCGACGCCTCCGCCGGGACTTCCTCGCCGTGAGCTTCGGTGCGGGGAGGTTGTCGGCCAGCGCGTTCGCGATCTCGGCGGTCGTGCCGAGCTCCTCGCGTGCGTGGTCGAGGGCGCCGTTCGCACGCGGCGTGTAGCCGTCCGCCGAGGCGAGTAGAGCCGCTCCGACCGGGAGCGGCATCTCCCCTGCGACCTGGACGAGGCGATTCACGTTCTCCTCGTGGCGGTGGCCGCGCGAGTTCGCCGCAGCGCCCAGGAGACGCTTTGCCTCCGGGAACTCGGTGGAGACGCGGCGATCCTGCACCTTGCGCGTCGCACGAGCGAGGCGCCAGGTCCAGCGCGCGAGGATCTGATCGGGCGCCTGCGGCTTCCCTTCGCCGACCGCCCGCAGGAGGATGCGAACGCCGGCAGCCCGGTCCTTCTCCCACGGCGGTGCCTGCGTCACGAGCGTGACGAGGTCGTCGAAGTCCGCGCGATCGATCGGCGTGGCCACACGATCCATGAGCGCGGTCATGCGCAGGCGGCGGTTGGGGTTCTCCGCAGCGCACGTGGCGAGGAACTGCTCGAGCGCTCCCTTGTTCGCGCGGCCCTTCCGCGAACTTCTTCGCGAACTCGGCCCGCTGGTCGAAGCGAATCTGCCGCCCGGCGATCGTCGCCCAGAAGCGCTGCTCGTCGTCGTCGAGGTACTTCGGGTCGATGCGCTGCCACTCGCGCTGGATCACGTTCAGCCGGCGTGCGACGTCGGGGGTCACGGGGACGAGCCACGGCACCGGTGAGAGCTTCCGGCGAGCGCGGCGCTGCTGGCGGCGACGCGGCGCGGGAGTGACGCGCGCGCCCTCGCGGTAGAAGTCGGAGTCGAGCAGCGCGTGCAGCGAAACGACACGCTCCGAGTGCGTCGCGCCCTTGGGCACGAAGTCGACGACGACGCCGGCCTCTTTCCTGGGATGGATGCGCATGATCCGGCCGATGCGCTGCTGGTAGACGCGGCGCGAGGCGGTCGGGGCGAGGTGCATGCAGATGGTCGCGCGGGGCGAGTTCCAGCCCTCGGCGAGGAGCTGCGCGTTGACGAGGACGTTGATCTCGCCGCGCTCGTACGCCGCGAGCGTCTCGGCCAGGCGCGCGGGCGGCGTTCGCCCCGACACCGCTTCGGCCTTCAGTCCCGCGGCTCGGAACTCCTGCGCGAGGTTGTAGGCGTGCTCGACGCCGGCCGCGTAGACGATCCCGGGCGTGGATCCGAAGCGCTCGCGGTAGAGGCTCGCCGCCGCCTGGTTCAGGGCCTCGTGGTCGAGGGCAGCGGCGAGTGCGCGCTCCTCGAAGTCGCCGCCGACGATCGGCACGGAGTTGATCGCCGCCGCGGGCGGGACGCGCAGGCAGCGAAGTGGCGCGATGAGGCCGCGTCGGGCGGCATCGCCGAGCGGGAGGTCGTCGACCGAGGCGGGGAAGACGTCCGAGACCTGCTTCGCGATGAGCTGCTCGGTCGCGGTCATCCCGATGAACAGGGGCTCGTGGAAGGCGCGGATCGCCGCGCTCGTCTTCTCCCCGAGCGCCGTGTGCGCCTCGTCGCAGATGACGAGGTGGTACGCCTTGCGATCGAGCTCCGAGCCGTGGCGAGCGAACCATGCGTACGTCTGGATCGTGAGCGGCGACTCGCTCGGCGGCTTCGAGCCGGCCAGGATCGGATCCACGAAGCGATCGCCGTAGCCCTCGGTCGTGAGGTCGCGCTTGAACTGCGCGACGAGAAGGCGACGGTGGGTCAGGATGAGGACACCGAGATGCCGGGCGGCCTCGACGAAGCCCGCGGCGGCGATCGTCTTCCCGGACGCCGTCGGGATGGCGGAAGCGGTACCGGCGGATGGCTCCGGGGTCGGTGCCGACGAACTCCTCCTCGATGAGCTCGTCGTCGACGAAGCCGGCGTCGTAGTCGTCGTCGGCCTCGTCGTCGACCTCGGCCTCGGCGACGGCGCCGTTCGCGGACCCGTTCCCGTTGCCGTTCTCCTCGACGGAGCGCTGCGTCGATGCGATCAGCTCGGCGAGCATCCCCGTGAGCGCGTCGATCTGGTGGCGCCGAAGCTCCGTGCCCGCGGCGGTGCGGGCGGGGTCCTCCGTGAGAACGCGCTCGAGCCCGAGCATGAGGCCGTAGCGCACCTTCCAGCGGGCCGACGGCGACGCGAGGCCCGCGTCGATCTCGGCGAGCGCGTCGTCGAGCGCAGCGCGCCTGGCGGTCCCCGGAGCGAGGGCCTGCAGCGGATCCTCGTCCGGCGCCAGGAACGGCTCGCCGAACCAGGACTCGGCGCGAAGGGCCGCAGCAGTCAGGTTCTCGGATGTGTCCGACGTCAGCGTCGGGATGGTCGTCGCCTCGTGCATTCAGGCAGCACGTCGTTCCGTGCCGCTCCTTCCGAAGAGTTGCGCTCGCCTGTTGACCGGCGAGCGGTACTCACGGAGCATACCTCAGACTCCGGGCGAGGACTCGCAACTGCGGGTTCTAGGTGCGCTGCGGCGCCGAGCTCGGCCAGCGGGCGACCCACGACGCGTTGCGAGACGCCCGTCTGGTCGAGGTGCTTCGTGATCCCGCCCAGCCAGAACGGGAATCCGGCACCGAGGATGAGGCACGTGTCGATGTCGGCTGCCTCCGCGACGACCCCTTCCTCGAGGATGTGCCGGGACTCGTCGGCGAGCGCCTCGAGCACCGCCGTGTGGAGCTCGTCGACGGTTCGCGGCGCGTGCTCGACGACCACCGGGTCGCCGCCCTCGGCGAGGCTCTCGAGCGTCTTCGACAGCGGATAGCGATCGGGCCACGCGTCGTGCAGCGTGTGCCGGACGTGGTTCGCCACCTTCGGGCCGACGAGCTGCAGGAGGACGGACGGCGCCATCGGCAGGCCCATGCGGAGAACTGCCTCGTCCGTCTCCTCGACGGTGTTGCCGTGGTCGAGCGCCTGCGTCACGACCGAGCCCTGACGGCCGAGGAGGCGGTTCACGACGAAGGCGGGCGCGTCGCGAACGAGGACGCCGGTCTTGCGGAGCTTCTTGGTCACCGCCCAGACGGTCGCGAGCGACGCGTCGTCGGTCGACGGGCGTGCGAGCGAGCTCGACGAGCGGCAGCACCGCGACCGGGTTGAAGAAGTGCATGCCGACGACGCGCTCGGGGTGCTCGAGGTCGGCGCCCATCTGCGTCACCGAGAGCGACGACGTGTTGGTCGCGAGGACGCACTCGGCGGACACGACGCGCTCGAGCTCGGCGAAGACCTCCTTCTTCACGGCCATCTCCTCGAACACCGCCTCGAGCACGAGGTCGCAGCCCGCGAACACGTCCCAGCCCGTGCCTCCGGAGACGAGCGAGCCGAGGAACCGCGCCTTGCCCTCGCCGAGGCGGCCGCGGCGGACGAGCTCGGCGAGCTCGTCCTGGATCCACGTGATCGCCTCGTCGACCTGCTCCTGCGTGAGGTCGCGGAGCACGACCGGGACCTCGAGCCGTCGCAGGAAGAGGAGCGCGAGCTGCCTCGCCATGAGCCCGGCGCCGACGATGCCGACCCGCTGCACGCGCCTCGGCTCGGCGTCCGGCATGCCCACGCCTCGCTTCGCGCGGCGCTCGACGAGGTCGAACGCGTAGACGGAGGCCTGGGCCTGCGGCCCCGGGAGGAGCTCCGCGAGCGCGTCCTCCTCGGCGCGATAGCCCTCCTCGAGCGACCAGGTCGGCGGCGCCCTCGATGAGGTCGAGCGCCCGGTAGGGCGCGGGCGTCGCGCCGTGCACCTGTCCGTCGAGGCGCGCGCGCGCCTTGCGGCACACCTCGGCGACGTCGGAGAGATCGGCCGCCGGCCGCCGCTTGCCCGCACCCTCCTCGACCTTGTCGAGCAGGAACGCGAGCGACTCGTCGAGGAACTCGACGGGCTCGAGCAGCGCGTCCGCGTACCCGGCCTCGAATGCCTTTCGGGCGTCGAGCATGCGGTTCTGGCGGAGCGGGTTCTCCACGATGAACGTCACCGCCTGCTCGGCTCCGACCAGCTGCGGGACGAGCTGCGTGCCGCCCCAGCCGGGGATGAGGCCGAGGAACACCTCCGGGCAGGCGAAGTGCCGCACCGAGGACGCGATCGTGCGGTAGTCGCAGTGCAGCGCGATCTCGACGCCACCGCCGAGCGCAGCGCCGTTGATCGCCGCGACCGTGACGAACGGCAGCTCGCGGATGCGGCCGAAGAGCTCGTGGCCGGCCTCGCCGCCGAGCCGCGCGCGCTCCGGCGTGATCTCGCCGAACTCGCCGATGTCCGCGCCGACCGCGAAGACGAACGGCTTGCCGGTGAGGAGCAGCCCGCGCCAGTCGCGCGAGCGCAGCCTGTCGAGCACGCCCTCGAGCGAGCGGAGCGCCGGCCTCGCCGAACGTGTTCGGCTTCTGCCAGTCCTCGCCGTTGTCCATCGTCACGAGCGCGATCGGTCCGACGCGTGTGTCGAGGCGCTGGAGCTTGAACTCGGTCGGGCTGCTAGCCACCGTTCTGGACGTTCTCCCAGAGGATCGCTGCGCCCATGCCGAGCCCGATGCAGAGCGCCGTCAGCCCGTAGCGCGAGCCCGGGCGGTCGCGGAATCCACGGGCGAGCTGCGCCATGCAGCCGCACGCCGGTCGCTGCGAGCGGGTGACCGCATGCGATCGCTCCGCCGTAGGGATTCAGGCGCGGATCGTCGGGGGACACGCCGACGCCGTCGCACCACGTGAGCACCTGGACGGCGAAGGGCTCGTTCAGCTCGAAGAGGTCGATGTCGTCGATCGTCAAGCCGGCCCGCTCGAGCACCCTCTTCGTCGCCGGGACCGGCCCGAGGCCCATCAGCTCGGGCTCGACACCCGCGTAGGCGAAGCCGACGAGGCGCATCTTCGGCTCGAGGCCGAGCTCCCGTGCGGCGTCCTCGGAGGCGATCAGCGCGGCGGTCGCGCCGTCCGTCAGGCCGGCGGAGTTGCCCGCAGTGACGCGGCCGCCCGCACGGAACGGCGTCCGCAGCGTCGCGAGCGCCTCCATGGTCGTGTCCGGACGGAGGAACTGGTCGCGGTCGGCGACCGTCCACCCTTCGTCCGTGAAGACGGACATCGGAACGACGATCTCGTCCATGACGCCGTCGTCCCAGGCCTTACCGGCCCGGCGCTGGGATTCGACGGCGTACGCGTCGGCGGACTCCTTCGTCAGGTGCGGGAAGGCGTCGTGGAGGTTCTCGGCGGTCTGTCCCATGACGGCCGCCGACTCGTCGATCAACCGCTCGGCAACGAAGCGCGGGTTGAAGTCGACGTCGGCGCCCATCGGGTGGTGGCCCATGTGCTCGACGCCGCCGACGAGGACGACGTCTGCCGCGCCCATGGCGATCTCACCGGCGCCGGCCGTCGTTGCGGTGAGCGCGCCGGCGCACATGCGGTCGACCGCGAACCCGGGGACGGTCGTCGGGAGCCCGGCGAGGAGTGCGACGTCGCGACCGAGCGTGAGCCCCTGATCGCCGACCTGCGCGGTCGCGGCGAAGACGACGTCGTCGATCCGCTCGGGCGGGAGCTGGGGGTTGCGCCGGAGCACCTCGCGCACGGCCTTGACGGCCATGTCGTCGGCGCGCGTCTTCGCGAAGAAGCCGTCCGCTGTCGCGCGGCCGAACGCCGTGCGCACGCCGTCGACGTAGACCACTTCGCGGAGCTCGGACACGGCCGAGACGATACTTCCGGAGTGCCGAGCGACTGGGAGGAACGCGCGCGCGCCGCGCAGGCGCGCTACGAGGACGGAGCCGCGCGGCTGCCCGAGGATCCCGACGAGCGGCAGCGCCAGCTCACGCGGATGGGCAACGCGGCCTGGGCTGCCGGCCTCGCGCTGCTGATGCGCGGTCGGCGCGGCGAGGCGAACGAGTGGCTCGTCCGCGCGGCCGAGACGTACCGGCGCAGCTGGGACGGCGCGCCGCCCGGAAGCTGGGGGCGCCCGATCGGGGCGATGAAGTCACGGCTCATCGCCGGCGATCTCGATGGTGCTCGCGAGGACGCGCGCTGGGCGCTCGACGCGGGTGCGGCGGTCTCGGAGAGCCCGATCGGCCGCTATGCCGCCTCGCTCGCGCACCTCGTGCTGGGCGAGGACGTCGGCGCCGCGGCGCTCGTCACGACGCTTTCGGGCGTGGAGGCGATTCCGCCTGCGGTCGTCGACTCGCTCGCGGCGCTCGCCGCGTCCGATGCGCCCGCGTACGAGAGCGCGATCCGTGCGCTCGTCGCCGACTTCGAGGCACGCGAGGAGTTCCTCGAAGACATCGCGGTCGCCGACACGGTGCTCGCGCTGCAGGCACTCGCCGCGGAGCGCGGCCTCTCCGTCGCGCTCGCGTCGCCGCTCCTGCCCGAGCGATGAGTTCGAGGCTCGTTCTCCGTCCAACCGAAGCAACCGTGAAGAGCTGACGTGAGACGAGCGCGCGCGCCGTCAGGGATCGCCGGCGGCGAGCTCCCGGGCGCGCACCATCGCAGCCTGGATGGCGTTCAGGAACGCCGCGCGCACGCCGGCGATCTCGAGCTCGCGGATCGCGGCGATCGTCGTGCCGCCCGGCGACGTGACCATCTCGCGGAGCTCGACCGGGTGCATCTTCTCGTCGCGGAGCTGCTTCGCCGTGCCGAGCATCGTCTGGACCACGAGCTGCGTCGAGATCTCGCGCGAGAGGCCGAGCAGGATCCCCGCCTCGATCATCGCCTCGGCGAGGAGCGCGAAGTACGCGGGCCCGGACCCCGAGACGGCGGTGATCGCGTCCATCGCCTGCTCCGGAACGCGCACGACAGCGCCGAGATGCGACAGCGCCTCCTCGGCCAGGTCGAGGTGCTCGTCGCCGGCGTGCGCGCCCGCGCACAGGCCGGCTATTCCCTCGTGGACGGTCGACGGCGTGTTGGGCATCGCTCGAACGACGGGCACGCCGTCCGAGAGCCTGCTCTCGATCCGCGCGGTGGGAATCGCGGCGGCGATGGAAAGCACGGTCTGCTCGGGCAGGATCAGCGTCCCGACCTCGCCGAGCAAGCCCTCGATGTCCTGCGGCTTGACGGCGATGACGACGAGCGCCGCGCCGGCGGCGGCGTCGTGGTTCGAGAGCGTGGCGTCGATGCCGTAGCGCTCGCGGAGCTCTGCGACGCGCTCGGCTCGGCGGCTCGTCGCGGCGACCTCCGACGGCTCGCGCCAGCCCGACGACAGGAGCCCGGAGATCAGCGACTCGCCGATCCGGCCCGCCCCGAGGATCGCGATCTTGCGCGGGTCGACCATGCGCGGAGTGTACGGCGCGGCCGGATCAAGTGACACCGTGTCACAAGGCGTCTCGACGGCGTTCTAGGCTGCCGGGCGGTGCGCTGCGCGCACGAGTCGCGCCCGGTCCATGCTCGCGCCGGGCACGAGCCCGCGCTTGAATCCCTGCAGCAGGAAGACGCTCGCGAGGCCCTGCCACTCGGCGTACGGGGCGAGGAGCTCCGCGGTCTCGCCCGGCTCGGGCCAGCGCCGGCGGAGCGACGCGAGGAGCTTGACGAGGCCGAGGTCGTCCACGAGCCCCGCGTCGTAGCGGCCGAGCCCCTGGAGCGAGACGACCCCGACCGTCCACGGGCCGACACCGCGCTCGCGACCGAGTCGCGCGAGCGCGTCGGGTCGCCCTCGCAGCCCCTCGAGGTCGACCGAGCGCGCGAGCCGCGTCAGGGTCGCGGCTCGGCTCGCGGCGAGCCCGCTCGCGGTCAGCCGTGCGGGAGAGAGGCGCGCGAGCGACTCCCGGGTCGGCGGGTCCTCTCCACACGCACGGATGATCGTGCGCTCGATCTGCAGTGCGCGGCTCGCCTGGATGAGCTGCCCGCAGACCGCGCGGATGACTGCGTGCGTCACGGTCGGCTTCCGTCGCGTTCGCATCCCGCGGAGTCGTCGCACGGTCGGGCCGATCAGCGGGTCGTGGCCGAAGCGGCGGTGGAACTCGCTCGTGTCGTCGTCGAGCGCGAGCAGGAACCGTGCCTCCTCGACCGCCTGCTCGCACGAGGCGCGCACGACGACGTGACCGTCGTGCTGCTGCCGGGCCGAGGCCCAGCGCCCGTCGCAGAGGCGGGACGTCCATTCGTTCGAGCCCGCCGTCAGTCGAAGCGAGTACGGCCCTCGCGCCCGGAGCACCGCCTCGACCATCGGCCCAGCCTACTGACACCCGCGGACCCGATACTTACGCGCGATGCGGCTCGCCGATGCCATCTCCCTGCGGTCTCGAGAGCGCAAGCTGCGCCTCTTCCTCGACGAGCTGCAGCCCACACCGGACACGTCCGTGCTCGATGTCGGCGCGGACGAGCTCGGCTTCGGCGAGGGAGACGGCTGCGGCACGCTGAACTTCTTCGAGGAGCGCTACCCGTGGCCGGAGCGGATCACCGCGCTCGGCCTGCACGACGGGGAGGGCTTTCGCGCGCGCTACCCCGGCATTCGCTATGTCCAGGGCGACGCGTGCGACCTTCCCTTCGAGGACGGCGCGTTCGACGTCGTGTTCTCGAACGCGGTGATCGAGCACGTCGGCGGCCGCGAGCGCCAGCGCAGGCTCGTCAGCGAGGCGATCCGCGTGGGTCGCCGCGTGTTCATCACGACGCCCAACCGCCTCTTTCCCGTCGAGGTGCACACGCGGCTGCCGCTCGTCCACTGGCTTCCGGACGCGCTCGCGCACCGGGCGTATCGAGCAGCCGGGAAGGAGTTCGCGACCGACGTCCAGCTGTTGTCGCGGCGCAGCCTCGCCGCGCTGTTTCCAGGTCGTGTCCGCGTCGTCAGCCTCGGGCTGACCCTGGTGGCGATCGTCGATTAGCGCTCGCCGTTTCACCACGATCGCGATCGGAGTCCTCGTCGTGGGGCTGGTCCTGCACAACGTCGCGATGGCGCAGCTGTGGGATCTCGGCGTTCGCGGCACGTCCCTCGACGTCGTCGCGGCGTGGAAGGAGGCGTTGCTCCTGGTCGCCCTCGTCGTGGTGGCGTGGAAGGTGCGGCGCCTCCCGGCGGTCAGGGCGGCCGACGTCCTCGCCGCAACCTACGCCGCGGTGATCCTCGTCTACTGGGCCATTCCGCAGGACGTGCTCGGGGGCGAGGCCACGGCGCGCGGAGAGCTGCTCGCGCTCCGGCACCACCTCTTTCCGGTTGCGGCGTACGCGCTCGGCCGGCTCGCTGCGATCGCCTGGCAGGAACGAGGCCGGATCGGAGGGCTGATCGCGCTGTCGGCGGTCATCGTCGCGGTCGTCGGGCTGGCCGACCTCGCCCTCATCTCCCTGCAGGCGTGGCGCGATTCCGGCGTCCCGGGCTGGTACCGGGAGCAGCTCGGGCTCGACTACGAGGGGCTCTCGGGACTGCCGGAGAACTGGGTCTTCAACACGGGCGACGAGGAGAACCCGATCCGTCGGCTCGTCTCCACGTTCCTCTCGCCGCTCGCGAGCGCGTACGTGCTCGTCGTCGCGCTCGTCTACGTCGTCAGCCGCCCGTTCCGTGTGTGGTGGGGCCTGCTCGCCGTCCTGCTCTACGTCGCGCTGCTCTACACGCACACGCGCGCGGCGCTTGCCGCGCTCGCGTTCGGGCTCCTCGTCCTCGCGCTCGCGCAGCGCCGGCTCGCGCCGGCCGTGCTCGCCGTGGCCTCGGTCGTGGTCGGCGCCCTCTTCCTCGCGGCATACCCGTCGATCGGGCCGTCGACGAGCTACACGCCCGAGGAGCTCGAGTGGCTCCGCGAGAACGCGCAGAAGCAGGGCGACACGAGCGGCGACCCGTTCGCGGGCGACGAGGCGTCGACGGAGAGCCACTGGCGCAACCTCCGCGAAGGCGTCCGCGTCGTCATCGAGCATCCGCAGGGCTACGGGCTCGGGAACGCGGGCGTCGTCGCGAAGCGCACCGGCGTCGAGATCCGCGCGGGCGAGTCGACGTACACGGAGCTCGGCGTGGACGCGGGTGTCGCCGGGGCGCTCGCGTTCGTCTTCTGGAGCATCGCGGTGCTCGCCGGCCTGTGGCGGCGCGAGGCGTGGCTCGCTGCGGCGTTCGCGACGGTGCTCGCCATCGGACTGCAGACCGACGTCATCGGGATCCACTGGATCGCGTTCACCGTGTGGGTGGCGGCGGGCCTGGCGCTCGGTCTCCCACCGGCCCCCAGCGAACGGCCCGAGGAGGCTACGGTTCTCGCATGACCATCGATCCGCGCGTCGACATCGGCCACGTCCACCTCAAGGTGGCGGACATCGATCGTGCCCTCGCGTTCTACTGCGGCGTGCTCGGCTTCGAGGAACAGGCACGCATGGGCGACCAGGCAGCGTTCATCTCCGCCGGTGGGTACCACCACCACATCGGTCTCAACACCTGGGAGTCGAAGGGCGGAACGCCTCCTCCTCCCGGGCACACCGGCCTCTACCACGCTGCGATCCGTTACCCGGATCGCAAGACGCTCGCGGATGCCCTTCGGCGTCTCGTGGACGCCGGCATTCCGCTGGACGGCGCGTCGGACCACGGGGTGAGCGAAGCGCTGTATCTCCGTGATCCGGACGGCAACGGGCTCGAGCTCTACCGCGATCGCCCGCGCGAGGAGTGGCCGATGCGGGCAGACGGCGAGGGCCTCGAGATGTTCACGCGGCCGCTCGACGTCCAGGCGCTCCTCGCGGAAGCCGACTAGGCAGCGCATGCTGCTAAGGTTTCCGCGTTAAATCAAGAGCGAGTCCGGTCTGCGCGTGCGCTTTCCTTACCCGTTCGTGAGTTGGTAAGGGAGGTGTTTTCTATGGCAACTGGAACCGTGAAGTGGTTCAACGACAGCAAGGGGTACGGCTTCATCACCCCGGACGAGGGCTCGAAGGATCTCTTCGTGCACTTCAGCAACATCGCCGGTGATGGCTTCAAGAGCCTCTCCGAGGGGTCGCGCGTCGAGTTCGAGCCGCGCGAGGGTCAGAAGGGCCCCGAGGCGACGAACGTCATCCCCGTCGCGTCGTAGCGAATTCGGAGCCGTGGCCGCTCCGGCGGCCACGGCTCCTTCTCCCTCGAGACAAGGAGCTCTGAATGAAAGAGAAGGAAGAGAAGCTCGAGGTCGAGGGTGAGGTCATCGAGGCCCTCCGCAGCAGGATGTTTCGCGTCCGGCTCGACAACGGGCACGAGGCGCTGGGCTACATGGGGGGCAGGATGAAGCGCTATCGCATCAGGGTGTTTCCGGGCGATCGCGTTCGCATCGAGCTCTCGTCGTACGACCTGACCCGCGGCCGCATCGTCTATCGGCTGAGCTGAGCTGAGCTTTCGCAGCGAGCGGAATCCGCTAACGCAGATCCCGCTCACGCGAAGACCCCTAAAGCGGCGCTTCGCCGCCGGTCGCATCTTGGACTCATCGTCCTCGCGATTCACCGATGGCTCGTCGCTGCGCCGCCGCGTCAGCTATACCTCGAACATGGCTGCGAGCAAGCCCGTCGAGCACCTCGAACGGGTCGTGATCCGGTTCGCCGGCGACTCCGGCGACGGGATGCAGCTCACGGGCGACCGCTTCACCTCGGAGACGGCCGTGTTCGGGAACGACCTCGCGACGCTTCCCGACTTTCCCGCCGAGATCCGTGCGCCCGCCGGCTCGCTTCCAGGCGTGTCCGGCTTCCAGGTGCACTTCGCGGACCACGACATCCTCACCCCGGGCGACCAGCCGAGCGTGCTCGTCGCGATGAACCCCGCGGCGCTCAAGGTGAACATCGCCGACCTCGCGAAGGGCGGGACGCTCATCGCGAACACCGACGCCTTCAACGAGCGCAACCTGCAGAAGGCCGGCTACGAGTCGAACCCGCTCGAGGACGGCTCGCTCGCCGACTTCCACGTGCACCCGGTCGCGCTCTCGTCGATGACGGTCGAAGCGCTGAAGGGGATCGACGGCGTCACGTCGCGAGAGGCGGAGCGGTCGAAGAACTTCTTCGCGCTCGGGCTCATGTCCTGGCTCTACCACCGGCCCGTCGAGGGGACGATCGGGTTCATCGAGACGAAGTTCGCGAAGCGGCCCGAGATCGTCGAGGCGAACACGAAGGCGTTCAAGGCCGGCTGGAACTACGGCGAGACGTCGGAGGACTTCGCCAGCTCGTACGAGATCGCTCCGGCCAAGGTCGAGCCCGGGACGTACCGGCAGGTGTCCGGGAACACGGCGCTCACGTACGGCCTCGTCGCCGCGAGCAAGCTCTCGGGCCTCCCGCTCTTCCTCGGCGCCTACCCGATCACGCCGGCGTCGGACGTCCTCGAGCAGCTCGCGCAGCTGAAGCACTTCGGCGTGCGGACGTTCCAGGCCGAGGACGAGATCGCTGCGTCGGGCGCAGCGCTCGGCGCTGCCTTCGGCGGCGCGCTCGGCGTGACCACCTCGGCGGGGCCGGGCATCGTGCTCAAGTCGGAGACGGTCGGGCTCGCGGTGACGCTCGAGCTGCCGCTGCTCATCGTCGACGTCCAGCGCGCCGGGCCGTCGACGGGCATGCCGACGAAGCCCGAGCAGGCCGACCTGCTGATGGTCCTCTTCGGCAGGAACTCGGAGTCCCCGGTCCCCGTCGTCGCCGCCTCGACGCCGTCGGGCTGCTTCGACGCGGCGATCGAGGCGGTACGTATCGCCGTGAAGTACCGCACGCCCGTCTTCCTGCTCTCGGACGCGTACCTCGCCAACGGCTCCGAGCCGTGGCTGATCCCTGACGTCGCGACGCTCCCGGACATCTCGACGACGTTCGCAACGGCGCCGAACGACGACGCCGGCTTCCTCCCGTACAAGCGCGACGCCGAGACGCTCGCGCGGCCCTGGGCGATCCCGGGAACGCCGGGCCTCGAGCACCGGATCGGCGGCCTCGAGAAGGAGGACGAGACCGGCAACGTCTCGTACGACCCGGAGAACCACGACCGGATGGTGCGGCTCCGCGCTGCGAAGGTGGCCGGTATCGCAGCCGACATCCCCGAGCTGGCGGTCGACGATCCCGACGGCGCCGACACGCTCGTCCTGGGATGGGGCTCGACGTACGGCGCGATCGGCGCCGCGGCGCGGCGCGTGCGGGCCACGGGCCGCAAGGTCGCGACGGCGCACCTCCATCACCTGAACCCGTTCCCGCGCAACACGGGCGAGGTCGTCCGCGCCTACGACAAGGTGCTGATCCCGGAGATGAACCTCGGGCAGCTGCGGATGCTCATCCGCGCCCAGTTCCTCGTCGACGCGGTCGGCTACAACAAGGTTCGCGGGCGGCCCTTCAGGGCCGCGGAGCTCGCGGACGCGATCACGGCATTGGTGGACCAGTGAGCGACGGCAACGGCAACCTCGTGCAACTGAGCGCGAAGGACTTCAAGTCCGATCAGGAGGTCCGCTGGTGCCCGGGCTGCGGCGACTACGCCATCCTGAACGTCATCCAGGGCTTCATGCCCGAGCTGGGGCTCGAGCGCGAGCGCATCGTGTTCGTGTCCGGGATCGGCTGCGCCGCCCGCTTCCCCTACTACATGCAGACGTACGGGATGCACTCGATCCACGGGCGCGCACCCGCGATCGCGACCGGGCTCGCGGTGACGAGGCCCGACCTGTCGGTGTGGGTCGTCACGGGCGACGGCGACGCCCTCTCGATCGGCGGGAACCACCTCATCCACGCGCTCCGCCGAAACGTGAACCTCAAGATCCTCCTCTTCAACAACAAGATCTACGGGCTGACGAAGGGGCAGTACTCGCCGACCTCGGAGATCGGAAAGGTCACGAAGTCGACACCGATGGGCTCGCTCGACCATCCCTTCAACCCGCTGTCCGTCGCGATCGGCGCCGAGGCCTCGTTCGTCGCGCGGGCGATCGACACGGACAAGAAGGGCCTGACGGACGTGCTCGGCGCGGCGGCGCGGCACCGTGGCTCCGCGTTCGTCGAGATCCTCCAGAACTGCAACATCTACAACGACGGTGCCTTCGACGTCGTCCGTGAGGAGAAGGGCAACCGGGTCTACCTCCAGCACGGGGAACGGATCCGCTTCGGGATCGAGGGCGAGCGGGGCATCCAGCAGTACCCCGACGGCTCGTTGCGGGTCGTCGACGTCGCGGAGGCCGGCGAGAACTCGCTCCTCGTCCATGACGCCGCACACGCCCAGGCGAGCCTCGCGTTCGCACTGTCTCGGATCACGTACGAGACGTGACGGAGCCGTGCCACTCGGTGTCTTTCGCTCGCTCGAGCAACCGGTCTACGACGACCTCATGAGCGAGCAGCTCGATGCGGCGCGGGAGCAGCGGGGCGAGGGCGACCTCTCTGCGCTCCTCCATTCGGGCGACACCTGGGTCGTCCCGGGCTAGCTCTCGGCGAGAAAGCGCACGACCCGCTCGGCGATCTGCTCGCCCTTCTCCTCCTGCAGGAAGTGCCCCGCACCCGTGACGGTCTCGGCCGGTCCAGCGCCCGGGATGCGTGACGCCATGCGCTCCGCCGCGGCCGTCGAGAAGATCGGGTCCGAGTCGGAGAAGAGGACGAGTGCCGGCTCGCTCCCAGTGCTCGAGCGCGGCGCGCACTTCCGTCATCTTCGCCGCGCGAGGGGTGCTCGAGCTCGGTCGGGACGAGCTCCGGGAACGCCAGGATTCCGGCCTTCGACTCGGGCGTCGGGAAGGGCGCGTTGTACGCCTCGACGACGTCGTCGGCGAGCTCGGTCACGGCCGAGATCCGGATGAGCTGACCGGGGACGAGATCGGTGCCGACGCGGCGGACGAACTCGCGAAAGCGGAGCCACTCCTCCGAGGGCGCGCGGCCGGCGCCGATCCCCGTGTTCAGGATGACGAGGCGCGAGACGCGATCGGGCCGCTCGACGGCGAGCCTGCAGCCCGATCGGCCCGCCCCAGTCCTGGACGACGACGGTCGTCTCGCGCAGGTCGAGCTCGTCGGCGAAGCGCTCGATCGATCCGTAGTGGAAGTCGTAGGAGTAGTCCTCGATCCGGGTCGGCTTGTCGGAGCGCCCGAAGCCGAAGTAGTCGGGCGCGACGGCGCGAGCCGCGCCCGAGATCGTCGGGATCATCGTGCGGTAGAGGAACGCCCAGGTCGGCTCGCCGTGCAGGAGCAGCACCGGATCGCCGCTCCCCTCGTCGACGTAGTGCATCCGCAGCCCGTCCTGCTCGACGTAGTGCGCGTCGAAGGTGTACCCGGGAAGGCCTTCGAAGCGCTCGTCGGGCGTGCGATACGCCTCCACGCTCGCGAGTATCGCGCACGGCACACGGGTTCAGGTGGTTTCGGCCTGACCTGACTCAGCCCGTGATCGGCGCGCGTTCGCGGGCGAGCCGTTCGACGAGATCCGCCGCGGTGATCGTTCCGGGTTGCGACTGCGCCTGGGCGGCGATCGCAGCCATACGCCCGCGGAGTGGCTCATCGGCAAGGAGCCGGTCGATCGCCCCCAGCAGCTCGGCGTCCTCGAACTCGTACGTCGTGAGTCGGATTCCGTAGCCGGTCTCGGCGACTCGCTGGGCGTTGTCGTACTGATCCCAGAAGAGCGGGAGCGCGATCATCGGCTTGCCGAAGTGAAAGCACTCGGTCGTCGTGTTGTTTCCCGCGTGGGTGATGACCACGTCGGCCAGCGGGAGGAGCGCCGGCTGGGGCACGAATTCCTCGCCCCACATGTTCTCGGCCAGCTCGAACTCGGCTGCCTGCGGGCCCTTCGAGACGATGAAGCGGTGCGGTGCGCGCGACAACACATCGACGAGTCGCCTCATGAGGTCGACGTCGGCGGAGCCGAGGCTTCCGAGCGAGAGGTAGACGAGGCCGCCCTCTCCGGTCGTGATCCGATCCGGGAGAGGCGTTGTGGCCTCGGAGCGCCGCACGCACGTGTCCAGGCGGTGCCAGGTCGGTCCGAGCGGCGTGCCTCGCGCGTAGTCGACCTCGCGCGGATACAGCGTCAGGTTCAGCCACTCCGATTCGTTGATGAACTCGCCCTCTCGTAAGGCCAGGGCACCGCGTTCCTCGAAGAACGCCGAGAACTCGCCGTGGAGTTCGGCGTTTACGCGCAGGTACTCGGCGCGGAACTCGTCCCAACCGGTGCGATCGCCGGCCGGGTAGCCCGAGAAAACCGGCGGAATCTCGACGTCCTTCACCTCGAGGGGGTTACAGGAGACGATTCGCGCCCATGGCCGGCCGGAGTGCTCGATCGCAGGAAAGCCGACGACGTTGTCCTGCACGATCACGTCCGGGTCGAGCTCGTCGAAGATCTCACGCAGGCGGTCGTCGACGTAACGTGCGCCGTCGCAGAGCGCGCGCCAGGTCGGCTCGATGAACTCCGCGAGCTGCTCGATGGTCGGCTTGCGGAATACGGGGGCGGTGTCGCGGATGAAGTCCTTCCAGAACTGACCTGGCTCCTCCTCGGCCTCCGGTGGCGGCCCGAGCCGCATGAGTCGCTCCTCGAAGCCCTGGGCTTCGAGGTTGCCGGCGAAGGACTCCTCGACGACGAAGACGACCCGATGCCCGCGCTCGCGCAGGACCTGTCCGATCCCGACGCAGTTGTTCGTCGGCCCGAACGCCCCTTCTGGGAAGAACACGACGGTTGCCCTGTCCACCGCGACCAGCCTCTCACGCACGGTTGCTTCCCGTCAAAGCGAGGAGTAGTGTCGCTTCAGTTTTCTTCGATGAACTCGCAGACCGCTGAAACCGAGCGCGTGGACGTCGGCGAGAGGCTCCGGGCGATCCGGCGCCTGCGCCGAGTGACGTTGAAGACCGTCGCCGACCGCGCGGACCTCTCCGAGAGCTTCCTCAGCCAGGTCGAGCGGGGCCGTGCAAACGCGAGCGTCGCTTCGCTGAAGCGCATCGCCGCTGCGCTCGGCGTGAACGTCGCAGACCTCTTCGAGCCGAACGGGTCGACGGGCAGGCCGCGCGTCCTCCGTCGCGAGGCACGGCCGAACCTCGCGTTCGGGACGCTCGGCCGCAAGTTCATGCTCACGCCTCGGCCGCTCGAGCACCTGCAGGTGATCGTCGGCGAGCTCGACGCGGGCGGCTCGACGGGCGACGAGCCGTATACGCACGGCGACTCCGAGGAGCTCCTCGTGGTTCTCGAGGGAGTCGTGTCGCTCCAGCTCGGCTCGGAGGTCTTCGAGCTCTCGACGGGCGACTCGATCGACTACCGCTCCTCGACCCCGCACCGTCTCGTGAACATCGGCGGGGACCCGGCGGAGGTGATGTGGATCATCAGCCCACCGAGCTACTAGCGGACAAGGAAACGCATGCGGCGGTGTCGTCGCGGCCAACGAGGCAGGCGTCGAACGAAGGGAGATCGAGATGAACGACGACCAGGGTCTGCTGGAGCAGCGGCTCAGTCGGCAGGACGTGCTGAAGCTGGCGGCGGCTGCAGGCGGTATGGGGCTGCTCGCTGGGCGCACTTCCGTGGCGGAGGCAGCACTCGACCGCCTCGCTGCCGAGAGCGGACGGCTGCAGGTGCTCGACTGGGCCGGTTACGGCTACGACGGCGGCCAGTCCATGTTCGCGCAGTACGACAAGAAGTACCCGAAGAACAAGCCGAAGTTCACCGTGATGGCGAACGAGGCGGACGCGCTCGGAAAGTTCCAACAGGGCGTCAACTGGGACATCTTCCGTCCGTACGTCGGCTGGGTGAGGTACTTCGCCGAGAGCGGTCTCGTGCAGCCCTGGGACACGAAGCTCATCCCCAACTTCAAGCATCTCAACCCGCTGATGGTGAAGGCGGGCCAGTACAAGGGAAAGCAGTACGGAATCCCGGAGGACTGGGGCTTCGACGCGGTCCTCTACCGGTCGGACAAAGTGAAACCGAAGGCGCGCTCCTGGGGCCTTCTGTTCGACGAACGCTACAAGGGCAAGATCGCCTGGTACGACGACGGCAGCACGATGCTCCCGATGACCGGCCTGTATCTCGGGTTCAAGGACCCGTGGAACCAGACCGACGCGCAGCTCAAGCAGGCCCAGAAATTCCTCATCTCCAAGAAGCACCTCGTGCGCACGATCTGGTCCTCCGAGACTGCACTCTGGCAAGCGTTCGGCTCGGGTGATCTCTGGATCGCCTACGCCTGGCCCAACGACTGGGTGCAGATGAGGAAGAAGCCCAAGCCCGGCCTCCCGGTCGTGTACATGATGCCGAGGGAGAAGCCGCTCGCCTGGGTCGGCATGCTGATGCTGCTCAAGGACTCGCCGCGTCCCAAGCTCGCGCACGCGTTCGCCGATGCCTGGAGCTCCGCCGCAAGCGGGAAGTGGCTCGAGGACAACTACGGCTACGGTCACGCGAACCTTCTCGCGAAGCCGTCGTCGAGTGATCTCCTGCGTGCTCTCAAGATCGACGACCCGAACGCCCTCGGGCCGCGCAACGCGTACATCGACCGCCACATTCCGCGGCGCGATGTCTACGCGAAGGTGTGGGAAGGAGTGAAGTCGGCCTGAGAGGCAGCCGCTAGTTCGCGTCATGCTGGGCGAGGCCGAAGCCGGGACGTCGACGGCGAGCCGCGCGGGCCGCCGGCGGTTCCGGCTGGATCTGACTGCGCCGACCTTGCTCGGCCTCCCGGTGGCGTGGCTCATCGTCTTCTTCGTCGTGCCGATCGGGATCGTCGCGGCGTACAGCCTCGACGCGCTCTCGATCACGAACGGGCCTCATCCGGTGACGCTCACTGCGTGGCGCCATCTCATCACCGGCGACCCGTTTCTCGGCCATATCTATCTGGCGCTGTTCTGGAAGTCGGTGAAGATGTCGCTGATCGTGTCGGCGATCATCGTCGCTCTCGCGTATCCGCTCGCGTACTACCTCGCGCTCTCGGGCACGAAGCGGAAATACGTCCTCCTCCTGCTCCTGATCGCTCCTTTCCTCACGAGCTACCTCCTGCGGGTGCTGGCTTGGAAAGTGCTCCTCGGGGACCAGGGGCCGATCAACAGCCTCCTGTCCTCGATCGGTGTGACGTCGCCCGACCATCCGCTGACGCTGATCTACACGCAATTCGCCGTCATGCTCGTGCTGGGGTACATCTGGCTGCCCTTCGTCGCGCTGCCGATCTTCGTATCGCTCGAGAGCCTCGACCGTCGGCTGCTCGAGGCGGCGACCGATCTCGGAGCGAGCCGCCTGCAGGCGTTCATCCGTGTGACACTGCCGCTGTCCGCGCCGGGCGTATTCGCGGCGTTCCTGTTCGTGTTCATCCCCACGCTCGGAGAGTTCGTCACGCCGTCCCTCGTCGGCGGCACGGACGGTTACATGTACGGCAACCAGATCGCCGACCTCTTCGGCACCGGCTTCCCCGACTGGCGTACCGGCTCCGTGCTCGCGCTCTTCCTGCTGGGCGTCGTCGGCGCGCTCACCCTCGTCTTCGCGCGCTTCCTCCAGCCACGACAGGTTGCGGCCGACTGATGGACGTCGCCCTTTCGAGAACTGGCGCGTGGCTCCTACGAGCGTTTTTCGCCCTGATCGTCGTCTTCCTCTACGCCCCGATCGTCGTCCTGCTCATCTTCTCGTTCAACGACTCGGCCGTGCCGACGTTCCCGCTGAGCGGGTTCACGCTCAGCTGGTACCACCAGTTCCTCACGAACCCCGACCTCCAGGACGCGCTGAAGACGAGCGCTATCGTCGCCGCACTCTCGAGCCTCGGCGCCGTCATCCTCGGCCTGCTCGCCGCGATCGCGCTCGTCCGCCATCCCTTCCGGGGGACGGGACCAGTTTCGGCGCTTCTCCTCAGTCCACTCGTGATCCCGTTCATCGTCTTCGGGATCTCCCTGCTGCTGCTCTTTCACGCCGTCGGGGTCGAGCTGGGCGTCAAGACCGTGGTCATCGGGCACATCGTGATCACGATCCCCTATGCAATGCTCGTGATGATCCCGAGGCTTCAGCAGATCGACGTCTCGCTCGAACAGGCGGCCTATGACCTCGGGGCGAGCCGGCTGAGAACGTTCCGCTCCATCACCTTGCCGTTGATGCTGCCGGCGGTGGTCTCGGCCTATCTCATCGCCTTCACGACGTCGTTCGACGAGTACGCGGTCGCCTCGTTCGTCAAAGGCTCGACGGTGACCTTCCCTGTCTACCTCTACGCAGCGCTCCGCTTCCCGAACCAACTGCCGCAGGTGATTGCGGTCGCGGTCGTGGTGATCACCGTTTCGCTGCTGGTCGTGGTAGCCGCTGAGGTCGGCCGGCGTGTCGCCGAGCGCAGACTCGGGGAGCTCGAGGCCTAGAGAGACATCGGCTGCAGCCCGGAACCAGAGACCACGGACGTGTGCTCCGGCTCCCAGCTGACGATGACCGAGCTGCCGACCTCCAGCGGCGTCACCAGCTCGTCTGCGAGCCGGCTCGCCACCACGCGGCCCGCTCCGGTGGTCACGTGGAATTGCGTGTACATCCCGAGGTAGACGACCTCGGCGATCGTTCCTCCCAGCAGTGAGCCGCCCTCGGGAGGAGCGTGAGCACCCACCGCACCTATGCGAACGCGCTCCGGACGAACCGCGACTCGGAGAGCCGTACCCACCCGGGCGTTTGGCGGAGCGGCGAGAACAATCCGTTCTCCTTCCGCTGCACGCATGACCGCGAAGCCCCCCACGATCTCATCCACCGTCAGCTCGAGCGTGTTGAGAGAGCCGATGAAGTCCGCGACGAAAGCCGTGGTGGGATGCTCATAGATCTCGCGCGGGCCCCCGATCTGCTCGACCTGCCCGCGGTTCATGACCGCGATCCGGTCGGACATCGCAAGCGCCTCGTCCTGGTCGTGGGTGACGTACACGAACGTCGTTCCCAACTCGGTCTGGATCCGTTTCAGCTCGAGCTGCATCTGCTTGCGGAGCTTTACGTCCAGCGCACCAAGCGGTTCGTCGAGCAGCAGCGCGGCAGGTTGGTTGACGAGCGCGCGGGCCAGCGCCACGCGCTGCTGCTGGCCGCCTGAGAGCTGCCGCGGGCGCCGGTTCTCGAGCCCCTCGAGCTCGACGACGCGCAGGATCTCGAGCACACGCCCCCGGTGCTCCTTCCGGGGAACGCGCTTCACCTTGAGCCCGAACGCGACGTTGTCGTAGATCGACATGTGCGGGAAGAGCGCGTACTGCTGGAACACCATGTTGACGGGTCGTCGGTTCGAGAAGACCGACGTGACGTCCCGTCCCTGAAGGATGATGCGCCCCTCGTCCGGCACCTCGAACCCTGCGATCATCCGCAGGGTCGTCGTCTTACCGCACCCGCTCGGGCCGAGGAGCGAGAAGAACTCTCCCTCGCGGATCGCGAGCGTCACCTCGCGCACCGCATCGGCGTCTCCGAAGCGCTTGCTGACG
>CAVWES010000017.1:0-27247 GCA_963754175.1 uncultured Gaiellaceae bacterium | reverse complement strand
AGGAAGGCCTATCCGATCTCGACGTTCACCTACGTGATCGTCCCGACGAGCTCGGGCGACAAGGCGGCTGACCTGCGGAAGTTCGTCTACTGGGCCGTGACCGCGGGCCAGAAGTTCGGGCCTTCCGCTCTTCTTCGTGCCGCTCCCCTCGTCCGTCAACGGCTTCGTCTATCGAGAGATCAAGAAGATCCAGGCCGGGTCGTAGCGGCCCGGTCGCATGACGACGACGACGTACGACCCCGCGGCGCCGGAGAGCGATCTCCGGCGCCGCGGTATTGCGCCTCGGCGACATCCTGCTCAAGGGGATCGCCATCGCGGCTGCGGCTGGCGCGGCGGGCCTGCTCGGCCTGATCGCCTACAAGGTCTTCGACCTCGCGTGGCCGGCGGTCCAGACCTTCGGGCTGAGCTTCGTCTTGGACCGAGGCATGGGATCCGGTCACCGAGCAGTTCGGCGCCCTCATCTTCATTTACGGAACGGTCGTCACCTCCGTGATCGCGCTCGTGATCGCGACACCGCTCTCGATCGCCATCGCGCTGTTCCTGACCGAGATCGCTCCGAGGAGACTCGCAGCCCCGATCGCAACGATGGTCGAGCTCCTTGCAGCGATTCCGAGCGTCGTGCTCGGCCTCTGGGATCCTCCTTTTTCGTCCCTGGGTGGAGACCACCTCGAGCCCTGGATTCAAGCTACGCCGCTCGGTGCGCTCCCCATCTTCTCCGGAGATCCCTCGCAGGCGGGCATTCTGCCGGAGCCCTCGTCCTGACGATCATGATCATCCCGATCACGTCCGCGATCTGCCGCGAGCTCTTCCTTCGCGTCCCCAGAGACCTGACGGACGGCGCGCTCGCGCTCGGCTCGACCCGCTGGGAGTCGATCCGCGGGGTGATGCTGGCCTATGCCGCACCCGGGATCATGGCAGCGGTGCTCCTGGGGCTTGGCAGGGCCTTCGGTGAGGCGATCGCGGTCAACCAGACGATCGGCAACCACAATGCGATTCCGACCTCGTGGTTCGAGCCGGGAGACTCCCTCGGCAGCAAGGTCGCCTCCGAGTACGTCGGCGCGACGAGTCTCGAGCAGGCCTCGTCGATTCTCTACCTCGCCGCGATCCTCATGGTCATCTCACTCGTGACGAACGTCGTCGCGCAGTTCATCGTCGTTCGGTTCGAGCGTGCGAGGAGCGGGGTGTGAGCGCCGTTCCTGCAGTCGTCGACCCGTACGACATCACGGTGCGCTCGAATGGCTTGCGTCGCCGCCGGATCGTCGAGAAGGTGTTCGGCAGCCTGGCATTCCTCGCTGCTCTGTTGGCGTGCGGGATCCTGGCCGTGGTCCTCGGAACCCTGATCTACAAGGGCGCGAGCCAGCTGAACCTCGACTTCTTCACGAAGGCGCGGCCGCTCTTCGGCCAAAAGGGCGGCGTCGCGGACGCACTCGTCGGCACGGCCCTGATCGTCGGCATGGCGATGCTCATGGCGATCCCGTTCGCCGTGCTGGTCGCGATCTACATGTCCGAGTACGCGGGGCCACGCGTCTCGCGCGGGCTGCGCATCGTGCTCGACGTCCTGAATGGCGTCCCGGCGATCGTCGTCGGCGTGTTCGTCTTCGGCCTGCTCGTCGTCGGGAATGGCCAGAGCGCGATCTACGGGGCGTTCGCGCTTGCGATCCTGATGCTGCCGATGGTCGCGCGTGCGACGCAGGAGATCCTCGGTGTCGTGCCACAGAGCCTTCGCCATGCGAGCCTCGCTCTCGGCGTGACCAAGTGGCGCACGACGTGGAACATCATCCTGCCAGCTGCGATCGGCGGGATCCTCACGGGCGTCGTCATCTCGGTCGCGCGCGTCGCAGGGGAGACGGCGCCGCTGCTCTTCACGTCCTCGATCGCTGCGAACCAGATCTCGTTCGACGTTCACGGCGCGCTGCCGACTCTGCCCGTGACGATCTACGTGAACTCGGAGTCGCCGGATCCCGGCGAGCAGGCTTCGGCATGGGCCGCGGCCCTCGTCCTCATCGCGTTCGTGCTCGTGATGAACATCCTCGCCAAGGTGTTCGCCGCCCGGAAGCGGCGCCAGCTTGAAGGGAGCTGAACCCGCAAGGCATCCCCAGAACTCGAGACTCCTCCCTCCATCCTGCCCGCGAAGGACGGCTCACCGGCCGTCCTTCGTCCTTCCGAAGGCCACCGGCTCGGGTTCCTCTAGCCGAGCAGCGCTCGGAGCGAGGTCAGCGGCTCCGGCACGACACGGAAGTACGCCCACGTCCCTCGCTGCTCGCGCTCGACGAGGCCGGCCTGGAGCAGCACCTTCAGATGGTGGCTCACGGTGGGCTGGCTCAGTCCCAGCGGCTCGGTCAGATTGCACACGCAGGTCTCCCCGTCGGGCTGAGCCTGGATGAGGCTGAGCAGGCGAAGGCGGGCCGGATCGGCGAGAACCTTGAGGGCGGTCGCGAGCTCCTCCGCCTGGTCGGGCTCGATCGGCGCCTGCAGGAGCGGCGGGCAGGAAGCTGCGATCGTGGCGAATGTCTGCACCGCTCTATATTGACAGCGATCGATCACTACGGCAAGATCCCGACATAGATCGCTGTCGATACGAGCGGAGACTGACAGACATGCACGAAGGAGCAGCCCGAGGTGCTCTTCGTCTGCGTGCACAACGCGGGCCGCAGCCAGATGGCGGCCGGGCTCGTCAAGCTCCGGTCCGACGGTCGGATCCACGTCCGCTCGGCCGGAAGCGATCCCGGCGAGACGATCAACCCCGCGGTGATCGAGGCGATGGACGAGCTCGGCGTGGACATGAGCGAGGAGTTCCCGAAGCCGCTCACCGACGAGGTCGTCCGCGCGGCTGACGTCGTGATCACGATGGGCTGTGGCGACGCGTGCCCGATCTTCCCCGGCAAGCGCTACGAGGACTGGGTGCTCGACGATCCGGCCGAGCAGAGCCTCGACACCGTGCGCCGGATACGCGACGAGCTCGACGGACGCGTGCAACGGTTGATCGCGGAGCTCCTTGGCTGAGAGCTCGCTCGCTCGGCGGTGTGTGGCCGAGGGTTTCGCGACGTTCGCGCTCGTCTTCGCCGGCTGCGGCGCGGTCGTCGTCGACAGCGAGCGGGGCGGGACCCTCGGTCAGGTCGGGATCTCCGCGGCCTTCGGGCTCGTGATCATGGTGATGATCTACGCGACCGGTCACGTCTCCGGTGCTCACATCAATCCGGCCGTCACGCTCTCCTTCGTCGCGACACGCCACTTCTCGGCTCGGGACGCGCTCGGCTACGTGCCCGCGCAGCTCGTCGGTGCGGTCGCGGGAGCGTTGCTGCTGCGGCTGGCCTGGGAGGGCACGCCGGCCGAATCTGGGTGCAACCGTCCCGAGCGTCGGCGCCGGCTCGGCGTTCGTCTACGAGCTCGTCCTGACGGCGTTCCTGATGTTCGTGATCATGGCTGTCGCAACCGATACGCGCGCCGTCGGGGCCGCTGCGGCGATCGCGATCGGCGGGACCGTCGCGCTCGATGCGTTGTTCGGCGGACCGGTGACGGGAGCGTCGATGAACCCGGCGCGATCGTTCGGCCCCGCACTCGTCGCGTCCGAGTGGACCGACTTCTGGATCTACGTTCTGGCGCCACTCTCGGGTGCGCTCGCAGGCGCGCTCCTGTACGGCGTGATCCGCGGCCGGCGCTTGCGCGACGTCGGTCCGGCTGACGTGATTCGGGTGCTCGCGCGCTCGAACCGGATGGGTGCTTGACCAGCGCCGCCTCAACGCACAGAATCCCTGCACTGGGCCGGGAGAGGCCCGGACCGAGAGGGGCTCTGAGTGCTGCTTCTGAGACACGCAAGTGCGGGCGAGCGGTTGTCGTCACCGGGCATCGACCGTTTCCGGCGCCTGGACGAGGGAGGGCGTGTCGTCGCCCGCCAGCTCGTATGGGCCCTCGCCGATCGCGAGATCACGCGCATCGTCTCGAGCCCTCTCGCTCGCTGCGTCGAGTCGGTCGTGCCTCTCGCGGAGAGCAGGCGGCTCGTCGTCGAGAACCGCTGGGAGCTCGAGCCCGACGTACCCATGGACGATCTCCTGACGCTCCTCGTCGACCTACCGGACACGTCTCTCGTCTGCACGCATCGCGAGGTGTTCGAGCAGCTTCTCGGCTGGGATGTCACGTGCGAGAAAGGTGGCGCGTGGGTGCTCGAGCGCAACGGCGCGGAGCTCGTTCCGACGCTCTACCTCGCTCCGCCCAGCGGCGTCGTCTCCGGCCAGCGCCAGGCCGTCTGAGCCGCGCCGTCGCGGCGTTGCCCCGCTACGCGGCGGCGGACTGAGCCCGCACGAGCGCGAGAGCGGCGCCCTCGCGGAGCCCGCCCCGGCCGACCTCGAGCTTCGAGTCGAGCCGCCGGGCGACCTCGGAGAGGACGAGCGTCCCTCCCAGGAGGGTCTCGATGCGGCCAGGCGTGATGTCGAGCCCCGCGGTCGTCGCGACGGCGCCTCGACGGACGATCTCGTCCGCGAGGCCGTCGAGCTTCCGCACGCCGAACCGAGGGCCGACGACCTTCGCCACCGCTCGCGCGGTTCCGCCGACGGCCAGAGCGGCGTCCGGGTGGGTCGGGTCGATTCCGTCGAGGAGCTCGCGGATCCCCGTTCGTGCGGCGGCGACCTCGCGAGCGCTGGGATGCTCCGAGCGAAGGAACGTGCGGGTCACGCGTAGCGCCCCGGCATCACGCGAGCGGACCCATGTCGGGCCCGTTGCGGGGATCCCGATCGCAACCTCGCAGGAGCCCCCTCCGAGGTCGACCACGGCGACCGTCCCACGCGACTCGGGCAGAAACGAGACCGCACCCTCCCAGGCGAGACGCCCCTCGTCCTCGGCGCTGAGCACGACGACCGGCGCTTGCGTCGCACCGGCGAGGAGATCGACGAGCTCGTCGGCGTTGTTCGCCTGCCGTCCCGGTGCGGTGACGACGGTCTCCATCAGCTCGACGCGCGCGGCTCGGGCGCGACGCGCGAAGCGCTCGGCGACGTCGGCGAGCCCGTCGAGCTTGCGGTCGCCGATCCGTCCGAGGCGGTAGGCGTCGTCTCCGAGCCTGAGGTACACGCGATCCCGGTCCAGCTCCCGAACCTGCCCGCTTCGCTTCGCGGACGCGATCAGGAGGCGAACCGAGTTCGAGCCGACGTCGATGATCGCCACGCGCACGGGCGGGATTCTCTCGACCGCGTCGGTCGAGCTATCCGGCGCGCCGGTCGCGGGCGCCACGGCGCGCCCGCTTGAGGGCGCGGCGCATCATCGTCTCGTGATGGGAGTGCGGCTTGTCCGGCTTCGCGGGCACCGCGCGCTCCCAGTCGCCCGACGGCATGAGGATCCACGCGTTGGTGTCGTCCGCGAGCGCGCTGTCGAGGATCGCATGAACCTCGGCTCGGACGCGAGCGTTCTCGACGGGCATCGAGCACCTCGATGCGGTGGTCGAGGTTGCGCTGCATGAGATCGGGGCTGCCGATGTACGTGGCGACGCGCTCGTCGGCCTCGAAGGAGTAGACGCGGCTGTGCTCGAGGAAGCGCCCGACGATCGAGCGGACGTGGATGTTCTCCGAGACGCCCTCGACACCCGGGTCGGAGCGCGCACGTCGAGCGGGCGATGATGTCGATCGAGGCGCCTGCCTGCGAGGCGGCGTAGAGCTCGTCGACGATCTTCGGGTCGACGAGGTGGTTGAGCTTGAGCCGGATGCGCGCGTGCTTCCCTGCCGAGGCAGCGGCGGCTACCGCGCGGATCTCGTCGACGAGCCCGCTGCGCAGGGTGAACGGCGCGACGAGGAGCTTGCGGAACTTCTGCGGCCGGCCGAAGCCGGTGATGTAGTTGAAGAGGTCGGCGACGTCGGCCGTGATGTCCTCGTCCGCGGTGAAGATGCCGAGATCCTCGTAGAGGCGTGCGGTCGCGGCGTGGTAGTTGCCCGTGCCGATATGCGCGTACCGCCGCAGAGCGTCGCCCTCGCGGCGGACGATGAGCGTCATCTTCGCGTGGATCTTCAGGTCCGGGAACCCGTACGCCACGTGGACGCCCGCCTGCTCGAGCTCTCTCGACCACTCGATGTTGCGCAGCTCGTCGAAGCGGGCCTTGAGCTCGACGAGGCAGACCGACTGCTTCCCCTCCTCGGCGCACTGGATCAGGGACCCGACGAGCACGCTGTCCTCGCTCGTGCGGTACACGGCGGTCTTCATCGCGATGACGCTCGGATCCCGGACGGCCGCCTGGGCGAACACCTCGAAGCTCGCGATGTACGAGTGGTACGGCTGGTGCACGAGGACCTCGCCGCGCCGGATCTCGTCGAAGATCTTCGGGAAGTCGTTCTGCGCGCTTGCGAGGCGCGGGGGGATGACGGGGATCCACGGCTCGGGCTTCAGGTCCGGCCGGTCGATGGCTGCCAGCTCGAGGAGCTCCGAGAGGTCGAGCGGGCTCTCGACGCGGTAGATCTGCGTCTCGTCGGCACCGAGGCCGCTCTGGAGGCGGGCCACCATCTCCGACGAGGCGGACGAGCTCACCTCGACGCGCACGACGTCGCCGAAGCGGCGTCGGCGAAGCTGGGTCTCGACCGCCTCGAGGAGGTCGTCGGCGTCGTCGGAGACCTCGAAGTCGGCGTCGCGCGTCACCCGGAACACCGCGCGCTCGAGGATCTCGACGCCGGGGAAGAGTGACGGCAGGAAGTGCGCGATGATCTGCTCGAGCGGGACGTAGAGACCGCGACCGCCGAGGTGGAAGAAGCGCGGAAGGGCTTCGGGGATCTTCACGCGCGCGAAGCGCTCCTCGCCCGCGTCGGGATCCTCGGCGAAGATCGCGAGTGAGAGCGAGAGCCCCGAGATGTACGGGAACGGCTGGCCAGGTCCGACCGCGAGAGGTGTCAGAACGGGGTAGATCTCGCGCTCGAAGCGCCGCTCGAGCTTCTCCAGCTCCTTCGGGCCGAGGTCCTCGATACCGCCCACCGTGATCCCCTCTGCGGCCAGCGCAGGACGGAGCTCGCGCTTCCAGAGGCGCGACTGGAGTGCGGACAGATCCAGGACGCGCTCGCGAATGCGTGCGAGTGCCTGCTGCGGCGTCAGGCCGTCGGCCGAGCGGACGGTGACGCCGGCCTCCGCCTGGCCGAGCAGGCCGGCGACGCGGACCTGGAAGAACTCGTCGAGGTTCGACGAGAACCTCGCGCAGAACTGCACGCGCTCGAGGAGAGGGAGCCGCTCGTCGGTCGCGAGCTCGAGGACACGGGCGTGGAACTCGAGATGGGACAGCTCGCGGTTGAGGAGCGTCCGCTCGGCGGGGTCTGTCCGTGGTTTCGCTTTCGCGGTCATTGCAGTCTTATCGGCAGTACGGGCCACTGGCTAAGGATGCCCGAATACGTGCGTTGCTACGCGTGCGCGGGCACGAGCCGCCGCGTTTCGTAGCGCCGGCCGAGGAATGCGGCAGCCGCGATCGCCCCGGCGAGGACGAAGACGATGAGGTCCCCGGCCGGCATTCTCGTCACCACTTCCATGACCGCTCCGACGGTCCCCGCCGCCGGAAGGGTGAAAACCCAGGCGATCGCGATGTTCCCCGCGATCCCCCAGCGGACGGCCGAGAACCTGCGGCTGGCGCCTGCGCCCATCACGGACCCTGTGATCGTCTGCGTGGTGGAGACCGGGAAGCCGAGGTGCGCGGTCGTCCAGAGGATCCCGGCGCACGCCGTCTGCGCTGCGAATCCCTGAGGCGGGTCGATCTTCGCGATGCGCGTGCCCATCGTCTTGATGATGCGCCACCCGCCGGCATAGGTTCCGAGGGCGATCGCCGTCGCCGAGCTGACGATGACCCAGAACGGCACCTCGAAGTTCTCTGCGCTCAGGTGCCCCGAGGCGATGAGGGCGAGCGCGATGATCCCCATCGTCTTCTGGGCGTCGTTCGTTCCGTGCGTGAAGGCGACGAAGCTGCCCGAGAAGATCTGCGCGCGACGGAAGAAGCGATTCACGCGGCTCGGCGAGCGCCTCCGGATCACCCAGAGGATCACGAGCATCAGCGCGAGGGCGATGAGGAACCCCAGGATGGGCGAGAGCAGGCCGGGCTTGATCACCTTCTCCCACACGCCCTGCCACTGGATCACACTCCAGCCCGACGCCGCGATCGCGGATCCGGCGATGCCGCCGATGAGCGCATGGCTCGAGCTCGAGGGGAGTCCCAGGAACCACGTCACGAGGTTCCAGGTGATCGCTCCGACGAGGCCGGCGAGCACGACGCTCAGCGTCACCGCGTCCGGGTCCACGATGCCCGTCGCCACGGTCGCCGCCACCTTCAGCGAGACGAACGCGCCCGCGAAATTGAAGAAGGCGGCCACGACGACTGCCGTACGCGGCGTGAGCGCCCGCGTCGACACGCTCGTCGCGATCGCGTTCGCGGTGTCGTGGAAGCCGTTGGTGAAGTCGAAGAAGAGGGCGACGATGACGACCGCGACGAGGGTGAGGTCCTCCACTCCTCGCGAACCTCAGCTCTTGACGACGATGTTCGCGATGACGTTCGCCGCCGTCTCGCAGGCATCGAGCGCACGCTCGAGCGCTTCGTAGATGTCCTTCCAGCGGATGACGATCAGCGGGTCGATCCCTTCGTCGCGGAAGAGCGAGGCGAGCGCGTCGCGGAGGACGCGGTCGCCTTCGTCCTCGAACGCCTTGACCTGGACGAGTGCCTCCTGGACCCCGCGCAACCCCTTCAGGTTGTGGCAGGCGATCGCAAGCTGCTCACAGGCGCTGACGATGATCCTGCACTGCTCCACGGCGTGGCGTGTCGGCATCTCGACGCCGTAGAGGCCGAGAAGGGCGGACGCTTCCTCGAGGTAGTCGACGACGTCGTCGATCTCGGTCGCGAGGGCGTAGATGTCCTCGCGGTCGAACGGCGTCACGTACTGCGTGTTGAGCAGCGTGATGAGCTCGCGCGTGATCGAGTCGCCCGTCGTCTCCTCCGCCTTGACCTGCTCCTGTGTGATGCCGGAGTTCGGGTGCTCGCGGAAGCGGCGCTCGACGAGTCGCGAGACCTCGAGCGCGTTCTCACCGGCCTTGCCGAACAGCGCGAAGAACTCGGAGGTCCGCGGGGTCAGGCTGAACCGCATGCGCGCGGCACGTTAACCAATTGGAGATATTTCGGAGGGGAAGTGCGGCCGCGTCTACGCGAGTGCGTCGACCACGAGCGACTGGAAGTGCGCGATGAGCTTCTCGGACTCCGGGAGGAGGCTGACCGTGCTCGACGAGCCCGGCCCGCACGCCGGCCTGCACGCGCTCGACGAGCACGCGATCCTCCGCGCCGACCTGTGCATCGAACGCGAGCGACTCCTCGATCCAGGCCTCGTCTGCGTCCTCTGCGACGAAGTAGTCGAGGAAGCGGTACGTCCGCTCCGGGGTCGCGCGGGACCATCGGCCCGATCGAGAAGTTCGGCCGCCCGGGCATGACGTTGACGACCGTCCCCGGGAAGAGGAGGTGGAACTGCCCACGCTCGACCTCGCCCGTCGGGTCGTAGGCGCCGCGCGGCTCGCGTCGCGGCGGCCCGTGCTGCGTCATGCGACCGGCGCTCGTCTCGAGGAGATACGCGTCCGGATTCACGTCCATGACCGCGGAGAAACCCGGGTGGGCCGTCGGGCAGTGGTAGCACTCGAGGAAGTTCTCGGCGGAGATCTTCCAGTTGCAGTCGAGCTCGGACTCGGAGCGCTGGAGGAAGCGGAGCGCGTCGAGGTCGATCCCGGCGTCGGCGATCGAGCTCCGGGATGCCGTCGAGGAAGTCGGCGAGCGGCTCGGCGTCCGCGTCCGGGTTGACGAAGAGCAGCGGCCCCCATGTCTCGAGAGCGCAGCGGGACGAGGCCGAGCTCCTTCGTGTCGATCCCACCCTCCCTGTTCCCGCGCGGCGCGGTGATGAGGCGCCCGTCGAGGCCATACGTCCAGGCGTGGTACGGGCACTGGAGCGTCTCTCGTCGTCCGGAGCCCTCGCAGACGAGCGAGCCGCGGTGGCGGCAGACGTTGAGGAAGGCCCGGAGCGTGTCCTCCTTGTCGCGGACGAGGACGACCGGAACGTCGCGCGACCCATGTTGCGGCGAACGATCCCGGCTCGGGCACGTCGCCCGTGTGCCCGACGTACTGCCACGAGCGGCGGAAGATGCGCTCGCGCTCGAGCTGGAGCACTGCCGGGTCCGTGTACCAGCTCCAGGGCAGGGTCCTGATGTCGACAACGCTCATGGGCAGAGGCTAGCGACGAGTCGCATGCACGTCGCCTGGAGTTCCGCACCGGGCGAGGTCGCGGATTTCCGGCGGGTAAGCTCGCGAGGCTTGGCGGCGAGGCTCGACGTGAGGACTGCGTGATGCGCGATGCGCTCGCGATCCTCGACGACGCCGAAGCACGGCTCGCGCCTCTCCGGCTGGAGGCGAACATCGCCTGGTGGGAGTCGCAGGTCGCCGCAACCGACCAGAACGCCGAGCGCCGCATGCGCGCGGAGCTCGCCTGGTCGGATGCGCTGGCCGATCGTGAGCTGTTCTGCGGCGGTCGCGCGGGCGCGCGAGTCCAGCCGGGAACGGCGACCGGCGCCGGCTCGAGCTCCTCCACAACCTCATGCTCCGGCATCAACTGCCGGACGCTCTCCGGGCGCGGATCGTCGAGCTCGAGTCCTCGGTCGACCTGCGCTTCTCGCGCCATCGTGGGGTCGTGCGCGGCAGCGAGGTCGACGACACGGAGATAAAGCGGATCCTCCGCCGCAGCGACGATGTCACGGAGCGGGAGGAGGCGTGGGCGGCGTCGAAGACGGTCGGCGCCGAGGTCGCGGACGACGTCCGGGAGCTCGCGCGCCTCCGGAACGAGGCTGCGCGTGCGCTCGGCCAGCGCGACTGGTTCGCGCTGTCCCTCGCGACCGACGAGCTCGACGAGGGCAAGCTCGTCCAGACGCTCGGAGCGGCCGACCAGGCCACCGCCGCTCCCTTCGCGCGCTGGAAGGCGAGGCTCGACGAGACGCTCGCCGGCCGCTTCGGCTGCTCGGTGTCCGACCTCCGGCCCTGGCACTACGCAGACCCGTTCTTCCAGGAGGCGCCGCCGGACGGCGCCGTCGACCTCGACCCGCTGTTCGAGGCGCACGACGTCGTCGCGCTCGCGCGCCGCACGATGAGCGGGATCGGCTTCGACGCCGACGGCATCCTCGAGCGCAGCGACCTCTTCCCGCGCGACGGCAAGAACCAGCACGCGTTCTGCATCGACGTCGACCGCCGCGGCGACGTCCGGATCCTCGCCAACGTCGTGCCGACGCACGACTCCATGGACACGATGCTCCACGAGCTCGGTCACGGCGTCTACGACCTCGGCCTCCGCGACGACCTGCCCTGGCTGCTCCGCTCGACCCATCTCGTCGCGACCGAAGCCTCGGCGCTCCTCTTCGGCGCGCTGGCGTGGCGTCGTGACTGGCTCGAGACCGTCCTCGGGCTGAGCGCGGCGGAGGGCGCTGCGTTGGAAGCTCGGCTCCGCGCGGCACGAGCGGTCGAGCTGCTCGTCTTCACGCGCTGGGTGCTCGTCATGAACACGTTCGAGCGGGCCCTGTACGCCGATCCCGACGCCGACCTCGACACGCTCTGGTGGGAGCTCGTCTCCCGCTATCAGGGTGTGACGCCTCCAGCGGGCCGGCAGGCTCCGGACTGGGCCGCGAAGATCCACATCGCGGTCTCGCCGGTCTACTACCACACGTATCTCTACGGCGCGATCGTCGCCCTGCAGCTGGCCGCGGCGCTCGACGCTCAGGCGGGCGGGATCGTCGATCGGCCCCAGGCCGGCGCGCTCCTCCGCGCGAAGCTCTTCGAGCCGGGCGAGTCCGTGCGCTGGGACAGGCTCGTCGAGCAGGCGTCCGGATCGCCGCTCTCCGTGGAGTCGCTCGCGCGTGAGGTGGCCCTGGCGTGAGCGACGTCGCCCCGCTCGTCGACGACCCCACCGTCGAGGAGGAGGAGCGCAAGACCAGCTACCTCGAGCTGTTCTTCGACCTCGTCTTCGTGTTCGCGTTCACGCAGGTCACGTCGCTGATCCTCGAGGACACGAGCCCGCAGGGCTTCGCTCGCGCAGCGCTCGTGCTCGCGATGGTGTGGTGGGCGTGGTCGGCGTACGCCTGGATGACGAACGCCATCGACATCGAGAACACGGTGACGCGGCTGCTCATCTTCGCGGCGATGGCGGCGGGGTTCTTCATGGCCCTCGCCGTTCCGGACGCGTTCCAGGACGAGGCGGCCTGGTTCGCCGTCGCCTACTTCGTCGTGCGCATCCTGAACTCGGCGCTGTACATGTGGGGGGTCCGTCGCGATGCCGGCCAGCTGCGCGCGATCGCGCGACTCTCGCCCTGGTTCCTCATCGCGGCCTGCGTCGCGCTCGCTGGCGGCTTCGTCGACGCCGACTACCGCGCGTGGGTCTGGGTGGCGTCGCTCGTCATCGACGTCGTGGGCACGCTGACCGTCGCGCGCGTCGAATGGCACGTCTCGCCGTCGCACTTCGCCGAGCGCTTCGCGCTCATCGTCATCATCGCGCTCGGCGAGTCGATCGTCGCCATCGGGATCGCGACGACGGAGCTCGATCGCGACGCGACCTACGCGATCTCCGTCCTCGTCGCCTTCGCAGGTGTCGCCGCGCTCTGGTGGGCCTACTTCGACTTCACCGCGGTCGCGGCGGAGCGGGCGCTCCATCGCGCGCCCCCCGGGGCGCGCGGCCCGATCGCGCGGGACGTCTTCACGTACTTCCACTACCCCGTCGTGCTCGGGATCATCTTCTACGCGGTCGCGGCGAAGAAGACGCTCGAGCATCCGCTCGACCCGCTGTCGGAGGCCGGACGCTGGGCGCTCGGGCTCGGGATCGCCGTCTTCCTGTGCGGGTTCGCCCTGATGCGCTTCCGCGTCGTCCGCCGGGTCGCCTGGGAGCGCCTGGCGGCGGCCGGGGTGGCGCTCGTGCTCGCGGTCGCGCTGGACGGGCCGGACGCGATCGTCACGCTCGGCGTCGTGATCGCCGTCCTCGTGCTCTCCGTCGGGCTCGAGTCGGTACGGCTCCGCGAGTTCCGCGCGAGCATGCGCAGTGCGTAGGAGTGTGGGCGGGGAGGTGCTGTCGCGATCGGCTGCCGCGCTGCGCGACGGCGGCAGACTCGTGTCCGTCGCGGAAGAGCCGCCCGAGCACCCTGGGCGCGAGATCTCGACCACGTACTTCGTCGTCGAGCCGAGCCGAGAACAGCTCGAGCAGCTCACGCGCGTGGCCGACGCCGGACGTTGCGGGTGGACATCGACTCCGTGTTCTCGCTCGACGCAGCCCGTGCCGCCTTCGAGCGAGTGCAGGCGCACGGAAAACGCGGCAAGGTCGTCCTCGAGATCGGGGAGTGACGCGAGCAGACGCAGCCGTTGACGCCTAGGGGTAGCGGCGTGGAGCAGGGCCGTCGGGGACGAGGCGGCCGAGGCGTCCCCGGTGCCGAGCCACGAGGCCGTAGACCGCGTCGGGCAGCCGTCCGCGGATCCAGCCGCGACCGACCAGCGAGCCGTCCCTCCGCACCAGCCGCCAGCTCGCGAAGCGTTCCGGCTCGGGCACGAGCTCGAGGAGCGGCGCTGCGGCCGGGTCGCTCAGCGGGAGGATCGCCAGCCGCTCGAGCCGGTCGGCCCGGACGACGAGCCTCGCAGCCCAGCGGCAGAACCGACAGCCCGAGTCGTAGAGGAGGACGGGTCGCTCGACTCTCATGCGATCCAGACCTCCCGCGAGAAGGCGATGCCTGCCGCCGCGCTCAGCGCTCCGAGTCCGACGAGCACGCCTGTCCGCAGGCGCGGTCGCTCCTGGATCACCGACGCGAGCGCGATGAGCACGGGGAAGTCGGTGAGGACGAAGCGCGGCATGCTCACGAGCGGGAACCCCTCGGACGGGACGCTGAGGATCACGATCAGCGTCGTGAGCGCATAGAGCCCGAGCGCCGGGCCGAGCCGGCGCCACGCGACCCAGGTGAGCCATACGAGCGGGACGAGGAGCAGCAGGTGCACCGCGTTCCAGAAGGAGACCTGGAGCGCCTGCGAGTACCCGGGACTGTCCGCGCCGGTGCGAGGAAGGTCGCGGAGGATCTCGAGCGCGCCGTGCCCGCCGGCCTGGATGGACATCCACAGCCCGCCGAGCGGGCCGAGCGTCGCGAGCTCACGGTCCCAGCCGCTCGCCTGCGCGTTCGTGAACGCGAATGCGTCTCCGACCTCGCGGTCGAGATAGAGGGCGTAGAGGCCGAGCGCAGCGGGGAGGAGGAGAAGCGGCACCAGGCGCCATGTCTCTCTCCGTGATCGCGGCCAGAGCAGGTACACGAGCGCGGGAAGGAGCGCGAGCCCCATCGAACGCGTCGCGACAGCCAGGCCGCCCGCGATCCCGGCGAGCCACGGACGACTGCGCTCCGCCGCGAGGAACGACGCTGCGGAGAGGAGGAGGAACAGCCCGTCCGAGTACACCGCCGTGAACACGAACGCGGTCGGGAACAGCGCGAGGACGAGGACCGTGTCGTGGGCGCCCTCGTCACCGAGCTTCGCCCGTGCGATGCGGAACACGCAGACGGCCCCGAGGCCCGCCGCGACCAGCGAGAGCAGCGTCCCCCACACGATCGACGAGCCGAGCAGCGCGACGAGCGCCGGGTAGAGCGGGAAGAACGCCGCCGAGACCTCGTCGTAGCCGTCGCGCGCGATGCGGAGGAACCACTCGGCGTCCCAGTGGTCGAACGTCCCGAACACGAGGTCCGTGACCGGATCCCACGCGCGTGTGCGGGCGACGTCGTCCCCGGCGAGTGGCGCCCACAGGAGCGTCGCCGCGGTGCCGAGCAGGAAGGCGACCCTGATCCAGACGAGCGTCCAGAACGGGCTGCGACTCAGTGGAATCGACCATCCTCGAGGCCCTCGAGCGTCGCCCGCACGAGCGGCCCGACGGTGTCGAGCACGTACCCGCCCTCCTGTACGACGACCGTCGGGAGGCCTACCCCGCCCAGTCGACGTCCGGCCTCGCGGAACCCGTCCTCGGTCACGTCGAGCGGCGCGTTCGGATCGCCGCCGGCGGCATCGACTCCGAGCGCGACGACGAGCGCCTCGCTTTCGTGCTCCTGCGCGGCCCGCACGAGCTGCGAGACCGCATCGAGCCACACGTCGTCGCCCGAGCCCGGTGCAACCGGCACGTTCAGGTTCGCGGTGCCGCCGTCGTCGGCGAACCCGAGGAAGTGCGGGAACCAGCCGGCTGCAGGATCGACGTGCACGGACGCGGTGAGGACGTCCTCGCGCTCCCAGAAGATCGCCTGTGCGCCGTTTCCGTGATGTGCGTCGACGTCGAGCACCGCCACGCGCGCCACACCGCTGTCGCGTAGGTGCTGCGCCGCGACTGCCGCGTTGTTCAGGTAGCACGAGCCCCCGAATGCGGTGCTCGTCACGTGGTGGCCCGGCGGGCGGCAGCACGCATAGGCGAGCGGCGCTCCTGCGAGAACGAGGTCCGCCGCGGTGAGAGCGACGTCGACCGCCGCGCGGGCGGCCTCCCACGTCCCTCGGGCGACGACCGTCATCGTGTCGAAGCACCAGGCGCCGGTGCGCGCCGAGAGCGCCTCCGGAACGCGGGGCTCGAGTCCACCGAGCAGGCCTGGCGTGGGGAAGATGTAGCCGACGACGTCGCGCTGTCCCGGATCGTCGGGCAGCCCAGCCTCGTCCCAGTGCATCCAGGCAGTGCGCAAGAAGTCGACGAGCCCGGCGTCGTGAACGGCGAGGAGCGCGTCGTCTCCGTGCGGCTCGGCGTCGATGACCGCTGCGCCGGCATCCTCGAGCTCGGCACGGATGCGATCGGCCCGCGCGGGAAGCTCGTCCGCGTCGATCGCGACGCCGATCCAGACCGCGTTCGTCGGCGCGTGCAGCCGGTGTGCGTCGCTCCACGTGACGGGGACCGAGAGCGACACGCGCTACCCGGCGAAGCGGTACTCGGCGGCGACGTCGGGCGTGAGGTACGCAGCGGACGGGCTGCCGGCCGGCGTGAAGACGCCGATGACGGTCAGCTCGCGGTCGGCGCTCGCGTTCTCGACGATGTGCACCTGCCGCGGTCGCAGCCGGAACGCCGAGCCCGGGCCGAGCCCCTCCGTGTCGTCGCCGATGTGGAGCCGGCCCGGCCCCTCCGGCACCCAGACGATCTCGTCGTACAGGTGGTAGTGCCAGGGCGCCTTCCCGGGCGGGATGAAGCCCGCGAAGAGCGTTGCCCGCGTCGACCCGTTGTGCGGGCCGAAGAGGAGCTGAAACGAGCGCGCACCGGTCGCCTGCTCGGCGCCTCCGGCGTCGAGCGACGCGGTGATCTCGCGGCGGCCGAGCGGTGCGTGCCGGTCGGCCTCCTCGGCGACGGTCGCGACGACCAGCGAGAGCCCCTCGCTCGCCGTGACCGCCGCGCGCTCCCCGGCGAGCACGAGTGCCGCACTCCGAGCCTGCAAGGGGTGCTCGGTGCCGTCGAGCCCCAGCGTTCCCGAGCCCGATGCGACGTAGAGCAGCGAGTCGCGCGCCGGGTCCTCGACGATCCGCTCACCGCCCTGATCGAGGTGCAACTGCTCGAGTGCGAGCGCAGACCCGTCGATCGGCCCGACGTGGAGAGCGGCGCTCGGCACCCGGGTAGCCTAGTTCGACGCTACGCGGGGTCGAAGATCGGGACCCGGTCGACGAAACACCAGAGCCAGTCCTCGTGCGGCTCCGCGGAGCGGATCAGCGGATGTCCGGCTTCCTCGAAATGCGCCGACGCGTGCCGGTTCGGCGAGTTGTCGCAGCAGCCGACCTTGCCGCAGGTGAGGCACATGCGCAGGTGCATCCAGTACCCGCCGATCTTGACGCACTCCTCGCACTCGAGCGGCGGCTCGGGCAGCTCCGTCACCTCGATCGTGTCGAGATGCGTGCAGCTCCCGCCGTTCGTCATGCGATCACCAGGCCCTCGATGCCCGGCTCGGGGTCGGGCAGCCGTGGGTCGAGCTGCTCCAGCGTGTCGACGAGCAGGGTCGCGACGGCCGTGCTCTTGACCCAGTTCCGGTCGGCGGGCACGACGTGCCACGGCGCCCACTCGGTCGAGGTCTCGGGATCACCTCGTCCCACGCGGCGAGATACCCGTCGAAGCGCTCCCGGACGTCGAGATCGGCCGTCCGGAACTTCCAGCGCTTCTCCGGGTCGTCGATCCGCTCCTGGAAGCGCTTCCGCTGCTCCTCCTTCGACACGTTCAGGAACACCTTCACGACCGTGGTGCCCTCCTCGACCAGCATGCGCTCCCACTCGCGGATGTGGCCCGGGCGTCGCCGCCAGACCTCCTCGGGAGCGAGGGCATGCATCCGCACCGCGACGACGTCCTCGTAGTGCGAGCGGTTGAACACGCCGATGTCGCCGCGGGGCGGCAGCTCGGCGTGGACGCGCCAGAAGTAATCGTGTGCTCGCTCCGTCTCGGTCGGCGCACGAAACGAGACGACATGGACGCCCATCGGGTTGACGCCCTCGAAGACCCGGCGAATGACCCCGTCCTTCCCGGATGCGTCGAGCCCCTGGAGAACGAGCAGCACGCTGCGCGCGCCCTCGGCGAAGAGCCGTCCCTGGAGCACGGACAGGCGCTCGGCGAGATCGTCGCGGAGCCCTTCGCGGCGTCCTTGCTCCCAAGACCGAGGTCGTCGCCCGGGTCGCGCTCCGCGAGCCGTGGCGTCGAGCCGGGCGCCACGCGGATCGCGTCGATCACGCGGCGACTCTAGCTCCGGGCCTCCGTGCGGTGGCTCCGCACTGCGAAGCGATGCTCCGAGCGACGCCGGAACACCCGCTCTGCGCGGCCCATCGACGCACGTACGGTCGCCGAGTCGCCGATGTCCTTGGCTTGCGAGCTGCGCAACCGCGATGATCACGCGAAAGACGGAAGGATGGTCGATGTGCCTGCAGTCGCTTGGTCGGATCGCTCGACACCACCGCGCCTGGTTGAGGTCGCGATGAGGTGGGTCTGATGGCGCGTGCTGTCACGTTGTTCACCGGCCAGTGGGCGGACCTGCCGCTCGACGACCTGGCGGCGAAGTGCGGGACGTGGGGATTCGACGGTCTCGAGCTCGCGTGCTGGGGAGACCACTTCGAGGTCGATCGAGTTCTGGCCGAGGATCAGTACGCTCGAGATCTCCGCGATCTCCTTGGCCGGCACGGTCTCGAGTGCTGGGCGCTCGGCGCCCATCTGGTCGGACAGGCGGTGTGCGACCGCATCGATGCGCGGCATCGGGCGATTCTGCCGCCTGAGGTCTGGGGTGATGGCGAGTCGGACGGAGTTCGGGCACGTGCCGCGGAGCGGATGAAAGACACAGCACGTGCCGCCGCGCGGTTCGGCGTCACTCAGGTGAACGGCTTCACCGGCTCGTCGATCTGGCACCTGCTCTACTCGTTCCCTCCGAACGACTTCGCCGCGATCGACCGGGCATACGAAGAGTTCGCCGAGGCATGGGCACCGATACTCGACGTGTTCGACGCAGAAGGCGTGCGGTTCGGACTCGAGGTGCATCCGACCGAGATCGCCTACGACTTCGTCACGACGCGGAAGGCTCTGGCTGCGGTCGACCGCAGGCCGGCTTTTGGCATCAATCTCGACCCATCGCACTTCGCCCATCAGCATCTCGACGCTGCCGAGTTCGCACTCGAGTTCGCCGATCGCATCTACCACGTCCACGTCAAGGACTCACGAAAGAGGCTCGACGGACGCCGATCGATCCTCGGCTCGCACCTCAACTTCGGCGACGAGGCTCGCGGCTGGGACTTCGTCTCTCCAGGCCACGGCGACGTGGACTTCGAGGCGCTGTTCAGGTCGCTGAACCGAATCGACTACCGCGGTCCGCTCTCGATCGAGTGGGAGGACTCGGGCATGGATCGCGACTACGGGGCCCAGGACGCGCTCGCGTTCGTACGGCGCACCGACTTCCCGGCGTCGAGCCTCGCCTTCGACGCCGCGATGCAAAGCGATGCGACCTGACCCAGCCGACGTGTCCGCGTGCGATTGCGCTAGGTGGGAGTGCCAGCATCGCTAGCCATCCACGGGGTTACGATCAGTCCATGAGCGTGACTCCGAGCTCGAAGACGGTGGCGGACGTGATGGTGCGCAGGCCGAAGACGCTCGCGGCTGATGCAACCGTTGCCGATGCGCGAAGTGCGCTCGAGAATTCGAGCGTCAAGCTTCTGCTCCTCGTCGATGGCGGCCGCTTCCGTGGCGCTGTCTCCGAGATTCCCGCCGATGCCGATCCACGCGACGCGGTGCTCACGTATGCCGACGCCGAGCCGCCGGTCGCAACGCCGGACGTCACCGTCTCCGCCGCACTGGACCGTCTCGAGCACAAGCCGAGCGGCCGCCTCGTCGTTCTCGACGATCAAGAGATGCTGTTGGGACTCGTCTGCCTCACGACTGACGGGAAGGGCTTCTGTGGGACACCAACGCCTGCCGTCCCTGACTCAGATATGCGGTCTCCGTAGCGACTCGGGGCGCGGGCGGCCGCCCGCAGCACTGCGTTCAGCGAGTGCGAGCAGATGACGCTCGGCGACTGCGTCGGGCGAAGCGGTCGTCCGATCTGCGCGTGAAGACCTCGTCGGCGTGGAGTTCGAACCAACCGATCCGAACGTCGTCGGACGGAGTGTCGAACAACGGCACGAAGGGTTTGAGGTCGAGAATCGGTGTGCCGTCGAGAAGGTCGAGACCGTCGACGACGACCTGAGTCGCCTCCACCCTGGCGATGCGAGCGAGCGAGAGTCCGAGAGGATTCGGACGACGTGGCGAGCGCGTCGCCAACGCTCCATGCCGTTCGTTGTCGAGGAACGTTCGCACCGTGGGTTCCCAGCCGACGACCTCGTGAAGGTGGGCCATTACCCAGACGTGGGAGAACCCGTCCAGATCTGCAAGGCATCCTCGATGCGGTGCCGAGATCTGGATCAGTGACTCGCCTCCCGTGTCTGCCATCGCCTGCAGCGGCATCCCGCTGAGCTCGGTGTGTGACGAGCTGACGTATCCGATCGGGTGGTAGACGATCGGCTCGACGACGCGACTGTCGAGCACGCCTTCCACGAACGAGAGCGCCGCACGACCGACCGAGAGTCGCCAGAGACTCAGGATTCGGCCGAATCCAGTCGCCGACTTAAGCTGCGCTTCGAGTGCCGCCTCGGTGCGCGCAAGCACCGCTTGCTGGTCGAGGAGGAGAGCCGAGGAGTCGAGGCCGCTACGGTCGAGGAAAAGGAGCTTCAGCATGAGCTCCGAGCGGAGATCTCGCACGTGCGCGGCAGGGAGGTTGCGCCAGCGATGAAACCTCGCGCGTCCTCGGCGCGTGGCTCCCAGGATGGTCCGGGCCGGGCCGGTGGCGCTCGTCGTCGTCGCCCTGACTTCGGCCAGCCCATCGGTCTGTAGCTGACGCAAGGCTCGATAGACGAGCGGACGTGTGCACGAGTAGACGCGCCCGATGTCTCCCGTGGGTCCAAGCGCCTCGGCGATAGCCCATCCGTGGGTGGGCGATTCGCACAGGAGGCCGAGCGCGGCCCACTCCGGTAGCGACGGTTCCGTCCTCGTCGGTCGACTCATCGGGCGAGCATGACCTCGGTCGACTTGATGATCGCCGTCACAGAGTCGCCCTCCGCCAGCCCGAGCTCCTCGACGCTCGTCCGTGTGACGACCGAGACGATCTCGTTCTCGCCGACCCGGACGACGACCTCGGCCATGACGCCGCCCAGCTTGATCGATGTGACCGTGCCCTCGAGCTTGTTCCGCGCGCTGATCTGCATCTTCCTCCTAGTAGTCGAGAAGTAACTACCGGTGTGGTAGCGTAGCCCGCCGGAGGCGCGTCATGTGTCGATGAGGAGAGCGAGGGTGGGAGCCGAATGAACCGACGTCGATTTCTGGTGAGCTCGCTCGGCGTCGGCACGCTCGCGGTCGGTGGGGTCCCTGGCTTGCAAGCGCGGTCGCCGCCACCGACGACGAGATCGCGTTCGCGAACTTCGGAGCCTCGACGGAGTTTCTCGTGAAGGACTACTACACGAAGGCGCTCGAGGCGAAGGTGCTGCCGAGGGCCGGCTCGCAGCCGCCAAACGCGGTCGCGCAGCCGCCGGGCAACATGCTCGCGCGCTGTCGGACTGCCTCGTCGGCGCGGGTGATGTCGCGCCGGTCGAGGAGGACTTCGAGTTCGTCTGGCCCGCGAGGACGTTCCGGACCGCGCAGTCGACCGTCACCACCGGCCTCGACGTGCTGCGTGCGCTTCTCGGTGCGTACCAGTCGGCCTCTGCGTTGGTGACTCGACACGTCGTACCGGACCTCTGTACGCAAGCCTCGCAGCGAGCGTCGGCCAGCAGATCGGCGCGCTCGAAGCGTTGTCCGGCCGACCCGGCGCCGAGCCGTTTCCCGTCGCGATGGATCTCGAAGCCGCGAGCGACGCGCTCGAGGCATATCTCGGTTAGGGGGCTCCATGAGCAAGCGCATCGCAGCTGTCGTCGTCGCCGTACTCGCGCGCGCTGTCCGTCGCGACGGGAGCACGCACGCAGTCGGAGCCGCTCACCATCTACGCGGCGGCCTCGCTGACGGACGTCTTTCGATCGTTCGATCCCGCGCAGCGGTACAGCTTCGCCGGCTCGAACACGCTCGAGACGCAAATCCGGAATGGCGCGCCGGCGGACATCTTCGCCTCGGCGGCGCCCCTGAACACGCAGCGCCTCTTCGGGCAAGGGCTGGTCGACAAGCCCGTCACGTTCACCTCGAACCGGCTCGCCCTGATCGTCCCGAAGTCGAACCCCGCCGACCTGCATTCCGTGTACGACCTGAAGCGCAAGCCGGTGAAGCTCGTCATCGCAGGCGCCGCGGTTCCGGTCGGTGCCTACACGCGAACCGTTCTGCGCAAGATGGGGCTGACGTCCGTCCTCTCCAAGGTCGTGAGCCAGGAGACCGACGTCCGCGCGGTCACCGGCAAGGTCGCCCTCGGGCAGGCGGACGCAGGATTCGTGTACGTGACGGACGCGCGTGCTGTCAGTGACCAGGTCTCGGTGATCCGGATCCCGGCATGGGCGCAGCCGCGCGTGCGCTACGAGATCGCTGTCGTGTCGAAATCGACGAAGAAGGCGGCTGCTCAGGCATGGATCAAGACACTGCTCTCGCCGAAGGGTCAGGCAGCGCTGAAGGGCGTACGGCTTCCTCCCGCTGCCCAAGGCTTCGTCCTAGACGGTCTCTTCCGGGCGACGCTCGTTCTGGCCACGAGCGTCGCCATCCTCTTCCTGCTCCTGCCGATCGTCGCAGTCTTCCTCCGCGTACCGCCAGGCGAGCTCGTCTCGGCGCTCGGTTCGGACGCGGCGCAGGACGCGCTGCGGGTCACCGCCGAGACCATCACGGTCTCGATGCTCGCGATCATCCTCTTCGGAACGCCGGCTGCGTACTGGATCTCGACGCGGCGGGGAGCGGTTCGTGACGCCCTCGTGACGCTCGTCGAGCTGCCGCTCGTGCTGCCGCCCGCGGTCGCGGGAATCGGGCTTCTCGTCGCCTTCGGCCGCGTTGGGCTTCTCGGTGGAACGTTCGACGCGCTCGGAATCGACATCGCGTTCACGAAGGTCGCCGTCGTACTCGCAGTGACCTTCGTCGCGAGTCCTTTCTACCTCCGTACCGCGATCGCGTCATTCGAGGTCGTCGATCCGACGCTGCCGGCTGCGGCGAGGACGCTCGGCGCCCGTCCAGGCCGCGTGTTCCTGCGCGTGATGCTCCCTCTCGCGCGCGGCGGTCTCGGCGCAGGCGCTGCCCTTGCCTTCGCGCGGGGGCTCGGCGAGTTCGGCGCGACGATCATGTTCGCCGGCTCGCTGCAAGGCGTCACGCAAACGCTCTCGCTCGCCATCTACGAGCAGTTCGACATCGACTTCGACGTCGCCCTGGCGATCAGCGCGCTGCTGATCGTCCTCAGCGCCGTGATCCTCCTGTCCGTCAAGCTCCTGACCCGATGGCGCTCCGGCTCCGCTTCAGTCACCCTCTTCGCAGCTTTCGCGCGTCGGCCGACCTGACCGTCGAGCGCGGCGAGACGGTCGCGCTCGTCGGGCCGTCCGGGGCGGGAAAGACGACGGTGCTGCGCGTCGTCGCGGGCCTGCTCCGACCGGCAGAGGGCCTCGTCACCCTCGACCAGAGCGTCCTGCTGGACACGCATCGCCGGATCGACGTCGCGCCGGAGCATCGGCGCGTCGGCTACCTCTTCCAGGAGTACGCGCTCTTCCCGCATCTCGACGTCTGGCACAACGTCCGCTTCGGCGCCCGCCGCGCGGAGGACGTCGATCCGCTGCTCGAGCGCTTCCGGATCGCCGACCTCGCACACGCGCGTGTCCGCGAGCTCTCGGGCGGCGAGCGCCAGCGGGTCGCGCTCGCCCGCGCGCTCGCGCGGGAGCCCGCACTGCTCCTGCTCGACGAGCCGCTGTCGGCGCTCGACGCGCACACGCGGGCCGGTGTCCGCGCCGAGCTCCGCGAGCTCCTCGACGGGCTCGGGCTGCCGGCGATCCTCGTGACGCACGACTTCGAGGACGCGGCGACGCTAGCGCACCGGGTCGGGGTCATCTCCGACGGCGAGATCCTGCAGCTCGACACGCCCACCGACCTCGTCGCCGTACCGCGTGACGCGTTCGTCGCGAGCTTCAGCGGCGCGACGCGTGCTTCCCGGGCAGGTCGTCGAGACGCGCGACGGGCTGAGTCGACGTCGCTCTCGACGGGGGGCTCTCCCTGTGGAGCGCCGACGACGAGGACGGGCGCCGTCAACGTCGCCGTCTACCCGTGGGACGTCTCCGTCGGAGCGCACGTTCCCGACGATTCCCGCATGAACCACGTGAGCGCGGCTGTCGTCTCGGTCGCTCCGATGGGCAACCGCACGCGTGTGCGCGTCGGGCCGATCGTCGCGGAGATCACCGCCGCGTCCGCCGAGCGCCTCGATCTGCGTCCGGGCGTCGTCGCAGTCGCCTCGTTCAAGGCCACTGCGGCCCGGTTGTTCCCCCGCTAGCGAGGGTATCTCCCCGAACATCTGGATTAGGCGCCGGACGTCGGGGGTACTGCCGGGTCGACGAGAGAGGAGGACACATGACAGGCCGTGTGGCCACTGCAGAAGCCGAGATCCGCGCCCCGCGCAGCAAGGTCTGGCGAGCGCTGACCGACCCGGATCAGATCGAGAAGTACATGTTCGGCTCGCGGGTCGAGACCGACTGGAAGCCCGGCAGCCCGATCGTCTGGAAGGGCGAGTACGAGGGCAAGAAGTACGAAGACAAGGGCGAGATCCTCGAGGTCGAGCCCGAGCGCCGACTGAAAGTCACGCACTTCAGCCCGCTGAGTGGCGCAGAGGATGCTCCCGAGAACTACCACACGCTCGTGTACGAGCTCGAGGAGGACGACGGGAAGACCCACGTCTCGCTGAGTCAGGACAACAACCCGAGTGACGAGGCCGCGGAGCACTCGCGGGCGAACTGGGAGAAGATGCTGTCAGGCCTGAAGGAGGTCGTCGAAGGCAGGTAGCACGCGTCGAGCGGGTTACGCTTGTCGCGGCCGTGCGACATTCCTCCGGGCAGGGGCTCCTTCAACGTGTCTATGGCGGCGCGAGCGGTTGCTGAGCCCGGCCACACTCGATCAGCTCGTAGCCGAGCTCGGCTCGGCACTCGGGGCTGACCAGCTAACCACGAACGAGGCCGTTCGCGAGCAGCACGCCGTGGGCGAGTCGTACCACCGAGGCGCGCTGCCCGACGTCGTCGTCTTCCCGCACACGACCTCGGAGGTCGTTGCCGTCGTCGACCTCTGCCGCGCTCACGGCGTGCCGATCGTGCCCTTCGGCTCGGGAACCTCGCTCGAAGGGCAGGTGGTCGCGCTTCGCGGAGGCGTGTCGCTCGACACGACCCGACTCGACCGCATCCTGCGTCTCAGCGTGGAGGACCTCGACGTCACCGTCGAGGCGGGCGTCACGCGCAAGCAGCTGGATGCGCGCCTTCGGCCCGAAGGCGTGTTCTTCCCCGTCGACCCGGGAGCGGACGCGACGATCGGAGGGATGGTCGCCACGGGCGCCTCGGGAACGACCACGGTGCGCTACGGGGCGATGCGGGAGAACGTCCTCTCGCTCACCGTCGTCACGCCGGACGGCAGCGTCGTGCGCACGCGCTCGCGCGCACGCAAGTCGTCGGCGGGCTACGACCTCACGCACCTCTTCGTCGGCTCGGAAGGCACGCTCGGCGTCATCACCGAGGCGACGCTGCGCATCTACCCGACCCCGGAGGCGATCTCGTCCGCGGTCTGCTCCTTCGCGTCGCTGGACGACGCGGTGACCTGCGTCATCCGCGCGATCCAGCTCGGCATCCCGGTCGCGCGCATCGAGCTCCTCGACGACGTCCAGATGGACGCGGTCAACCGTCGATCCGGGTTCGACTATCCCGTGGCGAACACTCTCTTCCTCGAGTTCCACGGGAGCGCCGCCGGAGTTGTCGAGCAGGCCGACGACGTGGCCGCAATTGCGAAGGAGCTCGGCGCCGGCGAGTTCGCCTGGGCGACCAACGAGGACGAGCGGCGGCGTCTGTGGGAGGCGCGGCACGCTGCATACGAGGCGGCGCTCGCCCTCCGCCCGGGCTCGCGCGGGTACGTCACCGACGTGTGCGTCCCGATCTCCGTGCTGGCGGAATGCATCACCGAGACGAGGGCCGAGATCGATGCCGCGGGGCTCGTCGCGCCGATCGTCGGCCACGTCGGCGACGGGAACTTCCACGTCTGCTTCCTCGTCGATCCCGACGCGCCGGAGGAGCTCGACGCAGGTGCGAACGCTCGCCGAGCGCATCGCCGAGCGCGCGATCGCGCTCGGCGGGACGTGCACCGGCGAGCACGGAGTGGGCTACGGAAAGTCGACGCTGCTTCCACTCGAGCACGGAGACGAGGGCGTCGACCTCATGCGTCGCCTCAAGTCGGCCCTCGACCCGGACGGGATCATGAATCCGGGCAAGATCCTTCCGTAGGTCTCAGACCGTGACGACGACCTTCGCGCGGGCGTGCCCCTCGCCGAGGTAGCGGAGCGCCTCGGGAACGTCGTCCAACGTGTACTGCCTGTCGATCGAGGGCCTGACCTTCCCGGCTTCGAGGAGATCCCGGAGGACCGCCAGGTCATCGCGGTTCAGCTTCGCGAGGAACGCGATCGCCTTCTGGCTCCTGATCAGAGAAGCGACGACGGTTCCGACCATGTGAGGGATGGGCGCGAGGAGCTTGTTCGTCTTCGGGCCTCCGACTATCACGAGGCGCCCGGTGCGGCTCAGGACGCGGCGACACTCGGAGAACGAGCGGTTCCCTGCGATGTCGAGAACCACGTCGTAGCGCTCCCCTCTGCGTGTGAAGTCCTGATTCGTGTAGTCGACCACGTCGTCGGCTCCGAGCGAGTGAACGAGCTCGACCTTTCCCGTGCTGCAGACGCCGGTCACGTGAGCGGCGCCCAGCGCCTTCGCGATCTGCACCGCGAAGGTCCCGACGCCTCCGGACGCGCCGTTGACGAGGACCTTCTGTCCGGGCTCCAAGGTGCCCTTGTCGCGAAGACCCTGCAGCGCGGTGATCGCAGCCACCGGGACGGCCGCAGCCTCCTCGAAGGTCAGATTCGCAGGCTTCCGCGCGATCGCGTTCCGAACGGAGACGTACTCGGCGAACGCTCCGGTGCGTCCGCCGAAGACCTCGTCTCCGGGCGCGAACTGCGTCACGTTCGCGCCGACAGCCTCGACTTCTCCGGCGAAGTCGACGCCGACGGCGGTGCTCTTCGGCCCGCGCAGCCCGTCTAGCAGGCGCGCGACATACGGCGTACCGGTTGCGCCGTGCCAGTCCACCGGGTTGACGGACGACGCCCGGACGCGCACCAACACTTCGTCCTCGCCGACCGTCGGCTTCTCGACCTCCCGGAGCTCGAGGACGTCGAGCGGGGACCCGTATCGATTCCGGACGACAGCTCTCATTGCGGCTCTGCACCGCTCGGGACGACCCGAAGCACGACGTTCCCGGTCTTCTGCCCGGTCTCGACGTAGCGGTTCGCCTCGACGACGTCCTCGAACTCGTACGTCCGGTCGATTACGGGCCGGTACTCCCCCGCCTCGACGAGTTCGCGCAGAAAGACGACGTCCTCGTGCCGGTAGCGCGGGATGGGGAACAGGACCCTTCGGTCTCCGACCCGCCTGGTCACACGTTCCAGAACGAAGTTGTGGAGGCCGTCGGTCGCGACGTACTTCCCGCCCGGCTTCAGCGAGTGCCGGCAGCGTCGAAACGAGTGCTTGCCGACCGCGTCGAAG
>CAVWES010000016.1:0-27956 GCA_963754175.1 uncultured Gaiellaceae bacterium | reverse complement strand
GGGGTGCGAGCGGTCGTACACGCGCCGCAGGCGCCGGGCGTCGACGTGGCTGTAGATCTGCGTCGTCGAGAGCGACGCATGCCCCAGGAGCTCCTGAATCACGCGCAGGTCGGCGCCACCCTCGAGGAGGTGGGTCGCGAACGCGTGGCGCAGTCGGTGCGGGTGGCGCAGCAGCCGTCGGACCGTGCTCGTGTCGAGCCGGCGGCCCCGCGCCGAGAGGAAGATCGCATCGTTCGCTCCGGACGCGAGGGCCGGCCGTCCGTCTCGGAGGTACCGAGCGAACGTGCAGCGCCGCCTCCTCGCCCAGCGGGACGACGCGCTCCTTGCCGCCCTTTCCGCGCACGTGCACGAGTTCGCGTTCGAAGTCGACGTCGCCGAGGTCGAGCGACACCGCCTCGGCGCTTCGCAGCCCCGCGGAGTAGAGGAGCTCGAGGAGGGCACGGTTCCGCAGCGCGAGCGGCGAGTCCCCCTCGACGACCTCGAGGATCGCCTCGATCTCGGCGGGCTTCGGTGCTCCGGGAGGCGCCGCGGCCGGCTCGGTGAGAGCTGCGCGTCGGGGACCGCCGCCGGGCCGAACGTGAAGCGAAGGCAGGAGCGGACGGCGGCGAGACGACGGGCGATCGACGCGGGGGCCAGGCGGTCGCGGCCGCTTCCGAGCTCGCCGACCCAGTCCGAGAGGACGCGTGCGTCGACGTCCTTGAGTGCGCTCCGCGCGGTCGAGCCACGTCGCGAACGAACGCAGGTCGGAGCCGTACGCGCGCTGCGTCGCCTCCGAGAGCCCGCCGTGCTCGAGGAACCGGTCGATCGCCGCACTCGTGTCCATCCTCGTCGTTCGCCGCGCGAGCCGGGTGCCTGCCGGCGAGTCAGGCCGTAAGGGCCGGCCCAGCCCTCGGCGACGCGAGTCGCTCGGGCTACCGTTCGCTGGTGCCAGGACGCCGATTCGACGCCTTCACGCCGGACGAGCCGCCCGTGCGGCCGGCCGACCCTGCCGTCCGCAAGGCCAACCTGCGCAGGATCTTTCCGCTGTTTCGTCCCTATCGGGCACGGCTTACCGCGGTGTGCGCGCTCATCGTGTTCTCCGCCGCGATCGGCGTCATCTCGCCGTTCCTCCTGCGCGAGGTGCTCGACGTCGCGATCCCGGAGGAGAACACGAGGCTGCTGACGGCCCTCGTCGCCGGGATGGTCGCGATCCCGGTGATCACCGGCGTCATCGGCGTCTGGCAGACGCTGCTCTCGAACCAGGTCGGCCAGAGCGTCATGCACGACCTGCGCACCCAGGTCTATCGCCACCTCCAGCGCCTCTCGCTCGCCTTCTTCACTCGCACGCGGACGGGCGAGGTGCAGAGCCGGATCGCGAACGACATCGGCGGAATCGAGACCGTCGTCACCTCGACGGCGACCTCGGTGCTCTCGAATGTGACGACGGTGCTCGCGACGATCGTGGCGATGGTGCTCCTCGACTGGCGCCTCGCCGCCTTCGCGCTCGCGCTCCTGCCGCTCTTCGTCTGGCTGACGAAGCGCGTCGGCGCGCAGCGCAAGAAGGTGACGGCGGAGCGGCAGGCCTCGCTCGCGGACGTCTCCTCGATCGTCCAGGAGTCGCTCTCGGTCTCCGGGATCCTCCTCGGGAAGACGATGGGACGCACCGACGACCTCGCGGAACGGTTCTCGGGCGAGTCGAAGCGGCTGGCGGACCTCGAGGTCAGGAGCCGGATGACCGGGCGCTGGATGATGGCCTCGATCCAGATGACCTTCGCGATCATGCCCGCGCTCGTGTACTGGTTCGCCGGCTGGAGCATCGCGAACGGCTCACAGACGATCACGATCGGAACGCTCGTCGCCTTCACCACCCTGCAGACGAGGCTCTTCTTCCCGATCGGCAGCCTTCTCGGCGTCCAGCTCGAGGTGCAGAGCTCACTCGCGCTCTTCGACCGCATCTTCGAGTACCTCGACCACGAGGTCGACATCGTCGAGGGGCACGTCGCGCTCCCCGAGCCACGGGGCGAGGTCGCGCTCGACTCCGTGTGGTTCCGCTACGACGACGCTGCCTGGACGCTTCGGGACGTGTCGTTCAGCGTCCCGCCGGGACGAAGACCGCGCTCGTCGGCGAGACGGGCTCGGGGAAGACCACCTGCGCGTACCTCGTCGCGCGCCTCTACGACGCGAGCGAGGGATCGGTCGCGATCGACGGCGTCGACGTGCGCGACCTGACGTTCGAGTCGCTCACCGACACGGTCGGCGTCGTGTCGCAGGAGACGTACCTGTTCCACGCCACGGTGCGCGACAACCTCCGCTTCGCGCGCCCGGACGCGTCCGACGAGGAGATCGAGGAGGCGGCGCGCGCCGCGCAGATCCACGAGCTCATCGCGACGCTGCCCGACGGCTACGACACGATGGTCGGGGAGCGCGGCTACCGCTTCTCGGGCGGCGAGAAGCAGCGGATGGCGATCGCGCGCACGATCCTCCGCAACCCGCCCGTCCTCGTCCTCGACGAGGCGACCTCCTCGCTCGACACGCAGACGGAGCGGCTCGTGCAGGAGGCGCTCGAGCGCCTCTCCGAGGGGACGGACGACGATCGCGATCGCCCACCGGCTCTCGACCGTGCGCGACGCGGACCAGATCGTCGTGCTCGACCAGGGCCGCGTCGTCGAGCTCGGGACGTACGACGAGCTGCTCGCGCGCGGAGGCCGCTTCGCCGAGCTCGTCGCCGGCGACCGGCCGCTGGAGGCCGAGCCGGTCTAGAGGGTCGGCTGCAGCTGGATCTCGGCCGGCAGCTCGGACAGGTCGCTCGACGGGCTCCAGCTCCACGCGAGCGCGCGCGTCGAAGTAGACGTAGCCCGTGACGAGCGCGACGAACGGCATGGCCAGGGCGTAGACGAGACCTGCGAACACGTTCAGGAGCGCGAGCGGCGCGTCCGTGAGGAAGATGAGGATCGCGCCGAGAAGAGGGCCGGCGATCAGCGCGACCGCTGCGCTCACCCCCACGAGCGAGCCGACGCGAATCCAGCGACGCCGAACGAGCTCGCCGCTGCGTCGGAGTGACCGGAACGGGCGTCGTGCCTTCGAGCTCGACCACCGGAGCGACCAGGCACCAGCGAACCGCGAGCCAGATCGCGACCGGGATGAGGAACACGGTCGTCGTCAAGACGACCCAGACCAGCACGAACAGCGCGATCGCGCCGAGCAGCGGCCGGATCCGTCGCAGGGCGAGCCGATACGCGCCCCACGCACTGACCCTACGGTCGGCGTCGATCTCGACGAGCGCGCACGCCGTCGCAGCCTGCACGAGGCCGAGTCCGAGGAGCGCGAACGTCGTCCCGATGACGACGGAGAGGAAGGCCCACGCGCCTGCAGCCTCGCCCGAAACGCTCCCGACGCAGTCGAGCGCGCTGAGCAGGAGCCACTGCACGAAGGTCAATACGACCGCGAACGGGATGAGGAGAACGCCCAGGCCCAGGAAGAGGCCTGGGCGCTTGACGTACATCCGCGCAGACGCGGAGATGATCTGGCCCCACGAGCGCCGGCGCGCGATCCGGAGCGGCGCGACCGGCGTCCACGTCGCCCGCACCGTCGCGAAGATCAGAAGGCCGAGGACGACTCCGAGGAAGATCACGAGCGGAAGCGGGTTGCTCAGGAGCTGCGAGAGCGCCCTCGAGCCCTTCGCGACAGCGGAGCAGAAGAAGTCGGTCGTGCCCGTGCCGAAGGCGCCTCCCGTCGGCACGGCATAGCTTCGGTCACGCCAGTCCTCGGACCACGTGATCGGCCGCGTCCACTGGGTTTTCAGGTTCGGGCCCGTCGGCCCGTTGAAGAACGCCTTCTGAAGCTCGCCCCAGCGCCCTTCGAACCCGATCCACGGATACGCCTTCTCGGCGGCTGCCGTGTCGCTCGGGATCGTCACCACGCGCGGCCTCAGCTCCGTGTGCGGACCGCGGGTGTCGTCGCAGCCGACGCCCGCCTCCGCGGAGCTTCCGACCCAGAGCGCGGCGCCGAACTTGTTGGCGTGCGAGCCCGCAGCCGGATAGACGACCGGTCGCCCGCCGGCGAGCTCGAGCTTCTCGTCGTCGTCCCACGACGCTCGCTCCGCTCCCTCGTGCGAGCTGTAGCCGACCTCCGACGGATCGACGCCGAGCGCCGCCTGAGCATCCCCGGCCTCGAAGAGGAGCTGGATCATCTCCCAGTCGCCCTCGTGCGTGTTGTTGAAGTCGTTGAAGGGGTAGAAGAACCAGTACTGGAGGGCGAGCCGTCCCGGGAACTCCTCCTCGCCCACGACGTGCGCGTACACAACGGGCTCGCTGCCCCGGGTGAGACGCTGAGCCCAGCGGTTGTAGTCGCAGCCCGGACTGAGCGCATTGCCCGGGAAGTCGAGGTGGTACTCGAAGCGGTCGACGAGGTCGTCGGCGGACGGCCCGATCTCGACGAGGTCGGTGACGTTCCACGGCCCACGAAGCGCCACGGTCGGCTCGTCGAGCAGGAGGTCGATGTCGGTGGGGATGAACGGCTCGCCGTATCCGCACACGTCCTGCTGCTGCGACGATCCTGACGATCGGTGCGTACTTCTCGGCGAGCGCGCGCTCGTCGGCGAGATTCGCGCCGGCGACGGGCGACCACGACGAGCGCCACCAGCGCGACGGCGACGACGAGGAGAGAGCCGGGCGAGGCGGACCATCGCGCGCATTCTCGGGTCACCTGCGGACGGGGGTGGCGTACGATGGGGCGCTGTGATCGCGATCGTTCCCGATCGGGACGAGCTCGCCCAGCACGGAGTCGTTGTGCGTGGGCACGTCTTCTGGCACCCGACGACGTCACAGCTCTACGAGCACGCGCTCGCACGCGGTGACGCCCGGCTCGCCGAGGGCGGCCCGCTCGTCGTCGACACGGGCGTGCACACGGGGCGCTCGCCGAAGGACAAGTTCGTCGTGCGCGAGCCCGGGTCGGAGTCGCGGATCTGGTGGAGCGACGTCAACGCGGAGATCTCGGAGGAGCACTTCGAGCGTCTGCGCGACAAGGTCACGGCGCGCCTCGGCGAGGGGGACGTCTACGTCGTCGACGCGTTCGCAGGCGCCGATCCGGCGCACCGCATCGCCGTGCGCGTGATCACCGAGAGTGCGTGGCACGCGCTGTTCGCGAAGACCCTCTTCATCGACCCCACCGAGGAGGAGCTCGAGGACATGGAGCCGCAGGCCCTCGTCCTCCACGCACCGTCGGTGTCTGCGGTGCCCGACGAGGACGGCACGCGCACGGAGACCTTCGTCTGCCTGCATCCCTCCCGCGTCGAGGTCGTCATCGGCGGGACCTGGTACGCGGGCGAGATCAAGAAGTCGATCTTCACCGTCATGAACGACCGGCTCCCTCTCGAGGGAGTCCTCCCGATGCACTGCTCGGCGAACGTCGACGACGACGGCCGCGTCGCGGTCTTCTTCGGCCTGTCGGGCACCGGGAAGACGACGCTCTCGGCCGACCCCGAGCGACGCCTCATCGGCGACGACGAGCACGGGTGGTCGCGCGACGGCGTCTTCAACGTCGAGGGCGGGTGCTACGCGAAGGTGATCCGACTCTCCGCGCAGGCGGAGCCGGAGATCTATGCCACGACGCGCACGTTCGGAACGGTGCTCGAGAACGTCGTCGTCGACGAGCGCGGCGTGCTCGACCTCGACGACGACTCGAAGACGGAGAACACGCGCGCGGCGTACGAGCTCGAGCAGATCGCGAACGCGCTCCCGGCGAAGCGCGCGGGTCACCCGAGCTCGGTCGTCTTCCTGACCGCGGACGCGTTCGGGATCCTCCCGCCGATCGCGCGGCTGAGCCGCGACCAGGCGATGTACTGGTTCCTCTCGGGCTTCACGGCGAAGCTCGCGGGCACCGAGATCGGCGTCACCGAGCCGCAGCCGACGTTCTCGGCGTGCTTCGGCGCGCCGTTCCTGCCGCAGCCGCCGTCCGTGTACGCGCACATGCTCGGCGAGAAGCTCGACACCCACCCGGACGTTCGCGTATGGCTCGTCAACACGGGGTGGACCGGCGGGCCGTTCGGCGAGGGCAGGCGCATGCCGATCGCCGCGACGCGGACGCTCCTCGACGCGGCGCTCTCGGGTGAGCTCGCGGACGTCGAGTATCGAGTCGATCCGACCTTCGGCCTCGAGGTCCCCGTTGCGGTCCCGGGTGTCGACCAGCGCCTTCTCGACCCGCGCGCGACCTGGGCCGATCCCAGCGCCTACGACGCGAAAGCGGCAGAGCTCGCACGGATGTTCCGCGAGAACTTCACGCGCTTCGACGACGTCTCGCCCGGCGTCGCGGCCGCCGGCCCGCGTGACTGACGCTCCGGATCCAACGCCTTCTTACCCACCGTTCACACTCGCACGGCTATAAGGGCCGGGTGCCGACCGCGATGCCGAGGCGCTTCGCCGTCCTTCTCGCGGGGGCACTCCTCGTTGCGGCTCTCGTCGCAGCCGCGGGTCGCAGCGCCGACCAGGCAGCGCCGCAGGCGCACGCCTATGCCCTCACCGCCGACGCGATCGCGCCGCTGCGGTCAGAGCCGCCTGGCGCAGGCCGACGTCACCTTCCGCGGCGGCCCGATCACGACGTCGACGGGCGAGACCGTGGACGTCCAGGTGTCCACGGCGCTGCCGGCGGACACGTCGACGCCACAGAACTGGGCCGAGTTCCTCACCGGGCTGACGCACGGCCCGGAGATCTCGCTCCTGACCGTCTACATCGTGACGTTCGACGAGGCGCAGCAGATCTGCGGGTCGAACGCGCTCGGGTGCTACGGCCACGACGAGCTGGTCGCGCCGGGCGAGCTCGCGCTGGCGGACGCGACTCCCGAGGAGGTCGTGCGACACGAGTACGGGCACCACATCGCCGCTCCACCGGCTGAACACGCCGTGGGAGGCGATCGACTGGGGTCCCAAGCGGTGGGCGAGCGCGATGGACGTCTGTGCACGCGTCGGGCGCCGCGAGGCCTTCCCCGGTGACGAGGGCGCCGGAACTACTCTCGCAACCCCGGCGAGGCGTGGGCGGAGACCTACAGGCTCATGACCGAGCGCGAGGCCGGGATCACCACGGCCACGTGGCCGATCATCTCGCAGAGCTTCTACCCGACCGCGGCTGCGCTCCAGGCCGCGGAACAGGACGTCGTGAGCCCGTGGGTGAAGCCGCGGACGCTCGCGTTCACGCGCGTGTTCGGGAAGAAGACCGCGAAGGTGTGGTGGATCCGGCTCGCAACCCCGCTCGACGGCGATCTCAGGGTGAGTGCGACCGTGCCGAACGGCGCGACGTCCGAGGTGGCGCTCGTCGGAGCCGATCGGCGCACGGTCGTCCGTCGCGCGCAGTGGGTGGGCCAGCGCGTCGAGCGCCTCGCCGGCTCGGTCTGCGGCCAGCGCTCGTTCTTCGTGCGGGTGAGCCAGAAGGGCGCGTTGGGGCGCGTTCGCGTCTCGGTGACGGCGCCGTGACTCGGCTGGCCGCCGCGCTCGTCCTGGCCGCTCTCGTCGGAGCAGGGGCCGTGTCGGCGTCCGAAGCGGCGAACGCCCGCGCGCCGATGTCCTTCCGGAGCACGACGCTGGCCGACGCACTTCCCGCTGTCTCCGGCGCAGAGGCGGCCACCGCCTGGTGCGGCGCTGCTGCATCGTCCGACCGCAAGCCGAACGTCGTCGCGGGGAACCCGGTGCACTGGGTCTACGTGATTCCGTCGGACGGGTCGGACAACCTCTCGACGGTTGCGAGCGTCATGCAGGCGGATGCCGATTCGATCGACACGTGGTGGCGTGGTCAGGATCCGACACGCGTTCCGCGGAACGACCTCACGACCTTCTCGTGCGGCACGCAGCTCGACATCACGACGGTGCGCGCGTCGCGCTCGAGCGCTCAGCTGGCGCCTCTCAACGGCCGGTTCTCGGCCATCGTGGACGCGCTGGATCAGGCCGGGCTCGGCTCCGCGCTCACGAAGTACATCGTCTACTACGACGGTTCCGTCTCGGACGAGAACGTCTGCGGGCAGGGCGGAGGCAACTCGTCCGGATTCGGTGTCGCGGTCGTCTACTACCGCTCCTGTGTCGGCGTGTCGACGGCTGCGGTGGCGGCCCACGAGTTCCTCCACACGATCGGCGCCGTGCCGAGCGGCGCGCCGAACGAATGCGAGGGCGAAAACAGCGGCCATACGTGCGACGACGAGAGCGACCTCATGTATCCAGCCCTCGGCGGCGAGCCACTTGCGGCGAAGGTTCTCGATCCAGGACGGAACGACTACTACGGGCACGCGGGTGCCTGGCTGGACACCCAGGACTCCGCATGGCTCGTGCGTCTCGACAGCCAGGCGCGGCTCGCGGTGACCGTGTCGGGCGCCGGCTCGGTCTCGTCCGACGTTCCCGGCCTGCAGTGCACCGCGAGCTGCACGACGACCTGGAACGCCGGTCAGCGGCTCGCGCTCACGGCGACACCGGGCACCGGCTCGAAGCTCGTGCGCTGGACTGGCGCGTGCACCGGGAGCGGAGGCTGCCTCGTGGACGTCGGGACGGGCGCGAGCGTGTCCGCCCTCTTCGCACCCGCGACCTTCCGGCTGACCGTCGCGGTGACGGGACGCGGCTCGGTGCGGAGCTCGCGCACGGGCATCACCTGCCGGCCGCGCTGCTCGGCGTCCTTCCCCTCGTTCACGGCGGTGCGGCTGACCGCGACACCGGCGCGAGGCTGGAAGCTTCGCGCCTGGAGCGGTGTCTGTCGCGGTGCGAAGGCGACGTGCACGGTGCCGATGAGCGCCGTGTCGAGCGCGCGCGCGACCTTCGTCAGGCGCTGAAGGTTGGACGGGGGAGACCCCGGAACGATCAGGTAGCGTCCTTCGCAGTGGACGCGGTTCACGATGTCGTGGTCATCGGAGCCGGCTGCGCCGGGATGCGCGCGGCGATCGAAGCGTTCGACGCGGGTGCGGACGTCGCCCTGCTGTCGAAGATCCACCCGGTGCGAAGCCACTCGGGCGCGGCCGAGGGGGGCATCAACGCCGCGCTCGGCAACGCCTCGGAGGACGATCCCGAGAAGCACGCGTTCGACACCGTGAAGGGCTCCGACTACCTCGGGGACCAGGACGCGATCGAGATCCTCTGCAACGAGGCGCCCGGCGACGTGTACCAGCTCGAGCAGTGGGGGGCGGTCTTCTCGCGCACGGCGGACGGACGGATCGCCCAGCGTCCGTTCGGCGCGGCCGGCGAGCCGCGCACGGCGTACGCAGCGGACATCACCGGCCACGTCCTCATCCACGTGCTCTACGAGCAGGTGATGAAGCGCGACATCCCGACGTACGAGGAGTTCTTCGCCTGGAAGCTCGTCGTCGACGACGAGCGCTGCCAGGGCGTCATCGCATGGGATCTCGTGCACGGCGGGCTGCACTCGATCGGCGCGAAGACCACGATCCTCGCGACGGGAGGGGCCGGCCGTCTGTACACGGGAACGACGAACGCCTACGCGTGCACCGGCGACGGGATGGCGCTCGCGCTCCAGTCGGGAGTCGCCCTGAAGGACATGGAGATGATGCAGTTCCACCCGACGACGCTCGCACCGACCGGCGTGCTCATCACCGAGGGATGCCGCGGAGAGGGGGCGTACCTCCTGAACAAGGACGGCGAGCGCTTCCTCGTGCGCTACGCGCCCAACGCGATGGAGCTCGCCTCGCGCGACGTCATCTCGCGCGCCGAGCAGACGGAGATCGACCATGGCCGCGGCCTCGACGGGAACGTGCTGCTCGACCTCAGGCATCTCGGCGCCGAGCGGATCCTCGACCGCCTGCACGGCACGCGCGAGCTCTCGATGACGTTCGCCGGCGTCGATCCGATCTACGAGCCGATCCCCGTGCGACCGGGGGCGCACTACCACATGGGGGGCGTCGACACGGACGTCTGGGGACAGACGACGATCGAGGGCCTGTACGCCGCCGGCGAGGTCGCGTGCGTGTCCGTCCACGGCGCGAACCGGCTCGGCGGGAACGCCCTCATGGAGACGATCACCTTCGGCAAGCGGGTCGGGCGCCATGCGGCCGAGTGGGCGCGGTCGCACACGACCGTGGCCGTGCCGCCGTCGCTGGAGGTCTCCGCCGAGGAGGAGCTCCGCACGCTCCTCGACCGCACGGAGGGGGAGCGCCCGTGGCAGATCCGCGACGAGCTCGCCGAGACGATGCACGAGAACTTCGGGGTGTTCCGGCGCGAGGACCAGATGCTGAAGCAGGGCGAGATCGTCCGCGGGCTGCGGGAGCGCTACGAGCGTGTCGTCGTCGACGACAAGGGCGACGTCTTCAACTCGGATCTGACCCAGGCGCTCGAGCTCGGATATCTGCTCGAGCTCGCCGAGTGCATGATCGTGTCCGGGCTCGCGCGCAAGGAAAGCCGGGGCGCGCACGCACGACCTCACGACTACCCCGACCGCGACGACGAGAACTTCCTCCGCCACACCCTCGTGACCTGGGAGGATGGCGCACCGCGACTCGACTGGAAGCCGGTGACGATGACGAAGTGGCAGCCTCAGGAGCGCACGTACTGATGGTGCACGATGAAGATGGCCCTGAAGATCTGGCGCTACGACCCGATCAAGGGCGAGCGGGCGCTGAAGGAGTACGAGGTCGACGCTCCGGACTGGGCGACGCTGCTCGACGTCCTCGACATCGTCAAGGACCGCCACGACGGAACCCTCGCCTACCGCAAGAGCTGCCGGATGATGATCTGCGGCTCGTGCGGGATGCGCATGGACGGCGCGGCGGTGCTCGCGTGCAAGACGCGGATGGCCGACATCGCCGAATCGGGGCACGTGCCCGTCATCTCGGCGATGGGGAACATGCCGATCGTGAAGGACCTCGTCGTCGACATGCAGCCGTTCTGGGGCAAGATCCGGGCCGTCGAGCCATGGCTCCAGCCCGGCTACTCCGAGCCCGGCGACAAGGAGTACGTCGTCCCGCAGGAGCAGATGGACACGATCCACAAGGAGTCGCTCTGCATCATGTGCGGCTGCTGCGTCTCCGAGTGCAACTCGATGGAGGCGGACCCCGAGTTCCTCGGGCCGGCCGCGCTCGCGAAGGGGATGCGCTTCGTCGGCGACCCGCGTGACCAGGCGACGGTGGAGCGGCTCCAGGCGTACTCGGGCGACCACGGCATCTGGGACTGCACGCGCTGCTACTTCTGCCAGGAGCGCTGCCCGAAGGGGGTCGACCCGCGCGACGCGATCGCGAAGCTCGGCGCCGAGGCCGTGAGCTCCGGCATCGACTCCGACATGGGGGCGAAGCACGCGAAGTGGTTCGTCACCTCGTCGAAGACGACCGGATGGCTCCGCGAGACGGAGCTCGTCCCGAAGACGCAGGGCGTCGCCAAGTCGCTGAAGGAGGTCAAGTTCGCGATGGGACTTGCCAAAGCACGGCAAGGTGCCGCCCCCGTTCCCGCCGCACGTCGCGAAGCACGTCGGCGAGGCGCGGGCGCTGCACGACCTCTTGCAGGAGCAGGGCAAGCCCGGGGCGCAGGGCATCGTGCAGGTGGAGAAGCCGCTCTCGCGTCTGGAGTTCCTCGCCGAGGGCGAGGAGCGCGATCCCTACGGCGAGGGCTCGTTCCCGCGCCCGCTCGCCGCCGGAGGAGCCGGCGCAGTGAGGACCGTCGCGTACTACAAGGGCTGCCTCGCGGCCCTCTCGGCGAAGGAGCTCGACACGTCGACCCAGGCGCTCGCGCCGAAGGTCGGGCTCGAGCTGATCGAGCTCGAGGCGGTCACGTGCTGCGGCGCGGGCGACATCCACGAGGCGGAGCCGGACTACTACCTCCACCTGAACGCGCGCATCCTCGCCTACGCCGAGGAGACGGGCGCGGACACGCTCATGACGATCTGCAACGTCTGCACGCTCAACCTGCGCCAGGCGAACCACGCGCTGCAGGGCGACGCATCGCTCCTCGCGCGGGTGAACGAGAACCTCGTCACGGTCGGCGCGCCGCCGTACTCGGGCGGGGTCGAGGTCATGCACTTCCTCTGGCTCATCTCGGCCGGCGAGGGCTACGAGCTGCTCCAGGGTGCCGCGCACAAGGGCCTCAAGGGCCTCAAGATCGCGCCGTTCTACGGCTGTCAGATCCTGCGGCCGTCGAAGCTCCTCGGCTTCGAGGATCCCGACAAGCCCGAGTCGCTCGAGCGGATCATCGCCGCCTGCGGCGGCGAGGCGGTCGACTACCCGGCGAAGATCAAGTGCTGCGGCTTCCCGATCATCCAGGCACGTGAGGACGTCGCGCTCGCCGAGCTGATCCAGCCGATCGAGCAGGCGAAGGAGGCGGGAGCCGACGCGATGGTGACGCCGTGCCCGCTCTGCCACCTCTCGCTGGACGCGTGGCAGTCGAAGCTCCGCAAGCAGACGGGGAAGGACTTCCAGATGCCGATCCTGCACCTCTCGCAGCTCGTCGGAGTCGCCGCCGGGATCGACAGCTCGGAGCTGAAGTTCAAGCGCCACGTCGTCTCGGTCGAGCCGGTGACCGAGAAGCTCTCCGTCTGACCTGGCTCCTCCTTGGGCTCGTCGCCGCAGCCGCGGCGGTCGCTGCGTGGGCGTGGTTCGAGGCGGGCTGGCTCCGTCGCCGGATCGTCGAGGTCGAGCTGGCCGGCGTGCCGCCGGAGCTCGACGGGCTGCGCATCGCGCATCTCTCGGATCTCCATCTCGGCGTGCCGTCACGCGGGCGGCGCGCGGTGCAGGACGCCGTCGACTGGGTGCTCGAGCGCAAGCCCGACCTCGTCTGCATCACCGGCGATCTCGTCTCTCGCCGCTCGGGGATGCCCGAGCTCGAACGCCTGCTCGGAGAGATCGGCCGCTTGCTACGTCGTCCTCGGCAACCACGACTTCGCCGACAGCCGCGATCCCTTCTCGCAGCGCATCGACCCGGCGGCGATCGAGAGGCTCCCGGGGGTCGTGCTGCTCGGCGACGAGGCCGTCGACGTGGAGCTGCGCGGGCGTCGAGTGCAGGTCGTCGGCGTCGAGCCGCAGTCGTACGCGGCACGCACCGCCTCCCCCGAGCGCCTCGCCGAGACGGGAGCGGACCTGCGCCTCCTCCTCTGCCACTTCCCGGGGATCGTGCGTCGCATCCCGGATGTCTTCCACCTCGTCCTCGCGGGGCACCTGCACGCGGGTCAGATCGTCGTGCCGTACCCGGGCGGCAAGCTCCGGCTCGCGCACCTACGCGCGCGAGACGTCGAGGGCGTCTACGACTACGGCGGGACGAAGCTCCACGTCTCGCCGGGCCTCGGCACGACCTTCGTTCCCTTCCGGCTCTTCGCGCGTCCGGAGGTCACGGAGCTCGTTGTACGATCGACGTGATGGAATCCCCCGTCATCTCGACCGACGTTCTCGCTCGCTACGCGGGCGATGTCGACGTCGTCGTCGAGCGAGTCGGCCTACGCCGCCGGCGAAGCGATGACGTCACGGCTCGCCGGCCTCACCGGCGCGACGCTCGAGACCGCGCCGGTCGTCTGTCAGGGCTGCGTGTGGTGGCAGAGCCGTGGGAACCGCGAGCCCGAGAAGCGGAAGTGGATCGAGCGGGCGGAGGAGGAGTGGGGGGCCTGGGGCAGCGTGTACCGCGACGACGACGGACGCGTCCTCGGGTCGATGCAATACGGGCCGTCTTCGCTCTTCCCGCGTGCGGCCGATCTCCCGGCCGGCCCGCCCTCCGACGACGCCGTCCTCGTGACCTGCGCGTACCTCCTCACCGACTCACAGCCCTGGGTCGAGCAGTCGCTCTTCCTCGCCGCCATCGGCGAGGCGCGGGACAAGGGAGCGCGAGCGCTCGAGGCGTTCGCGTACCGCTACCGCGAGGGCACTCCGTCCGCCGAGCGTTTCCTCGTCCACCGGACCGTGTTCCCGCGCGACTTCCTCGCCGACTTCGGGTTCCGGACCGTCCGCTCGGCCGGCCGGATCGAGCTCGCACGTCTCGACTTCGGCGGTCTGCAGCCGGTCGCGGAGGGCACGCGCGAGAAGGTGCTGAACGTCGTGCGCGAGGCGTTCACGCCCGCGCCTGCGCCGGCGCCACCAGGTGGCGGCTAGGCGCTTCGCCTCTGGCCGAGAGCTCGGCAGAGATGCGCCGACGAGCAGCTCGGCGATCTGGATCGCGTTGAGCGCCGCGCCCTTGCGGAGGTTGTCGCACACGAGGAAGAGGACGAGGCCGTTCTCCGCGGTCGGATCCGACCGCACCCTCCCCACGATCACGTCGTCGACGCCGATGGCGTGTCCGTGCGCCGGCATCTTCTCGAGCCGCAAGCCCGGCGCCTCCGCGAGGATGCGCTCCGCCTCGGACGGCGAGAGCGGCTCGACGGTCTCGATCCAGACCGACTCGGCGTGGCCGACGACGACCGGAACCCTGACGCAGCTCGCGCTCACGGGGAGCTCCGGGAGCTCGAGGATCTTGCGCGTCTCCTCGCGAAGCTTGACCTCCTCGTCGAACTCGAGGCCGTCGAGCTCCCAGTCCATGCGCAGAAGGTGGTCGTCGGGATCCTCGGCGCGGAGGTCGTCGATCGCGTCGGAGCCGGCGCCCGAGACGGACTGGTAGGTGGCGACGCGGACGCTTCGCAGGCCGACGGCGTCCTGCAACGGCGCGAGCACCATCGTCAGCGGGATCGTGCAGCAGTTCGGGTTCGCGATGATCCCCGCGTGCTCGAGCGCTCGCTCGCCGTTCACCTCGGGCACCACGAGCGGGATGCCCTCCTCGAGGCGGAACGCGGCCGACTTGTCCACGCAGAGGGCACCGGCCGCCGCTGCGACCGGCACGAGCTCGCGGCTCCACTGCGTGCCGATCGAGAAGAAGCAGACGTCGAGGTCGCCGGCCGACGAGCGTGCGAACCGTCGCCTCCTCGACCTCGAAATCGCCGAGGAACCCACCGGCCGAGCGCCACGAGGCGAACGTGCGGATGTTCGTGTAGCCGCGATCGACGAGGTACTCGAGCGTGACGCGACCGACGGCGCCGGTCGCGCCGACGACGCCGATACGCAGCTCGGGGTCGATCATCGCCCCAGTGTACGGATGCCGATGGGAAAATCCTCGCGAATCGCCGCGGCCTTCCTTCGCGAACCAGCCCCGAAAAAACACTGAACCGGCTGACCCGAAGGCCCGCCGGTTCAGTGGGTGCAACATATGACGGACGTTCACCGGATGCAACCCCCGCCGCTGCCGAGAAAGACGCAATTTGCGGAAGAAACGTCGCGCGCGGCTACATCGCGCGGCGACCGGCGAGCGCGCGGCCGAGCGTCACCTCGTCCGCGTACTCGAGGTCGCCGCCGACCGGGAGCCCGCTCGCGAGCCGCGTGACCTGCACCGTTCTCGCGCAGGCGATCCGCGAGGTAGGCGGCCGTCGCCTCGCCCGTCATCGTCGGGTTCGTCGCGAGGACGACCTCGGTGACGCCGTTTCGCGCCACGCGCGCGAGGAGCCCGTCGATGCGCAGGTCGCCCGGCTCGACCCCGTCGAGCGGGGAGAGCGCACCGCCGAGGACGTGGTACAGGCCGCGGTACTCGCCCGTCCGCTCGACCGAGACGACGTCGACCGGCTGCTCGACGACGCAGATGACCGTCCGGTCGCGCCGCGCGTCCGAGCACACCGCGCAGAGCTCGTCCTCGGTGAGGTTCCCGCACTCGCGGCAGAAGCGGACGCGCGACTTGACGTCCTCGATCGCGCGTGCCAGCTCGAGCGCCTCCTCGGGCCGCGTGGAGAGGATGTGGAACGCGAGCCGCTGCGCCGTCCGCCGACCGATGCCGGGGAGCTTGGAGAGCTGCGTGACGAGGTTCTCGACAGCCGGGCTCAGCACGCAAGGAGCCTAGCCGTCCCTTTCGGACAGGCCGAGCTATCCGGGGAGCAGGCCGCCGAGATCGCCGAGCCCGCCGGGCATGAGGCCCGACATCTTCGACTCCATGAGCGCCCGCGACGAGCGCAGCGCCTCGTTGACGGCGGCGAGCACGAGGTCGGCGAGCAGCTCCGGGTCGTCCGGGTCGATCGCACGCGGGTCGATCGTGATCGAGACGACCTCGCCCGCGCCGTTCGCCTTCACCGTGACCATCCCGCCTCCGGCGGAGGCCTCGACGACCTCGCTCGCGGCCTCCTCCTGCGCCTTCGCGAGCTCCTCCTGCATGCGCTGGGCTTCCTTGAGCATCTTGTTCATGTCGAAGCTCACTCGGCGGCCTCCACTTCCTCGGCGTCGAATCTCTCTTTCAGGGCGGCGATGAAGCTGTCCTCGCCGGCGGGCTCCTCGTCGGCTCTCCTCGGCGGTCTCCTCGGCCTCGCCCGACTCGAGGACGACGGTCAGCTTGCGCCCCGTCACCTCGTAGAGCGCATCGCGCAGGAGGCCGATGTTCTGGGGCTCGGCGACCTGGCGGCGATGGAAGTCGGCGCCGGCGGGGAACTCGAGCGTGAGCGTGTCGTCGCCGAGGTGCGTCGGCCTGGCCTCGGTGAGCAGGCTCGCGACCGGGATCGAGCGCTCGCGCACGGCGTCGAGGATGCTCCTCTCCCACGCTTCGGTCACCTGCTCGAGCTCGACGTGCAGCGCCTCCGGCGCGAGGCTCAGCGGGAGGGGGGCGGGGATCGCTCCGATCCGCAGGAGCCGGCTCGGGAGGAGGGCTCGGCGCGCGCCCGGTGCCGGGCCCATGCGCCTCGAGGAGCTCGACGCGATGTGCGAGCGACTCGCGCGAGAGGTCCGAGTGCGGCCGCGTCACCTTCACGAGCGCGAGCTCGAGCGGAAGCCGCGGGTCGGCGCCCTGCCGCGTGTCCTCGACGGCGACCGCGAGGAGGTCGATGAGCCGCAGGACGGTCGGCTCGGGAAGCTGGTTCGCCTGCTCGCGCAGGAGCTCCTTCGTCTCCTCGGTGACGGGGAGCGAGTCGGGGACGTGGCCCATGTGCTGGACGAGCAGCAGGTGCCGGAGATGCTCGAGCAGGTCGGTGACGAGCCGGCCGAGGTCCTGCCCCTGCTCCGACAGCTCCTCGACGAAGAGCAGCGCGCCGGCCGTGTCCCGGTCGACGACCATGTCGCAGAGCCGCAGCAGCGACTCCTCGTCGACCGCGCCGACGAGCTGCAGCACGGACTGGGCGTCGATCGAGTTGTTCGTCGACGCGGCGAGCTGGTCGAGCGTCGACACGGCGTCGCGGAACGAGCCGCGGGCGGCACGGGCGATGAGCGCGAGCGCCGAGTCCTGGGCCTGGATCCCCTCTCCGTCGGCGACCCGGCGGAGGAGCGTCACGACCTCCGGCAGCCGCGGCCGCTGGAACACGAACGTCTGGCAGCGCGACCGCACCGTCGCGAGCACCTTCTGCAGCTCGGTCGTGCAGAACACGAACACGAGGTGGGGTGGAGGCTCCTCGATGAGCTTGAGAAGTGCCTGCCAGGCTGCGTCGGTCAGCTGGTGCGCCTCGTCGAGGATGTAGATCTTCGAGCGCCCCTCGACCGGCTGGAGGACGACGCGCTCGCGGATCTCGCGGACGTCGTCGATCCCGCGCTGCGAGGCGGCGTCCATCTCGACCACGTCGAGCGAGCTGCCGTTCGCGATCGCGAGGCAGACCGGGCACGTCTTGTCGGGCGTGGGCGACGGGCCAGGCGTTCCCGCGCAGTTGAGCGCCTTCGCGAGGATCCGCGCCATCGACGTCTTGCCGGTCCCGCGCGGCCCGGCGAAGAGGTACGCCTGCCGCACCTGGTCGTGCTCGATCGCGTTCTGCAGCGTCCGGACGACCGCCTCCTGGCCGACGACCTCGTCGAACCCCTGCGGGCGGTACTTCCGGTAGAGCGCCGTCACCTGCTGGATTCAAGCAGGTGGGTCAATGCCCGGCCTCGCGCTCCGTCGTCGAGATCGGTGTCACCGGAGGTACCTGCGTCGCCTGCTCGGATCGGGCGGAGCCGCGGCACCTGAGAGGGAGTCCTTAGCGCTGCTTCCTTCCGGACCTGACGCGGTTCGGACGCTCCCAGTGCGCGGGACCCGATCGTCAACGCCGCGTGCGCAGACCCTGTCCCGACGAACCGTCCCTCGGACGGCATTCGGCCCCGCATGGAGCGGATTTCGGGTTCAGGGAACCGCTGACTCCCCACCTAGCGTGGCCGGGCAGGCGGAGGGTACCACCCTCGCGACTACCATCGAAGCGGCTCTCGTGATCGACGCCACGCTCTACACCGACGCCGGCTGCCCCTGGGCGTACTCGGCGAATCCGGCGCTCCGCGTCCTCGAGTGGCGCTTCCGCGACCAGCTCCGGTGGCGGCTCGTGATGATCGGGCTGCGCGAGGAGCCGAGCGAGTCTGCGATCCGCACCTTCGACGGAGAGCGAGCGCTCGCGCGGTGGCGCGTCTACGAGGAGCGCTACGGCATGCCGTTCGGCACGACGGCGAAGAGCCGTGCGGCGGGCACCGGCCGCGGGTGCCGGGCGGTCGTCGCCGCCGGCATGCTCGAGCCGGGCGAGCGAGTGGACGGTGTTTCGCGCGCTGCAGATCGCGAACTTCACCTCGACGCTCTACCTCGACGACGCCGAGAGCATCCGGGACGCGCTCGGCTCCGTACCCGGTGTCGACGCCGATGCCGTCGCGGCGCGGCTCGACGACGCCGACGTCGCTCGAGGAGTACGAACGGCATCGCGCGGAGGCGCGATCCGCCGCGGGGACGCCCGCCGAGGCGCAGGACAAGACGGCCACCTCGGATGGCCTCGTGCGGTTCACCGCGCCGTCGATCGTGTTCCGGCGCGGCGAGGACACCGCCGTCGCCGGCGGCTGGCAGCCGCTGCTCGCCTACGACACGCTGCTCGCGAACTTCGCACCCGGGCTCGAGCGCATGCCGCCGCCCGAGTCGCCCGCGCCGCTCCTCGAGTTCTTCCCGTACGGGCTGACCACGGCCGAGGTCGCGCTTCTCCTCGCCGAAGGCTCGGATCCGGTTCCGGACGTCGAAGGAACGGAGCGCCAACTCCTCGATCTCGTGGAGAGTGGCGTCGCAGAGCGCCTTTCGCTCGGTCGAGACGCGCTCTGGCGCGCTGTCTCGACCCCGACGTAGCCGCCGCGACCCGAGCGGCCGCGGCGGCTCTTCCCGCGGTCGACGTTTGTGTCGCTCCGCCTATATGTGGAGAGCACCCACCTTCACCGCCACGAGTGCACTGCCCTAAACCCCTCGCTACAATCGGCTGGTCAGGGGAATCGGTACGGGGGGGCACATCATGTCGGTATGGATCTGGATCCTGGTCGGTGCCAGCTTGCTTGCCTTGGCTGGCTGGTTCGCGTGGGCCACGAAGTAGCGCTTCAACGGACTTCCGTCGGGTGTTCGTGCAAGGATTGGCGCGATGGCGCGTCATTTCGATGGCCGCGGAGAGTCCGGCCGAAACTGGGGCTTGCTCCTTCTGCTCGGCCTGTGTGTTGAGTTCTGGATCGTCGTAACGAGTGTAGTCGCGCAGAACCTCTGAGCCGATAGCACTCGCGCGGCGGATGGTGGCTCACACCGCGGCCGAGTCGGGTCGAGGCAGCCGAAGCTTCGGCAAAGGGTCATCGTCCGGCTGGGCGAAGTCCGCGTCCGAAAGCGGCCCGGCCAAAGGTAGGTATCCCGCGCAGTCGCATCCGAGTCGCGAGAGCGACTGGAGATCGAACGCCTCGAAGTGGCATCGCCGCTCGGCTTTCACGAACACGGCAACGTGATGCGATCGTGGGTGACCGCACGAATCGCAGAGCGGGCTTCCCTCGCACGAGCGGCAGCCGCCGCCCTCGACGAGCCAACGAGTGGGCCACACCGCGCCGCAGATCCGACAACGCCGCCTCGCCATGCACAAGTGAGTCGGCAGGGATCGGTGCGCGCTTGAGCGTATTGCAAGTGTCGACTCAACCATTAGGGTGCGGGTTGCCGGGCCGCGTGGTTCCCTCCCAAATCGGGCGGTCGCTCTAACTGGGGAGACAGTCCTTTCGGTCCCGCTCGGCCCGGCGCCACTCAGGTTTGCGTCCGGGGATCAGGGTGGACCGAGGGGCGTGGACTGGTGGCCGCTGACGCCGACATCGAACAACGCTCCCAGCTGGCTCGAGCGACACGGTGGTGTGTCGGCGAGTTTGATTACCCATGTAGCTTGGGAGTCGGGAGCGCCGTCGGTCACGACCTTGCGGCTGCACTCGGCGAATGGCGCCGAAGATGCTCGATCCCCCAGAAGGCTCGCCAAAGCCTGGCCCATCGACGATTGGATGCTGTTCCGTACTGCCGTTGCTCCCGACAACGTTGTAGGTATGCCTCAAGCCAATCCGTCTCGTCTGACCCCGGCTTGTTGCTGGGTGCAGCGTTATGGGCACCATATTGAGGGCCGAGGAAGAGATACTTCTCGATCCAGTCGCTTCGCATGTAACTGCGGGGACGTACCTGCGGCGTCTCAAGCGTGAGGCCTTCCGGCGAGCCGATGGTCTTTCGAACCACCCAGAGCAGCTCGGTAGCCAGATCGCGAGGACGGCGGTGCATGACATCGTCGGTGAACTCATCCGATCCGGCACAGACCACCGTGTATGTATTTCGCCCGCTTCGCAGTACCTCTGTAACGAACCAGAAATCCCCACGCATGCTCCGGACGCGCTGACCACGACGCGGCGCGCCGCCCCTTAACCACCGAATCTCCGCGGAGTCGGGAAGAAGGAACACGGCGCAGACCTCGGGGGAGGGGTCGGACGCCATGCCCGAGTTTCTACCCTCTTTCGAGGGACTACAACACACCCCGGAGCACACTGTGGCTCGTTCCGCGTCGCCAAAGCTTTCGTCCGGCATACGTGCAAGGAGGATCTGTTCGTCCTGTTCGGGCTCTGTGTTGAGTTCCGGATCGTCGTATGCACGCGGTCGTCGCTCAGAGCATCCGGCTCAACGCAATGAACCCGGGCGGAGCGGAGCGGTGCATATCCGTCGAGTTCTTTGAGGTTCCAGTTCAGACGGTGACCTAGGGAACTAGGACGAGAAGCACGCTTCCGCCGCGGGATAGCTCTGCTCAGGGCACATCGGCCTGCGGAGACACGACGACGTGGATGACCGCCTTCCCTCGCGTCCATGCGATCAGCCCGAGCGCCTCGAGACGCTCCAGCGTCCACTCGAATGCTGCCGCCTGAGCTCCTGATCCGTACCGCCTGCGTATGTCGAAGGCGAAGCCCGTCGCGTGCACGCCAGCGTGTGCCGCAGCGCCGGGGTCGTGCGGAGTGAGCGTTGACGCCGCCTCCTCGTCGTACGTTGCTCGTGTGACCGTGAGCGGGCGCTCGTCGCCGCTCAGCTCGTACACCTTCGCAGTGAGATACGCGAGCATGCGCGCCGCGCGGGGGCGAAGAGCTACGTACGCGCTCGGGTTCTCCGCCAGACGTGCCGCGATTCTCTCGAGGTGCGGATCGATCGCGAAGTGAGCGCCGTTGCCGGGCCGTACCGGGACGAGCACGCCACGCGCGACGGCAGCCTCGAGCTGTCCGGCGTCGACGTAGCGCCCGCGCTGCGCGGGCGGGTGAAGGACGAGCTCGGCGCTCGGCAGGTGGTCATGCAGCCCGGCGAGCCGCTCGAGTCGGCCAGGGTCGTCGCGGAACAGATGCATGATTCCGAGCGCCCCCAGGACTCGCCAGTAGTACGTCTGCGAATCGTCTCCGAACGAGGCGAGCCGCTCCCAGGCCGATCGATGGACGATCGGCGAGGAGTCGAAGTAGAGGCGCGCGTAGTCGACGTCGGCGTCGCGGACGGCTGAGTCGATCGGATCGGCGTCGCGCCCGGTGTACGCGCGCACGACGCCGGCGAGGTTGCCGATGCCCATGTGGTAGGAGACGACGGCGAGGTCGTCGCGGCCGAAGACCTTCTTCGCTTCGGTCAGGTAGCGCACGGTGCCGGCGAGCGCCTGCTCGGGATCGAAGCGCGCGTCCACGCGTCGTCGCTCTGAGCGAAATCGAGCAGCCTCTGCCTCGTCGCCTCGACGGACCGCCTCGTCCAGTAGGTGGGTGAGCCGTCGGCTCGCCTCGAGATCGACCTGCATGCCGAGGAAGTTCGTCGCGGTCTCGGCAAGGATCTGCGTGAGACCGGCCGCGTTCTCGGGGTCGTCTCCCGCGATCACGTCCTGGCGCCCCGCGCTCTCGAGCAAGACGATCGCCTCGACCATGTCGGGTCGATCCCGCTGCCTGAGACCGCCCTGTCCACGATGTCGCGAAAGCGCGCCGTCCGTTGGGCCGCGCGCAGCACCCCGCCCGGACTCTTCTCGAAGAGCACGTGGCTCAAGCCGAATGCGGCGGCCTGCTCGTACTCCTCGGTCCTGCCCGGCTCGTAATCGGAGAGGGTCGGGGCGTGCGATTTGCGCCGGCAGCTCGAGTGCGATCTCCGGCTCCGGCACCTTGTCGCTGCGAGCGAAGAGCAGCGCTGCAGCAATCCCAGCCGCCAATACGGCGACGAAGAAGATTCCGATTGCCGCGACCTTCACAACTTGGACAGCGGGTTGAGCACACTTTCAGAGTGCCCGACTGCACGCTCACGGCGGAGCAAGCGACACCCCGCTCCTGGCGCGGATACCGACTGCCGTCGAGTGTTCGTCGGACGGGCTGCGAGCCGTGGCAACACTTCTATAGCGTCCTTGGGGTGGACGCAGCCGCACGGACGCGGAAGTGGACGCTTCTCGCGGTCTGCCTGACGACGTTCATGCTCCTGCTCGACATAACGGTCGTAGTGGTCGCGTTGCCGAGCATGCAAGAGCGTTTCGACGCCAGCTTGACGGGCTTGCAATGGGTCGTGGACGCCTATGCGCTCAGCCTCGCCGCGTTGATCCTCACTGCCGGCGCGCTCGCCGATAGGTACGGGCGCCGCCTGGTCTTCATCGCTGGGGTCTTGCTCTTCACTTTGTCCTCGCTCCTCTGCGGCCTCGCCTGGAGCATCACGGCGCTCGATGTTGCGCGTGCGCTCCAAGGGATTGGCGGCGCCGCGCTCTTCGCAACGGCGCTGGCTCTTATCGGTCACGAGTACCGCGGGCCCGACCGCTTCGGAGCGCTTGCCGTCTGGGGCGCCACGGTGGGCGCCGCCGTTGCCTGCGGTCCCCTGGTCGGTGGCCTCCTCACCGACGGGCTCGGGTGGCGCTGGATCTTCTTCGTCAATATCCCGGTCGGGGTTTTCGCATTCGCGGTCGCCCTCACTCGAATCTCGGAGTCGCGGGACGAGGCCGCACGACATACCGACGTGCGCGGGCTCGTGACGTTTGCAGCGGCGCTGCTCTTGATCGTCTTCGGAATCCTTCGCGGCAACGCCAGCGGCTGGTCGAGCGCCGTGATTCTCATGTCGCTCGTCGGTGGGGTGCTCCTACTCGTCCTGTTCGTCGCTGTCGAGATGCGTCAAGACCGGCCCATGTTCGACGTGACGCTCTTCCGTCAGCGAGCATTCCTCGGGGTCTCCATCGCGACGTTTTGCATCGCGGCTGGCATGTTCGCGATGTTCCCGTACCTGTCGATCTACCTGCAGGACATCCTGGGCTACTCACCGCTCGCGACGGGAGTCCGCTTTCTCCCGCTTACCGCATTTGTCTTCTTCGTGCCGCTCGCGATGCGACGTGTGGCTGCGCGCGTGCCCCTCCGGATCATGATTAGCGCGGGTCTCGCGCTCGTCGCCGCAGGGCTCGCATTGATGTACGGGCTCACTGCAAGCTCAGGTTGGACGGCACTGCTCGCCGGCTTCGTCGCCGGAGGCATCGGTATCGGAATTGCGAATCCCGCGCTCGCGGCTGGTGCTCTCCGTGTGGTGGATCCGGCGCGCACGGGGATGGCTTCGGGGATCAGCAACACCTTCCGCCTCGCAGGCGTGGCAGTCGGGGTCGCGGCGCTCGGCGCCCTACTCCAGAACCGGGTCGAGACCTCTCTCTCGACCACGGCCGGCGACAACGCGCACTCTCTCGGTGCCGCGGTGAGCTCGGCCGGGACTCGCGCCGTCGCCGGTCAGCCGGATCTGGTGGAGCCCGCAAAGACGGCATTCGTAAGCGGCCTCAACGAGGTGCTCCTTGTGGGCTCGTTGGTGCTCGTGGTCGGCGCACTCGCCGCGGCTGTCCTCCTTCGCAGCCCAGCGTCGGCTCCTGCTCCGGCGACTAAAAACGCAGCTGGGTAAATCCCCGAGTGCGCCCAGTGTGCGCGAATGTCTCTCGAGCCGCGCGGCGTCTCGTTGCGCGAGGGCTGTGCCTGGAGCGGGCGCTCCATGAGCCCGTCGCGCGAGACCGATCGCGGACCGTTTCGTTCCGCCCCCAGCAAGCGTTGGTAACGCCCCAGTTGCCAAGACCGAGCCTTCAGGGCCGGACGGTACCGTTTGTGCCGTGTCCCGAAACGACGAGCTCGAGCGCTACCGAGCCGCCGTCCGGCGACGGCTCATTACTGAGTTCGTCGAGCGATGGGGTGTCTGCGAGCGGGGCCATGTTCTGACGGACCTGAACCGTGACAGGCAGGGTCGCTGCTGGTGCTGCACGCGCGCATACGAGCGAGCATTCGAGACTTCGGAACGCGGGGTGTGGTCAGCGAGCCTGGGTTAGTCGGCGCCCGGGCAACATCTGGCCGAGTGTGAGGCTGCTCCCCGGCAAGCGTACTTAGGCACCCGTTGCTCGCCCGAGTCTCAAAATGGGCGTGCTTGTGATGCTTCATCTCCCTCAGAAGTGGGTTACCTCAGTTGCGAATACGGGGAACTGCTCTTTCAATGGCGAATCGCAATGAGCTGCCCATAGTGTTCGCCGAGGACGGGCGCGTCGTCGTCAACTTCGGCATCCTTTCCGGGCGAGAGGCCACGCAAGCTGAGTTGGATCGGCTGGCCCTTGAGCTGCGCGAAGCTGGAGCGGGCGCTGAGATGACGATCACTGCAGCGCGCCGCCAAGACTACGGTCCAGGCTTCGAGGGCGTCGTCCACCAGGTGCACGTCACGCTTGCCGGTTCCCCAACGCCCTCGGTGGAGGCGATCTGCCGCGAGTGGGCGTTGAGCTGCGCTGAGGATAGGACCGTCGAGCCGCTCGAGATGCCGGGGTAGCTTGGTTCTGCCTACGCCCGTGTGTGCTTCGCCCTGCCGCGGGCTAGTCGCTTATCTCGCGACCATAGCCCCGCTTCTGCTTGCGCCAGTCGTACTCGAGCCGCAGGCTCGTTCCGACTCGGCTCGAGACGAGCATGACCGCTCGAGCGTCCCTGGGCCAGTCCACTTGGTGAGAGCCGGGGACGTCAAGGCGTTCAGGCAGCCCCCCGCCCCTTGTAATCCACTCGCTCGCGTGCAATGGATACCGAGCACGTCAGGTCAGGCGCGGTAGCTGGAGGGTCGGCCCGCACACCGGCAAACCCGGGGGGGACAAGTCTTCCGGGGGTCGACGGAGAGGTTGCCGCGCCTGCCCCCCATCTCAGGCGATGGTTCCCCTCGACGGCTAGGCCACACGGCCCGTCTCGGTTCCGCTCGCGGCTCTACCTGCGGATCGAGGAGCGGGAGCTGGAGGCGGGCCGACTGAACTAGCCGCCGTCGAACGTCGACTTCGGATCTCTCGCGAGCTAGCTCGTCGCCGCGGGACCACACCACGCGATCCCGCGTCCGCCGGGCTTCATGATCACGATCGCGAAGCTCCATCGTTCAGATCTCTGGAGAGGTCGTCGAATGGCACATCGACCTTGACCGTCGTGGGTCCGCCGGCCGGAGCGATCTTTCGCCTGCGACCTCCGGTCATGCGACGTCGCGTTCTGGCTCTTTCGGAAGCGGCGCCGCGAGCTAGGGTGGCCGCGTGGACGAGGAGAGCAAGCCCGACGCCGATGACGATCGCCCGCCGATCTGCCCGGCCTGCGGCGTCACGATGGGGATCGTCGTCGACGAAAAGGGAGCGACGCGCTATGTCTGCCTCGAGTGCGGATTCTCCGACGAGATGATTCTCGGACGATGACCCTCCTTTCGGTGCCTGACGGCCGACTGAGGGACATCGAGAGCTGATGGGAGCCATCGGGCACCGGAGAGTCGTGATCACGGGGCTGGGCGCGGTGACGCCGCTGGGGAACGACGTGCGGTCGAGTTGGGAGAATCTCGTCGCAGGTAGAGCGACGGCCGGCCCGATCACGGCGTTCGACACCACTGGCTTTCCGGTCACGTTCGCCTGCGAGGCGAAGGGCTTCGAGCCGACGCAGTGGATCGAGCGCAAGCAGGCGAGGCGCATGGACCGGTTCGCGCAGATGATCGTGGCGGCGGCGCGGCAGGCGCAGGCAGGACGCCGGGCTGGAGATCGAGCCGGAGTGCGATCGGGTCGGCGTCTCCTTCGGAACCGCGATGGGCGGTCTCAAGTCGTTCGAGGACACGTGCGACACCTTGCTCGAGCGGGGCCCCGACCGGGTCAACCCGTTCTCGCTCACCGCGATCATCCCGAACATGGGCGCCAGCCGGGTCTCGATCGAACTCGGCACGAAGGGCCCGCTCTCTGCTCAGTGCACCGCCTGCGCCGCCTCGACGATGGCGATCGGCGACGGGCTGGACGCGATCCGCCTCGGGCGTGCGGAGGTCATGCTCGCAGGTGGCAGCGAGGCGCCGATTACCAGGGTCGGTATCGCCGGCTTCTCCGCGCTGCGCGCCCTCTCACGTCGCAACGACGACCCAGAGCACGCGAGCCGGCCGTTCGACGCCGATCGCGATGGCTTCGTCATGGGCGAGGCAGGCGCCGTGCTCGTGCTCGAGGAGCTCGGGCACGCAACGCAGCGCGGCGCGAGGATCTACGCCGAGCTGGTCGGCTACGGCGTCTCCTCCGACGCGCAGCACCTGACCGAGCCCGACCCGACGGGCCGGAGCCCGGCCCGTGCCATGCTCATGGCGTTCGCGGACGCCGGCGTCTCACCCGACCAGATCGACTACATCAACGCGCACGGCACCTCGACTCCGCTCGGCGACGCGAGCGAGACGCGGGTAATCAAACGCGCCCTCGGAGAGCACATCGCCCGGAAGGTCCCGATCTCATCGACCAAGGGTGCGACCGGGCACTGCCTCGGTGCCGCGGGCGCGGTCGAGGCGATTTTCTGCACGCTCGCGATCCACGAAGGCGTGCTGCCGCCGACCATCAACTACGAGACGCCCGATCCCGAGTGCGACCTCGACTACGTCCCGAACGAGGCACGCGAAGCCGACGTGGGCGTCGCCGTCTCGAACTCGTCCGGCTTCGGCGGGCACAACGCATCGATCGTGCTCCGCCGCTTCGCGGGATAGGTAGCAGGGCTCCTTGACGCGCACGACGACGGCACGGTCCCAACCCCATCTTCCTCCCGCGCGCGCCGACGAGTAGCGAGTGACGGGTACCCCACCCCGCGATGTGTTTTTCGGGTCGGGTCGGGGCCTGGGCACGGGCGGCAGAACCGTGACGCAGCTCGCTAGCGGGAAGCAAGTCGCCTCTGAGGTCGTGCTGTACGCCGCCGGTCGCCAGGGGGAGACGGACGACCTCGAGCTCGAGCGTGCGGGCCTGGAGGCCGATGAGCGCGGTCGAATCGCCGTCGGTCCCGACTACCGGACAGCGGTCGAGCACATCTTCGCGGCGGGTGACGTCGTCGGCTGGCCTGCGCTCGCCGCCACCTCGATGGAGCAAGGCCGCGTCGCTGCCCGCACACGCCTTCGGCGAGGAAGCTTCGATGTGTGAGGTGCTGCCGATCGGCATCTACACGATCCCCGAGATCAGTTACGTCGGTCGCACGGAAGAGGAACTGACGGAAGCAGCGGTGCCTTACGAGGTCGGCATCTCGCGTTATCGCGAGCTCGCTCGGGGGCACATCTTGGGCGACATGCATGGGCTGCTGAAGCTCCTCGTCTCACGGGAAGACCACACGATCCTTGGCGTCCACGTTTCGGCACGAACGCGACCGAGCTAATTCACATCGGACAGACCGTGATGGGTTTGGGCGGGACGATCGACTACCTCGTCGACACCGTCTTCAACTACCCGACGTTGGCCGAGTCGTACAAGGTTGCGGCCCTCGATGCGCGGAACCGACTCATGGCCGTTGAGCGCATCGTCCGCTAGTCGGTCGATCGCAATGATCGTGGTGTCGA
>CAVWES010000015.1:0-46703 GCA_963754175.1 uncultured Gaiellaceae bacterium | reverse complement strand
GACGCTCACGAACTCGTCGCCGTTCCGCGCGCAGCGTTTCAGTAGCATCGTGCCGTGCGCGAGTTGCACCCGGGCCTCTGGCACTGGACGGCGCCACATCCGGATTGGCGCTCGAGCGAGCCATGGGACCAGAACGTCTCCTCGTACGCGATCGACGACGGCGAGCGCCTCCTGTTCTTCGATCCGATCGCCCCGCCGAACGAGCTCGAAAAGCTCGCGGCCGAACGCGAAACGGCGATCGTCCTGACCGCACCGTGGCACGAACGCGACATGCAGGGCCTCGTCGAACGTCTCGAGATCCCCGTATACGCGCCCAGGCCCGACACCGCAGAGGACCTCATCCGGATGTTCGGCCTCACCCCCGAGCAGGCGGGCGACGGCAGCCCTGACCTCGTCTGGCTCCGAGCCGAGCGCCCGGACAACTGGCGTCCCTACGCGGCCGGTGACCGGCTACCCGGCGGGATCGAAACGTTCCCCGGTCACAAGCGGAACGACATCGTGCTGTGGATCGAGAGTCACCGCGCCGTGATCGCAGGGGACACGCTCGTCGACTTCGGATCGGGACTCGAGATGAACGCTCGGTGGCTAGAAGCAGTAGGCGCAACCCGCGAGCAGGTCGTCGAAGGCCTGCAGCCGCTGCTCGAGCTCCCGGTCGAGCACGTCCTTGCGACACACGGCGGCCCGACCGACCGGGCCGCCCTCGAGCGCGCGTTGTCCCCCTCCTAGACGGCGCGAGCGACACTCCCGCACGCTCTCCGAGCTGGCTGCAGCCGGCTCGAGAACCCGCGTCTCACCGAGCTCGGGAAGTCTCTACCTGGGTCGCGGCAGTTCGAGGTGGTCGAGGGCGCGTTGTGCCTGTGCGCGCATCGAGCGGGTCGGGGGCGAGCCGAAGTAGACGCGTACGATCACGGAGTATGCGGCTGCGGGTCCCGCGCCTGCCAACGCGTACTCCCCTCCGGCGACGTAGGTGCCGTCGCAACACGGGTGGCGGGTCGCTCGGTCGAGACGCAACTTGATCCGTCGCTGCGTCGTCCGTCCCGATTCGTAGACGACGGCGAAGACGAGGATCGCCCGCCTCGGGAGGTGAGAGAGGGTCGCATCCGGCGGATCCGCGGTCGCGCGGTCGCGGTAGCGGACGCCTTTCGCAATCCAGGCGCTTGCTTCCTTCGGCGAGGCGACCCCCGGTACCGGGCCGTACGACGAGTCGAACGTGCGACTCGCTCCCGTGTGCCAGCCCGCCAACGGCCGGAAGTGGACGGGATGCGCCCAGGGAGCGATCGCCAGCGCGGCAACGAGCTCGACCATGTCGTCTCAACGTACTGCACAGGATGCTGCCCGATCGATGCTGGGCAGGAGTAGCCGTCTAGGGGCGCGTGAGAAACAGTCGTTTCTCCATTGCGAGCTCCGGCGCCCACTCGATGCGCGTCGCGCCAGCCGAAGCGCAGGTACGCGCGGAGCGCATCGCGCATCGCGTCGACGAAGCCCTCGGTGCGGCGCGGCGCGAAGCCGTCCTCCCACCAGAGGCGAGCATCTGCACGCGGCCACCGGCGCGGTCGATGCGCGGCTCGATCCGGCCGACGAGGCGGTCGCCGAAGAGGATCGGCAGCACGTACCAACCCCAGCGCCGCTTCGCCTGCGGCACGTAGAGCTCCCAGACGTACTCGAACTCGAACAGCGATCAGAGCAGGCCCCGGTCCCATACCAGCGGATCCAACGGCGACAGGAACGCGACGAGGGCGGCGGCTCCGGCCGGTCGCTCGAGCAGATCCACGTCCGCTCCGAGCACCAAGCGCTTGCCGCGCACGTTCTCTACCTCCACTGGACGTGCTCGCCGGCGGCCACCAGCTCCTCGCGCAGAGCCGTTCTTCCCGGATATCCCGCCACCTCAATCGGGCTTGGCGAGGCCATGCCGCCGAAGATGTCACCTCCGCCACCCACACCAAACCTCGCTGAGCTCGCCGTTCCGCGCGCAGCGTTTCAGTAGCATCGGCCGTGCGCGAGTTGCACCCGGGTCTCTGGCATTGGACAGCGCCGCATCCGGATTGGCGCTCGAGCGAGCCGTGGGACCAGAACGTCTCCTCGTACGCGATCGACGACGGCGAGCGCCTCCTGTTCTTCGATCCGATCGCCCCGCCGAGCGAGCTCGAAAAGCTCGCGGCCGAACGCGAAACGGCGATCGTCCTGACCGCACCGTGGCACGAACGCGACATGCAAGGTCTCGTCGAACGTCTCGAGATTCCCGTATACGCGCCCAGGCCCGACACCGCAGAGGACCTCGTGCGGATGTTCGGCCTCACCGCCGAGCAGGCGGGCGACGGCAGCCCTGACCTCGTCTGGCTCCGAGCCGAGCGCCCGGACAACTGGCGTCCCTACGCGGCCGGTGACCAGCTACCCGGCGGGATCGAAACGTTTCCCGGTCACAAGCGGAACGACATCGTGCTGTGGATCGAGAGTCACCGCGCCATGATCGCAGGGGACACGCTCGTCGACTTCGGATTGGGACTCGAGATGAACGCTCGCTGGCTAGAAGCAGCAGGCGCAACCCGCGAGGAGGTCGTCGAAGGACTGCAGCCGCTGCTCGAGCTCCCGGTCGAGCACGTGCTCGCGACGCACGGCGGGCCGACCGACCGGGCCGCCCTCGAGCGCGCGTTGTCCCCCTCCTAGAGCGCTCGCCGGTCTAGGGGCGCGTGAGAAACAGTCGTTTCTCCATCGCGAGCTCCGGCGCCCACTCGATGCGCGTCGCGGATCCGAAGCGCAGGTAGGCGCGGAGCGCGTCGCGCATCGCGTCGACGAAGCCCTCGGCGCGGCGCGGCGCGAAGCCGTCCTCCCACCAGAGGCCGAGCACCTCCACGCGGCCGCCGGCGCGGTCGATGCGCGGCTCGATCCGGCCGACGAGGCGGTCGCCGAAGAGCATCGGCAGCACGTACCAACCCCAGCGCCGCTTGGCCGGCGGGACGAAGAGCTCCCAGACGTACTCGAACTCGAACAGGGATCCGAGAAGTCCCCGGTCCCAGACCAACGGATCGAACGGCGGCAGGAATGCGACGGAGGGCGCCGGCTCCGGCGGGTCGCTCGAGTAGGTCGACCTCCGCGCCGAGCACGAACCGCTTGCCGCGCACGTTCTCGACGTCGACCGGCACGAGCTCGCCGGTGGCGACGAGCTCCTCGCGCAGAGCCGTTCTTCCCGGATACCCCGGCCACCTCGGATCGGGCTTGGCGGGGCCGATGCCGCCGAAGATGTCACCCCCGCCACCCACACCGAGGAGGCCGTGAGCGCGGTAGCGCGAGAGGAGCTTGTGGCGGAGTTGCTCCCTCAGCGGGATCTCGTGCGCGAGCACGTCGGCCGGCAGCAGCCGCTCGACGACGTCGTAGTAGCGCCGGTTGCCTTCGCGTCGCGCGAGACCGAGCACGCCGGTGACGGCGTACGCCTCGAGCACCGCGCGAACGGTGTTCGTCGGTACGCCGAACCAGTCGGTCGTCGCCCCGCGCTCGCTCTCGAAGTCGAGCGATGACAACGGGCCCTCCGCGCGGATGCGCTCGAGCACGCGCCCGGCCACGTCGGCGTTCTCGGCGAGGATGCGGGACGCGTTCCTGCTCGAGGTCACGCGGAACCACGGAAGCTCGTCGGTGGAGACGAGCGAGAGTCCTTTGTTGTATGCCTCGAAGATCTCGCGGCGCTCGTAGAGCAGCTCGCACCAGGCGGGGTCGTACTCGGCCACGCGCGCATGCAGCACGAGGTCATGGCTCCGACCGGCAACCGCGAGCGGATCGAACTGGATCGAGCCCCAGCGCCGGAAGACACCGAGCACGGCGTCCGGTCCTCCCTCGAGCGAACGCGCCGGCGCGAGCGCGTGGCGCGCCACGAGGAAGCGACGTGCGGCCTCAGCGGTGACCCTCACGCAGAGGACGCTATCGGTGACAGCACGAGACTAACCTCGCACTCAGTGACGCGCCGATGTGCGCGCAGGGCAATCGACCTGGCGCGGGCAAAGGGCTCCGCCTTCCCATTCCTCGGGTGCGGTGTCGCGCACGGCGTCTGGGTGATGCTCCCAGCGGTGACCGCCCAGGTCTTCGAGCACGCCTGAGCGCTCGCCGTACTCGTGGGTCGTCGCTCCTCGACGACGCGCGCAGCCGTGATCGCGGGCCCCGGGCGAACGCCTCGTCGACGTCTGGGACACGCACCCTGACGAGCTGCGTGACGACTCCGCCGCTCGGTGCGACCTGCTCGCCGTCGAACGTCGGCGACGACGACGGCGCCGTCCGATCCACGCGCAGCTGAGCTCTGTGCGAGTCACCGATCCGTACGCGTTCCTCGAATCCGAAGGCCGCCTCCAGCCATGCGACCGCCGCTCGCACATCCGGGTAGACGAGCACCGGAGTGACGGTCGCGGGTGGCGCAGAGCGATTCGTCAGCATTGGCTGGCGCACGTCCTCCTGCAGGGCCCGGCTCTACTCCCGCCGCGTCGCCGCGAGGCTCTCGAGCTCCTGCCGGTCGATCAGCTCTCCCGGGATCACGGCGATGCGACAGCGCGTCCGCGCGCTGAGGGTCGCCGTCCGCGTGCCGCCCTCGAGCAACGCTCGCTCGCCGACGATCGCGCCGGGCCCGATCTCGGCGACCTCTTCGCCGTCGACCTCCACGGCGAGCACGCCGTCCAGGACGAGGTAGAGCTCGTCTCCGGGCGCGCCCTGCTCGACGAGCGTCTCGTCCGGCTCGAGGGTGCGCCGCTCGGGGATCATCTTGCCGGCCATCAACTCACGCGAGATCTCTCGTTCGAGCGCGCTCTCTGCCGCCGTGACGAACGCATCCGACTCCTCGTCCCCCCACGGCGTCCGCTCTCCGTGCGCCTCCCGGTACCAGGTCTTGAAGTCGATCGTCCCCGACTTCTCGACGAGGTTCCCGTCGCGGTCGTAGACCCAGTGCCTCGGGAAGGTGCTCGCTCCGGTGAGCTGGTGCTCCGAGGTGCCGTCCGTTCGGATCGTGAGGGCGAGCGTCGTCCAGGCCGTCGCGGAGTGGATCCGGACGAACGGCCTCCCGACCACCCTGCGCGGAGCCGGGAATCCGGCGCGGCCGCCGACCGTCTGCACGAAGCGGACGGCGTCCTCCTCGACCTCCGGCTCGTGCCGCAGGACCTCGAAGGCAACGCCAGGGATCGTGATGTCCGTGATGCCGAGGCTGAAGGTCGTCGAGCCGACCAGTCCGGTGCCCTCGTATCCGTGGCCGACGATCTCTCCCGTCCTCCACGTCGATCCAGGCAGTGAGGCGATTGGCCTCGCGAAAGCGATCCTCGGCGCGCAGGCGCTCGAGGTCACCTTCCTCGAGGTGCTCGGGCGGCGGCTCGTCGTAGCGCGCGACCCCGAGCTCGAACGGAAGCTTCGGCATCCCCTCGATCGCATCCGACGGGATCCAGGAAATCGCCGTGACTGATGACTCGATGCGCATCTCGCGCCCCCTCTCGTCGACGCTCTCCACGCTAGAGCATCCCGGAAGCGTTGCCTAGGCCGTCGGCGCGGAGATGGTCAGTCGACGTTCGACTGCGCTGCGCCGTACTCGTCGTCGGTCACGTGATCGCCCCACGTCGCCGTGTTGCCCTCCCCGTCGACGTCGAGCATCGCGATGTGCGTCATGAACCGGGTCGCGGTGGCGCCGTGCCAGTGCTCGCTCGCCAGGCTCGAAGAACACGCGGTCACCGGGCCGAATCACCTCGACCGGCCCGCCACGCCGTTGCGCGAGGCCGATGCCCTCGGTGACATAGATCGTCTGGCCGTTCGGATGGGTGTGCCAGGCCGTTCGTGCGCCCGGTGTGAAGTGGACGCTGCTCGCGCTCACGCGTGATGCGCCCGACGGCGCCGCAACCGCATCGATGTAGACGGTGCCGGTGAACCATTCGCTCGGCCCGGCCGCCGTGTCGAGCGCGTTTCTCGTGATCTCCATCTGTTCCTCCGTCGTCGGTTGCGAGCCGCGGGAGTTAGGCGAAGGACTTCGCGCCATGTCTGCGACCACGAGCACAGCATGGCGACTTCGAAGCACGGCATGTCGAGCTAGGGGAGTGGGAGCTCCCCGCTGCCGTCGAGACAGTCCGCCAGGTAGAGGGCCGTTCCGGGATCGCCGGTCCACAGCGTGTACCGCCCCTGACCGGTCGTCGAGCGAGCACGCTCGACCTGGCCGAGAGCGTGCATCGCGAAAGCCCGCGCCCGAGTCGAGCCAGCGCTCGTCCCCCGTGCGCGTGAACAGCGCGAGAAGCGCGTACCCGTTCCCGGCCGTGCCGTGACAGAGGTTCGCGCCCTTGACCAGGGGCCCGGCCTGCCAGGTCAGCTCTCCGCCTGCGAGCGCGAGCTCCTCGTCGAGAAAGCCCGCGAGCGACGCGACGATCCCGGGGGCGCCGTGACACCACTGCGTCCGGATCGAGCCGTCGCGATTCGACGATACGAGGTCGCCGCCGGCGAACGGCGGCCAGTTGGCCAGTCCGTCCTCCTCGACGGCGAATCGCCGCGCCGCTTCGGCGACCCCCGTGCCCTCGCCGAGCGCGAGCACGCAGCCCGCCCAGCCGTGAGCAGGACCGAGGAAGCGGTGCCTCTGCCCGTAGAGGTTCTGTTCCCAGACCCCGTCCGCGTCGCGCTGCTCGCGCAGCCAGGCAGCGCTCTCCTCCCAGAGCACGTCGAGCCCGAGCTCCCGCGCGGCGAGCATCGTGCCGGGGCTCCCCCACATCAACTCGCGGCGCTCGTCTTGGGCATTCGCCGCGATGAGCTCCGCGAGCTCGTCGCGGTTCGCAGCCGAGGGCGCCAGGCGTTCGAGGACGAGCCGGATCCCGACTTCCCCCATCCAGAAGCTCCGCTGCGCGTCCTCGTCCGGGAAGTCGGGCGGCTCGGTGAGCGACCGCTCGAGGTACGGGACGTAGTCGCGCTCGAGCTCGACCAGGCCACGCTCCTGGAGCCGACGGAGGGCGTCCACGACCCCCGCGCCGCCGAGATAGACGGTCCGCAGCCTCGTCTCCGGAGGCAGGTCGTCGTCCTCGTCAGCCGGATGCGTCGGCCAGCCGTCGTCGAAGGCCTCCTCGGCGTCGGCGACGATCGCCCGGATCGCCGCGCTCACCCGCTCGACGTTCCACGGCTCGTCCGTGAGCGGCTCGTGCACACGCGGGTCGTAGAGCACTCGACGAGCCTACGCCGCCGGAGGGCTAGGTCATCGTCGTCACCGGCCGCAGATCGCGCTCGAGGATCGACGAGAGCCGCGTGACCTCTGCGCGCAGCGCGCGTCGACGTGGCTTGCCCGTCTCCGCGAACCAGGCGACACGCACGTCGTCACCGTCCAGCTCCCACGTGCCGCAGACGGCTCCACCGACGACGACGACCGGCGAGATCCAGCCCGCCTGCCGGCTCACCGCGGCGCGTCGCGACGCCGGGACGACATGGCTGTCCGCGGTGCCCGGGCCGAGGACGTACTGGTCGAAGCCGGGCAACAGCCGCAGCGCCGTGCGTCGGTTCCGTGGAAACGAGCTCCTCGACGTCATCCGCGAGGACATATGCGCGCTCGCCCTCGACGTCGACCTCGGCCAGGCGTCGGCTCGACGTCGACGAACCAGGCTCGAAGCTGGCGCTTGCCGAACCAGCCGCCGGCCAGCCAGTTGCCGAAGGCGTCGATCGTCGTCGGCCCGTAGGCGCGGAAGTAGGCCGTGATCGCCAGGGGTGCTGCGTCCTCCGGATCGGGAAGCCCGCGCCAGCGCGAGCTCGCGTCCTCGGGGCGCATGTAGGTCACGCGGTTTCCGAGACTCGGGCCGCAGCAGAGGTCACCCTGCCAGGCGAGCGGCTTCAGCAGCGTTCCCCAGCTCGAGCGGAGCCCTTCGCCGAGGTGGCGCAGCCCGCGTCGCGCGCTGACCGCCGTCGCGAGCTCGTCTCGCGTGAGCGGCCCGCTCTCGAGTGCGACACGAACCGTCTTGCGGAGGGCCTCGAGCTGCTTCGGCGTCATCCCGAAGTAGCGCTGCCAGCTCGGCCGCTCCCACGACCGCCCGGAGGCCACGAGCGAGAGGAAGGTGCCGGCCTCGTCCGGCGTCAGGAGATGGAGCGTGCCCCGCATCGCCCAGGTCTTGAGCAGGCGCCCCTCGCGCAGAGCGCGATCGACCTCTCCCCGTCGCGAGGTCTGGCGCCGAACGCGGACCGCGAGCTCCGCGGACGAGGCAACCTGTGCCTGCACGCCGCAGAGGCGACCGACGACCTCCGGGACCGAGTGCCGGCTCACCGGATCGAGCAGGTGGCGCCGCATGCGCCAGGCGAGAGCCTGCGACCAGCTCAGCTCCACCGTCATGCGCTGAGCGTACTTCCGCGTTTCCGGCCGGCCGCGGGCAGCGCACGCGCTGTTCCCTGACCCTCTCGGCACCCGGCGCGCTCGAGGCCGACGTTACGCTGGCGGCGTGCCGAAGGTCGAGCACCTCGTCTACGGAGACCGCAAGGTCTTCACCGTCTCGGCGTTCAACCGCGGCATCGGGATGCACCTCGGCCGTCTCCCCGCCGTGTGGGTCGAGGGCGAGGTGACGGAGCTGCGGCGCAACGACGCCTGGGCCAACGTCTTCGTCACGCTCAAGGACCCGAAGACCGGCGCCACGTTGGGCGTGACCATCGGCCGCCGCACCTACGACCGGCTCGCGCTCGGCCTCGAGGAAGGCGAATCGGTTCACGTCGCCGGACGCGCCGAGCTCTACGAGCTCCGAGGGCAGCTCGGGCTCCGCGCGACCACGATCGAGCGGATCGGCCTCGGCGGCCACCTCGTCGCGCTCGAGCAGCTGAAGCGGAAACTCGCGGCGGAGGGCCTCTTCGCGGCCGAGCGAAAGCGCCGGCTGCCACGCGTCCCGCGTGCGATCGGGATCCTGACCGGAGCGGATGCGGCGGCTCGCGGCGACCTCGTCGCGACGATCGGCGCGCGATTCCCGGCGACGAGGGTGGTCGTGTGCGAGACGCGCGTGCAGGGCAAGGGCGCCGCGGAAGCGATCGTGGCCGCGCTCGCAGCGCTGACCGCGCACCCGGAGGTGGACGTCGTCGTCCTCGCCCGCGGCGGCGGAAGCTTCGAGGACCTCCTCCCGTTCAGCGACGAGGCCGTCGTGCGCGCCGTCGCCGCCTCCCGCGTCGCCGTCGTGTCCGCGGTCGGTCACGAGCAGGACACGCCGCTCTGCGACCTCGCGGCCGACGCACGCGCGGCGACGCCGACCGCAGCCGGCGCGCTCGTCGTGCCGGATCTCGCCGAGCTCGACGCCGTGCTCGCCTCGACCCGACGACGGCTCGAGCTCGCGGTGCACGCGCAGCTGGAGCGCAGCCGAGGCCGGCTGACGCGGCAGGGCGAGCGCCTTCGCGCCGCGCCGCGCCTCCTGCTCGAGCGGCGTCGCGCAGCGCTCGATCACACCGGCGCGAGGCTGCAGGCGCTCTCGCCGCTCGCGACGCTCGGCCGCGGGTACGCGATCGTCCGCGCGAACGCGGAGGCGATCCGCAGCGCGGCAGCCGTCCAGGTGGGCGAGCCGGTCGAGATCCAGCTCGCGACGGGCTCCCTCGGTGCAACCGTGGACGAGGTGCGGCCGTGAGCGAGTCCGAGAGCCGCAGCTTCGAGGAGCTCCAGCGTGAGCTCGAGGAGATCGTCAGCCGGCTCGAGCGCGGCGATGTCCCGGTCGACGAGGCGATCGGGCTCTTCCGCCGCGGCGAGGAGCTGTACAAGGCCTGCGTGTCCCGACTGCAGGGCGTCGAGCTCCAGATCGAGGAGCTCGCGCCTCCCGGACCGGGCACGTGACACGAGGCACGCTGTTCGTGTATTAATCGCCCCATGGCCAAGCCGACTCCAGCGCTCCTTCGTAACGTCCGCCTCTTCTCCGACCTCGACGAGCGCGACCTCGAGAGCCTCGCCGACGAGTTCAACGAGCGGCACTTCTCCGCGGGCGACAAGATCACGCTCGAGGGAGAGGGCGGCCTGATGTTCTTCGTCGTCGAGAGCGGTGAGCTCTCCGTCGAGCAGCACGGGGAGTCCGTGTCCACGCTCGGCCCGGGCTCGTCGTTCGGCGAGGTCGCCCTCATCGACCGCCGCCCGCGAACCGCCACCGTGACTGCGGTCAGCGACGTGACGGCGTACGGGTTGCCGGTCTTCGTGTTCCGGCCGTTCGTCGAGTCACGTCCGCAGGTCGCGTGGAAGATGCTCGAGGCGTTGGCGGACCGTCTCGAGATCGCCGAGTCCCGCTAGGCGACGAGCCTCCTCCCGAGGGCCTCGAGGTCGTCCTCGGCCGACGCGCGGTCGCCCGACAGGCTGACCGTCTCGGCACCGTCGACCTCGGTGAGGACGCGTCCTCCGAAGACGACGCACCGGACAGATGACGCTGCGCAGCGCTCGGCGACGACCCCGGGGGCCTTGCCTTCGGCCGTCGTCTCGTCGACCTGACCTTCGCCGGTCACGACGAGGTCGCAGTCGCGAAGCCTCTCGTCGAAGCCGACGAGGTCGAGAACGGCCGGCGCGCCGGCGACGAGCTCGGCGCCCAGCGCGGCGAACGCCGCGCCGAGGCCGCCCGCAGCCCCCGCGCCCGCGAGTCCCGCGTACGGCTGGAGCTCCTCCATGCCCGCGAGTCGCCGCTCGAGCACGGCGACGCCCTCCGCCGACGCACCTTTCTGCGGGCCGAAGAGCCGCGCGGCGTCCGCCAGGGTCGTGCGCACGTCGCAGAGAACCGTCGTCGGGACCGGGAGCTCCCGGAGGACCTCGCGCACACCCGCTCCGCCGTCCACCGTCGCGCTCCCGCCGAGGCCGACGAGGAGCTCGCGGGGCTCCTCGCGAAGCGCGGCGAGGACGAGCTCTCCGAGCCCTCGGCTCGACGCGACGAGCGGGTCCCGCTCTCCCGGCGTCAGCAGCGGCAGCCCGATCGCAGGCGCCGCCTCGACCACCGCCCGCCCGTCCTCGAGGAGAAGCCAGCGCGCCGCGACGGGCCGCGCGAGCGGGTCGGACACGATCGCGTCCCGCCACGTTCCGCCGAGCGCGGAGTGGAGCGCATCTGCCGTCCCCTCTCCCCCGTCGGCGATCGGGAGCTCGACCGCGTCACCTCCGGCGCCGCGCACTCCTCGTGCGAGCGCGGCCGCCGCAGCCCGCGCCGTGAGGACGCCCTTGAGGCTAGCGGGACACAGCAGCGCTCTCACGGGCCGCCTCGGGCTCGGTCTCACCGTCGAGCTCCTCGACCAGCTCGTGGACCTCCTCGACCGCGTTCTCGGTCGACGACTGCTCCTGGTCCTCCATGCGGCGGAGCATCGCGAACGAGATTCCCTCACGCGCGATCGCGATGAGCCCGAGTCCGATCCCGCATGCCATCTCGATCGCCTGCAGCGCGAGGCCGTACGCGAAACCCGTCGCGTACGGAACGCCGTAGTTCCGGAGCGGCAGCGCGACGGCTGCCTGGACGAGACCGACGTTTCCGGGCCAGAGCGGAACGATCGTCGCGACGTTCATGAGCACGAGCACGAGCCCGGCGGCGGGCAGCGGCGCGTCGATGTCGAACGCCTGCATCGCCGCGTACACGGCGAGGAGCTGCATCAGCCACCCGAGGCACTGGAGCAGCACGGCGCCGGCGAGCGCGACCGGCTCCTTCAACACGGCGAGCCCCTGACGGCCCATGACGACGAGCTTCCTTACCGAGCCCATGCCCTCGCTCATGACGGGGCGCTGGTGGCGCCTGGCGCCGAGCCATGCGACCGTGAAGAGCGCGAACCCGACGAGGGCGGCGATCCCGAACGACACGATCGCCCAGTGTGGGACCTCCGCGGTGAGCAGCACCCAGACGACGAGGATCGTCGCCGGCACGAGATCGAAGAGCCGGTGCGCGAAGACCGTCCCGACGAGGATCGCGCTCGTCCCCTCTGGCGCATCGGGCAGGTGCCGCCGAAGCGTGGCGACGCGTGCGAGCTCGCCCAGCCTCCCTGGAACGATGGCGTTCGCGAGCAGCCCGACACCGAACGACGAGAGGACGTGGTCGAGGCGCGGCTGGTGCTCGTCGGGCAGCGCCTGCCTGATCGTCAGCCGCCAGGAGAGCGCCCGGAACAGCGTCGACACGACGTTCAGGAGGAAGGCGAGGACGATCCAGCTCCAGATGACGACCCGGAACGCCTCGAGGACGCTTCCCCAGTCCGGGCCGCGCCACCAGATGACCACGAAGGCGAGGACCAGGGCGAAGAACCCGACCGCGACCTGCGCCCAACCGGAGCTCCACACGCGCAGGACCGGCTTCACGCTGCTCGTGCTTCCGAGACGCGGATGCCCGTTACGCTCGAGTAGACCTCTTCGAGCCGCCTCGCGATCGTCGGCCACGCGTACTTCTCGACGGCCAGGTCGCGAGCCGCCTCGCCCATTCGGATCCGCCGCGGCTCGTCCTCGACGAGTTCGGCGACCGCGGCGACGAGCGCCTCGGGATCGTCGGGCGCCACCGCGACCGCAGCGTCGGGCGTCAGGACCTCGCGGTAGCCGGGGATGTCCGACGCGACGACGGGCAGCGCACACGCGAAGGCGCGCGTGAGCACCATGCCGAAGCTCTCCTGCCCGACCGACGGCGCGACGAGAGCCTTCGCGCGGAGCAGCGTGTCCGTGAGCTCCTCCTGGCTGAGGAAGCCGACGACGTCGATCCCCGTCGTCGGAGACGCGAAGCCTCGTGAGCAGGAGCCGCACAGCCAGCGGATCGGCGCCGGCGACGGTCAAGCGAAGGCCCGTGCGAGCGTGGATCTCGGGCCACGCGCGGAGCAGGACCTGCAGCCCCTTCCTCGGCTCCTGACGGCCCGCGAAGACGATCCGGTGCTCACGTCCGCCGGCCTCCGCCCGGCCCGGCACGAGCACGCCGTTCGGGATCACCTCGTAGTCGCCGGGCAGCCACCGGCTCTGCGACGCCTTCGCTCGCTCCGACACCGCGATGCGATGGTCGATCCGGTCGATCATGAACCCCCACACCTGCACTCCGTACTTCATCCAGCCGAGCTCGCCCGACGCGTGGAAGGTCGCGACGAGAGGGCAGCGCGCGCGGATGAGCGCCGTCAGGCAGATCGTCGGCGTCATCGGCTCGTGGAGGTGCAGCACGTCGAAGCGCTCGCGCTCGAGCGCACGCACCGTCCTGAAGTACGAACGCGGCGAGAGCACGATGTTCGGAAGCGATCCGTTTGCGGGGACGATGACGGAGCGTCCCACGGGGATGACGTTCGCGGGCGGCTCCCCATGGCGCCCGACGCGCGGGTGCAGCACGCGCGTGAACTGGCCCGGCGGATCGTTTCCCATCACCAGGCGCACGTCGTGGCCTAGGTCCTCGAGCGCTGCCGCCTGTAGCTCCGCATGCTCCACGACTGCGCCCCAGAACGACCACGAGAACGGGACGACGATCCCGATCTTCACGCCGCAGGAGCCTAACGGTCGCTGACTAAGCTGGGCGCGATGGCGCTCGACGGCATCCACCATGTCACGTGCATCACGGCCGATGCGCCGCGGAACGTCGACTTCTACACACGCGTCCTCGGCCTCCGGCTCGTGAAGAAGACCGTCAACCAGGACGACCCGACCGTCTACCACCTCTTCTACGCGGACGAGGAGGGGACGCCCGGCAGCGACATCACGTTCTTCGAGTACCCCGGCGTTCGACGCGGGCGGGCGGGTGCGGGGATGGTGCACACGGTGCAATGGCGCGTGGGCTCGGACGCTGCACTCGACTTCTGGGAGAGCCGCCTGTCCGCGGAGTCCGACGCAGTCGACCGCGACGACAGTCGGAGTGAGCTTCGACGACCCCGAAGGGCTGCGCCACCGCCTGGTGGTGTCCACCGTCGAGGACGAGCCGCTCACGGCGGAGCATCCCGAGGTGCCCGCCGAGCATGCGCTCCAGGGGTTCGACGCCGTGCGCGCCTTCAACGTCGCGCCCGACGCGAGCCGTGCGCTCCTCGAGGAGACGCTCGGCTTCGTCTCCGTGGGCGAGGAGACCTGGGAGGCGCGCGGCCCGACGCGCGGCGGCCTGTACGCGTACGACGAGGCGCCGGCGGAGCGCGGCCTCGGCGGCGCGGGCACGGTCCACCACGTCGCGTGGGCGTCCTCCCTCGAGGAGCACGAGGCGTGGCACGAGCGCGTCGTCGCCGCAGGCGTGCACCCGTCGCCGATCATCGACCGCTTCTGGTTCCGGTCGATCTACTTCCGGGAGCCGAGCGGCGTCCTGTTCGAGATCGCGACGCTCGGCCCGGGCTTCTCCGTGGACGAGGACCCGGAGCACCTGGGCGAGACGCTGATCCTCCCGCCGGCGTTCGAGCACCTGCGTGCGCAGGTCGAGCCGATCCTCACACCGCTCCCGGATCCGCGTCCCTGGGCGAAGACGGCCTGACTCAGTGCGCGTGGCCATGGGCCGCATGAGCGTGCGCATGGCCTTTCCCGCGCGCTATGAGTGCGCGGTTGACGAGGAACGTCGGTCCCCATGCGACCGCGAGCGAGATCGCGAGTGAGATCCAGAACAGCGCGTCCGCGAGACCTGCGGCGAGCGCGCCCGGCCAGATCAGCAGGACCGCGTTGTCGACGAGCTCCATGGTGACGATCGAAAACGTGTCGGCCACGAGCGCGATCCCGACGGCCGCGCCGAGCGCCGTGCCTGCTCGCAGCAGCGGAATCAGCGTCAGCGAGTAGCCGAAGAGGAACGCGAGCGCAATCGCCAGCGCGACCGAGGCCGCGGCACCCCACCCCCACCAGGTCGCGAGCACCATGCCGAGCACCTCGCCGATCCCGCAGCCCGTGAGGCAGTGGTTCGTCGCTTGCACAGCCAGCCGGTTGACACTCATGGGTCGAGACTAGTCCGGCCGGGATGGGCTCTCATGAGCCGGATCCCGGCCCGCCGCAGCGGTCGAGCCTGCTGCGGTGCTGAACGAGCGGCGGCAGGCGAATACACTCGCCGCATGATCCTCGAGGGCGAAGGGCTCGCCGAGCTGCACACCCACCTCGGTGGCTCGGTGGCCTCGGACATCCTCTGGAGCATCTCCCACGAGCAGGGCATCTCCCTGCCGGTCAAGGACTTCTGGGAGTTCGACGCGCTCGTCACGGTCTCGGACCCGCACGGCGTGAACGGGCTCGACGAGCTGAACCAGATCTACCACTGGACGGAGATCATCCAGTCCTCGCCGCTCGCGGTCGAGCGCTCGGTGCACGGCGCGATCGGCGGCGCGTACCGCTCGCAGCGCATCACGACGCTCGAGCTCCGGTTCAACCCGATGAAGCGGAACCGCGGAGGCGAGCGCGACCTCGACCACATCATCCTCGCGGCGATCCGGGGGGTCGACCGGGCGAGCATCGAGTACCCGCAGGTGCGCGCCGGGCTGATCCTCATGATGGATCGCACCTTCGACCCCGGGCTCAACGAGATCATCGTCGAGAAGGCGATTCGCTGGTCCGGGCGCGGCGTGGTCGGGGTCGACATCGCGGGCCCACGTCCCGGCGGCGGTCGCTACGACTACACGCAGATCGAGCCGATGGTCGAGACCGCGCGCGAGGCGGGCCTCGGCGTCACGATCCACGTCGGCGAGGAGGGCGGCGACATGGGGCGTGAGGAGGTCGGAGAGGTCGTCGAGCACCTGCGTCCGGATCGGATCGGGCACGGGATCCTCGCGGCGCAGGATCCGGAGCTCATGGCGGCGATCCGCGCGCACGGGATCGTGCTCGAGATCTGCCCGACGTCGAACCTCCTCACGAAGGCGCTCCCGGACGAGGACGCCGTGCGCGAGACGATTCGGGCGTTCGTCGAGCACGAGGTGCCGTTCACGATCGCGACGGACGGCCCCGAGATGATGCGCACGCACCTGCGCGACGAGCTCGAGCTCCTCCACCGGATCGGGGCGCTCGACGAAGACGAGTTGCGCGAGGCGAACGCCCGCGGGCACGCCGCCGCCTTCCGGCGGAGCGTCGGCGTCGCAGCGTGAGCATGTTCGACCCCGACCTCGGGCGTTCGGAAACGCCCGAGGAGCACAAGAAGCGGCTCGAGCGCGAGCACGGAGAGCTCCTGCAGGAACTGCGTGCGCTCATTCCGGGCGCGACGGTGCTCTTCGGCTTCCTCCTGGCGATCAGCTTCACGCAGGACTTCGGCGACCTCGATGGGGCGGAGAAGCGCGTCTACTACGCGACGCTCGTGTGCACGGCCGTCGCTCTCGTCCTCTTCCTCGCGCCCGCGGCGCACCATCGCCTTCGCTTTCGCGAGGGCGACAAGGATCACATGTTGCGGAAGGGCAACCGCGAGGCGATCGCCGGAACGGTCGCGAGCGCGCTGTCGTTCACCGGCGTCCTCTACCTGGTGACGGAACGGATCTTCGGAACCTGGGCGGCCGTCGTCACGGCGGTCGCGTTCTTCGCCCTCGCAGCGTGGCGCTGGTGGAGCTTCGCGCTCCTGCGCTCGCTGCGCGCCGGCCGGCGCTAGACGCTCTCGGTGAGGCCGCGCAGGAACGCGCGCACCTCACCCGGGCCGACGAGGTGGATGTCCTCGCGCCGCCCGTTCGTGCTCCGCCTGCTCGGGAGCAGCCCGCCGACGTGTCCGGCGACGGACCCCGAGGGAAGCGCGTCGAGCAGGTCGTGGTCGGTGCGTGTCGTCGCCGAGGCCGAGCACGAAGTGCGTCGGCTCCTTGCCGTCCGGGAACACGCTGCGGACGTAGACGCCCTTGTCGACGCCGAGCGCGCGCACCTCGACGACCTGATGCCCGGCGAGGATCTCGGCCGGGGCCCCGGCGAGGTGCTGGTGGAGGTCGTTGAGCAGCTCGCGCGCACGCCACGATCCGTACTCGGGCTCCGCCTGCCGGTAGTGCCAGGCGACGCTGCAGGACTTCCGCTCGACGTGCGCTCCGGGCACGTCGGCCGCGACGCGCCGGAGGAGGCGCTCGATCGGGCGCAGCCAGCTGAGATCGAGGTCGAGGAGCGTCTGCCACTCGCCGCCGGGCGGGCGGGCGAGGTAGCCGTGCTCGGCGCAGAGGTACACGGGCAGCCGGCCGAGCCACTGCTCGAGGTTTCGGCGCCGGCGGCCGCTCACGATGTGCACGTCCGTGTTCGGCACGGCCGCGAGCGAGCGCAGGAGCGCGCGGATCTCGGGCGTCGGCTGGGCGAGATCGGGGTGGACCTCGAACTCGCGGAGCGTCCCGTCGTAGTCGAGCATGATCGTCCTCGCGCGGGCGCGCGCGAACCGCCTGGAGAGCCGCTCCTGGATGGCCGCGTCGACGCTCGGCGGCCGCCGGCGTCCCGCGCTCGCGGCGGGAGTACCGGCCGAGACGCGTGAGGAACCCGTCGGCCCAGCGCCGGCTGTCGAGATCCTCGACCCGCTTCGCCATGGTCTCGAGGCGCCGCTGCCGCTCGCGCGCCGGCAGCTCGAGCGCGGTGGCGAGGTGCTCGACGACTCCGTCCACGTTCCACGGGTTGACGAGGAGCGCGCCCGGGAGCACCTGAGCGGAGCCGGCGAGCTCGGACAGCAGGAGCGCACCACGCCAGCGGCTCGGCAGCCCCGGCTCGGACTGACAGAGCACGAACTCCTGCGCGACGAGGTTCATCCCGTCGCGCAGCGCGGTCACCATCATCACGTCCGCGCGCCGGTAGAGGGCGACGAGGCCCTGCTTCGAGATGTCCCGATGGATGTACTCGACGGGCGTCGTGCCGGGACGTCCGTAGCGGCCGTTGATCCCGGCGATGAGGAGCTCGATCTCGTCGCGCTGCGCCCGGTAGTCGGCGCTGTCGAGCCGCGACGGCACGACCACCTGGATCATCGTCGTCGTCCGCGCTCGCTCCGGATCCTGCTCGAGGAAGCGCTCGAACGCGTGGAGCTTCTGCGGGATGCCCTTCGTGTAGTCGAGCCGCTCGACCCCGAGGACGAGCCGGCGTCCCTCGTACTGACGCTCGAGGTCGGCGAGCAGGCGCGCGGTCTCGGGATCGGCGATGACCTCGCGGAAGCCGTCGACGTCGATCCCGATCGGGTCGACCCCGATGCCGACGCGCCGGCCGTCGAGCTCGAGCCAGTCCGGGTTGGAGTCGATGCCGAGCATGCGCAGGCACGACGACCGGAAGTGCCGCGCGTAGTCGCCGACCTGGAAGCTGACGTAGTCGGCGCCGAGGACGCCCGCGCAGGAGCTGCTCGCGGGCCGGCAGCACCCGGTACACCTCGGACGACGGGAACGGGATGTGCAGGAAGAACCCGATCGAGAGCCGTGGAGCGCGCTGTCGCAGCATCGCCGGCACGAGCATGAGGTGGAAGTCGTGCACCCACACGCGCGAGTCCGGCTCGCAGTGCGCGACGATCGTGTCCGCGAAGCGCTCGTTCACCTCGACGTAGCGCGTCCAGGCCTCGGGCGTGATCCGCAGCCGGCCCTGGAAGTAGTGGAAGAGCGGCCAGAGCGTGTCGTTGCAGACCTTCCCGTAGAAGTCCTCCTCGTCCTCCGCGGAGAGGAACACCGGGTACAGGTGATCCTTGGCCAGCCTGTTGCTCACGCGCTTCTCGAGCGCGGGAGGCACGACGGTCCCCGGCCAGCCGACCCACGTCGCATCGCCTCGGAAGGCGCTGAGCGCAGCCGACAGGCCGCCCGAGCTGCGCTGCACCTGCACCGACGAGCCGTCGATCGTGAGGCGGATCGGCAGCCGGTTGCTCGCGATGACGAGCCCGTGGTGTCCTGTGTGCCGCGCCAGCTCTCCTCCTTCGACCCAGTCCTTGTAGGTAGAAGCTACGTGCTCGCGAATAGCTTCCATCATGAGCCACGGTCTCGCCATCATCGGAAACTGCTCGTACAGCGCCCTCCTGAAGGAGGGCTCGGTCGAGTGGCTGTGCTGGCCGCGCCCCGACTCGAGCTTCGTCTTCGGCCCGCTCCTCGACCGCGAGAAGGGCGGCGCCTTCACCGTCGAGGGCGTCGACGCGACCGAGGTCGAGCAGGCGTACTTCGAGAACACGAACGTCCTGCGCACGGTGTTCAGCGGAGAAGGCGGCGCGTTCGAGCTCATCGACTTCGCGCCGCGCTTCCAGCTCTACGACCGCTTCTTCAAGCCGTCGATGCTCATCCGGATCCTGCGGCCGCTCGACGGCGAGCCGCGCGCGCGCGTGCGCTGCCGGCCCACCTACGAGTACGGCCTCGAGGACATCGGTCGCTGGCGTGCGTCGAACCACATCGAGTTCACGGGCTTCCCGACGCCCGTGCGACTCGACGACGAACGTCCCGCTGACGTACGTCGAGGACGAGCGGCCGTTCCTCCTCGAGCGCGACCGCCACCTCGTCATCACCTGGGGCGAGCCGCTCGAGGCGGGGCTCGAGGAGACCGCGGAGCGCTTCCTCGAGCGCACGCTCGACTACTGGCGCCGCTGGGTGAAGGGCACGCGCGTGCCGCGCGACTACCAGCACGAGGTCGTGCGCTCGGCGCTCGCGCTCAAGCTCCACCAGTACGAGGACACGGGCGCGCTCCTCGCCGCGACGACGACGAGCCTCCCCGAGCACCCGGGCTCCGGGCGCACCTGGGACTACCGCTTCTGCTGGCTGCGCGACGCGTACTTCACGCTGAACGCGCTCGAGCGGCTCGGGCACTCGGAGGAGATGGAGCACTTCCTCGAGTACCTGCGCAACCTGTGCGAGGAGCGGGGCGGCGTGCTCCAGCCCGCGTACCGGATCAACGGCGACTCGGAGGCGACCGAGCTCGAGCTCGCGCACCTCTCCGGGTACAACGGGGACGGGCCGGTGCGCATCGGGAACCAGGCGCTCGAGCACGTGCAGAACGACGTCTACGGCGAGATGGTGCTCGGCGGTGAGCCGCCTCTTCCTCGACGCGCGCTTCGTCGGGGAGGTGCCGCGGCACACGGCGGTCGAGATGATCCAGGGGCTCGTCGACCAGATGGACGCGCGGCTCGAGGAGCCGGACGCGGGTCTCTGGGAGTTCCGCGGGAAGACGCGGCTGCACAGCTTCTCGGTGCTCATGCACTGGGCGGGCTCGCGGCGCGCGGCGGAGGTCGCGGATGCGCTCGAGGCACCCGAGCTCGCGGCGCACGCGCGCTCGGTCGAGGCGCGGGCGCGCGAGCTGCTCGAGACGCGCTGCTGGAACGAGGAGATCGGAGCGCTCACCCAGGTCGCCGGCGAGCCCCAGCTCGACGCGGCGCTGCTACTCGCCGTGCACCTCGGGTTCTTCGCGCCGGACGATCCGCGCGCCTCGCGACACGTCGACGCGATCCGATCATCGCTGTCCGTCGACGGCGGCCTTCTCCGCCGCTACACGGTCAAGGACGACTTCGGCCACATGGAAGCCGCGTTCACGGTGTGCACCTTCTGGCTCGTCGAGGCGCTCGCGCTCATCGGCCGCACGGACGAGGCGCGGGAGCTCTTCGAGCGGCTGCTGAGCCTCGACAACGGGCTCGGGCTCTACTCCGAGGACATCCTCCCGGACACGCTCGAGCAGAGCGGCAACTTCCCGCAGACGTACAGCCACGTCGGGCTGATCAACGCGGCGTTCCGGCTCTCGCGCCGCTGGGACTGACCCTCTCGGCCACGGCCGCAGTCTGAGCTCGAGTCGGACCCTCCGCGCGCGAGCGCATAAGCCACGGCGGTCCACTCGAGCAGCAGCTCGAATCGTCATCGTCGGAGTGGATGAGCGACGCTGATCGTTCTCACGCCCATGGCCCCTCCGGCGTTTCCCTTCGCATGACCGCACCCGTCAAGCACGTCTGGGTCGCCCTCGCGGTCGTCTACGTCGTGTGGGGCTCGACGTACTTCGGGATCAAGATCGCGGTCGACACGATCCCGCCGCTCCTCGCCGCCGGCTCGCGCTTCCTCGTGGCTGCGGTCCTGCTCGCGGCGATCCTCGCGTTGCGCGGAACGTCGCTGCGAATCACGCGCGCGGAGCTCGGCGCGAGCGCGATCGCCGGCGGCCTCCTGCTCGGGCTCGGCGTCGGGCGTGGTTCACGTGGCGGAGACGAGGATCGACTCGAGCGTCGCCGCGATGATCGCCGGAACGGTCCCGCTGCAGATCATCGGCCTCCGCCTCATCGCCGGAGAGAGCCCCGCACGCGCGACGCGCCTGAGCACGCTCGCCGGGCTCGTTCGGCCTCGGCCTCGTCGTCGCACCGGGGCTCGGCGCGGGCTCGACCGCGCTCGGGCTCGCCGTGATGATCTCGTCGACGATCGCCTGGTCGACGGGCTCGTTCCTCTCGAAGCGCGTCCCGCTGCCCCGCAACCCGTTCGTCGCGACCGCGTGGGAGATGGCGCTCGGCGGCTCGTTCCTGATGGTCGGAGCCGCGGCGTTCGGGGAGTACGGCGAGCTGAGCTCCGCCACGTTCGCCCTGGACTCGATGCTCGCCTGGGCCTACCTCGTCGTCATGGGCTCGCTCGTCGGGTTCTCGGCGTATGCGTGGCTCCTTCGCGTCGCGCCGATCTCGCTCGTCGTGACGCATCAGTACGTCAACCCGCTCGTCGCGATCGCGCTCGGCATGGCATTCCTCGGAGAGCGGCCGAGCCCGTGGACGCTCGCCGGCGCCGGGCTCGTGATCGGCGCGGTCTACGTTGCTATCCGCGCCGAGTTCCCTCGGACGGCCGCTCGACCTGAGCGCGTCGCGCCGCGAGGAACTCCAGCAGATCAGATCGTGTGAGGATCCCGGCCGGACGGCCGCCGGACACGACGACGACCGCGCCGCTCCCGCCCGAGAGACCCTCGTAGACCTGATCGACCGACGCATCGGCGTCGACGGCGGGAAGCGGAGGCTGCATCGCGACCGCGACGTCCTCGTTCAGCGCGTCCGCGTTCTTGAAGACGCGCTCGAGGAGCTCGCGCTCCTGCAACGAACCGACGACGTCGGCGAGCGAGTCGACCGGCTCGTCGCGGACGACCGGAAGCTGCGAGATGCCGTAGCGCTGCATGGCGTCGATCGCGGCGCCGACCTTCTCGTGGGAGCCGATCGTGACGAGGTCGGGCACCTCGTGTCCTGCGCGCCGGAAGCGGAGCACCTCCTCCACGGCGGGCTGGGGAGTCGTCCGCTCGAGGAACCCGTACTGGATCATCCAGTTGTCGTCGTAGAACTTCGAGAGGTACGAGCGCCCGGAGTCCGGGAACATCATGAGCACGCGCGCGTCCGGGCCCAGGCGCTTCGCCACCTGGATTCCCGCCCACGCCGTCGAGCCCGTCGAGCCGCCGACGAGCAGCCCCTCCTCGCGAGCGAGACGCCGCGCGGTCAGGAACGAGTCGCGATCCGAGACGCGCACCCACTCGTCGACGACCGATGCGTCGAGCGTGTCGGGCCAGCACTCCTTGCCGATGCCCTCGACCAGGTACGGCCCTTCCGGATGCTCCGCGTCGGCGGTGAAGACGGAGCCCTCGGGATCGACCGCGACGATGCGCGCGCCGGAGCCGTGCTCCTTGAAGTAGCGCCCGACGCCGGTGATCGTGCCGCCGGTTCCCACGGAGATCACGATCGCGTCGACGTCGCCGCCGTCGGTCTGCTCCCAGAGCTCGGGCCCGGTCGTCTCGTAGTGCGCGTCGGGATTGGCCGGATTCGAGTACTGGTCGGGCTTGAAGCCGCCGGGGATCTCCTCGGCGAGCCGGTCCGAGACCGCGTAGTAGCTCTCCGGTGAGTGCGGGTCGACCGCGGTCGGGGTGATGACGACCTCGGCCCCGTAAGCGCGCAGCATCGAGATCTTCTCCTGGCTCATCTTGTCCGGCATCACGAAGATGCAGCGGTAGCCGCGCAGCGCCGCCGCCATCGCGAGGCCGACGCCGGTGTTGCCCGAGGTCGGCTCGACGATCGTGCCTCCGGGCCGCAGCCGCCCGTCCCGCTCCGCGGCCTCGACCATCGCGAGCCCGATGCGGTCCTTGACCGAGCCGCCCGGGTTGAGGTACTCGAGCTTCGCGAGGAGCTCTCCGGGGACGTCGCGACTCAGCCGCTCGAGCCGCACGATCGGCGTGTGCCCGACGAGCTCGAGGACGGTGGGGAACTCGCGGCGCGCCATCGGGCGGGAAGCCTACTCGGCAGTAACGGAACCTCCAGCCCGACACCAGGGTGACCGCTAGGGTGGAACCGTGGTCGCCGAAGCGCGCCTGGCGGACTACGGATCCGGGCTGGCGCCGGCGACCGACGGCTGGTTCGTCGTCAACGCGCGCGACGCGACGTGGCTCACGCACGACGTCTTCGGCGCGAGCTGCGTGTTCGAGTCGCCCGACGCGGAGTTCGCCGAGCTCGGCGTGAGGCTCAGCGTCCTCGAGCCCGGACAGCCCAACGGGCTCTACCACGGGGAGGAGACACAGGAGGGCTTCCTCGTCCTGCATGGCGAGTGCCTCCTGCTGGTCGAGGGTGAGGAGCGGCCGCTCCGTGCGTGGGATTTCTTCCACTGCCCGAACGGGACCGAGCACATCCTCGTCGGCGCCGGCGACGGGCCGTGCGTCCTCCTCATGACGGGCAACCGGAAGCCCGGGCGGCCCATCCACTACCCCGTCTCGGAGCTCGCCCTCCGGCACCGCGCCGGTGTCGAGGTCGCAACGACCTCGCCGCCCGAGGCCTACGCCGGGTATCCCGACGAGCGCATCGAGCGGCCGCCGTACTGGGACGCGCTGCCCTGGGCGTAGCCGAGAGCTTCCGGCCTAGTGCCGGAAGTGGCGGCGGCCCGTGAAGAGCATCGCAGCGCCCGCAGCCGAGACGGCATCGATCACCTCTGCGTCGCGCTTCGAGCCACCCGGCTGGATGAGCGCCGCGACGCCGGCATCGAGCGCGAGCTGCGGGCCCGTCGGCGAACGGGAAGAACGCGTCCGAGGCGAGCACCGCCCCTTCGAGCGCGTGTCCGTGCTCCCTCGCCTTCTCGATCGCGAGCCGGACAGCGTCCACCCGGCTCATCTGCCCGGCTCCGATCCCGATCGTCTGGCCGCCGCGTGCGAGCACGATCGCGTTCGAGGTCACGTGCTTGACGACACGCCAGGCGAAGAGGAGATCGTCCCACTGCGCGTCCGCGACCTCGCCGCACACGATCTTCGTGCTCTCGCGGCCGCCGTTGGCCCAGTCGCGATCCTGGACGAGGAGACCGCCGAGCACGCGCCGGTAGTCGCGCTCGGCGTCGTCGGGAGCACGCTGCTCCGTGTGCTCGAGGACGCGCAGCGACGGCTTGCGCGAGAGGATCTCCGCCGCCTCGCTGTCGTACGCGGGCGCGAAGAGGAGCTCGACGAACTGCTCGACGAGCGCCTCTGCCAGCGCGGCGGTGACCGCGCGGTTCACGACCACGACGCCGCCGTAGGCCGAGACGGGATCGGCCGCGAGCGCCTTCGCGTACGCCTCCTCGGCCGTGTCCCCGACGGCGACTCCGCAGGGGTTCGCATGCTTCACGATCACGCACGCCGGCCGGTCGAGCTCGGCGGCGAGGAGCCGCGCGGCGGAGAGATCGCCGAGGTTGTTGAACGACAGCTCCTTCCCCTGTAGCTGCTGGACGAATCCGAGCAGGTGCGTCCTTGCGCCGCGCTCGGCGTAGTACGCAGCGCGCTGGTGGGGGTTCTCGCCGTACGGGAGCTCGCGCACGCGGTCGAACGACGGGACGAACGTCTCCGGGAAGCCTGCCTCGCGCTGGAACCACCGCGCGATCGCCGACTCGTAGGCGGCCGATCTCGCGAACGCGGCCGCGGCGAGACGTCGCCGCAGCTCAGGGGTCGGCGTTCCCTCACCTGCCCGCAGCTCGCCGAGCACCTCCTCGTAGTCCTGTGCGCGCGCGACGACCGTCACCGACGCGAAGTTCTTGGCCGCCGCGCGCAGGAGCGCAGGGCCCCCGACGTCGATCATCTCGATGAGACCCGCTTCGTCGAGCTCCGGCCGGTCGACCGCGACCTCGAAGGGATAGAGGTTCACACATACGAGATCGAACGCCTCGATGCCGTGCTCCGAGAGCGCTGCGAGGTCCTCTTCGACGGTCGCGCCGCGCGAGGATGCCCGCGTGGATCCGCGGATGGAGCGTCTTCACGCGTCCGTCCAGCAGCTCGGGGAACCCCGTCACGTCCTCGACCTCCGTCACGGAGAGGCCGCGCCCCGACGAGCTCGGCAGCAGTGCCGCCGCTCGCGACGAGCTCGAAGCCGAGCTCGGCGAGCCCACGCGCGAACGGCGCGAGGCCCGTCTTGTCGTAGACCGAGATCAGCGCGCGCACAGCTCGCGCACCACCTTCGGGAGGAGCCGGTGCTCGGCCTCGTGCACGCGCTCGCGCAGCGTCTCGACGGTGTCCCCGGCCATCACCGGTACGGGCTCGCTCGCGATCACCGGCCCCGTGTCGACGCCGTCGTCGACGAGGTGCACCGTCGCGGCCGCGGCAGAGACCCCGGCGGCAAGCACGTCCTCGAGCGGATGTGCGCCCGGGAACTCGGGAAGCGGCGCGGGATGGACGTTCACGACTCGCTGCGGGAACCGCTCGAGGAACGACGGGCGCAGGAGGTGCATGTAGCCGGCACACACGACGAGGTCGACACCATGCGCTTCGAGCCACTCGGCCATCGCCTCGTCGCGCGCGTCACGGTCCTCGTACTCCTCGAGCGGGAAGGCTGCGGTCGACACACCCGCAGCCTCGGCCCGGGCCAGCGCGCCGGCCCCCACGACGTTCGCAGCGACCGCGACCACGGGCAGGCCGGCGTCGAGCAGCGCCTGGAGGTTCGTCCCCTCGCCGCTGACGAGCACCCCGATCACGCGTGCGCGATCCGTCCGATCACGAGCTCGTCGCCGGGGTCGCCCACGACGGCCGCGTACCCGATTCCGAGGTTGAACACACGCCGGAGCTCCTCCTCGGAGACGTGCCGCGCGAGCCACGCGAAGACGGGCGGCCGCTCCCAGGCGTCCCAGTCGACCTCGGCGCGGAGGCCCGCCGGCACGACGCGCGAGAGGTTCCCGAGAATGCCTCCTCCCGTCACGTGCACGAGCCCGCGGACGTCCTTCTCACGGCGCAGCCGCCGGACGTCGTCGAGGTAGAGGCGCGTCGGCGCGAGCAGGTCCGCGCCCGTGTAGTCCTCGACCTCGAGGATGCGCCGCACGAGCGTGAAGCCGTTCGCGTGCACTCCGGCGGAGGGAAGCCCGACGACCGCGTCGCCTTCCTCGATCCGCGAGCCGTCGACGAGCTCGGCGCGCGCCACGAGCCCCACGCAGGTTCCGGCGAAGTCGAGCTCGTCCTCCCGATAGATGCCCGGAAGCTCCGCCGTCTCGCCTCCGACGAGCGCGCAACCCGCCTCGCGGCACACTTCGGCGGCACCCTCGACGAGCTCCGCGACCGTCTCGAGCTCGATCCGGTTCGCCGCGACGTAGTCGAGGAAGAACAGCGGGTCGGCGCCCGACGTCGCGACGTCGTTGATGCAATGCGCGGCGAGATCGGAGCCGCACGCCCGCAGCGCCCCCCGCTCGCGCGCGAGGATCAGCTTCGTCCCGACCGAGTCGGTCGACGCAGCCAGGAACCGCTCGTCGTCCAGTGCGTACAGGCCTGCGAACGCGCCGAAGCCCGTCGCGCCCGTGGACTCGACCGCGGCGCGCAGTCGCTCGACGACGGCGTCGGCCTTCGCGATCGAGACGCCGGCAGCCTCGTACGTCTGCTCGCCGCCCACGGGCCGAGCGTACAGTCCACGGACGTGGACGAGCCGTCCCTGCTGACGAGCTGGACGCTCGATCCCCTCCAGCTCGCGCCGATCGTGCTCATCGCCGTCGCGTACACCGTGCGAGCGCGAACGCTCGCGCGGCGCGGACAGCCCGTGCCCGGCTGGCGCGTCGCGCTCTTCGCCCTCGGCATCGCGCTGCTCCTCTTCGCGGTCGCGTCCCCCATCGCGGCAGTGGGCGAGGAGGAGCTCTTCTCGTTCCACATGGCACAGCACCTCCTGCTCGGCGACCTCGCGCCGCTGTGCCTGCTCGCCGGGGTCACCGGGCCGCTCCTCCGTCCGATCCTCGCGCTCCCAGGGGTCATGCGCCTTCGTGTCCTCGCGAACCCGTTCGTGGCGTTCCCGATCTGGGCCGCGAACCTCGTGCTCTGGCACGTGCCGTTCTTCTACGAGGCGGCCGTCGAGTCGAGCGCCGTGCACGCGGTCGAGCACATCGCCTTCTTCAGCGCCGGCATCGTCCTGTGGCTTCCCGTGCTGGAGACCCTTCCCGCGCCGGAGTGGTTCGGCACGGGCGCGAAGCTCACGTACATCGTCGGCGTCCGGCTGGTCGCGACCGTCATCGGCAACGTCTTCGTGTGGGCGGGCTCCACGTTCTACGACGTCTACGACACGGGAGACGACTACCTCGGCCTCTCGCCCGGCGCCGACCAGAGCCTCGCCGGCTCGTTGATGATGCTCGAGGGCTCGCTCGTCACGATCGTCGCCATCGCGTGGTTGTTCCTCCGGATGGCGCAGGAGGGAGAGGTCCGCCAGGAGCTGATCGAAAGCGGGCACGATCCGCGGGCCGTACGACGCGCCGTTCGCTATCGCCGGTGGAACGAGCTGACGTGATCGGCTTGGTCCGGCCTGCTTCTGCCTGACAGGGATCCGTCGAACCGCTGTGGCCGCGGCGCTAGGCTCGACCCGGCATGGGACTGCATCACCTCGACCTCGTCGTCTCGTCGCTCGGGCGGAGCCTTCCGTTCTACCGCGAGCTCCTCGAGCCGCTCGGGTACACGCGTGTCGGAGACATCGTCGGCGAGCGGGGCGAGACCGTCGTCTACATCGGCGGCCGTGGCCCCTCCATCGGCGTGCGCGAGGCGAGAATCGCCGGGGAGTACGACCGCTACAGCGTCGGCGTCCACCACGTCGCGTTCGAAGCCGACTCGCGCGAGGTCGTCGACGAGCGCCACACCTGGGCGAGGGAGCGGGGCGTGGCGATCGAGTCGCCGCCGAAGGAGTACGACTACATGCTGGGCTACTACGCGTTCTTCTTCTACGACCCCGATGGCATCAAGCTCGAGGTCGTGCACGCTCCTCGGGAGTAGCCGAGGAGCGAAGTGCCCGCGGCGTCCTACGCCGTCGCCGGCTCGAAGCGGAGCTTCTCGGTCTTCGGCGGCACGCGCGTCGGGTAGTCCCGCGTGAAGCAGGCGCGGCAGACCGAGTCCTCCGGGAGCTCGGTCGCCGCCTGCATGCCCTCGACCGAGAGGTAGTGCAGCGAGGTCGCTCCGATGAACGCGCGCATCTCCTCGACCGAGCGGTGGGCGGCCGCGAGCTCGTCCTCGTCGGCCATGTCGATCCCGTAGAAACACGGGGAAACGACGGGCGGCGAGGAGATGCGGACGTGCACCTCGGCCGCGCCCGCGTCGAAGAGCATCTGGACGAGCTGGCGCGTCGTGTTCCCGCGGACGATCGAGTCGTCGACGACGACGATGCGCTTCCCCTCGACCTCGTCGAGCGGGTTGAACTTCATGCGGATGCCCTGCTCGCGCATGCCCTGCTCGGGCTGGATGAACGTGCGGGCGACGTAGCGGTTCTTGATCAGCGCCTCGTTGAACGGGATCCCGGAGGCCTTCGAGAAGCCGATCGCCGCAGGGGTGCCGCCGTCGGCGACGCCGATGACGAGGTCGGCCTCGGCCGGAGCCTCGCGCGCGAGGCGCTCGCCCATGCGGACGCGTGCACCGTGCACCTCGACACCGCCGACGCGTGAGTCCGGGCGGGCGAAGTAGACGTGCTCGAAGATGCAGAGCGCGTTCCTCCCGGTGGGAACGGCCTGTGCCGCGTGCAGCCCGTCCTCGTCGATCCACACGACCTCGCCGGGCTGCACGTCACGTACGACCTCGGCGCCGATCAGGTCGAGCGCGCACGTCTCGGACGCGACGACCCAGTCGTCGCCGAGCAGGCCGAGCGAGAGCGGGCGGAAGCCGAAGGGGTCACGGAACGCGACGAGCACGTCGTCGACGAGAGCGGTCACGGAGTACGCGCCCTCGAGCCGGCGCATCGTGTTCGCGACCGCCTCGACGAGCGGAGCGGAGTCGCGCGCGACGAGCGCGGCGATGAGCTCCGTGTCCGACCCGGACGCGAGCCTGATGCCGTCGGCGATCAGCTCGGCCCGCAGCTCCTCGACGTTCACGAGGTTGCCGTTGTGCCCGAGCGCGATCGTGCGCGCGCTCCCGTGGTGGATGTGCGGCTGCGCGTTCGACCACTTGTTGGCACCGGTGGTCGAATAGCGCGTGTGGCCGATCGCGACCTCGCCCGGCAGAGCCTGCAGCTGCTGCTCGTCGAAGACGTGCGCGACGAGCCCCATCTCGCGCAGGACCGTCAAGCGACCGCCGTCCGAGACTGCGATCCCGGCCGACTCCTGGCCGCGGTGCTGGAGCGCGAACAGCCCGAAGTACGCGAGACGCGACACGTCCCGCTCCGGCGCACGGATTCCGAAGACACCACACATCAGTCGGTCGACTCCCAGGCGCTCCGAAGGACGTCGAGCGCCACACCGAGCAGGGTACCCCCGCCCGCGGCGCCGACCCGGCGAAGCGGGACGCGCAACTCGGTCGCAACGGTCTCGATCTCGGAGCGCAGCCGCAGGCGCGCACGAGACGATCGCCCGGCCGCCGATCTCGCCGAAGAGCTCGACCGGGTCGTCCCGCAGATCGAGCACTGCGCCGGAGCCGGAGAAGAGCGCCGCTTCGGCGAGGCACACGGCGAGCCCGCCTTCGGAGACGTCGTGGGCGAGCGACGCCAGCGGAGCCGCCTGCCAGAGGAAGGAGACGAGCCGTGCCTCGGCGTCGAGGTCGAGCGGCGCGGGTGTCCCACCCAGCTCGCCGTAGCGCGCCTGGTACTCGGAGCCGGCGAGGGAAGGCGCCGACGCGAACGCGGCGTAGATCACGTCGCCGTCACGCCAGCCCTTCGGGACGCGTCGGACGTCCTCGACGAGACCGACCGCGCCGACGACCGGCGTCGGATGGATCGCGCGACCGTTCGTCTCGTTGTAGAGCGAGACGTTGCCGGACACGACCGGCACCCCGAGCGCGTCGCACGCCGCCGCGATGCCGTCGATCGCCTGCGCGAGCTCCCAGCCGATCTCGGGCTTCTCCGGGTTGCCGAAGTTGAGGCAGTCGGTCAAGCCGATCGGCTCGCCGCCGACGCACGCGACGTTCCGGGCGGCCTCGAGCACCGCGAGCGCGCCTCCCGTGAACGGATCGAGACGGGCGACGCGGCCTTGGCCGTCGAGCGAGAGCGCGAGTCCGCGCATCGACGGCCGCAGCCGGATGACGGCAGCGTCGAGGCCCGGCCGGCGCACCGTCCGCGACCCGACGAGCTGGTCGTAGCGCCGAAACACGAATGCGCGGCTGCGCAGTGCGGGCGAGGCCAGCAGCTCGACGAGCGCCTCGCTCGCGGCCGGCGCGCCGACGATCTCGCGCGCCGGAGTCGCGGCCCGCCGCGTCTGTGCGACCTCGTAGCGCGGACACTCGTCGGTGAGGAGCCGGGCCGGGATCTCACCGACGACCTCGTCGCCCCAGAACGCGCGCAACTCGCCGGTCGCGGTCACCTCCCCGATCACCGCGTGCCGGAGCTCCCAGCGGTCGAGCACCACCGCGACCGCGTCGAGCATCTGCGGACGGACGATCGCGATCATCCGCTCCTGGCTCTCGGAGATCATCACCTCCCAGGGCTCCATCCCCTCCTCGCGTAGCGGCACGCGGTCGAGGTGCACGTCGATGCCGAAGTCGGCCGCCATCTCGGAGAGGGACGACGCGATGCCCGCGGCGCCGCAGTCCTGGAGCGACTCGACGAGCCCCGCCGAGACGAGCTCGACGGACGACTCGATGAGCTTCTTGCCGGTGAAGGGATCGCCGACCTGCACCGACGGGCGCTTCTCCGCCGACTCGTCGTCGAGCTCCTGGCTCGCGAGGACGGACGCACCGCCGATCCCGTCGCGACCCGTCGTCGCGCCGTAGAGGACGACGAGCTGACCGGCCACGGTCGCCTTTGCGCGCATCAGCCTCTCGACCGGCAGCAGCCCGACGCACATGGCGTTGACGAGGCAGTTGTCCCGATATGCCTCGTCGAACACCGCCTCACCGCCGACGGTCGGAACGCCGACGCAGTTCCCGTAGTGACCGATCCCCCCGACGGCACGCGAGAAGTGCCAGTCGGGCTCGGCGAAGCGCAGGCCGTCGAGGAGGGCGACGGGACGCGCCCCCATCGCGACGATGTCGCGGAGGATCCCCCCGACGCCGGTCGCCGCTCCCTGGAACGGCTCCACGGCCGAAGGATGGTTGTGGCTCTCGACCTTGAAGGCGACGGCGAGGCCGTCTCCGAGGTCGAGCACGCCGGCGTTCTCACCCGGCCCCTGCAACACGCGCTGCCCGCTCGACGGGAGCCGCTTCAGGAGGAGCGCCGAATGCTTGTAGCCACAGTGCTCCGACCAGAGGAGCGAGAAGACCGCGAGCTCGAAGTCGTTCGGATCACGCGTGAGGAGCGTGCGGATTCGCTCGTACTCCCCGTCCGTGAGGCCGAGTGCGCGATGGAGCGCCGGTTCCGTCACGCTGCTCAGAAGCTCATCCTAGACAAGCCCTCCGGACACCCGATATTCCAGAGCTCCGGTGCGTTCAGGCGAGCGCTACAGCGACGGATCCGCGACGCGTTCCATGCGCTTCACGCACCCGCGGTGTTAAAAAACAGAACGCCGAGACCATCCGGATTCTGCATGAATGGTCTCCGTCGAACGGTCTTTGCAGGCGCCGGTCCGATCCACCGGCGCCTGCTCGACTCTCTTCTCAGCCGATGGTGAGCGGGACCGCGCGTATCTGTCCGCGGATCTCACCCGCGGGGTTCTTCGCCGTGTGGACGTTCACGTACGCGCGTCCAGCCTCGAGCGCCGTTAGCACTGCGCGCGTCAGGTTGGAGGTCCCGCGCACGCCGGTCCGACACGGACCGCACAGGGACACCACGACCGGGCCAGCCCTCCCGGGCTGCCCAACGTGGATGTGCGCCGCGGCGGCACGGCCCGTCAGGTTGGCGAACCTGAGGCGCCAGACGATCGTGCCGGTCGTCCCGGACTTCGTCACCGTCGCGGTGAACGTGCCGGTCGCACGTTTGACGTTGCCCTTCGGCTTCGGCCGTTCCTGGCGACTGTTGAGGCTCGTCGTGATCGGCGCTGTGACTCCGAGCTGCCCGCGAATCTCGCCCGCGGCGTTCGTGGCCGTGTGGACGTTCACGTACGCGTTGCCACTCTCGATCGCGGCAAGGGTCGCGTCGGTGACGTTCCCTGTGCCGCTGAGCGGGCTCTGACAGGGCCCGCACAGCGCCAGGACGACCGGGCCCGGCGTCCCTGTCGCTGCTACATGGATATGCGCGGCGCCGGCATTACCCGTCAGTCCACTGAACGTGAGCTGCCAGCTGATCGATGCACCGGTATCGGATCGCGTCACTGTCGCGGTGAACGTGCCCCGCGCGGCGCTTACGTCACCCGAGGGCGACGGCACTTCCTGGTCCGCGGTCATGACCGTGCGGATCTGGATCGACGACGCCTCGGGCCTCGCGGATGCGCCAACCGTGACGACAAGCGCGATCGCAAGCGTCACGAAGCCGATGAGCGCAGTAGGTCTCAAGAGATTCTCCCTTCTCGAGCTCGCAGAAGCGGTGACTGCTCCTCGAGGGTGATACGCGGGAGCAGCGGAGACGGTTTTGCCCGCTTTGCCTGGTTAGCTCCACTGGAGGCGCGCGTGGGCGCGCTGGTTCGCCCCGCTAGCCTCAACGCGTGCGCTCCTACTGGCCCCTGATCCTCCTCCTCGCGGCCATGTGGGGGGCGTCGTACCTCTTCATCAAGGTCGCCGTCGACGACATCCCTCCCGCTGCGATGACCGAGCTGCGCGTGCTCGTCGCCGGCCTGCTACTCGACGGCCTACATCGTCTGGCGCATGGGGGCGTCCCGCGCACTCGCGGAGCTGCGTGCAGCGTGGCGACCCTGCCTCGTCCTGGGCGTGATCAACGCGGCGCTGCCGATGAGCCTCGTCGCGTGGGGGGAGACCCACATCGACTCGAGCGTGGCGGGCATCGCGCAGTCGACGGTGCCGATCTTCACGTTCCTCCTCGCAGCGCACTTCCTTCCGCACGAGCGCGTCGGCGCGGTCCGGGTCGCCGGCGTCGCGCTCGGCTTCGTCGGCGTCGCCGTCCTCACGGGCTTCGACGCGCAGGGGAGCTGGTGGGTCGTCGCGGGAACGCTCGCGGTCGTCCTCTCCTCGCTCTCGTACGCCGGCGGCGGCGTGTACGGCCAGCTTCGTATCCACGACACACCGGGGCCCGTCCTCGCTGCGGGGAACATGCTCGCCGCAGCCCTCGTGCTCGTGCCGTTCGCGGGCGTCGACCCTCCGACGCAGGTGCCCGGTACCGCGGCGATCGGCGGTCTCGTCGGACTGATCCTCGTGCCGACGTTCGCCGGACAGCTCCTGCTCTTCCGCATCCTGCGCCTGTTCGGGAGCCGGAAGCTCTCGATCGTGACCTACCTGATGCCTGTGTTCGCGCTCACCTACGGCGCGGTGCTGCTCGGCGAGTCGATCACGACGGCGATGCTCGCCGGCTTCGCGCTGATCCTGCTCGGCGTGGCGCTCGCCTCGGGGCAGAGGCTCTTCGAGGTGCGCGCCCAGGAGGAGCCCGCATGAAGGTGACGATTCGGCGCGCGCGCACCGACGACGCCGACTTCCTCGTCGACCTCGTGAGGCACGAGGACGTCGAGCCCTATCTCGCTGCGGTGCGCGCGAAGGGGCGCGACGAGATGCTCGAGGCGATCGCCCGGTCGGACTCCGACCCGGAGGCGTTCGGTGTCTTCCTGATCGAGGTCGAGGGCGAGCGCGCCGGCACGATGGGCTTCGAGCGCGGCAACGCTCGCAGCAGGATCGCCAACCTCGGCGGCCTTGCCGTCCACCCCGACTTCCGCGGAGCGAAGGTTGCGGACACCGCCGCCCGACTCTTCCAACGCCACCTGTTCGACGAGCTCGGCTACCACCGCGTCCAGATGGAGATCTACGGCTTCAACGAGCGCGCGATGCGGCACGCCGAGCGCGCGGGCTTCACACGCGAGGGCGTGCGCCGGAAGGCGTACTGGCGAAACGACGAGTGGGTCGACGGCGTCCTCTACGGACTGGTCTCGGAAGACCTGGACGCCACGGGCTAGCGTCCGTTCGACGTCGTCTGCGCGACCGCACGGAGGAGCGCCTCGCGGATCCACTCGGCGTCCGGCCAGCCGCACGGGCCACGCTCGGTGCGATAGATCCGGTCGTCGACGCTGAAGTCGGCGTGCAGGCTCGGCTGCGGATCGACATCGCGACCGTCGACGAGCACGGTCGGCGATCCGAGCACGCGATACGTCTCGGCATCCTCGTCCGACGCGACCTCGACGACGTCGATCTGCGCCGGGATCCCGGTCTCGTCGACGACGCGCTCGACGACGACGAGCGCCATCCCCCGATTCGGGCAGTCCTCGCGCGCGAGGATCTCGATCTGGACAGATCCGTTGGATCCGGTTGTCACGTCGGCCCCCTCCCCAGGTGAGCGTCGGTTAGTTCCCCTCTGCTGAGGCTACGAGCCTGAAAGGGGGAGTGCAATCCCTCGAACGAGGGACTATCCCTCGAACGAGGGACTCAGAGGCCGCGGAGGGCGCGCTCGAGCACGGGATCGCGCCCGGCGAAGTACTGCGACGAGGTCAGGTCCACGGGAATGTCGGGCTCGACGGCGAGCCTGTGATCGTTCCTGCTCTTCTTGCGCTCGTGGTAGCGCGCGGCGATGTGGACGGTCCAGCCGAGGGTCGGAAGGGTCAGCGGGAACGTGTCGCCGTACGTCTCGACGCCTCCACCGGTCGGCTCGCCCACGATGATCGCGCGCGTGTCGCGGTCGATCTCCGCCGCGAAGTTCGCCGCCGCGGAGAAGGTCGCGCGGCCGGTGAGGAGGTAGAGCCTGCCGCGCCTGTTCACCGCGGGAGAGGCGAAGAGCGACGTGAGCGGACCGTACGTCGTGTTGTCCCCGCCTCCGTTCAGCCGGACGTCGACGACGACCCGACGCACCTTCGCGCCATGCACGAGGCGCGTGAGCTTCCGCAGGAACGCCGGCGTCGGAGCCTGCACGGCGTTGTATCCGACGTAGACAGCGCGCCCGCCTGAGAGCGTCCGCGCCCACATCGGCCTGGCGCTTCCCGAGAGATAGAGCGGCCGGGAGGCGCGCGGCAGGATCGACGGGTAGTGGCCGTAGAGCGGGTCCGGAAACGACGAGATGTAGCGCGACGCCGGGATCGCGGTGAGCGGGACGTCGACGCGTTCCCCGCCCGGCCGCTCGAGCGTGAACACGGCAGGACCGGTCAGCCGTCTGCGATCCCGAGGCCGTCGAGCACCTCGGCGGTGAGCAGGAAGTGCGGTGCGAGCCCGCGGAGGTTCGACGGGTTGTCGCGTGGCACGAGCGGCTCGACTCGGGTGAGCGCCGTCTCGATCGGCATGCCCTCGATCGCGACGACGCGACTCCGCACGAGCGCGGCGTCGGTCGCGTCGACGACGTACAGCCCGTCCGTGAACGCGTACAGCCGGAGCGGGTACAGATGGAGCCCGCGCGTATGGGACGGGTCGCCGGGGAAGAGCCCGGTGTGCCCATTCCGCGGGCCGAGGAGCGCGACGATCCGCATGACGCCGACGAGGAGCTCGTCCTCCGAGAGCGCCGGCGCGCGCCGCGCGAGCGCGCTCACCTCGGACTCGAACCGCTGGCGCGAGACGCTGCGGAACGGATCCGGGTGAATCTGCTCGATCGACTTGCCGAGCTCACGAACGTCGTCTGCCGCCGTCGACGGGGCGGAAGGACGGGCCTGCCCCGCGGACGCGAACGCGACCATGGCGAGTGGCACGAGAAGCAGGCCCGGCATCCGCATGAGCCGACATACTGTCCGTTCATGATTGACATGTCAAGATTGACATATTGATGGCGCTGCGCTACGCACTCCTCGGCTCGCTCGCCGACCAGCCGCGGACCGGCTACGCGCTCGTGAAGCACTTCGAGCAGTCGCTCGCGTACGCGTGGCCCGCGAGCCACAGTCAGATCTACCCCGAGCTCGCACGACTCCTCGATGACGGGCTCATCGAGCAGGCCGGGCTCCGGCGCACGCAACTCGAAGACATACGCGATCACCGAGTCGGGGCTCGACGCGATCCGGCGCTGGCTCCGCGACACCACACCGGATCGCCGTGTCCGCAGCGACGCCGCGCTGCGCGGGTTCTTCCTCTGGCTCCTCGAGCCGGCCGAGGCCGAACGCCAGCTTGCCGGGGAGCGCGCCTACTGGCAGGGCGTGCTCGACGAGTTCCTCCGCATTCGCGACGAGCCGACGGGGCACAACAAGAAGGCACGCACGTTGCGCATCGCGCTCGAGGGCGGCATCCGGACGGTCGGCGCGCGCGTGGCCTGGCTCGACGAGGCCATCGCCGAGATCCGCTCTCCCGCGTGGGCGGAGCTCGACCCGGGCTGACGTCAGCGCGCCGCGGCACAGGCGGCAGCGGTCCACGCCTGGACCGAGCGCGCCCGGCGGTGGTACACGTGCAGGCCGGTCTCCAGTGCGAACCCGACCGCGCCGTGCACCTGGTGCGCGGCGGCGGTGACATCGCAGCAGGCCTCGCAGGCCCAGCGCAGCTCCGCGCTCCTGGAGCCCGCCCTCGTTGGACGTTGCCGCCCACGCGAGCAGAACGATGGCGTCGGTGGCCAGAGCTGCATCGGCGAGGCGCGCCTGGACGGCGGGAAGCGCCGAGAGCGGCGCGCCGAACTGCACCCGCGCGCGGGCGTGCTCGACCGCGAGCTCGAGCGAACGCTGCGCGAGTCCCGCGACGTACGCGAGCGTCGCGGCGTTCCATGCGCGCCAGCAGGCCACGGCCGCAATCGGGCTCGAGCTCTCCGGTCGCGGTCACGTCCACCTGCACCGTGCCGCTCCCGTCGAGCGTGATCTCGAGACGGCCATCCGGAGACGGCGGGCCGAGGCCGAGGCCGCCAGCCCGCGACGGCACCGCGAGCGCGGCGGCGTCACGACCGTGCCGCGCCCGCCCGTCGACGCAGAGCGGCGCTCCGAGCGTAGCCTCGTCGACGAGACTGACCGGCGCGGCGACGCGCCCGAGCTCGATCCCTCCGGCCACGACGGCGCCGAGCAGCTCCTCTCCGGCCCAGAGCTCGGCCCAGCCGGCTGCTGCGGCGCGCGCAGCGAGCTCGTCGTCGCGGTCGTCCTGCCAGCTCCCGAGCTCGGGCTCGCGTGGCGGACGCCAGTCGCCGACGGCCGCGCGCATCGCGTCCGCGAAGAGCGTCAGCTCGTCCGAGACCTCGAACCTCACGCGAGCTCTCCGAGGACGGCGTCGGTGTCGGCGCCGAGCGCGGGGCCGCGGCAGGCGCACGTGCGTTCGCCACCGACGCGGACGAACGGCGCGAGGAGGTCGAGCTCCCCGAGGCCGGGCTGCGCGACGCGCCCGACGAGCTGCTCGGCGATCACCTGCGGATCGGCGTGGATCGTCTCGCGCTGCTGGACGCGTCCGCACGGCACCCCGACCGCCTCGAGCTCCCCGAGCCAGTCCGCGACGGACCTCTGCGCGAAGGCGTCGCGCGATCGCCGTCGTCAGCTCCTGCTTCGCCGCGAGCACGGCCGGGTCGTCGGGGACGAGGTCGGGTGCGTCGACCGTGGGATCGTCGCTGCCGAAGAGGCCGAGAAACGCGCGCCGCTGGGCGAGGTTGAGGCAGGCGACGGCGACGAAGCCGTCGGCCGCCTCGAAGCAGCGGTAGTACGGGTTCATGGCGAGACCACCGGCGATCTCGGCCGCGCGAGCGTCGAGGTGCGCGCGATCGGCGACACCTCGGTGCGGCGTCGTCGGCCTCGCCGTCGAGCCAGACGAGATCCTGGAGCTGAACCGCCAGCGCAGCCGCGAGCAGCGACACGTCGACGAGCGCGCCCTCGCCGGTGTCGCGCGCGCGAACGAGCGCGGCGAGGACACCGCACGCGAGCAGGAACCCTGCCGTGAGGTCGGCCATCGGTATTCCGCCGGCACGCACCGGAACCGTGTCTCCACGAGACGCGTGCGCCGTGAGCAGTCCGGCGCGCGCCTGGGCGACGAGGTCGTAAGCGGGTGCGTCGGCGAGAGGGCCAGACGTACCGAACGAGCTCACGCGCCCGACGACGAGGGCGGGGTGTGCGGCGTGGAGGTCGTCCCACGCGAGCCGAAAGCGCGCAGCGCGCTCGGGCCGGAAGTTGTGCAGAGCGATGTCCGCGCCGTGCAGCAGGCATGCGCTCGTCTCGAGCCCTTCCTCCGTCTTGAGGTCGACGACGACCGAGCGCTTCCCGCGGTTCAGCGGGATGAAGTAGCGGCCGAGGTCGGGCGTGACGGGCAGCACACGCCGGTACGCGTCTCCGGCCGGCGGCTCGACCTTCACGACGTCGGCGCCGAGATCGGCGAGGAGCACGCCGCAGAGCGGCCCTGCGACGTACTGCGCGTACTCGACGACGCGCACGCCCTCGAGCGGGCAGCTTCACGGAAGCCCCAGCCCGCGCCGGGCGATGACGATCTGCAGGATCTCCGCCGAGCCGCCCGAGATGGTCGAGCCGACGGACGCGCGATACAGCGCGCCGATCCGTCCGTCGAGCGGCTGCCGACGGATGGCCGTCCGCGAGACCCTCCAGTCCGAGGAGCTCCACACCCTCCCGCGCCAGGCGCTGCGCGAGCCTCGCGCCGGCGAGCTTCGCCATTGCCGAGGCCGCGCTCGCCGGCTCGCCGCGGTCGAGGAGGTCGGCCGCACGGAGTGAGAGCAGGCGCGCTCCGGCGAGCTCGCCGCGCAGCGAGGCGACCCGCGCGGCCCTCGCCTCGTCGAGTCGGTCCGTCTCGGCGAGCCGCGCCTCGAGACCGTCGAGGATCCACGCCAGCCCTCCGAGCTTTTCGGCGGTGATCCGCTCGAAGTCGAGCGTGTGCATGAGGACGTCCCAGCCGCGATCGACCTCGCCGACGAGGTTCTCGGCGGGGATCTCGACCCCGTCGAGGAACACCTCGCAGAGGTAGCCGCCGCCGAGCACGGAGAAACGGCGCACCTCGATCCCGGGCGTGTCGATCGGCGCGACGAGGACGGAGATACCCCGGTGGCGCGGCTCGTCCGGGTTCGTGCGCACGGCGAGGTAGATCCAGTCGGCGAGCCAGGCGCTCGACGTCCAGATCTTCCGGCCGTCGACGACGAAGCGATCCCCCTGACGTACTGCACGCGTCGTCAGCGCTGCCAGGTCGCTCCCTGCCTCCGGCTCCGAGAAGCCCTGGCAGAACGTCAGCTCCCCGCGCGCGATCGGCCCGAGGAGCTGCTCCTTCAACGCAGGCGTGGCGAAACGCTCGAGCGCGCAGCCGATCGTCTTGTACGAGAGGAGGTAGAGCGAGAGCGGGAGCCAGTGGTAGCCGAAGACGTCCTCGACGAGCGCCGCGTCGACGTGCGTCAGGCCACGACCCCCGACCTCCTCCGGCCACGTCATCCCGATCCAGCCCGCTTCTCCCAGCGCACGTGTCACGTCACGCGAGTCGCCGTCCGAGAGCAGCCCTTGGCGGCGCCACTCGGGGTCGTCGACGAGGATCGGGCGCAGGCTCTCGGAGAACGCCGCGGCTTCGTCCCGGAGCGCGAGCTGCGCCTCTGTCGGTCGGAGATCCACGCGCGGACGATCGTAGAGCGCCCTAGGATGGCCGCGCGTGGAGCACCGGCACGTCTGGATCGCGATGGAGGACGGGACGCGGCTCGCGGCTCGTCTCTTCCTCCCGGACGAGCTCCCCGCCGCCGCGATCGTCGACGCGCTCCCGTACCGCATGGACGACCTCACGGCGTCGTACGCGAGTGAGTACGAGCGGCTCTGCGAGGAGGGCGGCTTCGCGGTCTGCCGGCTCGATCTCCGGGGCACGGGGTCGTCGGAGGGGATCGCGCTCGACGAGTACGACGCCCAGGAACAGGCGGACATCTGCGAGGTGATCGCGTGGCTCGCCGCGCAGGACTGGTGCACGGGGAAGGTCGGCATGTACGGGACGTCGTGGGGCGGCTTCAACTCGCTCCAGGTCGCGATGGAGCGACCGCCCGCGCTGCACGCGATCGTGCCGATCTACGCCTCGGACGACCGCTATACCGACGACGTCCACTACATGGGCGGCGTCCTCAAGGCGCTCGACCTCGTCGACTGGGTCATCTACATGGCCGCGTGCAACGTGCTCCCACCCGTGCCGGCCGTGTACGGAGAGGGCTGGCGCGACGAGTGGCGCCGCCGAATCGACGGCACGGAGCCGTGGCTGCTCCGCTGGCTCGAGGAACAGGACGACGGGCCGTACTGGCGCCACGGATCCCTCCGCCCCGCGTACGAGCGGATCACGTGCCCGACGATGATCGTCGCGGGCTGGGCTGACGGGTACACGAACATCGCGCTGCGCGCCTACGAGGCGATGTCGTGTCCACGGCGCGTGATCGTCGGCCCGTGGGCGCACATGTCCACGGCGACGTCGATCCCCGGGCCGCACATCGACCTCGTCCCCGAGCTCGTCCGCTGGTTCTCCCGCTGGCTCCGCGACGAGCGGAACGGGATCGACGAGGAGCCGCCGATCGCGGTGTTCGTACGGCGCTCGACGCGTCCGGCGCCCGATCTCGCCGAGGTTCGCGGCGAGTGGCGGTCGGAGCCCACCTGGCCGGCGGAGCGTCTCCGACCGCAGGTCTTGCGGCCGGAAGGCGACGACGTCGACCGCATCGCCGTGCGCGGCGACGTCGGCACGGCGGCGTGGATCTCGTGCGCCGGGAAGCCTCCCTGGACGCTGCCGGACGACCAGCGCGAGGACGACGCGCGGTCGCTCTCCTATGACTGGGAGCCGCTCGAGGACGAGCTCGAGCTCCTCGGGCATCCTCGGCTCCGCCTCACGGTCACGTCTCCCCACCCCGTCGCGTTCCTCTCCGCGCGACTCTGCGACGTGTTTCCGGACGGAACGTCGGCGCTCGTCAGCCGCGGCGTGCTCAACCTCACGCACCGCGACGGGCATGCCGCGCCGAGGCCGCTCGAGCCTGGCGTCCCGACACCGGTCGAGCTCGAGCTCGAGGCGACCTCGTGGATCTTCGAGGCAGGGCATCGCGTCCGCCTGGCGCTCGCGGGCTCGGACTGGCCGAACACCTGGCCGCCGCCTCACGCCGGCTCGCTCCAGGTCGCGCGCGCGAGCGTCGAGCTCGAGCTCCCGGTGCTCGAGGGGCCGCCGATCGCGGAGCCGCCCGAGTTCGCGCCCGCTCCGCCGCCGAGCAAGGGCCCCGACGACGCGGAGGAGGAGCAGCCCGCCGTCACGCGCCTGATCGACTTCGACGTGGTCGGGCGGCAGACGCGCATCGTCACCGGGCTACGGGTCGCGCTACGACGGGCCGTTCGGCGCGAAGATCGAGGAGCGCTACGACGGCGCGGTCGGCGTCGCCGCGAGCAATCCCGGACGCGCCTGGGCGAGCGCTCGGGCGCGATACGACATCGCGTGGCCGGAGACGGCCGTTGCGACCGAGGCCCACCTGAGGCTCCGCTCCACCTCGACCTCGTACCACGTCGTCGTCGAGGTCATCGCGTCGGAGGACGGCCCCGAGGGCATCGGGCACGTCGAGCGACGCTTCGAGCGGCGGATCCCGCGACGCCTCCAGTAGAGACGGCGCGCTAGGCGCGGATGCACGCCGCCCGGTGGTCGGGCTCGCCGGCTGCCGCCCGAAGCTCCGGGTCGGTCTCGCGGCAGGCATCGATCGCGATCGGGCAGCGTGGATGGAACCTGCAGCCGACGGGAACCTCGATCGGGTTGGGCGTCTCGCCGCGCAGGATCTGAACAGCCGCGCGCTGCCGCGGATCCCTGCGCGGAACGACGGAGAGCAGCGCCTTGGTGTACGGATGGCGTGGGCTCTCGATCACCCGCCGGGCCGGCCCCTCCTCGACGATCCGGCCGAGGTACATGACGCAGATGCGGTCGGCGAAGCGAGCGGCCGTCGAGAGGTCGTGCGTGATCATGAGCACGGCGAGCCCGTGGTCGCGCAGCTCGTCGAGGATGGCGAGGATCCCGGCGCGCACGGAGACGTCGAGCATGGACACCGGCTCGTCCGCGACGAGGAGCTCCGGCCCGAGGACGAGGCTCGCGGCGATCGCGACCCGCTGGCGCTGGCCGCCGGAGAGCTCGTGCGGGAACCGCTCCGCGAACAGCTCCGCAGGCGCGAGGCCCACCTGCTCGAGCGCACGGATGACGGCCTCGCTCCGCTCGGAGCGCGATCCGATCCGGTGGATGACGAGTGGCTCGGCGACGGTCGTCGCGACGCGGAAGCGCGGATCGAGCGACTCGTACGGATCCTGGTAGATGATCTGCATGCGCCGCCGCAGCGCTCGGAGGTCGCCCTGCGAGAGGCTCGTGACGTCGACGCCGTCGAAGGAGACGCTTCCCGAGTCCGCGTGGACCAGCCGCAGGATCGCCTGCGCGGTCGTGGTCTTGCCGCAACCGGACTCGCCCGACGAGCGCGACCATCTCGCCACGCCCGACCGACAGCGAGACGCCGGACACCGCGTGCACGAACCGCTGCGGCCGACGCAGGATCGCTCCGCTGAGGCCGCGGGCGACGCGGTAGCGGACGACGAGATCGTCGACCTCGAGGAGCGGGCGGCCGTTCGCCTCGAACTCCGTCACGCCACGACCTCGACCGAGCTCGCGAAGTGACAGGCGCTGACGTGACCGTCCCCGACCGCGAGGAGCTCGGGGCGCTCAGAGGTGCACCGCGACGCCGCGAGGTAGCAGCGGGGCGCGAACGGACATCCGTGCAGCTCCGCGTCGAGCCGCGGCGGCACGCCGGGGATCGAGAGCACGTCCTCGCGGGCGTCGAGATCCGGTGTCGCGGCCCACAGCATCCGGGTGTAGGGATGCCGCGTCTCGTGGTAGAGCGCCTCGGTCGGCCCCTGCTCGACGATCCTGCCCGCGTACATCACCGCGGCGCGCGTGCAGGTCTGGGCGACGATCGGCAGGTCGTGCGTGACGAAGACGAGCGCGAGCCCGAGCTCGTTCGAGAGATACGTCAGCAGCTCGAGGACCTGCGCCTGCACCATGACGTCGAGCGCTGTCGTCGGCTCGTCGGCGAGCAGGACGCGCGGCGAGCACGCCAGCGCCATCGCGATCGCCGCGCGCTGACGCATTCCCCCCGACAGCTCGTGCGGGTAGCTCCTCGCTCGCGTCGGCGAGATGCCGACGGTCTCGAGCAGCTCCCGCACGCGGGCCGCCGCCTCGCGGCCGGTCGCGAGCCCGTGCAGCTCCATCGGCTCGGCGATCTGGTCTCCGATGCGCTTCACGGGATCGAAGGCGTTCATGGCTCCCTGGAAGACCATCGCGATGTCCTTCCAGCGGTGCGGCGCGATGGTCTGCTCGCCACGCTCGAGCACGTCCACCCCATCGAGCAGCACGCGGCCCGAGACGGTCGCGGTCGGCGGGAGCAGCCCCATCAGCGCGAGGATCGTGGTCGTCTTTCCGCATCCGGACTCGCCGACCATGCCGAGCCTCGTACCGGGCTCGACGGCGAAGGAAACGCCCTGGACGGCGTGGAGCTGTCGGCCGTTCGGCAGGTCGAACCAGACGTTGAGATCGTCGACCTCGAGCACTGCGGGCGCGGTCACGGCTGCTGGTGCTCGGACGGGCGAAGCACACGGAAGCGCCTCACGGACAGATGTCCGGTGCGCAGACGCGGGTTCAGTGCGTCCTCCATCGTCTGACCGATGATGGTGCAGGCGAGGACGACGAGCATCACGCAGATGCCTGGCGGGAGCACGGCCCACCAGGCCTCGTTGATGATCGCGTCGTCCTTGAACGCGTTCTCGATCAGGCTCCCCCACGAGATCGTGCTCGGGTCGCCGAGCCCGAGGAAGGTGATGAAGGTCTCGGCGAAGATCGCATAAGCGATCAGGAGGACCGTGTTCGCGACGAGGAGCGGCGTCACCTGCGGCAGGACGTGGCGCACGACGAGGCGCGAGTTGCCGGCGCCGAGCGCCCGCGCTCGCTGCACGTAGACCCGCTCGCGGACGCTCTTCGTCTGCGCGCGCAGGAGGCGCGCGGTGAACGTCCAGTAGATGATCCCGATGATCACGATGATGTTCCAGGTGCTGCGCCCGAAGAGCGCGGCGATCACGATGATCAGCGGGACGTCCGGGATCACCAGGAAGTAGTCGGTCGTCCGCATGAGCACGGTGTCGGTCCTCCCGCCGAAGAAGCCGGAGAGGATTCCGACCGTGCCGCCGATGATCGCCGAGATCGCCGCGGCGCAGAACCCGATGAGGAGCGAGACCCTCGCGCCTGCGATGAGCAGGTCGAGCATGCTCGCGCCGCCGCCGTCCGTGCCGAGCCAGAACTCGCGGCTCGGCGGCTCGAAGACGTCCCCCACCTTCGCCTTCGGGTCGCCCGCGATCAGGAGTGGCCCGAAGATCGCGAGGAAGACGAAGAACGCGAGGATGCCGACCGCCACCAGCGCCGACTTGTTCCGCAGGACCGGCGCCGCGATCGCGCGCCAGTTCAGGGAACGGGTGGGCGAGGGCGTCTCCTCGACGGGCGGCGCGCCCGTTTGGACGGGGCTCACCGGATCACTCCGCCACGCTCATTCCGTCACTCTTGGATCGAACTTGAAGTAGAGGAGGTCGGCGACGAGGTTGAAGAGGATCACCGAGAACGTCAGGAACAGGAACGCCGCCTGGAGCACCGGGTAGTCGCGCTGGTCGATCGCCTCGACGACGAGAAGCCCGATGCCCGGGTACGAGAAGACGTACTCGACCGTGATCGCGCCCCCGATGACGAACCCGAGCGAGAGCGCGACGAGCGTGATCACGGGCAGCATCGCGTTGCGGAAGCCGTGCCTCCAGACGGTCGACCAGTTCGAGAGGCCCTTCGCGCGCGAGGTGAGGATGTAGTCCTCACCGAGCGTCTCCAGCATCGCCGAGCGGACGATGAGCGTGTACTCGCCGAAGAGGACGAGCCCGAGCGTGAGCGCGGGCAGGACCATGTGCTCGAGCCGGTCGACCAGCACCTCGATGAACCCCGGGTCGCTGAGGATGCCGAGCGTCGGGTCCTTCACGCCGGACGTCGGCAACCCGAGCCGCCCAGCGATGAAGAGGACGATGACGAGGCCGAGCCACTGCGGCGGCATCGAGTAGAAGCCGAGGCCGCCCCAGAGCGTCGCCTTGTCCGTCGCCGTCCCGCGTCGCCAGGCGGCGACGACGCCCGTCGCGACGCCGAGCACGATCGCGAACAAGGTCCCGAGCGCGACCATCGGAACCGTGTTCTTGATCGGCTCCCAGAGCACGCTCGTCACGGGCTCCGTGCTGCGCAGCGAGCGCCCCATGTCCCCGTGGGCGAGATCCTCGAGGTAGATCTTGTACTGCTCCCACTTCGACTTGTCGAGGCCGAGCTCGCGGCGCTGGTACTCCTTGAAATCCTGCGTGCACTGCCGGCACCGAAGGGCCGACACGGCGTCGCCCGAGATCGTCCGGAAGAGGACGAAGTTCAGCGTGATGGCGACGAAGACGGTCCCGAGCGCGAACAGCACCCTCTTGACGACGTAGTCCGTACCGCGCATGTCGTCTCGAGGGTGCCGTTCGCTCTTTCGACCTTGCTACCTCAAGGTCAGCGCTTCTTGGGGCTCGTGTAATACGTCTTCGCGTACGCGTTGAGTTGGTTCTTGAAGCCTGTCCACTTCGTGGACGTCGCGTCCAGCGCAACGTGGTTCGTGAGCTGCGTGTAGACGAAGGCGTCGTACACCATCTTCTGCATCTTGTAGACGATGGCCCTCCGCTGCGCGGGGTTCACCGTCACGCCCTGCTTCTGGTACAGACGGTCGTACGCGGGGTTGTCCCAGCCGGTGTCGCTCCAGGAGCACCACTGGCCCTTCGTGACCACCGAGAGCTGGAAGTCCGGGTCCGGATACGCGATCCAGTCCCACATCGCGATGTCGAACTTCGAGTAGCCGATGCTCTTCGCGGCATCGCACTTCGTGTCGGTCTCGATCGCGTACGCCGCGGTCGAGTCGCCTCCGACCTTCTGCGTCGCCTTGACGCCGAGCTTCGCGAAGCCCTCCTTCACGATCTCGGCCATCCGGTCCACGTTGAAGTCGGTCGAGGTCGGCGTGACGATGTCGTAGCGCATCGGATGGGCGCCCTGCGCGTACTTGCCGCTCGTCGCCGGAGCAACGCGGATGCCGTCCGAGCCTCGCTTGTAGCCGAGCGCGTCGAGCGCCTTGTTCGCGGCGGCGCAGTTGTACTTCGTCGGCCCGAGATTCGGGTTCTCGAGCGGCGAGATGTGCCCGACGAGGCTCTCGACCTTCGAGGCGTAGCCGCTGAAGACGACCTGGATCATCTTGTCGCGGTCGACGCACATCGAGAGCGCCTTCTTCACCCGCGGGTCGAGCAGCTCGCGGTTCTTGAGCTTCCGCGGGTTCGAGTTCCACGTGATGTTCGTGATCTCGGCGCCCGGCCACTCGTTGACCTTCACGCCCTTGCTCTTCTTGACCGCGTTCACGGCGTTGAAGGGCACCTGGTCGATCCAGTCGAGGTTGCCCTGCCGCAGGTCGGCGATCATCGCGTCTGCGTTCGTGTAGTACTGGAGCACGACCGCGTCGGCGTTGGACTTCGGCCCGTAGAAGTTCGGATCCGGGATGAACTGCGTCGAGCCCTTCTTCTCGTACTTCTTCACCGTGTAGGCGCCGCCCGTGACCATCGGCAGGTGGTCCTGCGGCCGGTACGTCTTGAGCGCCGCGCCCGCCTTCTCCTTCTTCTCGAGCGGCTCCCAGAAGTGTCGGGGCACCATCGGGACCCCCGCCAGCTGG
>CAVWES010000014.1:0-283519 GCA_963754175.1 uncultured Gaiellaceae bacterium | reverse complement strand
GTGTGGCGAGAACGCCGTCGCGCAGGAAGATCCCGCTCGGCCGGCCGTCGGAGGGCGCGAAGTAGTCGCCGTTGACGCCGACCGACGTCGCCTGCGTCGCAAGGCGCTTCTCCATCGCAGAGACCGTCTCGCGCAGCACGATCGACTCGTTCGAGAGCACCGGCTTGAGGCGGTAGAGCCCGACTGGCTTCGGCCCGCGAACGACGTGGATCGCCACGGGCCCGTGCGGCGTGAACTGGATCGAGGACTCGTAGCTGACGGCGGGGAAGAGCTGTGTCGGCTGCGCCGAGGCGGGTGCGGCAAGAGCCAGCCCGACGAGAGCGGCGAGCGCGGCGAGGCAGGCGAGGCGAGGCACGGCCCGACGAGGGTAGCCGACCCGAATTGCCGATTTGCAGCGTCTTACAGGATCCGTACAGCGGAGGCGGTCACGCGAAGACCTTGACCTCGCGGTACAGGGTGTCCCGCTGCACCGGGGTCTTCCCCAGCGCCTTGATGAGGTGCACGAGCTCGTCCGTGGTCGTGCGATGGGTCGTGCCCGCGGCCGAGACGACGTTCTCCTCGATCATGACCGAGCCCATGTCGTCGGCGCCGAAGCCGAGCGCGACCTGGCCGATCTTCATCCCCTGCGTCACCCACGACGACTGGATGTGCGGGACGTTGTCGAGGTAGATGCGAGAGACCGCCTGTGTGAGCAGGTAGTCGAACGACGTCGGACGCGTGTCCTCCGGGACGAGTTCGTCGAGCCGGTTGCCGTCACGCTGGAACGTCCACGAGATGAAGGCCCGGAAGCCGCGCGTCTCGTCCTGGAGCTCGCGGACCTTGCGCATGTGCTCGACCCGCTCCTCGAGCGTCTCGACGTGGCCGTACATCATCGTCGCGGTCGTCGACATCCCGAGGCGATGGGCCTGTCGCATCACGTCGAGCCACTCCTCGGACTTCGTCTTCTTCGGCGCGATGATCGCGCGCACGCGGTCGACGAGGATCTCGGCGCCTCCGCCGGGGACGGAGTCGAGCCCGGCATCGCGGAGGCGCGTCAACGTCTCGGGAACGGTGAGCTTCGAGCGCCGCGCGATGTGCTGGATCTCAGGTGGCGACAGGGCATGGAGATGGATCTGGTAGCGGGACTTGATGGAGCGGAAGAGATCCTCGTAGTAGTCGATGCCGAGATCCGGATGGTGTCCGCCCTGCATCAGCAGCCCGGTCCCGCCGATCGCAAGCGTCTCCTCGATCTTCTTGTAGATCACCGGCTTGGGGAGGAGATATCCCTCGCGGGCGTCGCCCGGTCGGCGGTAGAAGGCGCAGAAGTCGCAGTCGGTGACGCAGACGTTCGTGTAGTTGAGGTTCCGGTCGACGATGAACGTGACCTTCGACGGATCGGTCATCCGGCTGCGGATCTCGTTCGCGACGCGACCGACCTCGACGAGGTCCCGCGAGTGCAGCAGCGCGATGGCGTCCTCGTCGGAGATCCGCTCGCCGTCGAGCGCTCTCTCCAAGACGTCGCCGACGGAGGGAACCGGCTCGACGGTGATGGTCAAACCTTCGCCTCCTCGCGCACGAATCGAAGCTCGGGCACGTGATCGAGCTCGCCCACGTCGCGCGCCATCTCGAGGAAGGTGTAGAGCCCGGCACGCTCCCTCGGCCCGAAGCTGTAGCGGAGCTTCTCGAAGTAGCGGGCGAGGAAGCCGGGCGGATAGCCGTACGTCTCGCTCGCCTGGCGCGCGAGGCGCTCGGGCTCCGAGCGGGCGAGTCGCACGGATGAGACGAACGCGTGCTCGAGGTCGAGCAAGCCGTCGATCACGGGATCGGGCGCCGCCCACACGGCGAACACCATCGGCAGCCCCGTCCGCTCGAGCCACAGGCGGCCGAGGTCGAAGTGCGGTGTCGGATCCTGGAACGCGCTCTGCAGAGCCGCGTCGCCGATGAGCAGCGTTGCGTCCGCCGCCATCCCGAGCGGGACGATCTCGGCCTTCGGGAGCAGGATCCGCGTGAGCACGACGGACGTCGCGCTCTCCGGCGTCACGGCGACCGAGCGCACCTGCCCGAAGGGCAGTCGGGTGACGAGCTGGATCGAGTCGACCGCGCCCTCCGACGACACGCACAGCCGCGGCAGGATCCGGAGGCTGTCGGCGTGCCGCGCATACTCGATCGACGGGATCGGCGCGATGTCGAGCTCGCCGTCGAGGAGCATCCGACTGAGCTCCGTCGGCACGCCCGAGATCTCCTCGACGTCCGCTTCCAGCCCGTAGAAGACGGGCGCCATGTTCACGTACGAGATGCGGCCCAGCCTCATCGGCGCTGCCTCCGCCGCACGACCCAGGTCACGACCGCAGCCAGCATCAGCACGCCCCACAGGATCACGGCGAGTGCCGACACGTCGTAGGTCACCGGCACGTCGTTCGAGAGGAGCAGGGCTCCGAGCGTGAAGAGGACGGAGAACGCGAAGATCGCGGCAGCCAGGATTCCGAAGGCATAGATCACCCACACCCAGATCGGCGTACCGGATGCCGGCGGAGCCTTCGGCTGCTTCTCGGCCGCACCTCCACGGCTCATTCGGCGACCCATTCGAAGAACGTGATCAGATTGCCGTCGGTGTCGAGTGTGGCGAACTCCCTCGTCCCGAAGTCAGTGTCGTCTACACCATCCTTCGATACGGGATGCAGAACTGCGGCCTTGCTCAGCTCGTCGTAGAGCTCGTCCACCCCGACGACACGAACCCGGAAGCTCGCGGTCCCGGCGATGAACGACTCTGCACCCGAGCAGACGGGCTTCTCGCGCGCATCGAGCCGCTCGCGCCAGCTCTCGTCGCTCGCCTCCCACAGGTGCACGACGGCTTCGCCGCGACCCAGCACGGCGAAGCCACCGTCGTGGTGGAGAACCTCGAACCCGAGCCGCTCACGGTAGAAGGCAACGGCCGTCGGCATGTCCCGTACCGGCATGGCCGGAATCGTCTGATCGAGCGTCACCACCGGCGGAGCTCGTTGTAGAGCGTGTCGCGCTGCACCGGGACGCGACCGGCCTCCCGCACGAAGCGGACGAGCTCGTCGATCTTCTGCTCCGTCTCCGTGCGGGCGCCCGCGGCGTGGAAGATCTGCTCGCGCACGACCGTTCCCTGCACGTCGTTTGCGCCGAAGTGAAGCGCGACGGCGGCGAGCGGCATCCCCATCATGATCCAGTAAGCCTTGATGTTCGGCACGTTGTCGAGCATCAGCCGCGAGAACGCGAGCATCTTCAGGTCGTCGGCGCCGGTCGTGTGGCGCCATCCGCGACGCTCGAACACGGTGTTCTCCGGATGGAATGCGAGCGGGATGAAGGCGAGGAAGCCGCCGGAGCGGTCCTGCTGGTCGCGGAGACGGAGGATGTGGTCGACCCGCTCCTCGTAGGTCTCCACGTGCCCGTACAGCATCGTGCAGTGCGTCGGGATCCCGAGCGCATGCGCGGTGTCGTGGACGTGGAACCAGATCTCGGGAGACTCCTTCCCGGGCGCCACCAGCCGGCGCACGCGATCGGCGAAGACCTCCGCGCCGCCGCCGGGGAGCGATCCGAGCCCGACTGCCTGGAGCTCGCGCAGCACCTCCTCGTGGGTGAGCCCGGAGAGCGTCGTCATGTGGTGGATCTCGGAGGCCGTGAAGCACTTGAGGTGCACGTCGGGAAGCGCGTCGTGCAGTGATGCGATCGTGTCGCGATAGAAGGCGAAGTCGACGTGTGGGTTCTCGCCGTTGACCATGTGGATCTCGGTGAAGCCCGTCACGTCGCGTTGCACGAGGACGTCCTCCACGAGCTCCTCGGCCGTGAGCGTGTACGCGTGCTCCTGCTTGCGCGTCGCGGCGAAGGCGCAGAACTTGCACTTCACGCGGCAGACGTTCGTCTGGTTGAGGTAGAGGTTCTGGACGAAGTAGACCTCGTCCGTTCCGCCACGCGTACGACGAGCGAGGTCGGCAAGCGCTCCGAGCTCGAGCAGGTCGTCGGACTCGAGGATCGCGACGCCGTCGTCGAAGTCGAGCCGGTCTCCGGCCTCGATCTTCTCCCGGATCGGCTCCAGCGTCTTCAGCTCGAGAACGGCGATCAGCTCCTCCTCTCCACGACGGCCCGCGTCAACGCCTCGAGCTCGTTCCGACGCGGCGCGCCGTCGAGGCAGGACCTGGCCTCCGAAGCGTAGTGGAGGGCCAGCTCACGAGACCGGTCGAGCGCGCCGCTCGCCGCGACGCGGACGAGGACACCTTCCTTCGGACCCCCGGCGAGCGCGTCGCGCACGACCGGGTCTGCCTGCGAAGCGAGCAGCAGCGGGAGCGTCGGGGTGCCGTCTCGCAGGTCGGTGCCCGGGACCTTGCCCGTCTCGATCGTCTCGCCGGTGCAGTCGAGGACGTCGTCGGCGATCTGGAAGGCGATGCCGAGACGACGCCCGTACTCGCCGCTTCCGCCGCCGAGGACGCACGCCGCCTCGAAGAGCTTTCCCGTCTTCAGCGCGCAGCGCTCGAGGTAGTCCTCGATGGACGTGTCCGGATCGTGGCGCTGGCGACGCTGCATGGCCTCTCCGCGAGCGAGGGCGAGGGAGGCGTCGGCGAGCACGGCGACGAGGCTCGCATCGCCGGTCTCGGCGAGGACGGCGAAGGCGCGTGCGAAGAGGTAGTCGCCGGAGGCCCTGGCCGCGTCCTCGCCGTGCTCGCTCCAGGCCGCTGCTCGGCCACGACGGACGACGGCGCCGTCGATCAGGTCGTCGTGGACGAGGGTCGCCATGTGCACGAGCTCGACCGCGACCCCTGCCGCGACGGGCGGCTCGGCAGCCGGGGACGAGGAGAGGAACGCGAGCGCCGGACGGAGGCGCTTGCCTCCGGCGGCAAGCGCGCCGGCGCCGACCTCGCGCACGAGACCCGGATAGCGCCCGACCGAGCGTCCGAGCTCGACCTCCACGTCCGCGAGGTACTCGTCGAGACCGGCTGCCGCGCGAACGACCTCGAGCGCGGTCATGGCCGCGTCCCCACGTGCAGCGCGACGATCCCCCCGCCAAGGAGGCGATAGCGCACGTCCTCGAAGCCGGCTCGCTCGAAGAGAGCAGAGAGGTCGTCGGGACCCGGGAACCGCCGCACGCTCGCGGGCAGGTACGTGTACGCCTCTCCCCCGGGAAGCACCCGGCCCGCTACGGGGACGAGGACGTCGAACCAGAGCCGGAAGAACGGACGCAGAATGCCTCGCGGCCGCGTGATCTCGAGCACGGCGAGCTTGCCGCCGGGTCGCAGGACACGCGCGAGCTCGCGCAACCCGCCCTCGAGGTCGGCGAGGTTCCGCACGCCGAACCCGACGGTTGCGGCGTCGAACTCCGCGTCCGCGAACGGCAGCGCCAGCGCGTCGCCCTGCACCCACTCGATCGCTCCGGATTTCTTCCGCGCGCGCTCGAGCATCCTCGGCGAGAAGTCGAGCCCGACGACTCGCCCGCCCCTGCGCTCGGCCTCGACCGCGAGGTCGCCCGTCCCGCAACACGCGTCGAGCACGCGGTCTCCGGGCCACACGACCTCGCTCACGGCGAGGCGTCGCCAGCGCCGGTCGAGCCCGGCGGTCATGACGCGGTTCATCACGTCGTAGAAGGGTGCGATGCGGTCGAACATGCCCGCGCACCGTGTCCGGCGCGAGCGTCCCGGACTCGTACGTCATGCTCCCTCGCCCCAACGCCTGATGAGCGCGTTGTCGATCCCGATCTGGTCGAGGCAGCGCGCCACGACGAAGTCGACGAGGTCGTCGATCGTCTCGGCACCGTGGTAGAAGCCGGGCGCCGCGAAGAGGATCACCGCCCCCGCCTCGTTCAGCGTCGCGAGGCCGCGAAGGTGGATCGACGAGAGCGGGGTCTCGCGCGGCACGAGGACGAGCGTGCGCCGCTCCTTCAGCGCGACGGACGCAGCCCGGTGGATGAGGTTCTGCATCGCGCCGGCTGCGAGTGTCCCGACGGTCGCCATCGAGCATGGGCAGACGACATAGGCATCGACACGCGCCGACCCGCTCGCGTAGGGGCTGCGGAAGTCGTTCTCCCCGTAGACCGTCACCTGCGCTGCGGCGCCGCCGACGAACCGCTCGAGCACTTCCTCACGGGCGAGCGAGGGATCCTTGTACAGCTCGGTCGCGAGCACCTCGATCCCCGAGCGGGAGGCGGTGAGCCCGATCTCGCAGTCGACGGCGGCGAGCGCGCGTAGAAGCCGTTCCGCGTAGGGAGCACCGGACGCACCGGTCACGCCAAGGAACACGCGCACGAGCGGAAGGCTACGTCTTCGAGCGCAAGCACTGAATGGAGGTCCGCGCCGTCTCGGCGTATGGTGCCGTCACGAGCACGCGAACCGTCGTCGCGGTCGGCGCCGCCGTTCTTGCCGGCTGTCTGTCGCTGCTCGGCGTGACGCGAGGCGAGGTCCGCCGAACCGCCCCCTTCGAAGCTCAACCGGCTCTGGAAGGAATATCCTCTCGACCCGCGCGCGACCGGGCCCGCAGTGCAGCCCCAGCACGCGCCGGCGCCAGAGGCACCGTCTACTCCAGCCCCTGCCGCGGGAAACGCCTGGTCCGCGTCGAAGCAAATCCTCCTCGGTGCGGCCGCCATCGCACTCGCTCTCTTCACGTCCGGCGGGCTGGTCGCGCGATCGCGACGCCGGACGCCCGACGCCCCGATCCAGCGGGAGACGCCCGACGAGTTGGTCGCACGTGCCCGTGTGCTTGCCAAGGAGATCGCAGAGTGCGATATGTTCCTCGATCGTCAGCGAAACGGAGGGATCCGCGTGATGACGGAGTCTGCCGAGAACGATCGACCCGTCGCTCCCGGGGTGTCGAGCAAACCCGGCAACTACGCCGACCTCGGCGAACGCGTCGCAAGCGTGCTGACCGCGGCCGAGACGGCCGCGACCGAGATTCGCGACGATGCTCGCGCGAGCGCTACGGACATCGTCGATGCCGCACGACGGGATGCCGAAGCCGTTCGCCGAGATGCGGAGACCTATGACGCCGACACGCGCACCGCGGTCGAGTCCTATGCGTCGGATCGACGTCGCGAAGTGGACCAGGAGGTCCAGAAGCAGCTCGCCGACAGCGAGACGCAGGCCCGCGCAACCCGCCAGGCGGCGGAGGCCATGGCCCGCCAGATCGAGGCAGACGGTCGCAGGCGTGCCCAGGCACTCCGCGACGAGTCCCGGGCGGTCGAAGACCGATTGAAGAAGGCCGTCGTGGGCCTCCGCCGGATGACTGCCGAAATCGAGGAGCTCCTCGGGGCGCCAGCCGGGGACGGTGAGTCCCTCACCGACGCGCTCAGGCCCTACTCGCAGCGCGACGGGGAGCCTTCGTCGACCGTCGCGGCGTCGCCGGCCGAATAGCGACAGACGCACGACTGCGCGAGCCGCTCGTGGCGAGGCGGCCCCGCAGGCTAGTTGTCCTGGGGCCCTTTGGACGCCTCGAGGAAGGCGCCGAGCGCGGCGAGATTCTCCTGGCCGAGGTAGGCGTAGGACCCCATCACGGTGTTCCCGAACGCCGCCGGGTTCGTCAGGTACTGGACGAAGAACGAGGCCTCGTTGGACGCTCCGATCGACGAGAGATCGGGTGCCCCGAGGTTGCCGCCTCCCGAGCCGAGGTAGGTGTGGCAGTTGAGGCAGCCGGACTGCGCGAACAGCGTGGCGCCCTTCGTCGCCTCCTCGTTTCCGGTGAAGCCCTGCTCGTCGGCCCACGTCGGCACGAGCAGCGACGAGCTCGGAGCCGAGCGCCTCCTTCGCCGTCGCGCCCTTCCACGTCAGGACCGCCATCGACAGGATCGTGAGGACCGCCGCGACCATCGCAACGGGCCGGCGGAGCGGCCGGCGCTCGCGGCGCCGGTCGTAGAACGGCAGCCCGATGAGCAGGATGAGGCAGATCGTCGGGATGCCGACCGTGGCGATGAACACCGTCTCCGGCCACTTGAAGATCCGGAGGAGGTAGAAGAGGAAGTAGAAGTACCAGTCCGGGCGCGGCACGAAGTCCGTCGTGCCCGGATCCGCCGGCTCCGTGTACCACGGGCCGAGGATGCCGGGCTTCACGCCGTCGGCGTCGTAGTACCAGATCGCCGCGAGCGCAACGATCACGCCGACGACCACGAGCGACATCACCGTGTCGTGGAAGATCGCGCGCGGGAAGAACGGCTTGCCTTCCTTCTTGACGTCGTCCTTGTAGCGGGCGAAGTCCTCGCGGTTCAGCTCACCGAGGTCGCGGGCCATCAGTGCCTCTCCAGGTGCTGCTGCCGCGTTCCTGCCGCGCGAAAAGCAAGCCAGGCAAGGACGCAGGGAGCGCCCATATCAGCTGATATGGGCGCGACTGAGGACGCCGCATGGCGCCGCTTTGCAGCCGGCAGGAACGCGGATGACAGTGCCTGGAGGGGCACCTAGTCGCCTCCGCTCCCGCGCACGAGCCCTGCGCGTGCTCCTGTGGGCTGCACCGGCGGCCGCTCACGGCCTGCCTCCTCGCTCGACCAGGGCGGTGACGTCACGCCGAGGCGGGTCACGAGGTAGATGTGGATCCCGATGAGCGGGATGAGCAGCCCGGGTATCAGCAGCATGTGCATGCGCATAGAACTTCGGGAGCGTCTCGGGCCCGATCTCCGGGCCGCCTGCGAGGAACTGCGCGAGCCACGGGCCGGCGAAGGGCGCCGTGCCGTTCAGGTTGATTCCGACCGCGGACGCCCAGTACGCGGTCTGGTCCCAGGGCAGCAGGTAGCCCGTGAAGCCCATGAGCATCCCGGTGGCGAGGATGAGCACGCCCGTGATCCACGTGAGCTCGCGCGGGTACTTGTACGCGCCGAAGAGGAACACGCGGCCCATGTGCAGGAAGAGCAGGATGATGAAGACGCTCGCACCCCAGCGGTGCATGCCGCGGACGAGCCAGCCGAGCGTGAGGTCGTTCGTGATCGCCTCGATGGACGAGTACGCGACCGGCTTGCCGGTGACGGGATTGATCGACGCGGACGGCTCGTAGTACATCGCGAGGATCGCGCCCGTCAGCGCCTGCACGATGAATGCGGTCAGCGCCGCCGAGCCGAGCGTCTGCATCCAGCTCACGTCGCGCGGCACGTTCCGGAAGAGGAACCACTTCGTCCCGGTCACCGCAGCCGTGCGCTCGTCGATCCAGTCGAGGGGCGCGAGGACGGCCATGTCGACCATCTGCTGCCGCTTGGTCTTCGCGGCCATCGCCTAGCCCGTCACCTGGCTCGGGACGATCGGGTAGAGCCACGCCTCGACGCCGTCGACGTGCGTGCCCGGAACCGACCACGGGTAGCGCGAGATCTGCGCGCTCGCACCCGTGCCGGAGACGTTCCCGACCGCATAGAGCTCGCCGAGCACGAGGTGGCCATTCTTGATCGAGAACGTGTAGCGATCCATCGAGCGGACGGGCGGGCCGGCACGGCGGTTGCCCTCGGCGTCGTACAGGCCACCGTGGCACGGGCACCCGAACGACTGTGCGAGCACCGGTCGCAGCTCGACGCCCTTGACGTTCTTCTTTGCCTCCTCGTCGATCGGCCCGTTCGGTTGCACGGGGCACCCGAGGTGGACGCAGCGGCTGTAGAGGATCGTGAAGCTCGGCTCGCCTGCGTCCGTCATGCCGTTGTTGCGGACGAAGGTCGTGCGCCGACTCACCTCACCGGCGCTCGGATTCGAGAGGAAGCTCGCGATGACGTACTGGCCCTCCGGGAAGTTCTCGAGCGGGCCGAGGTCCGCTTCGTGCTCCTCGAGGTTGGTGAAGGAGGGCAGGACCGTGAAGCCGAGGACCGGGAGCGTGACGACGGCGCCGATCGCGGCACCGAGCCCGATCGTGGACGCCTCGAGGAACCGCGTGCGCGTGTACGCCGGAAGCGGCTCCTGTGTTGCGGTGGCGGTGACGACCGTCGGCTCGTCCGCGACGGCGCGGGTCTCCGGCTCGATGGCAGGCACCCCGTCGCGCACCTCGCGCGTGACGTCACGTGCCCAGAGGACTCCGAATGCGATCGCGAGGACTGCGCCGATGGTGGCGACGATCCAGGAGATGACGAGCCCCAGCAGCAGGCAGGCGACTCCGATGGCGAAGCCGATCGGCCACAGGCTCGGCCCGGGGGCGTGCGGGGTGTCGTGGCTGGTATCGCTCAAAGCGCGCCTTGCCGTGGATTCAATCGCCCTTCGGTCCCGCGTGTCAACGACGTGACGTCTGTCGCGACGCGAGGATTCTGCACTTTGCGGAGGACGCGTGTCACGGCAACGCGTCCGACCCGTACTCCTGCCAGCGTCGGCTGACGAGCTCGCGGATCTCCGGGGACATGACGATCTCTTCGGGCCACGGGCGCGCGTCCTCTTCCGGGAGCTTGTGCGTCGCGTCGATGCCGAGCTTGCCGCCGTAGAACTGGCGCCCGGGGGCGTGGTCGAGGTGATCGAGCGGCCCCTCGGTGATCAGGACGTCGCGCTTCGGGTCGACGTTCGCCGTCACGCGGAAGAAGACGTCGTTGTAGTCGTGGACGTCGACGTGGGCGTCGACGACGACGATCGACTTCGAGAGCGACAGCATCCCGAGCCCCCACAGGGCGTGCATTACCTTCTGCGCCTGCCCCGGAAACGTCTTGCGGATGGACACGATCACGCAGTTGTGGAACGCGCCGGCGACAGGCAGGTCGTAGTCCACGACCTCGGGGAGCGTCATGCGAACGGCCGGCAGGAAGATCCGTTCCGTCGCCTTGCCGAGCCACGCGTCCTCCGCGGGCGGCTTCCCCACGACGATGGACGCATAGATCGCGTCGCGCCGCATCGTCATCGCGGACAGCCGGAAGATCGGGAACGGCTCGGCGTGGGAGTAGTAGCCGGTGTGGTCGCCGAACGGCCCCTCGATGCCGACGTCGTCCTTCGAGACGTGCCCCTCGAGAACGATCTCGGCAGTGGCCGGGACCTCGAGGTCGATCGTCTTGCAGCGGACGAGCTCGACCGGCTCGCCGCGGAGGAACCCGGCCAGCATGAGCTCGTCGAGATGTTTCGGGAGCGGGGCGCTGGCGGAGTAGGCCGTCACCGGGTCGAGCCCGATCGCGACGGCGACGGGGATGCGGCCGTCCTCGGCCGCGAGCAGATCGGCGCGGCCGTCCTTGTGCAGCTGCCAGTGCATGAAGGTCGACGAACGGTCGATCACCTGCATGCGGTACATGCCGACGTTGCGACCCCCCGTGTTCGGATCCTTCGTGATGACGGCCGGGAGCGTGATGAACGGCGCCGGGTCCCCCGGCCAGCAGCGCTGGATCGGCAGCCGCGTGAGGTCGACGTCGGCTCCTTCGTAGAAGACCTCCTGGCACGGCGCCCTGGAGACCGTCTTGGGGCGGGAGTCCGCGACCGACTTCAGCTTCAGGAGGCCGCGGACCTTCTCGCGAAGCCCCTCCGGCGGCTGCATGTCGAGGATGTCGCCGAGCTTGGCCGCGGCGTCGTCGAGCTTCTCGACGCCGAGTGCCATGCACATGCGCTTCTCGGTGCCGAACTGGTTGATGAGAAGCGGGTGCTGCGATCCCTTCGGGTGCTCGAAGAGGAGAGCCGGCCCGCCGGACTTCACGACGCGGTCGGTGATCTCGGTGATCTCGAGATCGGGGTCGGCCTCGGCCTCGATCCGGCGTAGCTCTCCTGCGCGCTCGAGGAGCCCGATCCACTCGCGGAGATCTCGCGGCGGCGCCAAGACGAGGTCAGTCTATGGACGCGCATGCGTCCTCGACCGGCGCGTCGAGCTCCAGAACCAACGATCAGGGAGCTCACGCCGCAACGGCGCCCACTTCCACTTGCGGCACTTGACACGTTCGCCGGGAGATACGAGAGTGCCGGGCGACAGCGATCGGGGAGGGACGATGTCGAAGCGTTGGATCGTGATGGCACTGCTCGGCGCGGCTGCGCTGGTGCTGGGAATCGGCTGGCCAGAGTGGCGCTGCTGCCGCACCGAAGCCGAAGATCGCCTGGAGCCCGTGCCACAGGGATCTCGGCCCGTTCGAGTGCGGCACCGTGCAGGTGCCCCTGGACTACGACACGCAGAGCGGAACGATCTCGCTCTCGCTCGTGCGGCTTCCCGCGACCGACCCGAGCAGGCGGATCGGCTCGCTCTTCCTCAACCCGGGCGGCCCAGGGGGCTCGGGCGTCGACTTCACGCTCTTCGCCGGTCCGTTTCTCTACACGGACGAGGTTCGCGCGCGGTTCGACCTCGTCGGCTTCGACCCGCGAGGGATCATTCGCAGCTCCGCCTTCCGCTGCTTCGGGACCGACAAGCAGTGGGACCCGTACTTCACGCCGTTCGCCTTCCCGTCCAACGCACAGGAGGAGGCGGTCTGGATCGCCGCTGACCACTACCTCGACGATGCCTGCGCACAGCGGGGCGGCAGGATCGGCGAGCACATGTCGACGGCGAACGTCGCACGCGATCTCGACGTGCTGCGCGAGGCGGTCGGAGACGACATGCTCACGTACGCCGGCTACTCGTACGGGTCGTTCCTCGGGACGACGTACGCGAACATGTTCCCCGGGAAGGTGCGCGCGCTCGTGGTCGACGGCGTGCTCGACCCGATCGCGTGGACGACGGGCGCCCCGGGACAGAGCGGAGTTCCGTTCTCGACCCGGCTCCGCAGCGACGCCGGCGCGATGGCGACGCTGACCGAGTTCTTCCGGCTCTGCGACGCGGGCGACTGCGCCTTCGGGCCGGACTCGGCCGACCGGTTCGCGGACCTCGCCGCCCAGCTCAAGGCCGACCCGAACCCGATCGACTACTCGGGTCTCATCGGTATGACGCTCGGCGCGATGTACGACTCGTCGAGCTGGGAGGACTTCGCGCAGGTCCTGGCAGACCTCGAGTCGGCCGCCGGATCGGCGACGCTGAGCGCGCGCATCCAAGCGTTCCAGCACCGCCCGCTGTACATCGCGAAGCGTGGCTTCCCGCACTATCCGAACTTCGTCGAAGGCTTCCCGGCCGTGGCATGCGGCGACAGCGTCAACCCCGGCTCCTACTCGGCCTGGTCGGCCGCCGGTGCCGCAGCCGATGCCTCGTTCGGCTACTTCGGACGTATCTGGACCTGGGTCTCGAGCATCTGCGCGGACTGGGTGACCGCCGACACCGATCGCTACCTCGGGCCCTTTGACAAGAACACCGCGAACCCCGTCCTCGTGGTCGGCAACCGCTTCGACCCGGCGACGCGGTACGAGGGAGCGCTGACGGTGGATGCGCTCCTCCCCAACTCGCGGCTGCTCACTGTCGAAGGCTGGGGGCACACCTCGCTCTTCCTCTCGGCCTGTGCGCGATACGCTCGTCAGCAGCCTATCTGCTGACGATCCGCCGCCCCCGCCAGCACGACCTGCACGCAGGACTTCACGCCCTTCGCTCCCTGAGTGTCGGCCGGTGGCGCCCACGGGGCTTCGGCCCCGTGGGCGCGTCCGCGCTCACCACGAGACGGGGCTAGTGGCCCGAGTTGTTGTGTCGCTTGCGCGCGCCGCGCGCGTACAGGTCACCGAGCAGCGCGACCGCGACGAAGACCAGGCCGACGACGAGCATCGAGAGCACGATGTCGCGACCTTCTTCTGCGGCCGTCTTCTCCGAGGCCGCGAGGAGCTCGAGAAACGCAGCGATCATCGCGCCGACTCTATCCGACGAGTCGGGCGTGTGCAGCGAGCGCCGCTGCGACGGCCTCGTCGCCTGCGACCACACGTGCCACGGCGTCGAGCATGCTCGCGTCACCGTGCTCTCGCAGAGCGGCGCGTGCGAGCTCGAGCCCGCCTCCGCCGAGCGACGCGGAGGTCGCCGCCCACGCGGCACCGTCGCCGTCTCGACCGTCGGCGCGGGCCTGAGCACAGAGTGAGATCAGCTCGGCGAGGTCGGACACCGCGCCGACGTCACCGCTCTCGGCAACGTGGACGAGCCCGTGCGCGTAGAGGTAGTCACCGAGCAGGAGGGCGGTGTCGCGATCGGCGGGCGCGAACAACCGCGAGCGGCCGTAGTGGACGAGGTAGCCCTCGTAGATCGTCTCGAGCCCGAGCGCATGGGCGGGCGGCGCGAGGGGAGAGAACACGGCCTCCGGGTCGCGTTCGTCCTCCGGGCGGAGCGAGTCGGCCCACAGCGGGCTCTCGGCCGCGGCGGCCTCGGCGATCGCAGCGAACACCGCCGCAGGTTAACCCGAGCCGCTCGCGGCCTTCGGTGGCTCGATGTCGACCTCGACCGGAAGCTCGGAGCCGCCTTCGTCCCAGCTCTCGAGCTTCACCCGCTCGCGGAAGAACTCCCAGATCGCGCGGCCGCCGGCCATCGTCGGCAGCGCGACGAGCACGCCCGCGATCCCGTACAGCTCGCCACCGGCGAGCAGGCCGAAGATGACGAGGAGCGGGTGGAGGCGGAGCGCATTCGCCATCACGTTCGGGACGACGATGTGGCCCTCCACCTGGTAGATGATGAGGAAGAGGATCCCGACCCACAGGATCCCCCACGGCGGGTCGACGAAGAGCGCGTAGATCGCGGGCGGAACGGCCGACAGCCACGGGCCGATGTACGGGATCACCTCGATGAACGCCGTCCACAGGCCGAAGAGCAGGGCGTACTCCTGGGCGCCTTCGACGAGCCCCGTGACGCCGAGGATGTACATGCCGACGCCGGCGCTCGTCCCGATGACCGTGGAGAGGATCGCCTGCCCCTTGAGGTAGCCCCAGAGCGCACTCTCGATTCGCTGCGTGAGCGGCGCGCCGCCGTGCGGCGGGAAGCGCGCATTGATCGAGCGTTCGAGCCGCTGCATGTCGAGGAGCATGTAGATGGAGATGACGACGATCAGGATCAGCGAGAAGAAGATGAGGACGACGGAGAAGGCGGCCCCCTGCGCGAACGAGATCGCGTCCTGGGCGTAGCCGGAGATCTCGCCCGCGCTCAGCGAGTCGAGCCAGTCGTTGACCTGCTCGCGGATCCGGATCTGCTCGAGGCCGTGGTCGTCGAGCCACACCTGCAGGCGGTCGATGTCCAGCTCGGCTGCGGTCTGACCGGTGCCGGCGTCCTGCTCCTCGCTGACGTACTCGTCGACCCGGTCCGCCGCGTTGCGCGCCTGGTCGACGGCGACGGCGCCGATCGCGATCAGGAGCGACGCCGCGACCGCGAGGAAGATCAGGTAGACGATGAACACCGACGGCGCGCGCGGCACCTTCAGTCGCGTGAGATCGCGGACGAGCGGATTGAGCGTGAATGCGATGACGCTCGCCGTGAGGAACAGGAAGAGGACGTGGCCGAGCGTCGACGCGAGCAGGAACGCGAGGATCAGCGCGACGGGGAGGACGACGAGTTGAATCCACCGCGGGATCTGGATCGTCGGGCCGGAGCCGGCCATCGCCGGATCGTATCGTGGAGCCCCGCGAGCACCCGTCGGAGACCTTGCTACGGTCCGGGCAATGGCCACTCCGGCGCGCTCCCGTCACGCTGCCCGACTCAGAGCCGACCGCCGTCGAGCGCAGGCCCGCGCACGACGCCTCGCCGTCGCCGGAGTCATCGTCGTGCTCGCCGTCGTCACGCTCGCGTTGACCGCGTTCGACAACCAGAGCTCGCCCGTCGTGAGCCGGCCCGCCCCCCTGCCCGTGACCTCGGCGCCCCCGGATCCGCACGTGCTCGCGACCGTCGGCAACCTCCGGGTGCAGTCCCCCGTCGCGCAGGGAGGCGTGACGGCGATCGGGTTCCACGGAAGCGAGGACGGAGCACTCGTCCTGAAGCCGGTAGGCCCGCAGCAGAACGAGGGCCTCCTCGCACGGCTCTGGCGCCGTATCACGGGCGCCTCGCGGAGCGGCCTCGCCTGGTACCAGCTCTCCGGTGGGCCGCTGCGAACGCTCGACGTCGGGGCCGTCGCCGGGACCGACGTGTACTCGCCCATCGACGGAACGGTCGTCGCGATCCGCGACCAGGTGGTGTCGGGCCGCACGGTCGGCGCCGAGATCGAGCTGCGGCCCTCGTCGGCGCCCTCACTCGTCGTGTCGATGCAGAACGTCAGTCCGGATCCCGCGCTCTCCGTGGGCGCGAACGTCGCGGCGGGCTCGTCGAAGCTCGGCACCGTGACGAACATCAGGCGCTTCGAGCGCCAGGCACTCGCGCGCTACGCAGCCGACGGCGGGAACAACGTCGCGCTCCAGGTCTTCCCGTCGGCGACGCTCGGCGTGCCGTAGCCGCCGACCGAGCCGCGTCAACCGGCTAGAGCTCCCGCCCTTGCGCATCCTCTTCATCGCCGACGTCGTGGGGGCACCCGGAAGGCGAGCGCTCGAAGAGCGCCTGCAGACGATGCGGTCGGAGCTCGAGGTCGACGCCTGCGTCGTGAACGGAGAGAACGCCGCGGACGGCATCGGCATCACGCCGCGTCTCGCCGACCAGCTCCTCGGGATGGGTGTCGATGCGATCACGCTCGGGAACCACGCGTTCCGGCGAACGGAGATCGGCCCCTACCTCGACGCGTCGGATCGGGTCGTGCGCCCGGCGAACACGTCCCGTACGACTCCGGGCCGCGGAGTCGTCGTGGTGCCGACGTCGAACGGGGGTCGGCTCGGCGTGATCAACGTGCTCGGCTCCCTCTTCCTCCACCCGGCGACGTCGATGTTCGAGGTGATCGACGAACTCGTGGAGGAGGCGCGACGCGAGACGCCCGTCGTGCTCGTCGACGTCCACGCCGAGGCGACGAGCGAGAAGGCGGCGCTCGCGCGCTGGCTGGACGGCCGTGTGACCGCGGTCGTCGGAACGCACACGCACGTCCAGACCTCCGACGCGACCGTCCTCCCGAAGGGCACCGCCTTCATCACGGACGCCGGGATGACCGGGCCGCACGACTCCGTGATCGGCGTCGAGGCCGAGCTCGCGATCCGGCGAATGCGCACGGGTCTTCCCGTCCGCTTCGAGACGGCTCAGGGCGGCGTCAGGATCGAGGGCGCGCTGGTCGAGTGCGACCCCTCGACGGGTAAGGCGTCCTCGATCGAGGCCGTCCGAGTCTCCGTCTCCTGAGCGTCCGGCTGCGGGAGCAGCAGCCAGAGCAGCACGAACGGGACGACCCACGGGAGGTAGAGGTAGAACCAGTGGGTCAGCGTGAGCTGGAAGGCGACGAGCACCGCGGCCGTGAGCGCCGCGAGCTCGACCGGGCCCTTGCGCCTCGGGACGAGCGCGACGACGAGCGCCAGCACGACGGCGAGGACGGCGACGGCGGGCTGCAGGAAGCCGAGGTCGGGAATCCCCTCGGCGTGATACTGGCCCCAGCCCCAGATCGAGAACGGTGAATTGCGCCCGGCCTGGAACCCGATCGTCCTCTCCCAGAAGGTCCGCAGCGCGTCCCAGAGCGACGGCTCGAGCAGGAGGATCGAGAAGGCGGCGACGGTCGCCACGAGAAACGCGGCGGCGAACCGGAGCACGCGGCGCACCTCCAGCACGGGATACGTGGCCCACAGCGGCGCGACGAGGAGCGCGGCGAACTTCGTCCAGCCCGCAAGTGCGACCGCTCCTCCGCGTGCCCAGTCGGACGTCACGAGCCAGAAGCCGAGGAGGAGGAAGGCGGGCATGATCGCGTCGTTCGTGTTCGCGTTCAGCGTGTACGCGGTGAACGGGTACGCCGCCCAGCCGAAGCCGAGCAACGCGGCCAGCCGGACCCCTCCGAACCGGAGCCCGACCAGGACGAGCCCGAGGATCGCGAGCAGGTCGAACGCGATCGACGTGGCGTGCGCCGCAGGCAGCGAGTCCCACTTCCCGCTCCATCCGAAGATCGACGTCGCGGGCACGTAGGCGAGGTACGAGACCGGCCCGTAGGTGTCGCCGCGCTCGATCGCGGCCTCGCAGCGTCCGTTGGTCTGGATGCGCTCGCGCACCTGGCCCTCCGCGTCCTTCGGCCCGCAGGGCTCGAGATCCCCGCGCTGCGGCATGTTCCCGTACGGCGCCTCGCCGTCGAGGATCCTGCTCGCCCCGACGACGCCGGCGAGGCCGACGTCGATGACACCACGCGGCGTCTCCAGGTTCAGCCCGACGCGAAACCCGAGGAGGAACACCGCCGCCGCAGCGAGGACCCAGGTCGGCCAGACGGACGCGAGCGGCGGTCCGCGCCTGCCGAAGCCGACCCACAGCCCGCGACCGACCAGATAGGCGAGCACGGGGTAGACGAGCGGGACGCTGCGGAAGATCTCGCCGCGGTCGAAGAACGCGAGCGAGACCGTGAACCCGAGGAGCGCGAGCAGATCGAGGTTCCGCATCGAGAGCGGCCGACGGAGGTCCCCGAGGCCGAGAAGGAAGACGAGGCAGAACGCGACCCAGACGTAGGGCTTCAGGAGGGTCTTGCCGCCGAACGACCCCTCGCCGCCGCGCGCCATCTTCCAGGCGACCTGCGGCCCGGTCCACGCCTCGACGACCCGTCCGGTCGTGTCCTCGACCACCACGTCCGCGATCTGCCCCGCCGCGCCCGACCACGCCTTGACCTCCCACGTTCGCGAGTCGGCCCTGAAGTCGGCCGACGTCGTGGGGTCCGGCGGGTAGCGGTCGAGCCAGCGCGCGACCTTCGAGTCCGCGAGCGCGAGCTCGATCGCCTCGCTCTCGTCGAGGCGAGCGAGGTCGCTCGGATCCGACTGCGCGGCCCCGGTCGAGGGGAGGACGAGCGAGAAGGCCGCGAGCGCGGCGACGGCGATTAGCGTCGGGGTCCGAACGACCAGAGCTTATTGCCGACGAAGTTCACCGGCGTGACGAGCAGGATCGCGATCGCCTGTGCGACGACCTCGGTGAGGCCCGACTGGATCAGGAGCTCGAGCACCGCGAGGTTCGCCGCGAGCGCGACGAGCGAGACGACGAAGAACCGCATCCCCTGGTAGGCGACGCTGCCACGCTGATCGCGGAACGTCCACAGGCGGTTCCAGGCGTAGTTGTTCGTCACCGCGACGAGGAACGAGCCGATGGCGGCCGGGATGTAGTGGACGTCGAGGACGAGCACGAGGAACGAGAACACCCAGAGGTTGACCGCGTAGCCGGTCGCGCCGACGAGGCAGAACTTGACGAGCTGCTCCCAGTTCTTCCGCTTTCGCAGGCCCTTTCGCACGCGTGCAGGCGAGAAGCCGGCGTCGATCTGGGCGTGCGAGGACTCCACGGTCATCGCAGGGTAGTCGTGAGCGGCGTCATGTCCGCCCCCCATACGGTCAGTCATCGCCAAATCCTTCGTCGCCGAGCAACGGGACGAAGCGGCAGGGGATGGAGGTGCGCTCGATCGGGCGATCAGGACCGCGCACCACGAGCACGAGCTCCTGACCCCACCGTGAGCCGCGAGGGAGGACGAGCCGCCCGCCATCCGCGAGCTGCGCGTAGAGCGCCGGCGGCACGGTCGGCGCGGCTGCCGCGACCGCGATCCCGTCGAAGGGCGCGCGCTCGGGCACGCCGAGGGAGCCGTCGCCGACATGGACGTCCACATTCTCGTAACCCGCCGCAGCGAGCGCTCGCCCTCGCATCGTCCGCGAGCGCTGCGATGCGCTCGATGGTCACGACCTCCGCTGCGAGCTCCGCGAGCACGGCTGCCTGGTACCCCGAACCGGTGCCGACGTCGAGCACGCGCTCGCGTCCCTCGAGAGCGAGCAGGGAGCAGATCTTCGCCACGACGAACGGCTGCGAGATCGTCTGCCGGTGCCCGATCGGCAGAGCGCCGTCGTCGTAGGCGCGCGCGACGAGCCTCTCCGGAACGAAGAGCTCCCGCGGCACGCGCGTCATCGCGGCGAGGACGCGTTCGTCGGTGATGCCGCGTCGACGGAGTTGCCGCTCCACCATCTCCGCGCGCGGCTGCGGCGGCGTCCGTGAGCGAACTCACTTCGCGAGCGTTCGGAGCCCGGCAAATCGGGCCGCCTGGCGTCCGCGCATGCGCACGGCCAGGAGCGGGAGCGCGACGGCGAGCACGTATCCCGCCACCGGCACGAGCGCGACGAGGCAGACCAGCACGCCGAGGGCTCCCATGTACGCGCCGACGCCGAACCGTGTCGCGCCGCGCCGCAGCGCGCCCACGACGACGGCTGCCGCGGCGAGCGCGCCGAGCACGCCGCCCACGGCACCGGCGATCGTCTCCGCCGTGTCACCGATCGCGAGGCCGATCGCGCCCCCGAGCACCGCGCCGACGATCGCGGCCGCGCCGATCCCGACGACGTTCGAGCCCAGGATGCCCGTGATCGCCACGGACAGCCCGAGGCCGAGCCCGAGACAGAGCCCGATCGTGTACCAGCTCCCCACGCGGGGCAGTGTAGAGACGTGAACCGAAGTGTCCGTTTGCTCGTAGTGGCTGCTAAAGCGATAGGAGGGGGTCAGATGCACAAAGCCAGCGCAGTGGTCGCGCTGATCGTCGGCGCGTCTCGCAGTCCTCGCGGTCGGGTCCTACGCGACTGCCGACAGTGGGAAGAAGAACGTGAAGTCGGACCCGATGAGCGGGTACCTGGAAGGAGCCCCGGGACCCGTCTCGAGCGCGGCGAGCGGCGCCTTCGAGGCGACGATCGACGATGGCGCCATGGAGATCCACTACACGATCTCCTACCAGGGGCTCGAGGGCAACGTGACGCAGTCCCACATCCACTTCGGCCAACGGAGTGTGAGCGGTGGCATCTCCGCCTGGTTGTGTGGCACCAGCGGGACACTCGCCGGACCAGCCGGGACGCCGACGTGCCCCGATCCGCACTCGGGCACGTTGTCCGGGACGATCGTCCCCGCGAACGTCATCGGTCCGGTCGGGCAGGGGATCGCACCGGGTGAGTTCGCCGAGCTCGTCGCGGCGATCCGCGCAGGTCGGGCGTATGCGAACGTCCACTCGACGACGTTCCCGGCCGGCGAGATCCGGGGTCAGATCAACGACGACAACCAGCGCGACGACTGAGTAGAGGGGGCGCCCGGGCGGCTACGCGCCGTCCGGGCGACCCTCGAGCCGTCGGATCACGGCGAGACCGAACGCCGCCGCTCGAGCGCCGTCGACGACGCGGTGGTCGAACGTGATGGCGACCGTTCCGACCTGGCGGACGACGACTTCGCCGTCTCGCACGACCGGTCGCGGAGCCACGCGCCCGATGCTCAGGATCGCGACCTCCGGATGGTTCACGATCGGCGTCTGGAAGAGACCGGCGAGCTTGCCGGCGCTCGTCACGGTGAACGTCGAGCCGCGAAGCTCGTCGGCGGCAAGCGATCCCGTGCGGGCACGCTCGGCGAGGGCGGCGATCTCCGACGCGAGCTCGTCCACGCTCTTCTCGTTCGCGGCCCGGACGACGGGCACGACCAGTCCGCCCTCGGTCTGCACTGCGACGCCGATGTCGTAGCGGTCGAGGTAGACGATCGAGTCGCCGTCGAAGCGCGCGTTGAGCTCCGGAAACTCGGCGAGTGCCTCGGCGCACGACCTCACGACGGTTGCGAGCAGTCGATCCAGCGGAATGTCCTCGAAGTCGCACTCCTCGACCCAGGTCACCGGAGGAACCTCGCGGTGCGCACGGGTCATGTGCTCCGCGATCAGGCGCCGCACGCCGCGCAGCGGCTCGCGCCGTCCCTCTCCCTGGCTCCCACCCGCAACGGCTCGAACGTCCTCCTCCGTGATGCGTCCGCCGGGCCCGGTGCCAGTCGATCGTCGCGAGCTCGACCCCGAGCTCCTCGCGCGATACGACGGACGACCGGCGTCGCCTGCACGCGTCCGGCTCGGCGCGTCGGACGACGGCCATGTCCGACGCGCACCAGCGGCCGGCGCCGCGGCGACTTCGGTCGAGCCGTGATCGGATCGCGCTCGCGCGAGCTCCTCGCCCGGCTCGCCGATGACGACGAGCTCCGTGCCGACGGGCGCGATCTCGCCTTCGGCGACGAGGATCCTCAGCACGGTTCCGCCGTACGGCGACGGGATCTCGACGGTCGCCTTGTCGGTCTGGATCTCGACGAGCGGGTCGTCCTCGGCGATCGCCTGGCCCTCCGACGACGAGCCAGCGGGCGACCTCGCCCTCCGTGAGACCCTCGCCGAGGTCGGGGAGCCTGAACGAGCTCGGCATCATGCGCGATTGTCGTGTGCGGCGGCGCGCCGTGCGCGCCAGCGACTGCCACGGGTGACGAGCATGGCGAGCGCTGCGAGCGCGATGAGCAGCGGCGGCGCGAGGAATGCGACGGCGGACACGTAGTGGATCGCCGAGCAGTCGGACTCGCACGTCGCGAAGTTGTTCGCATCGTGGAACTCGGTCGCGATCGCCGCGAATGCCGCCACCCAGGCGACGAGCGCGACGACGAAGAGGACGATCGCGGCCGTTCCGAGACGGCCCCGCATCCAGGCTGCGGCAAGAGCACCGCACGTCAACGCGAAGAGCGCGACCACGACGACCTGGACGACAGCGGTAGACATCTCGTCAGATTGTCGTCCAGCGAACGGCGTCGTGTGCGAGGCGCGCGTGGATCCCGCGCGCGCCGTTCACGAGCTGCGTCACCCGGAGGTCGACGACGACGCTGGCGAGCGCGAGCGCCTCGCGCCGCTCCAGGCCGTGCTCCCGGCCCATGAGCTCGAGCATCGCGTCGAGTGCGAGCGCCGCGGCCTCCTCGAGATCCTCGTCGAACCCGAACGTGAGCCACGCCTCCGGAGTCCAGGCGATCGGGGTCGTCAGCCGTAGGTCGTCGCGGAGGGACAGCGTGAGCTGCGCCCGCTCGACGGGAGCCTCGATCGCGAGCTGCGAGACCTCGCCGTCGCCCTGCGCCGCGTGGCCGTCGCCGGCCGAGAGCAGCGCGCCGTCGACCGCGATCGGGAGATAGAGCGTCGTACCGGCCACGAGCTCCTTGCAGTCGATGTTCCCGCCGCAGGCGCGCGGAGGCGCGGTCGAGTGGATGCCCGGCTCGTCGGGCGGCATGCCGATGACGCCGAGGAACGGGCTGATCGACACTTCCCTCCCCGACTCGGTACGGCCGATGCCCGAGTCCGCGTCGAGCGACCAGAGGAGCGTGACGGTCTCTGCGTCCGTGACGCCGAGCCGATCGTTGAGCGGCGTGCTGAAACCTCCTGCCTGGGTGACGCCGCCCGCACCGATCCGCACCTCGTCGATCGCGACCTCGAGCGTCTGCCCCGCGCGGGCACCGCGCACCTCGACCGGCCCGATGAGGGCGTGACCCGCGTCGAGCTCGCCCGTCTCGTTCCGCGTACGGCACGTGCTCGGCGTCGCGCCATCCGGAGTTGAGACACGAGAAGGCGATCGAGTCCCCGGGCTCGACCGTCAGGACCGGCTCGAGCTCGCGCGAGAAATGCCCGTGGAGTGTCCTGCGCTCGAGCGGGATCTCGTGGTGCGCCACTACGCGGCGAGCACCGTGCGAGCCGCGTCGACCACCCGCTCGACCGACGGCATGTAGGCGTCCTCGATCTGCCAGTACGGGTAGGGGACGTCGTAGCCCGTGACCCTGATCACCGGTCCTCGGAGATCGAAGATCGCCCGCTCGGCGAGCACGGCGGCGACCTCGGCCGCGAACCCGCACACGCGCGGCGCCTCCTGCACGACGACGGCGCGACCGGTCTTCGCGACCGACTCGAGCAACGCGCCCTCGTCCAGCGGCTTCAGGCTCCGCAGATCGAGCACCTCGCAGGACGCGTCTCCCTCGAGCGCCTCGGCGGCGCGCTGGGCGACGTGGACCATCGCGCCGTACGCGACGATCGTGAGGTCGGTTCCCTCGCGCGCGATGCGCGCCTCGCCGAGCGGGACGACGTGCTCGCCGTCGGGCACCTCCTCCTTCACCGTGCGGTAGTGCAGCTTGGGCTCGAGCACGACGACGGGGTCCGGGTCGCGGATCGCCGCCGCGAGCAGGCCTTTGGCATCGGCCGGGGTCGAGGGAATCGCGACCTTCACGCCGGGCGTGTGCACGTAGTACGTCTCCGGCGAGTCGTCGTGCAGCTCCGGCGCGCGGACGCCGCCACCGTAGGGCATCCGGATCGTGAGCGGGAACGACATCCCGCCCCGCGTCCGCCAGCGATACCGGCCCACGTGGTTGATGAGCTGGTCGAGCGCGGGGTAGCTGAAGGCGTCGTACTGCATCTCGCAGACCGGGCGCCACCCGGCCATGCACAGGCCGACGGCGGTGCCGATGATCCCCGCCTCCGCGAGCGGAGTGTCGACGCAGCGGTCGGGTCCGAACCGCTCCTGGAGGCCGGCCGTGGCACGGAAGACGCCACCGAGCTTTCCGACGTCCTCGCCCATGACGAGCACCGACGCATCGCGCTCCATCTCGCCGTGGAGGGCGTCGTTCACTGCCTCGACGAGGAAGCGCTCGCTCACTGATCCAGGATCCTCCGGAGCTCCGCGAGGTCGTTCGCCTGGGACGGGGGCGGATCCGCATAGGCGTGCTCGAAGACGAGCGCTGGATCCGCGGGCGGCTCTGCCTCGGCCTGGGCGATCCCGGCCCGCATGAGGTCGAGCGCTTCCTGCTTGATCTCCTCGACGTCCGCGTCCGAGATGAAGCCGAGGCGGCGCAGGTAGCGCTCGTAGCGGCCGACGCACTCGTTCTCGCGCTCCTCCTCGACGCGCTCGGAGTCGATGTAGATGGACGGATCGTCGGCGGTCGCGTGCGGGGCCGCGCGGTACGACAGCGCCTCGATGAACGTCGGCCCGTCTCCTGCTCGCGCCCGAAGTGCCGCGTCCCGCGTCGCCTCGTACACGGCGAGCACGTCGCCGCCGTCGACGCGGACGCCCGGCATCCCGTAGCCGATCGCCTTGTCGGCCAGCGTCGGCGCCGCGGTCTGCTTCGAGAGCGGCGTCGAGATCGCCCACTGGTTGTTGTTGCAGAGGAGGACGACCGGCGCCTTCATCACCCCTGCGAACGTCGCGCCCTCGTGGAACGCACCCTCGGACGTGGCGCCGTCGCCGAACAGCGTGAGCGCGATCCGGTCCTCGCCCTTGAGGCGGGAGCCCCAGGCGAACCCCACCGCATGCGGTATCTGCGTCGCGATGGGCACGCAGATCGACGCGACGTTGTAGTCCGTCGGATTCCACCAGCCGGCCGGATGCCCGCGCCACCACGAGAGCACGGTCGACGCCGGCATTCCGCGCAGGAGCCCGATCGCCGACTCGCGATACGCCGGGAAGATCCAGTCGCGATCCTCGAGCGCGAACACGGATCCCGCCTGCAGTGCCTCGTGGTTCCAGAAGATCGCGTACGTGCCGATCCGCCCCTGGCGGTGGTACACGACGGAACGCTCGTCGTACGTCCGCAGGAGCACGAGGTTGCGGTACAGGGCGAGAAGCTCGTCACTGCCGAGGCCGTCGACCTCACCGTCCGGGATCTTCTCGCCGTCGCCGATGACGCGACGCAGGTCTCCTTCGGCAGGGAGCACGCGGCTCATGCGGCTCGCAGCATAGGTCAGACGAGGACCGTGACCGCGTCGCGCTCGGCCTCGTAGACGGCCTCGAGGACGTCGCCGGCGTCCTCACCGTCGACCTGGAGCGGCAGCGGCCGGTCGCACCGGACGACGATGCGGTCGAGGTCGTGCGCGGCGAGGGCCATGCCGTCCTTCAGACCCTTACCGCGAGCGCCGTGGAGAACCATCCGCGGAAGGTCGCGCGCGCGCAGGTTGACGGGAGCGACGTAGGCGAGCCCCTCGTCGAAGTCCGCTCCCGGCACCAGGTCGAGCCCGACCGCGCCCGCGTACGTGTACGGCGAGCAGTTCGCGACCAGCACGAACGCAGCCCGGCCCGCGCCGTCGATCTCGAGCTGCTCGTCGAAGCGAGCGCGCCGGTCCCGCAAGGCCCCCGCCGCGACCCGCACGAACGCCCTGTCGCCTGGTCGCCTGCCGTCCGGTCTCCGTCCGAGCTCGTCGACCTTGCGGACGAGCTCCGCGTCGAATCCGAGGCCCGCGCTGAATCCGAACCGGCGGCCGTTCACGCGCCCGAGCCCGATCCGCCGCGTCGTTCCCTCTGCGACTCGTCGAGCGGCCTCGACCGGGTTCCGCGGCAGACCGAGCGCGCGCGGGAGGACGCTCGTCCCGCCTCCGGGGAGGAAGCCGAGCGGCACGTCGAGCTCGACGCCGTTCAGCACCTCGTTGTAGGTGCCGTCCCCGCCGAGCACGTAGATCGCGTCGACGTCGCCGGCCATGCGCGCGATCTCCGTCGCCTCGCCCGGGAGCGGTCGTCAGACGCGTGTCGACGTCGCACGACAGCGCGGCCGTCACGGCGGCGAGCCGGTGCTCGTCCACGCCGGAGGCGAAAGGGTTGACGATGAGGAGGCTGCTCACGCAGGTGTCGCGTAGCCGCGGATGCCGTCGACGATGATCGCCGTGAAGCGATCGGCCAGCTCGTCCGTGTCGCGCCCGGGTTCGAGCCACGTGTAGGCCCAGTTGGCCGCGGACAGCACGAGAAGCGTCGCGGCGCCCGCGTCGAGGTCGGTGCGCAAGCCGCCCGACTCGACGCCCTCGCGGAAGAGCGCGCGCCAGCGCTCCTCGTAGCGGCGGCGCTCGGCCACGATCTCCGCGCGATGCTCGCCCTCGAGGTAGCGCCACTCGCGCGTGAACACGGTCGCGACGTCGAGCTGCTCCGCGACGACGCGCAGATGCCCGCGCAACGCCAGCCGGACGCGCTCAACGGCCGCCGCATCGTCGGGCACGGCGTCGAGTGCGGCGTGAAACGCGCGTGCGCCCTCGCGCATCGTCTGGTAGAGCAACTCCTGCTTGGAGCCGGTCAGCGAGTAGAGCGAGCCCTTCTGGACTCCGAGTGCCTGCGCGAGCGCGTCCATCGACGTGCCGTGGTACCCGCGCTCCGCGAAGAGCCGCGCAGCCTCTCGCGTGAGCTCGTCCCGTCTCGTAGCCATTACACTCGATGCTAACGACCGTTCGGTAGGGAGGCGGGCACATGGACACGCGAACGCAGGAGTTCCTCGAGTACGTCCAGACCGGCGGGCAGGTGGAGACCGGCGACTGGATGCCCGACGAGTATCGGGAACGGTTGATCAAGTTCATCGAGATGCACGGCAACTCCGAGCTCATGGGAGTGCTTCCCGAGCGCGACTGGATCCTCCGCGCGCCGACGCTGCAGCGGAAGCTCGCCCTCACCGCGAAGATCCAGGACGAGGTCGGCCACGCGCAGCTCATCTACCGCGTCGTCGAGGATCTCGGCAAGCCACGCAGCGCCTGCCTCGACGACCTCGTCTCCGGCAAGGCGAAGTTCCACAACGTCTTCCACTACCCCACGCGGACGTGGGGCGACGTCGGCGTGATCGCGTGGCTCGTCGACGCGGCGGCGATCGTCTCGCAGAAGGCGCTCCTCAAGTGCTCGTACGCGCCGTACGCGCGGATCATGAAGAAGATCTGCTGGGAGGAGTCCTTCCACATCCTCCACGGCCGCGACGTGATCCTCGCGCTGGTCACGGGGACGGACGAGCAGTTCGGTCTCGTCCAGGAGGCCCTCGACCGCTGGTGGGAGCCGCTCATGCACTTCCACGGGAACCCGATCCCCGCCGAGGAGGATCCGATGGTGATCTGGCGGATCAAGTCGCAGGCGAACGAGGAGGCGCGCCAGCAGTTCCTCGACGGCTACGTGCCGCAGATCCGCGAGCTCGGCCTCACGATCCCGGATCCGGCGCTGCGCAAGGACGAGGAGACGGGCACGTGGCTCTACACCGAGCCCGACTGGGAGAAGCTCCGCGCTGTCGTCACGGGCCACGGGCCGGCCTCGGCGGAGCGGCTCGCGTTCCGGAAGCTCTCGCGCGAGGACGTCGCGTGGGTCGAGCGGGTGGTGCTCGCGGAGGCGGCGTAGTGGTCTTCGAAGTCTTCCGGCAAGAGCGCAAAGGCCAGCCGTTCCAGCACGCGGGGTCGGTGACGGCACCCGACGAGCAGTTCGCGGAGATCTACGCGCGCGAGCAGTACGCGCGCCGTCAGGAGTCGGTCGCGCTGTGGCTCGTCCCACGCGAGTCGGTCCACGAGATCGACGAGTTCCCCGACGAGTTCGAGATGAAGTACCGCCGGGTCGACGGCTACTCGATCAAGGCGCGCCTCCACGAGGCGCGTGAACGTGCCGGGACGCTCGACATGGCACCGGGAGCAACGGAATGAGCGACGCGCACCGATCTCCTGCTCTCGATCGCAGACGACGAGCTGATCCTCGGCTGGCGCAACTCGGAGTGGACCGGCATCGCGCCGTTCCTCGAGGAGGACGTGGCGTTCTCGTCGATAGCGCAGAACGAGATCGGGCACGCGCGGGCGCTCTACGAGCTCGCCGCGCGCGAGCTCGGCACGACCGCCGACGAGCTTGCGTTCGACCGCAAGCCCTCGGAGTACCGGTCGGCCCCGCTCGTCGAGCTGCGAAAGCTCGAGTGGGCGCGCACGATCGCGCGGCACTGGCTGTACGAGACGGCCGACGAGATCCGCCTCGCGGCGCTGAAAGCGTCGGACGATCCCGAGCTCGCGGGCCTTGCGGCGAAGATCGATCGTGAGGAGGCGTACCACCGCATGCATGCAGAGATGTGGATCGAGCGCCTCCTCGCGACCGACGAGGGGCGGTCTCGGTTGAACGAAGCCGTGGACGAGCTGTGGCCCTACGCTCTCGGCGTCCTCGACGACGCGCTGCGGCCCGAGCTGCGCGCACGCGCACAGGAGCGGCTCGGCCGCGTGCTGCCGGAGGTCGAGGCCGTGCCGCGCGGCGTCCACGAGGCGGAGCTCGCCGAGCTGTGGGAGGAGATGACCTCGGTCCGGCGCTCTGCGCCACCCGGCTCGCAGTGGTGACCGTCGACGACGTCTGGGCAGCGCTCGCCGAGATCCCCGACCCGGAGATCCCGGTGATCTCGCTCGTCGACCTTGGCGTCGTCAAGGGCGTCTCGGTCGACGACGGAACGGTGCACGTCGACTTCACGCCGACGTTCATGGGCTGCCCCGCCCTCGAGGTCATGCAGCGCGCCATGGAGGCGCGGATCGCCGAGCTCGGTGCCGTGCCGGCCGTCGTCGTGCGTCTCGACGACTCGTGGTCGACCGACGACATAACAGCCGAGGGCCGCGAGAAGCTTCGGGCGGCCGGCTTCGCGCCGCCCACCCCGAGGCCGGCCGAGAAGCTGGAGCTCGTGCAGCTCCGGCGTGGGTTCCGCTGTCCCTACTGCGGCTCGACCGAGACGAGGCTGGAGAACCTCTTCGGCCCGACGCCGTGCCGCTCGATCCGCTACTGCGAGGCCTGCCGCCAGCCGTTCGAGCAGTTCAAGACGATCTGAGCCGCTCGCGGCTGAGCGCGTTACGCGCCGCCCGCCCGGTGTAGACAAGCGCGCGCCGTGGTGATATATCAGCGGCGCGCGCATGACGGCCGAGATCGCCCTCGAACGACAGCAGCACGGCGTCGAACGCATGGGCTCACCGGTGATCCGCGCGTCGGGTATCTGGAAGGTCTTCGGACCCAACCCCGAGCGGCTCGTCGGCTCCGAGGACGCACTCCTGCCGCGGGCCGAGCTCCGCGAGAAGACGGGCAACGTCGTCGCGGTGAGGGACGTCACGCTCGAGGTCTGGCAGGGCGAGGTCTTCGTCGTCATGGGACTCTCGGGCTCGGGCAAGTCGACGCTCGTTCGCACGCTGATCCGGCTCATCGAGCCGACCGCCGGGGAGATCGAGATCGCGGGCCGCAACGTGACGAAGGCCGACCGCAGCGAGCTCCGTGAGCTGCGCCGCCGGTCGGTCTCGATGGTCTTTCAGCACTTCGGCCTCCTCGCCCACCGGCGCGTGATCGACAACGTCGCGTTCGGCCTCGAGGTCCAGGGCATGGGCAAGCAGGAGCGACACGCGAGGGCACGCGAGGTACTGGGGCTGGTTGGTCTCGACGACGTCGCGAACCAGTTCCCCGACCAGCTCTCCGGCGGTATGCAGCAGCGCGTCGGGGTGGCGCGGGCGTTCGCGGCCAACCCCGAGGTGATGCTCTACGACGAGCCGTTCAGCGCGCTCGATCCGCTGATCCGCCGCGACATGCAGGACGAGGTCATGCGGCTCCAGCAGGAGATCGGCAAGACGACGATGTTCATCACGCACGACCTGCCCGAGGCGCTCCGCCTCGGCGACCGGATCGCGATCATGCGCGACGGCGCGATCGTGCAGCTGGGCACGCCGGAGGAGCTCGTCGGCTCGCCGGCCGACGAGTACGTGGAGAACTTCACGCGCGACATCCCGCGCAGCCACGTCCTCACCCTGCGCTGGATCATGCGCGAGCCCGGCCCGTCCGACCCGATCGACGGCCCGAGGCTCGACGTGGCGACGACCATGCGCAAGGCCGTGCCCGTGCTGGCGGCGAGCGAGAAGCCGGTGTGCTGCATCGAGGACGAGCAGATCGTCGGCATCGTCGACCGCGAGGCCGTCCTGCTCGCGATCGCCGAAGAGGAGCACTGATGTCCACCATCACCGAGGCGCCGCTCGCGGTTCCGGTCGTCTCGCACGTCCCCTGGTGGCGAGGGAAGATCGTCCAGGTCGGAGCGGTCATCGCCGTGATGTGGCTGGCCTATCGCGGTTGGAAGAGCGAGTACGCCTGGCCGAACGACCTCGTCTGGAACGGCCTCCAGGCGCAAGTTCGACTCCATCCAGACCTACCTGATCGACCAGCGCCTCGAGGGAGGCGGCGGAGTCCTCTTCACGCTCTTCGACGGCTTCCGGATCTTCGCGGACAACCTCGTCACCTGGTTCAACGACCTCCTCATCTGGCTCACGTGGATCGGGACGACCGTTGCAGGCACGCTGCTCTCCTGGCGTTTCGGCGGACTGCGTGCCGGTGTCTGGGCGCTCGCCGCGTTCGCGTCGTTCGCCGTCTCGGGCCTGTGGGCCGAGAGCATGGAGACGCTGGCGCTCATGCTCGCGGCGGTCGGGCTGTCGATCCTCATCGGAGTACCCCTGGGCATCGCCGCAGGACGCTCGCGGCGCTTCAACCGCATCCTGACGCCGTTCCTCGACGCCGCACAGATCGTCCCGGCGTTCGCGTACCTGATGCCGGTCGTCCTCTTCTTCTCGATCGGCTACGCGGCTGCCGTCGTCGCGACGATGATCTACGCGATCCCGCCGTGCATACGCATCACCGCTCTCGGCATCCGCCGAGTACCGGTGAACACCGTCGAGGCGGCGGCGTCGATGGGTGCCACCGGTCGCCAGATGCTCCTGAAGGTCCAGCTTCCGATGTCGCGGCGCATGCTGCTCCTCGGCCTCAACCAGACCATCCTCTTCGCGCTGTCGATGGTCGTCATCGCGGGGCTCATCGGAGGCGGTGGGCTCGGCGCCGTCGTGAACTCCGGCCTGTTCTCGAACCCTGCGCTCGCGATCCTCGCCGGAGCGGTGATCGTGATCATGGCGATGGCCTTCGACCGGATCACCGAGGCGATCGCCGACCACACCGACCCGACGAAGCGTCACCTCGACGCGGCCGCGAAGCGGCGCCTCCGTGTGGTGTCGCTCGTCGTCACGGCAGCGATCGTGGGCACGGTGGTCGTGGCCAAGGCGATCGGAGTGAGCGGCGCCTTCCCGCAGGCGGCGGGCGTGCGGCAGCGCGCGGTGACCGCGCAGGAGTGGCTGCTCGCACAGATCCAGAAGGTGCTCGACTACGTGCAGGACCCGACGTCGTTCGTCTTCCACATCACGGAGCCGATCGGCAACTTCATCCTCGTGCACCTCCTGCTGCCGCTGCAGGCGTTCCTCATGGAGGGGCCGTGGTTCACGACGCTCGCCGGGCTGACGCTGATCGCCTTCGTGATCTCGGGCCTGCGCCCGGCGATCACGGCGTTCCTCATGCTCGCGCTGATCGGCTTCATGGGCGTCTGGTCACTCGCGATGGACACGCTCTCGCAGGTCATCGTCGCGACCGTCATCGCGGTGATCCTCGGCTTCGGCCTCGGCATCTGGGCCTCCGAGAGCCGCACGGTCTCGGGCGTCATGCGTCCCGTCAACGACGTGCTGCAGACCCTGCCGCAGCTCGTCTACATCATCCCCTTCATCTACCTGATGCCGGTGTCGATCGTCCCGGGGATCGTGGCCGCGGTGCTCTACGCCTTCCCCGTGGTCGTCCGCCTCGTGGAACGAGGTCTCAAGGACGTCGCGCCGGAGGCCGTGGAGGCGGCCGGTGCGTTCGGGGCGACCCGCGGTCAGATCCTTCGCAAGGTGAAGATCCCCCTCGCCGGCGACACGATCATGCTCGGTGTCAACCAGGGGATCATCATGGTGCTCGCCGTCGTCGTGATCGGCGGGCTCGTCGGATCGGGTGGCCTCGGATACGAGGTCGCGCAGGGGCTCGTCCGCGGCCAGTTCGGGCAGGGCGTGATCGCGTCGATCGCCATCCTGGCGCTCGGCATCACGCTCGATCGAGTCACGCAGGGTGCACGGCAGGCGAGGAAGGAGGACATGGCGTGAGGTTTCGTGTGAACGTCAAGGACAAGGAGGGTCGGATGACGAATCGACAGCGGGGCAGGGGGATCGGCCTCGTAACAATCGCCGTCGCGGCGATGGCGGCGCTCGTTCGCCGTTGCAGTGGCTTCGGCGGGAGGCACGCGGCAGGCGGCGTGCGGCACGGTGATCTTGAACGAGAACTCGTGGGTGGGCTCGACGGCGAACGTCTACGTCGTCAAGAACGTCCTCGAGAAGAAGCTCAAGTGCTCGGTCAAGGTGACGAACATCACCGAGAACCAGCCGAGCTTCCAGGCGATGGCCGACGGCAAGATCGACGTCGTGCTCGAGGACTGGGACAACACGCTCGTCCCGTCGAACAAGAAGTACCTGACGAGCAAGGCGGTCGTCCCGGTCGGCGGCAACGGGATCACCGGCGTGATCGGCTGGTACATCCCTCGCTACCTGCTCAAGCAGTACCCGCAGTTCAAGACGTGGAAGGGGCTCAAGGGCAAGGAGAGCGTCTTCAAGACAGCCGGAGTCGTCGCCCAACGCGGGGACGTTCCTCGGCGGCGACCCGTCGTACGTCCAGAAGGACCGCGCGCTCATCAAGGAGCTCGGCCTGAACCTGAAGCACGTCGTCTCGGGAGCCGAGCCGGCACAGGTCGCACGCTGGACGCAGCTCTACAAGCAGCACAAGCCGGTGCTGTTCTACTGGTACGACCCGCAGTACCTGAACGCGGCGTACGACCTGTACCGCATCCAGCTGCCCAAGCGGTTCAAGGGCTGCCTCGACGACGAGAAGCTGAGCGGCAAGCACGCGTGCGAGTACCCGTCGTACGGTCTCGACAAGCTCGTCTCGAGCAAGTTCGCGAAGAGCGGCTCGCCCGCGCTGAAGGTGATCAGGAAGTTCAGCTGGACGTCCGCCGACCAGAACTTCGTCGCGAACCTCATCTCGGGGAAGCAACACATGGACAAGGACAAGGCCGCCGCGGTGTGGGTGGCGGCGCACAAGGCCACGGTCAACTCCTGGCTCAAGTGAGCTGAGCGAGGCGGCGGGGGCCGACCGGCCCCGCCTCTCCGCCTCCGCCGATGACGACACCCGCGCTCTCCATCCACCAGCCCGAAGCGGCCGACGCCCGGTCGCTGTCGGACCGGGCCTACTACCGCATTCGCGAGCTCATCGTCACCCTCGAGCTGCCGCCCGGGTCGCTCGTGAGCGAGCGCGACCTCATGCAGCGGCTCGAGCTCGGACGCACCCCGGTGCGGGAGGCACTGCGCGCGCTCGCGCGCGAGCGCCTCGTCGAGGTGTATCCGCGGCGCGGGATGTTCGTGTCGAGCGTCGACGTGCGCGACCTCGCCGGGCTGTCCGAGGTGAGGAACACGCTGGAGCCGTCCGCGGCGCGTCTCGCAGCGGAGCGCGCGACGGACGCGGACAGAGCGAGGATCGACGAGCTCCTCGCCGAGCTCGAGCAGGTCCACGACGAGTCCGACGAGCGCGCGCTGATCGATCTCGACCAGCGCATCCATCGGCACGTGTACCGGTGCACGCACAACCCGTTCCTCGAGGAGACGCTCAACGAGTACTACGTCCTCACCCTCCGGATCTGGTTCCTCGCGCTCGACCGCGTCGCCCGGCTGGAGGACGCGATCCAGGAGCACCGCGAGCTTCTCGTCGCGATCCGCGAGGGTGACGCACGCCGTGCCGAGGAGGCGATGAAACGACACGTCAGCGGCTTCGAGAGCGCGATTCGACGCGTGCTCTGAGCGCTTATATATTTCTGCCGTCAACTCATATATCAGCAGGAGTTCGTGAATGAGCACCCTCCCCCGCCAGGCCCGCGCCGTCGTCATCGGCTGCGGGATCGTCGGCAACAGCGTCGCGTACCACCTCACCGACCAGGGCTGGTCGGACGTCGTCCTCCTCGACAAGGGGCTGCTCCCGAACCCCGGTGGCTCGACCGGCCACGCGTCGAACTTCATCTTCCCGGTCGACCACTCGAAGGAGATGACGCAGCTCACGCTCGAGAGCGTGCGGCAGTACGAGGAGATGGGCGTCTTCACCGAGTCGGGCGGGGTCGAGGTCGCGCGAACGGCCGAGCGCATGGAGGAGCTGACCCGCCGGATGGCCTCGGCGAAGGCGTGGGGCATCGAGCCGGTATCGCTCGTGACGCCGGCCGAGGTCAAGGAGCTCGTCCCCTTCATCGACGAGTCCGTGATCCTCGGCGGCTTCTACACACCCTCGGTCGGCGTGGTCGACTCGCTCCGCGCGGGCACGATCATGCGCGAGCGCGGGCAGGAGTCCGGGAAGCTCACGGTCTTCGCGAACACCGAGGTCACGGCGATCGACGTCGAGGCGGGCCGCGTCCGGCGCGTCCGGACGACTGCCGGTGACGTCGAGACGGACGTCGTCGTCATCGCCTGCGGCGTGTGGAGCCCGAAGCTCGCACGCATGGCCGGTGCGTGCATCCCGCTCACGCCCGCCGTCCACCAGATGATCGACATCGGTCCGACCCACTGGTTCGCCGACGCGAAGGGTGACATCGAGTACCCGATCGTGCGCGACATGGACACGAACATGTACGAGCGGCAGCACGGCTCCGGGCTCGAGATCGGCTCGTACGCGCACCGCGCGATCCTCTACGACCCCGAAGACCTGCCCTCCGTGGAGGAGGCGTCTCTCTCGCCGACCGAGTTCCCGTTCACCCAGGAGGACTTCAACCTGCAGATGGAGCAGGCGCTCGAGCTGATGCCCTCGATCGTCGGCGACGAGACGGTCGGCATCAAGCACGCGATCAACGGGATCCTCTCCCTCACGCCCGACGGGATGCCGATCCTCGGCGAGCTGCCGGAGGTGAAGGGGCTCTGGTCGGCTGCCGCCGTCTGGATCAAGGAAGGGCCCGGGGTGGGCAAGTCGCTCGCCGAGTGGATGGTGCACGGCGAGTCGCACATCGACCTCCACTCGTCCGACGCGGCGCGCTTCTGGGAGCACCAGAAGACGTCCGCGCACGTGAAGGCGCGCACGGGCGAAGGGTTCAACAAGACCTACGGGATCGTGCACCCGCTCGAGCAGTGGGCCTCGAACCGCGACGTCCGGCTGTCGCCGTACCACGAGCGGGAGAAGGAGCTCGGCGCCGTCTTCTTCGAAGCCGCAGGCTGGGAGCGGCCGCAGTGGTACGAGTCGAACGCGCCCCTGCTCGAGGAGTACGGCGACCGGGTCGGGCGGCGCGAGGCCGAGTGGGACACGCGCTGGTGGTCTCCGCTCATCAACGCGGAGCACCTCGCCATGCGGGACCGCGCCGGGATCTTCGACCTGTCCGCGTTCGCGATCTTCGACGTCTCCGGGCCCGGCGCGCTCGACGCGCTGCAGGCTGTGTCGATGCGCCAGGTCGACGCGGCCGTCGGGCGCGTCGTCTACACGCCCTGGCTGTCGCCGAGCGGTGGATTCAAGTCCGACCTCACGATCATGCGGCTCGGCGACGAGCACTTCCGCGTCGTCACGGGCGGCGCCCACGGCATGGCGGACCACAAGTGGCTCTCCGACCACCTTCCCGCGGACGGCTCGGCGCAGCTCGCCGACCTCACCTCCGCCTGGTCGACCCTCGGTCTCTGGGGGCCGCGCGCCCGCGACATCCTCTCGTCGCTCACGAGCGACGACGTCTCCCACGAGGGGTTCCCGTTCGCGACGTGCAGGGTGATCGAGGTCGGACCGGTGCGGACGCTCGCGTCGCGTATCTCGTACGTCGGCGATCTCGGCTGGGAGCTCTACGTCCCCATCGAGCAGGGCGCGCGCCTCTGGGACCTGGTCTGGGAGGCTGGGCGCGAGCACGGCGCCGTGCCCTGCGGGATCGGCGTCTACGGGACGACCGGGCGGCTCGAGAAGTGCTACCGCGCGTTCGGGACCGAGCTGGAGAGCGAGTACACGGTCGTCGAGGCGGACATGGCCTGGGGGAAGGTCAAGGAACAGGACTTCGTCGGGAAGGAGGCCCACCTCCGCCACCGCGAGGAGGAACCCGTGGCGACGCTCTGCACGCTGACGGTCGACGACCACACGTCGTCCGCGGGTGTGCGGCGCTTCCCCATGGGGCGTGAGCCGATCCTCACCCGGGACGGCGCGCCCATCGTCGACGCGAAGGGTCGCCGCTCGTACGTGACGAGCGCAGGCGCCGCCCCGTCGGTCGGCAAGCACGTGCTCATGGCGTACCTGCCGCCGGAGCACGCAAACGCAGGCGGAGAGCTCGCCGTCGAGTACATGGGCGATCGCTACCCGGTGACCGTCGACGTCGTCGGCTCCGCCCCGATCTTCGACCCCGAGAACACGCGGATCCGGTCGTGAGGATTCTCGTCTGCGTCAAGCGGGTTCCACTCACGGGAGGGAAGATCGTCCTCACCGCGGACGCCCAGGCGATCGAGACGAAGCACCTCGGGTTCACGATCAGCCCGCACGAGGAGTGCGGCGTCGAGGAGGCTGTCCGGCTGATCGAGACGCACGGCGGCGAGTCCGTCGTCCTCACGCTCGGGCCCCCGGAGGCCGAGGAGCAGCTCCGCGATGCGATGGCACTCGGCGCCGACCGCGCGATCCACCTCGTCTCGGACGGAGAGGAGTGGGACCCGCAGGCGACGGCCACCGCGATCGTCGACGCCATCCGCGGCGACGAGACGGCGAACGGGCCCTTCGACCTCGTGGTCTTCGGGAACGAGTCGGCCGACGCGGGCAACTTCCAGATCGGGATTCGCGTCGCGTATGCCCTCGGGAGACCCGTGGCGACCGGGCTCAAGGGCGTCGGCGTCGACGGCGAGACGGTGCGCTGCGAGCAGGAGGTCGCAGGCGGACGCGACGTCTACGTCCTGCCTCTGCCCGCGGTCGTCACCGTGCTCGAGGGGCTGAACCTTCCGCGCTACCCCTCGGTCCCCGCGAAGCTCCGCGCGCAGCGCAAGCCCGTGGACGCGAGCTCGCCGGCGAGGCCGGACTCGAGGCTCGAGAAGGTCCGACTCGTCGTTCCCGAGGGACAGGGCAAGGAGGCGGAGATCCTCGGCCACGGGCCCGAGGCAGCACCCGCCGTCGTGGAGGTGCTGCAGAGGATCGGCGTGGCATGACTGCCCTCGTGGTGGTCGAGCGCACGCCGGACGGGATCCACGACCTCTCCCTGCAGGCGATCGCGTTCGCACGCGCCTACGCCGCCGACGAGCCGGTAGACGCGCTCGTGGTCGGAGACAGCGACGGGCTCGAGGGCGTCCTCGGCGAGCACGGCATCTCGACGGTGCACGTCGCCGAGCACGAGGCGTTCTCCTCCTACGCCCCCGCCGCCGTCGCACGCGCGGCGCTCGACGTCATGGGTCGCACCGCGACGTCCGCGGTCGTCGCCGCCGGGAACGAGCGCGGCAACGAGGTGCTCGCCCACGTCGCGGCGATCGCCGACCTGCCGTTCGCGGCGAACTGCCTCGAGGCGACCGCGGGCGATCCCGCCCTCGTGACGCGCGTGCGCTGGGGAGGCAGCCTCCTCGAAGAAGCGAGGCTCCACGGGTCGCCCGCGCTCATGACGGTCCAACCGCACTCGGTCGCGCCGGAGGCGGTCGCCGGCGGGCCTGCCCGGGTCGAGCGCTTCGCTCCCGAGCTCACCGAAGCCGACCTCGCCGTGCGTGTCCACGAGCGCGTCGGCGCGGCGACGGGCGGCGTCTCGCTCGCCGACGCGAAGGTGGTCGTCTCGTGCGGCCGAGGCGCAGGCTCGCCCGAAGGCTTCGGGATCATCGAGGAGCTCGCGGGCCTGCTCGGCGGGGCGGTGGGCTGCTCGCGCGCCGTGACGATGGCCGGGTGGAGACCGCACACCGATCAGGTCGGGCAGACCGGTACGAAGATCGCTCCCGACATCTACATCGCGTGCGGCATCTCCGGAGCCACGCAGCACATGGCCGGTTGCAAGGGAGCGAAGGCGATCCTCGCCGTCAACACCGACCCGGAGGCCCCCATCCTGGCGAGCGCCGACTACGCCGTGATCGGTGATCTCCACGAGGTCGTCCCGGCGATCTCGGCCGAGCTCCGGAAGGCCAGAGGCTGAGCACGACGGCGAGCGTCGCGTCCGCGGTCGCGCTCGTCGCCGCGATCGCGGTCGCGGGCTTCCTCTTCGCGCGACGAGCGCTGTTCCTCGCCCGGCTCGTGCGGTCGGGCAAGTCCGTCGACCGCGTGTCGGACGTCCCGCGCCGGGTCGGCAACGAGACGGCGATCGTCCTCGGGCAGAAGAAGCTCTTGCAGCGGCTCGTCCCGGGCCTCGTGCACGCCTTCATCTTCTGGGGCTTCCTCGTCCTCTTCCCGACGATCTTCATGGCGGTCGCGGCGATCGTCGATCGCGACGAACCGCTTCCCGCGGCCTCGCCGCTCGGCTGGCTCGAGAGTCAGGGCTGGTACGCGCTCCTCGTCGACGTGTTCGCCGTTCTGGTCCTGATCGGCGTCGTCGTGGCGTTGGGGATCCGGAAGATCCAGCGACCTCGCAGGTTCGAAGGGAGCCATCTGGGCGAGGCCGACCTCATCCTCGCGCTGATCGCGGGCATCGTCACGACCCTGCTCCTCTGGCACGCGACCCTCATCGCGCTCGGGCTGAACCCCTGGCCGGCCGACTGGTCGCCCGTGTCGGACGCGCTCTCGGGTCTCTTCACGGACGACACGACGACCGAAGTGCTCGAGCGCGTCTTCGTGTGGGCGCACGTGCTGATCATTCTCGGCTTCCTCGCGTACCTCCCGCACTCGAAGCATCTGCACATCGCGACGGCGGCGATCAACGTCTTCTTCGGCCGGACGCGAGCGCGCGGCCGCCTCGAGCCCCTCGACTTCGAGTCGGAAGACGAGGCGGCAATGCGCTTCGGCGCGGGCACCGTCGCCGATCTCACGTGGAAGCAGATGCTCGACGCGGTGTCCTGCACCGAGTGCGGTCGCTGTCAGGACGTCTGCCCGGCGTTCGCGACCGGGAAGGCACTCTCGCCGAAGCTCCTGATCATGGGTATCCGCGACCAGCTGTTCGCGGAAGGCCACACCGCCCTCGCGGGGGAGAGCTCTCACCGCTGGTGCCGAACGCGGTGACCGACGAGGTCGTCTGGGACTGCGTGACCTGTGGAGCGTGCGTGCACGAGTGCCCCGTCTCGATCGAGCACGTCGACCACATCGTCGACCTCCGCCGCAACCTCGTCATGGTCGAATCGCGGCTTCCGGGCGATGCCGAGTCGATGCTGCGTGACGTCGAGCGAGGCGGGAACCCGTGGGGCAAGCCGCAGGCCGAGCGAGCGTCCTGGGCGGACGGCCTCGGAGTCCGCGTCCTCGAGCCGGGTGACCGACCCCCGGCGTACCTCTACTGGGTCGGTTGCGCGGCGGCGTTCGACGAGCGAGCGCGTTCGGCGGCGATCTCGACGACGAAGCTGATGCTCGCAGCCGGGCTCGACGTCGCGATCCTCGGCCCGCGCGAGTCGTGCACCGGCGATCCGGCGAGGCGAGCTGGGAACGAGTACCTCTTCCAGTCGTTCGCGCAGGCGAATGTCGAGACGCTCAACGGCGCGGGCGTGACGAAGATCGTCGCGAGCTGCCCGCACTGCTTCAACACGCTCGCGAACGAGTACCCGGACTTCGGCGGCCGCTACGAGGTCGTCCATCACTCGGAGCTGCTCGCCGACCTGGTCGACAGGGGCCGCCTGGCGCCGACCCGCGGCGAGACGTCGATCACGTACCACGACTCGTGCTACCTCGCACGGCACAACGACGTGCTCGACGCGCCGCGCGACATCGTCGCACGGATCGGGCGTCCCCTCGAGATGGCCCGGAGCGGAAAGCGCACCTTCTGCTGCGGCGCCGGCGGCGCGCACATGTGGATGGAGGAGCGCGGGAACCAGATCAACGAGGAGCGCGCCCGCGAAGCGGCGGCGACGGGCGCCGACACGCTCGCCGTCGCCTGCCCCTTCTGCACGGTGATGCTCGACGACGGCGTCCGCCAGACGGGGAGCGACCTGCGCGTCGCCGACGTCTCGACGCTGCTCGCCGAGGCGCTCGAGGCTCAGCCGCCCGCGAGCTGAGCACTCGCTGCGTCGGCAGCAGCGACGACGCGCTCGGCGATCCTGCCCTCCGCGCCGACCCCCGGGAATCGATAGGACGGTCCGTGCACGTGGATGGCCGCGATCGCCTTGCCGCGTGCATCGCGAATCGGGGCGGCGACCGAGTCGATTCCCTCCGCGAACTCCTCGAGACCCCACGCGCAGCCGGCCTTGCGGACTTCGGCCAGGCGCTTTCGGAGACGCGCCGGGTCGGTGAGCGTCCGCTGGGTGAGCGCGACGAGCGCCGCCCTGGAGGTACGCGTCGAGGGCGTCCTCCGGCCATTCGGCGAGCAGGACCAGGCCCGACGGCACCGCATGCATGGGCGCCCGCGTCCCGGTCCAGTCGCGCACTTGCACCGGGTTGTCGGACTCGACCTGATCGACGTAGTGGACCTCGTTGCCGTCCGGCAGCCCGAGGCCGGCGTCCTCACCGAGCTCGCCGACGAGATCGACGAGGAAGGGGCGCGCGATCGCGATCAGATTGCGCTCCGGAGAGCCCGCGGCGGTGAGCGCCGCGACGCCGGGACCGATCCGCCAGCGAACGCCGTCGAAGCGCTCCACGGCGTCCACGTCCTCGAGCGTCGCGAGAAGCCGCGCCACGGTCGACTTCGGCAGCCGTACGCGCTCCGCGATGGCAGTGACGCCGGCAGGGCGCCGGGCCACCTCGTCGAGGATGGCGAACGCGCGCTCGAGCGATTGCACCATCGATCCCGATCTCCTAGAATTCCACTATACAGCACTGTTCCACGATACGGAACGAGGCGACGATGGCCGACGACGACCTCGATCTGAAGACCCTGGACGACGACGCGCTCGTCGCACAGATGCACGACGACCTCTACGACGGCCTCGCCGACGAGATCGTCGAGGGCACGAACATCCTGCTCGAGCGCGAGTGGGGCCCCGACAAGGTGCTCAACGACGCGCTCGTCGAGGGGATGCGCATCGTCGGGATCGACTTCCGGGACGGGATCCTGTTCGTCCCCGAGGTGCTGCTCGCCGCGAACGCGATGAAGGCGGGAATGGAGATCCTCCGGCCGCTCCTCGCCGAGACGGGCGCGCAGCGGATCGGGACGGTGGTGATCGGGACGGTCAAGGGCGACATCCACGACATCGGAAAGAACCTCGTCGCGATGATGCTCGAGGGAGCAGGCTTCGAGGTCCACGACCTCGGCATCAACAACCCGGTCGAGAACTACCTCGCCGCGCTCGAGGAGTTCGAGCCGGACATCCTCGGCATGTCCGCGCTCCTCACGACGACGATGCCGTACATGAAGGTCGTCATCGAGACGCTGAAGGAGAAGGGGATTCGGGACGACTACATCGTCCTCGTCGGCGGAGCGCCGCTGAACGAGGACTTCGGCAAGGCGATCGGCGCGGACGCGTACTGTCGCGACGCCGCCGTCGCTGCCGAGACCGCCCAGGCCCTCGTCCTGGCACGCCGTGCAGCAGCTACTGCGTCCTGACGAAGAGCGCGTCTTCGAGGCCGAGCGCCCCGAGATGCTCATCCTCGCGTGCGGCGCGATCGCCCGCGAGGTGCTCGCCGTCGTGAAGCTCAACGGCTGGACGCAACGTCACCGTCCGCTGTCTTCCCGCGAAGCTCCACTCCCGCCCCGAGCTGATCGCGCCCGCGGTCGACGCGAAGCTGAACGAGCTCCGCGGTCGCTACGAGCGCGTCTTCATCGGGTACGCCGACTGCGGAACGGGCGGAGCTCTCGACCGCGTGCTCGAGCGGCACGGCGTCGAGCGCCTGCCGGGAGACCATTGCTACGGGTTTCTCACCGGAAACGCCGAGTGGGAGGAGCTGCACGACGCGGAGCCGGCGACCTTCTACCTCACGGACTTCCTCGCGCGCCACTTCGATGCGATCGTGATCCGCGGCCTGGGGCTCGACCGCCATCCCGGCCTCCTCGAGCAGTACTTCGGCAACTATCGGCGGGTGCTCTATCTCGCGCAGACCGACGACGAGGACCTCCGCCGCCGCGCGCGGGCAGCCGCCGACCGGCTCGGGCTCGAGTACGAGGAGCGCAGGACGGGCTACGGCGAGCTGCTGCCCTCGCTCACGCGGTTCGTCCAGGCGGCGCCCGTTGCCTGAGCTCACCGTCATCTGGTGGCGGGACATCCCGGCGCAGGTGACGGCCAAGGAGGGACGGAAGTCAGCGCGAGCGCAGCTCGCGGAGCGCTTCCAGGAGGCGATCGACGCAGCCGCGATGCGGGCGGGGCTCATCGGCAGCGACGCGTACCTCGCAGAGTGGCGCCGCGAGCCGCGCGACTGCGGCGACGATCTCGACAAGGAGGTCGCCGAGGAGGCGGAGTGGCTGGAAGCCGCGTACCCGGACGACACGCTCGAGCGTCTCGTCAAGGCAGACGGGTTCGACTCGTGACCGACACCGTTCTCTCGAGTGCCACGAGAGAGGTCGTCATCGGCTTCGCAGCGCCCGTTCGTCATCATCGGCGAGCGGATCAACCCGACCGGCCGCAAGAAGCTCGCGGAGGAGATGGCGGCGGGGAACTTCGAGACGGTCGTCGCGGACGCGATCGCGCAGGTCGAGGCCGGTGCGCAGATGCTCGACGTCAACGCCGGCATCCCGCTCGCGGACGAGCCCGCCATCCTCGCGCAGGCGATCGAGCTCGTGCAGGACGTCACCGACGTCCCGCTCTCCATCGACTCCTCGATCGTCGCGGCGCTCGAGTCGGGGCTCTCCGTCTATCGCGGGAAAGCCCTCGTCAACTCGGTCACGGGCGAAGAGGACCGGCTGGAGACGGTGCTTCCGCTCGTCGCGAAGTACGGCGCAGCCGTCGTCGCGATCACGAACGACGAGTCGGGCATCTCGGACGACCCCGACGTCCGCTTCGAGGTGGCGCGGACGATCGTCTCGCGTGCCGCCGACCATGGCATCCCGAAGGAGGACATCGTCGTCGACCCGCTCGTCATGCCCATCGGTGCCCTGGGAAACGCAGGGCGACAGGTCTTCCGGATCGTGCGACGTCTGCGGGAGGAGCTCGGGGTCAACACGACCTGCGGGGCGTCGAACGTCAGCTTCGGGCTCCCGAACCGACCCGCGCTGAATGCCGCGTTCCTGCCGATGGCCATCGCCTCGGGCCTGACCTCGGCGATCACGAGCCCCCTCCATCCGGAGATGCTCCAGGCGGTGAAGGCGGCCGACGTGCTCATGGGCAACGACGCGCACTGCGCGGAGTGGATCGCCCGATCCGGAGACTCGCGGCCGGAGGGCGCTGCAGGCGGGCGCCGCGGCGGCCGCGAAGGACGGAGGAGGACGGCGAGCGCATGACCTCGAGCGACGCGCTCGTCGTCTTCACACCGTCCGGGAGGCGCGGACGGTTCGAGCGCGGCACGACCGTGCTCGACGCCGCGCGCAGGTTGGGTGTCGACCTCGACTCGGTCTGCGGGGGGCGCGGGATCTGCGGACGCTGCCAGGTCGAGGTGGCCGAGGGCGAGCATGCAAAGCACGGAATTTCGTCGTCGCGCACGAGCCTCTCTCCGGTTGCGGACCTCGAGCGCGCATATGCGGACGACCGGGGCCTCGCAGACGGGCGCCGTCTCGGATGCACTGCGTCTGTCGTCGACGACGTCGTCATCGACGTTCCGCCGGAGAGCCAGCTGTACCGCCAGGTGGTGCGGAAGGAGGCCGACGCGCACCCGATCGAGCTCGACCCGGTCGTACGCCTGTACTACGTCGAGGTCGAAGCTGCCGAGCTCGGCGACGCCTCGGGAGCCCTTCGACGGCTGAAGGACGCACTCGGGCGCGAATGGGAGCTCGACGGCCTCTCCGTGGATCCCCATGTCCTCGCCGACCTGCAGCCGGCTCTGGACGCCGGGAACGGTGCGGTCACCGTCGCAGTTCACGACGGGATGACCGTCACCGCGGTCTGGCCCGGCCTTCACGACGTGTCCTACGGGATCGCGTTCGACGTGGGCTCGACCACGGTCGCCGGCCACCTCTGCGACCTCGCGACCGGAGAAGTGCTCGCCTCCGCGGGTGCGATGAACCCGCAGATCCGCTTCGGCGAGGATCTCATGAGCCGCGTCTCGTACGTGATGCTCCATCCGGGCGCGGAGAAGGATCTGACGAAGGTCGTTCGCGGCTGCCTCGCGAAGCTCACCGCCGAGCTCGCATCGTCGGCGGACGTCGACCGCGACGATATCCTCGAGGTCACGCTCGTCGGCAATCCCGTCATGCACCACCTCCTGCTCGGAATCGACCCGACGCCGCTCGGCGGTGCACCCTTCGCGCTGGCGGTCGACGAGTCGGTGCGGCTGCCCGCTCGCGAGCTCGGCCTCCCCCTGCACCGTGGGGCGCGCGCATACGTCCTGCCGTGCATCGCAGGTCACGTCGGTGCCGATTCCGCGGGCGTCATCCTCTCCGAGGGACCGCACCTCGGCGACCAGGTGAACCTCATCGTCGACGTGGGCACGAACGCCGAGATCGTGCTCGGCAACCGCGACCGCCTCCTGGCCGCGTCGAGCCCGACCGGCCCTGCGTTCGAAGGTGCGCAGATCTCCTGCGGGCAGCGGGCGGCGCCTGGGGCGATCGAGCGGGTACGCATCGACCCGGAGACCCTCGAGCCACGCGTCCGCGCGATCGGGAGCGATGCCTGGTCCGACGAGCCGGGATTCGCCGACATGCACGTGACGGGCGTCTGCGGCTCCGGGATCATCGAGGCCATCGCCGAGCTCCACCTGGCAGGAGTGCTCACGACCGACGGGACGATCGACGGCTCGCTGGCTGCCCGATCGCCGCGCGTCGTCGCGGACGGACGCACCTTCTCGTACGTGCTCTGGGCCGGCGAGCCCGAGCTCGTGATCACACAGAACGACATCCGGCAGATCCAGCTCGCCAAGGCCGCGCTCCACGCGGGCTGCACGCTGCTCATGGAGCGCTACGGGATCGAGCGCGTCGACCGGATCCGGCTCGCCGGAGCGTTCGGGACGCATATCGACCCGGTCCATGCGCTCGTGCTCGGGCTCGTCCCGGACTGCGACCCGGAGCAGGTCACCGCCGCCGGGAACGCAGCGGGAACGGGCGCGCGCATCGCGCTCCTGAACCGCGCGGCGCGCACCGAGATCGAGGAGCTCGTGCGTCGGCGTCGAGAAGATCGAGACCGCCGTCGAGCCCCGCTTCCAGGAGCACTTCGTGAACGCGATGGCGATCCCGCACGACGTCGATCCATACCCACGTCTGTCACGGACCGTGCGGCTGCCCGCGCGCAGGACCGCACCGGCACAGCGCTCGAGCCGGCGACGAGAGAGGAAGATCGCATGACCGAGACCCGAGGACGGCGGAGCGGCGGACGAGCGGCTCGCCAGGCGGCGCGGCTGTCCGCGGTCGTCGAGAGCGTGCCGTTTCTCACACGCACGCTGAGCCCCGTCGAGGTCATCTCCGAAGAGGGCCTCTCGCTGCTCGAGGAGAACGCCGACACGATCCTCGCGGAGGTCGGGATCGACTTCCGCGACGCCCCCGACGCGATCGCCCTCTTCCGCGACGCGGGAGCGGACGTCGACGGCGAGCGCGTCCGCTTCGCGCGCGGCCTCGCCCGACAGCTCGTGCAGGCGACCGCCCCCCGCGAGTTCACGCAGTTCGCCCGGAACGCGGAGCGCAGCGTCGTCTTCGGCGGCGCGAACACGATCTTCGCCCCCGCCTACGGGTCGCCGTTCGTGCGCGACCTCGACGGGGGCCGCCGCTACGGGACGATCGAGGACTTCCGGAACTTCGTGAAGCTCGCCTACGTCTCGCCGTGGCTCCACCACTCGGGCGGGACGGTCTGCGAGCCGGTCGACCTACCCGTCAACAAGCGCCACTACGACATGGTCGCCGCGCACCTGACGCTGTCCGACAAGCCCTTCATGGGCTCCGTGACGCACCCGCAGCGCGCGCAGGACACGGTCGACATGGCGCGGATCGTCTTCGGCGCCGACTTCGTCGAGCAGAACACCGTCGTCTTCAGCCTGATCAACGCGAACTCGCCGCTCGTCTGGGACGCGACGATGCTCGGCAGCGCGCGCGCCTACGCGGAGGCGAACCAGGCGGTGATGATGACGCCGTTCATCCTCGCCGGCGCGATGAGCCCGGCCACGGTCGCGGCGACCTGCGCGCAGACACTGGCCGAATCGCTCGCCGGGATGGCGTACTGCCAGCTCGTCCGGCCGGGGGCTCCCGTCGTCCTGGGCTCGTTCGCGAGCTCGATGTCCATGCAGTCCGGCGCTCCCACCTTCGGGACGCCCGAGCCCGCGCTCGTCCTCTACGTCATGGCTGCACTCGCCCGGCGGCTCGGCGTGCCGTTCCGCTCCGGCGGAGCGCTCACCGCGTCGAAGATCCCCGACGCACAGGCGGCCTACGAGTCGGCGAACACGATGCAGCCGACGATGCTCGCCGGCGCGAACTTCGTCCTCCACGCGGCCGGCTGGCTCGAGGGCGGGCTGGCGATGGGGTACGAGAAGTTCGTCCTCGACGCCGACCAGCTCGGCATGTGGCACTCGTTCTGCAAGGGGGTGGATCTCTCCGACAACGGCCAGGCACTCGATGCCTTCCTGACGAACGAGCCCGGGACGCACTTCCTGGGCCATGCCCATACGCTCGCCAACTTCGAGACGGCGTTCTACCGCTCGCCGCTTGCCGACAGCTCCAGCTTCGAGCAGTGGGAATCGGAGGGCGCCAGAGACACGGCGACACGGGCAAACGCACACTGGAAGCGGGCTCTTGCGGAGTACGAGCAGCCCCAGCTGGACGACGCGATCGCCGCCGAGCTCGGCGAGTGGATCGAGCAAAGGAAGGCCTCCTTCCCGGACTCGGACGTATGAGCGCCGTTGCCGCCAGCCGCGTCGCGGAGCTCCTCGCCCATCCGCGCTACGAGGTGCTCCCGTTCGGTGACGTCGAAGAGGCGGTGCTGGAGCACGTGCCGACCGCCGTCACGGTCACGGTCACGGTCTCTCCTCGGAAGGGGATCGAGCACACGCTCGACCTGGCGGAGCGACTCATGGCGCACGGGTACTCGGTCGTGCCGCACCTTTCGGCGCGGCTGGTGCGTGACCGAGGCCACCTGCGAGAGATCCTCGCGCGTGTCGACGAGATCGGAGCCCATGACGTCTTCGTCGTCGCCGGTGACGCGGACGAGCCCGCGGGCGCCTTCGAGGGCGCCGCGCCCTTGCTCGAGGCGATCGCCGAGCTCGGTCACCGCTTCGAGCAGGTCGGGATCACGGGCTACCCGGAGAGCCACCCGATCATCTCCGACGAGACGACGATCCAGGCCATGTTCGACAAGGCCCGATTCGCGACGTACATCGTCAGCCAGATCTGCTTCGACCCGAGTGTCACGCTCGCCTGGGTCGACCGCGTCTGGAACCGCGGAACGCGACTGCCGATCTACATCGGCATCCCCGGTGCCGTCCCGCGGACGAAGCTGATGCGGGTCTCGACCTCGATCGGGCTCGGAGCCTCGATGCGCTTCCTCCGCCGCCATCGGAGCTGGTGGACCCACGCCGTGCGGCCGGGAGGATTCAGCCCGGACCCGCTCGTCGACGGGATCGAGGCCGGGCTCGCCCACCCGGAGCGCAGGATCGCCGGCTTCCATATCTTCACGTTCAACGACGTCGCCGACACCGAGCACTGGCGCCAGCGGCACCTCGCGGCTACGGCGTCGGCCCCCTAGAGAGGAGCACGAATGCCCGTCGAAGTCGAAACCGTCCGCTCGGTCGAGGTGCCGACGCGACTCGTCCACGGAGTGGGAGCGATCAGCCGGCTGGGCGAGACGCTGCGCGAGCTGGGCGTGACGCGTCCCCTGCTCGTGACGGACCCGGGTGTCGTCGCGGCCGGCCTCGCCGAGCGAGCGCTCGAGCACCTCGACGACGCGGTCGTCTTCGACGAAGTTCGACCGAATCCGGACATCGCGCTGGTGGACGCGGGTGCGAAGGTGTACGCCGAGACGGGGCGCGACGGGCTCGTCGGGCTCGGCGGCGGGTCGTCGCTCGACACCGCGAAGTCGATCGGCGTAGTAGCGCGCCACGGCGGCTCGATCGTCGACTACGAGTGGGGCCACGATCCGCTCGAGCAGCGAATCCCGCCGCTGGTTGCGATCCCGACGACCGCGGGCACGGGGAGCGAGGTGACGCTCTGGGCGGTCATCACCGATCACGAACGGAAGATCAAGTTCAACGTCGGCGGCACGCCGCTCATCGGGGCGCACGTCGCGCTCATCGACCCGGAGCTCATGCTCGGGCTTCCCGCGGCGGTCACCGCGGCGACCGGCATGGACGCGCTCTCGCACGCGATCGAGTGCTACACGTGCGACTACCACCAGCCGTTCAACGACGCAGTCGCGCTGCAGGCGATCGAGCTCGTCGCGCGCTGGCTGCGCCAGGCCGTCGAGACCGGCTCCGACGTCGAGGCGCGCACGCACATGGCGCACGCAGCGACGCTCGGCGGGATGGCCTACGGCACGGAGAGCGCCGGCGCCGCGCACGCCATGAGCCAGTCGGCGGGCGGGGTCCACGACTGCCCGCACGGCGCGCTCACGGCTCGCGTCCTGGGGCCGGTGATGGAGTACAACGCGCCCGCCGACCCGGTGCGCCACGCGCGGATCGCCCAGGGCCTCGGCGTGGACACGAGCGGGCTCTCGGCTCTCGAGGCGGCGCTCGCCGGCGTCGAGGAGCTGTACCGGCTCACGGACGACGTCGGCATCCCGACGATGGAGGAGCTCGGCTTCTCGGAGGACGAGATCCCGATGCTCGCGCGGATCGCGTTCGAGGACCCGCAGACGACGGGCAACGCGCGGGAGGTCGACGTCGAGGCCTACGAGGACATCTACCGCAACGCCTTCGCGCAGGGGAAGCGATGAGCGTCGACTACGCGCGACTACTCGATGGTGATCGGCGGAGAGTGGGCCGATTCCGAGTCAGGCGGCCGCCTGGAGGCCACGAGCCCGGCTACGGGCGAGTCCCTCGGCACCGTGCCCGAGGGGACGCGCGAGGATGCGCGGCAGGGCGATCGCCGCGGCGAACGCCGCCTGGCGCGGCTGGGCCGCTGCATCCGCCTTCGAGCGCGCTGCCGCGCTGAGCCGCGTCGCAGACCTGATCGAGGAGCGGCGCGACGACCTCGCGCTGCACGCTGACGCTCGACCAGGGCAAGCCGCTGCACGCCGAGTCGTATGGCGAGGTCGAGGAGCTCGTCGTCTACTGGCGCATGGCGGCGGCGGACGCGACGCGGCTCGCCGGCTCGATGCCTCCGTCGATCGACGCCTCGAAGCGCATCCTCGCCTACCGCGTCCCGCGCGGCGTCGTCGGCGTCATCACGCCCTGGAACTGGCCGTACACGATGCCGGCCGAGCTGATCGCGCCCGCGCTCGCCGCAGGCAATGCGGTCGTCTGGGCTCCTGCGTCCGTCGACCTCGATGTGCTGCGGTCAAGCTCGCCGAGTGCATCGTCGACGCCGAGCTCCCGGCAGGCGTCTTCTCGATGGTCACCGGCCCCGGTCGCCGTCGTCGGCGACGAGGTCGCATCGCATCCCAGGCGTCGCACGGCATCGGGCTTCATCGGCTCCGTTCGCGACGGGCCTGCACGTCGCAGCTCGGGCGGCCGGCAAGACGACGCTGCTCGAGCTCGGAGGGAACGGCCCGATGGTCGTCCTCGACGACGCCGATGTCGCCGCTGCCGCCGAGGCGAGCATCGCCGCGTCGTTCCTGTGCGCCGGGCAGAGCTGCACGGCGGGCGAGCTGCTTCCTCGTCCACGAGTCCGTGCACGACGAGTTCGTCGAGAGGCTTCGAGGCCGCGGTCGCGCGCTCGGTCCGAGCTCGGCGACCCGCTCGCCGAGGAGACGACGATGGGCCCGCTGAACAACGAGGCGACGGCGCAGAAGATGGACGAGCACGTCGCAGACGCGCTCGAGCGCGGCGCGCGAGCTCGTCATCGGCGGCAGCCGCGCCACCGGCTTTCCGACCGACCTCTACTGGCAGGCGACGGTCCTCGCGGAGGTGACCGAGGAGATGGAGGTCGCGCGCGAGGAGACGTTCGGCCCGGTCGTCCCGATCATGCGCGATCTCGAGCGACGACGAGGCGCTCCAGATCGCGAATGCGTCGCCTTACGGGCTGCTCACCGCAGTGTGGACGAGGGATCTCGCTCGCGGGCTCCGCTTCGCCGAAGCTGTCGACGCGGGCTGGGTGAACATCAACGAGTCGACGAACTACTGGGAGAGCCACCTTCCCTTCGGCGGCCGGGCAGGCTCGAGCTCGGGTGTCGGCCGCGTTGGTGGGAGCTCGGTGCTGGAGGCGTTCACCGAGCCGAAGACGGTCGTCCTGACGCTCCCTTGACGACAGAGCGGCCAGGGCTCGGCGACGGCCACTGCCGCAGTGGAAGACTCGCGTTGGACACATGCCCCGACGCGTCGCCCCGATCTATGCGCTGATCCTGCTCCAGACGCTCGTCTGGATCGCCATCGTCCCGCTGACGCCGGCCTTCGCCGACGAGTTCGGGCTCTCGGGCGTCGAGACGGGGATGATCCTCGCGGCCGCGAGCCTGGCCGTCCTCGTGATCTCGTTCCCGGTCGGGCTCCTCGTCGACAGGCTCGGCGCGCGCCGCGTGACGATCGCATGCGGGTGCGTATTCACGCTTGCGACCCTCGGCCAGGGTCTCGCGAACGAGTTCTGGACGCTGCTGCTCGCCCGCGCTCTCTTCGGCGTCGCGTTCGGGACGCTCTGGGCGGCCGCCACCGCCTGGCTCTCGGACTCGCTCACGGACGAGCGCCGCGCGGGCGCTCTGGCCGCGACTGCGACCGTGACGGGTATCGGCTTCACCGTGGGGCCGGTCGCGGCCGGAGTGCTCGCCGACCGCTACGACCCCGGCACGCCGTTCCTCGTCGCGGCCGTCGCCGCAGCGGTCGTGACGGCGACCCTGCTCGCCGTGCCTCCCGCGCCGGGAAGCAGCGAGCAAGGCATGCGGCTGCGCGACGGGTTCCGCATCGCACGTCGCGACGAGCTGGTGCTCGGCGGAATCGCGCTCATCGTGTTGATCGGGCTCGTCGGAGGAGGGATCAACCTGCTCGTGCCACGCCAGCTCGACGACAACGGCGTCTCCGCCGGCCAGATCGGGCTCCTCTTCACGGCCGGGTCGGCCATCTACACGGTCATGAGCGGGGCCGTCGCGCGGAGGGGCGACCGCTGGGCGACGCTCCGCGTCGGCGGGATCGCGGCACTCGCAACGGGAGCCACGGTCGTGCTCGTCCTCCTGAGCGGCTCGACCCTTGCTGCGGTCGCGTTCATCCTCCTGCGCGCGCCGTTCTGGTCGACGATGGACACCATCATCTACCCACTGGCAGCGGCGGGCGCGCACCGCTCCGCCCTCGGTCGGGGCTTCGTCATGGGGCTCGTGATGCTCGGCTGGGGGATCGCGTCGACGCTCGGGCCGCTCGTGGCCGGCGCGCTCACGGACGCCTGGAGCGAGCGGGCGGCCTACGCGCTCATGATCCTCTGGTGCGCCCTGTTCGGCGGCTGGCTGCTTCGGACTGCTCGTACGACGGGTAGGCCGAGAACGGTCGCCGTCGACCTCGATCGTCTCTACGGCGCCCGCAACCTCGCGGAGCTGCGGTCCGAGTACGACCGCATCGCGCCCGCGTACGACGCGGAGCTCCTCGACGGCATGGGCTACCGCTCGCCGGAGGTGCTCGCAGAGCGTCGTGCAGCGCCTCGTCCCGACGAACGCGCACATCCTCGACGCCGGCGCCGGGAACGGGGCTTCTCGGGTCTGGCCCTCGCCGACAAGGGCTTCACCCGGCTCGACGGGCTCGACCTGTCCACGGGCATGCTCGCCGAGGCGCGGAAGAAGCGCGTCTACGACGACCTGCGCCAGGCGCGGCTCGGAGAGCGCCTCGATACGCGACCGACTCGTACGACGCCGTCGTCTCCGGAGGAGTCTTCACGGCGGGTCACGCACCCGCATCCGCGCTCGACGAGCTCGTCCGGATCACCCGTGGTGGAGGGCACGTCGTCTTCACGCTCCGCTCGGATCAGCGGCTGCCCGGCTTCGACGAGGCGATCGCCGAGCTCGAGGCAGCGGAGACGATGGGAGCTCGTCGAGCGCGGGGACGAGTTCCAGGCGCTCCCGACCGGAGAGCCCGAGGTCCTCGTCCGTGTCTGGGCGTTTCGCGTGCTCTAGCGCTAGCCGCCGCGACGAGCGCCGCCTCGAGGCTGGGTGTGTCGGAGAGCAGCCTCTTCGTGTACTCGGCCTGGGGTTGGTCGAGCACGCGGTCGACGAGGCCGTGCTCCACGATCCGGCCCTCGCTCATCACCGCGACCTCCTGCGACAGGGTGCGGATCAGCGCGAGGTTGTGGGTGACGAACAGGAGCCCGATGTTCAGCTCGCGCTGCAGCTCGGCGAGCACGTCGATGATCGCGGCCTGCACTGACACGTCCAGGGCGGACGTGACCTCGTCGCAGACCAGCAACTGCGGCTCCGCGACGAGGGCGCGGGCGATCGCGACCCGCTGGCGCTCTCCGCCCGACAGCTGGTGTGGGTAGCGCTCGAGGCACGTGGTCGAGAGCTGCACGCGCTCGAGCGCTGCGCGGACGCGACCTCGGGAGTCCGAGCCGCCCGACGAGAAGAAGTGGCGGAGCGGCTGCTCGATGATCTGCGCGATCGTCTTTCGCGGATTGAGCGAGCTGTAGGGGCTCTGGAACACGTACTGGATCTCCCGTCGTGTGTCCGCGTCGCGCGCTCGAGCACCGGCCGGCAGAGGCTTTCCGCGGAAGGACATCTCGCCCGTGTAGGAGACGTGCAGCCCGGCGACGCAGCGGGCGAGCGTCGTCTTGCCGGATCCGGACTCCCCGACGAGCGCGAGGCACTCGCGCGGCCTCACGATGAGCCCGACGTCGTGGAGGACCTGCCGAGTCCCGTACGACGCGTTCACCCCGACGATGGCGACGAGCGCGTCCTCGACCCCGATCTCCGGCCTCGGCGTCGCCGCGATCCGAGCTGCGGCGGCATCGCCCAGGACGACGGCATGGCGGATGCAGCGGACCTCGTGATCGTCGGTTACTCGCTCGAGCGGCGGCTCCGCCGTCGTGCATGCCTCCTGGACGTACGCGCAGCGCGGCGCGAAGAAGCAGCCGTTCGGCCTGTGGCCGGGTCGTGGCGCGGTGCCCGGGATGCCGACGAGCGCGTGCAGTCCCGACATCTCGGGGATCGCCTCGACGAGTCGGCGCGTGTACGGATGCGCCGACTGCCGGAAGAGCGTCCCGGTCGGCCCGAGCTCGGCGATGCGACCCCCGTACATGACCGCGACGCGGTCGGCCAGCGTCGCGACGACGGCCAGGTCGTGGCTGACGTACACCGCCGCGACGCCGTGGGCCAAGCACAGAAGTGCGCACCGTCTCCAGCACGTGCGCCTGCGTCGTCACGTCGAGCCCGGTCGTCGGCTCGTCCAGGACGATGACGCGGGGGCGGTTGGCGAACGCCATCGCGAGCGCAACCCGCTGCTGCTGGCCGCCCGACAGCTGGTGCGGATAGCGTCGCAGGAACACGTCGTCGCTCGGGAGCAGCACCTCGCCGAGGGTCTCGACGATGCGCGCCCGCCGCTCCTCGTTGGACGAGCCGAAGCCGTGCGCTGACAGTGTCTCGTCGAGCTGCGTCTCGATCTTCAGCGCCGGGTTCAGCGAGGACGCGGGGTCCTGGGGGACGTACGAGACGAGCTTGCCTCGGAGCTGCTGGCGCTCGAGCTGAGGGAGCAGGAGGATGTCTCGACCCTCGATGCGGACCTCGCCTCGGGCGACTCGTGCGCCGCGACGCGTGTGACCGAGCACCGCGAGGCCGACCGTCGTCTTCCCGGATCCCGACTCGCCGACGAGGCCCAGCACCTCGCCCGCGGCCGACGTGGAACGAGATGCCGTCCACGATGTCCTCGTGCGCGCCGTAGTCGATCTCCACCCTGAGGTCGACGATCTCGAGTGCGTGCGTGGCCGTGTTCACTCGCCGCCCGTCGTGCCGCGCTCGATGCCGATGGCAGCTCGAGCGAGGCCGTCCCCGACGAGGCTCGTCCCGATCGTGAGGAGCGCGATCGCTATCACCGGCAGGAGCACCGGCCACGGCTGCAGCGTCAGCCCGTTCTGGTTCTCGTTGATCATCAGCCCCCAGTCGGCAGCGGGCGGCTGCAGCCCGAAGCCGAGGAAGCTGAGCCCCGCGACGACGGCGACGTTGAACGACATGCGCAGCGTCGTCTCGGCGATGAGCGGGCTCGAGACGTTCGGAAGCAGCTCGGAGAGCATGATCCGGTGCCGCGGGATGCCGATCGCCTCGGCGGCGCGCACGAAGTCCCGCTCGACCACCTCGGCGGCGGCACCCCGGGTGACGCGTGCTGCCCGAGGCATCGTCGTGAACCCGACCGCCAGGACGAGCAGCCAGAGCTTCGGGCCGACCGTGGCGGCCAGCACCAGCGCGAACACGATCTGCGGCAGCGAGAGGAAGACGTCCATCGTCCGCATCAGCAAGTCGTCGAGCTTCCCCCGCGAGTAGGCGGCAAGGAGGCCGACCGTCACCCCGAGAGTCATTCCCAGCGCCGTCGCGAGGCCGGACAGGACGAGGACGGAGAGACCCCCGTAGAGGAATCGGCTGAGTACGTCACGGCCGAGGTTGTCCGTCCCGAGCCATGCTTCGCTCGACGGCGGTGCGAACGGCAGCAGACCCTCGACGCCCTGATCGGGCTCGTACGGGGCGACGAGCCGGCCGAAGACCGCCGTGCCGACGAGCAGCAGCGTGATGCCGAGCCCGATCTTCGTGCGGTGCTGCTTCCAGGCGGCGGAGAAGAGGACGCGCAGCGGGCCGCGACGCGGGTCGTCGAGGTCGACTTCGACTGCGTCTGCGACGGCGATGTCGGTCATGTGCCGTTCCTGGCACATAACCGTGGACGGTGCGGAACCGAGAGGCGAGCGTCGTCACTGCAGCGATGTCCGCAGCCGCGGGCTGACGAGGATCGTCGCGACGTCGGCCAGCAGGTTCAGCACGACGTAGAGCGCTGCGATGAACAGGGCGATCGCCTGGACCGTCGGCATGTCACGGGCGCGAACGGACTCGACGAGAAGGAGCCCGATGCCCGGATAGTTGAAGACCGCCTCCACCACGACGATGCCTCCGGCGAGGTACGCGAGGTTGAGCGCGGCGACCTGGAACGTCGGCGCGAGGGCGTTCGGCACGGCGTGCCGCCAGAGGACACGCCCCTCGGAGAGCCCCTTGAGCCGGGCCATCTCGACGAAGTCGCTCTCGAGAATCTCGACGGTCGACGCGCGCATGATCCGCGTCGTGTACGGGACGACGGCGATGATCAGCGTGATCACCGGGAGGATGAGCTCCTTCGGGTACTCCCACGGCCGCGAGCCGGGCTCCGTCACGATCACGCTCGGCAGCACGTGGAAGACCGTGGTCGAGAAGATCACTGCAAGGGTGATGCCGACGACGAACTCGGGGAGCGAAGCGAGCCCGAGCGTCGTCACGGACGTCGTCTGGTCGAACGCGCCGTCGCGCTTCCGCGCGCTGATCGCGCCGAGCGCGATGCCGAGCGGGATGCTGATCGCTCCGGCGATGAGCATCAGGAAGAGCGTGTAGACGAGCCGCTCGCCGAGCACGTCCGTCACCGGGAGGCTGTTGGCGAGCGACGTTCCGAGATCGCCCGTGAAGATCGCCGCTGATCCAGTCCCAGTACTGGGTGAGCACCGGCTTGTCGAGCCCGAGCTGCGTCCGCAGTGTCCGCGAGGGACTCGGGCGTCGCGCTCCGTCCGAGAATCGAGCGGGCGGCGTCGCCCGGGAGCGCCTGCGTCGCGGCGAAGATGACCACCGAGGTGATCCACAGCGTTACGAGGCCGAGCAGGAGCCGGCGAATGATGAAGCCGCTGAGGCCATGCCGGAGTCTTCGCATCCGCGCAAACGAGGCTAACGCCGTAAAGGCCCAGCGTCCAGGGTCTTTCTGAAGTAGACGCGCCGGTAGCCGCCCTCGACGCGTCGTCCGGTCTCGACGAACCCGAGCCGCGGGTAAAGCCGGAGGTTCTCGACCATCGCCTCGTTCGTGTACAGCTCGACGGCCGTGAGACCCAGCTCCCGGGCGTGACTCTCGGCGAACGCGATGAGTGCGCGGCCGTGCCCGAGCCCCTGCTCCGCAGGATCGACCGCGACGTTCTCGAGCTCGAGGATCTCGTCCGAGGACCGGATCACGAGGACGCCGACAACGCTTCCGCCCGAGTCGCCGACCCAGACCTCGCCGGCAGCGATGAGCGACTCGTAGTCCGCGCCCATCGGCGCAGGCGCGCGCCCGATGCGCGCCACGTAGCCGGAGTAGGCCGCTCCGACGACCGCAGTGACTGCGGGCGCATCATCGTCCACGGCTCGTCGGATACGCATGTCACGAGGAGTGTCGGGCCGTGACGGCCCGACACTCCTCTTTCGTCCTAGACGAAGTAGATCGTGCGGAAGCCGTTCCCGTACTTGTTCAGGTTCAGCGTTCCGCGGTCGACCTTGTAACCGCCGACTTTCTGGGAGTAGCCGTCGGTCAGGCTCTTGAAGCCCCAGACGATGAGACCGCCGTCGTTGTACTCCATGCGCTGCATCTCCTTGATGATCTGCGCGCGCTTCTTGTTGTCGACGGTCCCCAGGGCCTGCCGGTAGAGCGCCTCGAACTTGGAGTAGCCCGAGTACGCGTCCCAGTGCGTCTCGTTGAACGGGGCCGTCTTGAGCACGCCCGTCGCGGCCTGGAGGAGGTAGTTGCGCGTCCCCCAGTAGTCCGCCGAGAACGGCCACTTCAGGTACTGGTCGCCGTAGATCGTGCCGCCGTCGACGTTCCGGACGGTGACGTTGACGCCGCCTGCCTTCGCGTTCTGCGCGAAGATCGTCGCGCCCTCGACCATCCCGGTGTCGGCGGGACTCGTGACGAGCTCGACAGAGAGGCTGTCGTGTCCTGCCTGCTTCAGAAGCGACTTCGCCTGCTCGGGGTCGTACTTGCGCTGCGGGAACTCGTCGCCCGCGTACGCGGGATCGAACGGCGAGTAGATGTCGTTCCCGACGAACCCGTAGCCGGAGAGGCCCTGCTGTATGACCTGCGGGCGGTTGATGAGGAGGCGGAACGCCCGTCGCACGCGCACGTCGTCGAAGGGCGGGGTGTCGACCCGCATGCACAGCGGCGTCCACGCGCCTGTCGGGGAGACGAGGATCTTCTTCCCGCGACCCTTCACGACGGGCACCTGCGCGAACGGGACGTCCGCCATCGCCTCGACCTGCCCGGACAGCAGCGCGTTGACCTTGGCCGCGTCGGAGGGGAAGTTGATGATCCGCACCTCGCTGAAGTAGGGCTGGCCGTCGATCCAGTAGTTCTCGTTCTTCACGTGGACGCTCTCCCGTCCAGGAGTGAAGCTCTTGACCTTGAAGGGGCCGGTCCCGATGTACTGCAGCGGGCCCTTGCCGACCGCGTTCGGCTGGTAGCCCTTCGGCACGACGCCCTGGAAGTACTGGGCGAACGCTTCCATCAGCGTGACGTCTGGCCGCGACAGCTTAAGACTGCATGTCCACTTGTCGAGCTTCTTGATGCCGTTGAGGTCGATCGCGCCGAACGCGGCGTTGCCGAACAGCTTGAGCTTCGGGTTCTTCGTCCGCTTGATCGAGTAGATGACGTCGTCGATCGTCAGCGTCTTGCCGTTGTGGAACTCGACGCCCTTCCGAACGCGGATGAGGTACTGGTTGGCCTTCTCCGCCTTCAGCTCCTCTGCCAGGTGCAGCTGGATCTTGCCCTTCTCGTCGAAGCGGGCGAGAGCGTCGAACGTCGCGACGAGCCGCACGATGTCCGACTTCGCAACGATGTGCTGGCCGTCGATGAAGTCCGTCGTGCCGCCGGCCGTCGCCTGGCGGAACGTGCCGCCACGCTTGATCTGGGTCGATCCGAATGCCGCCTCTGTCAGCGGGCCGAACGTGCCGCTCGTACGACGATCCCGAGTGCTGCCGCTCGACGGAGAATGTCCTGCCGCGTCATGCCGCGCTCGACCTCGCGGCTCAGTGCTTCGTCGGCCGTCCTCATGGGCGCCTCCCTGCCTGCCGTGTCCGCGACCTCGTCGAAGGTCTATTGCGGGCAATTCAACTGCAGTGCGGGGCGAAAGACAAGCGGCGCGCGAGACTTAACACACGGGGCCGGGAGGGCTGCCGCCGCCGTGGTCCACGACCCTGCCTCGCGTCGCCGTAGAGTTGTCGCGCGTGACCGACTGGAGCCGCCTCGTCGTCCCCGCCGTCTCCGCACTCGAACCGCTCGACGTCGAGCAGACGGTGACCGACGTCGTCACGCTGAGGAAGCACGAGGACGGCCTGAAGCTCGACTGGAACGAGAACCTCTTCGGCCCGCTCCCCGGCGTGCGCGAGGCCGTGAACGACGCGCTCGAGACGGTCTGGCAGTACCCGATCGCGCCCTACGACGAGTTCCGAACCGAGGTCGCACGCGCGGTGGGAACCACGCCCGGACGCATCGCGCCGGGGCACGGCACGCAGGCGCTCATCGGAACCGTCGCGAGCACGTTCCTGCGGCCAGGCGATGCGGTCGTGCTGCCCGAGTTCACCTTCTACCTCTACGCGCAGGTCTCCGCCGCCCGCGGCGCGAGCCTGCACCGCGTGCCGATGCGCGAGCTTCGGATCGACCTCGACGGAGTGGCGCGCACGGCGCACCAGGTCGGTGCCAGGCTCGTGTGGATCTGCGATCCGAACAACCCGACCGGCCTGCGGCTCGATCCGGAGGAGTGGAGCGCGTTCCTCGACTCGCTCCCGGCGGACTGCGTGGTGGTCGCGGACGAGGCCTACGTCGATTACCTCCCGCTCGAGGGCAGGGCACCGCGCGTCGCCGAGGTCGAATCCGGCCGTCCGCTCGTCGTCCTCCGGAGCTTCTCGAAGTTCTTCGGGCTCGCCGGGCTGCGGCTCGGATACGCGGTCGCCGATGAGGCGCTCGTCGGCCATCTTGCGGTCGTCGAGGAGCCGTTCAACGTCAACTGCGCGGCACTCGCTGCGGGCGTTGCGTCGCTCCGCGCGACGGAGGCCGCGGCCCGTCGTCGCGAGGAGGTCGCCGAGGCGCGCGAGGCACTCGCGGAAGCTCTGCGCGCCGCCGGTGCCGATCCGTATCCGTCCGAGACGAACTTCGTGCTCGCGCGCATCGACGGCGACGACCGGCTCGTGGCGGCGGAGCTCGCGCGCCGCGGGATCCTCGTCCGTCCGGGCTCGGAGCTCGGCCTCGCGCGGCATCTGCGGGTCGCGGTCGGACCGTCTCACCTGGGCGATCGGGTCACGGCCGACCTTCGCGCAGCGCTCGCCGCCGTCCAGGGCTGACGGCATGGCCCGCGTCCTCTGCGACGGCTCCTTCCCGCTCGAACGTGTCCGCGAGCTCTTGGGCGGATCGGGGCCGGGCGTCGAGACGTCCGGGCCGCCGTGGGCCGGAGACGACGTCGTCGGACTCCTCTCCTTCGAGCCCGTCACCGCCGAGGACATCGCGCGCCTACCCGAGCTCCGGGTGATCGCGACTCCGAGCGTCGGATTCGACCACCTCGACGTCGAGGCGGCGACGAGCCGCGGCGTGTGGGTGTGCAATGTCCCCGACTACTGCGTCGAGGAGATGGCCGACCACTCGCTTGCGCTTCTCCTCGCCCTCGTGCGCGGGATCGTCGAGCTCGACCGCTCTGTACGTGACGGGAAGTGGGACTACGCGGCGGCGGGCCCGCTCCGGCGAATCGCGGACATCCGCCTCGGCATCGTCGGCTTCGGGCGGATCGGCCGCGCCCTCGCCGCTGCGGGCGCTCGCACTGGGCATGGACGTCGCAGCGCACGATCCGGTGGTCACCGACGAGGAGCTCCGACGCGGCCGGCGTGCGCCCGGCGGCGCTCGACGAGCTGCTCGCGACCTCCGACGCGATCTCCGTGCACGCGCCGCTGACGGCGGAGACGCGCGGCCTGATCGGGCGCGAGCAGATCGCGCTGCTGCCGCCCGGAGCCGTCGTCGTGAACGCCTCGCGGGCGGGCCTCGTCGACACGGAGGCGCTTCTCGAAGCTCTCGCGGAGGGCCGGATCGCAGGCGTCGCGCTCGACGTCCTCGAGGTCGAGCCGCCGACTGCCGACGGCCCCGCGCCCCGGGCACCGCGTCTCGTCGTCAACCCGCACGCGGGCTGGTACAGCGAACGCGCGAGCGACGCCGCGGTCGTCCGGGCCGTCGAGTCCGTGCGCGAGGCACTCGGTGGGCGCCGCCCTTCGAACGCAATCAACGATCCCGTCGCACGCTGGTAGCGTCCCCGCGTCCGATGGGCGAACGGCCGCACATCCTCGTCGTGATGGTCGATCAGCTCGCGGCGCCGTTCCTCCGGGCGTACGGCCATCCCGTGACGAGGACCCCGACGATCGATGCGCTCGCCGAGGACGGCGTCGTCTTCGAGAACGCCTACTCGCCGAGCCCGCTCTGCGCGCCGGCGCGCGCCTCCCTCATGACGGGGCTGCTGCCGACGCGCACACGGCGTGTACGACAACTCGGCCGAGTTCGCCTCGTCCATCCCGACGTTCGCGCACTACCTGCGCCTCGAGGGCTACCGGACCTGCCTGAGCGGGAAGATGCACTTCGTCGGCCCGGACCAGCTGCACGGCTTCGAGGAGCGGCTCACGACGGACGTCTACCCGGGCGACTTCGGCTGGACACCGGACTGGAGCCGCCCCGGCGAGCGTGTCGACTGGTGGTACCACAACATGAGCTCGGTCAAGGAGGCCGGGGTCGCGGAGATCACGAACCAGCTCGAGTACGACGACGAGGTCGCGTTCCACGCGATTCGCCGGCTGTACGACTACGCCCGCTTCGAGGGCGACGTCCCGCTGCTGCTCTGCGTGTCCTTCAGCCATCCGCACGACCCCTACGTCGCGCGCCGGCGGCACTGGGATCTCTACGCCGACGAGGACATCGACCTGCCCGGCGCGCCCGGGCTGGCGTACGACGAGATGGACCCGCACACCCGCCGGCTGTGGGACGACTGCGCCATGAACGACGTCGAGATCACGCAGGACGACGTCCGTGCGCGCACGCCACGGCTACTACGCGAGCCTCTCGTATGCCGACGAGAAGATCGGCGAGGTGCTCGCGGCCCTCGAGGCGTGCGGCCTCGCCGAGAACACCGTCGTGCTCTTCCTCTCCGACCACGGCGACTTCCTCGGCGAGCACGGGCTCTTCTACAAGATGTCGTTCCGCGAGCACGCCGCGCACGTTCCGCTCGTGGTCTCGGCTCCCGGACGCTTCGACGCACGGCGCGTCCACGAGCCTGTGTCGCTGCTCGACGTGCTCCCCACGCTCGCGGATATCGCGCGCCCAGGCCTCTCGGACGAGCTCGCCAGCCCGGTCGACGGCCGCAGCCTCCTCCCGCTGCTCGAGGGCGCCGCCGAGTCGGAAGACGGTGTCGCGCTCGGCGAGTACCTGGCCGAGAGCGCGCTGGGCCCCATGGTCATGATCCGGCGCGGCCGCTGGAAGTTCATCCACACGGCGAGCGATCCCGATCAGCTCTTCGACGTCGAGAGCGACCCGCTCGAGCTCGTCAACCTCGCCGACGCGCCCGAGCACGGAGCCCTCGTCGACGCGTTCCGCGCGGAGGTCGCAGAGCGCTGGGACCTCGAGCGGATCGACAGCGACGTCCGCGAGAGCCAGCGCGCCCGACTCGCCGTCTTCCGCGCGCTCCAGCAGGGCGCGCCGTACCCGTGGGACTTCCAGCCGGCGCGAACGGCGTCGAACCAGTACACCCGCAACACGATGGACGTCGCGCTGCGCGACCAGCAGTCCCGCTTTCCACGCGCGTCCTCGTGAGAGCCGCGGTCTGCCGCGCGTTCGGGTCGCCGCTCGAGATCGAAGACCTCGTCCTCGAGCCACCTCGGGAGGGGGAGGTCGACGTGCGCCTCGTCGCCTGCGCGATCTGCCACAGCGACATCGCCCTGCTCGACGGTGCCTGGGGCGGCGATCTGCCCGCCGTCTACGGCCACGAGGCCGCCGGCGTCGTGAACGCCGTCGGTCCCGGCGTCGCGGGCATCACCCCGGGTGCTCGCGTCGTCGTCAGCCTCCTCCGCTCGTGCGGTGAGTGCTTCTTCTGCCGACGGGGCGAGTCGCATCTCTGCGAGCACGAGTTCCCGGCCGACCGCGCGAGCCCGCTCCGCACGACGCACGGCGAGGCGGTCTCCCACGGGCTGCACACGGCCGCGTTCGCCGAATCGGTCGTCGTCGACGCCTCTCAGCTCGCGGAGGTGCCGTCGTCGCTCTCCTTCGACGTCGCCGCGCTCCTCGGCTGCGGCGTCGTCACGGGCTTCGGCGCGGTCGTCGACCGTGCGGGCGTGCCCGAGGGCTCGAGCGTGCTCGTCGTCGGTACCGGCGGTGTCGGGCTGAACAGCGTGCAGGGCGCGGCGCACACTCGGCGCCACGCCGATCGTCGGCGCCGACACCTCATCCGCCAAGCGCCAGGCGGCGCTTGCGGTTCGGAGCGACGCACGTCGTCGACCCCGGGAGCGACGACCTGTCGGAGGCCGTTCGCTCCGTCACCGGCGGCCGCGGCGTCGACTACGCGTTCGTCACGGTCGGAAGCGCGGGCGTCATCGAGGCAACGCTTCGGTGCGTGCGCCGCGGCGGCACGCTCGTCGTGGTCGGCATGCCACCCTCCGGAGAGACGTTCCGGGTCGAAGCGGTCGACCTCGCGCACAACGACGTGCGGATCCTCGGGAGCAAGATGGGCTCCGCACGTCTCGCCGACGCCGTGCCTCGTCTGGTCGAGCTCTACGAGCGGGGCGAGCTGCTGCTCGACGAGCTCATCACCGGCCGCTATCCCCTCGAGCGCATCAACGACGCGATCGCGGCGGCACGCGGCGGCGAGGCGATTCGAAACATCGTCGTGCTCGGCTCCGAATGAGGATCACCGGCGTCGAGAGCTTCACTCGGCCGGAGGTCGCCCTCGTCCGTGTGCGGACGGACGAGGGGATCGAGGGATGGGGTCAGGTCGCGCCGTACCACGCCGACGTCACCGTCCACGTTCTCCATCGCCAGGTCGCGCCTCATGCGCTCGGGCGCGACGCCCTCGACATCGACTCGTTCGTCGACTCGCTGCCGGAGCTCGAGCACAAGTTCCACGGCTCTCACCTCTACCGAGCGCTCGCCGGCGTGGACACCGCGCTCTGGGACGTGCGCGGCAAGCTCGAGGGCAAGGGGGTGTCCGAGCTGCTCGGCGGCGAGCGACGGTCGCTTCCGGCGTACGCGTCCAGCATGCGGCGGGACATCACGCCGGAGGCCGAAGCCGAGCGCCTCCTCCGGGAGCGGGACGAGCACGGCTACCGCGCGTTCAAGGTGAGGATCGGCAAGGAGTGCGGCCACGACGCCGACGAGTGGCCCGGTCGCACCGAGGCACTTGTCCCGCACGTGCGCCGCGCGATCGGCGACGAGGCCGCGCTCCTCGTCGACGCGAACAGCTGCTACTCACCCGCGCGCGCGATCGAGGTCGGCCAGCTGTTGGCGGACAACGGCGTGTCCCACTTCGAGGAGCCGTGCCCGCACTGGAAGCTCGACTGGACCCGGGAGGTGGCGGCGGCGCTCGAGCTCGACGTCGCGGGCGGCGAGCAGGACTGGGACGAGCGCGTCTGGCAGAGCATGGTCGACACCCGGGTCGTGGATGTCGTGCAGCCGGACGTCTGCTACGTCGGCGGCCTGACCCGGGCGCTGCGCGTCGCCCGCCTCGCGGCCGTACGAGGCATGCCGTGCACGCCCCACTCGGCGAACCACTCGCTCGTGCTCGTCTTCGCGCTCCACCTGCTCGCCGCGCTCGAGAACCCTGGGAAGTACGTCGAGTTCTCGATCGAGCCCGACGACGACTACCCGTGGCAGGTGGCCATGTACGAGCCGAGGCCGACGGTCGTCGACGGGTTCGTCGACGTGCCCGACGGCCCCGGCTGGGGCGTCGCGATCTCGCCGGACTGGCTCGCGCGCTCCGAACATCGCGAGACCCGGCTCGACTGAGCGCGGCGCACGCGCGTGAGCGGACGGCGTCGTAGAGTCAGCCGTCAGTGAACACGGAGGTCTTCATCACCTGTGCCGTCACGGGGGTGGGCGCGACGACGGATCGCTCCGAGCTCGTTCCCGTGACACCCGAGGCGATCGCGACCTCCGCCCTCGACGCCGCGCGAGCAGGGGCGGCTGTGGTCCATCTCCATGTTCGGAATCCCGAGACAGGAGGTCCGTCGCGCGACCTCGCGCTCTACCGCGATGTCGTGGAGCGCATCCGCGCGTCCTCGGTCGACGTCGTCGTCAACCTGAGCGCGGGGATGGGCGGCGATCTCGTGCTCGGCGGCGTCGAGTCGCCGTTGCCGCCGAACGCGGATGGAACCGACATGGCCGGCGCGACCGAGCGTCTCGCGCACGTCGCCGAGCTGCGGCCGGACATCTGCACGCTCGACTGCGGGACGATGAACTTCGCAGAGGGCGACTACGTGATGACGAACACGCCGTCGATGCTTCGCGAGATGGCGCGTCAGGTGCGAGCGCTCGGCGTGCGCCCCGAGATCGAGGTCTTCGACACGGGCCACCTCGTGTTCGCGAAGCAGCTGCTGGCGGAGGGGCTCGTCGACGAGCCTGCGTTGCTCCAGCTGTGCATGGGCATCCCCTACGGCGCGCCCGACGACCCGGGGACGCTGCTCGCGCTCGTGAACCAGCTCCCGGCCGACTGCGTGTTCTCGGCCTTCGCCATCGGCCGGATGCAGCTGCCGTACGTCGCGCTCGCTCCGCTCGTCGGCGGCAACGTTCGCGTCGGGCTCGAGGACAACATCTGGCTCGAGCGCGGCGTCAAGGCGACCAACGCCGACCTCGTGACTCGTGCGGTCACGATCCTCGAGGCGATGAACGTGCGCGTGCTCGGGGCTGACGAGGTCCGCGAGAAGCTCCACCTGACCGCGCCCTGATGCGCATCGCAATCGTCGGAGGCGGCGTCATCGGCGGCGGCTGGGCCGGGCGACTCGTCGAGTGCGGGCACGACGTCGTGCTGCACGACCCGCATCCGCAGGCCGAAGAGCGCGTCCGCGAGGTGCTGGACAACGCCGAGCGGGCGTGGGCGCAGCTGACGCTGGCGCCGCGGAGGCGAGGAGCGGTCACCTTCGTGGCGTCGCTCGCCGACGCGGTACGGGACGCCGACGTCGTCCAGGAGAGCGTGCCCGAGGACGAGGCGCTCAAGCGGCGCCTGCTCTCGGAGATCGACGCACACGTGCCACCTGACGCGCTCGTCTGCTCCTCGACGTCGGGCCTTCTCCCGTCGCGGCTGCAGGCCGACATGAGACATCCCGAGCGATTCGTCGTCGGACACCCGTTCAACCCCGTCTACCTGCTCCCGCTCGTCGAGGTTGTCGCGGGCGAGCGCACAGCGGAGGGGCCGTGGAGCGCGCGATGTCGTTCTACGCGTCACTCGGAATGAAGCCGCTCCGCATCCGCCGGGAGGTCGACGGCTTCGTCGCCGACCGGCTCCTCGAGGCACTCTGGCGCGAGGCGCTGTGGCTCGTGCACGACGACGTCGCCACGGTCGAGGAGATCGACGACGCGATCCGCTTCGGCGCCGGCCTGCGCTGGGCGCAGATGGGCACGTTCCTGACGTACCGCATCGCCGGTGGGGCCGACGGCATGCGCCACTTCCTCGAGCAGTTCGGGCCGGCGCTGGCCTGGCCCTGGACGAAGCTGACCGACGTCCCCGAGCTCACCGACGAGCTCATCGACACGATCGCGGCGCAGTCGGACGCGCAAGCCGACGGCTTGTCGATCCGCGAGCTCGAGCGGATCCGCGACGACAATCTCGTCGCGCTGCTGCACGGGCTCCGTGCGCGACGCTACGCCGCAGGCAGTGTCCTGCACGAGCACGAGGTCCGCCTGTTCGAGGCCGCGCCCGACACTCCCGACGACGTCGATCCGACGCAGCCTCTGCGGCTCCACGCGACTGTCGTCGACCCCTCGTGGATCGACTACAACGGCCACATGACGGAGTTCCGCTACCTCCAGGTGTTCGCCGACGCGACGGACGCCTTCCTCCGACATGTCGGCGTCGACGCCGAGTACTTGCGCCACGGGGCGAGCGCATTCACGGTGGAGAGCCACCTTCGCCATCTTCACGAGGTCGCGGCCTTCGAGCCGATCGACGTCGCGACGCAGGTGCTGGGGGCGGACGAGAAGCGTCTCCGACTCTTCCACACGCTGACGCACGCTCGGAGCGGCGAGACGCTCGCCACCGGCGAGCACCTCCTGCTCCACGTCGACACGAACGCGCGGGCGGGTCACTCCGTGGCTCGAGCCGGTCGCGGGTCACGTCGCGGCGGCGGCGCAGGCCCATGCGGGGCTGCCGGAGCCCGTGGGAGCAGGTCGCGCGATCGCCCTGAGCCCGCCGGCCTAGCTCACGAGCAGCGCGACCCCGACGACCACCAGTACCGCCCCTGCCATCCGCGGAACGCCGACGCGCTCGTGGAGAAACGGCACCGCCAGCACCGTCGCGATCACGACGCTCGTCTCGCGCACGGCGGCGACTGACGCCGCCGATGCACGTGAGAGCGCGGCGAGCACGAGCACGTACGCGCTCCACGCGAAGATGCCGGCCGCGACCGCCGGGAGACCGAACGCCGCCCTGATCGGCGCCCGTCCGCGACGGACGAGCGTCAGCGCGACGAAGCCGACCGTCGGGAGGATCATCGAGAGCTCCTGATACACGACGGGCGACGCATACCGGATTCCCCGCTGGTCGAGCAGCGTGTACGAGGCGATGCAGACGCCGATCGCGAGGGCGAGGGCGAGATCGGTCGCCGTGCTCGGTGCACGGAGCCCCCGGACGAGCAGGACCCCCAGCACGACGAGCGCCACGCCCCCGACCTGCGTGGCGGATGCGGAGTAGCCGAGCACCACGACGCCCGCCAGAAGCACGAGCACCGGCGCAGCGCCGCGCGCGATCGGATAGACGAACGAGAGCTCCGCGCGGCCGTACGCTGTGGCGAGCAACACGAAGTACGTGAGCTGAAGGAGAGAGGTCACGACGAGGAACGGCCAGACCTCGCGCTGCGCTTCCCAGCCGATGACAGCCACCGGCGCGAATACGAGGACACCCGCGATGAGCGCGACGGCGGTCGTCGCGTCCACGTCCTTGGCCCGCGCGAGGATGAGATTCCAGAACGCGTGGAGGAAAGCCGCGCCGAGGGCGAGCGCGAGTGCCGTGAGAGACATGCGACGTGCAATCCAATCAGGACGGGATTCGTGACGACGCGCGGCCGCGCGATCGACGAGCTGTCGAGCCGGCAGTTCGACGTGCTCGTCGTCGGCGGCGGCATCATCGGAGCCGGCATTGCGGCGCACGCCGCCCGTGCCGGCCTGGCCGTCGCACTCGTGGACGCGGGCGACTTCGGCGGAGGGACCTCGAACGCGTCCTCGAAGCTCGTCCACGGCGGGCTCCGCTATCTCCGTCTCGGGGACGTGCGCCTCGTCCGCGAAGCGCACCACGAGCGGCGGGCGCTCTCGGAGCTCGTTGCGCCGCATCTCGTGCACCGGGTCCCGTTCCTCCTGCCGCTGTACGAAGGAGGCCCGTACCGCCCGGCGTTCGTGCAGAGCGGCATCCTCCTCTACTCGGCGCTCGCCCGATCGCGTCTGCACTGGCTCGTCGATTCCGAGCGAGCCCGCCGGATGGTGCCTCCGCTCCGACTCGAGGGGCTTCGTTCGTGCGCCCTGTACGCGGACGCCTGGACGAACGATGCCCGCCTGTGCCTGGCGAACGTGCGCGCCGCCGCAGAAGCCGGTGCGACCGTGCTCAACCACGCGCCGGTCGTCGCGCTGCGCTCGGCCGGCGGGAAGGTCGTCGGTGCCGAGGTCCGCGTCGACGGGCACGACGTCTCGGTGGGCGCGCGGGTGTGCGTCAACGCGGCGGGCCCGTGGGTCGACGCGGTTCGCAGGTTGGAGGATCCCGGCGCCGGCACCTCCGTGCGCCTGAGCAAGGGGGCGCACGTGCTCGTCTCCGGCGGCGGCGAGTGGACCGCGGCACTGACCATCCCGCAGGACGACGTCCGCGTGACCTTCGCCGTGCCGTGGTACGGCAACCTCCTCCTCGGAACGACCGACGCCGACTGGGAGGGACAACCAGGCGACGTTCGGGCCGACCCGGACGACATCGAGCAGATCCTGGCCGAAGCCTCCGTGGCGATCGACGCCGCGCTGGTGGCGCCCGCGAACGTCCGGGCCGCGTACGCGGGATTGCGTGTGCTTCCACTCGGCGACGGCGAGAGCGCGAACGCCCGTCGAGAGACCGTCTTCAGCGCGGAGCCCCGGAGGCATGCTCAACGTCGCCGGCGGCAAGCTCACGACCTACCGGCGCATTGCGCTCGAGGCGCTCGAGCGCTTGCGAGCCGACCTCGGGCTGCGCCGAATCGACAGGCACCCATGGCCACTGCCAGGCGCGACGGGGATCGACGCCGCCGTGCTGCCGCAGGATCTCGACGCGGACGTGCGGGAGCATCTCCTGCACCTGTACGGGAGCCTCGCTCCCGAGGTGCTCGCTGGCGCTGCCGACGATCCGTCGCTGCTCGAGCGGCTCGACCCGCATGGTCCCGACATCGCGGCGCAGGTGCGCTACGCGTCGACGCACGAGTGGGCGGTGAGCGCCGACGACGTCATCCGGCGCCGAACGACGTGCTTCTTCCGTGGGCTCGACAGCGAGTCCACCCGGGCCCGGGTGGAGAGTCTCCTCGCCGAGGCGCCGGTGCCCGAGTTGCCGGCGCGGCGATAGTCTTCGGCGCGCGTGGACGTCGAGATCTTCTACTGCCCGACCTGAAGCGGCTACGACACACGCGCCGCGAGTCTCGCGGCCGAGCTCTCGGAGATGCCCGGCGTCTCGGCGACAGCCACTCCCGGGCGCACGCTCGCAGTTCGACGTAGTCGTCGACGGCGCAGTCGTGTTCTCCAAGCAGGTCAAGGGTCGCTTCCCCGAAGAGGGCGAGATCGCGCGGCTCCTGGCCCAGGCGTAGCTCGCGCCTACCCCTCGTTCCCCTTCTTGTCCTTCCCGCGGCCGTGACCCTTTCCGGGCGATCCGCTCTCGTCCTGGTCGCCCTCGCCACCGGTCGCGCAGCGAGCTTCCCACTGGCGCCGAAGCTCGTCGATCTCCTTGCGCTTCCCCTGGATCCGCTCTGAGCGATCGAGCAACCCGACGACGCCGTCGCAGCGACCCGCCGCGAAGCGCGCGAACGCGAGGTTGTAGCTCGCGTACGCCTCGGTGAGCACGTTCGTGCCGTTCAGCGCGACGACGGCCGCGCGGAGGAGCGGAAGCGCTCCTGCGTAGTCCCCGGCCTGGAGCCGAGCAAAGCCCTCGTCGTTGAGCGCAGCCCCGTCGACCGCGGGCGCGCTCGCCTCCGTCGTGGTGCTCTCCGAGGTCGTCGACGCGCCTTGCGGCTCCCGACTCGCCGGAGTGCGGCCCGGGTCGTCGCCGGAGGCGAGCAGCGCGGCGGCGACGAAGCCGACAGCCAGGACGCCCGTGGCGACGACCGCCGACGAGCGCGCCGCGCGGTCGCCGCGACCGCCGGACGAGGCGCCGCGTCGGCTCACCTGGATCGCCGATCGGCAGCGTGGGAACCTCCGCGCGTCGCGCGTCGGCGAGCGCTTGGCGGAGGTCCGCCACGAGGGCTTGTGCCGTCGCCGGACGCGACTCCGGATCCTTCGCGAGGGCGCGCTCGAAGACGTCGTCGACCCTCGCCGGAAGCGTCGGGTCGAGTGCGGTGGCGCTCGGCACGTCCGCGTTGAGATGGGCGAACGCCTCCGTCGTCGGCGTGTCTCCTTCGAAGGGCCTGCGCCCCGTGAGCAGCTCGAAAGCGACGACCGCGAGCGCATACCGGTCGCTCGCAGGCGTCGCAGGCTCGCCGCGTGCCTGCTCCGGCGCGAGATAGCCCGCCGTCCCCAGCACGGTGCCGGGTGCCGTCAGCGCGTCGACCCCCGTGACCGAGGCGATCCCGAAGTCGGAGACGTGCACGTTCCCGTCCCGATCGAGGAGGAGGTTCGCCGGCTTGACGTCGCGATGAACCACGCCGTACTCGTGCGCGCGGTCGAGCGCACGCGGCCGCCTGCTCGAGCCAGCTCAGGGCGTCGGCCCGCGACACGACACCGCTCCGAAGACGCTCGTGGACGGTGCCGCCGTCGATGTACTCCATGACGATGAGCGGTCGTCCGCGGTGCTCGGCGACGTCGAAGACCGTCACGACGTTCGCTGCGTGCGAGAGGCGTGCGGCCGCGAGCGCCTCGCGTCGGAAACGTGCGCGAGCGTCGTCCTGCTGCGCGTACCGGTCGGAGAGCAGCTTGACGGCGACGGCCCGCGACAAGCACGGAATCCGTCGCCCGATACACGTCGCCCATTCCGCCGTGCGCGACCAGGACGGGCGCGTCGTATCTCCTCGGAAGCACGTTCGCTGGCGATCCGATACCAATACCCGAACCGGCGAGTATCGACACCGCGGGTCAGCGCAACAGGAACCCCTCGCCGAGCGGGTCGTGGGGATCGAGGGTGAAGACGTGCTCGCCGGTGCGGTACGCGCTTCCCTCGATGTCCGTGATCACCGCAGGGATGCCGGCGACCTCGGCGTCTCCCACGACGCGCGCGCGGAACTCGGTGTCGACGATGCCGAGGTGACGCAGCTCCTCGCCGCGTGGCAGGCGACCCGACTTGTCGAGGAGCGCGAGCCGCGCCGACGTGCCGCTGCCGCACGGTGAGCGATCCACCTCCCCGTCGGCGAAGACGGTGACGTTGCGCTGCGTCAGAGGATCCTCGCCCTCCTCCTGCCAGAAGATCACGCCGTAGACGTCGCGCAGCTCCGGCTCGAGCGGGTGCACGACGTCCTGCCACGCCTCGAGCTCGCGCTTCAGCTCCCGACCGAGCTCGATGAGCCGCGGCAGCTCGCCCGGTTCGACGCGCTCCTCGACGGACGCGTAGAACGCTCCGCCGAACGCGACGTCGACGGTACGTTCGCCGAGCTCCACGCCCTCCGCCCACACGAACGCCGGAACGTTGCGGAAGCGCACCGAGCGAACGCGGCCGTCGGAAACGAGCGCCCACGCGTCGAGTCGCCCCGAAGGCACGTCCACGACGACGTGGTTCTCGCCCTCCTCGCGCCCGATCGACCCCGGCGTCGAGCGCCCACGTGACGAGAGCGATCGTCCCGTGCCCGCAGGCGGTCGAGTAGCCCGCGTTGTGGAAGAAGACGACACCGAGATCGGCGTCGCCGTCGTTCGGCTCGACGACGAAGCAGCCGTACATGTCGGCGTGGCCCCGCGGCTCGTGGACGAGCAGCCGCCGCACGTGGTCGAGCCGCTCGAGTGCGTCGCGGCGCTTGTCGAGGATCGTCGCGCCCGTGCGGCGCATCGACTCCGCCGGTCACGATCCGGAACGGCTCGCCCGCCAGTGTGGTAGTCGACCGTGCGGATCTCCATGCGCCCGGCTAGCGGCCGAGGAAGTTCGGCGCGCGCTTCTCGAGGAACGCCTGCACGCCCTCGCCGAAGTCGGCCGTCTGCGTCGCCGCCTGCTGGAGCTCCGCCTCGAGCTCGAGCTGCTCCTCGAGCGACGCGTCGTAGTGCGTGCTCGAAGAGCTGCTTCGTCATCGCCACGCCCCGCGTCGGAAGCGCCGCGTACCACGCCGCCAGCTCCGCGACGCGGCCCGCGAACTCGGCCGCCGGGATCTCCTCGGAGACGAGTCCCCAGTCGAGCGCCTCGGCCGCGCTCAGGCGGCGGTTCGAGACCATCCACTCGAACGCGCGGGCGAATCCGAGGAGCCGATGGATGAACCAGGTGCCGCCGGCGTCGGGGACGAGGCCGATCCCGATGAAGCCGGGCACGAAGGTCGCGTCGGACGAGGCGATGCGAACGTCGCAAGCGCACGCGAGCGAGAGTCCGGCGCCGGCGACAGGCGCCGTTGATCGCCGCGAGCACCGGCTTCTCGAGCGCGCGGATCGCGCGGACGTTCGGGTGGTACGTCTGCTTCGAGCGCCTCGCGGACGCCGCCCGGCAGCTCCTGGAACTCGCGAAGATCCTGGCCCGCGCAGAAGCCGCGTCCGGCGCCCGTGAGGACGACTGCGCGAATCGCGGGATCCGCCGCCTCGCGCGAGTGCCGCAGCGAGCCCCTCGTGCATCGCGCGGTTGATCGCGTTGTAGACGTCCGGGCGGTTGAGCGTGATCGTGAGAACCGCGCCTTCGCGTGACGTCAGGACCTCGTCGGCCATCGCTACTCCTTCCCGCTGCGATCGAGGAACGCGCGCACGGCCCCCTGCGCTTCGTCTCCGAGCATCGACATCGCGAGCCAGTCGCGGGCGTGACCCACGGTCTGGTGCCAGGCGAGGTCGCGCCAGACGTTCAGCTGCTGCTTCGCGTACCGCGTCGTCTGCGGAAGCTTCGCGGCGAGCTTCTCGACCCACTCGTCGACGGCGGCGTCGAGCTCGTGCTCCGGCACGACCCGGTTGACGAGGCCCCACTCCTCGGCCTGCGCGGCCGGGACCTCGTCGCACAGGAAGACGATCTCGCGCGCGCGGCGATCGCCGACCATGAGCTGGAGCCACTGCGTCGCGCCACCCGCCGGAACCGACCCGTGCTGGAGGCCGACGTGGCGGATGAAGGCCGTGTCGACCATGACCGCGAGGTCGCACGCCATCTGCAGCTCGTTGCCGCCGCCGACGGCGATCCCGTTGACGCGCGCGATCGTCGGCTTGCCGATCTCGCGCAGCCGGTCGTGCATGTCCTTGAACGCGCCGAACCACTTCCAGTACTCGCTCGAGTTGCCGAGGAGCTCCTCGCCCCACGACCGGAGGTCGGCGCCCACGCAGAAGGCGCGCCCGGTTCCCGTGACCACGACAGCTCGGATGTCGTCGTCCCAGGACGCGTCCTCGCATGCCCGTGCGATCTCCCGGAGCATCCGGAAGTCGAACGCGTTGAGGACGTCCGGACGGTTCAGCCGGATCGTCGCGCGCGGCGGCGCCTTCTCGTAGACGATCGCCTCGAAGCCGAGCTCCGCGGGATCGACGGGACGCGGATGGGTCGGCTCGGTCACTCGACCGACGCGAAGTGCACGGTGAACGGGATGCCCATCGCCATCGCGTCCTTGCCCGACGCGGCGAACGCCTCCGAGTTGACGGCGGCCTTGAACGACTCCATGTCGCTCCATTCGAACTCGGCGTAGTAGCGGTAGGCCGGCTCGCCGAACGGCGAGCCGAACACCTTGCCGTGACGGAACGCCGAGCACTCGACGGGTGTGACGAACTCGGCGACGTGTCGCTGCGTACCGCTCGGGGTCGGGCTCGGACTCGTACTGGACGATCGCGCGGATCACGGCGCTCCTTCCTCGGGGACGCCAGGGAGCGTATAGCGTCCTCGGCGTGAGCTCGACCGCCTTCGCCGCCGTGCTCGCCGCTGCGGCAGGACTCGCCGGGGCGGTCCAGATCGCCGTTCAGGGACGGTTGAACGAGCGCGTCGGGAGCATCGAAGCCGCCGCCACGGCGTCGGTCATCGGAGCCGCGCTGGCGCTCGGCGTCCTGCTCGTCGCGCGGCGCTCGCTCGGAGGCGTGAGCGAAGCGGTCGGAGGTCCCAAGTGGCAGCTCCTGGGCGGCGTGATGAGCATCTGCATCATCCTCGCCATCACGATCGCCGGCCCTCGCATCGGGGTCGTCGCGACGACGGCGTTCCTGATCGCGGCGCAGTTCGCGCTCGCTGCGGTCATCGACCGGTACGGCTGGTTCGGCGTCGAGCGGGTCGCCTTCACCTGGTCCCGCGTGCTCGGGATCGGCCTCCTCGTGGTCGGCGCGGCGCTCACGCTGCGACGGTGAGCGCGCCACCGCCCGGGCTCGAGCCGGCGCTCGTCTGGGAGCGCTTCTTCGAGCTGACCGAGATCCCACGGCCGTCGAAGGCAGAAGGGCCGGCCCGTGCGCACGTGCTCGCGTGGGCCGCGGCGCGATCGCTGGAGGCCGCAGTCGACGACGAGGGCAACGTCGTCGTTCGCGTGCCCGCCTCCTCCGGCCGCGAGAGCGCACAGGTGGTCGTTCTCCAGGCACATCTGGACATGGTCTGCGAGCGCGATCCGGCGAGCCCGTTCGACCCGCGCGAGGGGCGCATCGACGTTCGCGTGGACGGCGACTGGGTTGCGGCCGACGGCACGACGCTCGGGGCGGACAACGGCATCGGCGTCGCGGCGGCGATGGCCGTCGTCGACGACGAGGAGCTCCGGCACGGGCCGCTCGAGCTCCTGTTCACGGTGTCCGAGGAGCAAGGGCTCGACGGTGCGAAGGCGCTCGACGCCTCGCTCGTGACGGGCCGCACCCTCGTCAACCTCGACGGGACGAGCGACGACGCGCTGACGGTGGGATGCGCCGGCAGCGATCACACCTTCCTCCGGCTTGCGCTACCCGCGCTGCCGGTGCCGACGGATCACGCGCTGCTGCGCATCGACCTCGCCGGCGCGCGTGGCGGGCACTCGGGCGGCGACATCGCGCTCGGGCGGGTGAACGCGATCACGGCGCTGGGCCGCGTGCTCGCGGCCGCGTACCGATCCGCGCCGTTCGGTCTCGGCAGCCTCGCCGGAGGCGTGAGCCGGAACGCCATCCCCCGCGACGCCCACGCCGTCGTTGCCGTCCCGACTGCCGAGGTCGACTCCTTCCGGACAGCGGCCGAAGCCGAGCTCGCGGCGATCGTTCGCCAGTACCGCGGCGTCGACGACGGCCTCGTGCTCGCGTTCGCCCCGGCCGAGCTCGACGGCGCGGCCGACCGCGGCGTCGTCACAGCAGAGCGCTCGACCTGGTCGCGGCGAGTCCCGAGCGGCGTGGTCGCGATGGCGCCGAGCCTCCCCGGCGTCGTCGAGACGAGCACCTGCCTGACCGTCGCAGGCACGGAGTCCGGCGTCCTGACGCTCGCCTCGATGGCGCGGAGCTCGAATGCCGCAGCGCTCGACGGCCTTCGGGCGACCATGGAGTCGCTCGCCCGTCTCGGCGGACGCCGAGATCGAGGTGCGGCGCTCGTATCCGCCGTGGGAGCCGCGGCTCGACTCGCCGCTTGCTCGGCATCGCGAGCGCGACGTACAGACGGCTCTTCGACGTCGAGCCGAGCCTCGCGGTCGTCCACGGCGGCCTCGAGTGCGCCGTGCTCGGGCAGAAGCTGCCGGGGGTCGAGATGGTCTCGATCGGGCCGGAGATCGTCGGCCTCCACGCGCCGGGCGAGAAGGTGCGGGTCTCGAGCACGCAGCGCTTCTACCGTCTGCTCGGCGCCTTGCTCGACGACCTCTCGCGCTAGGTCGTTCGGCGGCAGCGGCCCTCGAGCGCGTCGCGATCGAGGAGCGTCGTGCGGCCGCGGGCGAGCGCGACGGCACCGAGCTTCTCCTCCTCGCGCAGGACGCGGTTCACGGTCGCACGCGACGTGCCTGCCATCGCGGCGATGTCCTCCTGGGTCAGCGGCACGACGCCGGACTCGTACGCCGCGGCCAGGTCGACGAGGCGCCTGCGCACGCGCGTCTCGGCGTCGACGTAGTGGGCCTCGACGACACGGTCGGTCGAGCGGCGGAGCTGCTCCGCGAGCAGCCGCAGGAGAACGTCCTTCACGCCGGGGTGCTCTCGCTGGAGCACCGTGAAGTCGTCGCGGAAGACCGACCGCGTCTCGCCTTCCTCGAGCGCCTCCGCGGTCGCCGAGCGTCGCGCATCAGGGAGCAGGAGCGCGAGCTCGCCGAAGGTCTGTCCCGGCCCGAGGACGTCGACGAGCACGCTGTCGCCGAGCGGCGTGAGCACGCGCGCGCCGAAGCGGCCGCGAACGACGAGGTGCAGCGAGTCGGCCGGGTCGTCACGGTGGAAGACGACCTCACCGCGCGAGAACGTCCGCCGGCGTGCGATCGAGAGCAGCCGCTGCACGTCTTCGGGCGGCAGGTCGGCGAGCAAGGGCCACTCCACGACTCGCAGTCTGTGTCACGACGGTGACACTCGCAACGTCGCGGGCGCGAACGACGCGGCCGCGCGACGCACCTAGGGTCGGGACATGAGGATCACGAGACGGGAGAACACCATGAAGCGCATCGCCACCATCGGAGCAGTCGTCACCGCTTTCGCCGTAGTCCCGACGGTCGCCGCCGCCGGGAACTTCTCGGCGCAGGTGAAGCCGCAGATCTCGGCCCAGGTCATCGGCGTCCAGACCTCGAAGGTGCAGCGCGCGCAGGCCGCGGTCTCGGTTCAGCGGCACCTCGTGCAGGTCGCCCAGTCGGGGCGCATCGTCATGGTGCTGCGCGGGCAGCTCCGCTAGCAGGCTCCCGTCCATCCGAGTGGGGGAGAGAGGAGCCGCGAGGCTCCTCTCGGCTCGTGCTCAGAGCCCGACGATCTCGTCGGGTCGCACGGGGACGCGCGTCAGCTCGCGGCCGGTCGCGTCGCGGAGCGCGGCGACGATCGCCGCGGTGGAGACGACGGTCGGCGGCTCGCCGACGCCCTTCACGCCGTACGGCGCGTCCGGCTCGGGATCCTCGACGAGCTCCGAGACGACCGGCGGCATGTCGAGGAACGTCGGGATGAGGTAGTCGGTGAAGCTCGCGTTCGTGATCGCGCCGTCGCGCGTCTGGATCTCCTCCATGAGCGCGAGCCCGAGGCCCTGGGCCGTGCCGCCCTCGATCTGCCCCTCGACCGCGGTTCGGCTCAGCGCCTTGCCGACGTCCTGCGCCGTGCCGATCCAGACGACGCGGGTGAGACCGAGCTCGACGTCGACCTCGACGACGACGCGCATCGCGGCGAGCGCGAGCGCCACGTGCGCCTGGCCGTCGGTGACCTGGCCGGTCTCGGGATCGAGCGGGAACGTGCGCGGGTGCCGGTAGATGCGCTCGACGTCGACCGCGGCTCCGCCGGAGCGGTCGCGCTCCTCGAGCGCGGCGCGGCACGCGGTCTGGACGGCGCCCGCGGCCATCCAGGTCATGCGCGAGGCCGACGCCGAGCCGGAGGAGCCGACGCGCGCGGTCGATCCGGACGCGAGCGTCACGTCGTCCGTGCCGAGCTCGAGGCGCGCGACCTGGAGGATCACGTCGCTCACGCCCTGGCCCACCTCGGCCGCTGCGCAGTGCACCTCGGCCGAGCCGTCCTCGGCCAGGACGACGCGCGCCGCGCAGTAGTCGTCGAAGCCCTCCGAGTAGCAGATGTTCTTGAAGCCGACGGCGAACCCGACCCCACGCCGGACCCCTTCGCCGCGCGTCGTGTTCCCCGCGCCGCCGGGCAGGCGGATCGCGTCGCGCGGCAGCTCCTCCGGCTCGGGCGGCTCGAGAGCCGCCGCTCGCCGGATGACGTCCCTGGTCGGCAGCGAGCCGGTGACGACCTGGCCGGTCGCGAGGGTGCCGCCCGTCTCGAGCGCGTTGAGGAGCCGGAGCTCGACCGGGTCGATGTCGAGCGCGGCGGCGAGCCTGTCCATCTGCGCCTCGGCCGCGAAGCAGGTCTGCACCGCGCCGAAGCCGCGCATCGCACCGCACGGCGGGTTGTTCGTGTAGACGGCGAGGCCGTCGATCAGCACGTTGTCCACCGCGTACGGCCCGACCGCGAAGGAGCACGCGTTCGAGATCACGGCGGTCGAGCTCGAGGCGTACGCCCCGCCGTCGACCAGGATCCGCATTCGCACCGCGACGAGCCGACCCTCTCGCGTCGCCCGGTGCTCGGCCCAGATCCGCGCCGGATGGCGGTGGATGTGCCCGACGAACGACTCCTCGCGGTTGTAGACCATCTTCACGGGCCGGTTCGGCGCGCAGGGCGAGCATCGCCGCGTGGATCTGGATCGAGAGGTCCTCGCGCCCTCCGAACGCGCCGCCGACGCCGGCGAGGTGGATCCGCACCTGCTCCGGCTCGAGGCCGAGGCAGGGCGCGACCTGGTCGCGGTCGACGTGGAGCCACTGCGTCGCGACGTGGATGTCGACGCCGCCCTCTCCGTCGGGAATCGCGATCCCCGACTCCGGCCCGAGGAACGCCTGATCCTGCTGCCCGACGTCGTAGACCCCTTCGACGCTCACGTCCGCCGGCGTGTCGGGATCGCCGCGAGCGATCACGCATCGAGCGGACGACGTTCGGCCGCGGGTCGTCGCGGTACCCGTGCCCCATCGTCGGGCCGGTCCGGGTGGAGCGGATCCATCTCCGTCGCGCGCTCGGGATCGGTGACCGGCTCGAGCGGCTCGTACTCGACCCGAACGGCAGCGGCAGCTCGGCGAGCCTGCTCGGGCTCCTCGGCCGCGACGACCGCCACGGCCTCGCCGAAGTAGCGCACGCGGTCGATCGCGAGCACCGGCTGGTCGGCGAACTCGAGCCCGTACGTCTTCTGGCCGGGGACGTCGTCGTGCGTGAGGACCGCGTGGACGCCCGGGCAGCGCGAGCGCCTCCGAGACGTCGATCTCGACGATCCGCGCATGGGCGTGCGGGCTGCGGACGGTGTGGCCCCAGAGCATCCCGGCTGCGTGGAGGTCGCTCGAGTAGGCGAACTCGCCCGTGACCTTCGGGACGGCGTCGGCGCGACGCGTGGCTGGGCACGGCGCGTCCCCGTCGCAGCGTGCGAGTCGCGGTGCTCATCGCCCGGCCGCCTGGTGCACGGCGTCGAGGATCTTCTGGTACCCGGTGCAGCGGCAGAGGTTCCCCGAGAGCGCCTCGCGGATCTCGTCGTCGCTCGGATCGGGAACGCGGCGGAGGAGGTCGGCCGCCGCCACGACGAAGCCCGGCGTGCAGAAGCCGCACTGCACCGCGCCGGCGTCCGCGAACGCCTCCTGCACGGGATGGAGCTCGCCGTCCGCGGAGAGCCCTTCCACCGTGACGACGTCGTGGCCGTCGGCCTGCGCAGCGAGCACGAGGCACGAGCACACGAGCTCGCCGTCGAGGAGGACGGAGCACGATCCGCACTCGCCCTGCTCGCACGCGTTCTTCGAGCCGGGAAGCTCGAGCCGGTCGCGGAGCGTCGTGAGGAGGCTCTCGCCCGCCCAGACGTCGGTCTCGCGCGGTCTCGCCGTTGACGGTGAGCTCGATCCTCACGCGAGGCACCTCTCGAGCGCACGCCCGGTCAGCACGCGGAGGGCGTGGCGTCGGTAGGCGGCCGTGCCGCGCACGTCGTCGATCGGGCTTGCTGCTGCGGCGACCAGCTCGGGGAAGGTGCTCGCTTCGTCGATCGGTGACCGGACGAGAGGCACGGTCGGCGCGGACGACCCGAACGCGGCCCTCAGCTCGCCGCGCTCGCGATCGACCACGACCGCGAGCGAGCAGACGGCGATGACCATCGCGTTCCGCGGGCCGACCTTCATGAACGTCTGTGGCTGCCCGCGCGGCGCGACGAGCACGGCGACGATGAGCTCGTCCGCCTCGAGCGCGTTCCGCTTCACGCCCGACGAGGAACTCCTCGAGCGGGACCCGCCGCGTCCCGCGCACGCTCGCGAGCTCGATCGCGGCCTCGTCCACGAGCAGCGGCGGGAGCGCATCGCCGGCAGGCGACGCGGTCCCGAGGTTCCCGCCGATCGTCCCGCGGTTGCGAATCTGCGGCGAGCCGACGGTGCGCGACGCCTCGGCGAGCGCCGGAAGCTCCTCGGCGAGGACGCCCGACATCGCTTCCGTGTACGTGAGACCGGCCCCGAGCCGGAGCGTCCCGTTCTCGCGCGACCAGCCGCGGAGCTCGGCGACCTCGTTCAGGTTCAGCAGGACGTCGGGCCTGGCGCGGTCGAAGTTGAGCGCGACCATGACGTCGGTGCCGCCCTGGATCGGCACGGCGTCGGGATGCGCAGCCTTGAGGTCGAGTGCCTCCTCGAGCGAGCGGGGCGTGAGGACGTCCACGCCGTCGTTCTACCTCTCCTCGCGTACGTACGGAACCCCCAGCGCGGCCGGAGCGCCGAGCCGCCGCTTGGCGAGGCCGGTCGAGACGACGACGAGCACGACGATCGTCGTCACGTACGGAAGCGCGTAGAGGAACTCGGGAGCGACGTCCACGTCACGCGCCTGGAGGGCGAACGGGAGCGCGGACAGCGCGCCGAAGAGGTACGCGCCCACGAGACAGAGCTCGGCTCTCCAGAACGCGAAGATCACGAGTGCGATCGCGATCCAGCCGGCGCCGTTCACGAGCGTGTCTCCCACGGTCCAGCCCGCCGTGATCGAGAGGCTGTAGCAGGCACCGCCGACGCCCGCGAACGCACCGCCGGCGAGCACGTGGGCGTATCGATAGAGCGCGACGTTGATCCCCATCGCGTCGGCCGAAGCCGGTGCCTCGCCGACGGCGCGCACGTTCAGTCCGAGGCGCGTCCGCCCGAGGTAGAGGCCGACGAGGAGCGTCACGACCCACGACGCGTACACGAGCGCGGACTGGTCGAAGAGGATCGGGCCGAGCACGGGCAGGTCGCCGAGGCCGAGGACGTCGAGCGATCGCGAACTGGAATTTCGGCGGCAGATCGGCGAGGCCGACCTCGGTCCCGAAGTACGCCGACAGCCCCAGGCCGCCCGCGAAGATCGTGAGCGCGAGCCCCGAGACGATCTGGTTCGCGCGCAGCGTGATCGTGAGGAACGCGTGGATCGCCGCCATCGCCGCTCCGCCCACCGCCGACGCGAGCGCGGCGAGCGTGAGGACCGTGGCGGAGGAGCCGTCGACGGTCTGCGTGACCCAGTAGCCCACCGCCGCGCCGAAGAGCATCATCCCCTCGACCCCGAGGTTCAGCACTCCGGAGCGCTCGGCGAGCAGCTCGCCGAGAGCCGCGTACAGGAGCGGCGTGCCGTAGAGCACCGCCTGCGCGAGCACGATCACGAGCAGGCTGTCGTTGACCGTCACGACGCGGGCTCCGCGGCCGGCTTGCCCGCACGTGTCCGCGTGAACCGAAGCCGGTAGCGAATGAGCAGCTCGCCGCCGAGGGCCGAGAACAGGATGATCCCCTGCATCACGCCGACGAGCCCCGACGGGAAGTCCGGGCCCTGCAGCGTGTACCCGGCGTTCTGGAGCCCTCCGATGAGCACCGCGACGAGGCAGACCGCGAACGGGTTGTAGCGGGCGAGCGCCGCGACGACGATCCCCGTGTACCCGAACGCCGCCGCCTGCAGGCCCGTCGGGCTGCCGTCGAGCGTGTACGTGAAGTCGCCGATCTGGCTCGCGCCGCCGATGCCGGCGATGCCGCCCGACACCGCCATGACCGCGAGGATCTTCCGCCGCGTGCGCATGCCCGCGTAGCGAGCGGCGCGCGGCGAGTCGGCGATGACGCCGACCTCGAACCCGAACCGCATGCGCGAGTACAGGACCCACAGCGCGAGCGCGGCGAGGAGCCCGACGAGGAACCCGAGCGGGACGACGACCGACGAGCCGAAGGTCGGCCAGTTCGACGCCTCGGGCATCGGCTTCCCCTGCGGGAACGCGCGTGACTGGAGCGTCGACGTGTCGCGCCAGTACGAGGCGCTGTCGAAGATCAGGTACGTGAGGAGCAGCCCCGCGACGTAGTTGAGCATCAGCGAGGTGATGATCTCGTTCGTCCGCGCGAAGGCCCGCAGGACGCCCGGGATCAGCGCCCAGAACGCTCCGAGGACTGCCGCCGCGACGCACATCGCGACGACGTACAGCGGCGTCGACGTCACGTCGTGATCCCCGAGCCGGAGTGCGATCCACGAAGCACCGATCGCGCCGAGATAGAGCTGCCCCTCGGCACCGATGTTGAAGAGCTGCATGCGGAACGCGGCGGCAGCCGCGAGGCCCGTGAAGAGGATCGGAGTCGCGGAGATGAACGTGGCCGAGAGCGACCCGTGGCCGGTGAAGCCGGCCTCGACGATCTTGCGGTACGTCGCGCCCGGTGCGTGCCCGCTCACCGCGAGGACGACGGCCATGATCGCGAACGCGACCAGCAGCGATCCGACGGGAACGAGGACCGAGAGCCACCACGGCTGCTCGAGCCGGCGCTCCAGGCGGATCACGAGCCGCGCCCGCCCGCCATGAGCAGCCCGATCTCCTCGATCGACGCGGCACCGGCGTGGAGCTCGCCCGCGATCTCGCCCTCGTACATGACGAGGATGCGATCCGAGAGGGCGCGGATCTCGTCGAGGTCCTCGCTCAGCAGCAGGATCGCCACGCCCTTGGCCGCGGCCTCCCGAAGGTACGAGTGCACCGTCTCGATCGCGCCGACGTCGAGGCCGCGCGTCGGCTGCGCGACGACGAGGACGAGCGGATCGTCCGAGAACTCCCGCCCGAGGACGAGCTTCTGCAGGTTGCCGCCGGAGAGGTTGCGCACCGGCGTCTCCGGCCCCGGGGTCTTCACGTCGTAGCGCCGGATGATCCCCAGCGCCGCGTCGCGCATCCGTCGCAGAGGTAGGAGCGGCCCGCGCGACAGCGAGCGGCTCCGGTAGGTCTTGATGCCGACGTTGCTCGTGACGCTCAGGCTCGGGGCGAGCCCCGTCCCGAGGCGGTCCTCGGGAACGTGCGCGACGCCCGCGAGGATCGCCTCGCGCGGATCGCCGCCACGCAGGCCGACGGCCGGCGACGCGGATGCTCCCCGCCCGGATGTCACGCATCCCGGAGACCGCCTCGGCGAGCTCGCGCTGCCCGTTCCCCGCGACCCCGGCGACGCCGACGATCTCGCCCTCGCGGATCGAGAACGACACGTCCTTGCACCGCGGTCTCGCCGCGATCGCCCGCGACCGTCAGACCCTCCACCTCGAGCGTTCGGACGTCCGCCAGCTGCTTCGCCCGCTCGAGCGGCGGCGCGACGTCGATCTCACGCCCGACCATGAGCGCGGCGAGGGATCGCGTCGTCGCGCCGGCGGCGGAGACCGTCTCGACGGTGCGACCGCCCCGGAGGACCGTGACGCGGTCGGCGACGGCGAGCACCTCGTGGAGCTTGTGCGAGATGAAGATCACGGTCTTCCCCTCCTCGGCCATCGCGCGGAGCGTGGCGAAGAGCGACACGGCCTCCTGCGGCGTGAGAACCGCTGTCGGCTCGTCCATGATCAGGATGCGCGCCTCCCGGTACAGCGCCTTCAGGATCTCGACGCGCTGCTGCTCGCCGACCGAGAGCTGCCAGACACGCGCCCGCGGATGCACCTCGAGCCCGTAGCGCTCGCCGAGCTCCTCGACGCGACGCTCGATCGCACGCTCGTGGACGAAGAACGAGCGCCCCTCCGCTCGGTGGTCTCCGAGCACGACGTTCTCGGCGACGGAGAACGGCTCCACCAGCCGGAAGTGCTGGTGCACCATGCAGATGCCGGCGTCCAGCGCATCGCGTGGCGAGTGGAAGTGGACCGTCTCGCCGTAGAGCGCGATGTCGCCCTCGTCCGGCCGATAGAGGCCGGTCAGGATGTTCGAGAGCGTCGTCTTCCCGGCGCCGTTCTCCCCGAGGAGCGCGTGCACCTCGCCGACGCCCGCCTCGAAGGTCACGTCGTCGTTCGCCAGCACGCCCGGGAAACCGCTTCGTGATGCCGCGCATGCGCACGGCCGGAGCCCGAGAGGCGCCGGACGAGCCGGCGCCTCTCTCGTTCGAAGCGGTGGCGGGGGCGACGTCCCCCACCGGCTAGCCCGGCGGCAGGACCGAGGAGACCTTGCCGACCATGCCCTTGACGAGCCACTGCATCGTGTACAGGTCCTTGATGAGCTTGAGCTGCTTGCCCGGGGCGACCTTGAGCTTCCCGCTCTGGTCGTAGAGCGGCCCCTCGAAGACGTGGAACTTCCCGGCGACCATCGCCTTGCGCTTCGCGGCGATCGCCGCCTTCGTCTTCGCCGTCACCTTCGGGCCGTACGGGGCGAGACCCGTGAAGCCGTCCTTGATCGTGCCGTAGTAGAAGCCCGGCTTCCACGTGCCGGTCGATCGCCGCCTTCACGCGCTTGACGTAGTACGGGCCCCAGTTGTACGTCGCTGCGGTCAGCCACTGCTTCGGCGCCGACTTCTGCGCGTTCGAGTCGTAGCCGACCCAGGGAACCCCCTTCGACTCGGCGACGACGCCGGCCGACGGGCTGTCGACGTTCTGCCCGATGACGTCGACGCCGGACGAGATGAGCGCCTTCGCTGCCGCCGTCTCCTTCTGCGGCGAGTACCACGCGTTCGTCCACAGCAGCTTGACCCGTGCGCCCGGATGCGTCGCCTGCGCGCCGAGCGCGAACGCGTTGGCGTGCCGCACGACCTCGGGGATGCCGAACGGGACGACGTAGCCGATCAGCCCCTTCTTGCTCGCGGCACCTGCAGCCATCCCCGAGAGGTAGATCGTGTCCTCACCGGCGCCGAAGTACTCGGCCTGGTTCTTCTTGATCTGGAGCCCGGTCGCCTGCTCGAAGATCACCTCCGGGTACTTGCTGTACAGCTGACCGTTCACGCCGTTCTCGAACATCCCGAACGAGCAGCCGAAGATCATCTGGTACCCCTCGCGCACGAGGCCCGCGACGATCTGCGGGACCTGCGCGTTCGAGAAGACGTTCTCCTTGTAGGTCGTCTGGACCTGCGAGCCGAGCGCCTTCTCGATCGCCAAGCGTCCTGCGTCGTGCGCCTGCGACCACCCTTGGTCGTTGTGAGGCCCCGGGTAGATGAACGCCACCTTGAACGGGTCCTGCTCGGACTTCGCCGCGCCCCCGCCCGCGAGCACGAGCCCCGTCGCGGCGAGCACCAACACGAGCCCGCCCAGTACCACTCTCCTTCTCATCTGCTCCTCCTGTCCAGCCTGCCGACTACCGGGCGACTATACGGCAGCGCTCGTTTGTGCGAACAGCGGTGTCCGCTACTCGCGGACACCTGCTGCGCGAGATCCCTGAAGTCGGCTGCTTCGCAGCCGAGTCGTATCTGCTGACCGACGCGCATGGCATTACGCTGCGCTCGATGGAAGGGCTGCAGCGCCGTCTTGCGGTCGCCCGGGGAGACGAGCCCGCCGACCTCGTCGTGCGCGGCGGACGCGTCCTGTCGGTCTTCACGCGCGAGTGGCTGGAGGCGGACGTCGCAGTGGCCGACGGCGTGATCGCAGGTGTCGGCAGCTACGAGGGGCGCGAGTCGCTCGACGCGTCGGGGAGCTACGTCGTGCCCGGCTTCATCGACGCGCACATGCACCTCGAGTCGGTGAAGCTCATGGTCGACGAGTTCGCGCGGCTCGTGCTCCCGCTCGGGACGACGGCCGTCGTCGCCGATCCGCACGAGATCGCGAACGTCCTCGGCGTCGACGGCGTGCACTGGCTGCTCGACGCGAGCTCGGGACTTCAGCTCGACGTCTACTTCATGGCGCCGTCGTGCGTTCCCGCCTCGCCGCTTCGAGTCTCCGCGCCGGGCGCTGACGCCCGGCGATCTCGAGTCGCTCATGCGCCGCCGGCGGGTGCTCGGGCTCGCGGAGATGATGAACTTCCCCGGCGTCGTCGGTGGCTCGCCCGGCGAGCTCGAGAAGCTCGCGCTCGACGGCGCGAGGCACGTCGACGGGCACGCGCCCGGCCTGCTCGGACGCGACCTCCAGGCGTACGCGGCGGCCGGCATCTACTCCGATCACGAGGCGCTCACGGTCGAGGAAGGTCGCGAACGCCTCCGAGCGGGCATGTGGCTCCTCGTCCGCGAGGCGTCGATGGCGCGGAACCTGCGAGCGCTGCTGCCGCTCGTCGAGGAGTACGGCCCCGGGCGCATCGCCTTCTGCACGGACGATCGCGACCCGGAGGACATCGCCGACGCGGGGCACGTCAACGGCATGGTGCGCGAGGCGGTCGCGGCCGGCATCGCTCCCGAGGACGCCGTCGTCATGGCCTCGCATCATCCCGCGCTGTGGCACGGGCTCTCGCGACACGGCGCGATCGCGCCCGGCTACGTCGCGGACCTGCTGCTCCTCCCGGACCTCGTGAGCTTCCAGCCGTCGTCCGTGCTGAAGCGCGGGCTGCCGATCGAGGACGTCCCGCGCGTCGAGATCCCGGAGTGGGTGCGGCAGTCGGTTCGGATCGCGCCGCTCACGCCCGCCGATCTCGCGATCCCGTGGAGCGGAGGGAGCGCTCGCGCGATCGGCCTCGTCGAGGATCAGGTGGTCACCGAGTCGCTCGTGCAGCGAGCCTGCGGTCGAGGGCGGGCTCGCCGTCGCCGACGCCGATCGCGACCTCGCGAAGATCGCGGTCGTCGAACGCCATCTCGCAACCGGCCGCGTCGGTCTCGGCTTCGTCTCCGGATCCGGCCTCCAGCGCGGCGCGCTCGCCTCGAGCGTGGCGCACGACGCGCACAACCTCGTCGTCGTGGGCATGGACGACCGGGACATGACCTTCGCGATCGAGCGGCTCGTCGAGCTCGGAGGCGGCATCGTCGCGGTCGACGGGCTCCGCGTCCTCGCCGAGTGCCCGCTCCCGGTCGCCGGGCTGCTCTCCGACGCCCCTCTCGCCGACGTCATCGCGCAGAGCCGTGCGTGCAACGAGGCCGCGCACGGCCTCGGCTGGTCGGGCGCGACGCCGTTCCTCACGCTCGCGTTCCTCGCGCTGTCCGTCATCCCGCACCTGAAGATCACGGATCGCGGGCTCGTCGACGTCGACCGCTTCGAGCTCGTCCCGCTGACCGCGGGGCCAGGGTCTGGACCCTCGTGACGCGTCTCTACGCATCGGGCTGGATCGTCACGTGCGACGACGCGGGCACCGAGCACGAGTCCGGCTGGCTCCTCGTCGACGGCGGCGTCGTCGCGGCGGTCGGCGTCGGGTGACGAGCCGGAGGCCGACGAGCGCGTCGACCTGAACGGCGCGGTCGTCACGCCGGGCCTCGTCAACACGCACCACCACCTGTACCAGACGCTCACGCGTGCCCGCGCGCAGCAGGCCGACCTGTTCGGCTGGCTGCGCGAGCTCTATCCGGTGTGGGCGGGGATCGACGCGGAGGCGGAGTACGCGGCGGCGCGCACCGGGCTCGCCGAGCTCGCCCTGTCGGGCTGCTCGACCGTGTTCGACCATCACTACGTCTTCCCGCGCGGGCGCACGGGCCTGATCGAGGCCGAGGTGCAGGCGGCGCGCGAGCTCGGCGTCCGGATCGTCGCCTCGCGCGGCTCGATGGACCTCGGCGTCTCCGACGGCGGCCTCCCGCCGGACGAGCTCGTCGAGGACATCGACGCGATCCTCGCCGACACCGAGCGGCTCGTCGCGGAGCTCCACGAGCCCGGCGCCGGCGCACGCGTCCAGATCGCGGTCGCCCCGTGCTCGCCCTTCTCCGTGACGAAGAAGCTCATGACGGAGTCGGCGCTGCTCGCACGCCGCCTCGGGCTCACGCTCCACACCCACCTCGCCGAGACCGTCGAGGAGGAGGCGTACTGCATGGAGCTGTACGGCGCGAATCCCGTCGAGTACCTCACCGACCTCGACTGGCTCGGCCCGGACGTCTGGTGCGCGCACTGCGTGCACCTCTCCGCCGGACGACGTGTCCGACTTCGCCGCCTCGGACACGGGGGTCGCCCACTGTCCGACCTCGAACCTCCGGCTCGGGGCGGGCGTCGCGCCGGTGCGCGACTACCTGGACGCCGGGATTCGCGTCGGCCTCGGCGTCGACGGCTCGGCGTCGAACGAGCGGAGCGACCTCCTGAACGAGGTGAAGCAGGCGCTCCTCGTGGCCCGCGGGCGCGGCGGGCCGACCGCGCTGACGGCACGCGAGGCGCTCCGGCTCGGAACGCGCGGAGGCGCCTCGCTCCTCGGCCGCGACGACATCGGCTCGCTCGAGCCGGGCAAGCGCGCGGACTTCGCGGTCTGGCGAACCGACGGGCTCGAGCTCGGAGGGGCCCTCGACCCGGTCGCCGGGCTCGTACTCTCGGCGCCGCATCGCGTGGACCGGCTCGTCGTCGAGGGAGAGGACGTCGTCCGAGACGGGGCTCTCGTCCGCGCCGACGAGGACGAGATCGCACGCGACCAGCGGGCGCAGGCGCGAAGATTCGCGCCATGAGCGCATCCGATCTCCACGCACGTCCTCGACACCGGGCTCGGGAAGCCGGCTGCCGGGGTACGCGTCGAGCTCGCACGGCAGCGCGCGGTCGTCGCCTCCGGCGAGACCGACGCCGACGGCCGCATCGCCGAGCTGGCCCGAGACCTCGAGCCCGGCCGCTACGAGCTGATGTTCTGGCCGCCCTCGCCGTTCTTCACGCGAGTCGAGCTCGAGGTCGAGCTCGGCGACGGCCACCACCACGTCCCGCTCCTCGTCTCGCCTTACGGGTGCGCGAGCTACCGCGGAAGCTGACCGTCGACGAGCTGAGCGACCTCTTCGAGGGCCGCACGCGACTCGTCGAGCTGCTCGCCGAGATCGACGACCCGCTTGGAGCAGGCGGACGGCGTCATCGACACGCTGAGCGAGGAGGACAAGATCGAGGCGCTCGCGGCGCATCCCGCGATCGGCCAGCGCACCGGGCTCTCGGCGCGTTCGGCCGCGGAGCAGGGCGACGGACGTCGACCCGTGCCTGCTCGCCGACCTCGCCACACTGAACCCCGCCTACGAGGAGAAGTTCGGGTTCCGCTTCGTCGTCTTCGTGAACCGGCGCTCGAAGGCGGAGATCCTCGAGGTGCTCCGCGAGCGGATCGGGCGCTCGCGCGAGGAGGAGCTCGACACGGGCTGCCGCGAGCTCGTCGCGATCGCGAGGGACCGGTGGATCCGTACCTGAGAGACGTCCTCGACGTCATCCTGCGGATGCTCCACGTGATCGCCGGGATCGCGTGGATCGGCGCCTCCTTCTACTTCGTGCGGCTCGATCTCGCGCTGCGTGCGCCGAAGCGACGAGAGGACGCCGAGGCGGGCGTCGCGGGCGAGTTCTGGGGCGTCCACGGCGGTGGCCTCTACCACTCGCAGAAGTACCGCCTCGCGCCCGCCGAGATGCCCGAGCCGCTGCACTGGTTCAAGTGGGAGGCGTACACGACGTGGCTCTCCGGCTTCGCGCTGTTCGTCGTCCTCTACTACTTCGACGCGCGCCTCCGGCTGGTGGATCGCGGGCGTCGCCGATCTCGACGAGTGGCAGGCGATCGCGCTCAGCGTCGGCGGGATCGCGCTCGCGTGGGTCGTCTACGACGTCCTCTGCCGGACGGTCGGGCAGCGCAGCCAGGCGGCGCTCGCGGTCGTCGGGACCGGGCTCGTCGCGCTCGCGGCCTGGGGCGCCGGCGAGCTCTTCGCGCCGCGGGCCGCGTACCTCCAGGTCGGCGTGATGCTCGGGACGATCATGGCCGCGAACGTCTTCTTCGTGATCATCCCGGCGCACCGGAAGCTCGTCGCGGCGATGGAGGAGAAGCGCGAGCCGGACCCCGCGCCGCTGCTCGAGGCGAAGAACCGGTCGGTGCACAACAACTACCTCACGCTGCCGGTGCTGTTCACCATGCTCGCCGGCCACTTCGCGTTCGTGTTCGGCGCCGACGAGGCGTGGCTCGTCTTCGTCGCGATCGCGGTGCTGACCGCACTCATCCGCGTCTTCTTCAACCGCTGGCACACGGGTCGACGCGTGTGGTGGATCCCGGCGGTCGCGGCCGTCGGCGTCGTCGCGCTCGCGCTCTGGCTGCGGCCCGACGAGACGGGAACGAGCGTCACCGCGGCCCGTGACCTTCGAACAGATCCAGCCCGTGATCGCCGAGCGCTGCGCGCCGTGTCACTCGGGTGCGTCCGCGCCGCTCGGGATCCGGTTCGAGACGCCGCGAGCAGATCGAGGCGCGGATCGACGACATCGAGCGACAGGCGGTGCAGACCCGCGCGATGCCTCCGGGGAACGCGACGGGGATGACCGAGGACGAGCGCGAGCTCCTCGCCGCCTGGATCGCGCAGCGCTGAGGCGCCCGCGATCGCTGCGATAGATTCGGCCGATGCTCGAGATCACCGCTGGCGACTTTCGGTTCTCGGCGCGCTTCGTGCGCCGAAGCGGCGCCGGAGACCGTTGCGGCGTTTCGCCGGATGCTGCCGCTCGAGTCGAAGATCATCCACGTCCGCTGGTCGGGCGAAGGCGGGTGGATCCCGATGGGCGACCTCGACGTCGGCATCGGGCCGGAGAACGCGACGAGCTACCCGAGCCCGGGCGAGCTGATCTTCTACCCGGGCGGCGTGAGCGAGACGGAGCTCCTGCTCGCGTACGGCTACGTCGCGTTCGCGAGCAAGGCCGGCGCGCTCGCGGGAAACCACTTCGCGACGATCGTCTCCGGCAACGAGAACCTGCGCGAGCTCGGCCGGCGGATGCTCTGGGACGGCGCCCAGGACATCTCGTTCACCGAGTCGTAGCCCGAGCGAGCGCGTCGGCGAGGACGTCGACGGCGAGCAGGACGTCCTCGTCCGAGGACAGCTCGTCGGGCGAGTGACTCACCCCGCCGTTGAGGCTCCGCACGAAGAGCATCGCAGCGTCGACGCCGGCCGCGGCGAGGATCCCCGCGTCGTGCCCGGCACCCGAGGGGAGCTCGACGAGAGGGCAGACCTTCGCTCGGCGATCGCGTCGCGGAACGCCTGCGGAGCAGCGCCCGCGAACTGCGCAGGCTCGACGCGATAGCTGGGCTCGAACCCGACCGCTCGCGACCAGCGCGTCGAGCCGTTCGGCGTCCGGCGCGCGCACGTCGAGGCTGATCCGGACGCGCGACGGAATGACGTTCGCGCCGCCTGGCTCGACCTCGACCTGCCCGATCGTCGCGACCGCTCCGGGGATGGCGAGTGCGGCATCCCGTACGCGCTGGATCTCGGCCGCCGCGGCGACGAGCGCATCCTCGCGACCCGCCATCGGCGTCGTTCCCGCGTGCCCGGCTCTGCCCCTCGACGACGAGCTCGCCGCGCGCGTACCCGACGATCCCGGTGACGACCCCGAGCGGCGCCTCGGCGTCGGCGAGCACCGGGCCCTGCTCGACGTGGAGCTCGAGAAACGCGCGCGGCAGCGGATCTCCCGACGCGACCAAGCGCGCGGCTCCCGACGCAGCCGACCTCCTCGCCGCGAAACACCACGACGGAACCCGCTCCCACCCGCTCCACCGCCTCGATCGCGGCGACGACGCCGAGCGCCCCGTCGTAGCGGCCGCCCCGCGGGACGCTGTCGAGATGCGATCCCGTCCACACCTCCTCGCCCGCTCGCGGCCCGTCCGTAGAGGTTGCCGTGACGGTCCGACCTCGACCTCGAGCCCTGCCTCCGCCGAGCCAGGTCGCCGCGAGGCGATGCGCCTCGTCCTCGGCCGCCGAAGGATGAGGGCGGTTCGCTCCCGGGCCGCCGCCGATCGCGTACAGCTGGTCGAGCCGCTCGAAGATCCGTCACGCGCGGAGCCTAGTAACCGCGTAGCGGACGCAGTGACAGCCGCCCCGCGAGCGGCACGAGTGCAGCGAGCAGGAACGCGAGCGCCCACGACGTCCGCGACACGCGTCGCGGCGAAGACGATCGGCGCGACGATCCCGATCCCGGAGAGCACCGACTGCTGGAAGCCGATCGCAGCGCCGCTTCGCGCCGCACCCGCGAGCTCCGCCGCAGCCGCGAACGCGAGCGCGTTCCAGCCCATGGACAGGCCGCCCGCCACCGCGAGCGCCGGCACCAGCAGCCACAGTGGACCGCCCGCAAGCGCTGCGACGACGGCGAGGCAGCCGGCGACGACCACGCCGACCTTCCGGAGCGGACCGATCCGCGAGCCGACGACGTCCGACCAGCGGCCCGTGCCGATCCGAGCCCCGACCGCGAGAACCTGCGCCGCGGCGATGACGAGCGCCGCCTCGCGCTCGGAGAGCCCGTGCTCGTCGTGGAGGAAGACGACGCCGAACCCGATCACCGCGATCTGGGCGTAGACGTAGACGCCGCTCCCGAATGCGAGACGCCAGAGACGGCCGTCGCGCAGTGTTCGCGCGAGCGTCTCCTGCCCGAGCTCGTGCTCCTCGCCGTCCCTGCTCCTGATGAAGGTGACGCCGACGACTGCGCCGAGCGCGCACAGCAGCTGCGAAGAACAGGATGCCGCGAGTCGCATCGCCGGGCGAGGTCAGCTGCGGGACGACGAGCGCCGCGATGAGCCCACCGAGCGGGACCGCCGTCTGCCGCACGCCGAGCGCAAGCCCTCGCTCGTCGGCCGCGAACCAGTGCATGACCGCGCGCCCGCTGGCCGAGTTCACGCTCGCGCCCGCCCCTCCGGCGAGTGCGAGCAGCAGGATGAGCGAGTGGAAGTCGGGCGCGTACGCGGCGCCGACGAGGAATGCCGCGCAGGCGCCGAGACCGAGCCCGAGCACGATCGCGCTCGCCGAAGCGGTCCGCAGCGATGCCCCACGGGAGCATCGTCACGAGAGCACCGACCCACTCCGCGCCGAGCAGCACGCCGATCTGGCCGAGCGACAGGCCGTACTCCTCCCGGAGCGTCGGCACGAGCACCGGAAGCCCGATCGCGAGCGCCGAGAAGCTCGTCTGAGCGATGGTCCCGGCCGCGAGAACAGCCCAGCGGTAGCGCATCCCGTCTCAGTCCGTGGTGTAGAGGTCGCCTGCGAGGTGCTTCAGAGCGCTCAGAGCCCGAAGGGGTTGATCGGCCGCGCCCCGGTCGAGACGATCACGCTCTTCGTCTCGAGGTAGAGATCGAGCGTGCGGCCCCAGTCCCCCTCGACGGCGATGCGCGCGGCCGCGACCGCGCGGTCGACGTCGTCCTCACCGGCCATCGCCGCCCGAGCGAGCGGCTCTCCGGTAGCCGGCTCCGTCAGCTCGCGGACGTCACCCGACGCGGGCTCGGCGAGCCTCGCCGCCGATGAACAGCCCGAACTCACGGTCGGTCGCGACGGCCACGACCGGAATCTACCCCGCGGTCGACGCGACGGGCGCGAGCAATGCCGGATCGACCCACGGTCCGCCTGCGCGCTTCGCGAGATCGGCGAAGGTGACGCCGCCCGAGCAGCGTGATGGTCGCGTCGCGGACCTCCTCCCAGACGTCCCGCAAGCGTGCAGCCGACCATCATCGGACACGGCTCCGGGTTGTGCCTCGTCGCGCAGCTGATCGGCGCGAGCGGCCCCTGGAAGAGCCGGACGACGCGCTCGAGGGTGATCTCCTCCGGACTCCTTGTTGAGCCGGTAGCCGCCAGACGGCCCGCGCTCCGAGCGCACGATCCCCGCCGTTCGCATCGTCGGCATGACCTGTTCGAGCACCGACTGCGGCACCGCGGTCCGCCGTGCGAGCTCCTCGAGCTTCAGCGGCCCTCCGTCCTCGAGCGACAGCGCGAGGATCGCCCGCGTCGCGTAGTCGGTTCTCCGGGATACCCACATCGGTCAGTCCTCCTGGACGGTTCCCACTTGACAAGCCATTCCGACATTCTCTACCGTCATGACTCTACTTAGTAAGTCGACAAGCTTTGTCAAGATATTCAACGAAGTAGGAGGAGTCGAAGCATGCGCCGTCCCCTCACTGCCCTGGTCGGAGCCCTCGCGCTCCTCGCCACCGCACTCGCAGCGACCGCGGGCATCGGCGCGGCCGCACCCGACCGCAGCTCCGACACGAAGCTCAGCCTCGTCGCGTACTCCACCCCACGCGAGGCGTACGGCAAGCTCATCCCGCTGTTCCAGAAGACACCCGGCGGGCGACGGCGTGAGCTTCTCGCAGTCCTACGGCGCGTCCGGCGAGCAGACGCGGGCGGTCAAGGCGGGCCTCGACGCCGACGTCGTCGCACTCTCGCTCGCGCCCGACATGGACGAGCTCGTCGCCGCGGGCAAGGTCGACGCGAAGTGGAAGAAGCAGTCCTACAAGGGGATGGTCACGAACTCCGTCGTCGTCTTCGTCGTTCGCGACGGCAACCCGAAGAAGATCAAGAGCTGGAACGACCTCCTTCGCCCGGACGTCGACATCGTCACGCCGAACCCGTTCACCTCGGGCGGGGCCCGCTGGAACATCATGGCTGCGTACGGCTCCTGGCGGAAGCAGGGCAAGACCGACAAGCAGGCCCAGGCGAACCTCCTCAAGCTCTGGAAGAACGTCGTCGTCCAGGACACGAGCGCCCGCGCCGCGCTCACCACGTTCAACAGCGGCAAGGGCGACGTCATGCTCGCGTACGAGAACGAGGCGTACTTCTCGCGCATGCAGGGCCTGAACCTGCAGTGGGTCATCCCGAAGACGACGATCCTCATCGAGAACCCGATCGCGGTCACGAAGGACAGCCCGAACAAGGCAGCGGCGAACGGCTTCCTGCGCTTCCTGCGGACGCCCGCCGCGCAGCAGGTCTTCGCCGACTACGGCTACCGGCCCGTGGTGAAGAGCGTCGAGAACGCGAACCGCAAGAAGTTCCCGGTCCGACCCGGGCTCTTCACGATCGACCAGCTCGGCCTCGGCGGCTGGGAGAAGGTGCAGAAGCGCTTCTTCGACCCCTCGAACAGCATCATGGCTCGTTTCCAGCGCCAGGTCGGCGGGAGCACCGGCTGACCGAGATCGCGGTCAGCCGTCCCCGGCGCTCCGGGGCCACGAAGGACAGGGCTGCAACGGCCCTGTCCTTCGGCGTTGTGACGACCTTTCTCATGGTCATCGTCGGGCTGCCGCTCGCCGCGCTCGTGTGGGAGGCGACGAGCGAGGGATCGCAGTCCTTCTGGGACGCCGTCTCGAGCCCGGAGGCCGTTGCGGCGCTGAAGCTGACGGTCGGCGCGTCGCTCGCCGTCTCGCTCCTGAACGCGGTGCTCGGAACGATCACGGCGTGGGTGCTCATCCGGGACGACTTCCGCGGCAAGACGCTCGTCAACGCGATCATCGACCTCCCGTTCGCGCTTCCCACCATCGTCGCGGGCCTCACGCTGCTCGCCCTCTACGGCCCGACCTCACCCGTCGGCATCGACGTCGCGTTCACGCGGATCGCGATCGTCCTCGCGCTCATGTTCGTGACGCTCCCCTTCGTCGTCCGGACGGTCCAACCCGTCCTGCAGGAGCTCGATCCGGAGCTCGAGGAGGCAGCCCAGTCGCTCGGCGCATCGACGACGACGACGTTCCGCCGGATCGTCCTCCCGAACATCCTTCCGGGGATCCTCTCCGGCGTCGCGCTGGCCTTCGCGAAGGCCGTCGGCGAGTTCGGGTCGCTCGTGATCATCACCGGGAACATCCCGTTCAAGACCGAGGTCTCGTCCGTCCACATCTACGGACGGATCGAGAGCGGCGACTCGGCCGGAGCAGCCGCTGTCGCGGTCGTCCTCCTCGGAATCTCGTTCGCTGACGCTCCTCTCGATCGGAGCGATCCGTCACTACGCGACGAGGCACGACCGATGAGGACCGTCGTCTCGCGCCTCGGGCTCCGCGCGATCGCGCTCCTCTACCTCGCGGTCATCCTCGTCGGACCGCTGGCGATCGTCTTCTGGCGGACGTTCGAGGACGGCTTCGCGCCCGCCTGGGATGCCCTGACGACACCCGAGACGCTCAACGCCTTCAAGCTGACCCTGATCATCACCGCCATCGCCGTTCCGGTGAACACGGTCTTCGGGATCGTCTGCGCCCTCGCGATCGTCCGCAGGCGCTTCCCCGGCAAGGGCGTCCTGAACGCGTTCATCGACCTCCCGCTCGCGCTCTCGCCGGTCGTCGTCGGCCTCGCGCTGTTCCTCCTCTACGGCGAGAACGGGTGGTTCGGAAGCTGGCTGGATGACCACGGGATCCAGGTGCTCTTCGCACTGCCGTCGATGGTCATCGCGACGATCTTCGTGTCGCTCCCGTTCGTCGCGCGCGAGGTCATTCCCACGCTCCGGGAGATCGGCGACGAGCAGGAGCAGGCGGCGCGGACGCTGGGAGCCGGCGGCTGGCAGACGTTCTGGCGCATCACCCTGCCGTCGATCCGCTGGGCCGTGATCTACGGCGTGATCCTGACGACTGCCCGCTGTCTCGGCGAGTACGGGGCGGTCGCGGTCGTCTCGGGCCGACTGCAGGGCGAGACCGAGACCGCGACCCTGCGCGTGCAGGAGCGGTACGAGGCCTTCGACCTCGCAGGCGCCTACGCCATCTCGATCGTGCTCGCGCTCATCGCCATACTCGTCCTCGTCGCCATGACCGTCATTCGGCCACGGGAGGAGACGGCCTGACATGTCCATCCTGGTGAAGAACATCTCGAAGCGCTTCGGCGACTTCGTCGCCCTCGACGACATCTCGCTCGACGTCGAGAGCGGAGCGCTCACCGCGCTCCTCGGCCCGAGTGGCTCGGGCAAGTCGACGCTGCTCCGCATCATCGCCGGCCTCGAGACCCCGGACCAGGGCGAGATCCTCCTCGCCGGGAAGGACGCGACGGTGCTCGCACCGCAGAAGAGAAACGTCGGCTTCGTCTTCCAGCACTACGCGGCGTTCAAGCACATGACGGTGTGGGACAACGTCGCGTTCGGCCTGAAGGTGCGCAAGCGGCCGAAGGCCGAGATCGCCGAGCGGGTCGACGAGCTCCTGAACCTCGTCCAGCTCCAGAACTTCGGGCACCGCTACCCCGCACAGCTCTCCGGAGGACAGCGGCAGCGGATGGGGCTCGCGCGCGCGCTCGCACCGGAGCCGCAGGTGCTGCTCCTCGACGAGCCCTTCGGCGCCCTCGACGCGCGCGTCCGCTCCGAGCTTCGCGAGTGGCTGCGCCAGCTCCACGACGTCGTGCACGTGACGACGGTCTTCGTGACGCACGACCAGGACGAGGCGATGGAGATCTCCGACGAGATCGCCGTCATCAACCACGGCAGGCTCGAACAGGTCGGCAGCCCGCGGGAGCTCTACGACGAGCCTGCGAGCGAGTTCGTGATGACCTTCGTGGGCGACGCGCAGCCGCTCGGCGAGTCGCTCGTCCGGCCGCACGACATCGAGCTCCTCACGGAGCCCGCCGAGGGTGCGGTCGAGGCGATGATCGTGCGGTCACCCTCCTCGGCCGCGATGCGAAGGTCGAGCTGCACGACGCCTCGGGGGCAGAGATCCTCGTGCTCATGACCCGCGACCGCTTCGAGGAGTCCGGCTACTGGCGCGGCCAGACGGTCTGGGCGCAGCCGGTGCGCGAGCGCGTCTTCGCGACGAGCTAGCGCTCGAACAGCGCGGCGACCCCCTGGCCGACGCCCACGCAGAGCGTCGCGAGGCCGTAGCGGCCGTCGCGGCGGCGCAGCTCGTGCAGCAGCGAGACGACCAGGCGTGCGCCGCTCATGCCGAGCGGGTGGCCGAGGGCGATCGCGCCGCCGTTCACGTTCACCTTCTCCTCGTCGAGGCCGAGCTCACGGACGACAGCGAGGCTCTGCGACGCGAAGGCCTCGTTCAGCTCGACGAGATCGATCTCGTCGAGCTCGATGCCGGTGCGTTCGAGCAGCTTGCGCACGGCCGGGATCGGCCCGATCCCCATGACGCGCGGATCGACGCCTGCGACGGCGGACGCCGACGAACGCGCCGAGCGGCTCGACGCCGAGCTCGCGCGCCTTCTCCTCGCTCGCGACGACGAGCGCGGCCGCCCCGTCGTTGATGCCGCTCGCGTTCCCGGCCGTCACCGTCCCGTCCGGCCGAAACGCAGGCTTCAGCCCCGCGAGTGCCTGCGCGTTCGTCTCGGGGCGCGGATGCTCGTCGACGGCGACCTCGCCGACGGGGACGAGCTCGTCGTCGAATCGCCCGCTGCGTTCGCCGCCGCCCAGCGCTGCTGCGAGCGGAGCGCGAAGGCGTCCTGATCCTCGCGCGAGACGCCGAAGCGCTCGGCGACGTTCTCGCCCGTCTCCCCCATCGACTCGAGCGGGAACAGCTCCTCGAGTCGTGGGTTCGGGAAGCGCCAGCCGAGCGTCGTGTCCCAGACGGTCTGGTTGCCGCGCGGGAAGGCCGTCTCCGGCTTCGCCATGACGAGCGGCGCCCGGCTCATCGACTCGACGCCGCCCGCAACGACGACCTCGGCGTCCCCGGCGAGCACCGCGTGGCACGCGGAGACGACCGCGGAGAGCCCCGACGCGCACAGGCGGTTGAGCGTGACCCCGGCGACGGAGTCCGGCAGCCCGGCGAGGAGAGCGGCCATGCGCGCGACGTTGCGGTTGTCCTCGCCGGCCTGGTTCGCGCAGCCGAAGTACACGTCGTCGATCGCGGCTCCGTCGACGGCGGCCCGCTCGACCGCCGCGGCGATCGCGATCCCGCGAGGTCGTCCGGCCGCACCCCCGAGAGCGCGCCGCCGTAACGCCCGATCGGCGTGCGGACTGCGGAGAGGACGACGGCGCGCGCCATGGGCCGCCGACGTTAGCGGACGAAGTCGATCGCGACGGGCTCCGGGAACGCCCCGAGCGCCTCCCCGCGACGCAGCAGCTCCGTGACGGCCTTGCGCCCCTCGTCGCCGTAGTCCTGCGTCAGCTCGTTCACGTACATCGACACGAAGCGGTCGGCGACCGCCGCGTCGATGCCACGGCCGAACTGCAGCGCGTACTCGAGCGCCTCGGCCCGGTTGTCGAGCCCGCACTGGATCGCCTCGCGGAGCACCTGCGAGACCTCGCAGAGCACGTCGTCGCCGAGATCCCGCCGCGCGACGTTGACGCCCGAGCGGCAGCGGCAGCCCGGTCTCGAGCAGCCACCACTCGCCGAGGTCGAGCACCTTCACGAGCCCGTAGTCCTCGAACGTGAGCTGCCCCTCGTGGATGAGGAGCCCCGCCTCCGCGCGTCCCGAGGCGACCTCGTCCGGAATCTCGTCGAACGGGAGCTCGCGGAACCGGAACTCGTCGAGCACGAGCCGGAGCGCGAGGAACGACGTCGTCATCGTCCCGGGCACGACGATCTCGAGCTCGCCCAGCTCGGCGAGCGTCAGCGGCCGGCGGGCGACGACGATCGGCCCGTAGCCCGACCCGATGCTCGCGCCGTGCGGGAGGAGCGCGTAGTCCTCCTGCACGAACGGATAGGCGGCGAGCGAGATCGCCGTCACCTCGAGCCGCGCCGCACGGGCCCACTGGTTCAGCGTCTGGATGTCGCCGAGCACCTGCTCGAACTCGTGGCCGCGCGTGTCGACGAGGTCCGTCGTCAGCGCCCAGTACATGAACGCGTCGTCGGGGTCCGGGCTGTGTCCGACGCGGATTCGCAAGGCGCCGGACGCTAGCACCGTGTGCGCCGTCTAGCGGTTGAAGAACCAGCGCTCCAGGAGCGGCAGGACCTCCTTGCGCGTGAACGGACGCGCGTCCGCCGGGCGGCCGTCCTCCTCGAGCACGCGCACGTCGTCCTCGAGCGCCTCGTTCGCACGGTCGAGCGCGTCCTCGAGCTCGTAGCCCTCGAAGACCACGTCCTCGGGACGCGGGTCGTCCGAGTCGCGCAGCTGAGGGTTGACGGCGCGCCCGACCGCCCACACCGCTCCGGGCCGGCGCTCGATCCAGAGGACGATCCGCTCCTCCTCGCCGACGTCGTCGACGCCGACGAGCGTTCGCTCCGCGTACCGACCCTCGCGCGAGCTGCGTCTCATGCGCGCCCCTCGCCGGCCACGTACTCACGCAGCAGAGCCGGCCTCCGGCCGAGGTACCGCGAGCGACGTCCGAGGAACGCGCACACCGGGATACAATCGCGTCTCGTGTCGGGGTTCAAGAACATCTTCTCGTTCCTGTTCTCCCGCGGGTCGGCCGAGGAGCACGTCGCACGGTACGTCGTCCGCGAGCACGAGCGCGGCAGGTCGCTGACCGAGATCCTCGAGGACAAGTACGTCCAGAACCGCCTGACCCCGGAGCAGCAACGGCGCCTGCTCGACCGGCCGGAGATCATCGAGACGTTCTCCGGCGACATGGTCGAGGCCGCGAAGGCCTCGGTGCCTTCCGGCTAGACGTCGGTTCCGACACCACGCTCGCGAGCGACGCGCACGGCCTCGGCGCCGATGGCGACGTCCCACGCGGCGAGACCGTTCGACTTGAAGACGACGATGTCGTCGTCCGACTGTCGCCCGGCGGTCTCGCCGGCGACGACCTCGTGGAGCTCGTGCACCTCGAGCCAGTCGAGCACGCCCGCCTGGATCGGCTCGACGAGGTCGCCCGACTCGAGCCTGGCCTGTTCGAGCCAGTCGCAGCAGACGAATCGCGCACGCTCGAGGACGGTGTTGTCGAGCTCGCGGCGTGTCACGACGTTCGCGCCGGCTGCGGCGACGAGCGCCCCCGGCTCGAGCCACTCGCCCCGGAGGACCGGATCGCGCGAGCTCGTGATCGTGACGACGACGTCGTTCACGGCGGCGTCGCGATGGCTCTCTCCCGGCTCGGCACCCGTGTGCTCGCAGAACGCCGCGAGCTTCTCGGGCGTTCGGCAGTACGCGACGACGCGCTCGATCGACGGGACGGCAGCGCGGATGCACGCGACCTGCGTCTCCGCCTGGTGGCCGCAGCCGATGATCCCGAGCGTGCGCGCCCCGCTCTTCGCGAGGTAGCGCGCCGCGACCCCGCTCGCCGCCCCGGTCCGGAGCTGCCCGAGCCGATCGGCCTCGATCACCGCGACGAGCGCCGACGAGTCGGAGTCGAAGAGGCAGACGACGAACGTCGCACCGTTCGGCGTCGCGGCGTAGAGCTTCCCACCGGCGAGCCCGAGCTCCGCTGTCGGCTGCCGCCATGTCGGCGAGCGCGCCCTCGGGCAGGCGCAGCCTGCGCCTCGGGGCGATCTCGACGTCGCCCGCCGCCATCCGGCGAAAGCACGCCTCGACGGCATCGACCGCAGCGGCCGGCGTGAGCAGAGCTGCGACGTCGGCTTCGGTCAGGTACAGCGGCACGGAGCCGAAGTCTAGGAACGCCGGCGCGGCCGCCGTAGACTCGTGCCCCTGACGACCGACGACTACCTCGACCTGCGGCTCGGCGAGCTTCTCGACCGCCTGTCGGCCGACGGGCTTGCCCCGGGCGCCGGCTCGGCGGCCGCACTGACGGTCGCCTTCGCGTCGCGACTCGTCGCGATGGTCGCGCGCTGCTCGCTCGACTGGGAGGAGGCGGCAGGCGTGAGTGCCCAGGCGAACGCGATCTCGGAGCGCGCCGTCGATCTCGCGCACACGGACGGACGTGCATGGGAGGACGCGCTCACCGCGCTCCGCGATGCCGAAGCGGGAGGCGACGCCGACCCGACGACGCAGCTTCTCGCTCGAGCAGAAGCTCGAAGCGGCCGCTGCCGCGCCCCTCGAGATCGCGTCGCTCGGCGCCGACGTCGCAGCGCTGGCGGCGCTCGCAGGCGAGCACGGCGACCCGACGTACCGTGCCGACGCGGCCGCGGCGGCGGCACTCGCGGCAGGCGGTTCGGCGGCGGCGGCCCACCTCGTGCGCGTGAACCTGGGCGTCCGCCCGACCGACCCTCGGCTGGCCCGCGCGCTTGCGAGCGAGCAGGCGGCGCACGACGTCGCCGATCGCCTGCTCGAATCGCAACCGGTGAGCGACGTTCCGTGAGTCGGTACGCGTCACTGTCCGACGCCGAGCTCGTCCGGAGCTGTCGCGAAGGCGTGTCCGAGGCGTGGAACGAGCTCGTCGAGCGCTACTCGCGCTACGTCTACGCCATCGCGGTTCGCGGGTTCCGGCTGAGCGACGAAGACGCCGAGGACGTCTTCCAGGACGTGTTCACGCGGATCTACACGCGCCTCGACTCGCTGCGCGACGACTCCGCGCTCCGGCCGTGGATCGCGCAGCTCACGCGCCGCCGCTGCCTCGACGCGCTCGCGAGCAAGGGACGCGAGGTTCCTGCCGACGACGTCCTCGCAGGCGAGGAGACCGCAGATCTCACCGAGGTCGAGGAGGCGTTCAGCCGTTCGCGAGGCGCTGTCCGGCCTCCCGGACGCCTGCCAGGACATCCTCGACCGCTTCTTCACGCGCGACCAGAGCTACAAGACGATCGCCGACGAGCTCGAGATCCCGTCGGGCACGATCGCGAGCCGCATCGCGCGGTGCCTCAAGAGGCTGCGCACCGAGCTGGAAGGGACGGATTGATGCGAGCGCGGGAAGAAACGACGCCCGTGACGGGTCTAGGGGGTTGATGACGCGCCTCTACGACGAAGAGCGTCTCGGAGTGCTCCTCCGACTTCTGCGCCCCGCGCCCACGGGTTGGGTGCGGGCTGCGCAGGAGCTACCGGACGCACGCCGGACGTTCGACGAGATCGTCGCTCGGGCCGAGGCCGACCTCGCGTTCCGCAAGGCGCTGATCGCGGACCTCGAGCGGGCGCTCTCGGCGGAGGGCTACGAGCCCGACCGCCGCATCCTCGACGAGATCCGCGAGCGTCTGAGCGAAAGCTGAGCGGGATCGGACTCGTACGGCTCTGGCCCCGTAGTGTCCGATCCCGTGCAGGACGTGACGAGCCATGGCTGGGACGCGGGCAAGGCCGCGCTCCCGGCCTGGAGCCTCCCGAAGGATGCGGTCGACCGGATCGCGCTCCCGGCCGACTGGCCCGAGCGCGTCACGCGGGAGTGGGCGCTCGGCGGCTCGACCGGCGAGGGCGTGCGCGTCTGCATCCTCGACTCGGGTGTCGACGCGACCCACCCGCTCGTCGGCGAGCTCGAGAGCGCCGTCGTCATCTCGATCGGACGAGGACGACGAGGTGATCGCCGAGGAGGACACCGAGGGCGACGTCTCCGGGCACGGCACCGCGTGCGCCGGCATCGTCCGCCGGCTCGCGCCCGAGGCCAGGATCTCGAGCGTCCGCGTCCTCGGCGTCGAGCTTCACCGGCAGCGGCGCCGTGCTGCTGGGCGGGCTTCGCTACGCGATCGAGCAGGGCTTCGACGTCATCAACATGAGCCTCTCGACGACGAAGAAGCCGTTCGCGAGCGTGCTCCACGAGCTCGCCGACAGCGCGTACTTCAAGCGCACCGTGCTCGTCGCCTCGGCGCACAACATGCCGGTCGAGAGCTACCCGTGGCGCTTCTCCTCGGTCATCTCCGTCGGGAGCCACGAGGAGGCCGATCCGCTCGACTTCTTCTACAACCCGAGCCCGCCGGTCGAGTTCTTCGGGCGCGGCGTGAACGTCGAGGTGCCGTGGCTCGGCGGACGAACGTTGACCGTCTCCGGAAACAGCTTCGCGACGCCGCACCTCAGCGCGATCTGCGCGCTGATCCTCGCCAAGCATCCCGAGCTCACGCCGTTCCAGCTCAAGAGCGTGCTCTATCTGACCGCGACCAACGTAGGAGGTGGGACATGACCGACCGACCGGACCTTCGTGCAGCCGTCGCCGCGGGAGTCGTCGGCTCCGAGGACTCGTTCCGCGCGCTCCTCGCCGCGATCGTCGAGGTCGCGCGGTCGATCTTCGGCGCAAGCGCCTCGTCGATCCTGCTGCTCGACGAGGAGACCGAGGAGCTCGTCTTCGAGGCCGTCGTCGGCGAGGGCGAGGACACGCTGCTCGGCACGCGCTTCCCCGCCGGAACGGGGATCGCCGGCTGGGTGCTCGCGACGCGGACGCCGCTCGTGATCGAGGACGTCCAGAACGACCCGCGCTTCGCGCAGCGACGTCGCCGAGGGCACCGGCTACGTGCCGAAGGGGCTCATGGCCGCGCCGCTCCTGCACGAGGAAGGCGCGCTCGGCGTCCTCTCGGTCCTCGACCGTCCGCAGCAGACGCTCTTCAGCCTGCAGGAGATGGAGCTCCTCGGCCTGTTCGCGAACCAGGCCGCGATCGCCGTCGACCTTCTCCTGAAAGCGCGCGAGGCGGAGAGGCTCCTCGGCGACAGCGGAGGGGAGCTCGAGGTCGTCGCGCGACTCGCGACTGCGGTGGCCGCGCTCGAGGACGAGCGCGCGCGAAGCGGGCTTGCGCCTCCTCGGCGAGCTCGCCGACACGCTCGGAGCATGAAAGAGAGGCCCGGGCGGCAGATGCCGCCCGGGCCTCTCAAAGCTCTTCGTCGCGAGCCGCTACTCGACGGGACCCTCGACCGGACCCTCGACTGGACGCCTCGCACCGGCCCGTGCGCCTCGACATCGGGCTCGTCGTCCGCGCCTCGCGTCCGGCGGCCCTCGCTCGGAGCCTCGACGCGGACCCTCGACCGGGACCCTCGACGGCGGCCCCCGTCGACTGGCGCCGTGAGCCTCGACCTCGTCCTCTGGGCGATATCTCGTCCGACATCGTGTGCTCCTCCTTGGTCTGGGCGCTGAACGCGCGATTCTGAACCACTAGACCGCGCGCTGGGGCAGAAATCTTCCCTCTCCCCTTTCATCTCGGCAAGCGCGGGTGAGATGCTCTCGCCGTGGGCGGGATCGCACGAAGGCTCACGGGACTCCGCATCTGCGTTTGCGGCGGTCGGTCGCAACGCCAACCTGCGCTGGCTGGAGCTCGCATGGGCGGCTTCGATCGTCGGGCACTTCGCGTTCCTGATTGCGGTCTCCGTGTACGCGTACGACGTCGGCGGAGAGAGCGCGGTCGGCCTCATCTTCCTCGCGCGCCTGATCCCAGCTGCTCTCATCGCACCCTTCGCGGGAATGCTCGGCGACCGCTATCCGCGGGAGCGCGTCCTCCTCTTCACGAATCTCACGAGGATCGTGCTCGTCGCCGCCGCAGCGGTTGCCGTGTTCGCGGACGCGTCCCCGTGGCTCGTCTACGCACTCTCAATCGCCGCGACGATCGCTACGACTCCGTTCCGGTCCTCCCAGGCGGCGCTAACGCCGAACCTGGCGCGAACGCCGCAGGAGCTCACCGCCGCAAACGCCGTCGCCAGCGGCATCGAAAGTATCGCGTTGTTCGCGGGACCGGCGCTCGCGGGCATCCTGCTCGCAGTCGCCAGCACCGGAGCTCGTATTCCCGATCACGGCCCTGCTCATCGTGGTTTCGGCTGGCTTCCTCATCCTCATCCGCATCGAACGCTCCGAGCGCCCCGACCGTGAACTCGACGCCTCGACGATCGCCGCCGAGCGCATCGCCGGCTTTACGACGCTCGGACGACAGCCGGCACTCCGGGTGATGGTGGTGCTCCTCACGGCCCAGACGGCGATCATCGGCGCTGTCCAGGTGTTCATCGTCGTCGTCGCGATTCAGCAGCTCGACATCGGCGACGGAGGAGTCGGATACCTGAACGCCGCGATGGGCGTCGGTGCGTTCATCGGTGCGCGTCGGCGCACTCTCGCTCACCGGCGCCCGGCGACTCAGCCCAGCGTTCTTGTTCGGGATCATCCTCATCGGGCTGCCGCTCGTCCTGCTCGGGCTCCGGCAATCCGTCATCGTCGCGGTGTTCGTCTTCGCACTGCATGGGAATTGGCAGCTCGCTTGTCGACGTGGCGGGCCTCACGCTCGTGCAACGAGCAGTCCCTGACGACGTGCTCGCGCGCGTCTTCGGCGTGATCCAGATGCTCTTCTACGCGACGCTTGGGATCGGCGCCGCGCTGGTGCCTGCCCTCATCTCGTGGCTGGGCGTGGAGACCGCGCTCATCGTGGCTGGCGCGTTCCTTCCGCTTCTCGTCGTGCTCTTCGGCAGCGACGGTCGCTCGCATCGACGCGGCGGCCGCCGCTCCCGACGCCGATGAGTTGCGGGTGCTCGCCTCGGTCCCGATCTTCGCGCCGCTTCCGGGCGGTTCGCTCGAGCACCTCGCCGCCCGCCTCGTTCCGCTCCGCGTCGACGCCGGCACGGTCATCGTGCGCGAGGGTGACGCCGGCGACCGCTTCTACATCGTCGCCGAGGGAGAGATGGAGGTTTCGCAGGACGGCGGCGCCATGTCCGAGCTTGCTGCCGGCGACTACTTCGGCGAGATCGCGCTCCTGCGTGACGTCCCACGCACGGCCACTGTTACGGCCCGGACTGATGCGGTCCTCTACGCGCTCGACCGGGACGACTTCCTGGCAGCGGTCACGGGTCACCCGCAGAGCGCCGAGGCCGCGGAGACGGTGATGAGCGCGCGGCTCTCGGGACCGGCGTCGACCGGCTACCGCTCAGCCGCGACGTGAGCGAGCACGCGCGCATCGAGGCGGTGCTCGACGCGTTCCACGCGGCCGCCGCGGCCGCCGACGAGGAGCGCTACGTCGCGACACTCGCGCCGGACGCCGTCTTCCTCGGGACGGCCCCCGGTGAGCGCTGGGCGGGCCAGTCGTTCCGCGACTTCGTGCATTCGTACTTCTCGCGTGGGAAGGGCTGGAGCTATGCGCCATCTGCCCGTTCGGTCGACATCGCGTCGGACGGTCTCACCGCGTGGTTCGACGAGACGGTCGAAAACGAGCACTACGGCGCGTGTCGCGGCACCGGAGTCTTGCGCCGGGACGGCGACGAGTGGCGGATCGTGCAGTACAACCTCACGATCCCGGTCCCCGACGAGCTCGCACCGGAGCTCGTGGCGAAGATCCGTGGTATGCGCCCGGCATGATCCGAACATGCGACACCTCTGCCTGCGCAGGGCAGATCACTTCTGCGCGAGATAGGCCTCGGCAGCTCCGAGACTGGCTCGAGCTAGGCGTGCGCGTTAGTGGTCGATCGTTCCCCTGAACGTTCCGCTGCTAACGCCTGTTGTCTGCTCCACGTTGCTGCGCAGTGTGAAGTTGCCGGTCGCGTCAGCGAAGCGCCCCGTTCCGCCCGTGATCGTGTAGATCTCGACGATCGAGAGCGTGGTGGGACCTCTCCGGGTCGCCTGTCCGGCGACAGTGGCGGTCAGGGTGTCGCCGTTCGCCGCCGTAAACGTTGCGGCCCCTGTCGAAGCCATGGTCGGAAGGTTGATCGTCATCACGATGTGTTCTGTATACCTGCCGAGATACGTGGCGGTGCCCGTGCCGTCCCGAGTGAGTGAGGCGGTCGGAGGAGAGGGCACGACCGTCTCATCCGCGTTCACGGTGCCTTTGAATGGCGTCTCAGCGGCAACGGCGTTGGCCGCGATGCTCGCCAGCAACACGCCGGCAGCAGCAACCACTGCAAGAAGCAGAGGACGACGAATCTTCATTCTCACTCCCCCTTTGCGCGACGGTTCGCGGACTACCTTCTCAAACGCTCGTCACAATTGCAACAGGCCGCAGAGTCCCTACCACAGCTACCTGCGGATCGAGGAGCGGGAGCTCGAGGCGGGCGGGCTCAACGACCGTCGGGTCGACCGAGAGATCGGGCCGAGCGTTCCGTTCGTTCCCCCGGCCCGATCCCTCCAAGTTGAATGCCTAAGAGTTGAGGTTGCCTCGGTAGTAGGCGATCCCAGTGTCGACGTCATCCTTGAACAGGATGACGCCCGACATGCCAGTGAAGCCACCCGTGATGCCGGTGATCGCGTGCTGGCAGCGTCCGTGAATCTCCTCGAAGCTCGACGTGAACTTGCCGGTGAACGTGTAGGTCGTCGTGAACTTCCCGCACGTCGTTCCGTTGAGGCAGCCGACGAACAGCTCGGTGCCCGTCTCCTGGTGTGTGCCGCTCGGGTTCACCTTCGCGTCTGAGATGTACGTGTACCAACACCCGTCCAGGCTTCCATCGAGGTTGAGGACTGGGTAGTCCCCCGTCTTGGCGGGTGCGGTGCCCGCACTTACGGCTGCAAGCGGCGAAAACGCCTGGCCCTGATACGTGCATAGTCCCCGCCGTCGCCGTCGCAACCATGACCACGAGCGCAGTCGCAACGACGATCGCCGAGACGGTCGCTGCTCCAAGCCGTCTCCCCATCTTTCCCCTCCTTCGTTGTCCCCCTCCGGAGCTGGCTCGAACGCCCCGAAGCTAGGGCCGCAACCGACTCGGGAGCAAGTGCGTGTGCAATGCATCGCACGGGGCCTTGTAGGAACATACGTTCTTGACCGCCCAGCCCACGCCCACGTCCCTTTCCGCCGAGCGATCGAGCGACGCGCTCTATGGCTGGCCGAGGATGCCGCTCGCGAGCTCCCGAATCTGCCGCTCGAAGACCTCCTGCAATTCGTACCATCTCTGCGCTGAGCGAGGTCGCCGAAGTATGAGCAGGCGGCGATGCGGTGGCTTGAGCGGTACCTCACCGAGGGGTCGCCGAGGCTCGAGCACTTCGCAGAGTCACGGCGAGCCTGGCGAAGCGCGAGCCGCTCGACCACTGACGCCGACGATCCCGAGCTCGCGAGCTACCTGCGGATCGGTTCGCGCCGAACTCGTGCTCTGAGGCCTCCTTGGCGATGGAGCTCTCGTAGTAGCGTTCGATCGTGACCCTCGACGCCAAGACGAGCTCCGGCGCCCCGACTGCGGCGAGCGGGCCACTCGTTCTCGCCGACATCAGCGGGTACACCGCATTCCTCCAGTCGGTCGCCTTTGCGCATCGCGACGACGCATTCGCGGACGGAGCGGTTCCGGACGCGTACGCGATCCTCACGCGTCTCCTGGACGGGATCGTGGGCGGGCTCGTGCCGCCGTTTACGCTGTCCAAGCTCGAGGGCGACGCCGTCTTCGCGTTCGCCACGGATCGCGACGCAGTGCCCAAGGGGAGCGACGTCCTCGCATGCTTCGCCGGCTGCTATTCGGGCTTCCGCCAGCAGGTCGGGTCCGCGAAGGAGATCTGGCCGTGCTGGTGCGACGCGTGCGCCAACATCGAGACGCTCGACCTGAAGTTCATCCTCCACGCGGGCCCGTTCGTGCTGCAGGAGATCGCGGGCCAGCGCGAGCTCGTCGGGCCCGAAGTCGTGATCGCACACCGTCTCCTCAAGTCGAGCGCGCCCGAGCTCGCGGGACGCAGCGGCTTCGCTCTCGTGACGAGCGCCGCCGCGGAGCAGCTCGCGATTCCGCTCGACGACTGCGCGCCGATCGTGGAAAGCCACGAGCACTACGCTCCCATCGACGCGCACGTGTTCACGCTCAGCGCCTAGCCGAAGCGGGCCATCTCCACGAGACCGCCCTCGCCCATGTGCTCCTTGATAAGCGCGTACGAGGTGGCCACCTGAATCGCCGAGCTGGGTCTGAATCGAAAGCTCGAGGCGGAAGGGATAGATCCAAGGGCGTGGAGACGGGCCCGGGCGCGCGCGAGGAACGCGGCATGCCCTCCGCGGCGACTCCCTCGAAGCCGGACGTATAGGCGCTGAGTAGGCGTCGGCTCGGCGTGGCCCGTCGAGCCTGAGAGAGACGAAAGCCCCGTGTTTGCGGGGCTTTCGCGTAGTGCGCCCGGCAAGATTCGAACTTGCGGCCTCTGCCTCCGCAGGGCAGCGCTCTATCCCCTGAGCTACGGGCGCGGGGAGGGCAAGTCTAGCTGCCTCACCGAGCGCTCTCCGAGCCGGAGCAGCGCCTCGCGCGGAACCTCGGCCCGGACGTAGCCGAGGCCGCACCACGTGCTCGCCGTCGCGGGCTGTGCTCGTGACGCGCCCGACGATCTTGCCCTCGATCTCGAGCTCTGCGTCGTACGCGGGAAGCTCGGGCCCAGCGATCTCGAGCACGCGGAGCGTCCGGTTCACGCGTCCGCGGTAGTGCTGGCGCGCGATCGGCTCCTGACCCGGGTAGCAGCCCTTCTCGAAGTCGACCGCACGCGACTCCAGGCCGGCCTCGGCGGGAAGCACCCGATCGTCGATCTCGCGGCCGAAGCGCGGTGTCCCGGCGCGGATGCGGAGGAGCTCGAGCTCATCGTCGTCCATCGTCGGCTCGACGCGCGTCGTCGAGAACCTCGACCGCCGGCACCCCGTAGTCGGAGGTCGGAATGCCCTCGCTCGCCGCCGAGGACGACGACCGACTCGTGCTGCTTCGCTGCTCGACCTCGCACTTCGCGGCGAACCGCGAACGGACGAGCGTGGATCGGACACGCTCACCGAGCCCGGGCTCGGTCAGGAGGAGGAAGTCGTCGACGGCGCGACGGAGCACGACGAGCGGCGCGATCACCCGCGCCTTCGGCGTGAGCAGCAGCGCCTCGCACGCGTCGCCGATCCCGAGCGCCTCGACGTCGTTCGACACCATCGCCTGGAGGTAGGAGGCGGCATCGGGACCGCGCACGCCGACGAACTCCCGCGGGCGAGCTGCGACCCGTAACGCCGTGACAGCCATCGAGACTAGTGTTGCAGCAGTGTTCCGGGGCAGGGCAGAGCGGAAGGTCAGAGACGCGGGCTACGACCCTGCACGCCTGCCACCGGGTCAGTACTTCACCGAGAAGTGGCCGGTGCTCCACGCGGGCTCGATCCCGCGGACCGACCTCGCGACGTGGGACTTCTTCGTCGAGGGCGAGGTCGAGAACCCGATCCGCATCTCCTGGGACGAGCTCAACGCGCTCCCGCGCACGTCCCACACCCAGGACATCCACTGCGTCACGCGCTGGAGCCGCTTCGACGTGACGTTCGAGGGCGTGCACTGGAGCGCGCTCGAGCCCCTCGTGCAACCGAAGCCGTCGGCGCGCTACGTCGTCGCGCATGCCGAGGAGGGCTACACGGCGAACGTGCCGATCGCGTTCCTGCGCGATCCGCTCTCGCTCCTCGCGACGCACGCCGACGGCGAACCGCTGACACCTGAGCACGGCGGCCCGCTCCGGCTCGTCATCCCGCACAAGTACTTCTGGAAGAGCGCGAAGTGGCTACGCGGCCTCGAGCTGACCGCGAACGACCGCCCGGGGTTCTGGGAGCGCTACGGCTACCACAACGACGCCGACCCCTTCAAGGAAGAGCGTTACGGCTTTTGATCGTGGGGAGCGCTGGTCACCGAGCGCCGCTTCCGCGCCGAAGGGCGACTTGCTCGCCCGGGAGGTCAATCGCCCTTCGTCCGTGCACGGGCGAAGGAAGACCGATGGGGAAACATCGATTTCCCTCCGCGTGATTCCCCCGGAAGGGGGACGAAGCGGATGCCCGTTGCGACGAAAACCTGGGTACCCAATCCTCCCCAGTTCTTCCCCCTCTGAGTGGCCGTCCCAGCGGCCACTCGTCTTTCAGGGGTAGAAACACGAAGGGCCGGCGCTGCCGGCCCTTCGTCGTTCAGGTCAGGGAAGGGATCCCTAGTCTAGGCGTTCGGCCTAGAAGTCCATCCCGCCGCCGGGCATGCCTGCGGGCATCGCCGGCTGCTTCTCCGGCATCTCCGCGACGACAGCCTCGGTGGTGAGGATGTTCTTCGCAATCGACGCGGCGTTCTGCAGCGCCGAGCGCGTGACCATGGTCGGATCGATGATCCCGGCCTTGACCAGGTCCTCGATCTCGCCGGTCTCGACGTTCAGGCCCTGGCCCTTCTTGGCGGTGCGGACCTTGTCGATCACGACGGAGCCCTCGAGGCCCGCGTTGTACGCGAGCTGGCGAAGCGGCTCCTCGAGCGCGCGGATGATGATCCTCGCACCCGTAGCCTCGTCGCCCTCGAGCTTGTCGAGCGTGGTCTTGACCGCATCACCGGCGTTGATGAGCGCGACGCCGCCGCCCGGGACGATGCCCTCCTCGAGGGCTGCCCGCGTGGCCTGCAGCGCGTCCTCGACGCGGTGCTTCTTCTCCTTCATCTCCGTCTCGGTGGCTGCGCCGACCTTGACGACCGCGACGCCGCCGGACAGCTTCGCGAGGCGCTCCTGGAGCTTCTCGCGGTCGAAGTCGGAGTCGGTGTTCTCGATCTCCGACTTGAGCTGCTTGATGCGGCCCTTGATCGCGTCGGAACCGCCGGCGCCGTCGATGATCGTCGTCGTGTCCTTGTCGATGACGATCTTGCGGGCCTTGCCGAGCTGCGAGAGCTTCGTGTTCTCGAGCTTGAGGCCCAGCTCCTCGGTGATGACCTCGCCGCCCGTCAGGATGGCGATGTCCTCGAGCATCCGCTTGCGGCGGTCGCCGAAGCCCGGTGCCTTGACCGCGACGGCACTGAACGTGCCGCGGAGCTTGTTGACGACGATCGTCGCGAGCGACTCGCCCTCGACGTCCTCCGCCACGATGAGCAGCGGGCGACCGGCCTGGATGACCTGCTCGAGCACCGGAAGGATGTCCTTGACCGCGCCGATCTTCTGGTTGGCGATGAGGACGTACGGCTCCTCGAGGACGGCCTCCATGCGCTCGGCGTCCGTGATCATGTACGGGCTCAGGTAGCCCTTGTCGAACTGCATGCCCTCGGTGAACTCGAGGTCGAGACCGAAGGTCTGACCCTCCTCGACGTTCACGACGCCGTCCTTGCCGACCTTCTCGATCGCATCGGCGATGACGTCACCGATCTCGCGCTCGCGCGACGAGATGGTGGCGACGCGGGCGATGTCCTCCTTGCCGTTGACCTCGACGGACTGCGTCTTGAGGTTCTCGACGACCGCGTCGACGGTCTTCTCGATGCCGCGCTTGAGACCCATCGGGTTCGCGCCCGCGGCGACGTTCTTCAGGCCCTCGCGGACGATGGCCTGGCCGAGCACCGTGGCGGTCGTCGTGCCGTCGCCGGCGACGTCCGTGGTCGCGGTCGCGACCTCGCGCATGAGCTGCGCGCCCTGGTTCTCGAACGGGTCCTCGACCTCGATCTCGCGGGCGATGGTGACGCCGTCGTTCGTGATCGTCGGCGCGCCGAACTTCTTGTCGAGGACGACGTAGCGGCCCTTCGGGCCGAGCGTCACCTTGACCGCGTCCGCGACGGCGTTGACGCCGCGCTCGAGCGACCGGCGAGCGTCCTCGTTGAACTTGAGCTCCTTGTGAGCCATGTCTTCTCGTTCCTCCTAAGCGATACGGCTAGGCGGCCGCGCCGGCAAGCTTCTTCTTGCCCTTGCTGCCTGTGGTTACGACCTTCGCGAGAACATCCGACTCGCGCAGGATGAGGACGTCGTCGGCACCGACCTTGATCTCCGTCCCGCCGTACTTGGAGAAGATGATCTCGTCGCCTACCTCGACGTCCATCTTGATGTAGTCCCCGTCCTCGTCACGAGCGCCGGGGCCCACGGCGAGAATCTTGCCGCGCTGCGGCTTCTCCTTCGCCGTGTCGGGCAGCACGATGCCGCTCACCGTGATCTCGTCCTCGTCGAGGACCTCCACGATCAGGCGGTCACCCAAAGGCTGCAAATCCATTCGACAGTCCCTCCTTGAATACGGAGTTTGTAACAACATTGGCACTCACACCTGGAGAGTGCCAGTACCACCCTAGCATGCTCCGGCGCGTTGCGCAAAGCCAAATTGAGTCGATCACGCTCAGATCGCGTGACGAGGCTGTGCCGCAAGTGTTACAAAGTCGGGGTGCGCCGCGAATTCTCCGCCGGTGTCGTCCTCGTGCGCAGGATGCGCGGGCGCTGGTGGTTCGCGGCGGTTCGGCCACAGGGCAAGCCGCGAAGGACGTGGGCGCTGCCGAAGGGCCTCGTCGATCGGGGCGAGAAGCCCGCAGAGACAGCGCATTCGCGAGGGGTTCGAGGAGACCGGCGTGCACGGTCGCCTCGCCTCGAAGCTCGGTGACGTCCGCTACGTCTACACCTGGGATGGGGAGCGCGTCTTCAAGATCGTGAGCTTCTTCCTCGCGCACGCGCGACGCGGCCGCATCGGCGCGCTCCCGCCGGGAATGGAGATCGAGGTCGCCGAGGCGCGGTGGCTCCCGCTCGCCGACGGGCCGGCACTCCTCGCGTACAGAGGCGAGCGCGAGATGGTCGCGAAGGCCGTCGAGATGCTCGCGAACGACCCTCTATAGTTGCCCGGCCGCCGATGCCGACGTTCGCGCTCAACTTCTACAACCCCGCCGTCGCCGATCAGCTCCGCACGGGACGCAAGACCGCGACCATCCGGCTCGGCGACAAGTCGGCGAAGTACAAGAAGGGCATGATCGTCACCGTGCTCTGCGGCGTGCGCTACGGGCAGCGCGAGCGCATCTTCGACGCGGTCATCGACAAGGTCGAGGTGAAGGCGCTCGCCGAGCTGTCACCGCGCGAGATCGAGCACGACAACCCGCAGATCCGTCGGGTCGACGAGATGGTCTGGTTCCTCGGACAGCTCTACAACCGCGAGGTCGCCGAGGACGAGATCGTGACGCTGATCCGCTTTTCGCAGATCACGTAGCGCGCGCTACTTCCCGGGGCGGCGGATCGCGTGCCGAAGAGCTCGCGCTCGCGCACCGGTGCGCCGCACTCCTCGCACTCGACGGCGAACGCGGACGCGATCGGCGCGGCGCAGCTCGGGCAGCGGTGCCGGAGCTCGCCGCCGCACTGCGGGCATGCGGCAGGGAGCTCGTCCTCGTCGTCGAGGAAGTAGCGCAGCGTGTGCCCGCAGGAGAGGCAGAACGCGACCCAATCGCCCAGCGTCTTGCGCCGCTCCTCCTGGATCCAGTTGCGTTTGGCCTTGGCCATTCGCGGCCACTGTAGACCCGGGAGGGGCAACGGACGCAGTCGTTAGAGTGGGGAACCGTCAACCGGACGACGGGAGATCGCCGCATGGCCGTACGTGAAGCCGAGCCCGTGGGCTCGCTGCAGGAGGTGAAGGAGGTAGGGCTCGACCGGGAGGACCTCCTCGGCATCTACCGCAGCATGCTCATCACGCGGGGGATCGAGGAGCGCGGCCACATCCTCTACAAGCAGGGGAAGATCCCGGGCTCGTTCTACACGGGCCGCGGGAACGAGGGCGCGGCGGTGGGCGTCGCGACGGCGATGGGGCCGAACGACGTGGGAACACCGTTGCACCGCGACATGGGGGTTCACGTGGTGCGCGGCATGGAGCCGTGGCGCGTCTTCGCGAACTACATGGGCCGCGAAGGGGGCCCGACGCGCGGCCGCGACGGGAACGTCCACATGGCCATGGCCGAGCTCGGGTTGCACACGATGGTCTCGCACCTTCCGGCAATGCTCCCGGTCGCGACCGGGATGGCGCTCGCGTTCAAGATCCGGGGCGATCGGAGAGTCGCCGTCGGCTGGTTCGGCGAAGGCTCTGCCGGACGCGGCGACGCCCACGAGGCGATGAACTTCGCAGGCGTGCGCCAGCTGCCGATGGTGTTCGTCTGCGACAACAACCAGTGGGCGTACTCGACGCCGACCTACCTCTCCTTCCCGGTGGAGCACATCGCCGATCGCGCCGCGGCGTACGGATTCGAGGGCGTCGTCGTCGACGGGACGGACGTGCTCGCGGTGTATCGCGAGGCGCGCCGGGCGATCGAGAAGGCGCGCGAGGGCGGTGGGCCGACCCTCCTCGAGTGCCTGACGCTCCGCATGGAGGGCCACGCCGTGCACGACGACGCCTTCTACGTGCCCAAGGAGATGTTCGAGAGGTGGGCCGCATACGACCCGATCGAGCGCTACCGCACCTGGCTGCACGAGCAGGCGGAGATGACGGAGGAAGAGGAGAGCGACATCACCGCGACCGTCAAGCGCCTGCTGAGCGACGCACTCGACCGCGCGGACGAGTCCCCGCTGCCCGATCCGGCATCGCTCGAGGACAGCGTCTTCGCGGGGCCCGAGGACCTCGACACGCCGCACCACAAGTAGCCATGGCCGAGATGACCTACATCCAGGCGATCTCGGACGCCCTCCGTCTCGAGATGCGGCGCGACCCGCGGGTCTTCATCCTCGGCGAGGACGTCGGTGTGTACGGCGGCGCCTTCAAGGTCTCGCTCGGATTCCAGGAGGAGTTCGGGCCGTGGCGCGTCATCGACACGCCGCTCTCCGAGACGGCGATCGTCGGAGGCGCGACCGGCGCGGCGCTCATGGGCCTCCGCCCGGTCGCGGAGATGCAGTTCGCCGACTTCATCTCCTGCGCGTGGGATCACCTCGTGACCGTCGCCTCGAAGCAGTTCTTCCGGGCGCGAACGCCGGTCCCCATCGTCGTACGACTCCCGTCGGGAGGCGGGTTCTCGGGCGGCCCCTTCCACTCGCAGAACCCCGAGACGTCGTTCGCCCACATCCCCGGGCTCAAGATCGTCTGCCCGGCCACCCCGCACGACGCGAAGGGCCTTCTCGCCGCTGCGATCGAGGATCCGAACCCGGTGCTCTTCTTCGAGCACAAGCACCTGTACCGCCGGATCAAGGGCGAGGTGCCCGAGGATCGCTACACGGTGCCGTTCGGAAGCGCGAACGTCCATCGCGCAGGCGACGACGCGACCGTGATCACGTGGGGCGCGATGGTCTACACCGCGACGGAAGCGGCGGAGGAGCTCGCGAAGGACGGATTCGAGGTCGAAGTGCTCGATCTCCGGACGCTCATCCCGTGGGACAAGGAGCGCGTTCTCGAGGGCGTCCGGCGCTGCTCGAAGGTGCTCGTCCTGCACGAGGACACGCGCACCGCCGGCTTCGGCGCCGAGATCGCCGCGACGATCGCCGAGGAGGCCTTCGAGCACCTCGATGCACCCGTCATGCGCGTGGCTGCGCCCGACACGCCCGTGCCTTTCTCGCCCCCGCTCGAGAAGGCGTACATCCCGCAGGTCGATGACGTCGTGAGCGCTCTGAGAGAGCTCGCCGCCTACTGAGCCGCTACGAACCGGGAGGAACGGTGTCGACAGGAATGCAGACCGAGGTCGTGATGCCCCAGATGGGCGTCTCCGTGTCCGAGGGAACGGTCACGAAGTGGCTCCGCCAGGTCGGCGAGCCGATCCAGCGGGACGAGCCGCTGCTCGAGATCTCGACGGACAAGGTCGATACCGAGGTGCCGAGCCCCGCCGAGGGAGTCGTCGCACAGATCCTCGTGCAAGAGGGTGAGACGGTGGAGGTCGGGACCGTTCTCGCGCTCATCGCGCCGGCCGGCGCGGAGATCGGCGCGCCCGCTCCCGCTCCGGCAGCGCCCGCGCAGCCCGAGCCGGAGCCCGCACCCGAGCCGGTTGCCGGCCGCTGCCGCTGCTCCGGCGCCGGAGCCTCCGCCGGTGACCACCGAGCCCGTCCCTGCGGTGGCCACGGCCGCTGCCGGCCGCCCCGGTCGCGGCGGACAACGGGAAGACGTTCGTGTCGCCCGTCGTCGCGCGCATCGCGGCCGAGCACGGCGTCGATCCTTCCGTCGTTCCCGGCACCGGCACCGGTGGCCGGGTGACGAAGAAGGACATCCTCACGTACATCGAGTCCGGAGCCGCGGTCGCGCCACCGCCTGCGCCCGCGCCGGAACCCGTCGCCGCTCCTCCTCCGCCCGCGCCCGTGGCGGCCGCCCCCGAGCCCGCTGCCGGCGCCGGCGCCGCCGCCGCCTCCACCCGCGCCGGCCGAGCCCGCACCCGTGGCCGCTGCAGCTGCGGCAACCGCCCGCACCCGCTCCGCCTGCCCCCCCGCCACCGGCGCCCGCTCCCGTCGCCAGCGCCGGCACCCGCTCCCGTCGCCGCGCCGGCGCCCGCGGCCGCGAGTGCCGAGCCCGCGCTCGGCCCGGGGGAGGCGATCGAGCCGATGTCGGCGATGCGCCGCGGCGTCATGGAGCACATGCGTCGCTCCGTCGACACCGCTGCGCACGTCACGAGCGCGATCGAGGTCGACATGGCGCGCGTCGTCGCGCTCCGGCAGAAGCTGAAGCCCGAGCTCGCGGCGCAGAACGTCAACCTCACGTACCTCGCGTTCATCGCGCGGGCAACGGTCGACACCCTTCTCGACTACCCGTGGGTCAACGGCGAGCTGCGCGGACAGAGCATCGTCACCCGGCCGTACGTCAACCTCGGTATCGCCGTCGCGCTGGACGAAGGGAAGGGCCTCATCGTGCCGGTCATCCGCAACGCGCAGGACCTGAACCTCACGGGCATGGCTCGCGCGATCCAGGACCTCGCCGAACGCGCCCGCACGAAGAAGCTGCTTCCCGACGACGTGCAGGGCGGCACGTTCACGATCACGAACCCCGGCAGCTTCGGGACGTTCCACGGGACGCCGATCATCAACCAGCCGCAGTCGGCCATCCTCGGGACGTACGCGCTCGTGAAGCGGCCGTGGGTCATCCAGGACGATCTCGGCTCGGACGTGATCGCGATCCGGCCGCTCATGAACCTGACCCTCACCTACGACCACCGGCTCGTCGACGGGGCGTACGCGGGGATGTGCATCCGCGACATCCGCGACCGGCTCCAGAGCTGGGACGAAGCCGCCTACTAGCATGACGATGCTCGGCAGCTGCCTCTGCGGAGGCGTCCGGTTCGAGGTCACGGAGCCGTTCGTCGCGACCTCGCACTGCCACTGCGAGTACTGCAAGCGGATCGCGGGCGGCTACGGAACGGTGAGTGGGCGCGTGCCAACGGAGGCGATCCGTATCGTCGAAGGTCGTGAGCTCCTGCGTTCGTACACGCCCGAGGAGGGCTCGGCGAAGACGTTCTGCTCGAACTGCGGGTCGAACCTCTTCGGCGGCGGCTGGCCCGAGTCGGAGAGCTCGAGCGTGCGCCTGGCCGCCTTCGGCCTCGACTACGACCGCAAGCCCGAGGCACACACGTTCGTCCGCTCCGTGGCCGCCTGGGAGATCCTTCCGGACGACGGCTTGCCGCGGTACGAGATCCGCGCCACGTAGGCCACGCGCATGACTCAGCGGATCGTCCCGATGATCGCGTACGAGGACACCGGCAGCCGCCATCGACTGGCTGACGGCGGCCTTCGGCTTCAGCGAGCACGGCCGGCGCTACGTGATGGACGACGGGACGATCGGGCACGCGGAGCTCGAGCTGGACGGCGAGATCGTCATGCTGGCGACCCCGAGCCGTGACTACGAGAGCCCGAAGCGGCACCGGGAGACCTGCGCCGCAGCACGTCGCTGGCTCGACAACCCATGGGTCGTCGACGGTGTGCTCGTCCTGGTCGACGATCTCGACGCTCATCACGCGGCTGCGGTCGCGGCGGGCGCGAACGTGATCCGCCCCCTGGAAGACGGACCCGCCGGGCGGCTCTACACGGCCGAGGACCTCGAAGGCCACCGCTGGATGTTCCAGCAGCGACCATGACGAACGACCTCGTGCGCCTGCGCATCGTCGCGAACGAGCTCGAGGCGGAGATGGTTCGCTCGCTGCTCTCCACGGCGGGGATCGAGTCGCTGCAGCGCTACACGGACGTCGGCGCAGGTGCGTACGACGGCATGCCGTCGGGCGGCGGGCCGCGCGAGATTCTCGTGCATGCGAGCGATCTCGAGGCCGCCCGCGAGCTCGTCGGCTCCGAGTAGCCTGCGTCACGTGACCCGTGGCGCGTACCTCATGAACCTCGGCCTCGTGCCCTACGGCGAGGCGTTCGAGCTGCAGCGCTCACTCGCCGGCGCGGTCTCGCAGGGCGCGATCCCGGAGACGGTGATCTTCCTCGAGCACCCGCCGGTCGTGACGATCGGCCGCCGGACCGAGACCGAGAGCGAGCTCCACATCCCCGAGGGCGCGGCGGTCGAGATCGCGGAGACCGACCGCGGCGGCAAGTCGACGTTCCACGGCCCGGGACAGCTCGTCTGCTACCCGATCCTCGACCTGCACGAGCACGGCAAGGACGTGAAGCGGTACGTCCGCAACCTCGAGCAGGCGCTCATCCGAACGCTCGCGGCCTTCGGGCTCGAAGGAGTGCGCTACGACGGCTTGACAGGCGTGTGGATGGCTCCCTCGAACGGACAAGGCCCGCGCAAGATCGCGTCCATCGGCGTGCACGTGTCGCGCTGGGTGACCACGCACGGGTACGCCCTCAACGTCGATCTCGACCCGGCGCCGTTCACGGAGTGGATCACGGCGTGCGGGCTCGAGGACGCGCAGTTCACGACGATGGCGAGAGAGCTCGAGCGTCCGCTCGGCGTCGACGAGGTGCGGCCTGAGGCGATACGAGCGATCGGCGAGGTCTTCGGGCTCGCGCTCGAGGAGCTCCCGGCGGACGACGGCGCCGGGCTCTGGCCGCAGTCGATCCACGCCGCGCTCGCGGCGCGATGACCGTCGACATCCGCCCGTTCCCCCGCCTCGGCTGGGACCCGCTCCCGGGCGACGGCGTCGTCGGCGTCGCTGGGTCGCGTGCTCGTCCGCGAGGACGACTTCTTCGTCGCCCAGCTTCGGTTCTCCGAGCATGCGACCATCCACGAGCACCCGGGCGAGCGAGACACGATCGTCGTCTGCCTGTCCGGCCGCGGCTTCACGTCGGTGGCAGGAGAGACCGCGCCGCTCGAGGAGGGTCAGCAGGTCCGCTGGCCGAGAGGTGTCCCGCACCGGCTCTGGACCGAAGGCTCGACCATGTCCACGCTCATGGTCGAGCAGGTCGACTGATCAGCTTCCCGGGAACTCCGGTGGGCAGGGGGCCGGCCAGGGCCGTCCGTAGCTGCGCGTACGCCTCGGCGCCTTCGGATGTCTCCTTCTCGACGCCCGCGCGGTGACGGAGCGCCGCGTCGTCGACGGGGTAGACCAGGCCACGTCCCGAGATGCGGGCGCCGGCGCCAAGCAGCACGCACGGGCCGTCGCCGGCGCCGACGAACACGTGCTCGGGTCATCGGCGGGCAGTGCACGAAGTCCCACGCTTTGAGGTGGCGCTCCTGGCCCTCGACGATCAGCAGGCACTCCCCGGAGAGGACGAGGAAGTCCTCCTGTGCACCCTCCGCGTGGTACATGCAGCTCGGCTCGCCGGGCCGGAGGATTCCGATGTTGAACCCGAGCTGCGAGAAGCGAGCGTTCTCGCCCTCGAACGGCGTGTAGAAGCCGAGACCGTTGCTGTCGAACCACTGAGCATCACGCGCGTTGACGACGAACCAGCCCTCGCCGGCTGGATAGAGCCCGGCGTCGTTCCGCTCGAGCGGAGCCTCGGCAACCACGACACCTAGACTAATCGCGATGGAGAAGTCGCTTCCCGTTGCCGAGCGCCCGCGCCGGCCGGAGTGGATGAAGGTGCGCGCACCGAGCGCGAACTCCCGCTACTTCGAGGTCAAGGGGCTCATGCGCGAGGGCGGGCTCCACACGATCTGCGAGGAGGCGCGCTGCCCGAACATCGGCGAGTGCTGGGGCCGCGGAACGGCGACCTTCCAGATCCTCGGCGACACGTGCACGCGTGCGTGCCGCTACTGCTACGTGCACTCGGGGAAGCCCGACGGGCCGCCGGACCCGCTCGAGCCGCTCCGGCTCGCCCAGGCGGCCGCGCAGATGAAGCTCTCCCACGTCGTCGTGACCTCGGTCGACCGCGACGACCTCCCCGATCGCGGCGCGGCGCACTACGCGGCGACGATCCGTGCGATCAAGCGCAAGCTGCCGGTTGCGAAAGTGGAGATCCTCACGCCCGACTTCCTCGGCGTCGAGGAGGAGGCGCTCGCGGTCGTGCTCGCCGCCCGGCCGGACGTCTTCAACCACAACATCGAGACCGTCCGCCGCCTGCATGCGCGGATGCGCGGCGCGAAGGCGAGCTACGACAAGGCGCTCTGGCTCCTCGAGCGCGCGAAGGAGCTCGCCGGACTACCCCGTGCTGACGAAGTCGGGGATCATCGTCGGGCTCGGCGAGACGAACGACGAGGTGGTGGAGACGATGCGCGACCTGCGTGCACACGGCGTCGACGTCGTCACGATCGGCCAGTACCTCCAGCCGTCGCCGAAGCACGCGCAGATCGACCGCTGGGTGCATCCCGACGAGTTCCGCTGGTTCCGCGAGCAGGGCGAGGCACTCGGGTTCGGCTCGGTCTTCTCCGGCCCGCTCGTGCGCTCGTCGTACCGCGCGGACGAGCAGCGCCACGCAGCCGAGACCGGCCGCGGCGCGGTCGCCTACTGACAGCGAAGGTCAGGCCCGGACACGATGACGTCTCACGCGGCTTCTCTCGAGCCGCACTCAGGGGAAGGAGAGACGAGTGACAAGACGCATCGTCACGTTGCTGTTCGCGACCGCCGCCTTGCTTTCGGGGTGTTCGGAGGCTCGGCTGGAGCGGTCACGAATGGGCAGTTCGACGGCAACAACCACCCGTATGTGGGCTACCTCGACAACCTGGTCTTCGCGTGCTCGGGGACGTTGCTGTCGCCGACCGTGGTCGTAACCGCTGCACCGCTCCAGCGACAGCACCTCGGGACTGGAGACGAACACGATCACCGGCGCACCCATCGTTCGCGTCGTTTGACCCCAATCTGATCAATGACACGAACGCCCAGCGCAACTGGTTCTACGGGAGCTACTACTTCGATCCGGAGTTCGCGCTCGGATCGGGTGGCGGACTCCCCGGATTCGACACACACGACGTCGCGTCGTGATCCTGACGGCGAGCGGATGCCAGGTGCCCACCGGACGCACGGGCAGTTGCGCCCGTGCCGCCGAGCGCGACGCTCGGACAGACGGCGCGCTCCCAGCGAGGGTCTCGTCGATTCGCTCGCGAACAAGACCGGAGTGGACATCGTCGGCTTCGGGTGCAGAGCTTCGTCAACGGCGGCGGTCCGGCGGTGGCCCCTGCAAGCCGGTGCCGGGCGCCGCGTTCACGAGGTTCTTCGCGCCGACGACGCTGATCGCGAGCAACGACCGCATAAGCAACGAGTTCCTCAAGCTGCACGCGAACAACGGCGGCGTGTGCTCCGGTGACTCCGGAGGGCCTGACCTTCTCGGTGAAACGAATGTGATTCTCGCCGTCAACTCGTTCGGAAATGGCGCGAAATGCACGAGCAACACGTACTCGTATCGCGTCGACACCGCGCAGGCCCTCGACTGGATCACGGCCGAGATCGCGGCCCGTGGAGGCAGTCTGTAGAGAGACCTCAGCTGTCGGAAAGACACGAAGGGCCGCCAACAGGCGGCCCTTGACGTTGCAAACGGCCTCTCGCCTGTTACGACGCGTCCGTCATGAATTCGCCGATGAACTCGAGGACGTCCGTCTTGTCGAGCCGGAAGACACCGCCTGTGCCCGCGCAGTTGCCGTTCTTCCCGAACGAGGTCACGGCGGCGATGAGGGTCGAGTTCGTATCGCCCAGATAGTTCGGGCCGCCCGAGTCACCGAAGCAGGTTCCGCCCGTCGAGTGGTTGTTCGACAGCAGCATGGAGAAGTCGCCGACCTGTCCGGGGACGTTGATCTGGATGAGACGCGGATGGGCGAGCATCCGGACCTTCTCCTGCTCGACGTGAGCCGGGTTGATCTGCTGAAGCCCGAACCCGACAGACGGGAACGTGATCTGCTGCTGACCTCGCTTCGTCTTGAAGACGTCGAACTGGCCTGCGGTCGGCAGCGTGCCGTAGGAGCCGGCAGGCAGCTGGATCGGCTTCGCGAGCTCGATGATTCCGACGTCGTGGAGGAAGAACTGCGCCTCCGTGAAGTCGGGATGCGAGGCCCACCGAACGGCATCGACAGTGTTCGGGCCACCGGAGAAGGGATAGGTCGGGTCGCTCTGCACGTCGGACTCGGCGAACACGCGGATCGCGCTGAACTCGCCGGGCTCCCCGGCGCAGTGGCCCGCCGTCAGACGAACGTCGGCGCGATGAGCGTTCCGGTACAGCGGAAGGCCGGCGCTCCTGCGACGTCCATGACGATGAGTACGACGGCGGGATGGCGGGTCCCATCGAGCTCGCCGTCCGTGATCGCACCCGCAGGGACGATCCCGAAGGCGAGGGCACTCGCGAGGACTGCACCGAGCGCTAGAAGCTTTCGCACTATTCACTCTCCCCTTTTCAGGTCACCGGCCCACCCGGCGACACTTCGCCTTGCCCACACGCCTCTGTCCGTAAACCGGGAACCGGTTCAGTCGTGCGGCTTCGCCATGGCGCGGTAGTCGAGCGCCTCGTCGAGGATCGACTCGTCCACGCCGGCCTCGCGGGCGACCTCGCGAAGCGGCCTGCCCGGACGCCGTCGCCTCCTTCACGATCTCGGCTCCCTTGTCGTAGCCGATGAAGGGGTTGAGCGCGGTGGCCGCTGCAAGCGTGCTCTCGGCGTACTGCTCGTTGCGTTCCCGGTTCGCCTCGATCCCGTCGACGCACTTCTCGGCGAGGAGCCTTGCTGCGCTCGTGAGCAGCTCGATCGAGTCGAGCAGGTTCCGGGCCATCAGCGGGATGTAGACGTTGAGCTCGAACTGCCCGCTCATGCCGCCGATCGTGATCGCGGTGTCGTTCCCGATCACCTGGGCGGCGACCTGCGTGACGACCTCGGGGATGACCGGGTTCACCTTGCCGGGCATGATCGAGCTGCCCTTCTGGAGCTCGGGCAGGAAGATCTCGGCGAGGCCGGCGCGCGGCCCGGAGCCCATCAGGCGGAGGTCGTTGGCGATCTTCGTGAGCGAGACGGCGACGACCTTGAGCGCGCCCGAAGCCTCGACGAGGCCGTCGCGAGCCGCCTGCGCCTCGAAGTGGTCGCCGGGCGCGGAGATGGTGAGACCGGTGTCGGCGGAGAGGTAGTCGCGCACGCGTGCGGCGAACTCCGGGATGCGTGTTCAGCCCCGTCCCGGTGGCCGTGCCGCCGAGCGGGATCTGGCCGAGACGCGGCATGGAGTCCTCGATCCGCGCGATCCCCTGTCGGACCTGCGCCGCATAGCCGGCGAACTCCTGGCCGAGCGTCACGGGCACGGCGTCCATGAGGTGCGTGCGCCCGGACTTCACGACGTCGTCGAACTCCACCGCCTTCCGCTCGAGCGACGTCGCGAGCAGCGCGAGCGCGGGAAGGAGATCGTCCGCGAGCTCTCCGAGCGCAGCCAGGTGCACGGCCGACGGGAAGACGTCGTTCGACGACTGGCCCATGTTCACGTGGTCGTTCGGGTGAACGCCCTCGCCGGCGATCGTGGCGATGACCTCGTTCGCGTTCATGTTCGAGCTCGTCCCCGAGCCCGTCTGGAAGACGTCGATCGGGAACTGGTCGTCGAACTCGCCGGCGGCGATGCGGTCGCCGGCGGTGGCGATGCGGTCGGCGAGGTCGTGGTCGAGCAGTCCGAGGTCGGCGTTGACACGCGCAGCGGCCGCCTTGATCCGTCCCAGCCAGCGTGCGACGGGGATCGGGATGGGCTCGCCGGAGACGGGGAAGTTGGCGATCGCCTTCTCGGTCTCGGGGCCCCACAGGGCCTGCTTCTCGGCTGCCTCCGCCACCGCGGCGAGTGTAGCGCCGGGAGGTCAGACTCTCCGGATGCAGCCGCTCGCGCTGACCGACGCCCAGGCGTTCTGGACGCCCGCCGGCGTCTACCTGAACACCGCGTCGTACGGCCTGCCGCCGACGACGGCGTGGGATGCGCTGCAGGGTGCGCTCGACGACTGGCGCGGGGGGCGGACGAGCTGGGAGCACTGGGGCGAACCGGCGGAAGCGGCGCGTGCGTCCTTCGCGCGTCTCGTCGGCGTTCCCGTCGAGACGGTGGCGATCGGGCCGAACGTCTCGACGTTCGTGGGTCAGATCGCCGCGTCCATTCCGGACGGATCGCGGGTCTTGGCGCCCGACGTCGAGTTCACCTCGCTCCTCTTCCCGTTCCTGGTGCAGGAGCACCGCGGCGTGACGGTTCGGCTCGTCGCAGCGCACGAGCTCGCCGACGCGATCGGCCCGGACGTGGACGTCGTCGCGTTCAGCGCGGTGCAGATGGCGACGGGCGAGGTCGCCGATCTGGGCGCCATCGCGTCGGCGGCGGACGAGCACGGCGTGCTGACCGTCGTCGACGCGACGCAGTCCGCCGGCTGGCTTCCCCTCGATGCGACGCGCTTCGACGTGGTCGTCGCGCACGCCTACAAGTGGCTGATGTCGCCGCGGGGCACGGCGTTCATGGCGATCCGCGGCGACCGGACGGGAACGGTCGTCCCGCACGCAGCAGGGTGGTACGCGGGCCAGGATCCTCTGCAGACGTTCTTCGGCGGCCCGCTCCGGCTCGCAGAGAGCGCGCGCCGGCTCGACACGTCGCCGGCCTGGTTCATGTGGGTCGCGACCGCACCGGCCCTCGCGCTTATCGAGCGGATCGGCATCGAGGCGATCCACGAGCACGACGTTGCGCTCGCAAACCGGTTCCGCGACGGCCTCGGCCTCGAGCCGAGCGACTCGGCGATCGTCATGTCGGATGCGCCCGGTGCGGCCGAGAAGCTCGAGCGAGCCGGGATCAGGGCCGCCGTGCGTGGTGGGCGCCTGCGTACGTCGTGGCACGTCTACAACACGGATGCGGACGTCGACCGAACGCTCGACGCGCTCCTAGCCTGAGCGCGCAGCCGCGAGGAGCTCGTCCCAGCTGCAGAGCTTGACGCGCGGGCGCCCCTGCTCATCGCCCTGCGTACGCTCGGCGACGTCGATTGCCTCCCACCCGGCATACGCCACGACGTCTGCGCCGCGCTCGACGAGCAGCTCTTCGATGCGCTCTCCCGTGGCGCTCGGGAAGTCGGCCGGACCGGGCGTCCTCGAGCAGGTTCTCGACCGTCTCCGTCGCGTCCTTCTTGTTGGTGCCGATGACGCCGGTCGGGCCGCGCTTGATCCACCCGGCGCAGTAGAGGCCCGGGATCGGGCTTCCGTCCTCGCCGAGCACGCGGCCCTCGTCGTTCGGGATCCTCCCCGCGCCCTCGTCGAACGGGACTCCGGGAATCCCCACACCGCGGTACCCGACGCTGCGAAAGACGATCCCGCACGGAATGACCTCGCGCTCGTCGGTCGCGACCGCACGCACCGAACCGCGCTCGTCGGGCTCGAGGCGGTTGTGGACGATCTCGACGCCCTCGACGTGCTCCTCGCCCAGGATCGGCGACGGGGGAGACGCGGAACCGAAGGCGCACGACCCGAGGCTTGCCGGACGGATGGTGCGTCGCGAACTCGCGCAGGATCTCGACGTTGCGCTGAACGACGTTCGAGGCGGCCTCGAGCTCGGCCTCGCTCGCCGCATCGAGCTCGAGCTCGGCAGGGTCGACGACGACGTCGGCTCCCGCCAGCTCGCCGAGCTCGCCCAGCTCCGTCGACGTCCAGGCCGCCTGCACCGGTCCGCGACGCCCGAGGACGACGATCTCGCGGATGCCGGACGAGACGATCGCGGCGATCGCCGCGTCCGTCGTGTCGGTCGGCGCGAGCTCCGCCTCGGTCAGGGCCAGCATGCGCGCGACGTCGAGCGCGACGTTGCCGTTCCCGATCACGACCGCGCGCTCGTGCGAGAGGTCGAACTCGAGGTGCTGGAAGTCCGGGTGGCCGTTGTACCAGGCGACCAGCTCGGTCGCGGCCCACGAGCCCGGCAGCTCCTCGCCGGGGATCCCGAGCTTCCGGTCCGTCTGCGAGCCGACCGCGTAGACCACCGCGTCGTACGCCGAGGTCAGCTCCTCGTGGGTCACGTCACGCCCCACCTCGACGTTGCCGAGGAAGCGAAAGCCCGGCCGCGCGGCGATCTTCTCGAACGCGCGCGAGACGGTCTTGAGCTGCGGGTGGTCCGGGGCGACGCCGAGCCGGACGAGCCCCCAGGGCGTCGGGAGGCGCTCGATCATGTCGACCTCGACCACCGGGTCCTCGCTCGCGAGCAGCGGAGCCGGCCGCGTAGAAGGCCGCAGGCCCGGAGCCGACGACTGCCACGCGGAACGCTCTGGTCGTTCGTCATCGGCGGTCAATGCTACGGCCGACCTGGACGACGCGAGACCTGCGACCATGCGGCGCGTGTCGAAGCGACTCCTCGGCCGGATCGCCGCCATCGCGGCGGTCGTCCTCCTCGTCGCGGTCCTCGGCTTCGTGGCGAAGGCGTGGTACGACAGTCGGCTCCCCGGCACGTACAGCGTCATGTCCTACGGCAGCGCACGACTTCGGCGGCGGCGCGGAGCCGGCCAGCCACGAGGGCCACGACGCCGGCGCCGGGATCGAGCGTCGCCGACCTCCAGGGGCCGCGCGAGGCACGGCCGGACGCACGCTTCGAGCTGACTGCGAAGAGCGCCGACATCCAGCTCTCGTCGGGCCGGACGATCCACGCGCTGACGTTCGACGGCGTCGTCTCCCGGCCCGGAGCTCCGGGTCCGGCAGGGGGACCTCGTCGAGGTCGTGCTCCGCGAACGAGGACGTCGAGCACGGCGTCACGATCCACTGGCACGGCATCGACGTGCCGAACGCGCGAGGACGGAGTCGCCGGCGTCACCCAGAACGCCGTCCTGCCGGGCGAGCGCTACACGTACCGCTTCCGCGCCGACCAGGTCGGCACGTTCTGGTACCACACGCACCAGGTCTCGTCGGAGGACGTCCAGCGCGGTCTCTTCGGCGCGATCGTCATCGAGCCGCGCGACAGAGCCGACCGGGCGTCTTCGACCGGGTGCTCGTCGCGCACACGTTCGACGGGATCGCGACGCTCGACGGCCGCGAGACGCCGTCGTCCGCAAAGGTGCGCTCCCGGCACGCAGGTTCGGCTCAGGCTGTCAACACGGACAGCGCGATGCGGCGGTTCACCGTGAGCGGAACGCCGTTCCGCGTGCTCGCCATCGACGGCAACGACCTGAACGGGCCGGGCCTCCTCGACACGTGCGCCTCCCGCTCGCCGCGGGAGGTCGCTATCGACATCGGATTCGTGATGCCGCCGGGCGGTGTCCGCGTCGGGCTCGAGGGAACCGGTGCGGCGCTCGCATCTGAGCCCGAGCGGCGAGAACGGCGCCTCCGCCGAGAGCACGCCGACGGCGGACTTCGACCCTCTCGACTACGGCACAGCCGGCGCCGACGCCGTTCTCTGCAGTCGAGCCGGTTCGACCGCAGCTTCGAGCTCACGATCACGAAGAAGCTCGGCTTCTTCGACGGCCGCCCCGGCCGACACTGGGCGCTCAACGGGGGCATCTACCCGGACGTGCCCGATGTTCGTCGTCGAGCGACGGCGACCTCGTCGCGCGTCACGATCGCGAACGACACGAACGTCGTGCATCCGATGCACCTGCACGGGCATCACGCCCTCGTTCTGAGTCGCAACGGACAGCCGGCGACGGGGAGCCCGTGGTGGACCGACACGCTGGACGTCGACGCGGGCGACGAGTACGAGATCGCCTTCCGTGCGGACAACCCGGGCATCTGGATGGACCACTGCCACAACCTCGGCCACGCCGCGCCGGGCTCACGATGCACGTCGTCTACGCGGGGATCACGACGCCGTTCCTCGTCGGAGGCGAGCACGGCGAACGCGCCCGAGTAGCTGGCGCGGTGCGGCAGTCCGTTCGTCGGGCTAGGTAGCCGGCGCGACCGCAGCCGAGCAGCCTTTCGCGCCTGCCAGCCGTCCCACACGATCGAGAGCGTCAGCGCCAGGATCACGAAGGCGTTGAGCGGATGGAACGCGCCGATGGCGCGGGACGCTCGCCCCCGAACCATGCGAGCAGATCTGGAGCGATGAGGAGCAGGGCGAGGACGCCGTGCTTGCCGAGCCGCCACCTGCCGACGCCGGCGATGACCCCGATGACCAGGAGGACCATGCCGGCGAGCCAGACGAAGTAGCCGAATCCGATGTGGAATCCCGAAGCCGTCCTCGAAGATCTTGTCGGTCGATCGACGAGCCCTCGTCCTCGAGCTTGTGCGCGGCGTAGAACGCGCCGTAGCCCGCAAACCGATCTGCAGGACCACCATCACCAGCACGACCATCGACCAGAACCAGTAGACAGTGCGCACGCGATCCTCCCGGTCGGTTGACGGCCGCGAGCCTACGACACGGCTAGGACGAACTCAAGAGGCGTGGCCGCGACTGCCGCGTCAGTGCGAGCAGCCGTCGCCGCAGCCACCCACCTCGGTGCCCTCGGGGAGCTCCTCGCCCTCTTCCACCTGGAAGGAGTGGCCGCAGCCACACGAGGAGACGGCGTTCGGGTTGTCGATCTTGAAGCCCGACTCGGAGATCGAGTTCAGGAAGTCGATCGTCGTGCCGCGCAGGTACGGCGCGCTGTAGGGGTCGACGACGACGGGGATGCCTTCGAGGGAGAGCTCGACGTCACCCTCGGCGGCGCCGGCGTCGAAGCCGAGGCCGTACTGGAAGCCGGAGCACCCGCCACCCTGGATCGCGACGCGGAGGACGAGCGTCGCCGCGTCGTCCTCCTCCGCCATGAGCTCCCGGATCTTCGCCGCCGCAACGGGCGTCAGCGAGATCAGGGTCTCGGTGGGTGCTCGGTTGTGCTTCGACAGTGGCCACGGGCTCATGGTAGCGGACGGGGTCTCGGGTTCCAGTAGCGAGTTTGTAACAGCCGTATCGCTCATTCTGTGCGGGTTTGCCGATCCCTTCGTGCGTCGGAAGGGGGAGTGCTAGGTTTCGTCGCGGTACCGACGTCCGAGCACCGAGCGGGGGTACGACGCGTGCTTTCGAACTGGCTGCCCTTCCTGTTCTACGCCTTCTTCGCGGCAGCCATCCCGGCGACGATGATCGCTCTCTCGTTCATCCTCCCCGGGCGGCCCGTGTCGCGGACGAGGCAGCGCATGCTGCCCTTCGAGTCCGGCGTCTCCGAGGGTGCCCCCAGCCGCGATCGCCGCTTCACGATCAGCTTCTACCTCACCGCGATCCTCTTCATCCTCTTCGACATCGAGATCGTCTTCCTGTACCCGCTCGCCGTGCAGCTCGAGGCACTCGGCTGGTTCGGGATCGGCGAGTTCCTCACGTTCGTCGCAATCCTCGGCGTCGCCTACGTCTACGTGTGGCGGAAGGGAGCGCTCAACTGGCAGTGAAGCGGCAGCTGCCGGTCGTGAGCGACCGTCCCCTCGCGAAGGCCGGCCTGCAGTCCGAGCGCGTCCTCTGGCCCGAGCGCGGGCCGGGCGTGTTCGAGCGCGAGGTCGAGGAGATCGAGGATGCGCTCCTCCTGACGACGGTCGAGAAGGCCGTCGCCTGGGCGCAGTCGAGCTCGGTGTGGCCGGACACGTTCGGCCTCGCCTGCTGTGCGATCGAGATGATGTCGATCGTCTCGTCGCGCTACGACATCGCGCGCTTCGGGATGGAGCGGTTCTCGTCGTCGCCGCGTCAGGCCGACCTGCTCATCGTCTCGGGCCGCGTCACGCACAAGATGGCCGCGCCGCTGCGTCAGGTCTACGACCAGATGCTCGAGCCGAAGTGGGTGATCGCAATGGGCGCGTGCGCGAGCTCCGGCGGGATGTTCAACAACTACACGATCCTGCAGGGCGTCGACAAGATCGTGCCCGTCGACATCCACGTGCCCGGCTGCCCGCCGCGACCCGAAGCGCTGATCGAGGGAATCGTGCGGCTCCACGAGAAGATCCGCGCCGGCGTGCCGCCCGCGTACGAGATCCGCGGAGTCGCAGAGTGACCACGTACGCATCCGTGCCCGGCGTGATCGAGACGCGCGAGGCGCGCGGCGAGACGACGCTCGTCGTCGACCCCGCCCGGCTCGTCGAGGCGTGCACCGTGCTGCGCGACGAGCACGGCTTCAACTTCCTCGCCGACATCGCCGCGGCCGATTACCTCGGCTGGGGCGAGCAGGGGGTCGCCGGCTACATCGGCACGGCCGCGGGCCGCGACCTCCACGTTCCCGGCTCGCAGGGGCTCGCGCGGGTGCCCGACCCCAAGCCGAAGCGCTTCTCGGTCTCGTACCACCTGCTCCGCGTCTCCGACGAGCCGGCGCGCGTCCGCGTCCAGGTGTGGCTCGACGACGGCGAGTCGATCGCGAGCGTGCTGCCCGTGTGGCCCGCCGCAGACTGGTTCGAGCGCGAGGCCTGGGACATGTACGGCATCCGCTTCGAGGGGCACGGGAACCTCGTCCGCATCCTCATGCCCGAGGACTGGGAAGGCCATCCGCTCCGCAAGGACTACCCGCTCGGCGGCGAGCCCGTCCGCTTCTCGGACGAGGACTGATGTCGGTCCTGCCGTCGACCAAGGTCTACGAGGGGACGCGCATCCCGCATCCCGTGCCGACGATCCTCGAGGTCGATCCCGAGAAGCACCGGCTCGAGGACATCCTCCGCGTCAACTTCGGGCCGAACCATCCATCGACACACGGTGTGCTGCGTCTCGTCGTCGACCTCGACGGGGAGACGGTCGCGGGCATTCGTGCGGTCATCGGCTACCTCCACACCGGCTTCGAGAAGAACATGGAGCACAAGTCCTGGTGGAAGTCGGTGACGTACGCGCCGCGGATCGACTACGTCTCGTTCCACGCGAACGAGCTCCTCTACGTCCTCGCGATCGAGAAGCTGCTCGGCATCGAGGTGCCGCGCCGCGCGGTCTGGGCGCGCATGGCGCTCGCCGAGCTGAACCGCATCCACTCGCACCTCGTGTGGCTGGGAACGTCCGCTCTCGAGCTCGGCGCGATCTCGCTGTTCTGGTACTGCTTCGACGACCGCGACCAGATCCTCGACCTCTTCGAGATGGCCGGCGGGACGCGGATGCACACGCGCTACGTCCAGGTCGGCGGCATCGCCGAGGACCTGCCGCCCGCCTTCACGAGCGAGGCGCGGAAGTTCTGCGAGTCGATGCCGAAGTCGGTCGACGAGTACGAGTCGATTCTCGACCGCAACGCGATCTGGCTCGAGCGCACGAAGGGCGTCGGCCTCCTGTCCGCCGTCGGACGCGCTCGCGCTCGCGCAGTCCGGCCCGATGCTGCGCTCGACCGGCGTCGACTGGGACCTCCGCAAGGCGGAGCCGTACCTCGCGTACGACGAGGTCGAGTTCGACGTCCCCGTCTACCCGAACGGCGACGTCTACGACCGCTACAAGGTCCACATGGACGAGATGCGCGAGTCGGTGCGCATCGTCCGCCAGTGCCTCGACCGACTCGACGAGATGGACGGCGAGCCGTGGATCGCCGACGACCGCAAGGTCGTCCTGCCGCCGCGCCACGAGCTCCACACGTCGATGGAGTCGCTGATCCACCACTTCAAGATCGTCACCGAGGGATTCACCGTTCCCGAGGGCGAGGTCTACGTGGCCATCGAGTCGCCTCGCGGAGAGAACGGCTGCTACCTCGTCTCCGACGGAGGGGCGAGGCCGTGGCGCGTGAAGTTCCGCGCGCCGAGCTTCGCGGCGCTGCAGGCGACCGCGACGATCGTGCAGGGCCTCCTCATCGCCGACCTCATCGCCGCAGGCGGCTCGCTCGATCCCGTCATGGGAGACGCCGATCGATGAGCTTGAGCACGCAGGTCCGGAAGCTCGTGAAGCAGTACCCCGACCCCACCTCGGCAGTGCTACCGGCCCTTCGGCTGGCGCAGGAGGAGCACGGAGGCTGGCTCCCGCCCGACGCCATCCGCGAGGTCGCCGACGCGCTCGACCTGACGCCCGCCTACTGCCTGTCGATCGCGTCCTTCTACGACCAGTTCCATCTCGAGCCGGTCGGCCGGAGGCACGTCGAGGTCTGCACCAACGTGTCGTGCGCGCTGTCGGGCGCGCAGCAGGTGCTCGAGGCATTCGAGCGCGAGCTCGGCGTCTCGGCGGGCTCCACCTCCGAGGACGGCGCGTACACGCTCGGGCACGATCGAGTGCCTCGGCGGGTGCGGCTGGGCGACCGTCGTCGCGATCGACAACCGGCACCGGCTGCGCGTGCAGGCCGACGACGTGCCGGGGATCGTCGAGGAGCTCAGGGGTGCCTGAGCATCCGCAGATCGTCTTCGCCGGCACCGACGGCGGAGCGGTGCTCGACATCGATGCGTACGTTGCCGGCGGCGGCTTCTCGGCGCTGCGCAAGGCCCGTGCGCTGGCGCCCGACGACGTCATCGCCGAGCTCGACGCCTCGGGCCTGCGCGGCCGCGGGGGCGCGTTCTTCCCGACCGGGCGCAAGTGGTCGTTCGTCCCGAAGCCGGAGCAGCTCCCGAAGCCGCACTACCTCGTCGTGAACGCCGACGAGTCCGAGCCGGGCAGCTTCAAGGACCGCGAGATCATGCTGCGCGTCCCGTTCCGCTTCCTCGAGGGCTGCCTCATCGCGGCGCACGGCATCCAGTCGCAGCACGTGTTCGTCTACATCCGCGGCGAGTACGAGCGCGAGTTCGAGATCCTGCGCGACTCGCTCGAGGCGATGCGCAAGGCAGATCTCCTCGGTGGCGTCACCGTCGTCATCCACCGGGGCGCCGGTGCGTACATCTGCGGTGAGGAGACCGCGCTCCTCGAGTCGCTCGAGGGCAAGCGCGGGCAGCCGCGCACGAAGCCGCCGTTCCCGGCGATCGCCGGTCTCTACGCCGCGCCGACAGCGGTGAACAACGTCGAGTCGATCACGACCGTGACGCCCGTGCTCGAGATGGGCGGCGCGGAGTACGCGAAGCTCGGCGTCGAGAACTCGACCGGCACGCGCGTCTTCTCGCTCTCGGGCGACGTCGTGAATCCCGGCAACTACGAGCTCCCGCACGGGATCTCGATGCGCGAGCTCATCTACGACGTCGGCGGCGGCGTGCCGAACGGGCGCGAGCTGAAGGCGGTCATCCCGGGCGGCTCGTCGACGTCGGTGCTCACCGCCGACGACATCGACGTGAAGATGGACTTCACGTCGCTCGTCGAGGCGGGCTCCTCGATCGGCTCGGCGGGCGTGATCGTCATCGACGACCGCTGCTGCATGGTGCAGCTCGGCATCCGCGTGTCGCAGTTCTACGAGCACGAGTCGTGCGGCAAGTGCACGCCGTGCCGCGTGGGCACGAAGTGGGTCACGCAGATCCTCCAGAAGATCGAGGACGGGCGCGGATCGCAGGCCGACCTCGACCTGCTCCTCTCGGTCTGCGACCGGATCATGGGCAAGTGCCTGTGCCCGCTCGGCGACTCGGACGCGATCGCCGTGCTCAGCTACGTCGACCGCTTCCGGGACGAGTACCAGGCGCACATCGACCTCGGGCGCTGCCCCTTCGACGGCGAGTCCTCGCTCGAGGGGATCCTCGCCCCGTCGGAGATGCACGAACGCCACGGCCACGAGGCGGCGCATGTCTGAGCTCGTCGCCGTCACCGTCGACGACCGCCAGGTCGAGGTGCCGAAGGGGACCGGCCTCGTCGAGGCGGCGCAGGCCGCGGGGATCGAGATCCCGGTGTTCTGCTACGAGCCGCGGCTCGGGCCTCCTGTGGGCGCCTGCCGCATGTGCCTCGTCGAGATCGAGGGCATGCCGAAGCTCCAGGCCGGCTGCACGCTGACCGCGACGGACGGGATGGTGATCAGGACGAGCGCGACCTCCGCGAAGGCGGCGGAGGGGCAGGAGGCGACGCTCGAGTTCATCCTCGTCAACCACCCGCTCGACTGCCCGGTCTGCGACAAGGGCGGCGAGTGCCCGCTGCAGGACCTCACGTTCCGGCACGGGCCCGGGCAACACGCGCATGTCGTTCGCGAAGCTCACCTTCGACAAGCCGATCCCGGTCTCGCCGCTCATCGCGCTCGACCGCGAGCGCTGCATCCTCTGCTACCGCTGCACGCGCTTCTCGGAGGACGTCGCCGAGGACGGCCTGCTCATCGCGCGGAACCGCGGCGCGCACACCGAGATCGCGACCTTCGAGGACGAGCCGTACCGCTCGCCGTTCTCCGGCAACGTCGTCGAGCTGTGCCCCGTCGGTGCGCTCACCTCGACGCTCTACCGCTTCGACGCGCGGCCGTGGGACATCCAGAACGTGCCGACCGTCTGCACGGGCTGCGCCGTCGGCTGCAACACGTCCGCGACGATTCGCGAGGGCAAGGTCAAGCGGATCCTCTCGCGCAACCATCCGGACATCGACCGCGGCTGGCTCTGCGACAAGGGCCGCTTCTCCTACCCGCACCTCCGCGCCGAGGATCGGATCACGACGCCGCTGCGGCGCGGAAGGAAGGGGCTCGAGGAGATCTCGTGGGACGACGCGCTCGACGAGGCGGAGACGATGCTGCGCGAGTCGGCCGGCTCGATCGTCACGGCGTTCTCCGGCTCGGAGACGACCGAGATCGCGTACGCGCTCGGGCGGCTCCTCCGCGGCGGGCTCGACGCGCACTCCGCGGTGCTGCCGGAGGCGACCTCCGACGCGCTCGAGGCGTTCCGCCTCCCGCTCAGCGCGATCGGCGAGGCCGAGATCGTCCTCGTGGTCGGCGACGACCCCGTCGTGGAACGCGCGCCGATCGTCGATCTCTGGATCAAGGAGGCGCGACGGCACGGCGCCGAGATCGTGGTCTGCTCACCGACCGGAACGGACAAGGTCGCACCCGGCTCCGGCGCCGAGACGTGTCGGGAGCTCGCCTCCGGGCGGAGCGCCCTCGCGAAGAAGCTCCGGGGCGCCGAGCGCGCCGTCCTGATCTGGTCGGGGCCGGGCGGCGGCGGTGGCGCCCGGATCGCGGAGCTCGCTCACGAGCTCGGGCTCGAGGGCAAGCCGGGAAGCGGCGCGTTCCACCTTCCCGCAGCAGCGAATCCCCGCGGCGTCGCGCTGGGCTGGGCCGTCGCCGCCGACGCCGACGAGACGAACCCCGAGCCGATCGAGCTCCTCGTCGTGTCCGGCGACGAGGCGGCGGGCAATCCCGACGTGCGCGCGCTCGCCGAGGACGCGAAGCGTGTCGTCGTCCTCACGATGTTCCACGAGCTCGCCGCCGGCTGGGCCGACCTGATCCTGCCGGCGACGGCCGCGCTCGAGCGGGACGGCACGTCGATGAACCTCGAGGGACGCGTGCAGCGCCTCCGTCGTGCGGTCTTCCCGCCCTGCCCGGACGAGCTCGCCTGGATCTCGAAGCTCGCGGAGCGTTTCGACGTCGACGTCCCGCCGCACGCGATGGGCGTGTTCGCCGAGCTCGCGGAGCACGCGTTCCGCGATCTCTCGCTCGACGACCTCGGAGCGCACGCCCCGCTCCCGGCGAGGCATGCCTACGCCGCCCCCGCTCCGGCGACGACCCCGGCTCCGGCGGACGACGCGGGGCCCGGACTGAGGCTCCATCGCTACCGGCCGCTGTTCTCCGGCCCGGCCGTCGAGCGCGTCCCCGAGCTCGCCTTCCAGCGGCCCGAGCGGGACGTCGAGCTGTCCCCGGGTGACGCCGAGTCGCGCGGGATCGCGAACGGCGATCCCGTCCTCCTGCGCTCGAACGGCACCTCCGTCGAGCTCCGGGCGCGCATCAACCGCAAGCTCGTCGAGGGCGTCGCGCGCGTCGCCGAGGAGCATGCGGGCGACCTCCACCCCGCGGTCGAGGTCGTGAAGTCGTGACGCAGCCCGTCGAGTGGTGGGTGAGCCTCATCGAGGCGTTCGTCGTGATCAACCTCGTGATGGCCACGTTCGCGTATCTCACGCTCGCCGAGCGCAAGGTCATGGCGCGGATGCAGCTGCGGTACGGGCCGAACCGCGTCGGGTTCCGCGGCCTGCTGCAGCCGATCGCCGACCTCCTGAAGCTCCTGAACAAGGAGAGCTTCCAACCCAGAGAGGCGATCGACTGGGCGTTCATCCTCGGTCCCTTCCTCGCCGCGTTCACGGCGTTGACGACGTTCTCGGTGATCCCCTTCGGGCCGGGCTGGGAGATCGGCGGCGTGTACATCCCCGGCCAGGTCGCCGACCTCGACATCGCGCTCGTCCTGATCTTCGCGATGGGCTCGATCGGCGTGTACGGCTTCATCCTCGGCGGGTGGTCGTCCGACTCGAAGTTCGCACTGCTCGGCTCGATGCGCACGTGCGCACAGCTGGTCTCGTACGAGGTCGCCCTCGCGCTCTCCGTCCTCGGGATCGTGATCATGGCCGGGACGCTGTCGCTGACCGAGATCGTCTCCGCCCAGGCCGACACGCTCTGGTACGCGGTCCCCCAGGTCGTCGGGCTCGTCGTCTTCCTGCTCGCGGGCACCGCCGAGACCGCGCGCGCGCCGTTCGACCTGCCGGAGGCCGAGCAGGAGCTCGTCGCGGGCTACCACACCGAGTACGGCGGGATGCGCTTCGGCCTCTACTCGATGTCCGAGTACATCAACCTGATCACGCTCTCCGCCCTCTGCGTGACGCTCTTCCTCGGCGGCTGGCACGGGCCGGGCTGGGACGGCGCCTCGTGGGCCGGGCCGTTGTGGTTCATCGGAAAGCTCGTGCTCATCCTCTTCGTGTTCATCTGGATGCGGACCACGCTCCCGCGCCTGCGCTACGACCAGCTCATGCGGTTCGGGTGGAAGGTGCTGCTGCCGGTCGCCACGATCAACGCGGTCGTGACGGCGATCCTGGTGGTGGCGTTCTAGTGCCGCAGCCGCTGGACACGCTGAAGGGCTTCGGCGTCACCTTTCGCCAGATCTTCCGCAAGCCGATCACGCAGCAGTACCCGGAGTACAAGCGGCCGGTCTACCCCCGGTTCCGGGGCCGGCACCGGCTCCACAAGCACGAGAACGGGCTCGAGAAGTGCGTCGGCTGCTCGCTCTGCGCGGCCGCCTGCCCCGCGGACTGCATCCGCGTCGTGGCGGAGGAGAACACCGCCGAGAACCGCGTCTCGCCCGGGGAGCGGTACGCGCGCATCTACGAGATCAACCTGAGCCGCTGCATCTTCTGCGGCTACTGCGAGCTCGCCTGCCCGTTCGACGCGATCACGCTCGGCAACGAGTTCGAGATCGCCGAGTACTCGCGCGACGACCTCATCTACACGAAGGACATGCTCCTCGCGGAGCCGATCAAGCGCGTGCCCGTGGCCGATCCCGTCCGCTTCGACACGCCCGAGCCGTCGTACAAGACGAGGTCGTAGTCGTGGCTGAGTTCATCGTCGACCTAGCGGCCGCGAAGCGGACGCCTTCAGGGGTCTTGCGCGCGCCACGTGATGGGCAACGTCATCGTCTGGATCATCTGGTTCCTCGCCGCGGCCGCGTGCCTGGGCACCGGCATCGCGGTCGTCAGCATGACGAACCCGTTCTACTCGGCGCTCGCGCTGATCGGGAACCTCGCGTCGCTCGCCGTGCTCTTCCTGCTGCTCTCGGCGGAGTTCGTGGCCGCGGCGCAGGTGCTCGTCTACGCCGGCGCCGTGATGGTGATGTTCCTCTTCGTCGTGGCCTACCTCGGCGGCCGCGCCGACGCGCCGTGGGCGGGCGGGCCGCCGCTCCTGCGCGGGGCAGCGGTCGTCGCCGCGGTCGCGCTGCTGACCGAGATCGTCGTCGTCCTCGGTCTGGCGTGGGGAGACAACCTCCAGGACCCGGCCGACGTCCCGGGCTCGTTCGGCAGCCCGGCGGCGATCGGCGAGGCGTTCCTCACCGACCACCTGCTCGCGTTCGAGATCACGTCGATCGTGCTGCTCGTGGCGGCGATCGGCGGTGTCGTGCTCGGGACGACGCGCGAGAAGGAGGAGGCTGCCTGATGGACGGCCCGGACGTCGGCTGGTACCTCATCGTGGCCGCGATGCTGTTCGGCATCGGCGCGCTCGGCGTGATGCTCCGCCGCAGCCCGCTCATCGTCCTGCTCTCGCTCGAGATCATGCTCAACGCCGCGAACCTCACGCTCATCGCGTTCGCGCGCCAGCAGGGAGACCTGGACGGTCAGATCTTCGCGCTCGCGGTGATGGCCGTCGCTGCCGCGGAGGTCGCGATCGGCCTCGGGCTCATCGTCGCGATGGCGCGGCGCCGGATGCTCCTCGACGTCGACCAGGCGAGCGCCCTCCGAGGCTAGATCGTGATCGCCGCCGCCTGGGTCTGTCTGCTGTCGCCGCTCGTCGGTGCCTTGACGATCACGATCGCCGGTGGCCGCATCTCCCGGCGCACGGCCGGCTGGATCGCGACGCTGTCGACCTTCGTCGCGTTCGGCGGCGCCCTCGTCGCGTTCTTCGGGCTCTGGGCGGCGGACCCGTCCGACCGCGAGCAGGTTTCGACCGCCTACACCTGGCTCGCTGCAGGCGACTTCCAGGTGCAGGTGCAGATCCTGCTCGACACCCTCTCGAGCACGATGATGCTGATCGTCTCGGGAGTCGGCGGGCTCATCGTCTGGTACTCGATGGGCTACCTCGCGGGCGACGACGAGGAGCGCCGCTACTTCGCGTACATCTCGCTCTTCGTCTTCTCGATGCTCCTGCTCGTGCAGGCGGGGAACTTCCTGCTCCTGCTCGTCGGCTGGGGCCTCGTCGGCCTCGCCTCGTACCTGCTGATCGGGTTCTGGCACTACAAGCCCGAGGCGGTCGCGGCCGCCAAGAAGGCGTTCGTGATGAACGCGATCGGCGACGCGACGCTCGCGCTGGGCCTCGTGCTCCTCATCTGGGAGACGGGCACGCTCGAGTACGCCGGCGTCTTCGAGCAGGTCGACGGCCTCTCGTCCACGATCGTGACCCTCGTCGCCCTCGGCCTGCTGGGTGGCGCGGTGGCGAAGTCCGCGCAGATCCCGCTCCACACGTGGCTCCCGGACGCGATGGAGGGACCGACCCCGGTCTCCGCCCTCATCCACGCGGCGACGATGGTGACCGCCGGCGTGTACCTCCTCGTCCGCGCGAGCCCGATCTTCGAGGCCGCGCCCGACGTGCAGCACCTGGCCGCGATCCTCGGCGCGATCACGCTCCTCGTGGCGGGCTTCATCGCGCTCGTCCAGTGGGACATCAAGCGCGTCATCGCGTACTCGACGATGTCGCAGATCGGCTACATGTTCATGGCAGCCGGGATCGGCGCCTACGGCTACGCGATCTTCCATCTCATGACGCACGCGTTCTTCAAGGCGCTGCTCTTCATGTCCGCCGGGCTCGTCATCCACCACCTGGACGGCGAGCAGGACATCCGGAAGATGGGCGGCCTGAAGTCGGTCCTGCCGCGGACGCACATCGCGTTCCTCGCGGGCGCGCTCTCGCTCGCAGGCATCCCGATCTTCGCGGGCTTCTGGTCGAAGGACGGCATCGTCGCCGCGGCGTTCGCGACGCAACGACGCGCTGGGCGCGTTCCTGTACGCCGCGGGCCTCGTCGGCGCGCTCCTCACCGGCCTCTACACGTTCCGCCTCTACTTCACCGTGTTCCGCGGCGAGCCGAGCGAGTTCGTGAAGGAGCACGCGCACGAGAGGCGCACGGCGAGGGCCCGCTCACGATGCTCATCCCGGTCGGCGTGCTGGCCGTGCTCGCAACGATCGGCGGCCTCGTCGTGATCCCCGGGGTCTGGGAGCCCTTCCTCCACTGGATCGACGAGACCGCGGAGCCGCTCGTCCAGGCGACCGTCACGGAGGACTACGGGACGAGCGCGATCGCCGTCTCGCTCGGCGCTCATCGGCTTCTTCGTCGCGCGACGCGCGTTCCACGCGGGCCGTCAGCTCGTCACGAACCCCGGCATCTGGCGCGTGCTCGAGCACAAGTTCTACTTCGACGAGCTGTACGACGCGCTCTTCTACCGTCCGGCTGCCGCGCTCTCGGTCGCCCTGCGGCGGAACGTCGAGGAGCCGGTGGTCGAGCGCTCGCTCGACGAGATCGGGTCGGGGACGATCCAGGTCGGCGGCGAGGTCGCGCGTGTGCAGTCGGGCCTGCTCCGGACCTATGCCGTAGCGATCGCGTTCGCCGTCGCCGTGCTCATCGTCGTCTTCGTGGCGGTGCGCTAGGAGATGCTGACGACCGCGCTCATCCTGCTCCCGCTCGCCGGCGCGCTCGTCGTCGCGATCCTCCCGCTCCCGCGCGAGACGACGGCTGGGCTCGCCTTCCTCGTCGCGCTGATGGAGGTCGGGCTCTGGATCGTCGCCGCCGCGCGGTTCGACTTCGACGACGGCAGCCTCCAGCTGGGCACGTCGCGCGAGTGGGTCGAGAGCCTCGGCATCTCGTACTCGGTCGGCTTCTACGGCTTCTCGCTCTGGCTCGTCGGCGCGACGGTGATCGTGTTCGCCGCCGCGATCGGGTACGCGGTCTGGGTCGGTCGCGACCGCTCGCGCGCCTACCACGGGCTGATGCTCTTCCTGCTCGGCGCCGTCGTCGCGACGTTCGCCGCGCAGGACCTCCTCCTCTTCTACGTCTCCTTCGAGGCGATGCTCATCCCGCTCTACGTCCTCGTCGGCGTGTGGGGAGGTGACCGCAGGCAGGCGGCGACGGTGACCTTCGTCATCTACACGATGGCGGGCTCGCTGCTCATGCTCGCCTCGGTCGTGGCGTTCGGGGTGACGCAGGGAACGTTCTCGCTGACCGAGTCGGGGACGAGCGACAACACCTGGATCTTCCTCGGGTTCGCAATCGCCTTCGCGGTGAAGGCGCCGCTGTTCCCGTTCCACGGCTGGCTCCCGCTCACCTATCGCGAGGCGCCGGTGGAGGTCGCGGCCGTGCTGTCCGCCGTCGTCTCGAAGACGGCGATCTACGGCTTCCTGCGCATCGGGATCCCGAAGTTCCCGGAGCCGGCGGACGATCTCTCCGGGCTCATCCTCGTGCTCGCGAGCGCAGGGCTCGTCTACGGGTCGATCCTCGCGTTCCGCTCAGCCGACCTCCGGGGCGTCATTGCCTACTCGTCGATGGCGCAGATGGGGCTCATCACCATCGGCGTCTTCGCCTTCGACGACCTCGGCCTCGACGGTGCCGTCCTCCTGTCGGTGGCGCACGCCCTCATCTCGGCGACCATGTTCCTCCTCGTCGGGATGGTCGAGCGGCGGTGCGGGACAGGCGAGCTCGACGCGCTCGGAGGGATGGCTCGCGGACGGCCGACGCTGGCGACGATCGTGCTGGTCGGGGGGATGGTCGCTCTCGCGGTGCCAGGCTCCGCGACGTTCGCCGGTGAGTTCCTGATCATGGCCGGCGCGTACGGCCAGGGATGGGGGTATTCCGTCGTCGTCGCGCTCGGGGTCGTGCTCGCGGCGATGTACACGCTCCGCGTGATCTCGGCGATCCTGCACGTGAAGCCCGGGCGCGCCGTGCGTGACGAGGCGCTCGACCTGCGGCTCGGCGAGCTCGCGCTCGTGCTTCCGCTTCTCCTCGTGCTGCTCGGGCTCTCGGTCTGGCCGGCGCTCGTCAGCCAGAGCTCCTTCGCGGGAGACCGCGCGACTCAGGCCGTCACCGAGGGCTATCCGTGATCGACACCCCGACCGTCGACTGGCTCCCGCTCGCTCCCACGATCGCGCTGCTCGTTGCCGCCGGCGTCGCCCTGCTCAGCACTCTCCTCCCAGCGTGGATGCGCAAGGCGGTCTCCGCGGCTGGCCGCGCTCGCCGGGTTCGTGATCGCGGCCGGCTACGCCGGTGTCGTCTTCGACGAGAGCTCGACGCCCCAGGTCCTGCTCAACGGGTCGATGGTCCGCGACCAGCTCGCGGCACTCGCGCAGCTGATCCTCGGCGTGACCGGCGCTGCGGTCGTCCTCGCCTCCTGGGGCGAGCGGCGCCGGGAGAACCACGCCGAGTACTACGCGCTCCTCGCCACGGCAGGCGCAGGGATGGTCTTCTTCGTCGGCGCCGAGAACCTGATGACGCTCTTCCTCGGGCTCGAGTGGTTCTCGCTCTGCCTCTACATCCTCGTCGCCTTCGACAACGAGCGGGAGACGTCGCTCGAGGCCGGGCTCAAGTACCTCGTCGTCGGCGGGTTCGGCTCGGCGGTGCTCCTCTTCGGCTCGGCGCTCGTCTACGGCGCGACCGGCGAGCTGAGCTTCCCCGCGATCGCGGCCGCCGAGCCGTCGAGCGACGCGTTCCTCTTCGCCGGGCTCGCGATGATCCTCGCCGGGCTCGCGTTCAAGGTCTCCGCGGCGCCGTTCCACATGTGGACGCCGGACGTGTACCAGGGCGCTCCGACCTCCGTGACGGCGTTCATGTCCGCCGCGACCAAGACTGCGGCTCTCGTCGTCATGCTGCGCGTGCTCGTCACCGCGTTCCCGGACCAGAGCGACGTGTGGACGATCGCCGTCGCGGTGCTCGCGGCGATCTCGCTCGCCTGGGGGAACCTCGGCGCGCTCGCCCAGCGCGACCTGAAGCGGATCCTCGCGTACTCGTCGATCTCGCACGCGGGCTTCATGCTCATGGCGATCTCGGCGAACTCCGAGCTCGGCGGCCAATCGCTTCTCTACTACCTCGTCCCCTATTCGGCGATGTCGGTCGGCGCGTTCGCGGTCGTCGCGGCACGGGAGCGTGAGCTCCGGGCACCCGTGACGCTCGAGTCGCTCGCCGGCTTCGGGTGGGAGCGCCCGTACCACGGCATCGCGCTCTGGACGTTCATGCTCGGGATGGCCGGGTTCCCGCTGACCGGAGGGCTGTTCGGGAAGCTGTTCGTCTTCTCCGCGGCGTACGACGCCGGCGAGTGGTGGCTCGTCCTCATCGGCGTCGCCGCGACCGCGATCTCGCTCGGCTACTACCTCAACGTCGTCCGCTGGCTGTACATGCGCTCGGGCGCCGAGCTGCGGCTCGCTCCGGCGGGCGGCTCGCCGCCGCGCGACTCCGCGCTGAGCGTGGCGATCGGCGCCGCGGTCGCCGTCACGGTCGGGTCGTTCTTCGTCGTGCAGCCGATTCTCGACGCCGCCTCCGACGCGGCCGCCTCACTCCCCTTCTGAGCGTTGCCTCCGTCCTCCCGATGCGGGGAGGATCGCGGCGCAGGCACGCCGTCGAGACAGGAGGGAACATGAGAGCACGTCTGATCGTCGCCGACGATCGTCGCTGGCGGAGTCGTCCTCGCGATCGGAGGGACCATGGCGCTGGCCGGGAAGTCGCAGCGTCCGCCGGTGGACTGCTATCCGGACTTCGCCTCGGCGGTTCCGCACCACTTCACCTGTTCAGAACAGCAGGCCAGGACGAATATCTGCGCTTCTCGAACGGCATCGCGAACATCGGCGCGCGGACCGTTCCAGATCCGGCCCGAGAACAATCCGACGACGCTGATCGACCACCGGCTTCCAGGAGATGCTCGACGCCTCCGGCAGCGATCGCGTCTCGACTCAGGCCGTGAGCGAGTTCGTCTTCCACCCGGCACACAACCACTGGCACATCACCGCCGTTGCGCGCTGTACGAGGTGCGCACTGCTCTCGACGATGGCACGGGCGGCAGCTGGGCGGCATCGTCGGCGGGCAGTCGCTGAAGACGACGTTCTGCCTGATCGACTGGATCAAGCTCGAGGGAACTCGAACAACAACGGGCGGACGTACGCGGACTGCAAGCCGACCGCTCGCCAGGGGCTCTCGGTCGGCTGGGTCGACCAGTACCACCAGGCCCTCGAAGGCCAGGAGGTCGAGATCACGGGCATCGCTGCGCGGCGATCTACTACCTGGTCACGACCGCCAACCCGGACGGGAACTTCCTCGAGACGACACCGACGAACAACACGGCGTGGACGAGCTTCACGTCTCGACCCGAGAAGCGGCAACGCGAAGGTCACGGAGATCTCGCACAGTCCCGTGCACGGGCGGGCTTGCGGCGAGCAGATCCCGAATCGCTGAGACTCGTTCGCTGCCGCGACCGGGTCGGATCCGGCCCGGCCGACCCTGCCGTTGCACTAGATTGCGCTCTGATGCGCGAGCGCTGGTTCGGAGCGACGGGCGCAAGGTGCCGGCGATCGTCGCTCGAAGGCACGCTCGACCTCTCGGGCGCGCTCGTCCTCGACGACGTGTCCGACCTCGACGCGATTCACGAAGCGCACCACGCAGGAACCCCGGTCGTCGTGCGGTGCGCATCGGCCGAGGAGATCCACGCAGCGCTCTCCCTCGGCCCCGTCGCGTGTGCGCTCGTCACGGACGAGTCGCTGCTCTCGCTCGATCTCGCGGAGATGACCTACGGCTAGCCCGGTCGTCGCGACGTACTCGATCTGCGCCTGCGACCTCGAGGCGCGGCAGTGGGGCGTGGCGGTGCAGTCGAGATTCCTCGCGGTCGGCTGCATCGTGCCGTGGGCCGAGCCGCTCGTCGGCGCGATCGCGACGCAGTCGCACGCCAACCCGCGGTACGGGCCGGACGGTCTCGCGCTTCTCCGCGACGGTCTCCCGGCCGACGAGGTCGTGGCCCGTCTGACCGAGGCGGACGAAGGCCGCTCGGAGCGGCAGCTCGGCGTGGTCGACGGCCAGGGGCGCGCCGCGTCGTACACCGGCGACGGCTGCAGCGCGTGGGCCGGCCACCGCACTGGCGACAGCTACGCGGCACAGGGGAACATCCTCGTCTCCGGCGAGACGGTGGATGCGCTCGCCGAGACGTTCGAGACGAGCGCGGGCAAGCCGCTCGCCGAACGGCTCCTCGACTGTCTCGACGCCGCGCAGGCAGCCGGCGGAGACAGCCGCGGGCAGCAGTCGGCGGCGATCCTCGTCGTCGGTCCCGAGCAGGGCTACGCGGGCCTCTCGGACGTCTTCGTCGATCTCCGGATCGACGACCACGAGCGGCCGCTCGCAGAGCTGCGCCGTCTCTTCGGCATCCATCAGGAGCTCTTCGGCCAGACGCCGCGCTCGCAGTGGATCGAAGTCGACGACGGGCTCCGGAAGGAGATCGCCGACCGCCTGGCCGTCCTCGGCTACGAACGCCTCGAGGACTGGGCGGGTGTCGAGAACCTCGAGGAGCGCGTCGACGGCGAGGACGCCGTCGACCCGTTCGTGCTCCGGCGTCTCCGCGAGCGCTCGAACTAGCCGCCGCTGTCGCCCGGAAGGCGCCGGCCCGCGGCGAGCTGCCGGAACGCCGGCACGGGATCGTGATCCGGACGCGCGACGACGAGCACGATCCCGTGCTCCGGGCCCGCGAGCGCCGAGACGAGGAGCTCGAGCCCGACCGCCAGGGCGAACGCCTTGTGCGCCTGCTCGCCGCCGAACGGAACGAGCTCGTCGGGTGCGGCACGTCCGGACAGGACGTCGCCGTGCGTGACCGCCCCCATCGAGACGTCCGCGACGACCGGCGCACCGTCGCTCGACGGGATCGCGATCGCGAGCGGATTCGTGCCCGGTCAGCGGCTCGCCGCCGCTCGGATGCGGAAGGCGACGGGGCGACGTCGCCGTGAGCGCGGCCACGAGCCCGCCCTCGGCCAGGCGCCGGACCCAGTACCCGAGCACGCCGCTCGGGAAGCAGCGCCGCGCGACCACGACGCGCGCGCGCTCCGGCGGATCGTCGAGCGTCGCACGCACGATCTCCTCGAGCACGAGGTAGCCGAGCGCCCCGTGCCCGTCCCAGCGCTCGAAGCCCTCCTCGGACTCGACGAGCACGGGACGTGCGGCCGGATCGACGTCGATGGTCGCGAGCCACTCGACCCGCGCGAAGCCGTGTCCGGCCTTGCCACGCCTCTCCGCGTCGGCGAAGTGAGCGACGAGAGCGTCCGCGTCCGGCGATTCCAGCCCGAGCGCGACCAGACGCCGCCGCGCCTCGGCCTCGGTCATCGCGCCGGGAACGCCTTGTCGCTGAACCGGAGGACGCGCCAGCCGCGCTCGCCCGCGATCGCGCGCAGCCTGCGGTCGGGATTCACCGCGACCGCGTGACCGACCGCTTCGAGGAACGGGACGTCGCTCGCGGAGTCGGAGTAGGCCGTCGACTCGGCGAGGTCGATGCCCTCCGCGCTGGCGAGCTCGGCAACCGCTTCCGCCTTCGCGCGGCCGTCGAGCCGACGACCGAGACGACCCGTGTAGGCGCCGTCCTCGACCTCGGCGGTCGAGCCGATGCCCCCGTCGAGCCCGAGCTCGGCGACGAGCGCGTCGACGATCTCCTGCAACGCGGCGGACACGATGAACGAGCGCTCGCCCCGCTCGCGGTGCCGCGCGACGAGGTCGAGCGCGTCCCGGTAGACGTGCGGCAGGAACGCCGAGTCGAGGGCCTCCGCGACGATCTCGCGCATCGTCTCCACCGGCAGGCCCTTCAGGAAGGCCATCGCGCTCTCGGCCGTCCGGCCGACCCGTCCCTTCCCCGCGCCGTAGCGCATGAACACGAGCTGCGCGAGCATGGCCTTCGTCCGGTCGCGCCGACGAACCAGCCCGCGCCGGTGGAACGCGGGGGCGAGCGCGAGCGAGCTCGAGCGCGAGATCAGCGTTCGATCGAGGTCGAAGAACGCGGCGCCCGACACGCCGGCGACTCTACGAGAGGACGGTGAGCGGCTTGCGGATCGCGCCCGCGCGCATTGCGGCAACCGACTCGGCGAGTGCCGCGACCGCGAGGGCAGCCTCGGAGTCGGGAGCGACCTCGCCGACGGGGCAGCCGTCGTCGGCGGCCTCGCGCATGAGCGGGTCGAGCGGGATCCGGGCGAGAAGCGGCACGCCAATCTCGTCCGCGAGCGCCTGTCCGCCGCCCGAGCCGAAGAGCTCCTGCCCCGTGCCGGCGAGATACGACATGTTCTCGACCGCCCCGAGGACGCGCATTCCCGTCTTCTGCGCCATCTGCGCCGCCCGCACCGCGACCTGCTGCGCGGCCGGCTGCGGCGTCGTCACGACGAGGGCCTCCGCACGCGGAAGGAGCTGGCCGAGCGACATCGCGACGTCCCCCGTCCCCGGAGGCATGTCCACGAGGAGCGTGTCCAGCTCTCCCCAGTGGACGTCGGACAGGAACTGCTCGAGCGCCTTGTGGAGCATCGGCCCGCGCCACATGATCGGCGCGTTCTCCTCGAGGAAGAAGCCGATGGACATGAGCTTGAGGTCGCCGCGAACGGGCGGGACGATCATCTCGTCGACCGCGATCGGCTTCTGGTGGATGCCGAGCATGTGGGGAATCGAGTGGCCGTAGATGTCGCCGTCGAGCACCCCGACCTGCTCGCCGAGCTCCGACAGCGCGTACGCCAGGTTCGCGGTGAGCGTCGACTTGCCGACGCCGCCCTTGCCCGACGCGACCGCGATGACGCGCGTCCCCGCCGAGACCGAGATCGTGCGGTCGGCCGAGTGACCGCCGCGCAGGCGCGACACGAGCGCGGCCTTCTCCTCCGGCGTCATGACGTCGAAGCCGAGTCGCACGCGGGTCACTCCGGGCACCTCGCCGACGTACCGCGAGACCTGCTCCTGAGAACGAGTCGCGCAGCGGGCAGCCGGCGACGGTCAGCGCGATGGTGACCGAGACGGACCCGTCCTCGTCGACGAGCACGTCGCGCACCATGTCGAGCTCGGTCACCGGCCTCTTGAGCTCGGGGTCGATGACGTTCTCGAGCGCTTTCAGGATCGCGTCGCGGTCAGGCTTCATCGCAAGCGAGCGTAGCGGCTACGGGGCGCGAAGGGCCGTCGCGAGCTGCTCGACGAGCTCGGGCGTGCCGGCGGCCGCCACACGCGAGCGAGTGGCGAGGTCGAGCGGCGCGTCGCCGAACGGCGGATCCTCGAACAGCTCGATCGCCAGGCCGCACTCGCGCACGAGGAGCTGGGCGGCGGCGATGTCGACCGACCGCGCCGCCTTCAGCGAGACGACCCCGTCGACGCGACCCGCAGCCAGGTGGCACAGCGAGAGCGCCAGCGACCCCATCACGCGCAGACGGGTCGCGAGCCCGACCGTCGCTCCGATCTGCTCGGCGATGATCGGCGTCGTCGTGCCCTCGAACGAGAGGATCTCGAGCGTCTCCTTCGGCCGTTGCGCGCCCAGCCGGACGCCGTCGAGGAACGCGCCGGCGCCCCGCTCGGCCGTCCACTCCTCGCCCGACCCGAAGTCGTAGACGTAGCCGAACACGACGTCGTCCATCGTGGCCCCCTCCGCGACCGCGAGCGAGAACGAGAAGAACGGGATGCCGCGCTTCGCGTTCACCGAGCCGTCGATGGGGTCGACGACGACGTGTCGCGCGCCACCCGCGCCGAACGTGCGCTGCCCGAGCTCTTCGGACACGAGCACGAAGTCGTCGGCGAGCGCGACGAGACGCTCGACGACCGCGTCCTCGGCCGCCTGGTCGATCGCCGTCGTGTCGTCGCCGCCCTGGCCGAGCCGGAGGACGGGCTCGCGCTCGGCGCTCGTCGGCAGACGCGCGAGCACCTCCCGGATGTCGGCGACGCACAACCGACAGACGTCGAGCCACGGCGTCACGGCAGCACCGGGTGGAAGAGCAGGCCCGAGAGCGGCTTGGGATAGAAGTACGTGCTCTTCTGCGGCATCCGCCTGCCCGCGCGAGCGGTCGCGAACACCGCCTCGACGCGTGGCTCGCGGAGCAGGAACGCGACGTCGGCGGCGCCCCGGTCGACGGCCGCGGTCGCCTCGTCCACGCGCGGTGTGTAGCCGATGCCGTCGAGCCCGTGCCGGTCGACGAGCTCCGTGTCGAGCTCTCCGGCCCCGCCGCGGACGAGCTCGATCCCTCCGCGCCGGTACGCGACGGCGACCGAGTGCTCGCGGCTCTCCTCGTCGAGCCGGCGAAGCGCCTCCGCGAGCGAGGAGCACGGCTCGCCCTCGCCCGGCTGCGCGAGGTCGGGCCGACCCGAGAAGACCCGGTGAGTCGGGAAGACGTGGAGACCGGCATCCGCGGTGGAGACGACGAGCGCCATGATTCGCGCCCGCTCGGCGCCCGGATCGCGCGCGAGCTCGACGGCGCTCTCGTACCGATGGTGGCCGTCGGCGATGAGCAGCTGTCCCGGGTCGAGCCCCGCCGGAGTCGGGGAGCGCCAGAGCCGCGTGCCGTCCACCTCGACGTCCGGCGGCCGCAGTGGAACATCGACCTCGACCGCGCCGTCGGCGAGCAGCAGGATCGGCTCCGGCTGGACGTGCGTCGCGCGGAGGAGCCGCAGCCGCTCCTCCCGGATCAGCTCGTGCGTCCGCTCGTGCGGCAGAACGGCTCCGGTCTCGTACGGCTCCGCCGGGAGCGACACGATCGTTCCGTGCCGTTCGCGCGCGATGCCGTCGGGGCCGACGTAGCTCTCCACCGAGACCCACGTCGCCGGCTCGTCGTCGGGCTCGAGGATCCCGCTCGCGAGCCACTCGCGGTAGAGCACGCCGGCCTCGTCCGCAGACTCGGGAAGCGTCACGTGGAGGACGTTGTACGGGCTGCGCGTGTACAGACGCGCTCGCTCCTCGTCGTCGACCGCGTCGTACGGCGGGGCGACGAGATCCGCCAGCGCTCCGGCCGCGCCGGAGTAGCGGACGGCGCGGAACGGCTGGACGTCGGCCATCGCGGCGAGCGTACCAACGGTCTCGAGAAATAGACTCGGGCCGTGACCTCGATCGCGGACCTCGCCGAGGACAGGACCGTCGAGGGTGTGTTCGCGGTGACGAAGAAGGAGCGTCGGCGCACTCGCGCCGGAGCCGCGTACCTCGCGCTCGAGCTCGCAGACGCGAGCGGACGCGTCGAGGCGAGGGTCTGGAACGACGTCGACCTGCTCGACGGACGCTTCGGCGAGGGAGACGCCGTGCACGTTCTCGGTCGCGTGGAGCGCTTCGGCGGAAAGCTCCAGGTGCAGGTGCGTGCAGTCGAGCCCGCGGAGGACGCGGACCCGGCCGAGCTCACGCCCACGCTGCGTCGCGACGCCGACGAGCTCGACGGCTTCTTCGAGTTCCTCGCAGCGGAGGTCACGCACGACGGGCTCGCCGAGGTCGTGGGCTCGTTCGTCCGCGACACGGAGATCCGGCAGGCACTCCGCTCGCTTCCGGCGGCCGGGGCAGACGGGCACCACGGCTACGCCGGCGGCCTGCTCGAGCACACCGTCGGAGTCACGACGCTCTGCCGCGAGACCGCACAGCTGCATCCCCGGCTCCGTCACGACCTCCTGCTGTCCGCCGCGCTCCTGCACGACGTCGGGCGCATCCGCGAGCTCGGTCGTGGCCCGGCGTTCCGGCCGACCGAGGAGGGCCGGCTCCTCGGCCACGTGCACCTCGGCCTGCGGATGCTCGAGGAGCGCTCCCGCGACCTCGACCCGGCCGTCCTCGCGGAGCTCCTCCACGCCGTCGCATGCCATCACGACCGGCCCGCCGCGAGAACGGCCGAGGCCGCCGTGCTGTACCACGCGAACCAGCTCGACGCGCAGGCCGCGACGCGCCCCGTCGGCGACGACTGACCGGGCTTGGCGGCCCTCCTCGCGCTCGGAGGCGCCCTCTGCTGGGGCGTCGGTGACTTTCTCGGCGGGCTCGCGTCGCGCCGCCTGGCCGTCATCACGGTGCTCGCCGTCTCGCAGGCGATCGGGCTCGCCGGCCTTCTCCTCTGGGTGCTCGTCGCGGGCGACGCCTTCCCTGGAATCAGCCAGCTGCTCCCAGCGGCGGCAGCCGGGATCGCAGGCCTCGTCGGGCTCGGCGCGCTCTACCGCGGCTTCGCCATCGGCGCGATGGGGATCGTCGCCCCGATCTCGGCGGCCTCTCCGATCGTCCCGCTCGCGGTCGACGCGGCGAAAGGCGACACGCCGGCCGCGCTGCAGTGGCTCGGGATCGCGCTCGTCCTGACCGGCATCGCGGTCCTCTCGCGGGAGCCGTCGGGCGTCAGGGCAGCGGCGCGTCGCGGCCGGAGCCGGACTCGCCGTGGTGGCCGCCGTCGGCTTCGGGCTCTTCGTCGTCGGCCTCGACGCGGGCGCGGACGAGAGCGCGGCGTGGGCAGTCGTGGCCGCGCGCAGTGCATCCGTCTCCATCGCGGTCGCGGCCGCGCTGGTCACGACTACGAGCCTCCGCCCACCTCGACGTCTGCTCCCGATGCTCGTCGGCACGGGCGTCTTCGACACGGGCGCGAACGTCCTCGTCGCGGCCGCCACCACGTATGGCGCGGCCGGCGTCGTCGCCGTCTTCGGCGCCCTCTACCCCGTCGTCACGATCGTTCTTGCCTGGGCCGTGCTCGGCGAGCACCTGAGCCGGTCGAAGCGCATCGGCGGAGTCGTCGCGCTCGCGGGAGCCGCGTTCGTCGCGGCAGGCTGAGCCGGGTGCCGAGAGGATCCGCCTCGTCTCCCCAGAAGCACACGCGATGGAAGACGTTCAGCCGCCGGCGAAGCTCTCACGCCTCGACGTCGGCATGCTCATCACCCTGTCTCGATCGGACTCGGCGGCGTCATCGGCCTGATCGCGGTGCTCGACGCCGACAGCGACATCGGCGGCGACTCGGGACTCGGCATCGGGATGGCGCTGCTCGTCTTCCAGGCCGGCGCGACGATCGCCTGCGGACTGGCGTGCCTCGCGCGCCGGCGGCTCGAGCTCGTCGCTCTCGGAGGGCTCGTCGCCGCCGGCCTCGCGATCATCCTGTTCGCACTCGCGATCTGGCTCGAGATCGACGACGAGACGTACGCGAAGATCGCCGGCATCGCGTACGTCTGGTCATTCTTCGGCCTGATCGTGCTCGGGCTCACGCTCGCGACGCACCCGCTCGACCGACTCGCGCGCGCGCTCTACCTCGGCGCCGTCGGAGCCTCGCTGCTCGGCGGCGTCCTCGCGACGGCGCTGGTCGCTGTCCGCAGGTGGCAACGACATCGTGAGCTCCGCGCCGCCCATTCCCGTACGCGGCGCTCGGGAACGAGGACCTGCTCCGTCCGCTGGGCGCCGTCTTCGTCGTGATGGCGACCCTGTGGTTCTGCGCTCTGGCGGCGAGCAGGGTCGAGCGTCCCGCTCCCGACCTCACACGTTGAACCGGACGTTGAGCACGTCGCCGTCCTCGACGACGTAGCCCTTCCCCTCGAGCCGCTGCAGCCCGCGCCGCGCGGCCTCGGCGTGCGAGCGGCACTCGAGCAGGTCGTTCCACCGGATCACCTCGCAGCGGATGAACCCGCGCGCGATGTCGGAGTGGATCGACTCCGCCGCGTCGAGCGCCGTCTGGCCGTGCTGGAGCGTCCACGAGCGCGCCTCGGTGTCGCCGACCGTGAAGAACGTGATCAACCCGAGCGCCTCCTTCAGCCGGACGACGACGTCGTCCAGGGCGGACGCCCCCGTGCGGAACTCGGCGGCCTCCTCGGGGGAGAGCTCCGCGAGCTCCATCTCGAGCGCGCAGTCGATGCCGCCGGGTCCGTTCTCGACGGGGATGAGCGGCTTCGTCGTCAGCGGCTCGAGCTCGGCCGGGAGGTCGCCCGACCACTCCGAGAGCGGTCGTCCCTCGTCGAGGTACGCGAGCAGCTGTTCCGTGAGCTCGACCTCCTGACGCTTCGCGCGGTCGCCCGACTTCGCCTCCTTGCGCACGCGCTCGAGCCGTCGGTCGACGTGCTCGCGGTCGGCGACGATCAGCTCGAGACGCAGCGTCTCGAGGTCTGCAGCCGGATCCGCACCCTCGGAGAACCCGTCGAGGACGGCGAGCAGCGCGTCCGCCTGCCGGAGCTCACCGGGGATCTCCGCCCGGCCGGGAACGTCGGTGACCCGGATCGCCGCCGGCGTGACCTTCTTCGAGCCGACGACCTCCGCCAGACGCTCGAGCCTGTCGTCGGCGATCACGGCCATCCCCAGGTTCGGCTTCTGCGTGACGTCGGCGTACGCGGTCACCTCGGCGCCCGCGTGCGTCAGCGCGTTGAAGAGCGTCGTCTTCCCGGAGTTGGGAAGGCCGACGATGCCGACCCTGAGCGCCACGCTTCGCTACGCGCTGAATCCCGCCCGCGTCTCGCGGGCGTAGCGCTTCGCGTACAGGACGCGCGAGAGGACGAGCAGGAGCGTGCCGTCCTCGGCGTCGAGCTCGACCGTCGTGACCGATCCTGCGCGCAGCGCGGCATCGAGCGACTCGGCGCTCGCCGTCGTGACGAGTGCGCCCAGGATCTGCCCGCCGTCGAGCCCGACCTCGATCCGTACGTAGTCGTCAGCCACTCGCAACCACCTCCGTGAGAACGCCGTGGACGGAATCCGGATGGACGAACGAGACCTCGAGTCCGAAGAGCCCGCGCCGCGGCACGCGATCGATCAGCTGCGCTCCCGCCGACTCCAGCTCGTCGAGCGCCGTGAGCAGGTCCTCGGCCTCGAGGGCGACGTGGTGCATCCCCGGGCCGCGCCGTGCGAGGAAGCGCCCGACCGGCGTGTCGTCGTGGGTCGGCGTCACGAGCTCGACACGACCCGTGCCCAGAAGGAGCGCCGCCGCCTCCACTCCCTGCTCCTCCAGAGGCTCGCGGTGCTCGAGCTCCGCGCCGAAGAGCCGCTCGTACGTCGCGATGGCCTCGTCGAGGTCGGTCACCGCGAGACCGAGGTGGTGAATGCCGCGAACCCGCACGCGGGCGATGCTATCCGCGGCGGCTAATCGCGCATGGGGAGAGCGCGGATCGTTCCGATCGTCTCGGACGAGCGCGACTCCGGCGCGATGTCCTCGAGGAGAGCGCCGAGCTCCGCACGGTCGAGCGTCTCCTTCTCGAGCAGCGCCTGCGCGACGCGATCGAGCGCGGCGCGGTGCTTCAGCAGCAGCCGCTTCGCCTCCTCGTACGCGTAGTCGGTCAGCCGCGCCTGCTCGGAGTCGCGAAGGCGCTTCGTCTCCTCCGAGAGCGCGTAGTTGTCCGCCCGCATCGTGCGTGCGTGCGCGACCTCGGACATGCCGAACTCGAAGACCATCGAGCGGGCGATCTCCGTCACGCGCTCGAGGTCGTTGGCGGCGCCGTTCGTGATCCGCCCGAAGACGATCTCCTCGGCCGCGCGACCTGCGAGGTACACCATCATCAGGTCGAGGAACTCCTCGCGCGTGTGCATGTACCGGTCTTCCGCAGGCGTGTTGAGCGTGTAGCCGAGCGCCTGTCCGCGCGAGACGATGGTTGCCTTCTGTGCGGGGAAGAGCTCGCCGACGAGATGGGACATGACCGCGTGACCGCCTTCGTGGTAGGCGAGGATCCGCTTCTCCTTCTCGGAGACGACGCGACGCTGCTGCAGCCCGGCCACGATGCGGTCCATCGCGGCGTCGAAGTCGGCCTGTCCGATGTACTGCGCGTTCGACCGGCCCGCGAAGATCGCCGCCTCGTTGCAGAGGTTCGCGAGGTCGGCTCCGGTCAATCCCGCCGTCTGGCGCGCGATCACGCCGAGGTCGACGTCGGGAGCGAGCGGCTTGCCGCGGGTGTGAACGCCGAGGATCGACTCGCGCCCGGCCACGTCCGGGGCCGACACGAGCACCTGCCGGTCGAAGCGACCCGGGCGGAGCAGTGCGGAGTCGAGATCCTGGAGGCGGTTCGACGCGGCCATGACGACGACCTCGTCGCGCGCGTTGAAGCCGTCGAGCTCGACGAGGAGCTGGTTCAGCGTCTGGTCGTGCTCGCGGTGGAAGCCGCCGCCGAGGCGGGCGGTGCCGACGGCGTCGAGCTCGTCGATGAAGATGATCGCGGGCGAGTGCTTGCGCGCCTCCTCGAAGAGCTTTCGGATCCGCGCAGCACCGAGGCCGGCGAACATCTCGACGAAGGACGAGGCGCTCTGCGAGTAGAAGTTCGCTCCCGACGCGCTCGCGACGGCCTTCGCGAGCAGCGTCTTGCCCGTGCCCGGCGGCCCGTGCAGGAGGATCCCGCGCGGCACGCGTGCGCCGAGGCGCTCGAAGCGCTTGCGGTCGCGGAGGAACTCGACGACCTCCTCCAGCTCCGCCTTGGCCTCGTCGAGCCCGGCCACGTCCGACCAGGACACCTCGACCTGCGACCCGCGCACGACCGGCGCCGGCTTCGCACGCGGCATGAACTTCAGCGTGTAGAGAAGGAGGAGGATGACGATCCCGAAGAACATGATCGGGAGCCACGTCAGAAGCGTGTTCTCGAGGTCCACCTACAACGCGTATCGGCAGCGCGCCAGGCGCGCTGTAGCTGGAAGCGAGGCTCGGCTAGGCGGCTTCGCGCTCGAGCGCGAGACACGCGTCGCGCGCGGCGTTCGCGACCTCGAGCTGGTCGCCCGACGGCTCGGCGGTCGAGAGGTGGCGCTGGAGCTCGAATCCCGGGCGGGCGAGCGCGCGGGCGACGGGGTGGGACGGGTTGCGGGCGACCCACGAGAAGACCTCGACGGAGCCGCCGATCGCTCCTGCAGTGCCCACGAGGCGCGCGAGGCCCCGCGTTCCCGCGGGTGCCTTCGACGCGGCGACGTTGACGGCGAGCGAGGTGGCGACCATCGGCGCGATGAGCTGCGATCCGCAGCGCGGATGCTCCTTCGGCGCGGGCTCGCCGCCGTTCTCGTACGTCCCGATGGAGATGTGCTCGGCGCCGTGATACGCGGCGAGATCCGGGCCGCGGAGCGCGAGAGCGGCCGGGAGAAACGCGACACCCGCCGCGGCCATCTCCCTCGTGCCCGGCGAGAGCCGCGAGCGCCGGAGCGCGCGTGCCGCGACCGCGGTGCCGAGGATCGCCGCGAGCACGCTCGGCCGCTCGAACGGGAAGCGCGCCTGCGGGATCGCGCGCCGCACCATCGGGAGGAGGGCGAACGCCTCGGCGAGGATGATCGGGCCCCGCAGCAGCGGCAGCCGCTGCCGTGCAGCGGGTGCGAGGTGCGGCTTCCGGCCGGAGGCGACGTGGAGCTCGCCGTTCTCGTCCCGGACGGCGCAGCCCCACGAGGTCGGCCCGTGGACGAGCACGCCGTTCTGCAGCGCCATTCCTCCGAGCCGCACCTGTGTCTCGTCCACGCTCAGACCTTAGCTGCGAGCTCGCGGAGCGCCGCCTGCAGCGTGTCCGCCGCCGGCCCTCGTCCGAGCGTCTTCCCGTCGACCTCGATGAGCGGCATGAGCTCGCGGACGGACGACGACGTGAACGCCTCCTCGGCGGCGAGCAGCTGTTCGAGCGGGTACGCGCCCTCCTCGATCCGGTAACCGCAGTCCGGTGCGAGCTCCATCAGCGTCGCGCGCGTCACGCCGGCGAGGATGCCGAGGTCGAGCGACGGCGTGTACAGCGTGTCGCCGACGCGCCACCAGACGTTCGTCACGGTTCCCTCGAGGACGATCCCGTCGGTGTCGACGAAGAACGCCTCCTCGACTCCGCGCCTGCGCGCCTCCGCCTCGGCGGCCATGTTCACCGCGTAGCTGGTCGACTTCACGCCGGGGAGGAGCCACGGCGCAGACGCACGGACGCCGAGGAGCGACACTGCGGTCGCACCCCGTTCCCGTGCGGCATCGATCCAGTCGGGCACGCTGCTGAGAAGCGCGAACGCTGACGGAACCCCGCCTGACGGGCCCGCCGTCCAGACGAGGCGGAGCGACGCGTCGCCTCCGGATGCCTTCGGCAGCACGAGACCGACGAGCACCTGGAGACGGCGGCGCTCGACCGAGGGGAGCCCGATGCTCGCGGCCGAGGCCGTCAGGCGATCGAGATGCGCCTCCAGGCGAAACGGACGGCCGGCGTAGACACGAAGCGTCTCGAACGCTGCGCGGCCGCGCAGGAGGCCGTCGTCGTCGGCGCGGATCACCGGCTCCATCGGATCGACGAGGCCGCGGCCCGTCACGGCGAGCGCGAGCACGGTCACGGGCCGGCCCCCGGCCCGTGAGCGGGGAGGGGTGTGGGGAACCGGGAGGTTCCCCACGTTCTCAGAGAAAGAAGGGGGCGAGCCGAAGGCGAGCGGTGGTCACGCGAGCGCCACCTCCGGCAGCCGCGACCCGATGGCCGCGAGCAGCGGCGCCGCCTTCGTCCACGACTCCTCGACCTCGGCCGCGGGGTCCGAGTCCCACACGACGCCGCCACCGACCCAGAGGTGGATCGAGCCGTCGGCGACCGCGAACGTGCGGATCGTGAGCGCGAGCTCGAAGTCTCCGTTCCCGTAGACGCGTCCGAGCGCGCCCATGGCTGCGCCGCGGCCGACAGGCTCGAGCTCCGCGACGAGATCGACGGCGGCGATCTTGGGCGCACCCGTCACGGACCCGCCCGGGAAGGTCGCCTCGAGGATGTCCGCCAGCCCGGCGTCCGGTCGGAGCGTTCCCTCGACGGTGGAGACCATGTGCTCGACCCCTGCGAGCTCGCGCGTCGTCATGAGCTCGGGCCACCGAACGGAGCCCGCGACGCACACGCGCGAGAGGTCGTTGCGCTCGAGGTCGACGATCATCACGTGCTCGGCCGCGTCCTTCTCCGACGCGCGCAGCTCCGCAGCCTCGCCGAGCGGCCGCGTCCCCTTGATCGGCATCGTCCGGATCCGCTCGCCGCGTCGGGCGAGGAAGAGCTCGGGCGAAGCGGAGACGACGGCCCAGCGGTCGGTGACGAACGGATCGCGATGCAGCGGGCGAAGCGGCGAGAGTCGCGTGGCGAGCGCCCGCGGATCGCCGGCGAAGGGCGCCCGCAGGTGTTGCACGAGATTGACCTGATACACGTCGCCCCGCGCGATGGCGTCGCGCACGTCCTCGACGGCATCGCGGTACTCGGCGGCCGTCCAGGACTGCTCCCACGCGCCGATCTCGAAGCCCTTGTGCGACTGCCTGACGAGGGCGTCTTCGTCGCGCACGCATGCACGCGGCGAGCGGGAGCGCCGGGCACGGCTCCGGAGGAGGCGCGGATGCGCCTCGGCGGAGCGACCGCGAGAGCCCGTAGCCGAGGAAGAGATCGGCGACGAGGTGCTCGCCTCCCGGTACGAAGAAGCCGCGATCGCGCAGCCACGCCTCGAGCCGCGCGAACGCGTCCTCGGCGTCGCGCAATTCGAGGAGCTCAACCATCAGCGACCATCTTGGCGAGCTCGCGGTAGGACGCTGCCGGATCGTCGCTCCAGAACACGGCACTGCCCGCGACGAGGAGATCCGCACCGGCTTCGCGCGCGGCGACGATCGTCTTCCGGTTGACCCCGCCGTCGACCTGGATCCGCGTCGGTGCAGGAAGCAGCGAGCGAAGCTGCGCGATGCGATCGAGCGCGTCGGGCATGAACGCCTGCCCGGAGTAGCCGGGATGGATCGACATGCAGAGCACGAGATCGACGCCGTCCGCCGCGGCGACCGCATCCTCGACGGCCGTCTCCGGGTTGAACGCGACGCCGACGCCGAGGTCGAGCGACCGCGCGTGGGCGATCGCCCGCCCAGGGTCGTCGCACGCTTCGACGTGGAACGTGACGCTGTCGCCGCCGGCCTTCGCGATGGCCTCGAAGTGACGTTCCGGCTCCGACACCATGAGATGGCAGTCCAAGCGCCCTCCCCAACCCCGTACGAGCGGGGAGATGGACGCGAGCACGACCGGCCCGACCGTGATCTCCGGGATGAAGTGCCCGTCGCCCACGTCGAAGTGGAAGACGTTCGCCCCCGCCGCGCTCAGCGCCTCCAGCTGCGCGCCGAGCCGCGAGAAGTCGGAGGCGTAGATCGACGGCTCGATCTCGACGGCCCCAGCCCATTCGGCCCAACGCATGTCGTTCACGCTAGTGGAGCGACCACTAGTGCTGAGCCTGCGGCTCGCGCCAGCCACCGTGGGCCTCGGCCATGGCGTCCGCCGAAGCGGGCCCCCACGATCCGCGCTCGTACGGCTCGATCGGAGTCGGCGCGTCGAGGAGGGGCTGCACGATCCGCCAGGTCTCCTCGATCACCTCCCAGCGCGGGAAGAGCGTCTGATCTCCACGAAGAGCGTCGACGAGAAGCCGCTCGTACGGCCCGGGCGGCTCGCCGAGCTCCTCGGCGAAGTCGAGGTCCAGCGAGACCGGCTGGGAGACCTCCTTGCCGGGTGTCTTGGCCCGGACGAAGATCGACACACCGGGCTGCCGCCCGATCCGGAGGACGATGTCGTCGTGGCCGGGGGAGTCGAGCCTGTGCACGCCCCACTGCAGCTGCGGCACGCGCTGGAGGCGAACGACGACCTCCGTCGCGGTCCTCGCGAGAGCCTTTCCCGCGCGAACGAGGATCGGTACACCCGCCCAGCGCCAGTTCTCGATCTCGAATTGCAGGGCGACGAACGTCTCCGTGTCGGAGTCGGGCCGCACGCCCTCGATCTCCCGGTAGCCGGCGTACTGACCGCGCACCGCGAGCGAGGGATCCGCTGCCGGCATCGCTCGAAACACGTCGACGCGGCGGCGTGGGATCGCGTCGGCGTCACCCGAGGGCGGCTCCATCGCAACGAGCGCCAGCACCTGCAGGAGATGGTTCTGCACGACGTCACGCACCGCGCCGACCGGGTCGTAGAACGCCCCCCGATCCTCCACGCCGAAGTCCTCGGCCATCGTGATCTGGACGGACTCGACGTGCTCGCGGTTCCAGATCGGCTCGAAGAGGGCGTTCGCGAAGCGGAGGTACATGATGTCCTGCACCGGCTCCTTCCCGAGGAAGTGGTCGATCCGGAACAGGCGCTCCTCGGGGAAGATCGAGGTCAGTCGCCGGTTCAGCTCCCGGGCGGAGTGGAGATCCGTACCGAATGGCTTCTCCACGATGAGGCGGGCTCCGCCCCCCGTCAGGCCGGCCTGCGGCGAGTTCCTCGGCGACGTCGCGGAACATCGAGGGCGGCGTCGCGAGGTAGAACGCCGGGGTCGTCCTCCCCTGAAGCTCGCTGGTGAGTCGATCGTAGAGCGACCCCTCCTCCGCGTCCCCGCCGATGTAGCTCATGCAGGACAGGAGCTCGTGCAGCACCTTCTCGTCGAGGTTCTTCTTCCTGGCGCCGATCGCTTCCGTCGCGTGCCGGTCGAGCTCCTCCTTGGAGAGCTCCCTGCGGCCTACTCCGACGACCGGACACGTGAGCAGGCCCTGCTGGGTGAGGTCGTACAGCGCGGGCAGCGTGCTGCGCCGGGCGAGGTCTCCGGTGATGCCGAAGATGACGAGTGCGTCCGCGTCGCCGCTCATGCCGCGAGCAGCGTCTTGGCGACGGAGCGCAGCATGTCGACGCCCAGCTCGAGGTCGTCGACGGCGATGCGCTCGTTCGCCGAGTGGACGAGCTTGGTGGCGAGCTCCGAATCCATGGCCCTCAGCGGAAAGTACCCGTATGCGGTCGTGCCGTACGCCGTCCTGAGGTAGTGGCTGTCGGTGAACCCGGGACAGGCCATCGGCGCGAGGCGAGCACCGGGCTCGAGCCCCTCCGTGAACCGTGCGAGTGCGTCCCAGAGCGGGGTGTCGGCAGGCGAGCGCGTCCCGCCGACCGCCTCGAGGAACTCGAGCTCGTAGTCCCCGTCCCCGAGCGCCGCCCGGATCAGCGGCTCGACGTCCGCCGGCGTTCGCTCCGGCAGCAGCCTGCAGTCGACCGTTATCTCGCACACCGCAGGGATGACGTTCCGCTGGTGCGAGGCGTCGATCATCGTCGGCGAGAGCGTGAACGCCAGCAGGGGCTCGACGAGGTCGGCGAGCATCGGGTGGAGCTCGCCCGCCCGGGTGAGCGCCTCCTCGAGCGGCGGAGCCTCTCCCAGTGTCGCCTCGAGCAAGCCCTTCGCCTCGGGGATCAGCTCGCGCGGCGGGTCGTAGGCCCCGAGCGCCTCGAGGTAGCGCGCGGCCTTCACGAGCGCGTTGTCGGCGATCCCCGGCATCGACGCATGGCCGCTTCGTCCGTGCACACGCACCGTGAACGGCGCCGACATCTTCTCGGCCGTCGCGCAGAGGTAGACCGGGGTGGTGCCGAGAAGGAGCCGGTCGCCGCCGCCTTCGTTGATCGCGTAGTCGCATCGAGCCGCGTCCGGATGCTCCTCGACGAGCCAGCTGAGACCGTATCCCGCACCCACCTCCTCGTCCGCGACGACGACGAGCACGAGATCGCCGGCGAGCGACGCGCCCTCGCGCGCGAGCGAGGCGAACGCGACCGTGCTCGCTGCGACCTGGTCCTTCATGTCGAGCGCGCCGCGACCCCAGACCTCGCCGTCGACGAGGTCCCCCGACCACGGGTCGCGCTCCCATTCCGCAGGATCGGCGAGCACCGTGTCCGTGTGCGAGAGGAACCCGAGCGACGGACCGTCGCCGCCTCGGATGCGCGCGACGAGATTGGCCCGGTGCGGCTCCCGTGCGAAGAGCTCGCACTCGACCCCGTTGCGCGCGAGGTAGTCGCGCAAGACCTCGGCCGCCTGCGTCTCGTTCCCGGGAGGGTTGACGGTGTCGAGCCGAAGGAGCGCCTGCAGGAGGGCCGTAGCCTCGTCGCGCAGCGTCATCCGTCGAAGGCGTCGGACGCGACGGACACGGTGACGTCCTCGGCCTCGGACATGGCCCGGAGCATACTTCGCGCGTGGCCGACCTCTTCAGCGAAGCCGCGCGCGAGCGCCAGGCGGAGAACGCGCCGCTCGCGGTTCGTCTCCGGCCGTCGTCGCTCGAGGATCTCGTCGGGCAGCAGCACGTGCTCGGGCCGGGATCCGCCTTGCGCCGCGCGATCGAGGAGGACCGGCCGCCGTCGATGATCCTCTTCGGCCCGCCGGGCACGGGGAAGACGACGATCGCCCGCATCGTGGCCGAGCGGACGGGTGCCGCGTTCGAGGAGATCTCCGCCGTCTCGGCGCGCGTGGACGACGTGCGCGCCGTGATCGCCCGTGCGCGCGACCGCCTCGGCGGGAACGGCGTGCGGACGATCCTCTTCATCGACGAGATCCACCGCTTCAACAAGGCGCAGCAGGACTCGGTGCTGCATGCGGTCGAGGACGGGCTCGTCACGCTCATCGGCGCGACGACCGAGAACCCCTACTTCGAGGTCAACTCCGCGCTCCTCTCGCGCTGCACGGTGATCGAGCTGACCGCGCTCTCCGACGAGGAGCTCGTCGTGATCCTCGGGCGCGGAGCGGAAGCTCTCGGAGCGGACGCGCTCGCCGGAGGTGCTCGCGCTCCTCGCAGCCCGCGCGGGAGGCGACGCGCGGGCGGCGCTGCAGATCCTCGAGCTCGCCCAGGCCACCGCGGACGCCGAAGGTGCGACGCTCACCGAGGAGCACGTCCTCGACGCCTCGCGGAAGCGTCCGCTCCTCTACGACCGCAAGGGCGACCAGCACTACGACTTCGCGTCGGCGTTCATCAAGTCGATGCGCGGCGGAGACGCGGACGCATCCGTCTACTACCTCGCGGCCATGCTCGAGGCCGGCGAGGACCCGCGCTTCATCGCCCGCCGGATGGTCATCCTCGCGTCCGAGGACGTCGGCAACGCCGACCCGAACGCGCTCGTCGTCGCGGTCGCCGCCGCGCAGGCGCTGGAGCACGTCGGCCTGCCGGAGGCCCAGCTGAACCTCTCGCAGGCGGCGATCTATCTCGCTCGCGCGCCGAAGTCGAACGCGTCCGCCGTCGCGATCTGGGAGGCGCGCCGGGATGTGCGCGAGCACGGGAACGCGCGTCCTCCGGCGATGCTCCGCTCGACCGGCCACGAAGGCGCCGCGAAGGCGCGCGGTCACGGCGAGGGCTACGCCTACCCGCACGACGATCCCGCCGGGTTCGACGTCTCGTATCTCCCGGAAGAGCTGCGCGGCCGGCGGTACTATCGGCCGTCCGGTCAGGGAGAGGAGCAGGCGGATGGCGGTGACGACAGGTGAGAGCGCGCCCGAGTTCGACCTCGAGGTCGGCCACGGGGAGCGTGTGAGCCTGTCCGGGCTCCGCGGTCGTGCGAACGTCCTCCTCGTCTTCCATCCCTTCGCGTTCACACCGGTCTGCGAGGACGAGGCACGCGACCTCCAGGAGAACCTTCAGTCGTTCCGCGACGCGGGGACCGAGATCGTCTTCGTCTCGTGCGACCCCGCCGCCGCGCGCCAGGCGTGGAAGGCCGATCTCGGCGCCGAGTACACGTTCGCCTCCGACTTCTGGCCCCACGGTGCCGCTGCGAAGGCGTACGGCGTCTTCAACCAGGCGAACGGCGCACCCCATCGCGGTACGTTCCTGATCGACCGCGAGGGCACGGTGATCTGGTCGCTCGTGAAGGAGCGCGACGAGCGCCGGACGGAGATGGTGCCGGAGTCGCTCGACGCGCTCGCATCCGAGTGAGGCTGGCCCTCCACGAGTGGGGCGAGTCCGGCTCGCCACGTGTCGTTTGCCTGCACGGCGTGCGCAACCACGGAGGGCACTTCGCGCCGCTCGCGGCTGCGCTCTCCGGCTACCACTTCCTCGCGCCCGACCTCCTGGGCCACGGCAGCTCGCCCTGGGAGCCGCCGTGGGACATCGGGGCGCACGTCGACGCGATCGTCGAGACCGTGGGAGCGCGCGAGTCCGTCCTGATCGGGCACTCCTTCGGCGGCAGGCTCGCCTTCGAGATCGCGGCGCGCGCGCCGAAGCTCGTGCCGCGGCTCGTCCTGCTCGATCCTGCCATCCTCCTCCCCGGCCACGTCGCACTCGCCGCAGCGGAGAACGCGCGCGCCGATGCGTCCTACGTCTCCTTCGACGAGCTGATCGAGCGACGCTTCGACGAGAGCCAGCTCCACTTCGCGCCGCGCGAGCTGGTCGTCGAGGACCTCGCGTCGCACGTCGAGGTCGGAGACGACGGCCGCCTTCGCTACCGCTACTGCCAGTCGGCCGTCGTTGCCGCGTACGGCGAGATGGCATCTGTGCCGCCCCGTTTCGAGGACGTGCGCGTCCCGACACTGCTCGTTCTCGGCGAGCGTTCCTACCTCCCCTACGACCACCTGCTCGACGCACACCGCGGCGCGCTGGGCGACCTGCTCGAGGTCGCGATCGTCCGCGGCGGGCATTCGGTGCTCTGGGACGCCCTCCACGAGACGAGCGCCGCGATCTCGGAGTTCCTGGCCGGCTAGGCGCAGAGCTCGGCCGCCACGCCGACATAGATCTCGACACACCGCTCGAGCGAGGCGACGTCGACCCACTCGACCTCGGCGTGCGCACCCTCGCCGAGCGGGCCGAAGAGGACGGTCGGGATGCCCGCCGCCGCGAGGAGCGCCGAGTCGGCCCAGAAGGAGACGCCGACGAGCTCCGGCTCGGCGCCGAGGACGGCCGCGGCCTGCCGGCGCACCGTCCGGACGATCTCTGCGTCTTCTGCGACCTCGAACGGCTCCCGCGAGATGGGAGCACGGAGCGTCGCGGAGAAGTCCGGATCTCCCTCACCGGCCGACGCGACGATCTCCCCGAGCTCGTGCTCGGCGAGCGCGGCGGTCTCGCCCGGAATCGTCCGTCGCTCCGCTTGTAGGAGGCAGCGCGCCGGGTAGCTCGAGAACTCCTGGCCGCCTTCGATCAGCGACGCATGCACGCTGCCGCTACCGACGTACGGATGCGTCGGATTCGCGCGCAGCCGCCGGTCGAGCTCCTCGATACCGACGAGGACGCGGCCCATCTTCGTGATCGCGTCGATCCCGAGGTGCGGCCGCGAGCCGTGGGCCGCACGCCCCTGGACCTCGACCTCGAGATGGACGAAGCCACGGTGCGCGACGGCGAGCTGCAGCTCGGTCGGCTCGGTCACGATCGCGGCGTCCGCGCGAATGCTCGCCGCGACCGCCTCGGTGCCGATGCTCGCGAGCTCTTCGTCCGCGACCGCGGTGAGGATCACGTCGCCCCGGAGCCCGTGGCGCTTCGCCTCGGCGGTCGCGAGCATGCAGGCCGCGAGGCTTCCCTTCATGTCGTACGACCCACGCCCGTAGAGCCGCCCGTCCGTCAGGCGGGGCTCGAACGGCGTCGTCATCCCGGCGACGCCGACGGTGTCCATGTGCGCGTTGAGCATCAACGAGCGACCGCCACCCGTCCCGCGCGCGACGGCGACGACGTTCGCGCGACCGGGTGCGAGCTCCGAGAGCGTCGTTTCGAGCCCGGCGCGCTCGCACCACTCCGCGACGAAGCGAGCGACAGCGACCTCGCCCGAGCCTCCCGCGACGATCTCGGGGTTGATCGACTCGATCGCGACGAGCTCCGCCGCCAACCCGGCGACGTCGCTCACCTAGACGATGTACTCGTCGGCGATCGCGAGGGTCTCGTCGAGGACGGCGAGCCCCTCGTCGACCTCGTCGCGCGTGATCGTCAGCGGCGGCACGACCATGATCACGTTCCAGTGCGTCATGAGGTAGAGGCCGCGCTCGAGCGACGCCTTCGCGAGCCGGGCGACAGGAGCCGCCGCTTCGCCCGAGGCGTTGAAGGGCACGAGCATCTCGCGCGTCTCGCGGTTCTTCACGAGCTCGACGCCCCAGAAGCACCCGAGGCCCCGCACGTCGCCGATAGACGGGTGGCGCGCGGCGAGGCGCTCGCAGTCCGTCGCCGAGGTACCCGCCGACCTCGGCCGCGTTCTCGACGATGCCCTCCTCCTGGAACGCCTCGATCGAGGCGACCGCCGACGCGCACGCGAGCGGATGCCCCGCGTAGGTGAGCCCGCCCGGGAAGAACCTGCCCCGCACCCACTCCTTCAGGTGCTCGCGGATGATCATCGCGCCGAGCGGGACGTAGCCCGAGTTGATCCCCTTCGCCACGGTGAGGATGTCCGGGACGACGTCCCAGTTCTCGCAGGCGAACCACCGGCCGGTACGACCGAAGCCCGCCATGACCTCGTCGAGAATCAGGAGGATCCCGTGCCGGTCGCAGACCTCGCGGATCGCCTGCAGATAGCCCGGCGGTGGCGGGATGACCCCGTTCGTGCCGGTCACGGTCTCGAGGATCACCGCGGCGACCGTGTGCGCGCCCTCGTACTCGAGGATCTCCTCGAGGTGCGGCGCGCCCGAGCAGACCGGGCACGGATCCGGGTGACCGGCCGGACAGCGGTACGTGTACGGATCGAGCATCCGAACGACGCCGCCCATCCCCGGCTCGTTCGGCCAGCGTCGCGGGTCGCCCGTCAGGATGATCGAGCCGTGGGTCGCGCCGTGGTACGAGCGGTAGCGCGCGACGATCTTGTGCCGCCCGGTCGCGAGGCGCGCGAGCCTGATCGCGTTCTCGTTCGCCTCCGCGCCCGAGTTCGTGAAGAACGACATGCACAGGTCGCCCGGCGTGACCTCCTCCAGCAGGCGACCGAGGTGCGAGCGCGACTCCGAGGCCATCGGCGGCCCGATCGTGCAGAGGCGGTCCGCCTGCTCCTTGATCGCCGCGATGATCTTCGGGTGCTGGTGGCCGATGTTGACGTTGACGAGCTGCGACGCGAAATCGAGATAACGCGTGCCCTCGTAGTCCCAGAAGTACCGGCCTTCGGCCCCGGCCACCGCGATCGGGTTGATCGCGTCCTGCGTGGACCACGAGTAGAGGACGTACTCCTTCGCGTCCTCGACGATCTGGGCGCCGAGATTCGGGTTGGCCTCCACGGCCGCCATCACGCCGGATCGTAACCGTCCTCAGACGCTGGGTCGTCGCCAAGGTAGCGCACGCAAAGCGTGCGCCTTCAGGGATCTCCCGCAGAAGGGACGTGCACGGAGGGCGCCGGACAAGGGGGAAGGTGTCCGGCGGCCCCCCGTGCAGCTGGGTCAGCGGGCCGCGGCGGGCAGGAGCTCCTGCCCGAACGCGGCGCGCTCGACGAACTGGCCGACACCGGGCTCGACTGCAAGCTCGCCCGCGTCGACGAGCACGGTACCGCGGAGCATGACGAGCTCGGGCGAGCCGGTCACCTCGGTGCCTTCGTAGAGGTTGTAGTCGGTCTTCGAATGCTGCGTCGCCGCGGTGATGAGGTGCCGCTTCTCCGGGTCGAAGACGACGATGTCAGCGTCCGATCCGGGCGCGATCGTCCCCTTCCGCGGGTAGAGGCCGAAGAGCTTCGCCGGATTGGTCGCGAGCAGCTCGACCATGCGGTTCAGCGAGATGCGGCCGGTCCGGACGCCGAACTCGTGGATCATGTGCAGCCGGTTCTCGAGGCCGGGCCCGCCGTTCGGGATCTTCGAGAAGTCGTCCTTGCCGAGCGACTTCTGGCCGTCCCAGAGAAACGCGCAGTGATCGGTCGAGATGACCGAGAGGATGTCCGAGCGCACCGCGTGCCACAGCACCTCCTGGTTCTCGATCGAGCGCGGCGGCGGCGTGTAGACGTACTTCGCGCCCTCGAAGTCCGGGCGCTCGAGGTACGTGTAGTCGATGAAGAAGTACTGCGTGCACGTCTCGCCCCAGACGTCCCAGCCCTGCTCCCGCGCGCGTGCGATCGGGTCGACGGCCTCCTTGCACGACACGTGCACGACGTAGAGCGGCGCGCCCGCGACCCGGGCGAGCTGGATGGCGCGATTCGTCGCCTCGCCTTCCGTCTCGGGCGGTCGCGTGAGGGCGTGGAAGTGCGGCGCCGTGTTCCCCGCTGCGAGTGCCTGCTTCACGAGCACGTCGATGGCGTCCCCGTTCTCGGCGTGCACCATGACGAGCGCGCCCGTCTCGGCAGCGACCTCCATCGTCCGGAAGAGCGTCTCGTCGTCGACCATGAGCGCGCCCTTGTAGGCCATGAAGAGCTTGTACGAGGTGACTCCCTGCTCGGGGAGACGGGCGAGCTCCTCGAGCGTGCCCCCGTCGTGGAGGTCGGTGACCGCCATGTGGTAGCCCATGTCGATCACCTGCTTGCCGTCGGCCTTGCCGCGCCACTCGTCGAGCGCCTCCGCGAACGTCGAACCGGGCGGCTGGATGACGAAGTCGACGTGGCACGTCGTTCCGCCGAATGCCGCGGCCGTCTGACCCGAGGTGACGTCGTCGATCGTCACCGTCCCGCCGAACGGCATGTCGAGGTGCGTGTGCGGGTCGATGCAGCCGGGGAGCACGTACTTGCCCGAGGCGTCGATGACCCTGTCCGCGTCGACGTCGAGCGACTCGCCGAGCATCGAGATGCGCTCGCCCTCGACGTACACGTCGCCGACGTAGTCGTCGGCAGCCGTGATGATCCGCCCGCCCTTGATCAGTGTCGACACGTCATCTCACCTCCGTCTGAGGGAAAGCTCCGGGCCGGCCGTTTCGGCGGCCCGGAGCTCACGCCTCGTCGCTACTTGCCGCCCGCCTTCAGCACGACGACCGCCTTCTTGAATCCCTTGCCGTAGACATCCACCCCCTGCTTGCGCAGGTTCGCGACCGCCTTCTTCGCGAGGTCGGTCCTGTAGGACGCCTTCGACTGCCGGCTTCTTGATGACCTTGAAGTCCAGCGAGATCTTCGCGGTCTTCGCGTAGTCGACCGGATTCATGACGCCGATGCCGAGCTTGTTCGGCCAGATCAGCGCGTTCACCTCGTTCATCTGCCAGGTCTGGTGCCCCTTCGGCAATGCCGTGCCCTGCGAGACGACGATGTTGGTGCACTCCTTGTAGTGATCTCGACAGTAGACCCAGCCCTTGAAGGTCGCCTCGAGGAACTTCACCGCGGTTGCCTGGTTCGCCTTGCTCTTGATCCAGTCGCCGCGGACGAAGATCCCGTCCTGCAGCATGCCCGTGCCGAGGTCGGAGTACTTGAAGACGTTGAGGTCCTTCATCGTGTAGAGCTTGCCGGTATCCGGGTTCTTCGTTTCCAGGACCTGAGCGAGCTCGTTGTAGGTCATGGCCGAGGCAGCGTCGATCTCGTGGTTCAGGAACGCGACCATGTCGAACTGCTGCTGCACGAGGGTCACGTCCTTGTCCGGGTTCATCCCGTTCTTCACGAGAGCCGCACGCTGCTCGAACTCGTTGCCGAAGATCCACACACCGAACTTCTTGCCTCGCACCTGCTTGAAGTTGTTGATGCCGTCCTTCTTCCAGGTCACCTCGGTCGTGCCGGATCTCGTGTAGACCTGCGCGATGTTGACGAGGTCGTTGCCCTGGTCGCGGTTGGCGAGCAGGCTCGGGAACCAGTTGACGCCGAACTCGGCCTGCTTGGACAGCACCGTCTGCTCGTTCACGATCGTCGGTCCGCCCACCTTGAGGTTGACGTCCAGCCCCGCCGCCTTGTAGTAGCCCTTGGCCTTCGCCGCGTAGTAGCCGGCGAACTGTGACTGCGTCACCCATTTGAGCTGGATCGTGACCTTCGTCAGCTTGGGGCTGGACGAGTCGGCCACGGCAAAGCTCGTTGCCGAGAGAGCGGCGACCACGGCTAGCGCGGCCCCCACCAGATACCACCTGCGTCGCTTCACATGCCCTCCTTGTTCGCGGTCCCGGAACAGCCGGGACCGGACTGACCTGCCCTGCTATCCCCTCCGCGCCACGGAGGGATGCCAGCTCAGCGCGTATCGCTCGACGAGAGCGATCACGCCGTAGAACGCGATCCCCATGATGCTCGCAACGACGATCGCGGCCCACGACGTGGCGTACCGGGAGAGGTTGACCGCGCTCAGGACGACGATGCCGAGCGCCTCGAGGGACCCTCCGAAGTAGTCGCCGACCACGGCGCCGATCATCGCAAGGACGCTCGCGACCTTCAAGGCGGAGAAGACGTAGGGGAGCGAGCTCGGAATGCGGACGCGACGGAACACGTCGCGCTGGGACGCTGCGTACGAGCGCATCAGCTCGAGCGACTCGGGATCGACGGACGTGAGCCCACGCAGCGTGTTCACGAGCACCGGGAAGAAGCACAGGACTGCGGCGATCGTGATCTTCGACCACGGGCTGAGGAGCCCGAACCATGCGTTCGTGATCGGCGCGAACGCGATGATCGGGACGGCGTTCGCCGCGATCAGGTACGGCATCAAGGCATTGCCGAACGGACGCCAGCGCGCGAGGACGAGCGCCGTGACGATCGCAAGACCGCTTCCGAGGACGAATCCGCCGACCGCTTCCTTCAACGTGATCCACGCCCCGCGGAGAAGCAGGTCGCGCTCGTCGATGAGAGCCCGGACGACGTCCGAGAACCTCGGCAGCAGGAAGTCCTCCACCCCGAGCACGTCGGGAAGAAGCCACTGCCACGCCGCGAGGCCCAGGCCGAAGACGATGACTGCAGGCACCCAGTCGCGCATCTGCTCACGGAGGCGTCTGGATCGAGTGGACGTCGCTGCCACGGTGCTCATGCGATCTCGTCCTCCGTGGCGAGTGTCTCCTCGACCTCGTCGGCACCGGTGGCGTGGAGCGACTCCCGAACCTGGGTCACGAGCTCGAAGAAGCGCGGTTCCTCACGCGTCTCGTTCGTCCGCGGTTGCGGCAGGTCGATCGGGACGACCGACGCGATCCGCCCGGGCCGCGGGGACATGACGACGACTCGCGTGGACAGGAACACCGCCTCGGAGATGGAGTGGGTGACGAAGATCACCGTCGAGCCGGTCTCCGCCCAGATGCGCAGCAGCTCGATGTTGAGACGCTCGCGCGTCATCTCGTCGAGCGCGCCGAACGGCTCGTCCATGAGCAGGAGCGCGGGCGAGAACGAGAGTGCCCGCGCGATCGAGACGCGCTGCTGCATGCCCCCCGAGAGTTGCCAGGGGTGGTGCTTCTCGAACCCGGAGAGCTCGACGAGCTCGACCATCTCCTTGATGCGCGCCGCACGCTTCGAGCGCTCCCAGCCCAGCATCTCGAGCGGCAAGGCGATGTTCTTCGCGACCGTGCGCCAGTCGTAGAGGACGGGCGCCTGGAACACGATCCCGTAGTCGCGGTCCAGCCGCGCCTTGCGGGCCGGCTTCCCGTTGACCGTGACGACGCCCTCCGTCGGCCCGATGATGTCGCCCGACGATGCGGAGCAACGTGGACTTTCCGCAACCCGACGGTCCGATCAGCGAGACGAACTCGCCACGCTCGACTTCCAGCTCGATGCCCTCGAGCGCCGTCACACCAGCCCTTGCCGAAGACCTTCGAGAGGCCACGGATCGACACGACCGAGTCGGCAGCGCTCACACCAGTCGCTCCGGGGCACGGTGCACGACGATCTTCTCCGCGAGGAGCACGACGAGGAAGAAGCCGATCCCGAGCAGCGCGGCGTAGAGGTTCGTCGCCCAGAGGTTCGTCGGGTCGAGAACGTAGTACTGGTTGAAGTTGAGAATGGCACCGCCGAGACCGTTCGAGATCGAGGCCGTCTGCTCGCCGATGATCGCGCCCACCACGCTCGCCGTCGCGGCGATCTTCAACGCCGTGAAGATGTACGGAAGCGCAGACGGGACGCGGAGCTTCCACAGGATCGTCCAGCCTCGAGCCGCGTACGAGTGCATGAGCTCGAGCGCCCAGGGATCCGCGGACTGGAGCCCACGCAGGGTGTTGACCGTGACCGGGAAGAACGTGAGGTACGCGGCGATCACGGAGACCCGCACCCAGTCGGGCGGCGGTTCGCCGCCGATCGAGACGCTGCCGAGCCCGCGAACCACGATCGGCGCCAGCGCGAGGATGGGGATGGTCTGCGACGCGACGACGTAGGGCATGACGCCGCGCCGGAGCACCTCGAAGTGCGCGAGGACGACACCGAGCACGAAGCCGACCAGGGCGCCGAAGAGGAACCCGACGGCCGCCGCACGGGCCGTGAAGAGCGCCGAATGCAGAAGGTAGAGCCACAGATCGTCGCCTGTTGACGTCGGCTCACGCAGCTGCAGCACGATCGAGTGGAGGTGCGGCATCGTCAGGTCGCTCACGCGGAACGGCCTCGTCCAGCCGGTCCGCTCCCAGAGCCACTTGTATCCCTCCCAGGCGGCCCAGAGGCCCGCGAGAACGAGCACGAAGACGAGACCTCGGCCGAGGATGCGGCGGGCGGCCATCGCCGGAATCTGTCACACACCCACGAGGCGTGCACGCCGTTCCGAGCCACACTAGGCTCCCGCCGTGCCGCTCGATCCGAAGCGAACCGTCGCCGAGCTGAAGGAGCTTCGCGAGCTCACCGGGGACGAGCGACGGCGCGCAGCGGGTCGCCTGGACGGACACCTGGGAGCGGGCTCGCGAGTGGCTCCGCGGGCTCGTCGCGAGCACCGGCGCGGTCGAGTCGATCGACGCGGCCGGCAACCAGTGGTTCACGCTCCCCGGCGGGTCCGAGCGAGCGGTGCTCATCGGCGGCCACATCGACTCGGTGCCGAACGGAGGCTGGCTCGACGGCTGCCTCAACGTCGTCGCGGGCGTCGAGGTGCTGCGCCGCGTGGCCGAGGAGGGGGCGCCGCCCGTCACGGTGCGCCTCGTCAACTGGGCCGACGAGGAGGGCGCGCGCTTCGGCCGCAGCCTGTTCGGCTCGAGCGCGGCTGCCGGCTCGATGGCCGATCAGGACGAGCTTCGCCAGTTGACGGATCGGGACGGAACCCGGCTCCCCGACGCTCTCGCCGCGCACGGCGTCGACCTCGACTCCGCGCTCGACGCTCGCGGGGAGCTCGACTCCGCGGCCGCCTACCTCGAGCTCCACATCGAGCAGGGGCCTGTCCTCGAGTCGCTCGATCTGCCGCTCGGCGTCGTCCTCGGCACGTTCGGCGTCGAGCGCCACCGCATCACGTGGCGCGGCCAGGCGGCTCATGCGGGCTCGACGCCGATGGACAAGCGCCGCGACGCGCTCGCCGGCGCGGCGAAGCTCGCCCTCGAGATCCGCGACATCGCGCGACGGACGGGCGACGGAGCCGTCTGCACGTCCGGCGGGGTCGTCTGCAAGCCGGGGATCGTGACGTCCGTCGTGGAGACGGCCGAGCAGCTCCTCGACCAGCGCCATCTCGACTCGGAGAAGCTCGCGGCGATGCTGGCCGAGGCGAAGGCCGCCAGCGAGCGGTTCGCCGCCGAGGAGTCGATCGACGTCGAGTGGGAGAGGATCTGGTCGATCGAGCCGATCCTCTTCGACGAGACGCTCCTCGGCTTCTGCGAGGACTCGATCCGCGAGGTCGCGGGCACGGTGCACCGGCTCCCCTCCGGCCCGCTCCACGACGCAGCCGAGGTGTCACGAGCCGGGGTGCCGACGGTGATGCTGTTCGTCCAGAGCCTGCGCGGCCTCTCGCACACGAAGCTCGAGGACACGAAGGAGGAGCACCTCGAGCTCGCCGTCTCGGCGCTCGACCGCCTGGCGTCGAAGACGATCGACTGGGTTGCGAGCGGCGGCGGCCGCTGACCGTCCTCACCGCACGGCGATCGCCCGCTGCCGTCGTCGCCGGGCTCGCGGTCGGCGGGTGCCTGACCTGGAACGTCTCGAACGTCGGCGCCGATGCCGACCCGCTGTCCGAGCACTACGGTGTCTCGCTGGCGGCCATCGGCCTGCTGACGACCGCGCTCTTCGTGACGCACCTCGCCGTCCAGCTCCCCGCGGGCCGCGGAGCAGATCGGTTCGGGTCGCAGCGCGTGGCGCTGATCGCGATCGCGGCGGCAGTCGTCGGCAACGCAGTCCTGTTGCTGGACGCAGGCTTCGAGCTGGCGCTGCTCGGCCGCGCGGTCGTCGGCATCGGGTCCGGCGCCGCGTTCGTCGCCGGCCTCGACCTCGTGCGGGCGGGAGGCGGTGGCGCGGCGCTCCAGGGCCTCTACGGCGGGGCAACGATGACCGGCGGCGGGCTCGCGCTGATGATCGTGCCACCGCTGACCGACGCGACGAGCTGGCGCGCTCCGTACTGGACGGCGGCCGGGCTCGCGGTGCTCGCGGCGGCTCCGACGCTGCTCGCGTCCGGCCTTCCCCGCATCGGACACGCCGGCGCGTGGGTGCTCCGAGACCGCGAGCTCCTGCCGATCGGCGCGCTCCAGGCGGCGACGTTCGGCCTCGCGGTCGTCGCCGGCAACTGGGCGGTTCCGCTGCTCGAACGCCAGGGCGCGAGCTCGACCGCCGCCGGGCTCGCCGGCGGCCTCATCCTCTTCGTCGGCATCGTGACGCGACCGGCCGGAGGGCTCCTCGCGGGACGCGTGCGCGGTCGCCTGCTCGTCGGAGCGGCCCTGATCGGCGCCTCGTTCGGCGCGCTCCTGCTCGCGCTCGGCGGCCCGTTCGCCGTGTCGACGATCGGATCCCTCGTCCTCGGGCTCGCTGCCGGACTGCCCTTCGCGGTGATCTTCGCCGCCGCCCAGCGGACACGTCCGGACGCCCCGGGAGCGGCGATCGCGCTCGTCAACGCGTGCGCGGTCCTCACGATCCTCGTCGGGACACCGCTTGCGGGTCTCGCCTTCGAGCTCCCGAGCGACGGGCGCCTCGCGTTCGCGATCATCGCGGCGCTGAGCGCCTCGGCGCTCGTCCCGCTGCGCGCGGCTCGCCTCTAGCGTCGATAATCGCGCTTTCCGAACGAGCGAAGGAGAAACCGAGATGGCCCTGAGCTTCGGCGTCACCGTCCTCCCCGACCCACCCTCGAGCCGATTCCTCGAGCTGATCCAGCACGCCGAGTCGAACGGCTTCCAGTACGGGTGGACGTACGACTCGCACGTGCTGTGGCAGGAGTCGTTCCCGCTCCTCACGCTCGCCGTGCAGGCGACGTCGACGATGAAGTTCGGGCACTGCGTCACCAACCCGGGCACGCGCGAGCCGACGGTGCTCGCGAGCGCGTACGCGACGCTCCACGACATCTCGGGCGGCCGGATGGTGATGGGCATCGGCCGCGGAGACTCGGCCGTCCGCTACATCGGCGACAAGCCGGTGCGGGTCGCGGAGTTCGAGCGGCGCTGCGCGATGGTCAAGGAGTTCATGAACGGACGCGAGGTGGAGTGGAACGAGAAGCAGCTGAAGCTCGCGTGGGTCCGACCGGAGCTCCCCGAGATCCCGATGTGGGTCGCGGGCTACGGGCCGAAGGCGCTCGCGGTCGCGGGCCGCGTCGGAGACGGCGTGATCATCCAGCTCGCCGACCCGTGATCATCCAGTGGATCATGGCCACGGCGCGCGAGGCCGCCGCCGAGGCGGGTCGCGATCCCTCCGCGCTCAAGTGCATCGTGTGCGCACCGAGCCACATCACCGACGACATCGCCGACGCGCGCGACCAGGTGCGCTGGTTCCCGGCGATGGTCTCGAACCACGTGATGGATCTCATCGAGCGCTACGGCTACGAGTCGGAGATTCCCCACGAGCTCACCGAGTACGTCCGCGTCCGCAAGTTCTACGACTACGACGAGCACTCACGGGTGGGCGCGAAGCACGGCGAGTTCGTCACCGACGAGATCTGTGACCGCTTCTGCGTCCTCGGCAACGCCGAGCAGGCGACCGCGAAGCTGAAGGAGCTCGAGGCCGATCGGCGTCGACCAGTTCAACATCTACCTCATGACCCACGGCCAGGAGGAGGATCTCGCCGCCTACGGGCGCGACATCATCCCGCAGTTCGGCTGAGTTCTGCGCAAGACCGAAATCCGTGAAGGCGGTCGCTTCGCGACCGCGTCGCTGCTACTCCCCGGCCTAGAGGATCTTCTTGCCCAACGCGCTGGCCATGAGCTCGACGGCCGTGAGGGCCGTCGTGTTCTCGCGGTCGAGGATCGGATTGACCTCGACGACCTCGAACGACCCGGCGAGCTCCGACTCGGCGACGAGCTCGAGGGCGAGGTGGGCCTCGCGGTAGGTAAGGCCCCCGCGCACGGGAGTGCCGACCCCCGGTGCGATCTCCGGATCGAGCGCGTCCATGTCGAGGGACACGTGGACGAAGCCGCCGCCCGAGACCCGGTCGAGCGCCTCCGAGACGGCTCGCTCGACCCCGATGCGGTCGATCTCGCTCATCGTGAAGACGCGGACGCCCGCCTCTCGGAGCAAGCGGCGCTCCCCGTCGTCGAGAGACCGCACTCCGAGCAGCGCAACCCGTCGGGCATCGACCGCCGGCAGTGGCCACACGCCGCTCTCGAACCACTCGTCCGCAAGCCCGAGCGCGGCGGCAAGAGACATTCCGTGAACGTTCCCGCTCGGGCTCGTCTCCGGCGTGTTGATGTCGGAGTGCGCGTCGATCCAGAGCACACCACCGGGGCCGCGAACCTGCGCAAGGCCCCCGAGCGTCCCGAGCGCGACGGAGTGATCGCCGCCGAGGACGAGCGGGATCGCGCCGGCCTCGACCTCCTCGACGACCTTCGCCGCGATGCGCTCGCACGTCGCCTTGATCTCCGGAAGGAAGCGGGCTCGCTCGTCGTGGACAGCGGTCGCCTCCGGGACCGCCGTCTCCACGTTCCCGTGGTCGCGAACGTCGTAGCCCAGGCTCAGGAGGCGTTCCTCGAGCCCCGCGTAGCGGATCGCGGACGGCCCCATGTCGACTCCGCGGCGCCCCTGCCCGAGGTCGAGCGTCGCGCCGATGATCGCGATCTCACGTCTCGACGCCTCGCTCACGGCATCGAACGCTACCGCCGAAAGCACGGCTGCAGTGGCGAGGGCCGGACTTGAACCGGCGACACCACGGTTTTCAGCCGTGTGCTCTACCAGCTGAGCTACCTCGCCGCGACGCCTCAGTCTACTCAGGCTGAGTCTTCAGTCCGCCGGAGGCCGAAGGCCGGCTGTGCCGGCCGGAAGGCACGCAACGGTTGCCGGTCATCAACCGCGAAGGAGGGGGATCGTGGGAGTTCCCCCACGGGAGCCGGTTCAAGTCCGGCCCTCGCCACTTTCCGACGCTGGTAGGTTCGCCGCGATGGAGCTCGCGTTCCTCTCGGCCGTCGAGCAGGCGCAGCTCGTTCGTTCTGGCGAGGTCTCGTCCGAGGAGCTCGTCGCCGTCTCGCTCGAGCGGATCGAGCGGCTCGACCCACTCCTCAACGCGTTCGTCACGGTGTGCGCCGAGGAGGCGCTCGCGACTGCTCGTGCCTTCGACTCGACCCCGGGCGATGCTCCGTTCCGCGGGGTGCCGATCGCGGTGAAGGATCTCGCAGCGACTGCGGGCATCCGGACGACGTACTCCTCGCGCGCGTACGCCGAGTACGTCCCGGACTTCGACACCGCGGTCGTCCGCCGCATCCGTGAGGCGGGGTTCGTGATCGTCGGCAAGACGAACACGCCCGAGTTCGGGACGGTCGCGTTCACCGAGTCGGAGCTCAACGGCGCGACGCGGAACCCGTGGAGCACGGAGCTCACGCCCGGAGGGTCGAGCGGCGGCGCAGCGGCGGCACTCGCAGCCGGCCTCGTTCCGACCGCTCACGCGACGGACGGAGGAGGGTCGATCCGGATCCCGGCATCGTGCTGTGGCCTCTTCGGGCTGAAGCCGTCCCGCGGCCGCGTTTCGACCGCGCCGTTCGGGTCGCTCGAGGGCCTCTCCACCGCGGGGCCGCTGACCAGGAGCGTCGAGGACGCCGCTCATCTCCTCGACGTCCTGGCCGGCTACGAGCCGGGCGATCCCTGGTGGGCGCCGCCGCCCGAGCGGCCCTTCGCGGAGACGACCGCGGAGTCGCCTCCGCGCCTCCGCATCGCAGTCACGTCCACTCCACCCACCGACGTCCCGGTCGACCCGGAGTGCGTGCGCGCGGTCGTCGTCGGCCGCAGAGCTGCTCGCGGAGCTGGGCCACGACGTCCGCGACGAGACACCGCCGTGGCGCACGGACGATCTCTTCCACACGTTCATCGCGGTGTGGCAGGTCGGGCCGGCGCTCCATCCGGTGGACGACGCGCTGATGACACCGCTGAACCGCGGTCTCGTCGAGTCCGCACGTGCGAGCACCGCCGCCGACTACGGGCGCGCGGTCGCATCGCTCCAGCTGCTCGCCCGCCGAATCGTCGCGTTCTGGAACGACGTCGACGTCGTGCTGACCCCGACGCTCGCGCTTCCGCCCGTGCCGATCGGCTGGCAGGACGCGGTCGACGGCCCGATCGAGCAGCTCCTCCGCAATGTGGAGTTCACGCCGTTCACGGCGGTGGCGAACCTCACCGGGCTCCCCGCGATGTCCCTGCCGCTCCACTGGAGCGCCGACGGCCTTCCGATCGGCGTGCACGCCATCGGGCCGCCCGCCGGGGATGCGCTCCTGCTCCAGCTCGCCGCCGAGGTCGAAGCCGCGAGGCCGTGGGCCGACCGCCGGCCGCCCGTCGCGTAGGGCTCAGCCCGCGATCGTGATCCGGATGTCCTGACCGGGCGACGCATGGAGCATGCGCGCGGCGCTTCCGCGCGAGATCGCGAGCGACATGTTCTTGTAGCTGTCCTCGTAGAGGATCACGTCTCCCGGCCGGGCGTCGGCGAACGTGCGGGCCATGACCGCGTAGTACCGCTCGCCGGAGAGCTCGAGCTCGACCCGCGTGCCCGAGACGATCCCGAGTGCCTCGACGTCGTCGCGATCGAGGTTGAGCGCGATGTTGCCAAAGCTGTCGACGTAGAGGAGCGTCGCGTCGATCGCGCCTTCCGAGAAGGCGGGCACGGGCAGGTCGAGGCGGACGAGGCCCTCGGGGTCGACCGGCGGGCCCAGCTCCGCGAGCGAGACGCCGGTCGCGAGGTGAGCCGCGGCCGGGCTGAACAGATCCCGGCCGTGGAACGTCCTCGAGATGGAGTCGAGCGCGTACTGCGGATTCGCGAGCTCGTGCGCGGCTTCGATGCCGTTCCGGCTCGCAGCCGGATGCAGGAGCCCGTTGTCCGGGCCCGACGTAGATGCGGCCCTCGGTGTCGCGCAGCGCGAGCGGCCGCCGGGGGCCGCCGACTCCGGGATCGACGATCGCGAGGTGCACGCCGACCGGCATGAACCCGATCGTGTTCGCGAGCACGAGCGCGCCCTGAAGGATCGACTGCGCCGGGATGCCGTGGGTGATGTCGATGATCTGCGCCTCGGGTGCGATGCGCTTGATGACGCCGTGGCACGTGCCGACGAAGTCGTCCTTGAGCCCGAAGTCGCTCAGGAACGTGATGAACACGCCGGGGAGCGTAACGTCGTTCGGCGGCGCGAGGCTACGCGCGCGCTGCCCGCCGCGCAGCAGCGCAGCGCGGGCGCGAGCGGCGTGGCTCGCCGCACAGCTTCACGCCGCGCGGGCGGATCCGCACGAAGGCGGTCGGCGCCTGCAGCGGAAGCGGACGCCCGACCAGCACCGGTCGCGTCGTCACGCCCCGACCTCTCCCTCGCGCACCGCGGACACGGGCGCAGCATAGTCCGCTGCCCGGTCGCTGCCGCGGCGAGCCCGCGCCAGCTCCACGAGCTCGGCCGTCTCGCGCTGAAGCCTGACGAGCTTCGCCGCGATGATGGCCACGTACACGAGGACGAACACGAAGACGACCGCATACGCCGCCGCGACGAGCTCCTCCTGGCTCCAGCTCACTGCAGAGCCTCGCGCAGCTCGCGCAGGTCCGCGTCGAGGCGCTTCCCGGCGAGCTCGACCCGGTACAGCACGTACGCGAGGAGCGTGACCGCGCCCCACGAGACGAGGAACGTGGCGAACATCGTCCCGCTCATCTGCGGGCCGTCACGGGTGAAGACGGTCGGGTGGATGAAGTCCTCCGCGAGCCTGATCGCGAGGAAGCTCACGGGGATGAGCGCGACGCCGAACAGCGCGTAGACCGCCGACGAGCGGCGCGCGCCGGGGACCGTCCTCGAGCGAGAAGCGCAGCATGAAGTACGCGCAGTAGAAGAGGAAGAGGACGAGGAAGAGAACGAGCTGGTTCGAGCTCCACGTCCACCACACGCCCCACGACGCGCGCGCCCAGATCGCGCCGGTGATGAGCGTCAGCGCGCCGAAGATCGTGCCCTGATGGATCGCGACGTAGCTCTCGAGGTCGTAGCGCTCGTCGCCGCGCCAGAGCAGCAGCAGTGCCTTGACCGCGCCGAGCCCGAAGCAGAAGTACGCCGTCAGCGCGATCGGGACGTGGATGTAGAAGATCCGCTGCGAGATGCCCTGGTCGGCGTCCTCGGGCGCGACGATGAGCGCGAGGACGAGCGCGACGCCCATGGCGGCGGCAGCGAGCGAGGCAAGGCCCGGAAGGCTGCGGAGTGACGTGAGGGTCAGGTGGCTACTCCGTGACGACGTACTCGAAGGACGCCCACGAGAGTACAGCGAAGACCGCGTCGTACAGGAGGAGGAAGAGAAGGAAGCGCCCGCCTTCGGCCGAGACCGCGGCTCCCACTCCGCCGACGACGAGCGGTATCGCGAGCGGCAGCACGAGCAGCGGCAGGAGCACCTCGCGCGCCCGTCCCGCTGCAGCCATCGCCGACATGAGCGACCCGACGGCGCAGATCCCGATGTCCGCCAGGAGAACCCCGGCGAGCGCGGTCGCGTCGAGCGGCTCGAAGAAGAGCACGAACGCGGGCAGCGCGACCGCCTGAGCAGCGAGCAGGAACGCGAGCGTGGCAAGGGTCTTGCCGAGCCAGATCGCGCTGCGATCGCAGGGCGCCAGGACGAGCCCGTCGAGCACGCCGTGCTCCTGCTCCGGCACCCATGCACGGGCGAGGCCGAGCAGCGCCGTGAAGACGATCGCGACCCAGAGCAGGCCGTAGGCCGCGTCGTCCCCCGCATCCTCGGGGATCGCGAAGTGGAACACGACGAGGGTCGCGAGGACGAACAGGAGCATCGCGGGCAGCGTGTCCCGGCCGCGCAGCTCGACGCGCAGGTCCTTGCGCGTGAGGGCAGCCACGTCGGCGAGGTACGTCACGCGAGCGCGAGCCTTCCGGTCTGCAGCGCCTCGAGCCGCCCCGGGTCGTGCGTGGCGACGACCACGGTGTGCCCGCCGGCCAGGCCCTCGAGCTCCCTGTCGAGCAGCGCGGCACCGTCCTCGTCGAGCGCCGAGTAGGGCTCGTCGAGGAGCGAGCAGCTCGGGATCGTGGAGCAGCGCCCGGCACAGCGCGAGCCGTTGCGTCATCCCGCGCGAGTACGTCGAGACTCGATCGTTGCGCGCGCTCCAGAGCGAGAAGCGCTCGAGGAGCATCCCGATCCGCTCGCGACGTTCCGGGATGCGGTAGAGCCGGCCGAAGAGGTCGAGGTTCTCGACCGCCGTGAGCTCGCGGTAGACGAGTGCCTCGTGTGCGAGATAGCCGACGCTGCGCGCGATCGACCCCGACGACGAGGTCGCCCCGCGTCGGCTGGGCGAGGCCCGCGAGTAGCCGCAGGAGCGTCGTCTTCCCGCTCCCGTTCGGCCCCGTGACGACGGCGAAGCCTCCCTCCGGCACCGCCACGTCCACCCCCCGCAGCACCCACTTGCGGCCGTAGCGCTTCTCGAGCCCGCGTCCGCGGATCACGTGACGAGCACGTCCAGGGCGACGAAGGCGAAGAACACCACGCTGATCACGCCGTTGAGCGTGAAGAACGCGGCGTCGAGGCGGCGGAGGTCGCCGGGGCGCACGATCGAGTGCTCGTAGACCAGCAGGCGCCGCCGTCGCGATCACGCCGAGCCAGTAGAACCACGAGACGTCCAGTCCGACGCCCGCCGCGGACAGGAGCACGACGCTGCCGGCGTGGAACGCACGGGCACCTCTGAACACACCCTGCTCGCCGAAACGCACGGCCCACGAGTGCAGGCCCTCCGCCCGGTCGTGCTCGAGGTCGAAGAGCGAGTAGAAGAGATCGAAGCCCGCGACCCAGAGCGCCACGGCCGCGCCGATCGCCCACGCCTCCCACGGGGCGGTGCCCGTCATCGCGAGCCAGGCTCCGACAGGCGCGAGCCCGAGGCAGGCGCCGAGCCAGAGGTGGCAGAGCCACGTGATCCGCTTCAGGTACGGGTAGACGACGAACATCGCGACCGGGATGGGCCAGAGCCAGCGAACGACCGGGTCGAGCTGGAACACCGCGACGAGGAAGACGGCAAGTGCCAAAAGGCACAAGCCGATCACCTGCGCGCGGGTCAGCGCGCCGGAAGGCAGCTCGCGCATCGCCGTCCTCGGGTTGCGCGCGTCGAGCTCGGCGTCCACGAGCCGGTTGAGAGACATCGCGAGCGTGCGAGCGCCGACCATTGCGACCGTGATCCAGAGCATGTTCGCGAAGCCCGGCCACGCGTCGACCGAGAGAAACGCACCGACATACGCGAACGGGAGCGCGAACACCGTGTGCTCGATGCGCACGAGCGACGCCAGGCGCCGGGGGAGCGGAACCGTCGCGACGCTCATGTTTGGCGGTGCGCGGTCGCGGTGTCGCCTGCGGCGAGCTCGAGCCCGTGGTGCAGCGCCGGCCGCACGACCTCGAACCCGTCGCGACAGCCACCGGGCGACCCGGGCAGGTTCACGACGAGGGTCGAGCCGAGAAGCCCTGCGACTCCACGCGAGAGCAGCGCGTGGGGAGTCCGCGCGATCGCGTCCGCCCGAATCGCCTCGGCGAGACCCGGCGCCTCGCGGTCGATCACGGTCCGCGTCGCCTCCGGTGTCACGTCGCGCGGCGCGAAGCCCGTCCCTCCGGTCGTCAGCACGAGCCTCGCCCCGCCGTCCGCGAGCGCCCGTATCGCGTCTGCGATCTGCGTCGCATCGTCCGCCACCACCCGGCGCTCGACCTCGAACCCCTCCTCTCCGAGGAGCTCGGCGAGCACGTCACCGCTCCGATCGTCGCGCACTCCGGCGCTGACCCCGTCGGAGACGGTGAGGACCGCTGCGTTCATGCGGGCTCCTTCGTCTTCTCCACGAGCGTGACCTCGTCGATCACCATCGCCTTGTCGATCGCCTTCGCCATGTCGTAGACGGTGAGTGCTGCGACCGAGACCGCGACGAGAGCCTCCATCTCGACACCGGTCTGAGCGGTCGTCTCGGCGGATGCCTCGATCTCGACGGAGCTCTCGCCGACCGCAAGCTCGACGTCGACGTGCGTCAGCGCGAGCTGGTGGCAGAGGGGAATGAGCTCCGACGTCCGCTTCGCGGCCATGATCCCGGCGAGCTTGGCGGTGACGAGGGCGTCGCCCTTCGGGAGGTCGGAGAGCGCCCGTGTCGTTGCAGGCGCCATGCGGACCCGGCCACGGGCGACGGCACGCCGGCGAACGGCGGTCTTCGCGCCCACGTCGACCATGTGGACGTCGCCCGACACGCTCACGTGGCTGAGGTCGCTCGGCGGCTCCGGCACGTCACGGATCGTAGACGGACGCCGGTGGCGACCCCTATGTCACGTGCTCGGGGCTTCGGGGTGCGTTTTCACGTGAAAACGCACCCGGCGGCACCGGCTCGCCCGGAAGGTCGAGCGTGAAGACGGTCGGGCTCGCGCTCGAGTCGAGTCGAACCTCGCCATCCATGATCCGCGCGATCTCGCGGGCGATCGCGAGCCCCAGCCCGCTTCCGGACGCCATGCCGCCCTCGGCGCGGTAGAACCGCCCGAAGACCGCCTCGCTCTGACCGCGCGGAATCCCGGGCCCGTCGTCCTCGACCGACAGCTCGGCGCGATCCTTGCGCCGCCTCGCACGCAGGGTCACATGCGTTCCCGCCGGCGTGTGCGTCATCGCGTTCGTCGCGAGCGCACGGCCGATCTGGAGCACGCGCGCGTCGTCGGCGAGGCACCAGACGTCGTCCTCGATATCGGTCTGCAGCACGTGCCCGGTCGCCGCGGCGAGATGCTCGATCTCCCCGGCGAGCATGTGCACGACCGAGCCGAGGTCGACGGGCTCGCGCGTGACGGTCAGCTGACCGGCGTCGACGCGAGAGAGATCGAGCAGGTCGGTCGAGAGCCGCGTCAGACGCTGCACCTGGCCCTGCATCGTCTCGATGAAGCCGGCGCGCGTCTCCTCGTCGAGATCCTCGTCGGCGAGGAGCTCCAGGAACCCACCGATCGAGAACAGCGGCGTCCGGAGCTCGTGCGACGCGTTCGCGACGAACTCCTTCCGCGCGTTGTCGAGCTGCGCGAGGTGGAGGCGCATGCGGTCGAATGCGCGTGCGAGCTCGCCGATCTCGTCGTTGCCGTGGTCGACGACCGGGGCGCCGAAGTCTCCTCCGGCGATCCGCTCGGCGGCGGTCTCGAGCCGCAGCAACCGGTGCGAGAGCATGCCCGCGGCCGTCAGGCCGAGGATGAGCGCGAGCACGAGCGCGAACGCCGTCGCGAGGAGGAGCCGCTCGCGGACGAGGCGTACGGTTGCGAGCGAGTCCGCGAGCGGCGCCTGGAAGAGCAGGACCGCGTCGCCGCCGATTGCGAAGGCCACGTCGGCGTAGTCGCTCCCACCGTGACTGACGCGCCCCCGCTCGACGTCACCGCTCGCGAGCGCGGCGAGGGCGATCGGGTCGTTCGCGACGTCCCTGGAGCTCTTCGTCCGGGAATCCGCCTGGACCGCGAGAGCGAGCTTGTTCGTGTTCCTCGAGAGCACGCTGAACGCGACCACGCGCGCGTTCGTCGCGGCCGCGTACGTCTCCACGCTGTTTTGCCATCTGGACGTGTCGTCCGAGAGCGATGGCGCGAGCGGGACTGCGAGGCCTTCGAGCTCGTTGATCCTCGCATCGACGAGGCGACGCTCCAGCGACGGCACGACGATCATGTATGCCGTACCAAGCGCGCCGGCGACGATCCCGACGAGGACGAGGACGATGCGGACTCGGATTCCGCCCGGGAGGGTCACGAGGCTACTCCGGCCGGAAGCGATAGCCGGCGCCGCGCATCGTGAGGATCAGCTCGGGAGTGCCGGGATCCTTCTCGATCTTCTCGCGGAGGTGACGGACGTGGACGTCGATCGTGCGCGGCTCGCGATACTCGGCGCCGCCGCGGAGCCGCTCCAGGAGCTCACGCCGCGAGAACACGACTCCCGGGCTCTGTGCGAGCACGGCGAGCATCTCGAACTCGATGAAGGTGAGCTGCACCGCCTCCCCGCGGACCTCGACGGTGCGGCGAGGCACGTCGATCCGGAGCTCGCCGCGCACGATGAGCTCGTCCCGCTCACCGGCGAGATGCGGTGACGCGGCGCGCCGGAGCAACGCGCGAACACGGCTGCGAAACTCACGGATCGAGAAGGGCTTCGTGATGTAGTCGTCCGCCCCGAGCTCGAGACCCAGCACCTTGTCGAGCTCCTCGCCGCGCGCCGTGAGCATGATGATCGGGACGTTGCTCTGACTGCGCAGCCGCTTGCACACCTCGAGCCCGTCGAGGCGCGGAAGCATGACGTCGAGCACGACGAGGTCGATCTGCTCCTCGCCGAAGCGACGAAGAGCCTCCTCGCCGTCGCGCGCCTGGACGACCGCGTAGCCGTCCCGCTCGAGCGGGTACGTGAGCAGCGTCTGGATCGATTCCTCGTCGTCGACGAGGAGGATGGTCGAGGTATTTGGCATCGGAGCGTTTGCGAATGCCCGCGGCTGCCGGCGCCGCCTACTATAGCCCCGCGATGGAAGCGGCTCCGCCCCGGACGCGCGGTCGCCGGCTACGTCGCGGCACTGTTGAACGCCCTCTTAACGCACGGCTCGTACGGGTGAGCTTCGTGGTCGTGGCGCCGGCTGTTCTCGCCTTTTTGTTCTCCATCTCGACAACTGGGACGCTCCAGCGGTCGTCGCTCGAGCCGCTGTTCGACGGGGAGTCCGCGGCCGCACTCGCGGCGACGCTGGACACGGAGTTCCCCTCGCGCGTGCCCGGGTCCGAAGGGGCGGCCGACGCGACGGTGTGGTACGCGCAGACCGTCGGGGCACTCGGGCTGGCGACCGCGACGGATACCTGGACGGAGGACGTCTCGGATCTCGGGAGTGTCGAGCTCAGCAACGTCGTGACCACCGTCCCGGGACGCTCCGACGAGACCATCGTCGTTGTTGCTCATCGCGACAACGCCGGCACGGATCAGGCACTCGGCGACAACGCCTCCGGGACGGGCGCCCTCCTCGAGCTCGCACGCGGGTTCGCGCCGCAGAACGCCGGCCCCGATCCGCTCCCGCAACACACGCTCGTGTTCGTCTCCACGGACGCCGGCGCGTACGGCGGCGCAGGGGCGGCCCGCTTTGCCGAGACGTCTCCCCTCGCGCACTCCGCGATCGCCGTCGTCGTGCTCGATGGCATCGGAGGGCACGGTCGGCCACGCATCGCGATCGCGGGCGACGCGCCTGTCTCACCTGCCCGAGTCCTCGTGCGTACAGCTGCCCGTCGTGTCGAGGAGCGCGTTGGCGTCGCGCCCGCGCTGCCGTCGGCTCCGTTGCAGCTGGTGGACCTCGGGCTGCCATATGCCGCAGGCGAGCAGGGACGGTTCCTCGGCCACGGCATCGCTGCCGTGACGCTCACGACGGCGAACCCCGATCACCCTCCGGTTCCGGCCGGAGACCCTGACGCGGGCCTCGACATCGAGCGGCTCGGACAGCTCGGCCGCTCGACCGAGGCCCTGCTGAGCTCGCTCGACGCTAGCGTCGGGGGCGCGTTCCACACGCCCGACAGCCTCTTCCTCGGCGACCGCGCCGCAAGCGGCTGGACGGTGCGACTGGCGCTCGTCTTGCTCGTCGTCCCGTTCGCACTTGGAGTGGTCGATCTGATCGTTCGCGCCCGTCGCCGAGGGCTTCCCTTCAGGCCGGCTCTGCGAGCACTGCGAGCGCGCGTCTGCCTCGCGCTTCTCGCCGGACTGCTCCTGTGGCTCGGGGCGCTGACCGGCGTCTTCCCGACCGGCGCTCCACTCCCGCTCGCCCCGTACGCGAACGTGCTCGGCGAGCCCCCGGTCGTGGGCCTTCTCCTGCTCGCGGCAGCCTTTGCCGTCGTCTGGCTCGTCGTGCACCAGCGACTCGTCGCCACTGCGCAGCCGACCGCCGAGGAGTGGCTGGCAGGTCTCGCCGTCTCGCTCGCCTTGGTCGGAGCCGTCGCCATCGCGGTCGCACTGACGAAGCCGTACGCGCTCGTCTTCGTCGTTCCGTCGCTCTACGCGTGGCTCGCACTTCCGGTCGAGGGGCGGCTGTGGCAACGCGTCGTCCTGTTCGGGCTCGGCCTCTCGGGGCCCTTCGTTGCCTTCGTCTTGCTCGGCCACGAGCTCGGGATCTCGCTCCCGGCGGCGGTCCTGTACACGCTCGGGCTCGCCACGGTCGGCTACCTCCCGCTCGGGACCGTGCTCGTCGTGCTGCTTTGGCTGGCCGCGGCGGTGCAGGTGGGAGCGCTCGCCTTCGGACGCTACGGCCCCTACGCCGGCGGAGCCGAGCCGCCTCCGCCCGGGCCCGTGCGACTGGCGCTGCGGCGTGTCGTCAGTCGAGCGTGAGGTACCGGACGACCGCGCCGGCCGGAATCTCTCCGTCACCTCGCGGGACGTGGATCAAGGCGTCGGCTGATGCCGCCCGCACGATCATGTGCGACTCCTGCCCACCGATCGCTTCGAGCAGAATTGCCGTCGTCCGTCTCGACCCGTCGCGCGCGGACGAACTCGTCGCGGTGCGGGTTTCGCCGGAGAGGCGCGGCGGCGATGCCGGAGAGGTAGCTCGGCTCCGGCCGCTCCATTCCCTGCCGTGCGCGAAGTGCGGTTCCGACGAACACCAGCGCGCCGACGAGAGACGACACCGGATTTCCGGGCAGACCGAAGACGAGCGTCTCGTTCCGAATCCCGAAGGCCAGCGGCTTCCCGGGCTTGACCGCGACGCCCCAGAAGACCTCCTCGACCCCGAGCTCGGCCGCGACGCGACGCACGAGGTCGTGTGGCCCCATCGACACGCCGCCGGATGTCACCAGGACGTCCGCTTGGAGGCCGCGGCCGATCGCCGACCGGTGTGCCTCGTCGTCGTCCTCGGCGACCGGGAGCACCTCGACCACCGCGCCGGATCGGGCGAGCGCGGCGGCGATCATCGCTCGGTTCGACTCGTAGATCTGCCCTGGCGCGAGCGGCTCGCCCGGCGAGCGCAGCTCGCTCCCGGTCGCGAGCACCGCGACGCGTGGTCGAGCCGAGCAGGTGACGTGAGGCACACCGGCGGCCGCGAGCGCGCCGACGTGCGTGGGGCCGAGCCGCGTCCCTGCAGAGACGACGACGTCGCCTTCGCGGACGTCGCCCCCGCGCGGGCGGACGTGCTGACCGTGCTCGACTGCGGGCACCGTCACGCGCTCGCCCGAGTCCTCGACCAGCTCGACGGGCACCACGGCGTCCGCACCGTCGGGGACGGTTCCGCCGGTCGCGATGCCGGCCGCCGCACCCGCGGGAAGCGGGCCCGGCGGTGCGGCGCCGGCGGCGACCCGGAACGAGACCGGCAAGTCGCCCGGCGTGTCGGCGGAACGAACGGCGAAGCCGTCCATCGCGGAGCTCGGGAACGGCGGGAGGTCGACCGCCGCGCAGCGCAGGCTCGCGCACGACCCGGCCGTCCGCGTCGGCGACGGGGACGCTCTCGACGGGCAGCGGCAGCGCGTGCTCGACGATCACGCGCCAGCGCTTCGTCGACCGTCAGCAGGTCCGGCACTACGCCGTCCCCGCGCAGGCCGCCCGTGCGGGCGGCCTGGCGGGAGCCGCCGGTTGCGTCTCCGTCGTCGGTCTCGGTGTCGGTGCTCTCCGGCGTGGCGTTGGGGTCGTACGAGAGTGCGTACTCGCCCGCGCGTGAAGGGCTTCCACTCGGGCCAGACCGCCGGCTCCGGGAACTGCTCGGGCTCGGTGCCCTCGAGCGCAGGCTCCATGAACAGCCGCCAGATCTCGGCGGGGAAGCTGCCGCCGCTGACGGCGATGCCGTGGACGTTCTCCATCGGGATCTCGCCGCTCGTGTACCCGATCCACACCGTCGTCGCGAGCTCCGGGGTGTACCCGGCGAACCACGCGTCCGCGTGCTCCTCGTTCGTCCCGGTCTTGCCCGCTGCCGGCCGGCCCATCGCGGCGCGCGTGCCGGTCCCCGACTGGACGTTCTGCTCGAGGATCCTCGTCACGATCGCCGCGACGCCCTCCGAGATCGCGCGGTGGCGCTTCGGAATCCCCCAGCCCGCCTGCGTGTCGTCCTTGCCGTCGCTAGAACGACCTCGCGAATGGCCATCGGCTCCGCGTGCACTCCTCCCGCCGCGAGCGTCGAGTACGCGGTCGCGAGGTCGAGCGGCGACATGGCGATCGAGCCGAGGCCGATCGACGGCACGTACGCGCCCTTGACGTCGAGTTGCGAGCGCACGCCCATCCGTCGTGCGACCTCGGCGACCTTCTGCGGTCCGACGTCGAGCGTGAGCTGTGCGTAGACCGAGTTGTCCGATCGCAACGTCGCGCTCCGGATCGAGCTCCAGCCGTAGTAGTCGTTGGCGTACGTATGCACGCACCACCACGTCCCGTCGTCGCAGTTCCCGGCCGGGTGCACCTTGTAGGTGAAGGGCGCCGAGACGTAGTAGGTCGAGTCGGGGTTGATCCCCTGCTCGACGGCTGCCGTCAGCACGAACGTCTTGAAGGTCGAGCCCGGCTGCCTGCGCGCTTGCGAGAGCAGGTTGAACTGGTTCTTCGGGCGATTCGGGACGACCGCGGCCATCGCGCGGATCGCACCCGTCTTCGGGCTGATCGAGATCAGCGCCGCCGCCGGATCGGTCGGCTGGTTCAGCGTGTCGCGGATCGCCTTCTCCGCGAGACGCTGGTAGCGCGGCACGATGGTCGTGTAGACCTTGAGGCCGCCGGAGCGGACCTGGCCGGCGCCATACGCCTCGATGAGCTTGTCGCGGACGTAGCCGAAGAAGTACGGCTCGCGGATCTCGCTGTAGAGACGTCCCGGGCGGAGCGTGACGTCGGCGGCAAGGGTCTTCCGGTAGATCCGCTGGCTGATCACACCGGTGTCGAGCATCGCCTCCAGGACCTCCTGGCGGCGCGCGAGCGCGCGAGCGGGGACGGTGAACGGGTCGTAGATCGACGGCGCCTGCGTCAGACCGGCGAGCAGCGCGGCCTCCGAGAGCGTGAGTTTCCTCGCGGGCTTCGAGAAGTACGTCCGCGCTGCGGCCTCGATGCCGTACGCGTGGTTGCCGTAGTAGACCTGGTTCAGGTACGTGGTGAGGATCCGCTGCTTCGTCCAGGCGCGGTCGAGCTTCGTCGCGAGGCACGCCTCCTTCACCTTCCGCTGCACGGTCTGCTCGCGCGAGATGTAGAGGTTGCGGACGAGCTGCTGCGTGATGGTCGAGCCGCCCTCGACGATCGCGCCGGCGCGCACGTCGGCGACGGCCGCGCGTGCGATGCCCTCGATGTCGACTCCTCCGTGGTCGAAGAAGCGCCTGTCCTCGATCGCGATCGTCGCCTTGCGCATCCAGAGCGACATGTCCGCAGCGGTCACCGGCTCGCGGTTGCGCTCGGCGGGGATGGAGCCGAGGAGGGCGCCGTTCGCCGCGTACACGAACGTGTTCGAGCCGATATTGACGGAGCGAAGCGAGTCGAGGTCGCACGAGGATCCGTACGCGAGCACCGCGGCCGTGCCGCCGACGCCCGCCGCGACTCCGAGCGCCACGATCGCCGTCACTGCGACGACGGCGCCCCGCCGGCGGCGCTTCCGCCTGATCGCGCGCTGGTGACGACCTCGTGGCCGAAGCGTCTCCGGATCGACGGGAGTTCGCCTGCTGCGAGGCGGGCTCATGCCGGGATGCTAGCCAGCACCGTCCGAACGTTCGGCGTCGCGTCGCTCGCTCCTCGGGCGACAGGACCAACCGCCGTGATGGAATCCCGGAATGAGCTCGCCGGAAGCATCGCAGCGCCGCGTCGGGCCGCTCATCGCGTGGCTCGTCTTCGTCGGGATCCTCGTGCTCCTCGGCTATGCCGCTCGCCTGAGCGGAACGGAGACGCCCGACAACCTCGCGTACAAGTGGTCGTCCTCGCTCGCCGCCCTCATCCAGTACTGGCTGTTCCTCGTCGTCATCGTCGCGATCGCGCTCGTCGCGAAGCTCGAGCTCCGTGAGACGTTCGCGCTACGCCGTCCCGCATCGTGGCCGCGTGCGCTCGGCCTCACCGTGCTCTGCCTGGTGGTCATCTATCTCGGGTCGTTCGCATACGAACGGCTGCTCTCGCTGTTCGGAGACTGGAGCACGACCGACGAGCAGGGGCTCGTTCCGGACGGCTGGGACTCGAGCCGCGCGGCTCCCTTCGTCGCGTTCTTCCTCGTCGTGACGCTCGTGGCGCCGGCGGTCGAGGAGCTCACCTACCGCGGGCTCGGGATCTCCCTGCTCGCAGCCGTGGGGCGCATGGCTCGCGATCCTGGCGACGGGCGTGCTCTTCGGAGCCGCACACGGTCTCGTCTACGGCTCTCCCGATCCTCGCCTTCTTCGGGATCGTCGTCGGCTGGCTCCGGGTGCGGACGGACAGCATCTACCCGGGTTTCGCGCTCCACGCGACGTTCAACGCCATCGCGCTCATCGCCTCCGTGAGCGTAGGCTGACTAGCTCTCGTCCTCCTCCTCGACGCTCGTCTTCGTCGAGCTCCTCGGCCTCGTCGAGGACGTCCTGAGGCTCGTCGCGAACTCCTCCGGCGTCACGGTCTCGATGAACCGGCGGAACTCGTCGGGATCGAGGTCTGCGAGGTTCGACGCCGTCACGAAGCTCGACCTCGTCGTCTTCGCCGCCCTGGAACTCGATGCCGGACTCGTCGACGACCTCGTCGGCGGCGAAGATCTGCGCGTCGCAGCGGACGGCGAGCGCGATGGCGTCGGACGGACGCGAGTCGATCTCGACCTCCTGCCCGTCCTGCACGATCGTGATGCGCGCGAAGTACGTGTTCTCGCGCAGCTCCGTGACGGTCACCTTGACGATCTCGCCCTTGAGCTCGGTGACGACGTCCGTGAAGAGGTCGTGGGTCATCGGGCGCTGTGGGCTCGTGCCCTGCAGCTTCATGAGGATCGCCGCCGCCTCCGGGTGGCCGATCCAGATCGGGAGGAAGCGATCCTCGTCGACGGTCTTCAGGAGCACGATCGGCTGCTTGCCGATCGGCTCGAAGCTCACGCCGTAGAGGGTCATCTCTCGCATGGCCGGACGGCGCTCATCTTAGTCAGGGGGCTGCGGTACAGTTTCGAGCCCCGGGCGATTAGCTCAGTCGGTTAGAGCGCCGCTCTGATAAGGCGGAGGCCCCTGGTTCGAGTCCAGGATCGCCCATGCCATTGGCGAGCAGACGCCGCCGAAGGCCGGCATCTGCGCAACGTCGAAGACGCTCGCTTCGCAGGACGAAACCGCCGCGGCCGATAGCTTGCGAGGGGCGATCGCGAGCCAGGCCGACCGCTCGCCTCAGCGGCCATCGCTCGCCTCGAGCCCGCAGCGTTGTGTCAGGCGGCGCGGTCTTCGATGATTCTCGCGCTCGCGGCTTCGAGCGCTTCGACGAGCTCCTCGAGCCCCTTCTCGTCGCCGAAGCGGATCAGCAGCGAGCCCGCGCTGACGCGGGCCGGCATGCCGGTCACGCGCTCGGCTGCGACACGCGCACGGTCGACGAGCGCGGGATCGACGGCTGCGGCGCGTCGCGGTCGACGCTTCGCGCCACCTTCCTGGGCCGCGCGCTCGGCAGCCCTGACCGTCAGGCCCTCCTTGACGATGCGTCGCGCGAGACGGCGGCGGGCCTCGTCGTCGGGAAGCGAGAGCACCGCCCGCGCGTGACCTTCGCTCATGTCGCCGCGAGCGAGCATCCACAGGACCTCCTCGGGAAGCTCGAGGAGGCGGAGGCGGTTCGAGACGGCGGACTTCGACTTCCCGACGCGGTCGGCCACGTCACCGAGCGAGAGCTCGAACTCGTCGACGAGCGACGCGTACGCGCGCGCTTCCTCGACCGGTGAGAGCTGCTCCCGGGCGACGTTCTCGACGAGCCCGAGGAGCAGCGAGTCGCGGTCCCCGACGTCGCGCACGAGCGCCGGCAGCGTCGCGACGCCGGCGGAGCGCGCCGCCCGCCAACGGCGCTCTCCGGCGATGAGCTCGAAGCCGCCCTCGCTCCTCCGGCGGACGACGATCGGCTGGAGAACGCCCTGGAGCCGGATCGAGCTCGCGAGACCGGCGGCGGCCTCGGGCTCGAAGCGCCGGCGGGGCTGGCGCGGGTTCGGGTGGATCGTCTCGACGGGGAGATGCACGAGCTCGGGCTGCCCGGCCTCGCCGAGGAGGACTTCGAGGCCGCGGCCGAGGCCGCGCCGCTCCTTAGGAACGCTCGACAAGCTCCATCGCCACCTTCCAGTAGGCCTCGGCGCCGGCTGACCGGCGGTCGTAGGCGATCGCAGGGACACCGTGGCTCGGCGCCTCCGCGAGGCGCACCGAGCGGGGGATCGTCGTCGTGAAGACCAGCGCTCCGAAGTGCCTTCTGAGCTCCGCCTCGACCTCGGCCGCGAGCCGGGTGCGGCCGTCGGCCATCGTGAGGAGGATGCCCGCGACGGCGAGCCCGCGGGTTCAGCTGCGCCTTCACGAGGTTGATCGTCCCGAGCAGCTGCGACAGCCCCTCGAGCGCGTAGTACTCGGCCTGCACGGGCACGATCGCGCGGCTCGCCGCTGCGAGCGCGTTCACCGTCAGCGGCCCGAACGACGGCGGGCAGTCGAGGAGGACGTACGAGTACGGGTCGAGCGTGCCGGCGAGCGCATCCGCGAGGTAGCGCTCCCCTCCGTCGCGGCTCGAGAGCTCCACGGCCGCTGCGGCGAGGTCGCTCTTCGCCATCACGATGTCGAGGTTCGCGACCGGAGAGGGCTTCGCGAGCGTTCGCGAGCGGGACGCCGTCCAGCAGGTCGTGCGTCGACGCCCCGTTCGCGCGCATCCCGAGCCCGGAGGTGGCGTTCGCCTGCGGATCGAGGTCGACGAGGAGGACGCGCTCGCCGGCCTCCGCGAGGCACGCGCTGAGGTTGACGGCGGTCGTCGTCTTGCCGACGCCGCCCTTCTGGTTCGCCACTGCGTAGACCCGGGCGGGCACGCGGCAAGACTAGAGACGGGGGCGGCTAGAGTCGCCCGGATGCGCGACCCGGCTCCGCCGTACCTGGGTGAAGGCCCGCACGCGCTCTGGCACGTCAGCGAGGACTCCTCGATCGCTCGGTTCGAGCCGCACGTCAGCGCGACGGCCGAGAGCTCGGAGCCACGCGTGTGGGCCGTCGACACGCGGCATCTCCCGCTCTACTGGTTCCCGCGCGAGTGCCCTCGCGGCACGCTTCTGGACGACGCCGGAGACGGCGCCGGCGGACGCCGAGCTTCTCGCAGGCGCGAGCCGGGTGCACATCGCCGAGAGCGGCTGGCTCGAGCGCATCCGCTCCGCAAGGGTGGTTGCGTACCGCCTGCCGGAGGACACCTTCACGCCCCATCCGGAGGTCGGCGGCTACTGGCTCAGCCGGGAGGCCGTCGCGCCGGCGGAGCTGGTGGAGCTCGGCGACCTGCTCGGGCTCCACGCCGAGTCCGGCATCGAGCTCAGGCTCGTTCCGAACCTGTGGCCGTTGTGGAATCGCGTTGCGGCGTCGACGCTCGAGTTCAGCGGCATACGCCTCCACAACGCGTTGCCACCGCCCTAGGCGAGAGGCCGCTTCTTCGCCATCCCCGGCCGTCGTGGGAATCCAGCCGGCGTGGGCCGCACCTTCCGCAGCACGACGATCCCGTCGGTGTCGCTCTCGAGGACGCCGCCGAGCAGGTGCGAAACCTCCTCGACGGGGCCGCGGTCGGCCGTCTCGCCGAGCCAGAGGACGACGGCGCCTCCCGGCTCGACCAGCGGGAGGCAGAGCTCCGCCGCAACGGGCGGCTTCGCGAGCGCCTTCGCGAGCGCGACACGAAAGCTCTCCACCGGCTGCGCCTCGGCTCGGCCCCAGACGACCTCGACGTTCGGCAGCTCGGCCGCGAAGCGCTCGAGCAGCTCGCACTTGCGCCGCTCCGCCTCGAGCAGGACGAATCGCCGTTCCGGGAGCGCCACGGCCAGCGGGATGCCCGGCGTCCCTCCGCCCGAGCCGACGTCGACGACGGGGCCTCCGAGCGGCTCGAGAACGCGCCGGGCGCGGAGCGCGTCGTCCAGCAGGACGCGCCTGGCCTCCACCGGATCCGTGAGCCCCGTCGCGCCCGGCGCGGCGACGACCTCCTCGAGCCAGCGCTCGAGGACGGCGGCGGTCACGTCAGCCCGCGAGCGGCCGCGGGAAGACGACCACGAAGCGGTTCGGCTCGGAGCCCTCGCTCGCCGTCTCGACCTCCGGGTCCTCCTTCAGTGCCTCGTGGACGATCTTGCGCTCGACGGGAGTCATCGGCTCCAGCGCGACCCGCCGGCCGGTCGCCGATGCGCGCTGAGCCGTGCGTCGGGCGAGGTTCTCGAGGGTCGCCGTGCGGCGTGCGCGGTATCCCGCGGCGTCGACGATCACCTCGTGGTCCGCTCCCGCGGCACGCGCAATCGCGTTCGCGAGGTACTGGATCGCGTCGATCGTCTGGCCGTGCTTGCCGATGAAGAGAGCGACGTCGGGGCCCGCGCAGGTCACCGTCACCCCGGCGTCGTGCTCTCTCGCAGACGCCGTGACATCCGCGCCGATCCCTGCCGCGACGCGCTCCACGAGCTCGCGGGCAGACCGCACGAGGTCGCTCTCGTCTCCGGTGGGTGCACCGGAAGGAGCGTCGGTGCTCGCGATGACGTGTGCCGGTGTGAAGCCGACGCCGAGGAGCCCGCGCTCGCCCTCGGAGACGACCTGGAACTGCACGCGCTCGCGATCGAGCCCCGGGACGAGCTGCTCGAGCTCGCGGAGCGCCGCCCACTTGGCCTCGCCGACGGTCTCTCCGGTGGCCTCGACGGTCACGGCGCCCGGCTCGCTCATCGCCGTGTCCTCCCTCCCCGCTTTCGCTTGACCCTGCGCGGAGCGCCCCCTGAGCCCGAGCTCGGGCGCGACGTGCCGCCGGAGGGCGCCTCTGCTCTCCGTTGGTCGACGCGTCCGGCTCCTCCTTCGGAGGCGTCCGGCTCGAGCGCTTCGACGGGCGCGGCGGGCCTTGGCATGAGGCGTCGCGTCACGACTCCTTGCCCGGTCGTCCAGAGGTTCGTCGTGAGCCAGTAGATCATCAGCCCGGAGGGAAACCTGAGGATGAACGGGAGAAAGACGACCGGCAGCACCATGATCATGTACCGCTGCGCCTTGCTCTGCATCGCGGTCGACATCAGGTAGGTCGAGGTGAGCTGACTCCCGACGTAGATCGCGATCAGGACCGGCCCCCAGCCGTCCTTGACCGGCTCCACGATGTTGATCAGGCCGTTCAGCCACTCGAGCGAGCCGCCGGACTGCGCGAAGATCTCCTTCTCGAAGTCCTTGAGGACGAAGAACAGCGAGATGAAGATCGGGATCTGGAAGACGATCGGGAGGCACGAGGCGTACGGGTTGATCTTGTTCTCCTTGTAGAACTTCATCAGCTCTTCCGACTGCCTCTGGCGATCGGCCTTGTAGCGCTGCTGGATCGCCTTCATCTCCGGTGCGTGGATCTGCAGGCTCTGCATCGAGTGGATCTGGCGGATCGCCACCGGTACGAGCAGCATCCGGACGATCACGGTCAGCGCGACGATCGACCAGGCCCACGACAGGCCCCCCGACTCGTGCAGCCAGGTCAGGACGTCCGTGAGGACGTTCTCGAGTGGCGAGAGGATGCCGCCGAGGATCACGCGCGTGCCTTTCGCGATCTCCCGAGGGGGAAGACCGTCTGGTCGCGTGCGTAGTCGACCCCGCCATGGCTCCACGGGTTACAGCGGAGGAGCCTCCACCCCGACAACACGCATCCCCGTGCGAAGCCGAACTCCCGGAACGCGTCCAGCGCGTACTGCGAGCAGGTCGGGTGGTACTTGCACGTGTCCCGAGGCGTGAGGAGCCCGAACGACCAGCGCCACAGCGTGGACGAGCCCGATGCCGAGGTACTTCACGCGCGCGCCCTCTCGAGGACGTCGGTGATCTCGGCGACGAGCCACTCCTTCCCCCGCGTCTCCACGGGCTCGGCGAGGCCGGGCCGGGCCGCGAGCACGTAGTCCTGGCCGCCGGGAACCGTCGGGAGGAGCTCGCGCCAGGACTCGCGCAGGAGCCGCTTCACGCGATTCCGGGCGACCGCGGACCCGACGGAACGCGGCACCGCGAGGCCGAGTCGAGGCTCGCCGTCGGGATCGTCCTCACGCGGGAACCAGTGCAGCACGAGGTAGCGGCTCGAGGCCGAGCGGCCCCGGCGGTACACGGTGTCGAAGTCTTTCGACCGGGAGAGCCGGTTGCGGCGTTGCACTGCGGGCGTCTCAGGCAGAGAGGCGCTTGCGCCCTCTCGCGCGCCGCCGCTTGAGGATCGCGCGGCCCCCGCGGGAGGACATCCGCGCTCGGAACCCGTGACGCCGCTTCCTGCGGCGAACGTTCGGCTGATAGGTGCGTTTCACGTCGTCGTTTCAGTCTCGGAGGCGAGGAGTCGCGAGTATAGACGACCGCTCCAGGAGCCAGGTTTTCCACAGTACGCCCGACACGGCCCGCGATCGAAACTGCTGCTCCTGGGAGTCGCGCGTTGTCCTCGGACGCAACGCAATCTCCGTCTTCCACACCTGTGGAAAGCAGTGTGGAAGAAGCGAAAGTCCCTGCAAAACAGCGTAATTTTCATCCACAGGCGAGCTCGTTGGGCGCGTTGAGCCTCGCCGCGAAGGGTGCTATGCTCGCCGCTTCCCGACGACCCACGAAGCGCGAGGACGGGTGGAGCATCCCGCCGAGACACGAGCCGACGACCTCTGGAACGCCATAGCCGGGCGGTTGAGGGACACCCTCACCGAGACCACCTACGACACGTGGTTCGGCCAGGCGCGGCCTCACTCCTTCACCGGGGATCGGCTCGTCGTCGAGGTGCCGAACGACTTCACGCGCGACTGGATCGAGGGGCACTTCCTCGACCTCGTCGCCCGGGCGGCGGGCGAGGGTGAGACGACCGGCGCGCTGGTGACCTTCGCCGTCAGCGAGCGCGCGTCGGCGAGGCAGGTGGCGCAGCCCCAGGCGTCCGCGGTACCCGCTCCCGCCCCGGAGCGCGAGGTCGTCCAGCAGCAGCTTCAAGGTCGCGAGGCGACCGAGGTCGAGCTCAACCCGAAGTACACGTTCGATCTCTTCGTGATCGGATCGTCGAACCGCTTCGCCCACGCAGCGGCGCTCGCCGTCGCCGAGGCGCCCGCGCAGGCGTACAACCCGCTCTTCATCTACGGCGGCACCGGCCTGGGCAAGACACACCTCCTGCAGGCGATCGGGCACTACGTCCGCCAGCACTCGCGCAGGCTGACGACGCGCTACGTCACGAGCGAGACCTTCATGAACGAGTTCATCGACGCCGTCCGCGATCGGGGCGCGCGGATCGAGGGGTTCAAGCGGCGCTACCGGAACTACGACGTGCTCCTCGTCGACGACATCCAGTTCATCGAGGGGAAGGAGCGGATCCAGGAGGAGTTCTTCCACACCTTCAACTCGCTGTACGAGGGCGGCGCGCAGATCATCATCTCGTCGGATCGCCCGCCGCGCGAGATCGCGACGCTCGAGGAGCGCCTGCGGTCGCGGTTCGAGTGGGGTCTTCTCACCGACATCCAGGCGCCGGATCTCGAGACGCGGATCGCGATCCTGCGCAAGCGTGTCGAGACGGAGGGCATCGCGATCACCGATCCCGAGGTGCTGACGTTCATCGCGAGTCGCGTCTCGGCGAACATCCGCGAGCTCGAGGGCGCGCTCACGCGTGTCGTCGCGTTCTCCTCGCTCACCGACCGGCCGCTCACCGTCGAGCTCGCCGAGGACGTGCTCAAGGACGTCTACCCGCAGGGCGAGGCGGCCCCGGAGGTGACCATCGCCCGCATCCAGGAGGCGGTGATCCAGCGCTTCGGCGTAACGCTCGACGAGCTCGTCAGTCCACGCCGGTCACAGGCCGTCGCGTACCCGCGGCAGGTCGCGATGTACCTCTCGCGAGAGCTCACGGATGCGTCGCTTCCGATGATCGGCAAGGAGTTCGGCGGCCGCGATCACACGACCGTCATCCACGCGAAGGACAAGATCACGAAGCTCATCCGCGAGGACCGGTCTGTGTACAACCTTGTGCAAGAGCTCACCGCGCGCATCAAGCAGGCCCGCTGATGTTGGGGGTCCAGCGACGATGCGCCGGCCGAGCCTGTTGATCGAGGCCCATGCTCGTCCACATCGGGACCCACACGTGTTTTCCCCGCTCTTCGAGCCACAATCCGCCCGTCCTCCCCATGACTCACACTCCTATTACTACTACGAGGTTCTTTCTTCAGTAATGAACACAGACATCGCCGCCGGAGCCGCGCTTCGCATCGCCTGCCGAAAGGCGGATCTCGCATCGACGCTCGCCGTCGTCTCCCGTGCCGTCTCCACCCGTGGCGCCGTGCAGGTCCTCGGCGGCATCCTCCTCCAGGCCGAGGGCGACCACCTCACGCTTGCGGCGACCGACATGGAGATCTCGATCCGTGCCTCGCTCAGCGGCGAGATCGCCGGCGACGCCCAGGTCGTCGTCCCGGGAAGGTTGCTCACCGACCTCGTCCGCCTCCTCCCGGACGACAACGTGACGCTGTCGTACGACGAGGGCGACGGGGTCCTCGTCGTGACGTCCGGAAGTCACACGTCGCGCCTGAACGTCTTCAGCGCAGAGGACTTTCCGCGACTCCCGCCCCTCGACGGCGAGCTGCAGAAGATCGACGCGGCGGCGCTCCTCGAGACCATCGAGAAGGTCGGTCGGGCCGCCTCGCGGGACGAGTCGCGGCCGGTGCTCACGGGTGTTCTCGTCCGCTTCGAAGGGGACACGCTGATCATGGCCGCGACGGACTCGTACCGTCTCGCGGTGAAGGAGACCTCGCTGACGACCGGAGGGGCCGAGCTCGACGCGATCATTCCCGCCCGCGCGCTCTCGGAGCTCTCACGTCTCGCAGCCTCGGCCGAGGACGTCGAGCTGGGCGTCCACGAGAACCACATCATCTTCTCGGCCGGCGGCGTGTGGCTGACGAGCCGCCGGATCGACGGGCAGTTTCCGAACTACAAGCAGCTCCTCCCGGAGTCGTTCGAGATCGAGATCGCGACTCCGCGCGTCGCGCTCCTCGAGGTCGTGCGGCGCGCGGGCCTCATGGCACAGCGCAACGCGCCGCTGCGACTGCGGTTCGCCGAGGGTGAGCTCACGGTTTCGGCGCAGACACAGGACGTGGGCGAGGCGACCGAGTCGCTCCCGATCGAGTATGCGGGCGAGGAGCTCGAGATCGGCTTCAATCCGGACTTCCTGCGCGACGGGCTCGAGGCGGTCGCCGCCGACACCGTCCAGCTCAAGCTGATCAACCGTCTGCGACCCGGGCTCATCGCGGCGCCCGACGAGAGCTTCTGGTACCTGATCATGCCCATCCGCCTCGCGGGCTGATCGTCCACGAGGTCACGCTTCGTGACTTCCGCTCGTACGGCTCGCTGGAGCTGACCTTGCAGGAGGGAGTCGTGCTCCTGCACGGCCCGAACGGCGCCGGCAAGACGAACCTGCTCGAGGCCCTCCACGTCGGCACGCAGGGCTTTTCGCCTCGAGCCCGCCGCGACGCGCAGATGATCCGCTTCGGCGCGGACGCGGGGCGGATCACGCTCGCGGGCACGCGAGGCGACGGCGCGTTCGAGACCGATGTCGTCCTCACCCGCCGCGAGTCGCGCCGGGTCGCGCTCAACGGCGACCGCCTCGTCTCGGTGGAACGCCTGCGCCAGGAGCTGACGACGCTCGTCTTCACGCCGGACCGGCTCGCCGTCGTGAAGGGAGCTCCCGCCACGCGCCGTGCCTACCTCGACCGGGCCGCCGGGCGCCTGTTCCCGGCGCGGGCGCACCTGCCGGCCGACTACTCGACCGCGGTCGGGCAGCGCAACGCAGCCCTCCGCCGGCTTCGCATGGGCCAGTCGACCCGGGAAGCGCTCGTTCCGTGGACGGAACGTGCGGCGACCCTCGGCGCCGAGCTCGTGGAGCTCCGCACCGACGTCGTCGCCCTTCTCGAGGAGGCGTTCACGGAGGCCGCGGGCGGCCTCGGCCTCGAGTCGGCATCCGCTGGCGTACGAGGGCGAGCCGGCGACCGTGGCCGACCTCGACGCCCGCCTCGACGCCGACCTCGACCGTGGCGTGACCGGCGCAGGCCCGCATCTGCACGACCTGCGGATCGAGGCGGGCGGGCGGGACCTCCGCGTGTTCGGCTCGCAGGGCGAGCAGCGCGTCGCCGTGCTCTCGCTCGTCATGTCCGAGGCTGCGGCGTTGCGAGAGCGACGCGGGACGTCTCCGCTCGTGCTCCTCGACGACGTGCTCTCGGAGCTCGACGGAGAGCGCCGAGCAGCGCTCGCCGCGATGATCTCGCGAGGTGCGCAGACCGTGGTGACGGCGACGGCAGCCGCCGCGCTTCCGGGCGAGCCCGCGCAATCGCTGTCGGTGACGCCGGGGGCCGTTCGCTGATGGACCGCATCGGCGACGAGATCCAGAAGGAGCTGTCCCGCAGCGGCAGCCGCGACGCCGTCCCCCTCGCCGCGGTGACGAGTGCCTGGCCGGCCGCCGTCGGAGACGCGGTCGCGAGGCACGCCTGGCCGCTCAGGATCAGCCGCGACGGAACGCTCCACGTCGCGGTGGAGTCGGCGACGTGGGCGCAGGAGCTGTCGCTCCTCGAGGGGAACGTCCTCGAGGCGTTGCGAGGGCAGCTCGGCGCAGCGGCGCCGGCGAAGCTGCGGTTCGCGGTCGGGCCGATCCCCGAGCAACCGGCCGCCCTCGAGCCGGTCGCGAGCGCGCCGGCGGAGCCTCCGGAGGTGCCTCCGGAGGTCGAGTCGGAGGCCACCTCGGCGGCCGCGGCGATCGACGATCCCGAGCTCCGCGAGCTCGTTGCGAGAGCCGCCCGCACGAGCCTGCTCAAGGCCCGGTCCGGCCGCTAGTTCTGGTAGACTTACCCGGCCCCGCAATATGGCGATTTGCAGGGCTTTTTTGATGGCCGAAGCAGCCTATACCGCAAAGGACATCACTGTCCTCGAGGGCCTCGACCCTGTTCGTCTGCGACCCGGGATGTACATCGGGTCGACGGGCTCGCGAGGCCTCCATCACCTCGTCTACGAGGTGGTCGACAACGCGGTCGACGAGGCGCTCGCGGGCCGCAACGACCTCGTCGACGTCACGATCCATCCGGACAACTCCGTGACCGTGCGCGACGCCGGCGCGGGCATCCCCGTCGATGTCATCCCTGAGCAGGGACTTCCTGCGCTCACGGTCGTCCTGACGAAGCTTCACGCCGGCGGGAAGTTCGGCGGCGAGGGGTACAAGGTCTCGGGCGGCCTGCACGGCGTCGGCGTCTCGGTCGTGAACGCGCTCTCCGAGTGGCTCGTCGCCGAGGTGCGACGCGACGGCAAGGTGTACCGCCAGGAGTTCGCGCGCGGGGAGCCCACGACGGACATGGAGGCGGTCGGCGTGGCCGCGAAGGACGAGTCGGGCACGATCATCTCGTTCCTCCCCGACTCCGAGGTCTTCGAGGAGACGGAGTTCGACGCCGCGACGCTGCTGCAGCGTCTGCGCGAGACGGCCTTCCTCACCCGCGGACTGCGGATCGTGCTGCGTGACGAGCGCGCCGGCGGCCGCACCGACGAGTTCCACTACGAGGGCGGGATCAAGGACTTCGTCGCGCACGTGAACGAGGCGAAGGATCCGGTCCACAAGCACATCGTCTACTTCGAGGGCGAGAGCGACGAGGGTGCCGTCGAGGTCGCGATGCAGTGGAACAGCTCGTACGTCGAGTCGGTGTTCTCCTTCGCGAACAACATCAACACGACCGAGGGTGGCACGCACCTGCAGGGCTTTCGGGCCGCGCTGACGCGGACGCTCAACCAGTACGCGCGCCAGGAGGGCCTCCTGAAGGAGAAGGACGACAACCTCGAGGGCGAGGACGCCCGCGAGGGGCTCGCCGCGGTCATCTCCGTGAAGCTCCGGAACCCGCAGTTCGAGGGGCAGACGAAGACGAAGCTCGGCAACCCGGGAGTCGCGGGGCTCGTCGAGAAGGTCGTCAACCAGCGGCTGGCCGAGTTCCTCGAGGAGAACAAGACGGAGGCTCGCCAGATCGTCCAGAAGGCGATCGCCGCGCGGAACGCGCGGCAGGCTGCGCGGAAGGCGCGCGAGCTCACGCGCCGCAAGAGCGCGCTCGAGAACGCGTCGCTTCCGGGAAAGCTCGCGGACTGCACGATCAAGGACCCCGAGTCCGCGGAGCTCTTCATCGTCGAGGGCGACTCCGCGGGCGGCTCCGCGAAGCAGGCGCGCGACCGCACGACGCAGGCGATCCTGCCGCTGCGCGGGAAGATCATCAACTCCGAGAAGAACCGCATCAACAAGGTCCTGTCGAACACGGAGATCCAGGCGATGATCACCGCGATCGGCACCGGCTTCGGCGACGAGTTCGACATCACGAACCTTCGCTACGGACGCGTCATCGTCATGACGGACGCGGACGTGGACGGCGCGCACATCCGCACGCTCGTCCTCACCTTCCTGTACCGGACGATGCCGGAGCTCTTCGAGCGCGGCCACATCTACATCGCCGTCCCGCCGCTCTACCACGTGAAGCTCGGGAGCAGGGGGATGTACTTCGAGAAGGACGCCCAGCTCGAGGACCTGCTCGTGCGCGAGCGCGTGAAGGACATGACCGTGACCGCGCGCGACGATCGCGAGACGACGCTCACCGAGGCGCGCTGGGCGCGGCTCGTCCGCGACGTCGGCCACCTCGAGGCGTGGGCGGCGAAGCTCGAGGCCGAGTTCGGCCCTGCGGCGCGGTTCGCGATCTCGCACGGGCTCGTCGAGGCCGAGTCGGACGGCCCGCCGAACGCGGCCGACCTGGTCGCGTCGATCCCGCCGAACGGCTACGAGCTGACGGTCGAGGAGGAGCTCGACGACATCCTCCACGTGCGCGTCGTCGAGACGGAGACGAGCACGGCGCACCACGTCGCGCTGCCGACCGCGATGCTCGGCTCGCCGACGTACGGCTCGGTGCAGCGGGCGTACGCGAAGGTCGGCGAGCTCGTCGGCCTCCCGCCCTTCACGGTCGCGTTCGGGAACAAGTCCTCGCGCGCGGAGACGTTCGACGATCTGCGCGCGAGCTCTCTCGACCTCGCGAAGGAAGGCATGCAGATCAGCCGCTTCAAGGGCCTCGGCGAGATGAACCCGGAGCAGCTCTGGGAGACCACCATGGATCCCACGAAGCGCATGCTCATCCGCGTCGAGGTCGAGGACGCAGCCGCGGCCGACCGGGTGTTCTCGACGCTGATGGGCGACCAGGTCGAGCCGCGCCGGCTCTTCATCGAGCAGAACGCGAAGGACGTGAGGTTCCTCGATGTCTGATGTCGTAGAGCCGCTGGGCGCCGGCCGCATCGAGCCGCGCGAGCTCGAGCAGGAGATGCGCTCGAGCTACCTCGACTACGCGATGAGCGTCATCGTCGGCCGCGCGCTGCCGGACGTCCGCGACGGCCTCAAGCCCGTCCATCGCCGCATCCTCTGGGCGATGCACGACGCCGGCCACCAGCCCAACCGGCCGTACGTCAAGTGCGCGCGCGTGACCGGCGACGTGATGGGCAAGTACCACCCGCACGACTCGAGCTCGATCTACGACGCCATCGCGCGGCTCGTGCAGCCGTTCTCGCTCCGCTACCCGCTCGTCGACGGGCAAGGGAACTTCGGCTCGATCGACGACGACCCGCCGGCCGCCGAGCGCTACACCGAGTGCCGGCTCGCGAAGCTCGCCACGGAGATGCTCCGCGACATCGACTCGGACACGGTCGACTTCGGCCCGAACTACGACGAGTCGCGCCGCGAGCCGCAGGTGCTTCCGTCCCGCTTCCCGAACCTGCTCGTCAACGGATCGACGGGAATCGCGGTCGGCATGGCGACGAACATCCCGCCGCACAACCTCGCCGAGACGATCGACGCGGTCGTCACGCTCATCGACAAGCCGACGGCGAGCGTCGAGGACCTCATGAAGCTCGTCAAGGGCCCGGACTTCCCGACCGGCGGCATCGTCGTCGGCCGCTCGGGGATCCGCGACGCGTACCGGACCGGCCGCGGCCGGATCGTCATGCGTGCTCGCGCCCACGTCGAGGAGCTGCGAGGAGGCAAGAACGCGATCATCGTCACGGAGCTCCCGTACGGCGTGAAGAAGGGCGGCGACGGCGGCGTGATCTCGAAGATCGCCGACCTCGTGCGCGAGAAGGTGATCACCGAGGTCTCCGACCTCCAGGACTACTCCGACAAGACCGGCATGCGCATCCAGATCGAGCTGAAGCGCGAGGCGGTGCCGCAGGTCGCGCTCAACAAGCTCTTCAAGCACACGGCGCTCCAGACCACGTTCGGCTACAACGCGGTCGCTCTCGTCGACGGCGTGCCGCGGACGCTGTCGCTTCTCGAGTTCGTCCGCTACTACCTCGACTTCCAGCGGGAGGTCGTCACCCGGCGCTCGCAGTTCGAGCTGCGGAAGGCGCTCGCGCGCGCGCACGTGCTCGAGGGCTACCTCATCGCTCTCGACAACCTCGACGAGGTCATCCAGCTCATCCGCGCGTCCGACGACGCGGACGAGGCGCGGACGGGGCTCATGGAGCGCTTCGGGCTCAGCGAGCTCCAGGCGCAGGCGATCCTCGACCTGCGGCTGCGCGCCCTCACGGGCCTCGAGCGCAAGCGCGTCGAGGACGAGTACGCCGACCTCCAGGAGCGCATCTCCGAGCTCCGCGTGCTCCTCGGCGACGAGTCGAACATCGCGGCGCTGATCAAGGAGGAGCTGCTCGAGCTCAAGGAGATCTACGGCCGCAATGACGAGCGGCGCACCGAGATCATCGGGGGCGAGACCGACCTCGAGCTCGAGGACATGATCGCGGAGGAGGACATGGTCATCGCGATCACCAAGTCCGGCTACATCAAGCGGCTACCGGTGACCTCCTACCGCGAGCAGCGCCGCGGCGGCATCGGCGTCATGGGGATGGACCTGAAGGACGAGGACTACATCGAGCACCTGTTCGTCGCGTCGACCCACGACTACATCCTCTTCTTCACGACCGTGGGAAAGGTGTACCGGCTCAAGGTGCACGAGCTCCCGCTCGGCTCCCGCCAGTCGAAGGGGCGCGCGATCGTGAATCTGCTCCCGTTCCGGCAGGACGAGGACGTGCAGGCGGTCATCGCCACCCGGAACTTCGCCGAGGCGAAGTACCTCGTGTTCGCGACGCGGAAGGGGATGGTCAAGAAGACGGAGTTCACCGCGTACAACACGCCGCTCAAGGCCGACGGGATCATCGCGATCAAGCTCCGCGACGACGACCAGCTCATCGGCGTGCGGCTCGCCGGCGAAGGCGACGACGTGCTGATGGTGTCGCGGCTGGGGCAGGCGGTCCGCTTCCACGGCAAGCAGGTGCGTGCGATGGGCCGCGACACGTCCGGTGTCGCCGGCATGAAGCTGCGCGGAGACGACGAGGTGATCGAGGTCGACATCGCCGACGACGAGGCGGACCTCCTCGTCGTCACGCAGAACGGCTACGGCAAGCGCACGCGGGTCGGCGACTACCCCGTCAAGGGCCGTGGAACCATGGGCGTCAAGACGGTCCAGCTCGTCGAGAGGAAGGGCCGCCTGGCCGGTGCCCGCATCGTCCGCGACGGCTACCAGGTGATGCTGATCTCGGACGGCGGGACCGTCATCAAGATTCCGGTCGACGGCATCCGCCGAGCCGGTCGCTCGACCCAGGGCGTCATCGTCATGCGCCTCCGCGAGGGCGAGCAGGTCGCGACGCTGGCGCCGGTCGTCGGCTCGGACGACGACGCCGAGATCGCGTTCCGAGCCGTCGAGGCGATCTGCTCGAGGACGATCCGCCCGCCCCGGCTTGATCGCGGGGGTTCTTGTCCCCAAAGTGGTGAACATTCCCGCTCTGGTCTTGCGCAGGGTGCGGTGCGGAGAGCATCCGTGTAGGGGAACGGACGCGAGCTGCGGCATCCGGCGTCTTGCCGGCGATCGCGATCTTCGGTGATGCGAAGACCACTGACGCCCAGGGGCTTCGCACCTGCGCGCTCGGTTGAGGGGAAGAGCAAGACGGGCGACTCGGGCGACTCGAAGTGCGTGGCGGAGGGCTACTCGACCGCCGAGATCGCACGCCCCTGCGGATCACGGAGGACACGGTGCGGACGCACATCAAGCGAATGCCGGTTCGTCTGAACGCACGGACACGCGCCCAGGCCGTGGCGATCGCCTTTCGCGAGCGACTTTGGTCGACTGCCAGCCGAAACGGCGGACGGGAGGGCGACTGACCGACGGAGCCGAGCTCCTCAGCCACTCTTCGCGTCGGCCGCGTTCGACAGCGCGGTGAGCAGGTCGATCGGGATCGGGAACACGATCGTCGAGTTGTTCGACGCCCCGATCTCGAGCAGGGTCTGCAGGTAGCGGAGCTGAACCGTGATCGGCTCCTGCGCCATGACCGCCGCTGCGTCCTTCAGTCGCTCCGAGGCCTGGAACTCGCCCTCGGCGGAGATGACCTTCGCGCGACGCTCGCGCTCGGCCTCCGCCTGCCGTGCCATCGCGCGCTGCATGCTCGCCGGGATCTCGACGTCCTTGACCTCGACCACCGACACCTTGATCCCCCACGGCGACGTGGCCTCGTCGATGATCGACTGCAGGATCGCGTTGATCTTGTCGCGCTCGGAGAGGAGCTCGTCGAGGACGTGCTGTCCCAGGACCGAGCGGAGCGTCGTCTGCGCGATCTGCGAGGTCGCGACCATGTAGTTCTCGACCTGGACGATCGCCGAGTTCGGCTCGACGATGCGGAAGTACGCGACGGCGTTGACCCGCACGGGCACGTTGTCCTTCGTGATCACCTCCTGCGGCGGGACGTTCAGCGTCACCGTGCGCAGGTCGACCTTCACCATGCGGTCGACGATCGGGATCAGGAGGAAGATGCCCGGGCCCTTGGGGTGCGGCAGGAGCCGGCCGAGGCGGAAGATCACGCCGCGCTCGTACTCGCGGGCGATCTTGACCGCCGCGAAGAGGATCAGCAGGACGACGACGAGTACGGCGACGATCGCAATTCCGGCAGCTGCCATTAGCGCGCTTCCTCCTCGTTTGGGTGCACCGGGGATCCTACGACCAGCTGCAAGCCCTCCTCGACGCGCTCGACCTTGACGTGGTCGCCGGGGACGAGCGGAGAGCCGTCCTCGGTGTGCGCCTGCCAGAGCTCGCCGTTGACCTGCACGAGCCCCTCACGCCGAACGACGCCCTCGTCGCCGACGAGGCCCTGCGTGCCGACCGCGACCGGGTTGCGCGCTGCTCGCAGGACGCGGGTGAGCGCGACACCGAGCAGGAGCGCGAGCGTCCCGGCGATCGCGACCGCGACCGGAAGGGACACCTGGTACGCGTCCCCGGCAGGATCGAAGAGCATCAGCGCGCCGAGCACGAAGAGGATCGCGCCGGCCGCGGTGGCGGCGCCGTGGGTGGGGAGGAACGCATCGGCGACGAAGAAGCCCGCGGCGAGGAGCATCAGAAGCAGCCCGGCGAGCGACACGGGGAGGACCTGCAGGCCGTAGAGGCCGAGGATCAGCGAGATCGCGCCGACCGTGCCCGGGAAGATCAGCCCGGGGTTCCAGAGCTCGACGACGATGCCGATGAGCCCGATCGACAGCATCAGCGCGATGAGGTTCGGGTCGACGAGGAAGTCGCGCGCTCGCTGCCAGAAGCTCATCTCGACGTCCTCGACCTGCGCTCCGGCGGTGTGGAGCACGAGGCCCTTCGGAACCGTCTTCGTCCCGTCGATCTCGTTCAGCAGCGCAGGAAGGGTGGGCGCGATCACCTCCACGAGACCGATGCGCTTCGCCTCGCGCGCCCCGTAGTTCGACGCGACCGTGACCATCTTCCGAGCCGCTTCGACGTTGCGGTCGTGCTCGCGCGCGAGCTCGCCGACGTACGCGGCGGCGTCGTTGACGATCTTCCGGCGCAGGTCCTTCGAGATGTCCTCGCCGTTCAGCGAGATCGGCGTCGACGAGCCGATGTTCGTCTGCGGCGCCATCGCCGCCAGGTCGGACGCCATCGTGATCACGGCGCCCGCGGAGTCCGCGCTCGAGCCGGACGGCGCGACGTAGACGACCACCGGCACCGTCGAGGCGAGGAAGCGCTTCACGATCCCCCGCATCGAGGATCCCAGACCGCCTGGCGTGTCGAGGACGAGCACCATCGCCGCGTAGTCGCCGTCCTCGGCGCGGTCGACCTCGTTCTCGACGTACTCCTGCGTGACCGGGTTGATGTCGTTGTCGAGGTGAACGGCGAGGACGCGCGGTGCGTCGTTCTGTGCGAGAACGCCCGGCGCGGCCGCAAGCGCCCCGAGAGCGAGCGCGAGAGCACAAAATCCCCGCAAATAGCGGCCTGGCACCGGTGTAAGGATTCTATCAGCGGAGGGTCGAAGCTCTTGCCGCCGAAGGATCGCGCGAGCCACCCTGGAATCCCCGTGCGCCGCATCTGCCTTCTCGCCGTCCCCATCCTCGCCGCGCTCGCCGTCGCACCGTCCGCCTTCGGCTCGAGCGCTGCGCACGTGACGACGGTCGAGCTCCGCTCGGACGGGCGCGCAGCTCGTTCGGAACGCCCGCTGCGGTCTCGCGCTTCACGCTCGCCGGCGTCCCCTGGCGCGGACGCGGGAAGGTGCTGTTCCGCACCCGCGCAACCGGCGGTCGCTGGAGCGCCTGGCGGCCGGGAGCTCCCGAGGACGAGGACGGCCCCGACGTCGGCTCGCCGGAGCGGCGGCTCCCCGGCTGGAGGATGGGCAACCCGTGGTGGGTCGGGACGTCGAACGCCATCCAGGCTCGCGCAGTGGGACGCGTGACGCGCGTTCGTGCGCACCTCGTGTGGAGCCCGGAGATTCGCATTCCGCTCAGGGTGCCCGCAGCGACGGCGGCTCCGCCGATCGTTCCCCGCTCTCGTGGGGAGCGGACGAGTCGATCAGGCGCGGGCCGCCGAGCTACGCCGCCGACGTGCGCTTCGCGATCGTGCACCACACGGCCGGCCGGAACGACTACACGCGGGCGGAGGCGCCCGCGATCGTGAAGGGGATCCAGCTCTTCCACGTGCAGGGAAACGGCTGGAACGACATCGGCTACAACTTTCTCGTCGACCGCTTCGGCACGATCTACGAGGGCCGCTTCGGAGGAGTCGACCGGAACGTGATCGGCGCGCACGCGCTGGGCTTCAACACCGGGTCCGTGGGCATCGCGCTCCTCGGGACGTACGGCAACACGGCCCCGTCGCCCGCGGCCCAGGACGCCATCGCTCGACTCATCGCCTGGCGGCTCGATCTCGCCCACGTCGATCCGACGTCCTTCCTCACGTACATCTCGGGCGGCAGCGAGCGCTACAAGAGCGGGATCCCGGTTCTCCTGAGCGCGGTCTCCGGCCACCGCGACACGGGCTTCACCGAGTGCCCCGGCAACGCGTTGTATGCGCGCCTCGGCGCGATCGCGGCGACCGCTCGCGACGTCGGAGGGCTGAAGATCTTCGAGCCGAAGGCCGAGGCGAGCGGCTCGTCGATCCGCGTGCTCGCGAGGCTGTCGCGCGCCGCAGGCATGGACGGTCGCGATCACGAGCTCGGCCGGCGCCGAGGTCGGCACGCGGATCGGGGACGGGCACGGCCGTCGACTGGACCTGGGAGTCGGCCGGCGCGCCCGCGGGCTCCTACACGTGGACGGTGGCGGCGGGGAGCGCGCGCCCGGCGACGGGCACTCTCCGCGCCGGTGGAGGTGCAGCTCCCCTCGCGATCGAGAGCCTCGCCGCCGAGCCCGAGGCGATCAGCCCGAACGGCGACGGGCAGGCGGACACGACCGCCGTCACCTACCGGATCTCCGCGCCCGCGAACGTCACGGTGGAGATCACCGACGCGATCGGGGGCGTCGTGGCGACGGTCGTCGATCGCGTGTGGACTCGAGCGGGACAGCATTCGGTGACCGTCGACGGTGCCGCGCTCGCGGACGGCGACTACAACGTCGTCGTCACGGCTCGAACGGCCGCAGGAGTCTCCGTACAGAAGCTCATCCCGCTGAGCGTCAACCGGACGCTCGGGCTCGTCGCGGTCGCGCCGGCGGCGTTCTCCCCGAACGGCGACGGGCGAAAGGACACCTTGGCCATCCGGTACACGCTCGCGGCACCAGCCGTGGTCAGGATCCGGATCGAGCGCGAAGGACGCTGGGTCGCAAGCCCGCTCGTCGGCTCCTTCGTGCCTGCAACGCTCGGCTTCACGTGGAACGGGCAGCGCGTGTCCGGTCTGTTGCGCGACGGTGCGTACCTCGCGGTGGTCGAGGCGACCGGCGGGGTCGGTGTCATCTCGTATGGCGTCCCGTTCGTCTCCGACACCGTGGCGCCGCGCGTCCGCATCCTCCCCGGGAAGCGCGTACGGGTCGAGGTGAGCGAGCCGTCGACGCTGACGTTCGTCATCGACGGGCAGTCGCTGCGGCGCGAGGTCCGGAAGGCCGGGATCGCCGTGATCCCGTGGGGCGGGCCTGCCGCTCGGGTTCGAGTCGTCGCGTGGGACGCTGCCGGGAACGCCAGCGGCCCCGTCGTGCGCATCCAGCGCGGCGATTAGCCGCCGGAGCCGGGCAGTAGACTCGGCTCGTGCAAACGCCTGCCGCCCCGTTCGGGAAGGAGACGATCGAGTCGATCCTCCCGCATCGCGACCCGTTCCTCCTCGTCGACGAGGTGACGGAGCTCGAGCCGGGCAGGCGCGTCGTCGCGCGCCGAGCGGTGAACGCCGACGACTGGTGGTTCCGCGGCCACTTTCCCGAGCGGCCCGTGATGCCAGGAGTGCTGATCGTCGAGGCGATGGCGCAGACCGGCGCGATCGCGGTCCTCGTCGAGGAGGAGAACCGCGGCAAGATCGCGTTCTTCGCGGGAATCGACGACTGCCGCTTCAAGCGCGTCGTCGAGCCGGGAGACGTTCTCACCCTGGCCTGCGAGATCGACACGATCCGCGGCCCGATCGGTCGCGGGAAGGCGACGGCGCACGTGGGCGACGCGCTCGCCGCGCGCGGGACGCTGACGTTCGCGGTGGAGCGATGATCGGCACCGCACAAGGGGTTCGGATAGGGATCACGGGCCTCGGGGTACATGTCCCCGCGAAGGTGATGACGAACGAGGAGCTCGCCGGGATCGTCGACACGTCGGACGAGTGGATTCGCGAGCGGACCGGCATCAGGGAGCGGCGCATCGCCTCCGAGGACGAGGCGCTGACGGACATCGCGCTCCCCGCTGCCCGCGCGGCTCTCGAGGATGCTGGCGTCGACGCAGCGGACGTCGATCTCCTCATCTGCGCGACGGTGACGCCGGACATGATGTTCCCGACCTCCTCCGCGCTCCTCGCGGACGCGCTCGGGATGCCGCACGCAGCGGCCTACGACCTTCTCGCCGGCTGTACGGGATTCGTCTACGCGATCGCGCAGGCGTACGGGATGCTCGCATCGGGGCTCTCGCGACGCGCGCTCGTCGTCGGTGGCGACGTGCTCTCGAAGATCCTCGACTGGGAGGACCGCTCGACGCTCGTCCTCTTCGGGGACGGCGCCGGTGCCGTCGTCATGGAGCCGGTCGAGCGGGGCGGGTTCATCGGCTTCGAGCTCGGCGCGGACGGCGGCGGCGGCGAGTACCTGTGGTATCCCGGGCTCCGGCTCGCGGCACTTCGACGACCCGGACTCGTTCGTGAAGATGAACGGCCGCGAGGTCTTCAAGTTCGCGACGAGGGTCATGGTCTCGTCCGCCGACCGAGATCCTCGCCGAGTGCGGCAAGACCGTCGACGACATCGACGTCTACGTGCCGCACCAGGCGAACAAGCGGATCATCGACTACGCGGCGGCTAAGCTCGGAATCCCGTCGGAGAAGACCATCGTGAACGTCGATCGCTTCGGAAACACCTCGTCAGGCTCGATTCCTCTCGCGCTCGCCGACGCGCGCGCGGAGGGACGGCTGCAGGACGGGACGCTGGTTCTGCTGACAGGGATGGGCGCAGGGCTCACGTGGGGCTCGGCGCTCGTCGAATGGACGAACGGGAGGCCCTCATGACCAAGGTCGCATTCTGTTTCCCCGGCCAGGGGTCGCTCGAGGAAGGCATGGGCCGCGAGATCGCCGAGGCCTTTCCTGCCGCGCGGGAGGTCTACCGCATCGGCTCCGACGCGACGGGCCTCGACCTCGAGGAGCTCTGCTTCGCCACCCCGCTCGAGCAGCTCGTCGAGACCGAGGTGCAGCAGCCCGCACTGGTGGCGACCAGCCTGGCGATCCTCGCCGCGATGCGCGAGCGAGGGCTCGAGCCGGACGTCGTCGTCGGCCACTCGGTCGGCGAGTTCGCGGCTCTCGCGGCGGCGGGCTCGCTCGAGACGGGCACGGCCATCGGGCTCGTGCGAGAGCGTGGTCTCGCGATGGCGGAGGCAGCGCGACAGCGGCCCGGCGCGATGGCGGCGATCCTCGGGCTCGCGGACGAGGAGGTCGAGAAGCTCTGCCGGCGGATCGTCGGCGTGTGGCCGGCGAACTACAACTGCCCGGGTCAGATCGTCGTCTCGGGCGAGCACGAGGCGGTCGAGGAGTGTTGCGCCGAGGCCGCGAGCCTCGGCGCCCGACGAGCCGTGATCCTCAAGGTCTCGGGCGCGTTCCACAGCCCGCTCGTCGCGAGGGCTGCGGACCGGCTTCGCCCCGCGCTCGATCGCGTCAAGTTCGCCGAGCCGCTCTCGCCCTTCATGTCGACGGTCACCGCGAAGATCGAGCCTGCGCAGAGAGTCGCGTCGCTGCTCGTCGATCAGCTCACGGGCCCCGTGCGGTTCACGCAGGCGGCGACGGAGCTCATCCGCAGCGGAGCGACCACCTTCGTCGAGGTGGGGCCGGGGAACGTGCTCTCCGGTCTCGTGAGGCGGATCGACCGCGGTGTGAAGACGATGTCCGTGAACTCGCTCGAGAGCCTGGAACGCGCGCAGGAAGCACTCGCTCGGTGACGCAGGCGTTCTGCTCGCTCGAGGGCCGAACCGCCCTCGTCACGGGCGCATCCCGGGGCATCGGGCGCTCGATCGCGACCCAGCTCGCGGCGGGTGGGGCGTCGGTCGTGCTCTCGTATCGCACCGGAGCGGACGAGGCCCAGGCGCTCGCGGCCGAGATCGGAGGCAAGGCCGTGCAGGCCGACGTCTCCGACCCGGAGTCGGCTCGCGCGCTCGTCGAGGAGGCGGGCGACCTCGACATCCTCGTGAACAACGCCGGGGTGACGCGCGACGGGCTCCTCGTGCGCATGTCGGACGAGGACTGGAACACGGTCATCGACACGAATCTCGCCTCGTGCTTCTACACGTGCCGCGCGGCCGCGCGCGGGATGATGAAGAAGCGCGCCGGCACGGTCGTGAACATCTCGTCGATCGTCGGCATCCACGGGAACTGGGGGCAGACGAACTACGCGGCGTCGAAGGCGGGGATCATCGGGTTCACGAAGTCCCTCGCGCGCGAGCTCGGCAGCCGGAACGTTCGCGCGAACGTCGTCGTTCCCGGCTACGTGAAGACGCAGCTCACGGACGTCCTCCCCGACGAGGCGACGGAGGCGATGCTCCAGAACACGCCGCTCGGACGGCTCGGCGACGCCGACGACGTCGCGGGAGCCGTGCGCTTCCTCTGCTCGGACGAGGCGTCGTTCATCACGGGCGCGGTGCTGCTCGTCGACGGCGGATTGGGGATGTAGTGGTGGCGGGCGGAACGGACAACGGGCGTCGCCGGGTCGTGATCACCGGCGTGGGCATGGTCACGCCGCTCGGGAACGATCCCGAGTCGACGTGGGAGAGCCTCGTCGCCGGGGAGTCGGGCGCGGGCCCGATCACGCACTTCGACACGGCCGACTACGACGTCCACTTCGCGTGCGAGCTGAAGGAGTTCGAGCCGACCACGTGGATGGACCGCAAGAAGGCACGTCGCATGGACCGGTTCTCCCAGCTCGCGCTCTCCGCGGCGAGGATGGCCGAGGCCGACAGCGGGATCTCGATCGCCTCGACGCCTGAGCGCGTGGGCGCGGCGGTCGCCACGGGGATCGGCGGTCTCTACGCCTTCGAGGACTGCTTCCAGAGCCTGCTCGAACGCGGGCCGGACCGCACGAGCCCCTTCGCGATCGTCCAGATCATCCCCAACATGGCAGCCGCGTGGGTCTCGATGGAGCTCGGCGCGCAGGGCCCGCTCGCGGCCGAGTGCACCGCGTGCGCAGCCTCGAACATGGCCATCGGCGACGGGCTCGACGCGATCCGGCTCGGCCGCGCGGACGTGATGTTCTGCGGCGGCACCGAGGCGCCGATCACGCGCGTCGGCATCGCCGGGTTCACCGCGATGCGGGCGCTCTCGCGGCGCAACGACGACCCGAAGGCGGCGTCGCGCCCGTTCGACTCCGGCCGCGACGGCTTCGTCATGGGGGAGGCAGGAGCGATGCTCGTCCTCGAGGAGCTCGAGCATGCGCAGGGTCGTGGCGCGAAGATCTACGCGGAGGTGCTCGGCTACGGGGTCTCCGCCGACGCGAGCCACGTGTCCGACCCGGATCCGACCGGCGCGAACCCCGCGCGCGCGATGCGCATGGCGTTCACCGACGCGGGGATCGATCCCGAGGTGATCGGCTACGTGAACGCGCACGGGACGTCGACTCCGTCCGGCGACGCGGCCGAGACGCGCGTGCTCAAGCTCGCTCTCGGTGAGGAGAAGGCGTACCGCACGCCCGTCTCCTCGACGAAGGGAGCGACCGGGCACTGCCTCGGCGCGGCGGGCGCGGTCGAGGCGATCTTCACCATCTTCGCGCTCCAGCGGGGGGTGCTTCCTCCGACGATCAACTACGAGGCGCCGGATCCGGAGTGCGACCTGGACTACATCCCGAACGAGGCGCGTCGCCAGGACATCGAAGTGGGCGTATCCAACTCGTTCGGCTTCGGCGGGCACAACGCCTGCGTCGTGTTCCGCCGCTGGGACGAGAGCGCGTAGCCCCTACAACCGGAGCTCGAGGAGAAGCGTGTCGCGCCAGCGACCATCGAGCTCGGCGATGCGCTCGCGGCGTCCGACGACCCTGAAGCCGAGCGACTCGTGGAGGGCGACGCTCGCCTCGTTCTCGGGGAAGATGCCCGTCTCGATCGTCCAGAAGCCGGCGGCCCGTGCCCCGGCGATCAGCGCATCCATGAGCGCCCTGCCGACGCCGGATCCGCGGGCGGCCTCCGCGACGTAGACGGAGTTCTCGACGACCCCGCGATAGCACGTTCGCTCCGACGTCGAGGAGAGGGCGGCCCACCCCAGCACACGGTCGCCGTCGGTCGCGACGAGGCGGTGCGATGTCAGCTTTCCGGCGTCGAACTCGGCCCACGTGGGCGTCGCGGTCTCGAAGGTCGCCTGCCGCGTCGCGATGCCCTCGGCGTAGATCGCCTCGATCGCAGGCCAGTCCTCGGCCGTCAGCGCTCGGATCTCGATCACGAGCTGCACATTAGGCTTGCGCCGTGGAGCGCTGGGCGACTTTCGACTGCTACGGGACGCTCGTCGACTGGAACGGCGGGATCCACGACGAGCTCGAGAAGCTCTTCGGCGTCGAGCACGCCGACGAGCTGCTGGCTCGGTACCACCGGCTGGAGCCGAAGATCCAGGCGGCCACCCCCGGCGTCTCCTATCGCGAGGTGCTGACGATTGCGCTCGAGCAGCTCGCCGCGGAGACGGGGCTCATGCTGCCGGAGGGCGAGGCCAGCGCTCTCGCCCGCTCGCTGCCGACGTGGCCCGTGTTCGAGGACGTGCACGATGGTCTGACGCAGGCGCGTGAGCGAGGCTGGCGGCTGGGGATCCTTTCGAACACCGATCGAGATCTGGTCGACGCGTCGATGGACTCGATCGGCGTGCACTTCGACCTCGCCATCGTCGCGAGCGAGATCGAGTCGTACAAGCCGGCACACCGGCACTGGGAAGTGTTCCGGGAGCGCGTCGGAGGAGCGGACTCGATCCGGCACGTGCACGTTGCCCAGAGCCTCTACCACGACATCGCCCCTGCGTCCGAGCTCGGAATCCCGTCGATCTGGATCAATCGTCTCGAGGAGCCGGACGACCCGCGGCCGTCGAGAACGCTCTTGACCACCACGAGACTCGCGGACACGCTCGACGAGCTCGTTCCCGCAAGCGACTGATGTCGTCGCTTCGCGCGCGCTGCCCGAGCTGTCGGACGTTCACGGCAGTCGCGGTCGGCGGAGGCTACGAGTGCCACAGCTGCGGAACGACGTACGGCGCCGGCCTCGTGCGCGTCCCCCGCGCCTGGGGGCGGGGAGGCGAGGGAATGGCAGACGGCGCGCGGATTCCGCTCCCGTTTCCCGAGGTCGCCGTCGTGGAGCGCGACACGCTCGACGAGCAGAACGACGCGGTCGCCGATGCGCTGTCGGCACGACCGATCGCTCTCGGCGGGTGCTGTTGCACGCACGTGGGAGCTGCGCGCGGCCTCGCCCGCAGGGTCGACCGGCTCGCCGTCGTGTGGATCGACGCGCACGGGGATCTCAACACGCCGGAGACGTCGCCGTCCGGGAACCTCTGGGGCATGCCGTTCCGCATGCTCCTCGACGGAGGGGTGGTGGCGCCCGAGGATGCGGCGCTCGTGGGGGCGCGGAACCTCGACCCGCCCGAGTCGGCGTTCGTCGCGGAGACCGGGATCGACGACTCGCTCGACCGTGCGCTCGCGGGCGTGGACGCCGCGTACGTGGCGCTCGACCTGGACGTCCTCGATCCGAGCGAGGTCGACGTGCTCATCCCCGAGCCCGGCGGCCCCTCCCCCGGCGAGATCGAAGAGCTCGTCCACGACATCGCGGGCCGCACGCCGATCGCGGGGATGGGCGTCACCGGCTTCCTCGCGACGGACCGCAACGCTGCTCTCGCTGCACGGATGCTCGCCGCGGCCGGCTTCTAGCACGGCACTAGACTCCAGCGCATGTCTTCCGGCCAGGGTCGCGTCGACGTCGAGGTCGAGAGCAAGCGACCGGACGAGCCGGCCGAGAGCGCCGACGCACCCGAACACGTGCCCCGGCTGCGGCTCCCACTACCGGGACGACGAGCTCGAGCAGACGCTTCGCGTGTGCCCGCAATGCGGACACCACTTCCGCGTTCGCGCGCGCGAGCGCATCGAGCAGCTCGTCGATCCGGGCTCGTTCGCCGAGGAGGACGAGGACCTCCGCTCGGCCGATCCCCTCGGGTTCTTCGACCTGCGGCCGTACACGGAGCGCCTGGCCGAGGCGGAGGTGGAGACGGGGCTCGGCGACGCGATCGTCTGTGGTGCTGCGACGATCGAGGCCGAGGAGTGCCAGCTCGCGATCATGGACTTCGCGTTCATGGGCGGCTCGATGGGAAGCGTTGTCGGGGAGAAGTTCGTAAGGGCTTGCGAGCGAGCGACGGAGGAGCGCATGCCGCTCGTCTCGGTCTCGGCGTCGGGCGGCGCGCGGATGCAGGAGGGCATCCTCGCGCTCATGCAGCTCCCGAAGACGATCTGCGCGATCGACGAGCTGCACGAGTCGGGAGTGGCGATGATCTCCGTCCTCACCCATCCGACGACGGGCGGCGTCCTCGCGAGCTTCGCGAGCCTCGGCGACGTCGTCGTGGCCGAGCCCGGTGCGCTCATGTCCTTCGCCGGGCCGCGCGTCGTCGCCCAGACCACGCGCGAGAAGCTCCCGGACGACTTCGGGCGCGCGGAGTCGAACTTCCGCTTCGGACATCTCGACGGATCGTCGCGCGGTCGGAGCTACGGCCCACACTCGCACGCCTCCTGCGGCTCTTCGCCCGTACCTGAGATGTCGAACGAGGCAGAGATGCGGCTGCGCGAGCGCCTCAGTAAGCTCGGCGGCATGAAGCTCCTGCGCGGGACGAAGCTCAGCGGCGAGCTCGCTCGCCTGCAGGAGCAGCTCGACCACATTCGTGCGGACCCGAGCGCCGAGGAGATCTGGCAGTCGGTCGAGCTCGCGCGGCATGCCGACCGCCCGTACACGCTCGACTACGTGGAGCGCATCTTCGACGACTTCTTCGAGCTCCACGGCGACCGAGGCCGCGCGGACGACCACGCGGTCGTGACCGGCCTCGGCAAGGTGGACGGGCAGACGATGGTCCTCGTCGGGCACCAGAAGGGACGCGATCTCAAGGAGCGCACGAACCGCAACTTCGGGATGGCGTATCCCGAGGGGTACCGCAAGGCGATGCGTGCCATGGCACTCGCCGACCGCCACGGCTTCCCGGTCGTCACGATGATCGACACGCCGGGCGCGTATCCGGGAGTGGCCGCCGAGCAGCACGGGCAGGGTGGCGCGATCGCGCGCTCGCAGGCGGCAATGGTGCGCCTGAACGTGCCGACCGTCGCCTGCGTCATCGGCGAAGGGGGATCCGGTGGCGCGGTCGCGATCGCGGTCGCCGACCGCGTGCTGATGCAGGAGAACGCGATCTACTCGGTCATCTCCCCGGAAGGCTGCGCCGCGATCCTCTGGCGCGACGCGGGCGAAGCCCGGAAGGCCGCAGCAGCGTTCAAGCCGGACGCGGTGCACTGCCTCGAGCTGGGTGTCGTGGACGCGATCGTCGCCGAGCCGGAGGGAGGCGCCCACGGCGATCCCGACGGCGCCGCGCAGCTGCTCGAGCAGGGCATTCTCGCCGCACTCGAGGAGATCGAGGCGCTCGATCCGGCGGAGCGGCGCCGGCAGCGGCGCGCCAAGTACCGCGTGATGGGCGTTCTGGCGCCTACCTAGCCATTTTGGGGGGTTTTCCCCACGTTCCACAGGCTTATCCCCGGTTCGCGAAAGCGGCCTGAGCAGGGAAAAAGGGCATCTTGCAGCCTCATTGGTAAAGAAAGCGTTGCGTTCCGGGCGACAATCCACAGGTGAGCCTCGACCAGTACCGCAGAAAGCGCAATCGGGGCAAGACGCCCGAGCCGTTCGGCACGTCCGCCGCGAGCTCGGATCGACCCCGCTTCGTCGTTCAACGCCACGCCGCGAGGAGCCTCCACTACGACTTCCGGCTCGAGCGAGACGGTGCACTCGCGAGCTGGGCCGTACCCAAGGGCGTTCCGCTGCGCCGTGGCGAGCGGCATCTCGCCGTGCACGTGGAGGATCACCCGCTCGACTATGCGGACTTCGAAGGTGTCATCCCGGCCGGGGAGTACGGCGCCGGCACGGTCGAGATCTGGGACAAGGGCACGTACGAGCTCGTCGAGGAGAAGCGAGACGGGGGGCTGACCGTACGGCTGCGGGGCGAGCGCCTCGACGGTGTGTGGACGCTCGTTCCCGCGAGCCTCGACGGCAAGGAGAAGAACTGGCTCATCCTGCGCAAGGACGCCGGCACGGACGTGGGCGGGCGCTACGAGCCGATGCTCGCCGTCGCCTCGGAGACGGTGCCGACCGGAGAGGGCTGGCTGTACGAGCCGAAGTGGGACGGCTTCCGCGCGATCGTGACCGTGTCCGGGGGCGACGTGACGTTCACGAGCCGAAACGGCAACGACCTGACGGGCCGATTCCGAGACGTCGCCCGTGCAGCAAGCCTCGCGATCGGGTCGTCCGACGCCGTGCTCGACGGCGAGATCTGCGCGCTCGACGACCAGGGCCGCTCGCGCTTCTCGTTGCTCCAGGAGGCAGCGGGCACTCCGGTGCTCGTCCTGTACGACCTGCTCGAGCTCGAGGGTGAGCCGCTGACGGACGAGCCGCTCACCGAGCGGAGGAAGAAGCTCGAGCGCCTCGTGCCAGGTGGCGCGGGGGTCATCGTCTCCCCGCAGTTCGACGACGGGCCGGCGCTCCTCGCCGCGGCGCGCGCGCAGGAGCTCGAGGGCGTCGTTGCGAAGAAGGCCGACTCCCCGTACCGGCCCGGACGCCGGTCCGCGGACTGGCACAAGGTGAAGCTGCGCCAGACGCAGGAGGTGGTCATCGCCGGGTACACGCGCGGGCAGGGCCGCCGCGTCGGCGGTTTCGGAGCGCTCGTCGCCGGGGTACAGGACGCGGGTGTCCTGCGCTGGGCCGGAAACGTCGGGACGGGATTCTCCGACGACGAGATCCGACGGCTCCGTGGCCTGTTGGCGCCGCTCGAGCGTGCCGACTCACCCTTCGCCGAGACGCCGAAGATGCCCCGTGTGCGTCGCTCCGACGTCGTCTGGGTCGAGCCGGTGCTCGTGGCCGAGGTCGAGTTCGCGGAGTGGACGCACGAGGGCAGGCTTCGTGCTCCGTCGTACCTCCGGCTGCGCGAGGACAAGGAGGCACCGGAGGTGCGCCGCGAGCGTGCTCCCGTTCCGGCCGTAGTCGAGCGGCGCGGAAGGGAGCTCCGGCTCTCGAACCTCGACAAGCCGTTCTGGCCCGACGAGGGGATCACGAAGGGCGACCTCATCGCGTACTACCGGGACGTGGCCGAGGTTCTCGTGCCGCACCTCCGCGGGCGCCCGTTCACGATGAAGCGCTATCCGGACGGCTGGAAGGGCAAGAGCTTCTTCCAGAAGAACGCGCCGTCGCACATGCCGGAGTGGATCGAGCGCGCGCCGTTCCCCGCCTCTACCCGCGAGGGCGAGCGTCGCATCATCGACTACGCGGTCGTGAACGACGAGCTCGCGCTGCTGTGGATGGCGAACATGGGTTGCATCGACCTGCACACGTGGGCTTCGCGAGTCGATCGTCCGGAGCGGCCGGACTGGGTCATGTTCGACCTCGACCCGTCGGAGGGCTCGAGCTTCGAGGAGGTCGTCGAGGTCGCGCAGCTCGTCAAGCAGACCCTCGACCTGCTCGAGCTCGAGAGCTACCCGAAGACCTCCGGCTCGCGCGGGATCCACGTGCTCGTGCCCATCGCGCGTCGCCACTCGTTCGAGGAGGTGAGGGAGTTCGCCGGGATCGTCGCCGGCGCCCTCGCCCGCGCACATCCCGGGCTCGCCACGACGGAGTGGGCGAAGCAGAAGCGGCGCGGCGTGCTCGTCGACGCGAATCAGAACGGCCCGGGGAGGACGAACGCGAGCGTGTACTCGGTGCGCCCGAGAGCGGGTGCCCCCGTATCGGCTCCGCTCCGGTGGGACGAGGTCGTGTCGGGCCTCGATCTTGCGAGCTTCACCATGGAGACGGTGCTCGACCGGGTCGCGCGCGACGGCGACCTCTTCGCCGGTGTGCTGGGCGGCAAGCAGTCCCTGAAGGCCGCGCTGAAGTCCTGCGCTAGCCGTCGTCGCCGAGCTTCCGCGGATGGCCGAGCATCGAGAGCTCGACGATGTCGCGGGGGAAGAAGAGCGCGACGGTCCAGTCGGCGACGACACGGAGCTTCCGCGTGAGGAGCGGGAGCTGGTACAGGTGATACGACCTCGTGACGAACCAGCCCGGGAAGCCCCAGAGGTGCAAGCCGGGGATCTCCGCGATGCCCTTGAAGTGCCCGAGCGTCGCGACCTGGCCGAGCATCTTGTAGCCGTACGGCTTCGGCGTGCCGGTGAGGTTCTTCGCGAGCCGCCGCGCCTGGCGGAGAGCGTGCTGGCACGTCGGTGGATCGACCACGCCCGGTGTCTTCGTGTTCGGCACCGCAGTGCAGTCGCCGAGCGCCCACATGTCGTCGGACCCCGCGACCCGGAGCGTCTCGTCCACGATGACGCGACCGCGCTCGTCGAGCGGAACGTCGAGCTCGGGGAGAAGCGGGCTCGCGCGCACGCCGGCCGTCCAGACGAGCGTTCTCGCCGGGATGCGAACACCGTTCGCGAGGACTGCCTCGCGGCCGTCGTAGGACTCGAGGGTCGTGCCGACGTGGATCTCGACGCCGCGGCGCTCCAGCCGCCGCGCGGCGTACTCGCCGAGCCGGCGCGGGATCTCGGGGAGGATCTTCGGGGCGGCGTCGGCGAGGACCCAGCGTTGGGGTGTCTCACGGAGCGAGGGGTACGAGCGGAGCGCAGCTTGCGCCATGTCGTTCAGCTCCGCCAGCGCTTCGACCCCGGCGTATCCGGCGCCCACGAAGACGAACCCGAGCTCGGAGGGATCGTCCGGGTGGATCGTCGCGCGCTCGAGCTGGAGGAGGACGCGGTTGCGCAGGGCGATCGCGTCGGCGAGGTCCTTGAATCCCATCCCGTGGTCCGCGAGACCCGGTACGGGGAGGACACGCGTCCGCGCGCCGAGAGCGACCACGAGGCGCTCGTAGCCGATCTCGAGCGGCCCGGCGAGCGTGTGGACGACGACCGATCTCGCGGCTCGATCGTGGCTCGAGATGTCACCGAGCAGCAACTCCGCGTGCGGACACATCTCGCGGAGCGGTACGACGACGTGTCGGGGCTCGAGCGTCCCCGACGCCGCCTCCGGGAGGAGCGGCGTGTACAGCATGAAGTTCTCCTGCGACACGATCGTCGCGCCGTTCCGCTTCAGGAGCCGCGCGACGTAGCTCCCGGCGAAGCCGCCGCCGAGGACGAGGGTGCCACCGCGTGCCTCGCGTCGCTCCACGGGTCATGCTTACCACGATGGCGCGCCAGGTCGCAGTCATAGGCAGCGGTGCCGAGTGGGAGGCGGCCGCCGAGGAGGTCGGCCGGCTGCTGGCGGAACGGGGCTGCGCGGTGGTGACCGGCGGCCTGGGAGAGGTGATGGCGGCCGCGCATCGGGGCGCGAAGTCGGCCGGCGGCGCGACGATCGCGATCCTTCCCGGCGAGGATCGCAGCGCCGCGAACCCGTGGGCGGAGCACGTCGTCGTGACCGGGATCGGCCATGCGCGGAACCTGGCCGTCGCGGCATCCGGGGAGGCGGTCATCGCGATCGGCGGGAGCTACGGGACGATCGCCGAGATGGCGCTCGCGCTGAGGCTCGGGAGGACGGTCGTCGCGCTCGACGGGGCTCCCGCGATCGACGGTGCCGTGCGTGCCGGAAGCCCCGCCGAGGCGGTCGAGCGCGCCCTACGAGACCTCGGCTAGGCGCCGCTCGAGGAAGCGGCTCTCCGCCTCGTTCGTCGTCAGCGCGAGGGCGCGGCGGTAGGACTCCGCAGCCTCGCTGCCACGATCGAGGCGTCGGAAGAGGTCGGCCCGGGCCGCATGGAGCAGGTGGTACCCGTCGAGCCCCTCGATCCCGTCCAGCAGCTCCAGCCCACCGTCGACGTCTCCCGCGAGCGCGACGGCGACGGCATGGTTGAGCCGGACGACGGGCGACGGATCGAGTGCGGACAACGCCTCGTACAGGGCGACGATCTCGGACTTCGGCCGATCCTCGGCGTGCGCGGCGGCGATCGCCGCCTGGAGCTGGTACGGCCCGGGTCGCCGCAGCGAGACCGCACGCTCCAGCACGCGGATGCCCTCGTCGATCCGAGCCCGGTCCCAGAGCGTGCGGTCCTGATCTTCGAGGAGGACGATCTCGCCGTCGGAGCCGACCCGTGCCGTTCGTCGCGAGTCCTGCAGCAGCATGAGCGCGAGCAGGCCGAACACCTCGGGCTCGTCCGGCATGAGCACGGCCAGCAGCTTTCCGAGCCTGATCGCCTCGTCGCAGAGCTCGACACGCACGAGCTCGGCGCCACTCGTCGCCGCGTAGCCCTCGTTGAAGACGAGGTAGAGCACGGCGAGAACCGAGCGCAACCGCTCCGGCAGGAGGTGGTCGGGAGGCACGCGGAACGGGATGCCGGCTCCGCGGATCCTTCGCTTGGCGCGGACGAGCCGTTGCGCCATCGCCGGCTCGGCGACGAGGAACGCGTGCGCGATCTCGCCCGTCGTGAGCCCGCCGACCTCCCGAAGGGTCAATGCGACCCGGCTCTCGGCAGCGAGCGCCGGGTGGCAACACGTGAAGACGAGCGCGAGGCGATCGTCGGGGATCGCGCTCACGTCGTCCTCCTCCGCGGGCAGCTCCTGCAGTCGGCCGATGAGCTCGGCCTTGCGCTGGAAGACCTTCTCTCGGCGGATGCGGTCGATCGCGCGGTTGCGCGCGGTCGTGACGATCCACGCGCCAGGGGTACGCGGCATGCCCTCTCCGGGCCACCGCTCGAGTGCGGTCGTGAACGCATCCTGCACGGCGTCCTCGGCGAGCTCGAGATCCCCGAGGACGCGCGTGAGGATCGCGACGGCATGGCTCCACTCCTCCCGGAAGACACGCTCGACCTGGCTCTGCATCCCCGCTATAGGAGCAGTTATTGGAGTATTGGACGGATCTCGATCGAGCCGTGCTTCGCCGACGGGACGAGCGCCGCGAGCCGGATCGCCTCGTCGAGGTCGGGGAGGTCGACGAGGAAGGCGCCGCCCAGGATCTCCTTCGTCTCTGCGAAGGGGCCGTCGGTGACGATGCGCTCGCCGTCGCGGACCTGCACGACCTTGGCGGTCGAGCGACCGTCCAGCTCCTTGCCGACGACGTTCGGATCCGCCTTGCCGAGCTCCTCGAAGAGCGAGATCCACTGCGGCATCTCCGCCGCGCGGAGCTCCGACCTCTCCTCCTCGGGCAGATCGGCCCAGGCCCCGTCGTCCCCGTAGATGAGCACCGCGTACTTCACAGCTGCACCTCGTCCGGGTCGACGTACACCGGCCGCACCTCGACCGCGCCATGGTGCGCGCCCGGGATGCGTGCGGCCCAGTCGAGCGCCTCGTCCAGCGACTCGCACTCGAGCAGGTAGAAGCCGCCGAGGGCCTCCTTGACCTCGGCGTACGGCCCGTCCGTCACGAGGGTCTCCTCGTCGCGGACGCGAACCGTCGTCGCATCGCGAGTCGGGCCGAGCTCGTTCCCGCCTGCCAGCACACCCGCCTCTTCCGCCTCGCGGCCGAACGCCCGGTACTGCTCGTAGGCAGCGGCCCGCTGCTCCTCCGAGAAGCCGGACCAGGCGTCCTCGTCAGCGTAGATCAGTGCCATGTACTGCATCCGCGCCTCCCTTGTCTCGCTTGCTCCGAGTAGACGAACGGCGCCTCGCCGGATCGACACTACGGCGCGCATCCGCTCGAGGAGCGCTCGCGCCCCTGCCTTGTCGAGGGGCTCGTTGAGGTTGCCGCACTTCGGGCTCTGGACGCACGACGGGCAACCCGCGGCGCACGGGCACCGCTGCAGGAGGCGGGTCGTGTCCTCGACCCAGTCCTCGAAGCGGTCGAACCCGCGCTCCGTGATCCCGACGCCGCCGGAGTGCCCGTCGTAGACGAAGATCGTCGGGCGGCCCGTCTGGTAGTGCAGGTTGGTCGAGAGGCCGCCGATGTCCCAGCGGTCGCACATCGCCCAGAGCGGGAGCAGCGCGATGAGGCTGTGCTCCGCGGCGTGGAGCGTTCCGAGGAGCTTCGGCATCTGCTCGAGGCCTTCGAGCTGTCCCGGCTCGGGCGCGAACCAGATCGCCTCCGTCTCGAACGTCGTCTCGGGCATGAGCATCGGCACGAGGTCGATGGTCGAGCCGTCACGCACGGCCTTGCGCGCGTAACCGACGACCTGCTCGGTGACGGAGACCCGGCCGAAGTGGAGCTCGACCCCGAGGCGCCGGTCTGCTCGCAGGGACTGCTCGATCGTCGTCTCCGACTCCTTCTTCGCCTGCGTGTACCAGTCGACGCGGCCCGGGACGACGACGGCCACGCGATCTTCGAGCGAGAGCGACTCGACGAGGTACTGCTCGCCGAGGTGGAGGTAGACGGCGCCTTCGTGCACCGTCGAGTACGCACGGTCGCGCTCGACGAGCCCGAGCAGCGATCCGGTCGTGCCGTCGACGACGGTGAACGCCTCCGCGTCGCCCGAGCGCAGCGACACGCGGGCGGCGGGGTAGTCGCGGCCCTTCCAGACGTATCCGGCCGACGTGTGCTCCAGCTCCGGGAGCTCGGCCGCACGACGCAGCGCTTCCGATCCGAGCGTCGTCGCGTCCTCCTCCTCGAGCGGCGCCTCGAACGCGGCCGCGAGCACGTGCGGGTCGAGGATGCGCGGGTTCGCGTGGTCGAGGATGGCGGCCTCCACGCGGCGCGAGAGCAGCGCGTCCGGCTCGCGCGCGAAGAACTGGTCGAGCGCGTCGTCGCTCGCGACGAGGATGGCCAGCCCTCGCTCGCGTCGCCCTGCCCGCCCCCACTGCTGGCGCAGCGATGCGACCGTGCCGGGGAAGCCGACGGAGATCGCGCAGTCGAGGAGCCCGATGTCGATCCCGAGCTCGAGCGCGTCCGTCGCGGTCACGCCGAGGAGCTCGCCCTCGACGAGACGACGCTCGATCTCGCGGCGCTGCTCCGGCGTGTAGCCGGCCCGGTACGGAGCGAGGCGGCTCGCAGTCGCACTGTCGAGGCGCTCCACCGCGAAGCGGTGGATGAGCTCCGCGGCCTTACGGCTCTTGGCGAAGCAGATCGTCCGTAGCCCACGCGACGTGAGCTGCGAGAGCAGCCGCGCGGCATCCCCGAGCGGGCTCGCGCGCAGCCCGAGCTCCGCGTCGAGGAGCGGCGGGTTCCAGATCACGACCTCGCGCTCCGCCCGTGCGGAGGTGTCCTGATCGACGACCGTCGCGGCCTCACCGGTCAGCTGCAGCGCGAGCTCGCCCGCGTTCGCGATCGTCGCGGACGCGAAGAGGAACTGCGGCTCCGCGTCGTAGATCCGGGCAAGCCGCCGCAGCCGCCGGAGGACGTTCGCCACGTGCGAGCCGAAGACGCCGCGGTACACGTGTGCCTCGTCGACGACGACGTAGCGGAGGTTCGCGAGCACGTCTCCCCAGCGGTCGTGGTGCGGGAGGACACCGACGTGGAGCATGTCCGGATTCGTCAGCACGAGGTTCGACCACTTGCGGATCTGCCACCGGCGCTCGCTCGGCGTGTCGCCGTCGTAGATCGCGGGGCGGAGGCCCTTCAGCCGGAGCTCGGCGAGCGAGCGCGCCTGGTCCTGTGACAGCGCCTTCGTGGGGTAGAGGTACAGCGCGCGGGTCTTCGGGTCACGCGCGATCGCGTCGAGGACGGGGAGGTTGAAGGCGAGCGACTTGCCCGACGCCGTCCCTGTCGTGACGACGACGTTCTCGCCGCGCTGTGCTGCCTCCCACGTCTCCGCCTGGTGCCGGTAGAGGGCTGTGACGCCGTTCGCCGCGAGCGCGGACGCCACGCGCGGGTCGAGGTCGTCTGGGAGCGGCTCGAGCTTCGGCTCGCGCGACGGCTCGATTCCGCTGTACGCGATCTCCTCGCCCTCGAGCAGATCCGCCCAGCTCGTCGCGAGCGTCGTCACAGATGTGGGCCGAACGCCCGCTCGAAGCGATCTCGTGGCTGCGCCCCGTGGACCGTCGCCTTGGGCTCGCCTCCGGCGAAGAGGATCACCGTCGGAAGCGAGAGGACGCCGTACCGCGACGAGATGCCGGGCTCGGCGTCGACATTGACGCGCACGAGACGAGCCCGCCCATCCCATTCCTCGACGAGGCTCGTCAGATGCGGTGCGATCGCCTCACACGGCTTGCACCACGGCGCCCAGAAGTCGACGACGACCGGGACCGGCGATGCGAGCACCTCGCCCTCGAACGTTCCGGCGTCGACCTCCTGCACCCTCACAGCTTGCCGACGAGGGCGCGGAGCCGGAGGAGCGGAACCCTCCAGATCGCCTCGGCGACGATCGCGCCGGTCATCTTCGACGCGCCTGCACGCCGCTCGACGAAGGTGATCGGGATCTCCTGCACGCGCAAGCCCGCCCGTGTCACGCGGTACGTCGTCTCGATCTGGAACGCGTAGCCGTGCGCGGAGAGCGCATCGAGGTCGATCGCCTCGAGCGCCACGCGCCGGAAGCACTTGAAGCCGCCCGTGAGATCGCGCACGCGCATCCCGAGAACGACCTGCGCGTAGAGGCAGCCGCCGCGCGAGACGACGCGCCGCACGAAACCCCAGTTCGCCGTTCCCCCGCCCGGCGCGTAGCGCGATCCGAGCACGAGGTCGGCATCTGCGGCAGCCGCGATGAGACGTGGCACGTCGGCCGGGTCGTGGGAGAAGTCACAGTCCATCTCGAGCACGAGCTCCGCGCCGTCGGCGAGCGCGCGTCCGGAACCCTGCGACGTACGCCGGTCCGATCCCCTCCTTCGCCTCGCGATGCAGAACCGAGACCCAGGGGAGCTCCGCGGCGAGGCGATCGGCGATCTCGCCCGTCCCGTCCGGCGAGCCGTCGTCCACGACGAGGACGCGGTCGGTGGTGGTGTCCAGCACCCCGCCGAGCGCCTCGACCATGAGCTCCAGGTTCTCCCGCTCGTTGTACGTCGGGAGGCAGAGGACCGCGCGAACCATCGCCGTATCATCGCGGGATGCCCACGACGTTGCCCCGCAACGGCGAGCTCGCGGACCAGCTCGACCTGCTCGCGGACCTCTCCGAGATCCTCGATGAGGAGTCGTTCAAGGTGATCGCCTACCGGAGAGCCGCGGGCCGGATCCGGGAGTCGCCGCTGCCGATCGCGGAGCTCGCGCTCGACGGCAAGGCGAAGGAGCTGCCTGGGATCGGCAAGACGATCGAGAGAAAGGTCGTCGAGGTCGTCGAGGACGGCGAGATGCACGCGCTGACGAAACGCCGCGGGCTCGTTCCCGCCGGGGTCGTCGACTTCCTGCGCCTGCCGGGCGTCGGCCCGAAGACCGCAGCGCGCATCTGGATGCAGCTCGGCATCACGTCCCTCGACGGCCTCAAGACCGCAGCGGAAGAGGGCAGGCTCCGGGAGCTCTCCGGGATGGGGGCACGGAGCGAGGAGAAGATCCTGCAGGCGCTCGAGGCCGGCGTCGGGGACGCTCCGGAGGAACGGCACCTGCTCGCGAGGGCGCTTCCTGCGGTGCGACGGGTGGTCGATGCCCTTTCCGCTCACCCGGCGGCGCTCGCCGTCTCGGAGGCGGGCAGTGTTCGCCGGCGACGGGAGACGGTGAAGGACGCCGACGTGATCGCGACATCGAGCGACGCCCCTTCGCTCATCGCGGCGTTCTGTACGGGTGACTGGGTGTCCGAGGTGCTCGCCCGTGGCGAGACGAAGGCGATGGTCGTCGGACACGATGGACTCCGCTTCGACCTCCGTGTCGTGCCGGCCGAGTGCTACGGCAACGTGCTCCAGCACTTCACGGGCTCGAGGGACCACAACATCGCGCTCCGCGAGGACGCCGTGCGGCGAGGGCTGTCGATCTCCGAGTACGGCGTCACGGACGTCGAGTCGGAGGAAGTGGTCACGCACGCGAGCGAAGACGAGCTGTACCGGTTCCTCGGGTATACCCCCATTCCACCGGAGCTGCGCGAGGGGACGCACGAGATCGCGGCAGCGCGCGGAGACGGAGCGCTCCCGGCGCTCGTCGAGGTCGGCGATCTCAAGGGCGAGATGCACTGCCACTCGACGTGGTCGTCGGACGGGAAAGGGTCGATCGAGGAGATGGCGCTCACCGCGAAGGGCCGGGGCTACCGCTTCCTCTGCATCACCGACCACTCCCACTACCTCCGCGACGGCCGCCTCGAGAGACAGTGGAAGGAGATCGAGAAGCTCAACGGACGCCTCGCCTCCTTTCGCGTGCTGCGCGGGATCGAGGTAAACATCCGCGCGGACGGCTCTCTCGACGTGGACGACAACGCCCTCGGCGAGCTCGACTGGGTGATCGCGTCGCTCCACACGTCGTTCGACCGCAGCCCGACCGAACGGATCCTGGGCGCGATGGACAACCCGCACGTCGACTGCATCGGCCACCTCACGGGACGTCGGCTGCTCAAGCGCGCGGGTGCGCCGGTCGACGTGGAACGCGTCGTCGCGCATGCGGTCGAGACTGGCACAGCGCTCGAGATCAACTCGCAGCCCGACCGGCTCGACATGCGGGACACCCACGCGCGACTGGCCGGAGAGGCCGGGGTCCGGATCCCGATCACGACGGATGCACATTCGGTCGGTGCGCTCGGCTACGCGGAGCTCGGTGTCGCCCAGGCCCGGCGCGCGTGGCTCGGGAAGGAACAGATCCTCAACACGCGCTCGTGGCGCGAGATCGCCAAGCTCCGGAAGTGAGCGACAGCTTTCGGGAGGACGGGGCGCTCGCGCTCGACTGGGTCGCGTCGTACCTCGAGCGGGTGCGCGAGTTCCCTGTCCTCTCGCAGGTCGAGCCGGGCGCGCTCCGAGCGGCCCTTCCGGCGACGCCACCGACGAGCCCGAGTCGTTCTCGAACGTCGTCGCGGATCTCGACTCGATCCTCCTGCCGGGGATCACACACTGGCAGAGCCCGCGCTTCTTCGCGTACTTCGCGACCACGGGCTCGGAGCCCGGCGTGCTCGCGGAGCTGCTCATCGCGGGGCTGAACCAGGTCGGGATCCTCTGGCGTACCTCGCCCGGCGCTCCAGGAGCTGGAGGAGGTGACCGTCGACTGGCTTCGCCAGCTCGTCGGGCTCCCCGAGGAGTTTCGCGGGCACATCGAGGACACCGCCTCCACCGGAGTGCTCGCCGCGACGATCGTCGCCCGCGCGCGCCAGCCGGATCGCCGGGTGCTCGTGTGCTCGGAGCACGCACACTCCGTTGCGGACAAGGCGGCGCGCCTCCTCGAGCTCGAGCTCCGGAAGGTTCCCACCGACGACGAGTTCAGGCTTCGGCCCGATCTCCTCGACGCGCACGACGCGTGTGCCGTGATCGCGACCGTCGGGACCACCGGCATGACCGCGGTCGATCCCGTCCCCGAGATCGCCGAACGGTGCGCCGCAGCGGGAACGTGGCTCCACGTGGACGCGGCCTACGCCGGAGCGGCGGCCGTCTGTCCGGAGCTTCGTCACCACTTCGCCGGCTGGGAACGCGCCGACTCGGTGGGGATGAACCCGCACAAGTGGCTCGGCGTCCCGATGGACTGCTCGGTGCTCTGGACGCGTCGGCAGGACGAGTTCCGCCGCGCCTTCAGCCTCGTGCCCGAGTTCCTCCGTTCACCCGATGACGCGGTGAACCTGAGTGAGGTCTCCATTCCGCTCGGGCGTCGCTTCCGTGCACTGAAGCTGTGGGCCGTCCTGCGCTGCTACGGACGCTCCGGGCTGCAGGAGCGGATTCGCGAGCACCTTCGCCTTGCGGAGCTCTTCGAGGGCTGGGTGCGCGACGAGGCGGGCTGGGAGGTCACCGCCCCGAGGCACTTCTCCCTCGTGTGCTTCCGTCGTGACGGCTCCGACGAGGACAACGAGCGGCTGCTCGAGCGCGTGAACGACTCCGGCGAGGTGTTCCTCTCCCACACGCGCTTCGACGATCGCTACATGCTCCGGCTCGCGGTCGGGAACTTCCGGACGACGGAGGACGACGTGCGCCTCGCCTGGGACGTGCTCAGGCGCGAGGCGGCATCGCTCTGAGATAGAGCCGCAGCGCGCGGAAGACGCGACCGCCGTCCGGGGTGGGGGCGAACCGGCCGCGCGCGTAGAGCCCGTTCTTCGTCTCCACAGCGGCCTGGGCTCGAGCCACCTCCTTCGGGGTCGCCTGTGCGGCTTCGAGGTCGAGGCTCGAGACCATGGTGCCGGTGACCCCGTTGACCTGGGCCACGCGATACGAGAAGCAGGGCGCTCGCACGCACCGGATCCCCGTGTCCGTGACGCGGTAGTAGCCGCCGCTGGGCGCCGCCTGGCCGACCGGTTCGTAGACGGCGGAGACGACGAGCTCGCCGAGGTCGTCGCGCCCGACGTCCATCGCTCCGCGCACGAGGGCCTCCTCGGCGATGCTGCCCACCGGGTCGCCGTTGGCGTGGACCGCGTCGGCGACGTAGCAGCGGGGATGTCGCAGGTCGTCCACGCAGCGCGTCCGCGCGCCGTTCGCGATCGCGACCCAGTAGCCGCCGCACAGAGGGGAGGGGCAGAGACGCGGGTCGTGCCGCACGACGTACATCGCCGTCCCGGTGGGCGGCTGGCGGCCGCGGCGCCCGCCGCGACCAGCCCGCAGAGGACGACGAGGGCGACCGCGACGAGCCCGGCCCGACTGACCATGCTCGTACGATACGCCCGTGCGCCTCGTCGCCATCGGGCTCGTGGCAGGGGTGTTCTCCGCCTTCTTCGGCGTCGGCGGCGGCATCGTCGCCGTTCCGCTGCTCATCCTCCTCGCGGGCTTCCCGGAGCGGGTTGCCACCGCGACGTCGCTCCTGGCGATCGCGATCACGGCGATCGGCCGGCGTCGTCGTGTTCGGGCTGCGGGGTGAGGTCGAGGTCGGCTACGCGGCGCTCGTAGGGTTGCCCGCAGCCGCCGGCGCTGTGGCCGGGACGGCGTGGCAGCAGCGCATCCGGACGAGCACATTGACGTACGGCTTCGCCGCTCTGCTCACCGCGATCGGGATCTGGCTCCTCGCGTCGTGAGCGGGACGACCATCATCCTCGCGATTCTCCTCGGCCTCGCGGCAGGGGTCATGGCCGGCCTCTTCGGAGTGGGTGGTGGCATCCTCTTCGTCCCCACTCTGGTCGCGCTCGGTCTCGGGCAGCTCGAGGCGCAGGGCACGTCGCTCCTCGCGATTCTCCCGACGGTTCTCGCCGGATCCTGGAACCAGCGGCGTTACGGCAACCTTCGCGTGCGATCCGCAGTCGTCGTCGGACTCGCGTCGATCGTCGGGGTCGAGATCGCCGCGCGAGTCGTCGTCGAACTGCCGGAGGACACGCTCCGGAGGCTCTTCGCCGTCCTCCTGTTCGCCGTTGCGGTCCAGCTCGTCTGGAGAACGCGCCGAAAGAGGCCGCGCTACCCTGATTCACCGTGATCCGTCTCGCCGTCGCGGTCGTCGCAGGGATCGTCGCGTCGGCGACCCTCGCTGCGGCCGCGCCGCCTCCGCGCAGCGCGACGACGGGCGCGAGCGCCGTCCTCCTGCGCATCACCGTCCCGGGTCAGGACACCGTCTCGCTCGGTGAGCTCGAGTGGCCGGACTCGACGACTGCCGACGTGCAGTCCTTCCAGTACCCCGCGGACGGATCCGTCGTCAGCGTGGGCCGATCCCGGGCGGCGGTGTTCGCGTCACCGGGATCCGCAGCGGCGACGCAGTCGTTCGCCGAGGCGATCGTCCTCTCGCTGTTCAACGGGGAGATCGTGGCCGGGAAGATCACGGCGTCGGTCTCCGCCGGTGCGAGCGCGCGCTCGGTCGGAACGGACACGTCCGCGTCGGAGGTGCAAGGCCTGCGGGCACTCGGCCGCGACATCGCGAGCTCGCCCGGAAGCACCCAACTCGAGGACTGGGGCACCCTGACCGTCCTGACCGGCGACAGCGGGAGCCGCAAGGCCGGCCCGCCCGGCGCTCAGGCGTCGCTCACCGCTCTTCGCGTGCGTCTCAGCGCCGCGCACGGCGGCCTGCCCGCCGGCAGCGAGATCGTCGTCGGTTCCGCGCAGGCCACGTCCGTCGCAGACCTCTCGGCACCGCCACGACCGCCGACGAGTGGTCGGGACGACCGCCCCAAGCCTGGGATCGCGACCGAGCAGGATTCCGCGCGCCCCCGAGCCGGACGTCGGCGGTGAGGTTCCCGGCGGCCCGGTGCAGGTCGCGCCGGAAGTCACTGCGCGGCTCTCGTCCGGCGGCTACGTCTTCCCGGTGTACGGCACGGCGTCGTTCGGCGACAGCTTCGGCGGTCCGAGGCCCGACGTCGCCGGCGGCTGGCATCACGGCGAGGACATCTTCGCCGCCAAGGGAACGCCGCTCCTCGCGGTTGCCGACGGGACGCTGCACACCATCGGCTTCAACCGCCTCGGCGGCTACCGCCTGTGGTTGCGCGACACGCAGGGCAACGAGTTCTACTACGCGCACCTCTCGGCGTACTCGCCGCTCGCGGTCGAGGGGAGGAGCGTCAAGGCCGGTGACGTCATCGGGTTCGTCGGCGACACGGGCGACGCCGACGGAGGCGCGCCGCATCTCCACTTCGAGATCCATCCTGCCTCGATGGCGGGGCTCGGCTACGACGGCGTCGTCGCCCCCTACCCGATCCTGCTCGCCTGGCGGCGAGCCGACGACATCTCGTTCTCGGCCGGGAGGATCTACGTGCCGACCGGGCCGGGGAGCACGACCCTGCCACCGCCCGGTGCGGTCCTGCTCGAGGCGGACGACATCGCGTCGACGAGCGGTCTCGTCCCCGGTGCGCTCGAGCGCGTGCTCAAGGGCAAGAGCTGACTCGGCAGGACCTGCGCTAGGGTCGAGGAATGACCAGCGCACCGATCATCCTGGTTCCCGGCTTCTGGCTGGGCGCGTGGGCGTGGGACGAGGTCGTCGCCTCGTTGCGCGCCGAGGGTCACGACGTCACCGCACTGACGCTTCCCGGCCTCGAGTCCGTCGAGACGGATCGATCCACCATCACGATGTCGGACCACGTCGACGCGATCTGCGACGCGGTCAGGGCGGCGGGGGCTCCCGTCGTGCTCGCCGTACACAGCGGGACCGGCGCCGCCGGCTACGGGGCGAGCGACAAGGTTCCCGAGCTGATCGCGGCCATGGTCTACGTCGACTCCGCGCCGGCCAAAGGCGCGATGGATCCCGACTTCGACGGCGCCGAGTTGCCGCTGCCCTCGCGGGAGGAGCTCGAGGCGGGGGAGAACCTCGACGGGCTCACCGAGGAACAGCTCGAGACGTTCCGGCGGCGCGCCGTGCCACAGCCTGCCGCGAGCATGCGCGAGGCGGCCGAGCTGCGGAACGACGCGCGTCTCGATGTCTCGAGCACGGTGATCTGCACCGGAGCCCCGTCCGACCAGGTCAAGGCCTGGGCCGAAGAGGGCTACGCGTGGCTCGCGGGTCTCCCCGAGCTCCGCGACGTCACCTGGGTCGACCTCCCGACGAGCCACTGGCCGATGTGGTCTCGCCCGCAGGAGCTCGCCGAGATCATCGGCGACGTCGCGAAGGCGCACGGCACGGCCTGAGAAGGTGCGCGACCGGAGATCCGCTCGCACGAATCTCCGGTCGCGCGAAAGCTCCCTCGGGACGAGTCCTACGGCGCCGCGTCGGCTCTACGGCTCTGAGCCGTTGCCGGCGGCGGCATCCGCCTCGGCGTCGAGCTCTGCCTCGAGCTCCTCGAACCCGTCGCCGTTGCCACCCGCGACCTGCTCCATGATCCAGTCGCGCGTCGCCTGACCGGTCCACGGGTTGTAGAGCACACCGAGCGTCACTCCGGTGAGCAGGATGACGCGGTTGCGCGTCTTGTGGCCCTTCTTCTTCGCCGTGCCCTTGAGCTTGTCGGACGCCTCCGACAGGTCGGACACGAGGTACTGGAGCTGCTTCTGGAAGTCCTTCTCGGAGACCTTCTCCGCCTTGCCCTTGATCCCGCGGCCCTTCGACATCTGGCCGTAGATGCTGCGGGCGGCGACGAACGCTGCGAGGAGATCCTCGCGAAGCTCCGGGATCGGTCATCGCACGCTGGACGTACGGCTTGAGCGCGTCCGTCGACAGCGTGGAGCTCGTCTTGGTCTTCGCCATGCCTGGTACCACCTTTCCTTCGACTCGGCTCCGAAGTATGTCGGCTACGATCGCCCGCGTGCGGGCGCTGCTGTTCCTGGCCCTCCACCCCAAGCGGCTCCTCGCGGTGATCGCGGGAGTGCTCGGCGCGGCGCTGTACGTCTGGATCGCCGCTGTCCGGGCAGTACCCGGTGTGCGGGAGCGGAAAACCGCGGCCCGCCGCGCGTGGCGAGAACGGGAGCGCACGCGCCCCTAGCCCGGCTCGCCGCTGCCGTCGCTTAGCATCCCCGCGTGCAGCCGAAGGGCCTCATCTGCGCCGGCGGCGAGGCGACACGCCTGGGCGAGCTCACGCGCGTCGCGAACAAGCACCTGCTCCCGGTCGGGAGCTGGCCGATGGTCTACTACCCCCTGCAGCTCCTGCAGCTGGCGGGGATCGCAGAGGTGCTCCTCGTCACGGGCAAGGGCCACGCGGGGCAGATGATCGACCTCCTCGGGGACGGGCGGCTCGCGCCTCGCGGCGGCGGCGATCCGATCCTGGAGCTCGATCTCACGTACAAGGTGCAGACGGAGCCCGGTGGGATCGCGCAGGTCGTGGGCATGGCGCGGGACTTCGCCGCCGGTGCGCCCCTCGTGGTCGTGCTCGGCGACAACATCTTCGAGTTCGCCCAGTCCGCGAGCATTCGCGCGTGGGCGGAGAGCCCGTCGCGCGCCCGGATCTTCGTGAAGGAGGTCGACGACCCGGAGAACTTCGGCGTCGTCGTGTACGACGACGAGGGACGCGTCGGCGACATCGTCGAGAAGGCCGGAGTGGTCGACACGAGGTTCGACGAGCCGCCTTCGGCGCACGCCGTGGTCGGTCTCTACTGCTACCCGCCGGACGTGTTCGACGTCATCGCGACGCTGACCCCGTCGACGCGCGGAGAGCTCGAGATCACGGACGTGAACCGTCACTACGCGCTCGCCGGACGGCTCGATGCGTCCGAGGTCACGGGGTGGTGGGAGGACGCCGGGAAGCACTGGCGGCACCTCGCGGACATCGGCCATCGCATCGAGCAGACCGGCGCGAACAAGCAGGACGCCGGGTGATCGACGGCCTCGTGCGCATCCCGCTCCGTCGTGTCGAGGACGAGCGTGGCTGGTTCTGCGAGCTCCGGCGGGACAGCGCGCTGCCGAAGCCGATGCGGCAGACGAACGTCTCGTTCTCGCGTGCGGGCGTGCTCCGCGGTCTCCACTACCACGAGCGCGGGCAAGACGACCTCTTCGCCTGCCTCCGGGGAACCGCCCGGGTCGTGGTGCTCGACCGCACGAGCGGCGACACCTTCACGGAGGACATCGGCGAGGAGAATCCCGTCGCGATCTACGTCCCGGGGCACCATGCGCACGGCTTCGAAGCGCTCACGGACATCCTCTTCTGCTACCACGTCACGGTCGAGTACGACCCGGCGGAGCCCGACGAGTACACGGTTCCGTGGGACGATCCGCGCGTCGCCTCGCTATGGAGCTCGAGCACCCCGATCCTGTCCGCGCGGGACGCCGCCGTCGCGTCCTGATCACGGGCGCCGGTGGCCAGCTCGGCCACGCGCTCGCGCAGGCCTTCGCAGACGACGACGTGGTCGCGCTGACGCGCGACGGTTGGGACGTCACCGAGCCCGCGAGTGACACCGTGTCACGAGGGGAGTTCGACCTCGTCCTCCACACGGCTGCGTGGACGGACGTCGACGGGGCCGAGGCCGACCCGCAGGGCGCGGCGGCCGTGAACGTCGCCGGGACGGCACATGCAGCAGCGCTCCGCCTCCCGCTCGTGACGTTCTCGACGGACTACGTGTTCGACGGTCGCAAGCGAACGCCGTACGTCGAGTCCGACGGTCCGAATCCCATGTCGGCGTACGGACGGACGAAGCTCCACGCCGAGGCTGCCGCCGGGCCGAACGCGTGGATCCTGCGGACGTCGTGGCTGTTCGGTGCGACGGGGCACAACTTCCTGCTGACGATGCTGCGCCTCGGCGCCGAGCACGACGAGGTGACCGTGGTGGACGACCAGCGCGGGTCTCCGACGTACGTCGGCCACCTGGCGGGCGCCGTTCGGCGGCTCGTCGACGACGACCTTCCGAAGGGGCTGTGGCACGTCGCGGCCGCAGGCGACTGCACGTGGGCGGACTTCGCCGAGGCGATCTTCGAGGAGGCGGGCCTCGACTGCACGGTTCGGCGTATCACCACGGCCGAGCTCGCTCGCCCCGCACCGAGGCCCGCGTACTCCGTGCTCCGCAGCGAGCGAGCGGGCGCCCCGCAGCTCCCGCACTGGCGTGAGGGACTGCGTGCGTGCCTCGCGGAGATGGGCCGCTAGCCTTCCGCGGATGCGCCTCCTCGTCACGGGCGGAGCCGGGTTCATCGGCTCGAACTTCGTCCACTACTGGCTCGAGCGGCACCCCGACGACGAGATCGTCGTCTACGACCTGCTCACGTACGCCGGGAACCGCGAGAGCCTGGCTCCGGTCGAGGACCGCATTGCGTTCGTCCAGGGGGACATCTGCGAGCGCGAGCTCGCCGAGTCGACGCTCCGCGACGCACGCGACCGACGTCGTGGTCAACTTCGCCGCCGAGTCGCACAACTCGCTGGCCGTCGTCGACCCGACCCGCTTCTTCCGCACCAACGTGCTCGGGACGCAGACGCTCCTCGACGCGTCGCGCGCGGCAGGCGTGGAGCGCTTCCACCACGTGTCGACGTGCGAGGTGTACGGCGATCTCGCGCTCGACACCGACGAGGTCTTCACCGAGGAGTCGCCGTACCGGCCGCGCACGCCGTACAACGCGTCGAAGGCCGGAGCGGACCACGCGGTCCGCGCGTACTTCGAGACGTTCGGCCTCCCGGTGACCATCACGAACTGCTCGAACAACTACGGCCCGTTCCAGTTCCCCGAGAAGGTCATCCCGCTCTTCACGACGAACGCGCTCGACGACGAGCCGCTGCCGATGTACGCCTCGACGCAGAACAAGCGCGAGTGGCTCCACGTCCTCGACCACTGCGAGGCCATCGACCTCGTCCTCCGCGAGGGCCGTGCGGGCGAGACGTACAACGTCGGCTCCGGGATCGAGGCGACGATCGAGGAGATCGCCGACCGCGTCCTGGAGCTGACCGAGAAGCCTCAGACGCTCAAGAAGATCGTCCCCGACCGCCCCGGTCATGACCGGCGGTACCTTCTCGACGCCTCGAAGATCTCGACGGAGCTCGGGTGGGCGCCGGCCCACGGGTTCGAGGACGGCCTGGCCGAGACGGTCGGCTGGTACGCGGAGAACCGCGACTGGTGGGAGCCGCTCAAGGCGCGCGCACCGGTCGAAGAAACTGCCTGGAAATAAGCTCTATCGCGGCCCGGCCTCAAGGCCTGGCCGAATCGGCCGAGAACACAAATTGGTAACCCTGCCGAGCTAGCCTGAACCCTCGTCGTGCGCGCACTCCTCGTCGCCATCTCGATCGCTCTCGTCGTCGCCGTCGGATCGGCGGACGGGCAGCAGACGCCGTCCGCCGCCTACGGCGAGGCGGTCTTCGTCGTCTCCGGGCGTGGCTGGGGCCACGGGGTGGGAATGAGCCAGTACGGCGCGTACGGCCAGGCGCTCGCGGGTCGCACGTACGACCAGATCCTCGCGCACTACTACACCGGCACGGAGATCGGGAAGACGGGGAGGAAGGAGGTGCGCGTCCTGCTCGCCGAGGGTCGCCGCGCCGTGACGATCTCTTCGACGCTGCCCTTCGTCGCGACCGATGCGACGCGGCGCGACGTTCAAGCTCCCGAAGGGCGCGCTGACGCTGCGCGCTGATCTCAAGCTCCCGTCCGAGTCCGGCCCCGTGTCCGCCCTGCAGCCGCTCGTTCTCCGCCCTGCGAAGAAGGGAGTGCTCGGGCTCGACGGGCGGCTCTACCGGGGCAAGCTCGAGGTCGTCCCGCAGGGCGAGTTCCTGCGCGTCGTGAACGTCGCCGCGCTCGAGAGCTACCTCCAGGGCGTCGTCGCCGGAGAGGTGCCGTACACCTGGCCGGCAGAGGCCCTGAAGGCGCAGGCCGTCGCGGCCCGCTCGTACGCGCTCGCGAGCCTCGTCAAGGGGAAGCCGTTCGACCTCTACTCGGACCCGCGCAGCCAGGTCTACCTCGGCGTCGCAGGCGAGAAGGCGTCGACGACGCAGGCCGTGACGGCCACGGCCGGGGAGGTCGTGCTCTACGGCGGGAAGGTCGCGACGACGTACTACTTCTCCACCTCGGGTGGCAAGACCGCGAGCGCCGCCGACGTGTTCGGCTTCAACGTCCCGTACCTCGTCTCGCGGCCCGATCCGTGGGACAAGCTGTCGCCGTACCACCGCTGGGGGCCGGTGCTCATCGGCGCCCGCACCGTCCAGTCCAAGCTCGGCATCGACGCGCGGGTCGTGGACGCGACGGGTACTGCGACTGCGTCCGGCCGTCTGCGGGCGCTCGTCGTCAAGACGACCTCCGGCGCGGAGTCCGTCCCGGCCACGCTCGTCCGAACGGCGCTCGGCCTGCGCTCGACGTGGATCTCGGTCGGCGTGCTCCGGCTCGACCGGCCCTCCGCCGACAGCATCGTCTTCGGGTCGACCACGCACCTCAGCGGAGTCGGTCGCGGGCTCGCCGCGCCCCGCCTCGCGTCGTCGCCCGACGGCGCCGCATGGACGGGCGCGGGAACGGTGACGCCGGACGCCGTCGGGGCGATCTCGGTCGACGTGAAGCCTGCGCGCACACTGCGCTACCGCCTCGAGGCCGAGGGCGGAGCCTCTCCGGCGCTGCTCGTCCAGGTCGCGCCGCGCATCACGCTGGCTCGGCCGACCCAGGTGGAGCCCACGGTCCTCTCCGGGACCGTGCGCCCGCGCCTGCCGGGAGCGGTCGTCGCGGTGGAGCGGCGCAAGGGCACGGCGTGGGTCACTCTCGGCGAGGCGACGGTCGACGCCGCCGGATCGTTCCGCGCTCGAGCTCGACGCCCTCGTTCCGGCGGGCAGCTACCGGGCGCGGATATCGGCGACGGAAGGGCTCGCGGCCGGCACCTCCGCGGTCGTGCAGGTGTCGGCATGAGACGGATCGCGGCAGTCCTCGCAGTCGCTGCGGCGTGGCTCGCGCTGCCCGGAGCCGCGGACGCCGCTCGTGTCGCGGTGGGACTGACGCACGGCGCGAACCACCGCGCCGTCGCGAGGGCGATCGAGCGCCGCACGGGAACGCGTCCGGAGAGCCTGAAGCCGATCCCGGCTCTCGTTCGTCGACCTCCCCGCCGGTGTCTCGCTCCGCGGGATCGACGGGATTCGCTACGTCGAGCCGCTCGTGACCCGCCAGCTGGCGTTCACGCCGACCGACCCGCTCACCTCGAAGCAGTGGTACCTCACCTACAGCGGCTTCTACTCGACGTGGCTCACCCTCCCGTCGTTCGAGCCGATCCCCGTCGCGGTGATCGACTCCGGCGTCGACGCATCTCATCCCGACCTCGCCGGGCAGATCCTCGACGCGGAGAGCTTCGTCGGCGGCAAGGCCCGCACCGACTCGCTCGGGCACGGGACGTTCGTCGCCGGGCTCATCGGTGCGGGTGTCGACAACGGCGTGGGGATCGCCGGCCTCGCCCCCTCGGCGCAGCTCCTGATCGCGAAGGTGGTGACGAAGTCGCGCGCGATCCCGGTCGAGGCGGAGGCTCGCGCGATCCGCTGGGCGGTCGACAACGGAGCGCGCGTCATCAACATGAGCCTCGGCGGTCTCCGCGATCCGCTCGACCCCGACGGCGACACGTACTCGCGGCTCGAGGCGGACGCCGTCGCCTACGCCGTCTCGAACGGCGTCGTCGTGGTCGCTGCCGTCGGGAACTCCGACCAGGCACCTACGAGCCCGTGGAACTACGCGAGCTACCCGGCGGCGCTCCCGCACGTTCTCGGTGTCAGCGCGACGACCGACACGGGCGGGATCCCGTCGTTCTCGAACCGCGACCGGATCTACAACGACATCGCCGCGCCGGGCCTGAACATCCTCTCGATCCTTCCCCGGCCGCTCACGGCTCGCTTCCCGGCGTGCAGTGAGCAGGGGTACTCGAGCTGCGGGCCCGAGGAGTATCGCGAGGCCCAGGGGACCTCGTTCGCGACGCCGCAGGTGAGCGCCGCCGCCGCGGTGCTCCTGAGCCTGCATCCCACGCTTCGGCCGGAGCAGGTCACGGAGATCCTCGAGTCGACGGCCATCGACGTGACGGCGGACACCTGCAGCGCGTGCGCCGACGGCCGCGACGCCTACTCCGGGTGGGGCAGGCTCGACGTCGCGTCGGCGATCGGCGCGCTCGCGAAGCACGTCCCGGCGCCGGACTCCTACGAGGCGAACGACGACCTGGGACAGCGCGCGTACCCGCTCTCGGGCACGAATCGCAAGGTGCATGCGGCGGTCGACTTCTGGGACGACCAGGACGACGTCTACACGATCCAGCTCAAGGCGAACCAGCCCGTCTACGTCGGTCTCACCGGCTGGGATCCGAGCGTCGACCTCAGCCTCGCCTTCTGGCTCCCGCAGGCGAAGTCGATCGAGCACGTCCCGGGCTTCCGGTACCGCGTGCAGACGTCGGCGCGCCCGGGCTCGAGGCAGTACCTCTCGTACCGCCCGCGCGTCGGAGGCACGTTCTCGATCCAGGTGCGCATGTCGAGCCCTGGCGCGACGCGCTACCGGCTCGCGATCGTAAGGGCTAGAGCAGCTCGTCTTCGGGGACGTCGCGGAGCACCCGGGCCGGGTTCCCGACGACGATGACGCGGGGCGGCACGTCCTTCGTGACGACGGCGCCGGCGCCGACGAACGCCTCCTCGCCGATCTCGACGCCCGGGCAGAGGATGGCCCCGCCTCCGACGCGAGCGCCGCGCCGGATGGTCGGGCCCGCGATGAGCTCGTGCCGGCGCTCCGTTCGGCCCATGAAGTTGTCGTTCGTGGTGACGACGCACGGTGCGATGAACACGTGCTCCTCGAGCGTGGAGTAGGCCGTGATGTAGGCCTCCGCCTGGATCGTCGTCAGCGCGCCGATCGTCGTGTCGTTCTCGACGAGCGAGCCGCGGCCCAGGACGACGTCGTCGCCGATCGTCACGCGCTCGCGCACGCACGACTGGTCGCCGAGGATCACCCGCGCGCCGATCCGCGAGCCGGCGAAGACGATCGCGCCGGTCGAGACGATCGGTGCCGTCGCCGATCTCGGTCGGCGGCAGCGGCTCGCGCCTCGCGGTCGAGCGCGGCGAGAGCGACGGGCTGCTTCCCGACGACCGCGTTCTCGAGCACCTTCACGCCGTCCCCGAGCACCGTGCCCGGGATAGACGGTCGCGCGTCGGATGGACCTCAGCTGCCATTCAGCGAGGTCGTGAGCATGTCGAGCGCCGCACGACGCGCGCGCCGTCCTCGCGCGACCTTCCGGCGATCTCCCTCGCCCTCGACGAGGGAGAGGAACGCACGGCACTCGAGCTTGAGCGGCTCGTCGGTCGCGATCTTCGGGATGTGGATGTCGCCCGTGCGCGTCTGCCACTCGCCGTACGTGTCGACCGGCTTCCACGGCGACTTCTCGTACACGGTGACCTTGCGGTCGAGCTCCATGTCGTCGAAGACGGCCATCTTCTCCGTGCCGACGACGGTCATCTTCCGCATCTTGTGCGGGTCGAGCCACGAGAGGTGCATGTGGGCGATCTTCCCCGACGGGAAGCGGAGGTAGCAGAAGACGACGTCCTCGACGCCCGTCTTCAGGAAGTCGCTGCCCGAGCGCCACGGCCTCCACCGGATCCTCGTCGAGGAGGTAGAGGATCACCGAGAGGTCGTGGACGCCGAGTGACCACAGCGCGTTCTCGTGCGTTCGGATGACCCCGAGGTTCTGGCGGTTGCCGTAGACGCAGAGGACCTCGCCGAGCTCGCCGGCGTCGACGAGCTCCTTCAGCTTGAGGACGCCGGGGTGGTAGAGGAGGAGATGGCCGGGCATGAGGACGAGGTCGCGCCCCTCGGCGATCGCGACGAGCTCGTCGATCTCGTCGCTCTTCATCGCGGGCGGCTTCTCGACGAAGACGTGCTTGCCCGCCTCGAGCGCGCGCTTCGCGAGCTCGTAGTGCGTCGGAACCGGGGTCGCGACGACGACCGCGTCGAGCGCCGGGTCGCTCGAGCATCTCCTCGAAGCGCTCGGCCCAGCGCGCCTGCGGGTAGCGAGCTCTGGAACTCGTCCGCGCTTGCCCTCCGCCGGATCGCGAGAGCCACGCGAGCTCGGCGAGGTCGGCGAAGTTGCGCGCGAGGTTCTTCCCCCACTCGCCGAGGCCGGCCTGCCCGACCCGGACGGTCACAGCTTCCAGACCTTGTCGGAGCCCGTCCCGTTCGATCCCGTTGCGTTGCGCAGGTCGACGACGAGAGCAGCCTCGTCGACGAGCGCCTCGTAGTCGATGCCGGAGTGGTTCGTGACGACGACGACGCAGTCGTAGCCCGCCGGCTCGAGCGGCGACGAGCTCATCGCGATCCCGTTCTCCACGAAGGACGGGACGTGCGGGTCGTGGTAGGCGACGTCGGCGCCGGCGTTCTCGAGCAGGCCGATCAGCTTGACGGCGGGCGACTCGCGCGTGTCCGAGATGTCGGGCTTGTACGCGACCCCGAGCACGAGGATCCTCGAGCCGCTGAGCGATCGCTGCCGCTTGTGGTTCAGCGCCTGCGAGACGACGGAGCGGCAGTAGTACGGCATCGACTCGTTCACCTTCCCGGCGAGCTCGATGAACTCGGTGTAGAAGCCGAACTCGCGCGCCTTCCAGGTGAGGTAGAAGGGGTCGATCGGGATGCAGTGCCCTCCGAGCCCCGGTCCCGGCTTGAACGACATGAAGCCGAAGGGCTTCGTCGCGGCCGCGTCCACGACCTCCCAGACGTCGATGCCCATGCGGTCGCAGAGCTGCGCGAGCTCGTTGACGAGCGCGATGTTCACGGAGCGGAAGATGTTCTCGAGCAGCTTCGTCAGCTCGGCCGCCTCGGGCGACGAGACGGGGTGCACGTCGTCGATCGCCTTCGCGTAGAGGGCGGCCGCAGCGGCCGTCGAGCCCTCGTCGATCCCGCCGACGACCTTCGGCACGTTCTTCGTCGTCCAGTCCTCGCGTCCCGGGTCGACGCGCTCCGGGGAGAACGCGAGGTGGAAGTCCTTCCCGGCGGTGAGCCCGCTCCCGCGCTCGAGGAGGGGCAGCACCTGCTCGCGGGTCGTCCCCGGATACGTCGTCGACTCGAGGACGACGAGATGTCCGGTCCGGAGCCGCGTCGCGATCTCGGCCGCGGCCGAGACGAGGATGCGGAGATCGGGCTCGCGCTGCCGCGAGAGCGGCGTGGGGAGCGCGACGAGGATCGCGTCGGCCTCGCGCAGCTCGTCGTAGTCCGTCGTCGCGGCGACGAGGCCGCGCTCGACGAGCGGCCGGAGCACCTCGGTCGGGACGTCCTCGATGTAGCTCTCGCCCGCGTTGAGCTGGGCGACGCGGGCCGGGTCGACGTCGACGAGCAGCACGCTCGTGCCGGCGTCGGCGAAGGTGCGTGCGAGCGGGAGACCGACGTAGCCGGCTCCGACGATGGCGACGTCGCGCTTCATCGGCTCGGGATCGTAGCGACGAGCACCTGCGCGATCCGCTCCGAGGCGTGTCCGTCGCCGTAGAGCACGGGTCGGTTGCGCGGCATCGACGCGCTCGCAACCGCGGCCGCGAGCGCCTCCGGGTCGGCGTCCACGAGCACGTTCGCGCCGATCGCGACCGTGTCGACCCACTCGGTCGACGGCCTGACGGTGACGCACGGCACGCCGTACCAGTACGCCTCCTTCTGGAGGCCGCCGGAGTCGGTCACGATCACCCGGGCCTGCGACGCGAGTGAGGCGAGCTCCAGGTAGCCGAGCGGCTCGATGAGGCGCACGTGGTCACCGAGCACGAGCCCCTCCTCTTGCATGCGGGCTCGCGTGCGTGGGTGGACCGGGAAGACGACCATGCCCTCGATCCGGTTCAGGCCCTCGACGATGTGGCCGAGTCGGGGCTGCTCGACGTTGGCCTGGCGGTGGATCGTCGCGACGACGTACGACCGCGGCTCGTGCGGCACCGGGAAGCGCGCCCGTGCGACCGGGGTGAAGAGCCGGCTCGCGTCGGCCATCACGTCGCCCACGACGTAGATGCGCCCGAGGACGCCCTCGCGCTCGAGCGTGCCACGCGAGCGGTCGTCGGGGCAGAAGAGGAGCCAGGCCAGGCGATCCGCTTCGATCCGGTTGTGCTCCTCCGGCATCGTGAGGTCACCGCTCCGGAGCCCGGCCTCGACGTGGGCGAGAGGCACGGACGCGTCCGCCGCCGCGCGCGCGCCCGCGAGCGTCGAGTTCGTGTCCCCGTAGACGAGGACGAGATCGGGCGCCTCCTCGGCGATCCTCGCCGCAATCGCCGGCCGCATCTCCGTCGCATCCGACGTGTGGAGGTCGAGGCGGTAGCGCGGCTCGGCGATGCCGAGCTGGTCGAAGAAGACCTGCGGACATCACGTGGTACCAGTGCTGGCCGGTGTGCAGGACGACCTCGTCGACCCCGGCGTCGCGCAGCGCGAGCGAGAGGGGTGCGGCCTTGATGAACTGCGGCCGGTTCCCGACGACGGTGAAGACCTTCACGCGCCGAAGCCTACGAAGCGGTGGTGCACGGGGACGTCGGTGCCGCACACGGCGCGCATCGATCGCGGGCTGGCACCGGCGTATCGGTCAGTGCCTCGCTACGCGTCGGTGGCGGGAGCGGCCGAGCTCACCCAGCCAAGCGCGCCGCAGTACAACCATGACGCGAAGGCGTCGGGCAGCTCCCCCCAATCGTGGAGCGCAGCGATGATCGCGTCGAGCTCGGTGCGCGTGGCCCAACCTTCGCCGATGATGACCTCCGCCATGCTCGGCGCTGCGAACAAGCCGACTGCGAACTCGGCGAACCAGCGGGTGGATGCGAGGTCTCCGTACACCTCGGGAGCGTGGGCGACTCCTTGTGTGCGTTCGAATCCTGCCTCGAGCATGAGAGTGCGCAGGCGTCGCGAGTAGCGGGCGTTGCCGCCCTCGTGGGCAATCGCTCGCTCGAACAGGCGTGGCGCGAGTTCCAGCTCCGGACGATCCGGGGAGATCACGACCGTCCCGAGGTCGTCGTCGGTGACTGCGGCGACACCGCCTGGACGGAGGACGCGGCGCATCTCGACGAGGGCGCGGACCTGGTCCCGCACGTACAGCAATACCGCGTTCGCGTACACGACGTCGAAGGTCGCGGCCTCGAACGGCAGTTCGTAGACGGATGCAGTGAAGAATTCCGCGTTGTCGATCCCACGCTCGGCCGCGGATCTGCGGGCCACCTCGATCTGTCCGGCGTCTGCGTCGATACCGACCATGCGACCCGGAGCGACGGTGGACGCCAGATCGAGGGCGATGCTTCCGATCCCGCAGCCGACGTCGAGCACGCTCATGCCGGAACGCACGTGCGGCAGCAAGAAGGGCAAGAATCGACGCGCGTCGCGGTTGGCGACGTACCGGTGTTGCACGCGTTCCTCGATCACGTAGCGCTGATCGATTCCTGAACCCTAGTCCTGGAGCGTGCGCCGCCTAGAGCGGCCAGGTCGACCAGCCGTAGATCCTCTCGTCTGCGACCAGGAAAAGAGCCGTGCCCCACGTCGTGATCGCCACGGCGAACTTCGGGACCCGGAGTCTCGGTGACGACTCGGGGAATCGGTCCAGCTCGTCGAGCTCCAATTCGCCCTCATCGCTACGGTGTCGACGTGGGAAACGGGTCGCCGGAGTGCTGGCCGCGACGTTCGGCATCGTGGACGTCTGAGTCAGGCAAGCGCTGAGCCGGACGCGCGAACAGACGCGAAGCGCCGGAGATCGTGCATACGTCGAGCGATATCTGGGAATGTAAGACCCGTGGTGTCCGGCCTTGACATTGCGGCGCTCGCCGATGGGAGTGGTATTCGGGCTGACGGGAGAGCTGGACTTCTCCACGGCGCCTCGATTCACGGAGGCAGTCCGCGAGTTCGCGCCGGGAGAGGTGTTGCGACTCGATCTCACGGGGCTCATCCTCGTGGACAGCGCCGGCTTGCACGCACTCCTCGCCCTCGCACGATCGCGCGGCAACCGTTCGGTGGTCCTTGTCAATCCGGCGGCGCCGGTCATGCGGAGCTTCGAGATCGCAGGCATCGACCAGCATCCGGCGATCGAGATACGGCACGCGGGCGAGCCGAGCGTCTCCCAGCGGGCGGGAAGTAGACCGCCGCGCTTGCGCCGCACGGGCTGACCCACCTGAGCCTCGTGTAGGCCGGGTGGGGCCGGGCGTTGTGCACGCCAGGGCCTTGCTCGACAACCAGCGGGTTATGCCGCCGGAGGTCATCGAAAACGGACGACTTCGGGGCGGGCATTTGTTAGCGTCGCGCCAGTGTTCGACATGGCGTTCTTCGGCGGGGCCTTCGCGCAAAGTGTTCGGGAGTTCAGCCGTGACCACGACGACGCGCATGTACGCCTCGAGGTCGTGACTCTCACCGGCGAGCGGCTCGACGCCCTGGAACTCAGCGCCGTCGAGACTGGGATAAGGCTCTCCAGTCGCGATGAGCGGTTGGTCTTCATGCCCTATGCGCAGGTCGCATTTGTCGAGGTCGCGATCCTGAAGGATCATCGCGTCCCGGGCTTTCAGCTCTCCGTGGGTTCCGACTGAGGGCCGCGAACGCCTAACCCAGCGGAATCGCGGCCCCAACCTTTCCCGCAATCAGGTTGTCTAGAAGCGCAGCACCACCTAGGCTCGTAGTTCCCTGTCCCGTGATTGGAGGCGCTCGATGCACGCAGTACTCGTGAAGGTCTCGATCAGCGACTTCGAGGGTTCGGTGAAAGAGTTGCGAGAGACGGTTGTGCCGCGTATCTCGCAGTTGCCGGGCTTCGTCGCCGGCTACTGGACTCGATCCGGCGACGGAAGCAACGGTCGATCCATGCTCGTGTTCGAATCGGAGGAGGCCGCTCGGACAGCCGCGGAGCGAATCGAAGCAAGCGTTCCTGAAGGTGTCACGTTTGAAGGGGCCGAGGTGCGCGAGGTGGTTGCGAGCGCGTAGGCCTGACCAGAAAAGAGGACGCTCGGCGTCACGACCCCGTCACGGGGCGAGCGCGGCGCTCGCGCCTTCTCGCGTGCGACTCCGTCCTTGTCGCACACAAGGCGCTCGGGATGACGAGAAAGCTCTTCCTCACCAGCGTCGTAGCCGGCCAGCTGCCCGTATCGTCCGGGGGTGACAGCGAGTCCCCCTGCCTTCCTGCTGGGCGTTGCTCTTGCCGCAGCGATCTCAGCTGGCGTCTTCGCACACGCGACCAGACATGGCAGCCGGCACGCAACGGCCTGGGGCGTCGCAGCGTTCCTCTTTGCAGGGATCACGGTGCCGGTGTATTTCATCCGCTACTGGGTGCGGGGGCGGACCCACACCTAGAAGAGATCGCGGCCCCGAGGCTGTCACCCTCCTCTCGCGGGCTGCGTCCTCGGCCATCCAGAGTGTTCGGCACTTGATCGCTCGGCGGAAGCGGACGTGAGCATTCGGCTGGGCGGTCATGAACGTACGTTCTCATGGCACGGACTCACCCCCGCTCGGCGGGGTGATGGCAGACACTGGTACGCAGTCGATAGTCCGAGGTACTCGGACGCTCGAAAGGAGGCGTCATGCGCTTCAACTTCCGCACGGCGGGGATCGTGGCTGGCGCGCTCGCTCTGGCAGCCGCAGGCGCAGCCGTCGCAGTGGCCGACGAGACACCCTCGCAGCCTGCGAATACGGCTTCAGTCACGACCACAGCCGCTGTTCAGACACTCGAGACAGTCGTCACACATAAGCCGGCCGCGGTTCACGCCGAGACGGAGGCAGAAGGCAGCGACGACTCAGGCGACGAGCACAGCGGCTCAGGTGCTCCTACTCAGCCGACGAGCACTTTGCCGGTGCAGTCGCAGCCAGTCACAAACGAAGACGACCAGGGAGATCAGGACGAGCAGGGAAACCAGGGCGAGCAAGGCGAGCAGGAAGGCGAGGCCACCGACGTCGATGACAACTTGGAGGTCGACGAGCAGCACGCAGAGGTCGACGAGCACGAGGACGACGCCGGCGAACAGGCCGACATCGAGGAGGACGACGGTCACGATTGAGGCGACGACGAGTCGGTGGTCAGATCAGGTTTTTCCTTCCCTGCGTCCTAGCTCGGCCCGCCCGCCTCGAGCTCGCGCTCCTCGATCCTGAGCTTCTCGACGATCTGGGCATGGCAGGATGCGCAGCCATGGATGACGCGGTCCCAGCGGAGCGCCCTCCGGATCCGGAGAGATCTCGCGGGCACGTTCTGACACCCCGGCGCATCGCGGCCGTCATCGCTTTGGCGCTGCTCGCCGTCAGCTTCAGACGGCACCTCCGATTCGCACGCGATGTCTTCAAGCACAGGCGAAGGCTGAAGCTCGCCTTCACCGTTCTGGTGCTTCTGCGCCAGCTGCGCAAGTCTTGAGTTCCGGCTGGTTCAGCTCAGCTCGCCCGCCTCGAGTTCGAGCTGCTCGATCCGCAGTAGCTCGCGAGCTACTGCGATCATCGCGTCGTGGATCAGGTGCGGATCGACAAGTGGCTCTGGGCAGCACGCATGTTCAAGACGCGCAGCGCGGCGACCGGGGCCGTCCTCGGGGGGCGGGTACACGTGAACGGCGAGCGCGTAAAGCCCTCGAAGGTCATTCGGACGGGGGACACGATCGAAGTGAGCATCAGGACAGTCCGGCGCACGCTGGTCGTAACCGGGGTGGCCGAGCGCCGAGGCCCGGCGAGCGATGCACTCACGATGTATGCGGAGACGCCCGAGTCACTGATCGCCCGCGAACTGCACGCTGCTGAACGTCGGCTTTCCCGTCCGCTTGGAGCCGACCTCGGCGCACGCCCCACAAAGCAGGCGCGGCGCCGACTCGACGCACTGCGCCGCGGACAACGGGGCGTACGCTGACGCCCCTCCTAGCTCGTAGTGCGTGTGACCGCCGTAGCTGCCTCCGGCTGCACTCGCCTGCCCTTGCGTCGGCGGATTTGGCTCACTTGCAGGCGTTTTCGCGATGGGCCGTGAAGGATTCGAACCTTCGACCTTGGGATTAAGAGTCCCCTGCTCTACCAACTGAGCTAACGGCCCGGGACGGCCAAGTGTAGCCCTGCCCCGCACGCGTCAGTCGCGTCTGTGTCGCCCCACGGAGCGGCCTCCGACGCTTCCTACGCGATGCTCAGTGGAACGAGCCGTGGTGTATCGAGCAGGTCGAGGAGCTCGTCCGCCGGGGCGGGTTCTCCGATGAGATACCCCTGTGCGATGTCGCAGCCGATCGCCGACGCGAATTGCAACTGCGCGAGGTCCTCGATCCCTTCGGCGACCACGAGTGCTCCGAGCCCGTGTGCGATCTCGACGCTGCCTCCGACGATGGCCTCTGCGGCCTCGTCTCCGGGCACGTCTGCGAGCAGGCTGCGGTCGAGCTTGAGCTGATGGATGGGGAACGATCGAAGGCTCGCGAGCGACGAATACCCGGTGCCGAAGTCGTCGATGGAGAAACGGACGCCGATGCGACCGAGCTGCTCGACGACCTGGCGGGTTCGGCGGTCGTCGCGAACGAGCGTCCGTTCGGTGACTTCGAGGACGAGATTCCAGGGCGGCATGCCGTACCGGCTCGTGGCGTCCTCGATCTCATCGGGAAGCGCCGGGTCGAGGAGATCGATCGCGCTGAGATTCACGGCGAGCTCGAGGTCCAGGCCGAGCGCGTGCCACTCCTGCCACTGGCGCGCCGCCGTCGAGACGACGAAGCGCCGTAGCTCCTGCGCCAAGCCTGAGCGCTCCACGTCGGTGATGAACTCTCCCGCCGTGAGGAGCCCACGCTGGGGGTGCTCCCAGCGTACGAGCGCCTCGACCCCCCGGATCCGATGCGTCAGGAGATCCGACTGCGGCTGGTAGTGAACGCTGAGCTGACCCATTTCCAGCGCATCGCGGAGATCCGCTGCGATCGTGAGTCGGTGGTTGTCGTGCGCGCTGTGGGTGGCCGGGTCGTAGACCTGGACGCCGCTCGTGCCTTCCCCCTTCGCGGCGACCAGCGCTGTTGCCGCATGGCCGAGCAACGCTTCGAGATCGGTTCCGTGGCCGGGATAGAGGGCGACGCCGACGTCGACGTCCACGGCCATGCGCACGCCGTCGATCTCGAGCGGCGCACCGAGTGCGCGGCGGATGCGCCTCGCGACCCACTCGGCGCTTTCGACATCCGCCGCCTCGCAGACGACGCCGAACTCGTCTTCTCCGAGTCGTGCGATCACGGCGTAATCCGGTGACAGCTCACGTGTGAGCCGTATCCCCGCGTCGATCAGCAGGCGATCTCCGGCAGCGGAGCCGAGCGAGCTGTTGATCCTCGAGAACCCGTCGAGGTCGACCAGCATGAGCGCTGCGGAGTCGAGCCGTGCGCAGAGCCGTATCGGCCATGCGCCGAAACGCGTAGCGGTTCGGCATTCCGGTGAGCTCGTCGTGCGTCGCGACGTACGCGAGCTCTGCGAGCTGAGCGCGGATCCGCGACGATGCGCGCCCCAGCATCGGAACGAGTGCGATGAAGAGGAGAACGAGCAGGCCCTCGAGGACGCCCGCGATCAGCAAGGAGTTACGCGCCGTCGCCGCGATCGGCGTATAGCTCTGGTCGAGGCGGACGACACCCTCCACCGTTCCGGCGGGATCGGCGACCGGTACGTACGTCCGCAGAATCCGCGATCCGTCGGCCGTGCGCACCGCCTCCGAGACCGTCACTCCGGAGAGAGCCTCGTTCATGCGCACGGCCGTCGCCCTCCGAGAGGTCTTCGCGCCGGCCGTTGCGTAGACCGCTCGGCCCTCGGTGCCGTAGAGCGTCGCCGATTGGATCCCGCCGAGCAGGACCCGACGCCGCAGCAGGCGATCAAGCTGCGCGCGGCGCTCGGCTGGGATCGCGGTCGTGAGGTCGGACGTGCGGAGGTTCGGCGCGAGCACGGCACTGGCCGCAAAATGGGCGTGGTCGGCTGCCGTGCGTTCCGCGTGCGCCTCGTCTGCCTTTCGAACGACCACGAGGATGACGGCAGCCGCCGCGGCGACGCCCAGAGCTGTGAGGACGACGAACAGCAGGACGAGCCGCGGCGGCCGTCCGTAGGCCGAGACGGACGTTTCGTCTAGCGGGGGTCTCGGCGACATCGTGGGTCGTTACGGAAGCGAGACGCACAGAGTCGGGACCGCCGACGTTCAGGCTGGTGGGCGCTCCGCCGGTGTCCGTGACCGTGACGGTGGCGCCTGCCGGTTCATCACCTCCGGCGCTGTCGGCGCCGAGGTCGATCGTCAAGCCATTGCCGTCCCGCAGACACGCCTGTGCCGGTCCCCTGTCCGGCGGCCGTCACGGAGAGGCTCGGCGAGCCGGTGGACGTCGTGGACGAGTTCGAGCCGGGGCCAGGGGCGCTGCCGCCCTCGTCGCCCGACGGACCGGAGCTCCCTGTATCGCCGCCACTACCCGGAGCGCCGCCTCTGGGCATTTGCTCCGGTTCCTCTCCGTTCGCGCCGCGACCCGTCTGCGTGCCTGCCGATCCACTCGGCACCACTCCGAGCCCCGCGAGACCCGTGCCACGGCTCCGGGTGACTTTCAGCGTCCCACGTCCTGAACGCTGCGTGGCGCTCCCCGTCTCGGCGGCTCGCCCGCTCGCTTCGATGCCGTTGCGACCGTCTTTGGCGTCGAGCGTGACGACCGACCCGAGCCCGCGTCCGACGGCATCGGGCAACCCGGCGGCGTAGCCGTTGAGTGCGACCAGCGGGACCGGCAGCAGCAGGGCAGCACCGACCGGGATGAGATCCCGGCGCGACAGATTCCTGCCCAGGAGCTTCATCGCACACCTCCGAACGGTCGTCGGAACGAGATGGCACCGGGCGAGGAGAGCCTGGCGACCGCAGGATCACCAGGCTTCTCTCGCTCGCGCCGCACCGACCGAAGCTGCGCCGATGCCACGGCGATCGACGGCCAGAAGGCCGTCCGACGCGCTTCGGGACTGATTGCGTGGAACTGAGCTTCCATCTGGGCACCTCCTCGAACGTGGAGTGGTTGTGTCCCCGAGAAGCCGCCGTGCCGCACATCGTGCGCGAGCTCCTGCGGAATCCCCCGGATGGGTCATGGCCCGGTCCTACGGTCGGCGTCTACATCTTGTGCACGTTGTGACTAGGAGGACGTCGATGGCGGTCGACCTGCGGCACGTCCAGAGAACGGATCCACAGCACTCGGCCACCGAAGCCGGCCTCCTCTACGAGCGCTACTCCGGGCGCATCCTGGCGTACTGCATCCATGCGCTTCGCGACCGTGGCGACGCCGAGGATGCGGTCCAGACGACCTTCCTCCATGCGCACCGCGCGCTGCAGCGAGGCGTCGTTCCCGAGCACGAGTTCGCGTGGCTGCACACGATCGCCAAGAACGTCTGCCGAATGCAAAGGCGGACGGCGGCCCGGCGCGGCGCGGTGACCGGTCTCGATCTCGACGCGCTCCCCGCCCGTGAGGGCGATGCCGGCGACCAGGAGCTTCTGTCCGGGCTCGACGACGCGCTCGCGTCGTTGCCCGAGAGGCAGCGCCGAGCCCTCGTCATGCGGGAGTTGCGCGGGCTCTCCTCCGAGGAGGTCGCCTCGCAGCTGGGAATGAGCGCCACCGCGACGTACGCGCTTCTGACGCGTGCTCGACGGTCGCTCGCGCGTGCACTGACGGTGGGTGGTCGCTCCGCTCTCGGGCTCGACCTCGGGCCCCTGCTCCTTCGCCTCAAGGCGTTGTTCGCCGGCGGCGCCGCGAACGTCGCGGCGACCACTGCAGTCGCGGCCGTGGTTGCGGCGGGCGGCGTCACGCTCGAGCGAGCTCTCGTCGAGCACCCGAAGGACTCGGCCGTCCAGCTGCAGAGAACCCCGAGGCGGAGGCGGCGGCTTCGCTTCTCGCACCAGCTGTGCGCGTCCCGCTTCCAGCGACCTCTCCCCAGCCGCGATACCGCAGCAGTGGTGCCGGCGAGCCCACACGGACGGACGGGCCGGCCCGGGTGCCGGAGCAGCCCGACTCCGCAGGCGTCCCGGCTGCGCCGACGGCGCTCCCGCTCCCAACCGAGCCGGAGACGCAGACCGAGACCGAGCTCGGGGTGATCGATCCGGCCGACGCGCCCGGGCTGGTCGAGGACACGGTCGACCCGGTGGTCGACACCGTCTCCGGGCTGCCGCTGCCGTTGCCGGACGCCGGTGCGGTCACCGAGATCGTGCCCGAGGATCCCCTTCCGCCGGTGAACGTCCCGAGCGCGACCGATCCCGTGCAGGTGCCGCCGCTGCCGGGCCTTCCGCCCCTCCCCTGAGCGCTACCGGCGCAGGCCGGTGCAGGAGCGCAGCGACGTCCACGCCGCGATCGCGGCGCGGCGCTCCGCTCCGGTGAGCGGGCGCGGGGTTCCGTCCACGATCCGCGCGGGCTCCCAGCGGTAGCCGAGGACGCGGCGACCTTCCGTCGTCACGAGCAGGACGCCCGTCCGCGTCGAGAGCTCGCTCGTCCCGTACCAGACGAAGTTGCCCAGCCCGTAGTCGACGAGCGCGTTGCCCATCCGCCCCGCGCCCTGGAGACGGTGCGCGTGTCCCCCGACCACGACGTCCGCGCCGGCCGCCACGAGCTGCTTCGCGAGGGTGCGCTGGTCCTGCGACGGGCACTGCTGGAGCTCGACGCCCCAGTGCAGGAAGACGACGACCGTGTCGGAAGTCGCCCGCGCCTGCCGCACGGCCCGCACCAGCCGGGGCACGTCCTTTGCCGACGCGAGCCCGGGCTTGCCCGGCCCGGCCGTCCAGGCGGAGATGAGCTCGTCGTCCAGCACCTGCGTCGCAGCGATCACGGCGACCCGCTGACCGTGCACCGTCGCGCCGATAGGGCCGGTACGCCTGGCTGTCGTTCAGGCCGATCCCGATGATCGGGAAGCGATACTGCTTCGCCGCCGCGAGGGAGTCGCGGAGCCCGGCCTCGCCGTAGTCCATCCCGTGGTTGTTCGCCATCGACGCGACGTCCACGCCCCCAGCGGCGAGCGCGGCCAGCGCGTTCGGCGGCGCGCGAAAGACGAACGTCTTCGCCGCGGGCGCCCCGGCGGTCGTCACGGCGGTCTCGAGGTTGACGACGGCGACGTCCGCCTGCCGGAGGACCGGCGCGATCGAGGTGAGGACGAGGCTCGGCGAGGAGCGCAGCTCTGCGCCGATCGTGCTCTCGAAGTGCACGTCGCCGCCGAACGCCAGCACGACCGGCTTGCCGGCCGGACGCGCGTCGCTCGGCTGCCGCACGCGGACCCTGGTGAGCCGCTTCGTCCTCGCCGCCGACGACCGCACCGATCAGCACGGCCGCGCTCAGTGCGAGCGCCGCGAGGGCGAGGATGAGCTTTGCGATTCGAGGCACGAGTCGGGGCCGAAGTCACTGCGGGTTCGGTCGCCACGATAGCCAGCGGTTGAAGTAGGCTCGGAGCCGGTGCGCAAGGGGATCGTGCAGCTGGTCGCGATCGGCGTCGTGATCGGCATTGCCGTGACGCTCGTGGCCGTCCTCTTCCAGTGGCTGCCGACCTCCGACATCGGAGGAGTTCGACCGGATCCAGGACATCTACTGGTTCGCGACCGTGATGTCGATCGTCATCTTCTCGCTCGTCGCGGCGGTCGTCGTCTACTCGGTCTGGAAGTGGCGCGTTCCGGCGGACGACGACCAGGAAGGCCCGCCGATCCACGGTCATACCGGTCTCGAGATCGCGTGGACGGCCGTTCCCGCCGTCCTCGTCGATCGCGCTCGGGATCGTGAGCGCGTTCGTCCTCTCCGAGAACGGGAAGGCGAGTGACAACGCTCTCCAGGTGACGGCGATCGGACAGCAGTTCGCCTGGAAGTTCGAGTACCCCGACAACGGCGACGTCCAGTCCGGCGAGCTCGTCCTTCCCGTCGGCCGGCAGGCGCACTTCACGATGAAGGCCGTCGACGTGCTCCACTCGTTCTGGGTGCCGCAGTTCGGCCAGAAGATGGACGCCGTGCCCGGGATCGAGACGCACATCAACGTCACGCCGAAGCACACCGGTGAGTTCGCCGTCGTCTGCGCTGAGCTCTGCGGGCTCGGGCACGCGACGATGCGCGCCAAGGCACGCGTCGTCACGCAGGCCGACTTCGACAAGTGGATCGAGGAGCAGCGAACGTGACCGCGACGCATCCCGAGCACGACGTCCACGAGTACCCCGCGCACTTCGAGCCACCGCACGGCTCGACCTGGAGAGTGCTTCTTCGGGCCCGGTCTCGTGCGCGGCGCGTGGATGGCGGGTGCCGGATTCGTCCTCGGAATGCTCCTCGTGCTGCTCCTCCGTGCGTGGTGGGGCTGGGAGCCGCTCTGGAACACCGAGGTGATCCTCGTCGTCGGCGCGATGGTGCTGGCGCCGATCGGCTTCCTCGCCGGGATCGGGTCGTTCGACTACTGGCTCCACTACATCTCGGGACGCCCGACGCGCCCGGAGGACCACTCGGGTCACGGCGCGCACTCGTGGAAGGACTACTTCCGCGTCAACACCGACCACAAGGTCATCGGGATCCAGTACCTCGTGACGACGTTCGTGTTCTTCACGATCGGCGGGCTCATGGCGATGTTCTTCCGCGCCGAGCTTGCGCAGCCGGGCCTCCAGTTCGTCGACTCGCAGACCTTCAACGGCCTCGTCTCGGTGCACGCGACGCTGATGATCTTCCTCTTCATCATCCCGGCGTTCGCAGGCCTCGCGAACTTCGCCGTGCCGCTCATGCTCGGCGCGCCGGACATGGCCTTCCCGCGCCTGAACGCGCTCTCGTTCTGGCTCCTGCCGATCGCCGGGATCATGTTCGTCTCGAGCTTCCTCGCCCCGGGCGGCGCGTTCGGAGCGGGCTGGACCGGCTACGCGCCGCTCTCCGAGGGCCAGCCGCTCGGCCAGACGTTCTTCAACATGGGCGTCCAGTGGGCGGGGGCGTCGAGCATCATGACCGCCCTCAACTTCCTCGTGACGATCATCACGATGCGCGCCCCGGGCATGACGTTCTGGCGCATGCCGCTCCTCGTCTGGGCGAACTTCACGACCTCGCTGCTCGTCGTGCTCGCGACGCCGTTCATCGCCGGCTCGCAGTTCTTCGTGATGTTCGACCGGATCATGCACACGAGCTTCTTCGTGCCCGAGGGCGGCGGGCTACGTGCTCGGCTACCAGCACATCTTCTGGTTCTACAGCCACCCGGCCGTCTACATCATGATGCTGCCCGGCTTCGGGATCGTCTCCGAGGTCATCTCGTCGATGTCGCGGAAGCCGATCTTCGGCTACCGGCTGATGGCGCTCTCGCTGATCGGGATCCTCGTGCTCGGCTTCTCCGTGTGGGCGCACCACATGTTCGTCGCCGGCATGGCCGACTGGCTGCGCGTCCCGATGATGATCACGACGCTCCTCATCGCGATCCCGACGGGCATCAAGATCTTCTCGTGGATCGCGACGCTCTGGCGCGGCCGCATCCACCTGACGACGCCGATGCTGTTCGCGCTCGGGTTCGTGACGATGTTCGTGATCGGCGGCCTCTCCGGGCATCTACCTCGGCTCGGTCCCGATCGACATCGCCGCCTCGGACACGTACTTCATCGTCGCCCACATCCACTACGTCCTCTTCGGCGGCTCGGTGTTCACGATCTACGCGGGCGTCTACTACTGGTTCCCGAAGATGACCGGCCGCATGTACAACGAGGCGCTCGGGAAGTTGCACTTCTGGCTGACCTTCGTCAGCTTCAACGCGACGTTCTTCCCGATGCACTACGTCGGCCTCCGCGGCATGCCGCGGCGCGTGTCCGACTACGACCAGGCGTTCGGGGACCTCAATCTCTTCATCTCGATCGCGTCGTTCGTGCTCGGGGCGTCGTTCGTCGTCTTCGTCTACAACATGATCACGAGCTGGGTGCGCGGCCCGATCGCCGAGGCGAACCCGTGGCATGCGCGCACGCTCGAGTGGCAGGTGTCCTCCCCGCCGCCGATCTTCAACTTCGACGAGATCCCGCAGGTCGTCGGCGGCCCGTACGAGTACGGCGTCCCCGGCGCGCGGCACGCGGTGCTGAGCCCCGCGAAGGAGGCGGAGGAGGTCCACGCATGACCCCGGCGACCTCGATCCTCGTCGTCGCGAACGAGACGCTCGTGGGCGACGAGCTCGTCGAGACGCTGCGGCGCCGCGGCGAGCGCGGGCCGATCCGGGTCGCAGTCGTCGCGCCCATCACGCCGCCTCGCGAGGGCTACGTCGTCTACCGCGACTCGCGCCGCGCAGCCGCCTCGCGCCGGCTCAACCGCGTGCTCGACGTGCTCCGTGTCGCCGGCATCCCCGCCCACGGTGGCGTGTTCGACGACGAGCCGCTCGCGGCCGTGAAGGACGTCCTCGCCTCCGAGGAGATCGACGAGATCGTCGTCTGCACCCATCCGGAGACGAGGTCCGGATGGCTGCGCAAGAACCTCGTCGACGAGATCGGGAAGGTCGCCGGCGATCGCCCGGTCGAGCACGTCGTGTCGGACGTGAGCGGTCGAACCGGCGCCAACGTCCTCGTCATCGCCAACGAGACGGTGCTCGGCGAGCCGCTCCTCGACCGCATCCGGGCGCGCGCCCACGAGGGCCGCGCCAGCTTCCTCATCGTGTGCCCGCAGAGCGACCCGTACGCGCGGCGAGCATCCGGAGGCCGAGCGACGGCTCCGCGCCGCGCTCGCGATCCTGCGCGCGGAGGGTCTCGACGTCCACGGCCAGATCGCCCATCCCGACCCGTTCGTGGCCGCGATGGAGGCGGTCGAGGACGACCGCACCGACGAGATCATCGTCTCCACCTTCCCCGGCGAGCGCTCGGGCTGGCTCCGGAGGGACCTCGTCGGCCGGCTCCGCGCTCAGACCGGGCTCCCGATCCAGCACGTCGTCGTCGAGGAGCTCGTGGGAGGCCGTCGCATGACCGCGCACGCCGAGCCGCTCATGCCACGACGACCACCACGGGCCGCCGACCGCGAATCAGAGCTCCCGCGTCGACGCGAGGACGCTCGGGATGCTGCTCTTCATCGGCTCGGAGATCATGCTCTTCGGGTCGTTCTTCGCCGCGTACTTCTTCGTTCGCGTCGTCAACCCGAGCGCACCGGACGAATGGCCGCCGCGCGCCGTACGAGTTCCCCGTCTTCGTCGCCGGCGTCAACACCTGCATCCTCGTGACGTCGAGCTTCACGATGCACTGGGCCCTCCAGTCGATCAAGCGCGGCGAGCGCAAGGGCTTCCTCGCCGGGATGGTGCTCACGTTCCTCATGGGCCTCGCGTTCCTCTGCACGCAGGTCATCGAGTACCTGAACGTCGGCTTCAACACGGGCGACGGGGCGTTCGCCTCGGTCTTCTTCGGCCTCACCGGTCTCCACGGCGCGCACGTCGCCGTCGGCCTGAGCCTCCTGCTGATGGTGATCATCAGGGGCTTCCGCGGCCACTACTCGCCGGAGCACCACCACGGGGTGGAGCTGCCCGGGATCTACTGGCACTTCGTCGACGTGATGTGGATCGTCGTGTACTCGGCGGTCTACCTGATCTGAGGGAGGCTCGGCGATGGAGAGCCCGTTTCGGAGCGAGGCCGCGGCGTTCCGGTTCCTGCTGATCACGATCGGCGCGTTCGCCTCGATCGTGCTCGCGTCCGCGGCCTCGACCACGCTGGGGTTCCTCACCTTCCTCGCGCCTCTCGGCGGCAGCCGTCGCCGTCTACTTGCGGCAGCGCGGGCCGGCGCCCGACGCCGAGCACGTGACGCAGCTCGGCGGGCCCGACGAGCGACGCGTCCTCGTCGTCGCGAACGAGACCGTCGCAGGCGAGGAGCTCCTGAGCACCATCAGCACGCTGGCGCTGACGCAGAAGACCGTCTTCCAGGTCGTCTGCCCGGCGCTGAACTCGCGCCTCAAGACGTACACGTCGGACGAGGATCCGGCGCGCGAGGCGGCGCAGACGCGCCTCGACGTGACGCTCGCACGCCTCGCGTCGGTCGGGATCGAGGCCCACGGCGTCGTCGGTGACGGCGACCCGCTCGTCGCGGTCGACGATGCGGTGCGGACCTTCGGGCCCGAACGAGATCGTGATCTCGACGCACCCGCCGGGAAAGTCGAACTGGCTCGAGCGAGGGGTCGTCGACTCGGTTCGCGCTCGCTACGACGTGCCGGTGACGCACGTCGTCGTCGACCTCGCCGCGCGGCGAACAGGACTGACGCGCCGGGGCTACTTGCCCGCGGCCGACGAGACGTAGTCCGCGACCGCCTGGATCTGCGCCGCGTCGAGCGAGTCCTTGAACGACGGCATCGCGCCCTGCCCGTTCGTCACCCGCTGGACGACGAGGTCCTTCGGCGGCTTCGCGTCGTCGAGGTTCGGCCCGACGGTGCCCGACGTGCCCGCGTCGGCGAGCGTGTGGCACGAGCCGCAGTTCGCGGTGAAGATCGACTTCCCGTCGGTCGGGCGCTCCGCGGTCACGCCCGTTCCCGCGACAGCGCCGACGTAGACGGCGATGTCGTCGACCGCCTGATCCTGGTCGTCGACGCAGAAGGCGTCTCCTTCGACGTCGTCGCACGACGGCAGCGTCTGGTCGACCGGCGGCATTCCCGGCGCGCCCGTCGACGTCTCCGTGATCGGGTACCGGATCTGGGTGGCGACGACCTGCGTGAACGTGTCCGACGTCATCCCCGCCTGACGTGCCTGCGCGAACGCGTCGTCGAGGTTGGGCCCGATCGTTGCCGTTCGTCCCCGCGTCGGCGAGCGTGTGGCAGCCGCCGCACGCCTGGACGAACAGCTTCTTCCCCGCTCCCTGGCTGCCCTGGCTCGTGTAGCCGCCGGTGCCGCAGCCCGAGAACGCGAGCGCGAGCACGGCCGTGCACGCGACGCCAACGAGTACGACGGGCCTCACGCCGCGCGAGTCTAACGGTGTGGCTCTAGCCGCTTCCGCCGTACTGCGCGAGCTGCTTCAGGAGCCGGCGAACCTCGGGTGCGGTCGGGTCGTCCGGCGCGAGCTTGAGGAACGCCTTGTACGCGGCGATCGTCGTCGCGACGTCGTTCGCCGACTGCGCAGCCTGGGCGAGCTCGAGCTGGACGCTCGGGTCGTTCGGCTGGATCTGCGGTGATCTTGCGATACATCTCGACCGCCTGCGCGGACGAGGACTGGAGCTCGGACACGGCGGCCGAGATCTCGCGGTCGTAGCTCGTGCTCACGGCGTTCGTGATCGGATCGGGCTGCGAGCGGGGCTGCCACCGATCTGGAAGATCGTGTCGCGGATGCCGCCCGGGGCGAGGAAGTCGGAGCGTGCCTGGAAGATCTGCGCGCGCTCCTGTGCGGCCGACGCCTTCTGGAGGTACAAGCGCGGCCAGCTCGCGCAGCGCGTCCGTGTTCTTCGGGCGCAGCGCGACGTAGCTCTGCAGCGCTTCGATCGGCGTCGTCGGTGTTCCCCGCGGCCTGCTGCGCGGTCGCGAGGTCCCTGAACGCCTGCGCGTCCTTCGGGTTCTCGAAGGTGCGCTTCTCGGCGTCCGAGATGGACGGCGTCCCGCCCCCGCCCGCTGCGTCGCGGATGACGTCACCGAAGCCGATGCCTCCCGCGCCGACGCCGAAGCCGACGAACCCGAGCGCGAAGACGAGCGCGAGGAAGAGGAACATCCACTTCGCATGCCGGCGAAGCCTCGGGAAGAACATGGTGTCCTCGATTACGACCTCGGACCTGCGTGCTGCAGGAGCCGGCCTCGCGCGCTGCGCGCGGCGTCGATCAGCTCGAGCCATGTCTTCCCTCCCTTCTCATACCGCGGTTTGCCGGACACGAGAGTAGCGACGACGCCCTGAGGGGATCCTCCGAGCACCGCCCCCGTAACAGGATCTTCCCATGGGACGAACGGCGTGTCGGCGAGGGAGAGAACCGTCAGATCGGCCTGCTTTCCGGGCACGAGCGATCCGAGCGACGCGTCGAGCCCGAGCGCGCGGGCACCGCCGAGCGTGGCGAGCTCGAGCGCGTCCGCCGCGGTGAGCGCGTCCGGTCGCCGTTCGCGGGCGCGCGCCCCGACGATCGCCGCGCGCATCTCGTCGAACATGTCGAACGAGGGTGTCGACGCGGGGCTGTCGGTCGCGATGCACACGCGGATCCCCGCCTCGCGCAGCTCGGCGAGCGGAGCGACGCCGCAGCCGAGCATTCCGTTCGAGCGCGGGCAGTGCGCGACGGCGACGTCGTGCTCGGCGAGGAGCCCGATCTCCTCGGCGTCCGCCTCGACGCAGTGCGCCGCGATCGACGTTCGCGTTCAGGAGACCGGCCTCCGCGAGCGCCCGGATCCCGGTCGTTCCGGGCGGCGGGACGAGCATTTCCGCGAAGGACTCCCAGGCGCCGGCGCCCGTCCGCAGGAACTCGGTCTCCGCGGCGCTCTCGGCCAGGTGCGTCGCGACGGGCACGCCGACCTCCGCAGCGGCTCGATAGAGCTCGATGGTGCACGTGTACGGCGCGTGCGGCGAGATGCCGAGGCGCACGTCGTCGGAGAGCGCTCCGGCGATGCGCTCGCGCATCGGCTCGAAGCGCTCGCGGATCGGCTCGTCGGAAGCGCCGAACACCTCGAGGTAGATCGTCCCGCGCAGCCCGAGGTCCGCACACGCGACCGCCGCCGCGCCGCTGAAGCTGCAGTCCCCGACGGTCGTGATGCCCGACGCGAGGCAGTGGAGCGCGCCGAGCCGCGCGATCGCCTCCATGTCCGCGAGGTCGATCCGCTGCCTTGCGCTGGACGTGCAGGCCGATCCAGTCGGCGAAGCCGAGCCCGTCGCCGAACCCTGCGTAGACGTCGTACTCGAGGTGCGTGTGGGCGTTGACGAAGCCCGGGAGGATCACCGCCTCGTCGTAGTGCACGCCGCTCGCCGAGCTCTGCTCGCGCGTCCCGACCGCTGCGATGCGCCCGCTGTCGTCGATCGCGACCGCGCCGTCTCGAATCGGCGGCCCCTCGACGGGGACCACCCAGTCGGCCGAGACGACGGTCACGACAGTCCGGCTTCGGCGAGGTCCTCGTCCCAGCCGCGGTTCCAGCGCTTCTCCATGAAGACCGAGAGCCAGATCGACATCTCGAAGAGGATGAGCAGCGGGATCGTCTCGAAGGCGAGCGAGACGGGATCGACCGTCGGCAGGAGGATCGCGAAGACGAGCAGCAGCACGTACGCGATGCGTCGGTTCTTGCGCAGCCGATCCGACGTCAGGACGCGCAACCGCACGAGCCCGAGCACGAAGATCGGCATGAGGAACGCGAGCCCGCCCGCGAGCAGGGTCATCGCGGCGAACGTGTAGTAGTAGCTCGCTCGGATCTGGATGTCGTAGAGCTCGGTGTCGTACGACGTCAGGAAGTCGAGGGCGCGAGGGAGGACGATCGTGTACATGAACGCGACCCCGGTGACGAAGAGCGCCGTCGCGAGCACGACGAACACGAGCACGACTCGCTCGAAGTGAGGCTGCACGGCCGGCGCGAAGAACGCCCATGCCTGCCAGAGCACGATCGGCAAGGCGAGCGCGAGCGCCGCGATCATGCTCACCTTCACCGACGTCGTGAACGGCTCGGTGACACCGAGCGTGACGAGCTTCTTGTCGTTGGGCAGCGGCCCGGTGAGCCACTCCATGATCTGCTCGTGGAAGACGAACGTCAGAAGGAAGAGCGGGACGATCGCGAAGAGCGCGATGATCAGCCGTGAGCGGAGCTCGTCGAGGTGCTCGACGAGGGTCGCCTCCTCACCGTGGTCGAGACGGCGCGGGAGCCACCTGCGGAGCACGCGGAGAGGCTCCTAGCTGACGGTTTCCCGCTCGCTCCGTGCTTCGGACTCGCCGGACGGCGTGTCGTGCGCGGGCGTTGCGGACGGAAGCTCGACGCGCGTCGGGGTCGTGGTCGAGGTCGGCGCCGGCGTCGGAGGCGTCGTCGAAACCGCTTCCTCGATGCCCGAGACCGAGTCCTTGAACTCGCGCATGCCCTTGCCGAGCGAGCGACCCATCTCCGGCAGGCGCTTCGCTCCGAACACGAGGAGCAACACCAGGAGAAGGATGATCAGTTCCGGGAGGGAGACACCGAACGGCATGCGCTCACCTTAGCACCGGGCCGGCGCGGCGTGACGAGGCAGCGCGAGGCCCCACGCTCGACGCTCGTGCCTTATTTGCAGGCGTTTCCTGCCGCTGTGGCCGACGTGCGAGCGTCGGAGCACGGTCGACTGCCGAATCGGGTCGGCTACGATGGGCAGGCGGGCGGATAGCCCGCTGGATCCCACGTCGAGGAGGACGTCCTTCCGTATGGCTCAGCTCGAGATCAGGAATCTGCACGTCGCTCTCGAGGACGGCACCGAGATCGTCAAGGGTGTCGACCTCGAGGTCGATCGCGGGCAGAAGCACGCCATCATGGGCCCGAACGGATCCGGGAAGTCGACGCTCGCGTACGCGCTGATGGGTCATCCGGCGTACGAGGTCACCGAAGGCCAGATCCTCTTCGACGGCGAGGACCTGACCGAGCTCGGCGCGGACGAGCGCGCGCAGCGCGGCCTCTTCCTCGCGTTCCAGTATCCGCACGCGATCCCGGGCGTGACCGTGACGAGCTTCCTGCGGAGCGCGATCAACGCGAACCGCAAGGCGGCGAGCGGCGGCGAGGACGATCCGGTGCCGATCCCCGAGTTCCGCACCAACCTGCTCGCCGCGATGGAGGAGCTCAAGGTGCCGCGGGAGCTCGCGTCGAGGTACCTGAACGACGGGTTCTCGGGCGGCGAGAAGAAGCGCGTCGAGATCCTGCAGATGGCGATGCTGAAGCCGAAGATCGCGGTGCTCGACGAGACCGACTCCGGCCTCGACATCGACGCGCTGCGGATCGTCGCGAACGGCGTGAACAAGCTCGTCGGGCCGGAGACGGGCGCGCTCGTGATCACGCACTACCAGCGCATCCTCGACTACGTCACACCGGACTTCGTCCACGTCTTCGTCGACGGGCGCATCGTCGCCGACGGCGGCCCGGAGCTCGCCCACAAGCTCGAAGCCGAAGGCTACGAGGCATTCGGTTCGAACGGCAACGGAAGAGGGCCCTCATGAGCAGCACACACGAGACCGACGTCGTCCGCGGGATCCGCTCGGACTACAAGTACGGGTTCTCGAACCCGGACGAAGCCAAGGACTACTTCTTCAAGTCGGGGAGAGGCATCTCGCACGAGGTCGTCGAGGCGATCGCGGAGCACAAGAACGAGCCCGACTGGATGCGGCAGTTCCGCCACAAGTCGCTCGACTACTTCTTCGCGCGCCCGATGCCGAACTGGGGCGCCGATCTCTCGGGCATCGACTTCGAGAACATCTACTACTACATCAGGCCCACGGAGAAGCAGGCCGACTCCTGGGAGGACCTGCCCGCCGACATCAAGGACACGTGGGACAAGCTCGGGATCCCGGAGGCGGAGAAGAAGTACCTCGCCGGCGTCGGCGCGCAGTACGAGTCCGAGGTCGTGTACCACAAGCTCCAGGCCGATCTCGAGGCGAAGGGCGTGCTCTTCCTCGACATGGACTCCGGCCTCCGCGAGCACGAGGACATCGTCAAGCAGTACATGGGCACGATCATCCCGCAGAACGACAACAAGTTCGCCGCGCTCAACTCGGCGGTCTGGTCGGGCGGGTCGTTCATCTACGTGCCGCCGGGAGTCCGGATCGAGATGCCGCTCCAGGCCTACTTCCGCATCAACGCGGAGAACATGGGCCAGTTCGAGCGCACGCTGATCATCGTCGACGAGGACGCGTACGTGCACTACGTCGAGGGCTGCACCGCGCCGATCTACTCGTCCGACTCGCTGCACTCGGCCGTCGTCGAGATCGTCGTCAAGCAGGGCGGGCGCTGCCGCTACACGACGATCCAGAACTGGTCGAACAACGTCTACAACCTCGTCACGAAGCGCGCCGTCGCCTACGAGGACGCGACGATGGAGTGGGTCGACGGGAACCTCGGCTCGAAGGTGACGATGAAGTACCCGGCGATCTGGCTCATGGGCGAGCGGGCGCACGGCGAGGTGCTCTCGATCGCGTTCGGCGGGAAGGGCCAGCACCAGGACGCGGGCGGCAAGGTCGTCCACGTCGCGCCGCGCACGTCGTCCGTGATCACGTCGAAGTCGATCTCGAAGGACGGCGGCCGCGCCGGCTACCGCGGGCTCCTGCAGGTCGCGAAGGGCGCGGTCGGCTCGAAGTCGAAGGTCGTCTGCGACGCGCTCATCCTCGACGACGAGTCGCGCTCGGACACGTACCCGTACATCCAGGTGGACGAGTCGGACGTCGACCTCGGGCACGAGGCGACGGTCTCGAAGATCGGCGAGGAGCAGCTCTTCTACCTCATGAGCCGCGGCCTCTCCGAGGCCGAGGCGTGCGCGATGATCGTCTCCGGCTTCGTCGAGCCGATCACGAAGGAGCTCCCGCTCGAGTACGCGGTCGAGATGAACCGCCTCATCCAGCTCCAGATGGAAGGCTCGGTCGGCTAGGAGCCGGGTCTTGGCTAGTCCGATCAGCAAGGTCGACGCGATCGGCATCCCGTCGTCGGACTGCCGAGCGTTCGCGGGAGTTCTACGTCGAGACGCTCGGGCTTCGGCCCGACGAGCACTCGTCGCTACGAGTTCTGGGTCGGTCGAGACGTGCTTCGCGATCTGGGAGCCCGCGCGGTTCGGCGGGGAGTTTCGAGCCCCAGACGACGAGCATCGCGCTCCTGCACGTCGACGACGTCGCAGCGGCACGCGCGGAGCTCGAGGCGAAGGGCGTGCGGTTCGACGGCGAGACGTTCGACACCGGCGTCTGCCACATGGCGCAGCTTCACCGATCCGGACGGCAACGAGCTGACGCTGCACAAGCGCTACGCGCCGTATCGCGACGGGGCGTCCGGATGATCGGCGTCGAGCGCGTCGACTACATCCGCGTGCCGGTGACGGACATGGACGCAGGCCAACCACTTCTACGGGGAGCTGCTCGGCCTCGAGCGGAACCCGAACTCGCCCGACGACGACTGGGTCGAGTACGAGGCCGGCAACGTCACGCTCGCGGTCATGACGCCGCACACGCACGACTACGAGTTCGCGCGCGCTTCCGCCCGTCGACGATCGCGCTCCGCGTCGCCGACGTCGCGGCGGCGAAGGCGAAGCTCGAGGCGGCGGGTCTCGAGGTCGGCGAGATGTGGGACTCCGGCGTCTGCAGCGGCGCGGGAGTCAGCGATCCCGCCGGCAACCGCATCCTCCTCCACCGCCGCTACGCGCCGTACCCCGACGGCACGATGCCGTGATGCAGGTCGAGCACGTCGACTTCGTCTCCTTCCTCACCCAGGACATCCCGAGGGCGAAGCACTTCTACTCGGAGGTGCTCGGCCTCGAGATCGAGACCGAGGGCGAGAGCGACATGGAGTTCCGCGCGGGCCAGGTGACGCTCGACATCTTCGATCCCTCGAGCATCGGCCAGCCCTTCGCGCCGAGCCCGGCGGGCCTGGCGCTTCGCGTGCCCGACGTCGACGCGGCGCGAGCGGAGCTGGAGGCGAAGGGCGTCGAGTTCGACGGCGAGACGATCGAGACGAGCGTCTGCCGGCAGGCGTGGTTCAAGGATCCCGACGGGAACGCGCTCATGCTGCACCGGCGGTACGACGCATGACCCGCGCCGAGCCGCTCGAGCGCTACCGCGAGCTCCCGCTTCCGACGACGAAGGACGAGCACTGGCGCTTCACGGACCTCAAGGGCTTCGATCCGGACGCCTGGACGGCCAACGGTGCGACGGAGATCGCGTCACCGCCCGGAATGCTCGAGCTCGACGCAGCCGGCGTGGCCTACGTCGGCGAGGCGGGCATCGAGATCGCGTCGGCGCCCGACGGGATCCGCTTCGAGCCGCTCCCCGAGGATCACGAGCTCCTCTACTCGCTCGTCGGCTGGGACGAGAAGTTCGCCGCGCACAACGCCGCGATGTGGACGAACGGGCTGCTCGTGCACGTGCCGCGCGGTGTCGTGCTCGAGAAGCCGCTCTACGTCCGGATCGCGAACTCGGTCGAGGGCGGGTCGCTCTTCTGGCGCCTGCTCGTCGTCGCCGAGCCCGAGAGCCGCTTCACGCTGATCGAGGAGTACGCGTCGGCGACGCCCGAGCTCGCGGCGTACACGAACGCCGCGGTCGAGATCGTCGTCCAGCAGGCCGCGAAGGTCGAGTACGTATCGGTGCAGAACCTCTCGCGCGGCACGTGGCACTTCGCCTCGCATCACGCCAGGGTCGAGCGCGACGCCGAGCTCGACTGGGTCGCCGGTGGCTTCGGCTCCGCGAAGGGGAAGGTGCGCATCCAGAACGACCTCGCCGGGCCGGGCGCGACCTCGCGGGTGACCGGCGCGTACTTCGCGGACGGCACGCAGCACCTCGACTACGACACGTTCCAGGAGCACATCGCGCCGTCGACGACGTCGGACTTCGCGTTCAAGGGCGCGCTGCGCGACACGGCGCGGGCGGTCTGGCGCGGGATGATCCGCGTCGAGGAGGGCGCGCAGAAGACGAACGCGTACCAGGAGAACCGCAACCTCCTGCTCTCGAAGTCCGCGCACGCCGACTCGATCCCCGGGCTCGAGATCATGGCGAACGACGTGCGCTGCACGCACGGCGCGACGCTCGGCCAGGTCGACCGCGAGCAGCTCTTCTACCTCATGACACGCGGTCTCACGCGCGCGGAGGCCGAGCGGCTGATCGTGCGCGGCTTCTTCCAGGACGTGCTCGACCGCGTCGAGCTCGAGCCCGTGCGCGACGCGCTCGCGGCCGCGCTCGAAGCGCGCATCCCGCAGACGTAGGGCAGATCGGGCATCATCGCGCGATGACGGACGTTCGTCGTGCCGCGGCTCCGCGGCGTCTTCCACCAGTACGCCTTCGTCGCGGCGGTCGTCGCCGGGACGCTCCTCGTCGTGCTCGCCGACGGCTACCTCGAGCGCTTCGCGGTCTGGGTCTACGCGGTCGCGCTCGCGGCGATGTTCGGTGCGAGCGCCCTCTACCACCGCTATCCCTGGCGAAGCGCGTCCGCGCGTCTTCGTGCCCGGCGGCTCGACCACGCCATGATCTTCGTCTTCATCGCCGGGACGTACACGGCGTTCGCACTCGTCGCCTTCACCGGAACGGCTCGGGTCGTCGGGCTCGTCACGGTCTGGATCGGAGCGGCGCTCGGGATCGTCCTGAACCTCGTCTGGATCGATGCGCCGCGGTGGCTCACCGCGGTCGCCTACCTCGGGGTCGGATGGGTCGGGCTCATCCTGATCCCGCAGCTCTTTCCCGCACTCGGCGTGGCTGCCGCCGTGCTCGTGATCGTCGGTGGGGCCCTCTACAGCGTCGGGGCGCTCGCGTACGCGACCGCGTGGCCGAACCCGTTTCCCGCCGACTTCGGCTTCCACGAGATCTTCCACCTGCTCGTGATCGCCGCTGCGGCGACGCAGTTCGTCGCGCTCTCGCTCGTCGTCCTCTGACGTCGAGGCGGTACCCTCGGAGCATGGAGACCAAGATGCAGCTCACCGACGAGGAGTGGCGGGCGCGGCTCACGCCGGAGCAGTACGAGATCCTGCGGCGCAAGGGCACGGAGCGCGCCTTCACGGGCGCGTACTGGGACGAGCACTCGCCCGGCGTGTACCGCTGCGCCGGTTGCGGCGCGGAGCTCTTCCGCTCCGACACGAAGTTCGAGTCCGGCACCGGCTGGCCGAGCTTCTACGAGCCGACGTCGCTCGACAGCGTCGTCACGGAGACCGATACGGGCTACGGCATGGTTCGCACGGAGGTGATGTGCGCGTCGTGCGGCGGCCACCTCGGTCACGTGTTCGAGGACGGGCCTGCGCCGACCGGCCTGCGCTACTGCATCAACTCGTGCGCGCTCGACCTCGAGCAGACGGCCTGACGCCCGCGTCCGCCTAGGCTTTCGCGATGGACGAGCTCGGACTGTTTCCGCTCGGCATCGTCCTCCTGCCGACCGAGCAGCTGCCGCTCCACATCTTCGAGGAGCGCTACAAGGAGCTGATCGGCGAGTGTCTCGAGGACGACACGGAGTTCGGGCTCGTCTACGCGGACGACGACGGGATCCGGGACGTCGGGACGCGGGCGCGCATCGTCGAGGTGCTGACGCGGTTCGAGGACGGCCGGCTCAACATCCTCGTCGAGGGCGGTGAGCGCTTCCACCTCGACGAGCTGACCGAGGGCAGGTCGTTCCACACCGGCCGCGTATCGCCGCTCGAGGACGACGCCGATCCGGCGGAAGCGGAAGCGATCGAGGAGGCGCTTCGCATGTTCGGCGTGCTCCGCGAGTTGACGGGGAGCGAGGTCGAGCCACCCGACAGCGGAGCGCCACAGCTCTCGTTCGCGCTGGCCGGCAAGGTCGAGCTTCCGGCGGACGACAAGCTGGCGCTTCTGCGAGAGCTGTCGGAGCGGCGGCGCGTCGAGCTCGTGCAGGAGCTGCTCGAGGACGCGGTCCTGACGGCGCAGCGCGTGCGGCGGGCCGCCGAGCGCGCGTCGACGAACGGCAAGGTCGACCTCGGGTAGGCAGCCCGAGCGTGCGCGGGCAGGCGCGGAGTCGGCCTGGGTGCCCGGGGGTACGATGGCGCCGTGGCCGTGACGACAGAAGCGAAGCTCGACGCGCACCGCCTGCGCGCGGACTTCGCGGTGTTCGACGAGCTCGTGAACGGGAAGCCGGTCGCGTTCCTCGACTCGGCCGCGTCGACGCAGAAGCCGCGGCAGGTGCTCGACGCGATGCGCGAGTTCTACGAGCACTCGTACGCGAACGTCCACCGCGGCGTCTACCGGCTCGCCGAGCGCGCGACGACGGGCTACGAGACGGCGCGCGGGAAGGTTGCGGGCTTCGTGAACGCGCCGTCCGAGCGCGAGGTGATCTTCACCCGCAGCGCGACCGAGGCGCTCAACCTCGTGGCGTATGCCTGGGGCCTCGACAACCTCGGCCCCGGCGACGTCGTCGTCGTCACCGACCTCGAGCACCACTCGAGCTTCGTGCCGTGGCAGTACGTCGCGGGCCGCACCGGGGCGTCGTTCAAGGCGATCCCGATCGACGAGTCCGGCGAGCTGCAGCTCGACGCGCTCGACGAGATCGAGCGCGAGGGGACCGTGAAGGTCGTCGCCTCGAATCTCGTGTCCAACACGCTCGGCACCGTGAACCCGGTCCGCGAGCTCGCGGCCTGGGCGCACGAGCGCGACGCGATCATGGTGGTCGACGCCGCCCAGGCCGCACCGCATCGGCCGATCGACGTCCAGGCGCTCGACTGCGAGTTCCTCGCGCTCTCGTCGCACAAGATGTGCGGGCCGAGCGGGATCGGCGCGCTCTGGGGCCGCCGCGAGCTGCTCGAGACGATGGCGCCGTTCAATCTCGGCGGCGAGATGATCCGCTCCGTCTCGATGGAGCGCACGACGTGGAACGAGCTCCCGTACAAGTTCGAGGCAGGCACGCCTGCGATCGCCGAGGCGGTCGGCTTCGGTGCGGCGGTCGACTACGTCCTCGACGTCGGCCTCGAGGCGATCGAGACGCACGAGCGCGATCTCGTCGAGTACACGCTCGGGCGCCTGGCCGAGCTCCCGTGGATCACGACCTACGGGCCGTCGCCGGAGCATCGCGCGGGCATCGTCTCCATGAACGTCGACGGCGTCCATCCGCACGACGTCGCGCAGGTGCTCGACTGGGAGGGCGTCGCCGTGCGCGCCGGACATCACTGCACCCAGCCGCTCATGGCGAAGCTCGGCGTCGCCGCGACCGTGCGCGCGAGCTTCTACCTCTACTCGATCCCCGAGGAGGTCGACCGCCTCGTCGACGGCCTCCACAAGGCCAAGACGTCGCTCGGCTAGCCATGAGCGAGTTCGACCAGCTGTACCGGGAGCTGATCCTGGATCACTACAAGAACCCGCGGAACCACGGGCTCCTGGACCCCGCGGACGCGCAGGCGGAGGGCCAGAACCCGCTCTGCGGCGACGAGATCATCGTCTCGGTGCGACTCGGTGAGGGCGACGTCATCGAGGAGGTCGGCTTCGACGGCCGCGGCTGCGCGATCAGCCAGGCGGCGACGTCGATGCTCAGCGACCTCGTCAAGGGCCGGACGGCCGCGGAGGTCGCCGCGATGCCGAAGGAGGAGCTCCTCGACGAGCTCGGCATCCCGCTGACGCCGGTTCGCCTGAAGTGCGCGATCCTCGGCCTCGGCGTCCTCAAGCTCGCGCTGCACAAGGCGCGGGGGACGCCGCTTCCCGAGGAGTGGGGCACCTCGAGCCGCGACCTGGTGCTCGAATAGGCGTGGCCGAGGTCGAGGTCGGGCCGCTCGAGGAGCTGCCGCCCGGAGCGATGCGGCTCGTCGATGCCGGCGCGCTCACGATCGGCGTCTACAACTGCGCAGGACGGCTTCACGCGATCGAGGATCGCTGCTCGCACGACGACGGGCCGCTCTGCGAGGGGGACTGGGAGCCCGAGGCGTGCGTCGTCGTCTGCCCGCGTCACGGCTCGCGCTTCGACCTCGAGACCGGGATCCCGATGTCGCTGCCTGCGTTCGCGGCGGTGTCGACGTTTCCGGTCTCCGTCCGCGAGGACGGCATGGTCGTGGTCGAGGTGCCCGATGCTTGACGAGCGGGTGCGGGCCGTTCTCGCGCGGCTCGAGGAGGAGGACGCCGCCGAGCGCGAGGCCGGGCTGCCGGCGACGCGACCGCTCGCGCCAGGTCGAGCCGACGACCGGCCGCTTCCTGTTCGCGCTCGCCGCGTGCCAGGCGGGCATCGAGGTGCTCGAGATCGGCGGCTCGCGCGGCTACTCGTCGATCTGGCTCGCGGCGGGCGCGCGCGTGCTCGGCGGCCGGCTGGTCTCGCTCGAGCACGACCCCGCGAAGTGCGCAGGCGTGGCGCACGAACGTCGCCGACGCAGGTCTCGACGAGTGGGCCGAGCTCGTCGAGGGCGACGCGTACGCGACGCTCGCGCGACGCAGGACATCTTCGACCTCGTCTTCCTCGACGCCGAGAAGGACGACTACGAGGCGCTCTTCGCGCTCGCGCGGCCGCTGCTCGAGCCGGGCGGGCTCGTCGTCGCCGACAACGTCCTCTCGCACGCCGAGACGCTCGGTGCGTACTCGGCGGCGCGCCAGGCCGATCCGGCGCTCTCGAGCGTCACGGTCCCGCTCGACCGCGGCCTCGAGCTGTCGGTCGTCCTCGGCGCGGCTCCCTGACCCGGTCGCCCGGTGACGTCCGCGCGAGTCGCGGCGCGGATCGTCGGCACGACATCCGCCCTCCCTCCATCCGCTCGCAGTGCGTATGCTGGCGCTACCGCGGAAAGGAGGTGGTCCGGCTTGAGTGATGACAGTACGGGCAGTGGAGGTACCAGCGGGTAGAGGCGTGCCCCCGGGACCACCGGGAACCGCCTAGCCAGCGTAGGGGGCTCGCGATTCGCGCTGTGCGTCGTCTCTCTCGGGAGGCACGTGCCGGAAGCGCCTCTACTAATCCAACGCTGGTATCCGTTTCGAGGGGCCGCCGTAGCGCGGCCCCTCGGCGTTCTACGCGGCGACGTTGAGCGGGGCTCGCCTCGTGGACGAGCGCCGCGAGGTGGCTGCGGAGGCGCTCGGCGACGAGCGGGCTCGCGAGCGTCCCGGACTCGTCGAACGCCTCGTACGCACGAGGCAGCGGAAAGTCGCCGGCGACGACGCGGGCACCGGCGATTCCGAGGATCCGGCGCAGGTCCTGCTGCGCCCAGATCGCCCCGTACTCGCCGGTTGTCGCGCCGGCGATGGCGACGGTCTTGTTCCGAAGCCAGCTGCCGCGGTGCCGCGCGGAGACCCAGTCGATCGCGTTCTTCAGGACTCCCGTGGTCGAGCCGTTGTACTCCGGCGTGACGAGGAGGAGCGCGTCCGCCTCGTCGATGCGTCGCCGGAGCTCCGCGACGGTCGCGGGAGTCTCGATGCCCTCCTGATCGAGATCCTCGTCGTAGTGGGGGACGAGACCGAGCCCGTCGTACACCTCGATCTCGACCCCGTCGGGAGCGAGCTCGGCGGCCGCCCGGGCGAGGGCCGTGTTGTACGACCCCGCCCGAAGGCTGCCGGAGATGGCGAGGATCTTCACGTCAGGCCGCCTTGACCGCCGCGAGGCTCGCCTTGAGGACGACCTCGTTCGGCAGGAGGAAGCCGCCGCCGGGAAGCGGCGCGTTCCAGTTCAGCCCGAACTCGGTGCGGTCGACGGTGCCCGCGAGCTCGATGCCGATTCGGTCGTTTCCATACGGGTCGACGCCTGCTCCGACGAACCTGCCCTTGAGCTCGACGGGCCTCGTGACGTCCTTGATCGTCAGCGCACCTTCGACGACGAGCTCGTCGCCGCGAGTCTCGACAGAGGTCGACTCGAAGCGGAGCTCCGGATACCGCTCGGTGTCGAAGAAGTCCGGCGACTGAATGTGCCCGTCGCGGGTCTCGTCGAACGTCGTGATGGTCGACACGTCGACGGTGCCGTCGATCGTGGGGGTCTCGCCGCCCTCGATCGTTCCGGAGAAGCCCGGCACGCGGCCCTTGACGGTCGCGAGCCCGAGCTTCTTGACCTCGAACTCGAGCGCCGACCAGACGGGGTCGATCGACCACGTTCCGCTCGGGATGACGGTGGCCGAAGACTCTGCAAGGATGGACATGGACATCTCCTTTGTGTCCGCTACTATTGAGTACGCAAGCAACTATAGAGGAAGAAGGATGAGCAGTCAAGTATTGATCGAGCAAACGACTGGGAGCGCCTTCGCTGCGCTGGTACGGGCGCACGCCGCGGCGACGCGGCAGTTGAGCGCGCAGCTCTCGGCGGATCACGGGCTCACGCTCAGCGACTACGAGGTCCTGCTCCGGCTGGCGCGCGCACCGGACCGGCGGATGCGCCGGGTCGACCTCGCCGCGCGAGGTTCTGCTCACCGCATCGGGTATCACGCGGCTGCTCGACGGTCTCGAGCAGAGCGGATTCGTCGAGCGCGCTTCGTGTGCGACCGATCGGCGGGTCGTCTACGCGGTGCTGACCGACGCCGGCCTCGGGAAGCTGCGCGAGGCGTCCGGAAGCCACCTCGCGCAGATCGACGAGCTCTTCCGCTCGCGACTCGACGACGACGAGCTCGCGGGGCTGACGAGGCTTCTGATCAGGCTCGACGAGGGCGACGACGAGACGGCCTGCGACGCCGCCGCCCGACTAGACGACGCTCAGCTCTCGCTGAAGTTCTGCCAGTAGCGGCTCGGCGTCGGCCCGCGCTGGCCCTGGTACTTCGACCCGATCCCCTCCGAGCCGTACGGGCGCTCGGCCGCCTCGGTGAGCTGGACGAACGACAGCTGGCCGATCTTCATCCCGGGATAGATCGTGATCGGGAGGTTCGCGACGTTCGAGAGCTCGAGCGTCACGTGGCCGTCCCAGCCGGGGTCGATGAACCCGGCGGTCGAGTGGATGAGCAGCCCGAGCCTGCCGAGGAGCTCTTGCCCTCGAGCCTGGCGACGAGGTCGTCGGGGAGCGTCACCCGCTCGAGCGTCGAGCCGAGCACGAACTCCCCGGGGTGGAGGATGAACGCCTCGTCGTCGTCGACCTCGACGAGCTCGGTCAGATCCTCCTGCTGCGCCTTCACGTCGATGAACGGGTAGCGCGAGTTCCGAAAGACCCGGAAGTAGCGGTCGACGCGCACGTCGAGGCTCGACGGCTGCATCAGCTCCGGGGCGTAGGGATCGATGCCGATCCGGCCCTCGTCGAGGAGACGCCGGATGGTGCGATCGGAGAGGACCACGCGCCGATTCTACGAGGGCTGCGGTAAGGTCCACGCCCCGGTGTCGATGCTGTTCCCACCCATCGACCCGAACGAGCGGTTTCGCGAGCGTCGGGCGGCGATACGGCGGAGGAAGCGCCTGAGGCGGAGTGCCGCGGTCGGCGCGTTCCTCGTCGTGCTCGCGGTCCTCGGCGTCGGGGCGCGGTTCGTGGGCACGGACGACGGGACGCGATCCGCCGCCGACCTGGCGACGCTGGCGGCCACGCCGAGCGACGGGCCGAAGACGCTTCCGATCGAGCTTCGCGGCGTCCACGTGACGATGGCCCTCGCCTCGCTCCCGGGGAAGCTCGACGAGTACCTCGACCTCGAGCGCGACGGCCTCACGGCGGTCGAGCTCGACGTCAAGGACGAGAACGGCGAGATCGGGTTCGTGCCGTCGTCGGTTCCGCTCGCCGTGTCGTCCGGCGCGGCGCGCGACTACTACGCCGCTCGCGACGTGGCGCGGCGCGCGCACGAGCGCGGCGTCTACCTGATCGGGCGCATCGTGACGTTCGAGGACCCGGTGCTCGCACGCGCGCGCCCGGATCTCGCGATCCGCCGGTCGCGACGGCTCCGTCGTGGCGCGACGCGGCAGGCCTCGGCTGGACGAATCCCTACGACCGGCGAGTGTGGAAGTACAACGTCGACGTCGCGATCGCGGCGGCGCGAGCCGGCTTCGACGAGATCATGTTCGACTACGTGCGCTTCCCCTCCGACGGCGACGTCGGCAGCGCGCGTCTACGGCAGGAAGGGGCTCGCTCGCGAAGCGGCGAGGCCATCCCGGCGTTCCTGCGCTACGCGCGACAGCCGGCTCGCGCCGCTCGGCGTGCGGGTCTCGGCGGCCGTCTTCGGCCTCTCCGCGGCGCGCGACCTCGGGATCGGCCAGCTGCCGAGGCGCATGGCGCCGTACCTCGACACGGTCTACGCGATGACGTACCCGTCGCTGTTCGGCTCGGGCGAGCTCGGCCTCGCAGACCCGAGCACGGCTCCCGGCGCGACCGTCTCGCGTGCGCTTCGGCAGTTCCGAGCTGCGCGCTGCGCGGACAGGACGCCCTCCTCGTGCCGTGGGTGCAGGACTTCAGCTTCAGCGTCCCGTACGGCATCGACGAGGTGCGGGCGCAGATCGACGCCGCGCGCCTCTCCGGCGCGAAGGGCTTCATGCTCTGGAACGCCGAGGGCCTCTACACCGACGGCGCGCTCGCGCCGCCGTAGCGGCTCTACGGCGCGAGGCGCTCGCGGCGCCAGCCGCCCGCCTCGCGGGCGTAGCGCACGCGGTCGTGGAGCCGGTCGTCTCGGTGTGTCCAGAGCTCGATCCGATCGGGGACGATGCGGTACCCGCCCCAGAAGGGCGGAAGCGGCACGTCGCCGTCCCGCGAATCGCTCCTCGACCTCGGCGACCGACGCGTCGAGCTCCGCCCGTCCGGCGAGGCGGCTCCGACTGCGCGCGAGGCCCACGCGGCGATCTGGCTGCCCCGCGGGCGCGTGTCCAGTACGCGGTCGACTCCTCGTCGCGACGGCTCCTCGACGGCTCCTTCGACCCGCACCTGGCGCCCGAGCTCCCACCAGTGGAGTACGCGCCGCAGCGTGCGGATTGCGGCCGAGCTCGCGACCCTTGCGCGACGTCGCGGTTCGTGAAGAAGACGACGCCTCGGGCGTCGATGCCCTGCAGCAGCACGACGCGCGCCGACGGCCGTCCGTCGGTGTCGCGGTCGCGAGCGTCATCGCGTGCGGCCTCGAGTCGGCGACCCGCGCGTCGTCCAGCCAGGCTGCGAGCTGGGCGATCGGGTCGTCGTCGAGGTCGTGCTCGTCCACTGCTGCGACAGGATGCTCCACCGACCACGTCGGACGGATAGGCTGCCGCGCGTGGCGGCGACCCGCGTGATCGAGATCCGGACGGAGATTCCGGGACCGCGCAGCCGCGAGATCCTCGAGCGCGAGCGACACGCGGTCGCCGTCCGCTGATCGTCCACGAGCCGATCGTCGCCGACCGCGCGCGGGGCTCGACGATCACCGACGTCGACGGCAACACGTTCGTCGACTTCGTCGGCGGCGTCGGCGTCGCGAACGTCGGGCACAACCATCCGCGCGTCCTCGAGGCGATCGCCGAGCAGGTCGATCGCTTCCTGCACACCGACTTCACGGTTGTGCCGTACGAGGGCTACGTGGAGCTCGCGGAGCGCCTCGGCGCGCTCGCTCCGATCAGCGGCGAGACACGCGGCGGCGTTCTTCAACGCCGGGCGCCGAGGCGGTCGAGAACGCCGTGAAGCTCGCGCGCCTGTACACGAAGCGCCAGGGCGTGATCGCGTTCGAGGGCGCGTTCCACGGGCGCACGCTGGATGGCGCTGACGATGACGTCGAAGACCCATCCGTACAAGAAGGGGCTCGGGCCGTTCGCGCCCGAGGTCTATCGCGCGCCGTACCCGAACGCGTATCGCGGCCCGGACGCAGCGACCGCGCTCGCGGCGCTCGAGCGGATGTTCGCGACGCAGGTCTCGCCCGAGCACGTCGCCGCGATCGTCTTCGAGCCGCAGCAGGGCGAGGGCGGCTTCCTCCCGGCGCCGGCCGAGTTCGTCGAGGGCCTGCGCAGGATCTGCGACGAGCACGGGATCGTCCTCGTCGCGGACGAGGTGCAGACCGGCTTCGGCCGGACCGGCCGGATGTTCGCGATGGAGCACTTCGACGTCGAGCCGGACCTCATGATCGTCGCGAAGTCGATCGCCGGCGGGCTGCCGCTCTCGGGCGTGATCGGCCGGGCGGCGATCATGGACGACCCGCACCCGGGAGCGATCGGCGGCACGTTCATCGGCAACCCGGTCGCGCTCGCTGCCGCGCTCGCCGTCCTCGACGTCTTCGACGAGGAGCAGCTCGTCGCGCGCGCCGAGCTCCTCGGCGACGCGATCCGCGCCCGAATGCTCGACGTGGCAGTCGCGCTGGCCGCAGATCGGCGACGTCCGCGGGCTCGGCGCGATGCTCGCGATCGAGCTCGTTCGCGATCCCGCGACGAAGGAGCCTGCGCCGGAGCTCGCCGCCGCGGTGATCGACGAGGCGTTGCAGCGCGGGCTTGCTGCTCCTCAAGGCCGGAGTCGACGGCAACTGCATCCGCGTGCTCTGCCCGCTGACGACTCGGAGGCCGAGCTCGACGACGGCCTCCGCGCCTGGGAAGAGGCGCTCGCCGCGGTTCTCGGCTAGCGCGCGCCCGCCGCTTCGGGCAGACTCCCCGCGTGCGCGCGGCGCGAGGAGCGCAAGCTCGTCACGGTTCTCTTCGCCGACCTCGTCGGCTCGACCGCGTACGCCGGCGATCGCGATCCCGAGCGCGTGCGCGCGCAGCTCGAGCCGCTTCTACGACGCGATGCGCGAGGAGATCGAGCTCACGGGCGGCACGGTCGAGAAGTTCGCCGGCGACGCGGTGATGGCGGTGTTCGGCGCGCCGGCCGCGCTGGAGGACCACGCCGAGCGCGCGCTGCACGCGGCGCTGGCGATGCAGCAGCGGCTGCGCGGAGCTGTTCGGCGGCGAGCTCGAGCTCCGCGTCGGCGTCAACACGGGCGAGGTCGTCGTCGGCGTACCCCGCGAAGGCAGCTCGTTCGTCACGGCGACGCCGTGAACGTCGCCGACCGCCTCCAGAAGGCGGCGCAGCCGGGCGAGGTGCTCGCCGGAGAGCGAACCGCCGCGGCCGCGGCCGGCGCGTTCGAGTTCGGCGGCGCCGCGGTCGCGTCGAAGCGAAGGGAAAGCCGGGAGGCGTCGAGGCGTGCCCGTCGATGCGCGCGCTCCGCACGATGCGACCGCGCGGCGCTAGCGGCCCGCGCGGGTCTTCGTCGGGCGAGACAGCGAGCTCGAGCTGCTGCGCGCGACCTATCGCCGCGCGGCGGCCGGTGCCGAGCCGCACCTCGTCACGCTCGTCGGTGAGCCGGGCGTCGGGAAGTCGCGGCTCGTGCGCGAGCTTCTGGCGACGTCCTCGCGGGCGAAGAGCCGGCGCCGACGGTTCGCACGGGCCGCTGCCTCGCGTACGGCGACGGGATCACCTACTGGCCGCTCGGCGAGATCGTGCGCGAGCACCTCGCTCTTCGCGAGGGCGCATCCGCCGAGGAGCTCGAGCGGCGCCTCGAGGGACGAGAGATCCTCGGGCTCGCACTCGGGCTCGACGTCGCGCCCGAGCTCCACCCGCTCGATGCGCGCGAGCGGCTGCACGCGGCAGCGGTGCGGTTCGTCGAGGACTCGCCCTCGAGCGCCCGACGGTGCTCCTCGTCGAGGACATCCACTGGGCCGAGCCCGACCTGCTCGACCTCCTCGAGCGCATCCTCGCGGACGCGCGCGCGCCCGCTCGTCGTGCTCGCGACCGCTCGGCCCGACTGCTCGACGAGCGCCCGGCGTGGGGCGCCGGCGAAGCGCAACACGACCGTGCTCTGGCTCGACCCGCTTCCGATCGCCGCCGCCGCGCGCATGCTCGACGAGATGCTCTCGGCGGCGCTGCCGGACGACCTGCGCGATCCGTCGTCGAACGTGCGGAGGGCAATCCGTTCTTCCTCGAGGAGCTCGTCGGCGAGCTCGTCGACAGCGGCGTCCTCGTCGAGTCGGCGCGGGGCTGGGTGCTCGGCGAGCCCGACGCGACGCTCCCGATGCCGGACACGGTGCACGCAGTGCTCGCCGCGCGCATCGACCGCCTCCCGCCGACGGAGAAGGCGGCGCTCCAGGCGGCGCCGTCGTCGGGCGGGTCTTCTGGAGCGAGCCCGTCGTCCATCTGCTCGACGGCGTCGAGCCGGACTTCGGCGTCCTCGAGGAGCGGGACCTCGTCGCCGAGCAACGCGGGTCGATCGCTGGGCGACGATCGCGAGTTCGCGATCAAGCACGCCCTCACGCGTGAGGTCGCGTACGGCTCGATCCCGAAGGCCCGTCGCGGCAGGCTGCATGCGACGCTTCGCCGAGTGGCTCGAACGGAGTGCGGCGGCGGACGAGCGTGCACCGCTCCTCGCGTACCACTACTCGGAGGCGGCGAATCCGCGAGGAAGCCGATCTCGTGTGGGCGGGCGACCCCGAGGGACTCGCCCGAGCACGCGAGCGGGCCGTGCACTGGCTGTCGCGCGCAGGCCGCCTCGCCCGGGGACGGCACGAGATGGAGGAGGCGATCGAGCTCTACACGCGCGCCGTCGGCCTCTCGGACGACCCGTACGAGCAGGCGTTGCTCTGGCGCGCGATCGGCGAGGCTCAGGCTCTTCGCTACGACGGCGAAGGGATGCGGCTGGCGCTGCTCCGCGCAGCCGAAGGTCCGCTCGATTACGCCGAGCGAGCGGAGACGTACGCGTTCCTCGCGTTCCAGTCGTCGATCAGGTCAGCGATGTGGTCGATCCGACTGAACATGGACCGCATCAAGGAGTGGGCGGCGAAGGCGCTCGAGCTGGCAGCGCCAGGCTCCGAAGCGCGGGCGCGTGCGCTTCTCGCGCTGGCGAACATCGAGCTGACCGGCGCGCCCGGGGAGATCATCGAGGAAGCGACAAGGCTGGCGGACGAGCTCGACAGCGTCGAGCTCCGCTCGTTCGCGCTCGGCGCGAAGACGCAGGCCGCGTTCGATCACCGGCGCTTCCAGGAGGCAGCGGCGTTCAGTGAGGAGCGACTTGAACTGATGTCGGAGATCGACGATCCGGACCATCTGTGCGAGGCGTACGAGGCGGGGTCGCCGGCCGCGGCGGCGGTCTGCCGCTTCGACGAGGCAAGACGGCTGGCCGAGCTCCACGGCGGCCTCTCTCAACGCCTCTCGGCGCACCATCGCGTCCACTCCGTCTCGCTCGAGCTCGAGCTGGCGGACGCGATCGGAGACTGGGTCGAGCTCGCGGCGCAGACGGATCGCACCGTCGCGGCGATCGAGGCGAACCTCGCGACGCCCTGCGTGCGTAACCCTCGAGACCTGCTTCTCTGCGCGGTCGCACACCTGTGCCTGGGCGACGAGCCGCGGGCGTCCGAGTTGGAGCGCGACGGCCTCCGCATCGCCGGAGAGGGGTACGAGACCTACCTCAGCGGCGTGCGACTCCGCATCGCGCTCGAGCGCGGCGACCGTCAGTCGCTCGAATGGCTGGTCGAGCTTCCGGTCGAGCGAGCGCTCGTATGGGGGCCGGGAATCTTTGCGGCGCGGATGGACGCTCTCGTCGCACTCGATCGCCGCGACCGGATCGAATCGGAAGCGCCGGCGCTCGTGCAACCCGGGACGTCGGTCGAGCCATTTGCGATGCGAGCGCTGGGTGTGGCTCGAGGCGACGACGATCTGCTCGCGCGTGCGGACGGGCTCTTCGTGACGCTCGGCCTCGCGTGGCACCGCGGCCAAACGGAGCGCCTCCTCGCCGGCGTGTAGGCGGATCTAGTACAGGAGTTGCGACCGGCGCGCGTGGCGCTCGAGTGCGAGCTCGATCAGCCGGTCGAGGAGCGCCGCATACGGGACTCCCGCTGCCTCGAAGAGCTTGGCGTAGACGCTGGTGGAGGTGAATCCCGG